>NZ_BNBC01000060.1 GCF_014654675.1 Streptomyces spiralis
CTGGACCAAGACCGCCGACGAGATCCTCGACAAGGTGGCCGCCTACTGCCGAAGAATCTCTGACTCAGGTCACTAGGTTCTGTCCGGCGGATCCTCGTGCGGCACCATGAGCGACGTGGAGTCGCCGCAGCCGCATGGCCTCATTGCTCCCCTGACATAACCGGAAAAGCCGGCTGACGTTGTCCAGACCGGGGCCACGTGTCTGGCACTGATGCTCGACGGGCTCAACTGGGTCAGCTCCCGGCACTCGCTGGAGCGGCGCGGGGCGGGACGCCATGAGGTGATCACGTTGGAGAAGAGCAAGTGGAACCGGTCGGGACACTTGATCCAGTTCATCGTGGCGAGCCTGACCGTTTTCGATGACGACCTGGCTGCATGGCGTCGGGCCAACCCAGAGCTGACCCTTCGCCGTCCCGAATCCGTCGAGGCGATCGTCTGCGAATGGCTCTGACCTTCGCCGTCCCCGCGGCACGGGAAGCGTCAGCGGTGACTCAGAACGTTGACCACGCGGCCATTGGGGTCACGAACGAAGAACCGTCGTACTCCCCACTCCTCGTCCTGCAGAGGGTGAACGATCTCCGCGCCGCTGTCCCGCACGACCGCGTAAACCGCCTCCACGTCGTCGACTTCGACGCTCATATCGGGGGTGACCGGGGCGGTCTTGTCGCTGGTCATAACGCTGACCTGCGCCGTCGGACTGGACGGCGAGGCAAGCGTCATGATCCAGCCGATATTCATGACTTCCTCGAAGCCCAACAGGCCATAGAACTCCCGGCTCTCCTGCGCAGCCTCTGACTGGATGATGGGCATGACACGGCGAACTGCCATCGACGACTCCGGATGAGAAGAGACACGGATGCTGGACTCTCCAGGGGTACTACGGCCCGCCCGTCGCCACACACACTTTCGCAACACGCCCTATAGGTGGCGTCTTGTCGATCACGTGTCGAGCCAGATGAGTGTGCTGGCCAGGGTGATGGCGGCGAGGTAGCGGCCGGGCTGTTTGTCGACGCGCTCGGGAATGGTTGCCCTGATTCCGCGTCTGCGGAGGTAGGCGCGGAAGGACCGGGCCGAGTAGCCCTTGTCGGCCACGACCCGCTCAGGCCGCACGCGGGGCCGTCCCGGTCCGGGCTGTGTGACACGGATCTTGTCGATGACCGCTTCGGCCTGGGTGCAGTCGTTGCGGGTGCCGGCCGTGACCGTGAAGGACAGCGGCCGGCCCCGCCCGTCACAGGCCAGATGGATCTTCCTGGTCAGCCCGCCGCGGGAGCGTCCCAGCCCGCGCTCGGGGAGCCCCCTTTGGCCGCGGTGTGCTGATGAGCCCTGACGATCGTGGAGTCCAGCGCGACCAGCCAGCCCACCTCAGCCCGTCCCAGAGCGGCGGCCGGCAGCTTGTCGAAGGTGCCGTCGGCCGCCCAGCGCGCGAAGCGTCCCCCGTCTGCCAGGGCCCGAACCGCTCTGGCAGGTCTCTCCACGGCACCCCGGTGCGGAACTTGAACACGATGCCCTCAAGGACCTGGCGGTGATCCCGCCATCTGCCCCGGGCCCGACCCACTGACGGCAGCAACGGCTCGATCACCGCCCAGGCGGCCTCAGTTATCTTCCCATCCCTCACACCCAACCCAACGATGGGATGATCGGAAAGACACCCCCTGGCACTGCAACCTGCCCGCACGTCTCGATCCGCTGCACGGTGGGCCATCCCGCACGGACGCGGCCGTCGTGATCGACTTGATGACCGGGCCGCGTACGACGATCGCCGTATCCTGGCAGAAGCCGACCTGTTCCTCCTCATCATGGACGAGTGCGGTGCAGTCGGTGATGACGAGGCCGGCTGGACGTGGCATGCCCGGGTCGACCGTAGGGTTACACGGCGGCGGGCAGCGGCACCTCGCCCTGTGGAAGCTTCAGCTCGTCCAGGGCGTCCCAGAGTTGTCTGACATGCCGGGGTGCGAGCCGGCCCGTGTCGTCGAGGTGGACGGCGCAGGCTGTGGTGGTGTCGACAAGTCGTTCCAGGGCGTCCGCGACGGCGTCCGTGCCCGCGGTGTGCCGCGCGAGGGCGGGCAGTTCGGCCGCGGCGAGCGCGATGGCGGTACGGGCCTCGGCGAGGGTGCGGTAGGCCTCCCGGCGCAGCGCCCACCGCTCGGCGTGGTCGTCGGACTCACCGAGGACGTGCACCAGATAGGCGTGCGCTGCGCTCCCGGCCGCGGCAAGCCGTGCCCGTACCCCGCCGCCGCGCTCCCTGGGCATGGGCAGATGCCCGACGAGCAGCACGAGCGCGCAGGCCAGCAGGGTCTCGCCGATCCGGCTGACGGAGGCCTGCGGCTCGCCACCGGCCATGACCAGGGCGAGGACGAGGACGGTGACGACGGCGGTCTGCGCGGCGAAGTGCCGGGTGGCGACGGGGACGAGCGCCCCGCAGACCGTGACCAGTGCGATCAGCCCGGCGGGCCGGGGCAGCAGCGCTGCGAGCCCGGCGAACACCAGGGCGCCCAGCACGGTGCCGGCGGCCCGGCACAGTACTCGGGAAGCGAGCGGCCCGAGGTCGGGCTTGACAAGGAAGACAGTGGTGGCGGGCAGCCAGTACCAGTGCTGGTGCTGGCCGTACCAGCGGGTGTGGTGCAGCGCCTGGGCGATGGCGGCGGCGGCCCCGAAGCAGACGGAGACTCGCAGCCCGTACTCGCGGCCGCCGGTGCCGAGCGCGGCGCGCAGGGCGCTCCCGATACCCCGCCGGCGCCCGACCAGCCCTCGGTCGGCACCCTCCCCCCGGTCGAAGGCCTCGGCCGCGTGCAGCAGGGCGTCGTCGAGGGCGCGCAGGGCGGGGGCCGACCGGTGGGGGGCGGGCAGGGGTCCGGGGCTGGTGTTGCCGCGGACGGCGGCGGCAAGCCGCCGGGGCCCTTCCGCGGTCCGCGCCGAGACCGGCTCCCCCGACCAGAACAGGGCTGTGGCGGCCTCGGCGAGGGGTAGTGCGGCCGCGAACTGCGCGTGCAGCCGACGCTCGGCGGCGGAGCCGATGTACCGGCGCAGCCGGGGTCCGGCGAGGGCGTCCTGGGCATGGTCGAGGGCGGCGGTGAGCGCGGCCCGTCGGGCGGTGGCCCGTTCACCGCCCACGGCGTCGAGGAGCGCGGCGATGGCGTCGTACACCTCAGCGACTGCCGCCCGCTCCCCGTCGAAGCGGAAGTCCCCGGCGAGCGAACCGGGCGTGGGCAGGGCGAGCCGCAGCACGAGCAGCCAGCCGGCCCCGGAGAGGAACGCCAGCGCCCGCTGCCAGCCGCTCTCAGCCGCCGGCATCCCGGCGCCGATCGCGGCGCCGACGAGCACTTGCGTTCCCGTGGCGGAGGCGACGGCCCCGACCGCGCTGATGCCACCGGCGACCAGCCCCAGCAGGGTGAGCACCAAGGTCAGCGGTACGGCGGCCAGCCCCTGCCCCGCATACGTGCCCGCGAGCAGCCCGAGCGCCCCGGCGAGCGCGGGCACCCCGAGCCGCTTGACGGAGACCCGACGGCTGCCGGGCCGGTCGTTGATGCCGGCGAGCATCGCGGCGATGGCGGCGAGGACGCCGCGAGCGGTGTGTCCCGTACCGACGCCGGCGAGCAGCAACGGCCCGGCGGCGAGCGCACCTCGGGTCACCGCACTCCAGGGCATGGGACCGCGCTGGACGCGCAGGGCATGGGCGAACCAGAGGGGTGCGGCGAGCCGGGACACGGGGCTGCTCCTGTCGTACGCGGGCGGAATGTGATCTGCCTTCGGACGACGGTGGCCGCGTGGGCTGGGCTTCCACGGTAGGGGGGTTCCCGGTGCGAACGGGGGCGATCACGTTTCAGGTACGTGAAAGCTTCCCGTGGCGACCGGTTTCTTAAGAGCAGCCCAGACCGTCTGACTGCTCCAGTTTCAGCCGGGGCTGTGAGTCAGCGCGTTGTGCCAACGGTCCCGTTCAATCTGAGGCCGCGGTGTCGTTCGCCTGGTGCGAGGCCGTCCGAATGCCGAGTGCGGCGAGTCCGCTGAATACGGCTACAACGGCCGCGATGGGTGGGTCGATGGGTGGGTCTCTGATGCCCGTACGTAACTGTGTAGCCCGGACGGAGCCACTGCCGACGGAGGCACCACTACAGCAACGGAAGCACCAAGATCTTTTTCAACCCAACTACAGGACTGCTCGGTGTCAAGCACCCGAGCAACCAAACCGAACACACCACCGACCGGCCTGCAAGACGAGGGTCATCTGACGTGGCACGCCATTCGCCGCACGCAGTAGCAGCCTAGTTGCCGCCCCGCCAGCAGACAGGCGCATCACCTACCTTCGTCACTCTCCTCTGGAGCCTGGTAACCAATGTCCACGCAGCGGTGCCCAGGGTGCCTCTCCCGAAGAGGCCGCCACTCCCGGAATACAGGCCGATCCACCGGGATCACCGTCGCCCGCCACCGGAAGAAGTGACACCTCATGCCGCCCACCCCCGTCGCCAGCATGTACCTCAACGCCATGAGGGTCGCCCGTCTGCGCCCCGCGTTCTTGATCCTTGGCGGGATGGCCACCGACCTATTCGCTCCCGAGCCATACATGGGTCTGCCCTTGCTGGCCGCTGCGCCCCTTGTGGTGGGCGTCGTCCTACATACCCGCGCGGGTATCGGCGTCGCTGCCGCGGCCTGTGTGGCCAGTGTTGCCATTCGCGGTGGACCGACGGTGAGCGCCAGGACGACCTGGTCGTGTTGGCGCTATCGCGTACGCCGACAATCCGACAGGAGGCAGACCTTGCGATCCGAACGCAATCCATCCTCGGCAAGGTGATGAGCGGACAGATCGGATGGCGCTGAGCACGCCGCCCGGCGCATGCCGGTGCGGGTCTGCTGGCCGTTGGGACAGCGAACACACCCCTCCCATGGGCAGCAATGCTCAGATTGGTCCTCAATAATGCGGAGGGCAAGGACGGGGTCGTAGCGATATGACCACTCTGTGTGAGGGATGATTGCTGTGGCCAGTGTCAGTGATGCCTTCTACCGGGTGCTTCGCCGTCACGGGGTGACGGCCGTCTTCGGGAACCCGGGCTCCAACGAGCTGTCGTTCCTGACCGGCCTCCCGGATGACATTCCGTACTACCTCGTCCTCCAGGAGGGCGCCGCGATCGCGATCGCCGACGGCTACGCGCAGGCCTCGGGCACGATCGGCTTCCTGAACCTGCACGCGGCCTCCGGCACCGGCAATTCGATGGGATGCATGACCAACACCGCAGACTGCCACACACCGATGGTCATCATGGCCGGGCAGCAGGCACGCCGGTACGTGCCGGTCGGGGCGATGCTCACCAACGTCGACCCGGTAAAGCTCGGCGACCCGTTGGTGAAGTGGTCGGGCGAGCCGCTGCGGCCGCAGGACGGCCCGGCACTGCTGTCCAAGGGGCTCATGCTTGCAAACTCAGCACCTCGTGGCGTGGTGTACCTGTCTGTCCCCCTGGACGACTGGACGCAGCCGGCCGAGGACGGCGCCCTCGAACTGCTCGCCGAGCGGGAGGTCATCGGGGACCCGGTGCTATCGCAGAAGGCGCTGGACTCCCTGGTCGAGGCGCTGAGCGGCGCTTCGGCGCCGGCTCTCGTACTGGGCCCCGGCGCCGACACCGAGGAAGGGTTCCCCGCCGCCGTCGCGCTGGCCGAGCGCGCCCGGCTGCCCGTTTGGATCGCGCCCAGCCCGCCTCGCTCGCCGTTCCCGACCCGGCACCGCTGCTACCAGGGGCAACTCCCCTCAGCAGCGGGCGCGGTCGCGGACATCCTGGGGCAGTACGACACGGTGGTCTGCTTCGGAGCGCCCGTCTTCCGGTACCACGCACCGAGCGACGACGATTTCCTGGGGCCCGGCGTTAGCGTGCACGCGGTCACCGACGACCCCGACGAGGCGGCCCGAGCACCGTTTGGGCGCATTGCGATCGGCGACCCGTCGGACGCCCTCGTACGGGTGGCCGCGGCGGTGGCCGAGAGCGGCCGTGCCTGGCCGCCGGCCCGCACGTTGCCCGAAGCCGATACCAGCGGCCCACACTTCACTGCCGAGGCCATCCTCGACGCGATCGACCGCGGCAAGACCGACGACACCGTCATCGCCCTGGAATGGACCTCCTCCGACGAACTGCGCGACCGCCTCACCATCACCCGGGCCAAGTCGCTGTTCTACTGTGCCGCCGGAGGCCTGGGGTGGGGGCTGGCTGCAGCCATCGGACTGCGGCTCGGCCGCCCCGATCGCCCCGTAGTTGCGCTGATCGGCGACGGCGCCATGCAGTACACCCCCGCGGCACTTTGGACCGCGGCCCGCCACCAGGTAGCCGTGACCTACGTCGTCTGCACCAACACCAAGTACCGGGCCTTGGAGGAGTTCTCCGAGCTACTGCACGTCCCCAAGGGTGAGTACCTCGACATCTCGGGGCTCAACGTGCTGGACATCGCCCGTGGCTACGGCCTGGAGACGCACCGAGCCGAGTCCTTGGACGATCTCACCGACTACATCCGGCAGGGGGCGACCGCGAACGGCCCCCGCATGGTGGAGATCCTCCAGCGTTGACCCTGATGTGAAGAGGTCGCCGGCTGCCGACACGACCCGCATCCGCTGTCGCCGGGATGGTGCAGCAGGCGAACCTGGCGCCTTGCGGCGATCCCGACGAGGGCAGTCATCCACAGCGCGTGCAGTCCGGCGGGGCGCGGGTGGCAGAACAACCGAGGGAAGAGCACCGGATGGCCGGCCGCGCGAACGAGCGACCCGGCGGCATCGGCCACGTCGTGTCAGCCTCCTCAAGAAATGTGACGATGGCGAACGCCCGTGACGGTGGTGGGACCCCGTCGAACATGGCCGAGTGCCACCCGGCGAGAACCACACTGTCTTCTCCCACGGGTGGCCGCTGACCGCGGACGCCTGGGACCCTCAGATGATGTGGACGGCCGACTACGGGTTCCGGGTCGTGGCCGACGACCGTCATGGCGGGGGGGCGTTCGGGTCAGCCCTAGGAGGGAAACAACCTCGACACCTACGCCGACGATCTGGCTGCCGTCATCGAGGAGCTCGACCTGCGCAGTGTGGTCCTCGTCGGACACACCACCGGAGGCCGGGGTTGCGGTACATGGGCCGGCACGGGACGGGACGGGTCGCCAAGGCTGTGCTGGTGGGAGCCATTGCTCCGTTGATGTTGAAGACGGCGAAGGGGCGCCCCACGGGCTCGCGATGGTGCCCAAGTTCGCCGAGCGGTTCAACGCCGACCTGCTGGACTTCGTGCGTAGCTGAGGCGCTCGAAGGTAGCCCCGCCGCCGGAAGCAAGGCGGGGCTTCTTCGGCCTTCTTCAGCGGTCCTGCGGAAAGTCCGCGCTGCGCGAGGCAGCCTCGAAGGCGCGCAGTTCTGCGGCCATGTCTGTCAACTGCCCCTGAACGGCCTCGTAGCCGTCAGCGCCGAGGACGATACGGCGGGGCGGGGTGGCGCTGTTCATGGCGTCCAGTACAGCGCGTACTCCGCGGTGGGGGTCTCCGGGCTGCTGGCCGTCCTGTTCGATCATGGTGGAGCGGACGGACTGAATCAATGGCAGGTAGGCATCGACCGTCTCGTTCACGGCTTCGTCGGCGAACGACGCATAGGCGTGTGTTCGAAAAGCGCCCGGCTCCACGGCCAGGACCTTGATGCCGAACGGGGCGACTTCGTGGCGCAGCGCGTCGCTGAGACCTTCGATGGCGTACTTGGCGGCGCTGTAGTAGCCGAATCCAGGCACGCTGCGCAGGCCGGCGACGGAGGACATGTTGATGATCCATCCGTTGCCGCGCTTTCGCATGCCCGGCAGGACGGCGCGGAGCGTCTGCGTGACGGAGAAGAAGTTCAGCTCGAAAGATGCCCTGACGTCGCTGTCGGGCGTGCCTTCGACGGAGCCGTACCATCCCCGGCCGGCGTTGTTGACCAAGACATCGATACCACCGAACCGTTCCTCGGCGGCCCCGACGGCCTCGTGGACCTGCTGCGCGTCAGTGACGTCGAGTGGGTGGACGAGCACCCGGTCGCCGTGGCGAGCGGCCCAGTCGTCGAGCAGGTGGGGGCGGCGGGCGGTGAGGACGACGTTGTCCCCCAGTTCCAGGGCAGATTCGGCGTAGGCCATGCCGAATCCGCCGGGGGTGCCGCCGGTGATGAACCAGGTCCTCATGATGTTGGTGCTCCTGTCAGGGGTGAGTGGGCAAGGGGGCAGCGGCGGTCAGGGGGCGATGCTGAGATCGTTGATCAGTCCGTGGGCCAGGGTGAAGCGGAATCGCAGGTCGACCTTCCCGCCGGGGAAGTTCCCTTCCAGCCGCTGGTGGACGGTGTACCGGTCGGCTGCGTCACGTTCGACACCAGTGAGCGTGGTCGTGTACGAGTACTCGGTGTCGGTCTGTCCGAGCCATCGCGTGATGGCCTCACGTCCCTCGTAGGTCTGCCCATCGTCCGTAACCGTGGCGTGCGGCGCGAAGGCCGTCGCGGCAGCGGAGGCATCCTTGGCTGCACGGCCCGCCAGGTAGCGGGTGATCGCCTCGGGCAGGTCGGCGGGGTCGATCGATGTCGGGTTCTGAGTCATGAGCTCTTCCTCTGTGCGGTCCACGTATCACGGATGCGGGACCTGCTTACTGCTAGAATAGAAGCTAGTGACTTCGACATTAGCAGTAAGTTTCTGGAGGTGGCATGCCGAGCCGCATACGGCTGGAGGACCGCGAGTGTCCGCTGTCGACGACGGCGCAGCACGTCGGCGAGTGGTGGACTCTATTGATCTTGCATGACGCCTTCGACGGCTATACGCGGTTCGACCAGTTCCAGCAGAACCTGAACATCTCCACCAGCATGCTCACCGCGCGGCTGAAGACGCTGGTCGCGGACGACCTGCTGGAACGACGGCTGTACCAGGACAAGCCAGCCCGTTATGAGTACGTTCTCACCGAGCGAGGCCGGTCCTTGCGGCCAGTGATCGTGGCTCTCGCCGCCTGGGGAAACCGACACCTGGCGCCGCAGGAGCGATCGATGATCCTGGTCGACGCCGCCAGCGGCGAGGAGGTCGAGCCGGTCCTGGTCGACGCCCGTACAGGAAGACCCCTCGACGACAGCGAGGCCTTCGTCTTCGCCGCCGGCCCGGCCGCCAGCACCGCCATGCGCTCGCGGTACACCGAACTTCACAGACAACGGCTAGGTAGGGCCGACACGCAGTAGGCGTGCCATCCATTCGCCGTCGCCACGTGCTGCGCCCTGCCTTCGCGTGGAGGAACTCAGACGACCATGATCGTTCCCGCTGATAGTCGCGGTGCCGACCCAAGGTCGGATGGGGACACTTGACGAGTTCAGTCAAGTCACCAGCCCGAAGCTGATCGCACCGCTCCAGACGCCTCGAGGCATGACAGAACCTTCCGCCTCCCCCAGTAGCCCCGAGCACCACCAGCCTAATCCCCGGGTAAGGAAGGTCTGGGCCAGTCAGGAGGAGCCCGGGCCGTTCGAACAGCAGGGCCGTCATACCTTCGTCCATCCAGGCCCGCGGTGGCCTTCCCGTAGATCGGCGGGCGGTCCTGGGTTTGGTGGTGGCGGTCGGGCGGGTGCCGAGGGTGACGCCTTGTCGTATACCGGCCGTGGTTACGGCCTCTCACGAGATCGAGCGCGTCTCGGCACCTCTTCGAACCCCCACCACCCACATGCCGATGGCAGCCACGTGGACGCCGGGCGGACGCCTTACCTACCAGCTGGCGAAGACGCCTATTCCCTGCGGCGCCGCCTGCGGCTGGCCTTGCCAGCGAGGGCGGCGTCGGGGCGTCCCGGCTTCGACGACGGCCCTTCTGCGCGCGCTCGGTGGGGTGCGGCGGCCGGCCGGGCGGATGTCTCGTTGACCGCGGCCACAGCCGCGGTGAAACCCATGGGAGGGGCGAGGGCTTTGACGAGTCGGCCGGAGGCCCATTTCTCCGCCGCCGCCAGATCAAGCAGAGCCACCTGCAGTGTCAGCAGCGTGGCGAGCGCGCCACCCTGTCCGTGCAAGCGATGCCACCAAATGAAGCGCAGCCGCTCCGAAGTCAGATGCAAAGAATCCGTTGCAACCATTCCTTTGCATCGCTATCTTTGTAACCATGAACGAGCCTCAGGCGCCACACATCCGCAATCTCGATGCCCGATCTCTGCGCGGGCTCGCACACCCACTGCGCATGCAGCTGCTGGACGCGCTGCGCTTCGGCGGTCCGGCCACCGCGTCTCAACTCGCCGAAAAGCTGGGTGAGTCAAGCGGTGCGACCAGCTACCACCTGCGGCAGCTCGCCCTTCACGGCTTCATCGAGGACGCCCCGGAGCGCGGCAAGGGCCGGGAACGGTGGTGGAAGGCGGTCCACAAGGGCCTGCGCTTCGACGACGCACTGCTCACGGACGCCAACCCCGATGTGCGCGGGGCTGCCGACATGTACCTCCACGAGATCGCGACCACCCAGACCCGGGACCTGTCGACCTGGCTCGGCAACCGCCAGGCATGGCCGGAGGAGTGGAACCGCGCCTGGGACATGAGCAGCGCGACACTGCGGCTGACCCCCGAACTGACCCGCGAACTCGCCGAGAAGATGCACGCGCTCGTCGACACCTTCCGCGAGCGGGCCGCCGACGAGGACGACGCCAACACCGCCCAAGTACGCATCCACACACATGCATTCCCCCTCACCGCGGAATGAAAGGCCACAGCCCGATGCGCCCCGAGATCCACCTCACCCTGCACCATGTCCGCGCCGCCGAACTCCGTACCGAAGCCGAGGCGTACCGTCTCGCCGCAGTGGCCCGGAGCCACCGGGACCTGCGTACTCGTCTCGGCTGGACCCTCGTGGAAGTCGGCCTGCGGCTGGCCACCGCCCCCAAGGCGGCAGCCGCCGTTCCCTAGCGCCATTCGCCACCGCCGTCTCCGTGGGTCCGGCGACAGTGCCCGGCCCCCGGGACGGCTGCAGGTCAATGGTGGCCACTAGGTCCCGGCAGCGGTCCGGCCACAGGCGAGCCCTGGGCTGGAACGTCAACGACGCCTGTCGCACGGGCCGGCCTCCGCACCCCGCGCACGGCCCTCGGCCTCCCACCCTCGAGCCGCTGCTTCCCAAGGGCGGTCAGCGCGCGCATGACGGGCTGGCCTCGCATAACGCTGGCTCCCCTCATCAGGCCCCTTGGAATCGATCATCTAGGCTGGCGCGGTGACTGATGAGCAGGAGCGGGTGCAGCCGTCGGGAGTGTGGGCCACGGCGGTTGGGGTGGCCAGGGTGCGGGCGCTGGAGACCGAGCGGGAGAACGCGCTGTTCCACGACCCACTGGCACAGGCCCTCGCCACCGCCGGCGGCCTGTGGCCCTCCTCGCCGCCACTGCCCGATGACGAGGCCGCGCGACGCCGAAGGCTGGCCGTGTCGTTCTCCATCGTCATCAGGACCAAGTTCCTCGACGACCTGTTGCAGCAGGCCTCCGCGTCCGGTGTCCGGCAGGTCGTGCTGCTCGGCGCCGGCATGGACAGCCGGGCCTTCCGGATGGACTGGCCCGAGGGCACCCGGCTGTTCGAGGTCGACACCGCCGCGCCACTGGACTTCAAGGCTTCGGTGCTGCGCCAGGAGCGGGCCGTCGCACGCTGCGAGCGGATCACCGTCGCGGTGGATCTACGTGAGGACTGGCCAGGCGCGCTGGCCGCCGCAGGGCACGACCCGGCGCTGCCGACCGTGTGGATCGCCGAAGGACTGCTGATCTATCTGCCCGAGGACGCGGTGGAGCTGCTGCTGGCCCGGATCAGCGCGCAGTCGGCGGCAGGCAGTCGGATGGGGCTGACGTTGGGCTCGCGCGGTGTGATCGAGCGCTTCGGCGCGGACGCCGTGCCGGGATCGGCGGCGTCCATGTGGGTCTCGGAGATGCCCGACGACCCGGTGGGCTGGCTGGCCGGGCACGGCTGGGAGGCCAGCTGCCACACTCTGCGCGAACGCGCTGCCGCCTACGGCCGCCCGATCAGCACCCCGCCGCAGCGCGAGGAGCGGCCCGGCGGACTGATCTCGGCGGTCCGCCGGTAGAGCGCCTCCCGGTTCCCTGGATGATCGATTCCAAGGGGGCCCGATGAGTGGAGCCAGGTTCATGCGCGGCCGGCCAGTCATGCGCGCACTGACCGCCCATGACCGCTAAGGTCCGCCCGAAAACCGCCTGGCTGGACCTCCGTATCCGCTCCGCCACCTGACCCGTGTCCGTCCGCCAGGCGGCCCGATCGTGTCCGTCAGGCGACCGAGGACCTGAGCCGTGCCCCGAGGGACCGTGAGATCCCGCGCGCGGCGACCTGCACCAGCGGGGCGAGGGCGTGCGGGTTCACGGCGTCGGCGTGGGCGACGACCGAGACGGCCGAGACGACGGTGTTGTCCGGCCCGTAGACCGGGGCGGCGACGGACATGGCGTCCATCGTCACCTGCCGGTCGCTGATGGCGACCCCGGTGCGGCGCACTTCGGCGAGGGCGCGGCGGACCTCGTCCGGGGTGCACAGGGTCTTCTCCGTGTGCCGGACGAGCGGCCGTGAGAGCACCCGTTCCTGGATCTCCCGGGGTGCATGGGCGAGGAGGACGAGGCCGACGCCGGTGGGCGTGAGGTCGAACCGCCCGCCGACGCGGGTGAGGACCCGGACCGCGTCACGGCCGGCGAGGCGCTCCACGTAGACGACGGACAGCTCTTCGCGGACGGCGAGCTGCACGTTCTCGCGGGTGATGTGCCCGAGGTCGGAGAGGTAGGGCAGGGCGGCCTCGCGCAGGCCGAGGCCGCGCGGGGCGAGGGAGGCGATCTCCCACAACCGCAGCCCGATGCGATAGAGGCCGTCCGGCTCACGTTCGAGCGCGCCCCAGCCGGCCAGTTCCTTCACCAGCCGGTGGGTGGTAGTGAGGGGCAGGCCGGTGTGGCGGGAGATTTCGGCGAGCCGCAGGACGGGCCGGTCCGGAGTGAAGGCTTCCAGCACCTGCAGAGCCCTGGCCGTCACCGAGCAGCTGTCGGTCGGGGCTCGGCGCTGCATGCGGACCTCCTCGTCCGGGTGCCCGCCGCTCCACAGCGGACTGGGGTATGTCACCGA
Source organism: Streptomyces spiralis (assembly GCF_014654675.1). GTDB lineage: Bacteria > Actinomycetota > Actinomycetes > Streptomycetales > Streptomycetaceae > Streptomyces > Streptomyces spiralis. The sequence goes on from NZ_BNBC01000060.1 coordinate 13,050, forward strand.
CAAGCTAGGCAGAACCGTAACGGCCGTCAATGCTCTGGCGAGTATTCGGGGCGACGGGATGCTGGTCGAATGACGAGCGGTCCGGCAGGAACGGCATGCCCCGGCGACCACGAGCGAGGCCGTCCCCCGGGGCATGGGCCGCTGTCGCGGGCTCTCGCGAGCGGCTCTCACCCTTCCCTCGGCCTCCTCAGGGGTCGGGTGGGGGGCGGCTGCTCGTAACCGGCGTGTCCGGGCTACATCGGCGGTGGGGCCGCACGCAGGACACACCGGCCCGTCACGCGGCCGTCGAGAATCCGGGCCGAGCCCCGGGCGACGCCGGCCGTCAAAGATCCAGGACGAGCCTCGGGCACGCGGCCCGGGAGACGCAGATCATCATCGTTTCGTGCGCATCCTGTTCGGCGGGGGTGAGCAGGGAGTCGCGGTGGTCGACCGTGCCCTCCAGCACGGCCGTCTCGCAGGTGCCGCACGTGCCCTCCTGGCAGGAGAAAAGGACCTGCACCCCGGCCTCCTCGACCGCCTGCAGCACGGACTTGTCCGGCGGGACGGTCACCGTGATGCCGGTCTGCGCCAGCTCGACCTCGAACGCCCCGTCCCGTACGGGCGCCTGAAGCTCCTTCGGCGCGAACCGCTCGACGTGGAGGGTGCCGGGCGGCCAGTCGGCGCAGCGCTCCTCGACGGCCTTGAGGAGTGGTTCCGGGCCGCAGCAGTAGACGAGTGTGCCGGGCCGCGGGGTCCCCAGGAGCGTGTCGAGGTCGAGGAGCCCGTACGCGTCCTCAGGTCGAACCCGCACTCGGTCCCCGTACCGCGTGACGAGTGCCTCCCGGAAGGCCATCGACGAAAGCGTCCGCCCTCCGTAGGCCAACTCCCATGCGGATCCCTCCCGTTCTGCCTGCTCCAGCATCGGGATGATCGGGGTGATGCCGATGCCGCCGGCGATGAAGAGGTACCGCTCGGCGCGCTCCAGGGGGAAGTGGTTGCGCGGGCCGCGCACCCGGACCGGGTCCCCCTCGGCCAGTTTGTCGTGCACCTGGAGGGATCCGCCGCGCCCCTCGTCCTCCCGCAGGACGGCGACGCGCCATACGTGGGTGGCGTCCGGCGACGAGCACAGCGAGTACTGCCGTACGAGATCCGGGGCGAGCACCAGGTCGATGTGCGCGCCGGGCGTCCAGGCGGGCAGCGGGGCGTGGTCGGCCCGGCGCAGGTCGAGGGAGACCACACCGTCGGCTTCGTCGGTGCGGCGGGCCACGACGAGGTCGAGCTCGGCCTCGGGTGCGGTGGTGCTTGTGGTCATCAGAGGTCCTTGAGTACGCCAGTGCGCGGTCAGACGCCGACGAGTCGGTGGGGGCGGGGCGCGGGGCCCGGGGCGGGGGCGGTCCCCCGGCCCGGGTGCTCGTCGGGATGGGCGAGCAACCACGCCCACAGCTCCACCGGGTCCTCGGACTCCCGGGACTCGCCGCACCAGCACCAGCCGCGCAGCCGGTCCGTGCCGGGGACCCAAACGATCCGGTAGACCGTGTCTCCGTCGAGCATCGTCGTGGGCTGCGGACTCATCGGACGGCCGCCGCGGATTCCGCTGCCGTGGGTTCGGCCGCCGTGGATGCGGCCGTGCCGGCCTCGACCATCCGCTTGAGGATGCGGCGGGCGGCCAGGCCACCGGTGTCGATGTTGATGCTGAGTTCCTGCGTCCCGGCCGGCTCGGAGGCGATGACCTGCTCCAGCTTGTCCAGGGCGACGACGTCCTGGAGGACGACGGTGCGGTTGTTCTCGTGCAGGAAGTGGGAGACCTCCTGGTCGTCCAGGGCGAAGTCGCGGGCCACGGCCCAGAAGTCGTGGGTGCTGTGCTCGGTTTCGGGGGTGATGGCGTAGACGACCTCGACGTGGAAGGCGTCCGGGTCGCTGCCGTCCTCGCGCGGGCCGGGTGCGCCGACGGGGGCGATGCGCGAGTGCAACAGGTACAGGCAGGGGGCGTGGTACTCGATGTCCTGCCAGCGCGTGATGCGGCCGGTGATGCCGGTGGACCTGGCGTAGAACGGCGGGCAGGCCGCGTCGTCCATGTGGCGGCTGACGTACACGACGCCCGCCTTCTCGTCGACCTCGGTGGTGATGGGGGTCTCGGCGACCTCGGGGGTGCCGATGTAGCCGCCGTGCAGGTACGTCTCGTGGGACAGGTCGAGCAGGTTGTCGACGAGGAGGCCGTAGCGGGCGGCCAGCGGTTCCATGCCGCTGACGGTGGTGTAGTCGGGTGAGTCCAGCCAGGGGGCGCGGGGGATCAAGGCCTCGTCGGCCTTGTCCTTGTCGCCGATCCACACCCACACGAAGGAGTCCTGCTCCTTGACGGGGTAGGAGGCGAGCCGGGCGGTGCGGGGCACGCGCTTCTGGCCGGGCACGCTCACGCACACGCCGTCGGCACCGTAGGTGAAGCCGTGGTAGCCGCAGACGACCGTGTCACCGTCCAGCCGGCTCGGCTTCTCGGAGAGCGGGAAACGGCGGTGTACGCAGCGGTCCGCCATGGCGGTGACCTCGCCCGCCTCGGTACGCCAGAAAAGGATCGACTCGCCGCAGACGGTGCGGGTGAACAGCTCCCGCCCGATCTCGCTGCCGTAGGCGGCCACGTACCACTGGTTGCGCGCGAATGACGTCATCGTCATCTCCTTTGCGTGCGGGCGGACCCGACGCATCGACGGATTGCGGACCGGGGACCCGGGGTTGTGGGTTTCGGGTTGCTTGTTTCGTTGTGGGTTTCGGATTGCGGACCGGAGGCTTGCGGGCTTCGGACGCCGGTTGCCCCGAGGGGCCGGAGTGGAACGCCGGCGGTTTCCAGAGTGCTGCGGACACGGGCCTGCGAACAGGGCGCCTTCCGCTGAACGGAAGGCCGAGGCAGGTGCCGTTCAGCGGGGCGGGCGGCCCATGCCGCCGCCCTCGACGGTGAGGATGTGCCCGGAGATCCAGCGCGCCTTGTCGCCGGCCAGGAACAGGGCCGCGTACGCCGGGTCCCAGGGCGTCCCCTCCGTGCCGAGGACGATGGCGCGGCGGCGGGCGTCCCGGGCGTCGGCCGGGATGTTGCGGGCCGCCATCGATGACCAGATCGCCCCGATCTGTACGCAGTTGACGCGGATGCCGCGCGGTCCCAGCGTGCTCGCCGCGCCCTTGGTGAGGTTCTCCAGGCCGGCCTTGGCCACGCTGTAGACCATGCCGGGGCCGGGCCTGTGGGCACCCACGGAGGAGATGTTGACGATCGCGGACCCCTCCCCCATCACCGGCTCCGCGTGCCGGGTCATCAGCCAGGCGCTCTTGAGGTTGACGTCCATGAGGCGGTCCCAGTCGTCCGTGCCGACCTCGAAGAGACCGGACCGTTCGCCGGAGGCCACATTGTTGACCAGGACGTCCAGGCGTCCGCCGAAGCGCTGCGCGCATACGGTGACGGCGCGCCGGCAGTCCTCGTCGCGCGTGGCGTCGGCGTCGACGCGGAAGGCCTGGCCGCCGTCCTTCAGGATCGCCTCGACGGTGCGGTCGGCGGCTTCCGGGTCGCGGTCCAGGACGGCGACGGCGGCTCCGTGCCGGGCGAAGACCCGGGCGATCGCATGGCCGACGCCGCCCTCGGGTCCGGTGAGTCCGGCCCCGGTGACAAGGGCGCCGCGGCCGCGCAGCCACTGGCCGTCGGCGGCGGGGTCCGCGGCGGCGATCGGGTCGTCCGGGGCGTCGAAGTCGGCGGTCACTTGGCGGTCTCCTCACGGGTTACGCGGGTCGCGTCCGGGCCGAGGGCGTCGCTCGGGCCGAGCGGATCGTACGAGCCGAGGCTGTCATTCGGATACGTCACGTCGATGGACTCCGCGGGGATGCCGAGGGCCCGCCGCAGGATCTGCCGCAGGACGTCCTTGGGGACGAGGCAGTCGCCGCAGGTCCCGGGGTCGGCGGTGACGGTGATGTGCAGCCGGTCGCCGTCCTCGCGGGCGTCGAGATGGAAGCCGTCGGCCTCCAGGGTGCGGCGGACTTGCGCCAGCGCGTCGGTGTCGAGCACGTCAGGCCTCCTGGAGGGGGTTCGGGTCCGGTTCGCTGCGGACAATGGGGACGGCAGTGCCCGACCAGGCGCCGAAGATCCGGCCGACCATGGACATCGCGGCCCCGTGGGAGCCCGCCACGAGGACGGGGATCGACTCGGGCGAGGGCAGGAACCGTACGAACTCCTCGCCGCCGGGGGCGTCGGGGGCGGTTCCGGTGGCGTACCGCACGCCGTTGTCCTCGCCGACCCCGTCCTTGCCGGCGCGGCGCAGGTCGGCGACGGTGCGGCCGGCGTGCTCGTACAGCCACTGCTGCACGTCGCGGCGGTCGTACCCGGCGTCCGCGAGCATGCGGGCGTGGTCGGGGCCGAGGACGAGGGCGCAGGCGGTGTGCCGGAAGATGATCGAGCCGGTGGCGGACATGGCGTCGGCGAGGTCCCACAGGACCTGTTCGGGGTCGGCGGTGTGCCGGTTGTCGACATAGGCGCAGGTGCGCAGGAGGGTGGCGGTGGCGGCGTCGGGGGTGCCGGCGCCGAGGCCGGTGCTCGCGGCGAGCGGCTCCCAGGGGCTGTCCTCCTCGTTCTCACCGATGCACAGCGTCCAGCGGCCCGGGACGCCCTGGGTGGACTGCTCGAGTCCGTGGGGGCGCAGCCCGAAGGCGTTGCGGACAATGAGGCCGAGGGCGCGGGCGACGGTGGCGTTGGCGCGGAAACCGGGGCCGAGGGCGCCGCCGGTGGAGTTGAAGCCGAGCTCCTTGCGGATGGGGCCGTTGACGACGATCAGCGGGGAGGGCCCGGAGGTGGACTGCCAGGCTCCGCCGCGCGCGGCCCGCTCGAGCATGAGCGCGTCCCAGGCGGCGAGGACGACCGGGAAGTGGGCTGGTGCGCAGCCGGCCATGGCCGCGTTGACGGCGGCGAGTTCGACGGTGCAGGACCGGCCGAGGTGCTCCATGCGGCCGATGACCTCGGCCGGGTCGCGGGGCGTCGTGGCGAGGAAGCGGTCGACGAGGGCGGGGGTGACGGGGACGAGCGGCAGCCCGTCGGACCACTCGCGCCCGTAGCCGTACTCGACGGCCTGTTGGGCGTGGTCGGCGTCGAAGGGGACCTCGATGCGGGGGGTGTGGGGGGTGCCGGGAGTGTTCACCGGGCGCCTCCGGTCACAGCGGTGTGAGCGGCGGTGGATGTGGTGCCGTCGCAGGCGCCCGGTCCGATGGCCCCCTGAGCGGCGGTCGCCGCGCCGGGGGCGGCGCAGGTCAGCCGGGCCACGATCGCCGGCAGGAGCTGCCGGGCGCGCTCCCGCACCTGGCCGGGGGTGAGGGAGGCCACGGGATGAGAGGTGGTCAGGTACGGGAAGTCGCCGTCCCCGGTGAGTTCGGCCATGGCGTCCGCGCTCGCGGTGAACGCGTCGGAGCAGATGACGGCAGTCGGCACCCCGTGGCGTTCGAGGAGGATGCCGTCGGCGACGGCGGAACCGCTGCACGAACCGCAGTCGCCGACGCCCGTGATCACGGCGTCGCAGCCGTCGGCGAGCTCGTGGAGGAGGCCGTCGGGCACAGGCACGGCGAAGTTCCGCTTGGTGTACGGCACAAGGGCGGCGACGTGGTGCTCGGCGGTCAGCAGGGCGCCGAGTTCCTGGAGCAGCAGGGCCGCGTTGTGCTTGGTGTTCTCCAGCAGTCCGATGCGGGCTCCGCGCAGCCGGACGGCCGTCGAACGCGGGGCGGGCCGGCCGTCGTCGGGCGCGGCGGGGGAACTGCCTCCGGTGGGGTCAAGGATGGTGCTCGGCACCAGTACCTCCCTGGTCGGGGCGGGACGCTCGCCGGATCAGCTTCTCATCGATATACGGCACTTGCTGTGACGAGCGTGCATCAATTCACCGACAATTGATCGGCGGCGTCAAGGGGTGTGCGGCAGCCTTCGGGGCCTTCGGCCGACCGGCCGTGCCCCATGCAGACAGGCCGCCCGTGCGGCGTGCGGGCACGCCGGCGGCCCGCCCGGCACACGGCACGGTCGGGTCGGGCGTGTGCGGCCTACAGCTTCGCCAGGTCCGCCACGGTGTGGTGCGTCGCGAGCCCCGCGAGTTCCGCGTCGTGCAGCGCGATGAGCTGGCGCAGCCGGAACTCGGCGAGCGGTCCCAGCGCGTCGTACACCGCGACGAAGACGGCGCGGGCCGCCGCGAGCGGCCAGTGCGGCGGCAGCAGCTGGGGCGGCAGCGCCGGGTCGTGCGTCATCAGCACCCTCCACTCGGTGATGAGTTCGGTGCGGGCCCGCAGCGCTTCCGAGGGGCTGACGCCGCCGTCCTCGGCGCGCTTGCGCCACACGCCCCACCTCCGGGTGAACCGCTCGAAGGCCGCGGCCTGCGCATCGAGGTCCCAGGCCGAGAGGGGATCACCCGCGGCGGGCGTGAGCGCGGAGGGTGTGCCGGTGAACAACGTCGCGGTGGCCACGCCCAGTTCGGAGAGGACATCCCGCACCTCCTCCTCGCGCGCGTGCGGCGAGATCCACACGCCGTCGTAGAGGGGGGCGTAGCCGAGCCACCGGAGCTGTTCGCGCAGGGTGTGGCGGACGGCGCGCTGCTGTTCGGGAACGGAGAACGCGACGAGCGACCACCGGCCGTCCCACGTGCGCGCCGCGTCGTCGGTGCCGAAGGCGGCGATGCGCCCGCCGGTGTCGGTGAAGTGGTCGACGGAGCGGGCACTGAGCCGGTAGTACGTGCGGCGGCCGCGCTTCTCGACGTCGAGGAGGCCGCGCCGGGACTGCCGGCTCAGGGCGGCGCGCGCCCCGACCTCGCTCACTCCGAACTCGGCGAGGAGTGCCACGAGAGCGGCGGACGGCAGGGCCTCGGGGCGGTCGAACCAGTAGTCGCCGAGCAGCATCATGAGCAGGCGCTGGGGACCGCGAGCGCGTCCCGAGGCCTCGCCCGGGGGCGCCTCCGGCTCCGCCGCGTCGCCGGGCCCCGTGTCGAGGACGTCGCTGTCGGCTGACTCGGTCATGCACATAACCTAGCTGTCCTCCTCGTACGGTCAGCGGGCCCGGGGCTCCTGGTGCCCGCGCGGTCGGCGGCTCCCTGATGCTGATCCCACGCGGTCAGCGGCCCGGACGGCTCCCGGCCCCGCGCGGTCGGCTGCCGTCGGCGACGTGTACGAGGCGGGTCTTCATCTCGGACCGCCCGAGGGATCCGGGCGAGACGAGCCGGACCGAAGCGGGCACGCTCAGCCGGGACTTGACCAGCTGCTCCACCTCGGAGGCGAGCGTGGCGTCCGCCTCGTGCTTGCCCTGCTCCACCTCGATCCGCAGGGGTGGTTCGACGCGCGGTCCCGGGTGGTCGAGGAGGATCCGCAGGGCTCCGGTGGTGCGCGGGTGGAGGGCCTGGACGATGTCGCGCACCGCGGAGGGGAAGACGTTGACGCCGAGCACGATGAGCATGTCGTCGGTGCGTCCGACGCATCGGATCAGCGGGGCGCCGTCGGTGTCGCGGCCGGTGACGGTGACCCGGTCGCGGGTACGGAAGCGGACCAGCGGGCAGCTTCGGCGGTTCAGGGAGGTGTAGACGAGTTCGCCGCTCGCGCCGGGCTCGGCGGGGACGGTCTCGCCGGTGTCGGGGTCGATGAGCTCGACGAGCACGATGTCCTGGGCGGTCAGCCGCATCCCGCCGGCGCCCGGCGGCTCGGCGAAGATGATCGGCGCCATGTCGGCGTTGCCGAGCCCCTCGGTGACGGCCGCGCCCCAGTCCGCCTCGACCTGGGCGCGGAAGGCCGGCTCGCCGCCTCCCGGCTCCCCGCCCACGATGACCTTCCGCAGGCCGAACGCCCGCGGGTCGTGGCCGCGTTCGCGCAGGTACTCGGCGAGGTAGCGGGCGTACGACGGCGTGGAGTGCAGCGCAGTGACCCGCATCGACTGGAGGGCGAGCAGCGCCTTCTCGGAGGCGCCGGTGCCGATGGGGACGAGGGTGGCGCCGATCCGCTCGACGGCGTCGCGGACGGGCAGGCCGCCGACGAAGAGGGTCAGCCCGGAGCCGTGGATGACGATGTCGTCGCGGGTGAGCCCCTGGGTGCGCAGGGCGTGCGCGACGGCCTCGGTCCAGCCCTCGGCGTCGGAGCGGGTGACGCCGACCCAGCTGGGGCGCCCGGTGGTGCCGGTGGAGGCGTGCAGCCGGATGACGTCGGCCATGGGGGCGGCGGCGTGCTCGCCGAGAGGCGGCGCTCCGGCCTGACTGTCACGGAGCAACTGCTTCTCGGTGAAGGGGAGCCGGTCCAGGTCGGCGGCGGTGCGGACGGCCGCGGGGTCGGCGCCGTGGCGTTCCCAGAGGCGGGCGTAGAACGGCGAGTGGGCGGTGACGTAGGCGAGTTGGGCGCGCAAGGCCGCGTCGGTGCGGTCGGCGGCGGACTCGGGGATGAAGCCGGGGACGGTCATGGACGGCAGGTCCTTCCTCGCTGCGGGCGGGCGGTCCGATACCGGGACGGTTGCCGGGGCACGCGCGGTCGGCCGGTTGGAGAGCTGTGGTCGGAGAGTCGCGGGACGGGGGACCGGGGGGCGGGAATCGCGGGGCGGGAGTCGCGGTCGACAGGCAGCGGGCGGCGGTCACGGCGCTGCCTTCGGCTCAGCGCCCAGCCGTGTCACCGTCCTCTCCAGCTCAACGCCCGGACGCTTCCTCGTCCGGGAACCTATGCACATTCATGACAGCCGTCAACAGAAAAGCATGACGAGTGCATTGACATCCGTCAGAGCAAGCGTCTTCCATAAGCGTGGCGCAGGCCACACGCTCCGCTGCGTCGAGCCGCTCTCGTCCCCGTCGGCGCCCCAACCCACATACTGCGCCGACCCCTTCGCAGCACGACCCGTACATGCGTGAGAAGGGACATCTCCCGTGCCCATCAGCCCTGCCCGCTCCAGAGGCAGTTCGGAGGTCGTCGACCTCGTCAACGCGCGCATCGACCGGCTGCCCCGCTGGGGCCTGGCCCGCGTCGCGTTCGTGACCCTGGGGCTCGCCTACTTCATCGACATCTACGACGTCACCATCGTGGGCTACACCCTCACGGCCATGACCGGCCACTTCCACCTGAGCACCACCGAGGTGACGGTCATGCTCACCGGCAACGCCGTCACGACCGCACTGGGCGCCTTCCTCTTCGGCGCCCTCGGCGACGTCCTCGGCCGCCGCCGCACCTACATCGTCGGCATGGCGGCGCTCGGCCTCACCGCGCTGCTGTGCGCGCTCGCCTGGAACGCGCCGTCCCTCGTGGCCTTCCGCGTCCTCTCCGGTTTCGCCACCGGTGGCGGCCTGGCCGTCTGCACCTCGTACGTCCAGGAGTTCTCGCCCGCCAAGCGGCGCGGACGCTACGTCTCCATCACCGTGCTGGCCTCCAGCGTGGGCGGCCTGGGCGCGGCCCTGCTGTCCGGCTGGCTGGTCCCGCTGAGCGCCGACGGATGGCGCTGGGTCTACGGCGTGGGCGCGCTCGCCTTCGTCCTCCTCGTCGGCGCCCACCGCCGCATCCTCCCCGAGTCGGCGCGCTGGCTCGCCCTGAAGGGCCGTACGGCCGAGGCGTGCGCGATCGTCGACGCGATGGAGGAGCGGCTGCGCCGAGCCGGAGAAACCCTCACCGTGCCGATCGTCGAGGCGTCCGAGCACGCCCCCGAACGCTTCCCGATCGGTGCGCTGCTGAGGCCTCCGTATCTGCAGCGGCTGCTGGTCGCGGCCGCCTTCTGGTTCGGTGTGCAGTGGTCGGTCCGCGCCACGCTGACCTTCCAGCCCAGCATCCTTTCCGAGTACGGCATGTCGCTGACCACAGTGACGACCATCACCGGCATCGGGCAGGTCCTGGGAATCTGCGGCTATCTGCTGATGCCGATGGTCGTCGACAAGGTCGAACGGCGCACGCTGATCGTGACGGGCCTGCTGATCGCGACGGCCAGCGCGGTGGTGATCGCGGTCGGGCACGGCAGCTTCCCCGCCTACCTGATCGCGGCCGTCATGCTGCACGGCTTCTCACCCCTGATCTTCGTACCGGGGTACAACTACGCGGCCGAGATCTTCCCGACGTACGCCCGCACCACCGGCGCCTCGCTGGCCGGCGCGCTGGGGCAGGTGGGCGGCATCGTGCAGTCGCTGGTGCTGGTCTCGGTGATCGCGGCCGTCGGTCCGGGCACCTCCCAGCTGCTGCTGGGCTCGGGATACGCCTTCGGCGCGCTCATCGTCTTCATCCTCGCCATCCCCACCACCGGGCGGGCGCTCAGCGCCATCAGCGCAGACCCCTCGGCCGCCCGCAGCACCTCCCCGGCCGACCAGAAGCCGACGGCCGTCGCTGAACCCTCCTGAGCCTTCCGAAGCGAACCCGAAGCCTTCCGAACCTGAACCCCTACGAGCCTGAAGCCGTCCGAACCTGAAGTCTGCCGAACCTGAAGTCTGCCGAACCTGAAGTCTGCCGAGCCTTCTGAGCCGACCCCTGGAGCCGACGCACATGACCACCGCACCCCAGGACTACGACTACATCGTCGTCGGAGCCGGATCGGCGGGCGCCACGCTCGCCGGCCGGCTCAGCGAGACCACCGACGCACAGGTGCTGCTGCTGGAAGCCGGCCCCGACTGGCGCACCGCGACGCTCCCGGAGGCCTTCCGCACCGTACGCCTGAACATGGACCCGAAGGCCCACCCCGAGTTCTGGTGGCAGAACGTCACCACCCTCCGCAACCCGGCCCAGCCCGAGGGCCCCTACGGCCGCGGCCGGGGCGTCGGCGGCACCTCCAACGTCAACGCGATGTTCGCGATCCGCGGGGTGCCCGACGACTACGACCACTGGGCGCGGCTGGGCGCCGAGGGCTGGTCGTACGACGACGTGCTGCCGTACTTCGTGCGGCTCGAGGACGAACTCGACCACCCGGACCCGCCCTACCACGGCACGGGCGGCCCGATCCCGGTCGGCCGCACCCCGCAGGACGGCTGGGGCCCGCTCGACCTGGCCTTCGCCGAGGCCGCCCAGGACTTCGGGTACGTATGGTGCGCGGACCACAACGCGCCCGGCACCACCGGCGTCGGCCCGTTCGCCCTCAACATGCGCGACCACCGCCGGGTCACCACCGCCGACGGCTACCTGGAGCCCAACCGGGACCGCCCCAATCTGACCGTCCGCGGCCACGCCCAGGTCGCCACCGTCACCCTGGACCCGGCTACGGGCACCGCCCGCGGCGTGGTCCTGGTCGGCGGCGAGGGGATCCGGCTCGCGCCCGGCGGCGAGGTCGTTCTGTGCGCGGGCGCCGTGCACTCCCCCGCGCTCCTCATGCGGTCCGGCATCGGCCCGGCCGCGCACCTCGCCGCGCTCGGCATCGAGGCGCTCGCCGACCTGCCCGTCGGCCGGAACCTTCAGGACCACGGCATGCTGATGGTGCCGATCCCGACCCGCGCCGACCTGCCCACCGACCCGGACCGCCCGGTCACCAACTGCATCCTGCGGTACTCCTCCGGGCTCGGCGGCGCCGGCGAGAACGACATGTTCATGGTGCCCAACAACGGCATGTACGACAGCCAGGGCCGCTCCCGGGGACGGGGCATGCTCGTCGCCCAGCAGGAGCAGGTCTTCTCCCGCGGCGAGCTGACGCTGCGTTCGGCGGATCCGCTCACCGAACCCCGTATCGAGCAGCGGGTGTTCACCGACCGCCGTGACTTCGTGCGGATGGAGCAGTCGCTGGAGCTCATGGCCCGGTTCGCCGCGCACAAGGCCGTCCGCTCCCTCCTCGACGGCCCGGCCGGACTCCCCGGCTCCGCCGACATCCTGCGGACCGCCACCGACAACCGGCACCTGTCCGGCACCTGCCGGATGGGCGCCCCCGGCGACCCGGCCACGGTGGTCGACCCGGACCTGAAGGTGCTGGGCACCAGCGGGCTGCGGGTCGTCGACGCGTCGATCTTCCCGGACACGCCGCGCGCCAACCCGCACCTGTCCGTGGTCATGTCCGCCGAGCACGCCGCCGCCCGCATCACCGGCGCCCATGCCCATGCCCGCAAGGCCGGCCTCGCCACCGAAGGAGCCCGATGACCACCACCGCGCCCTCCCCCCTCGACATCCCCGCGCTGCTGACCGACGGCACTCACCTCGTCGGCGGCGAGTGGATCCCGGCCCGCGGCAAGTCCACCCTCGACGTGGTGAACCCGGCCACCGGCGAAGTGCTGGCCCGTGTCCCGCGCGGAGGCGCCGAGGACATCGACGACGCCGTGCGCGCCGCGGAGGCGGCCCTGCCGGCCTGGCGCGACATGAGCCCCTCCCGCCGCGCCGACCTGCTCTTCCGGTGGGCGCAGCTGATCCGCGAACACGAGGCGGAGCTGGAGCAGTTGGAGGCCACCGAGGTCGGCCGTCCGGTCGGCCCCTCTCCGCTCGCCCCGCAGCTGACCTTCTTCGCCGGCCAGGCCGACAAGGTACAGGGGCACACCCTGCCCTCACACACCCCTGACGTCCTGGGGCTGACCCTGCGCGAGCCGTACGGCGTGGTCGCCATCATCATCCCCTGGAACGCGCCGGGCCCGATGACCGTCTTCAACGTCGGCCCTGCGCTCGCCGCCGGGAACACCGTCGTCCTCAAGCCCGCCGAGGACGCCCCGCTCACACCCCTGTACCTCGCCCGGCTCGCCCAGGAAGCGGGCATTCCGCCGGGGGTGCTCAACGTCGTCACCGGGTGCGGGACGGAGGCCGGCGCCGCGCTGCCCGCCCACCCCGGGATCCGCCGGGTCAGCTTCACCGGCTCGCCCGTCACCGGCTCGGCGGTGATGGAGGCCTGCGCCCGCGGTCTCGTGCCGCTCCATCTGGAGCTGGGCGGCAAGTCCCCGCAGATCGTGCTGGAGGACGCCGACCTGACCCGGGCCGTGCCGACGATCGTGCGCACCATCACCATGAACAGCGGCCAGGTGTGCGCCGCCGGTTCGCGGGTGCTGGTCGCCCCCTCGATGCACGACCGGCTGGTCGAGGCGCTCGCCGAGGGATTCCGCTCGGTGCGAACCGGCCCGTGGCACCAGCCGGTCGACATGGGCCCGCTGATCAGCGCCAGGCAGGAGCAGCGGGTGCTGGACTATCTCCGGATCGGCCGCGAGGAGGGCGCCGAGGTCGTGGTCGGCGGCGGCAAGCCGGCCGGTGACCCGTACGACGGCGGCTTCTTCGTCGAGCCGACCCTCTTCGACCGGGTGCGGCCCGAGATGCGTATCGCCCAGGAGGAGATCTTCGGTCCGGTGCTGTCGGTGCTGACGTACGAGGACGAGGAGGAGGCCGTTGCCGTCGCCAACGGCACCCGCTACGGGCTGACGGCCACCGTCTGGACCCGGGACGTCGGCCGCGCGGTGCGGCTGGCCCGCCGGGTCGAGGCCGGGCAGGTCTCCATCAACACGTTCGGTTCCGGCGGGCCCGTCGGCGCGATCGGCGCGCCCTTCGGCGGCTACAAGCACAGCGGCTTCGGCCGCTCCATGGGCGCCGACGCCGTCGAGGACTGGACCCAGGTCAAGGCCGTCGTCATCAACGCGGGGAACTGAGGGGGACTGAGGGGAGATGAGCAGCGTGGCACCGAACACCGTACGCGCGGCCGTGCAGACAGGGCCCGGCGCGATCGAGTTCCGCGACCTGCCCCGCCCGCGCACCGGCGCGGACGACGGGCTGCTGCGCGTCGAGGCCAACGGCCTGTGCGGCAGCGACCTGGAGACCTTCCACGGCCGCGTCCCGATGCGCGGCGGCTACCCCGTCGTACCCGGGCACGAGCCGCTCGGGATCATCGAAGAGATCGGCGACGCGGCGGCCGAACGCTGGGGCGTGCAGGCGGGCGACCGGGTCGCGCTGGAGGTCCTGGTGCCCTGCCGGGCCTGCCGGCTGTGCCTGTCGGGCCAGTACATGTCGTGCAGGAACCGCAAGGCCACCCACGGCTACACGCCCCTCGACCGGGAGCCGGGACTGTGGGGCGGGCTGGCCGAGTACGTCTATCTGCACCCGAACGCCGTCCTGCACAAGGTGAGCAGCGCACTGCCGCCCGAGATCGCGGTGATGTACAACCCGCTGGGCGCGGGCGTGCGCTGGACGGCGCACCTGGGGCGGGTCGGCCTCGGCGACACCGTCCTCATCCTGGGCGCGGGACAGCGCGGCATCATGGCCGCCGCGGCGGCGAAGACGGCCGGCGCGGCCACGGTCATCGTGACCGGCCTCGCCGCGGACGCGCACAAGCTGGCGCTGGCCCGGGAGTTCGGCGCCGACCACACGATCGTCGTCGACGAGGAGAACGCTGAAGACACCGTCGCTCGGGTCCTCGAGATCACCGACGGCGAACTGGCCGACGTCGTCCTGGAGATGACCCCGATGGCCGCCAAGCCGCTGGACGACGCGCTGCGCGCCGCCCGGCACGGCGGCCGGATCGTCGTCGCCGGCCTCAAGGGCGGCACCAAGATCCCGCTGGACTCCGATCTCGTCGTCAACAAGGCGCTCACCCTCGTCGGGGCGTACGGGGTCGACTCGCGCGGCTACGCGGAGGCCATCCGGATCCTCGAGTCCGGCCGCTTCCCGTTCGCCAAGCTCCACACCCACACCTTCGAACTGGCCGACACCGTCAAGGCGCTGGACACCCTGGCCGGGGAGATCCCCGGCGAGCGGGCCGTGCACGTCGCGGTCCGCCCGGCCGGCTGACGCCCGCGCGTGGCCCGTGCCCGCCGAGCGCCGGTACGGTGTCCACGGGCCACGCGAGCAGGCGGACTACTCCCCCAGAGCCCAGGAGACCGACGATGATCATCGACTCGCACGCCCACGTCCTGCCGCCCGCACTCCCGCAGCCGACCGCGGGCGCGGATCCGGACACCTGGCCCTGCATCGGCCCCGCCGACGCCGACGGATCCCGGCTGCTCACCGCGGGCGCCCTGCGCTACACCGCCCGCGACGTGTTCTTCAGCGCGGAGCGCCGCATCGAGGAGATGGACAAGCTCGGCATCGACGCCGAGGTCCTCTCCCCCATGCCGCCGCTGCTGGACTACACGATCCCCGCGAAGGCTTCCCGCGACATCCACCGGGCTTCCAACGAGTTTCTCGCATCCCTCATCGCCCACGCCCCGGCCCGCTTCCACGGGCTCGGAGCGGTGCCGCTCCAGGACCCGGACCTGGCCGCCGCCGAGCTCGCCGAACTGAAGCAACTCGGCCTGCGCGGCGTGGAGATCGGCACCAACATCGCCGGCGCCTCCCTCGGCGACGCGCGCTTCCACGGTTTCTACGCCGAGGCGGAGCGGCTCGGCCTCGCGCTCTATGTCCACGCGCTCAGCCCCGCCCTCGGCGACCGGCTCCCGGCGTCGGCCACCGGCACGTACGGCTTCAACACGGAGTCGTCACTGGCCGCGGCCTCCCTGGTATCCACCGGTACCGCCGAGAAGTTCCCGGACCTGAGGATCGGCTTCAGCCACGGCGCGGGCGGCTTCGCGCTGATGCTGCCCCGGGCACGGTATTTCTGGGGCGGTACGTGGAACGAGGAACCCCCGGTCCGCGAGGACCGGGCCGCGCTCTCCCCGCTCGACCTCGCGCGCCGCTTCTTCTACGACGCCCTGGTCTTCGACGCGCGCGCCCTGCGCTATCTGATCGACCTGTTCGGGCCGCACCAGGTCATGCTCGGCAGCGACTTCCCGGCCATGGACCGCGAAACCCCGGCCGACCGCACCCTGCGGGCCCTTGACCTCGCGGCCGAGGAACACGAGGCCGTCACGTGGACGAGCTGCCACCGCTTCCTCGGCCTCGTGCCGTAGCCGTAGCCGTAGCCGTAGCCGGACGGTGCCCCGTCCCGGCGCTGGAGGAGGTCCTGCGTCCAGCGCCCGGGACGAGCCGCCCCGGTCAGAACGGGTACTGCGGCAGCTCGGTGCGGACCGTGACCCACTGGGTTTCGGTGAAGGCCTCCAGGTTGGCCTGGGCGCCGCCGTGCCGGGAGCCGGTCCCGGAGGCACCCACACCACCGAACGGTGCGATGGCCTCGTCGTTGACCGTCTGGTCATTGATATGGACCAGCCCGCTGGGGATGCGCTCGGCAAGGCGCAGCGCGCGGCCGACATCCGAGGTGAGGATGCCCAGCGAGAGACCGTACTCGGTGGAGCGGGCCAGCTCGACGGCCTCGTCCTCGGTCGTGAACGGTGTCACGGGTGCCACCGGGCCGAAGATCTCCTGGGCGAAGGCCGGTGCGGTGACGGGCACGTCGGCCAGGACGGTCGGCCGGTAGAACAGCCCGTCGTAGGTGCCACCGGTGACCACCCTGGCGCCGGCCTCCACACTGGCGGTGACGACGGCGTGCACGGCGTCGCGCTGGCCGGCATCGATCAGCGGCCCCAGGGCGACCGGGCCGACCGCCGGGTCGCCGACGGTCAGCTTCTCGGCGCGGGCAGCCAGCCGGGCGGTGTACTCCTCGGCGACGGAGGTGTGCACCAGGTGCCGCGAGGTGGCCATGCAGATCTGACCCTGGTGGTTGAAGGAGCCGAACGCCCCGACCGAACTGGCCGCCTCGACGTCGACGTCATCGAGCACGATCAGGGCCGAGTTGCCCCCCAGTTCCAGGTGTGCGCGCTTGAGGTGACGGCCCGCCAGCTCGCCGATGGCGCGGCCGGCCCTGGTCGACCCCGTGAAAGCGATCACCGGGATCCGGGGATCGGTGACCACGGCCTGGCCGGTGTCGACGCCGCCGGGCAGCACCGAGAGCAGGCCCTCGGGCAGACCGGCCTCCTCGAAGATGCGGGCGATCGCGATCCCGCCGCTGACCGCGGTGCGCGGGTCGGGCTTGAGTACCACGGCGTTGCCCAGCGCGAGTGCCGGCGCCACCGCGCGCATCGCCAGCAGGATCGGAACGTTGAACGGAGCGATCACCCCGACGACACCGACCGGTATCCGCCGGGCCAGGCTGAGCCTGGGCTGTCCGGAGCGCAGCACCTCGCCGTACGGGTGCGAGGCCAGCGCCGCCGCCTCGAAGCACTCATCGGCCGAGGAAGCGGTCTGGAAGTTCGCGATCCCCGCACCGGTACCGGTCTCGGCAGCGAGCAGGCTGCTGATCTCCTCGGCGTGCTGTCCGAACAGTTCGCCGGCCCGGCGCAGCACCGCGGCCCGCTCCTGGTAGGACCGGGCGGCCCACGCCTGCTGGGCGCCGACGGCGGTCTCGGCCGCCGTGGCGACGTCCTGGGGACCCGCGGCGCCTACGGTGGCGAGCTGTTCGCCGGTGGACGGGGACACCACGGGCAGGGTGCCCGCGCTTCCCGGCCGCCAACTGCCGGCCAGCACCAGCTCCTGCCAGGAGTCGTCCTTGAGCAGAGTCATCTGAAAGTACCTTTCGTTGACGTACGGGGGGACGGGCCGGCGGGCGTGCCCCGCCGGCCCGAGGGAGCAGAACTCTGTCAGACCGCCGTCGGCGCGCCCCTCTGCAGTTCCGCCCCGGGTGCCTCCCTTCGGGTACGCGGCCCGCCTGTGCCATAGCTCTTCAGGTACGCCGCTCCGCACAGCCCGGCCACGAGCGCGCAGCCCGCCGCCAGCCACCAGAAGCCGATGAACGCGCCTTCGGAGGGCAGCTTGCCGCCGGGCAGCCGATTGGCGACGAGTATCGCGCCGAAGAGCGCGCCGGCGAGGCTGCCGCCGACGCCCTGGGAGAGGATCGGGGCGATGCCGTAGACGCGTCCGACGTGCTCCGGCGGGATGTCCTCGACGTACGTCAGCGCCCACACCGGGCCGATCAGCCCGGTGCCCACGCCGATGACCACGATCGCTGTGACCACGGCGGCGAGGCTCCCGTGCCGGGCGATGAGGACCAGATAGCCGACGGCCTGCACGGCCGGCCCTGCCACGAGGAACAGGCCCTTGCCCCAGCGTGCGCTGAGTCTGCCGACCACCGGGCCGAAGCCCAGCATCAGCAGCTCGGCCGGGAGGATGAGCAGCGCGGCCGCGAGCCCGGACTTCCCCAGTCCGCCGAGGCCCGGGACGGGCGGCAGCTGGATGTACGTGCTCGTCGAGACCATCGAGCCGAAGATGGCGAAACCGACGAACACGGACGAGATGTTGGCGATGGTGATGGGCCGGGAGAAGAACACCTTGAGGTCCACGAGCGGGTCACGGGTGCGGCGTTCGACGGCCACCCACACGGGGAAGACGAGGACGCCGACCACCATGAGACCGAGGAACGCGGGCGATGTCCAGCCCCAGCGGGACGCGTAGCTGAAGCCGACGACGAGTGCGGCGACCGGGACGACGAAGCCTATGGCCCCGGGCAGGTCGACGGCCCGTATCCGGCTGTCCGGGAGGGTCGGTGTGGCGGGGACGAGGGATGCGATCAGCAGGAAGCCCAGTGCGGGGATGGCCGCCGAGGTCCAGAACAGGATCCGGAACCCTGACGGCTCGTCCACGAGCAGGGCCGCCATGATGCCCCCGGCGCCCGCCCCGGCGAACAACGAGGCCGCCTTGACGGGCAGGCCGATACGGCGGAGGGCCGGCGTGAAGTTCTCGTTGACGATCGCCGAGGTCATCGGTGTGGCCGCCGCGCCGACGCCCTGCAGGCCGCGGCCCAGCAGCAGAGTCGGCAGGTTGTCACTCAGCGCGGCGACGGCGCCGCCGACCGCGACGCAGGCCACGGAGACGAGCAGGATCTGCTTCCGCCAGCCCCTGATGTCGGCCAGCCGGCACAGCGAGGGGATGAACAGGGCCCCGGTCAGGAGGGTGGAGATGGTGACCCACACGGCCTGGACCTCGTCGAGGCCGTACTCCTGCTGCACGCGCGGCAGGAGCGGGACGAGCATGTTGGTGCCGACGGCATAGCCGAGCGTGACGTACACGAACACCACGAGGACCGTGTGCATGCGGCGCGCTGAGTACGGGGTGGTCATGGTCGCTCCTTTGCGACGCGTGGCAGAACTCAGGCGGACGGTTTCAGGGCGAAGACCTGCTCGGCGTTGGTCTGGAAGAACGCGCGCAGATCGCCTGAGGAGAAGGGGAGTTCGTCCTGGTGGCGTACCTCGTCGGCGACGCACTGGTACGGGTAGTCCATCGCGTACATCACCCGGTCGGCGCCGAGCACCTCGTGGACGAAACGGATGGCGGGCTGCCAGGCCATGCCGGAGGTGGTGACCCAGACATTGCGGCGCAGGTACTCGCTGGGCTTGAGTTGGAGCGGCTTCATTGCCGCATAGCGGCCTGCCTTGACGCTGGCGGCGTGCATGAAGTCGATGCGCGGCAGCCAGAAGGGGATGGCCTCTCCCAGGTGGCCGACGACCACGCGCAGGCGTGGGTGGCGGTCGAAGACGCCGGAGGTGATCAGGCGCAGCAGGTGCATTCCTGTCTCGACGGCGAAGCCGTAGATGGCCCCGTCGAGCCCGGCTTCCAGGAGCGGGCCGATGAGGCCCTTGGAGGGGGTGTTGGGGTGCAGGTAGAGAGGGGTGTCGAGGTCCTCGGCGGCTGCCAGGATCGGCTCGAAGCGTCGATCGTCCAGATAGGCCCCGTGGGTGTGCGAGTTGACGATGACTCCGCGGAAGCCGAGGTCGCGGTGGCCGCGGGTGATCTCGGCGGCGGCATTCTCGGGGTCCTGCGGGGCGATCGCGGTGAGACCGGTGTAGCGATCCGGGTGGCGGCGGCAGGCCTCGGCGAGGACGTCGTTGGCGTGGGTGGCCAGCGCGGTGGCGCGGGCGGTGTCGAGGATCTGCACGCCGGGTGAGGTCAGCGACAGGATGGCGTGGTCGATGCCGGTGGCGTCCATGTCGGCGAGGCGGCGCTCGCCGAGGTCGACGAGGCGCTCGCGCAGGAGGCGGGCGCGGGGGCTGTCGCCGGCGTAGAAGCCCCACAGGCTGGTGAAGCCGGGGTCGTCGGCGTCACCGGAGTCCAGCAACCTGCGGTAGGTGGCGAGGAGTTCGGGGGTGGCGAAGGCTTCCTCGGTGGCGATGCGCAGATAGCCACGGTCGCCGCCGGTGGTGAGGTCGTGCATAGGGGGTCCTCCGGGGTCAGGGGTGCGGTGAACTCGCTCAGGGAGCGGGGTGGGGTGGGTGAGCCCGCTCGGAGGTGAGGGCGTCAGGGGCTGAGAGCCCGCTGAAGGGAGTGGGACCGAGCCCGCTCAGGAGGTGAGGGTGAGTCCGCTCCAGTGCTGGATACCGGGGAGTGCGCCGGGCGGGTCGACGCGGATGACGGCCTGCGGTTCCTGGCAGGCCCGTACGGACGGCAGCCCGTGGTTGCGGCCGATGCCGGACTGCTTCATGCCGCCGAACGGCACGTCCATCGGCGAGGCACCGACCCGGTGGACGTTGACGAAGGCGCTGCCGCATGCGAGGCGGCGGGCCAGGGCGGTGGCGTGGTCGATGTCGCTCGACCACACCGAGCCCGCAAGGCCGTACTCGGTGTCGTTGGCCAGGCGGACCGCCTCGTCCTCGTCGTCGAAGGCGAGGATCGGGATGATGGGGCCGAACTGCTCGGTGGTGACGAGTTCGGCGCCGGGGTCGATGCCGGTGACGACGGTGGGGAGCTGGAACCAGCCGCGGTCCCAGCTGTCCGGATCGCCTTGGACGCCGACGGCGGTCACCTGGGCGCCCGCCTTCGCGGCGGCCTCGCGCAGGTCCCGTACCCGCTCGAAGCCGGCGCGGGTGGCGAGCGGCCCCATGTGCGTACGGGGGGCGAGTCCGTCCCCGACGACGATCTGCGAGGCGAGCTCGGTGAAGGCGTCCACGAAGGCACGGTGCCGGGAGCGGTGGACGTAGATCCGCTTGACGTTGTAGCAGATCTGGCCGGAGGCGCTGAACACGCCCGCGATGAACTCGCGCGCCAGTTCCTCGGTGATGTCGGCGGATTCGAGGACGAGTGCCGCGTCGTTGCCGCCCAGCTCCATGCCGAGTGCCTTGAGGTTCCCGGCGGCCGCGCGCATCACGGCCCGTCCGGTGGCGATGGACCCGGTGAAGAGCACCTTGCGTACGAGGGGGTGCGCGGCGAGGGCGGCTCCCGCCTCCTCTCCCCGGCCGGGGACGCTGTTCAGCACGCCTGGCGGCAGGGAGCGGGCCACCGTGGCGAGGGCCTGGCTCAGGGCCAGCGGGGCGTCCTCCGGCGGCTTGACGACGGCGGTGTTCCCGGCGATGAGCGCGGGCCCGATCGCCATGAAGGCCAGCAGCACCGGAGTGTTCCAGGGCGCGATGACGCCGACGGGGCCCATCGGTACGTGGTGGACGATCGCCGGGCCGATGCCCGTGGCGATGTGCTCTTCGGTGTCCACCTGGGCGGCGAGTGAGGCGAACGAGCGCAGGAGGCCGGCGGCGCCGGCGGCGTCGACGCGTGACTCACCGAGGACCTTGCCCGTCTCACGGGTGAGGAGGACGGCTCGTTCCTCGGTCCGTGCGTCCAGTTCATCGGCGGCGCGCACCAGTCGGGCGGCGCGTTCGGCGGCGGTCAGCGCGGCCCACGCGGGGAAGGCCGCGTGGGCCGCGCGCACGGCGGCGTCGACGTGGGTGGGGCCGCCGAGCGCGTACCGCCCCACCGTCTCGTCGGTGCGGGCGGGGTTGACGACCACGTCGCCGGGGGCGTCCAGTTCCTCGCCGGCGACCAGCACAGGAGCGGTGATCACTGCTGCGTCCACTCCTCGCCGGTGACCGGGTGCGGGTAGTGGAAGGGGACGACGGCCGTGCCCGGCCACAGCCGGTGCGGGTCGGCGACCAGTTCGTCGGGGCCGACCTTGTTCTCCGGGTAGGTCTCGTGGTCCACCACGAAGTGCTGCTCGCTGCGGGCCCAGCCGGTCTCGTAGTCGGCGTGCCAGACCGGCTGGTAGTCCAGCTTCCTGATCTTCCAGACGCCGTTCTCGCGGACGTATTCGTTCTCGTAGATGCCGCCTTCCCACCACTGGTCGCGGCGGCTGCGCTGCTCGCCCGCCGCCTTGACGGTGTAGTGCGTGCCGGCCTGCATGAGGGTGCGGAAGCGGCCCTTGGCGCTGTCGCCGTCCTCGGAGAGGGTGATGACGTCCTGGAGCTGCGGGTGGTCGAGGAGGAAGCCGGGCATCGGGCCGTTGCGGCCGTCGGTGAAGGTCTCGCGGAAGCGGCGGGTGTAGAGGCGCTCGGCGCCCTCGCGGCCCCGGTAGGTCCCGCCCATGAAGACGATCTCGCAGTCGGCGCAGAAGAGGTCGACGACCTCGCTGTAGAGGGTTTTGTCCAGGTAGTAGCCGTAGGCGTGCTGCAGGTCGCGGATGGCGAGCTGGGACTCGAGGCGGTCGAGCCGCCGGGCGAGTTCCTCGAGGGTGACGGTCATGGGGCTGTCCTCCTGGCGGGTGGTGGGTCAGTCGGCGCGGTGGGCGAGTTCGGCGGCGGAGAGCCAGTTGCCGTGCAGGCCGTAGGGGATGCGCAGCGGGAAGCGCAGGGTGGCGACGGGCGGGGCGGAGACGTCCCGGGCGTCGAGGATCAGCAGGTCGCTGCGGTTCTCGGTGAGGCGCCCGACGACGGCGAGCACATAGCCCTCGCCCTCGGCCGCGTCGTCGTGGGCGGGCACGAACAGCGGCTCCGCGACGGACGCGTGGTCGCCCGCGTAGTGCGTGGTGGTGGCGCCGGTGCGGTGGTCGACGGCCGCCACCCAGCGGAAGCCGCCGCCCGGCCGCTGCTCGCCGGGCACCTCGTAGGCGGCCATCACGCCCCAGTGGTACGGGAGGGTCTCGAACCGGTCGTCCATGCGCGGGAATTCGCCCGCCACGTCGGTGAGCCGGGTCTGGGTGAAGCCGCTGTCCGGCGGGGCCTGGGTGTCGACGGTCCAGCGGGACAGGAAGCCCTTGGTGCGGTCCGGGTCGTACGGGGCGCCCGACAGGTCGGGGAAGAACGGGAAGTAGCTGGACTCGGACACGGGGGTGTCCACGTGGAGGTGCCTGCCGTCGTCCCAGGCGCCCATGATGTGGCTGGCAAACCGGTTCGAGGCCCGGTACCAGCGCACGTCCCGCGCCCGGCCCTTCCGCGGCAGCACTCCCAGGTACACGTCCTTCGACGGGTCCCACGCGAAGTGCGGTTCGCCCGCCTCGAGCCGCTCCTTGCTGCTGACGAGCGGGATGACGGGGAAGACCACGAAGTTCTGGGTGACGGCGAAGTCGTGGACCATGCTCGCGTAGGGGGCGGTCAGCCAGGTCTCGTGGACGATCCGGCCCTTGGCGTCGGCCTCGTAGTACGCGAGGTCGGGTGTCGTCTCGCCCTTCGCGGCGTAGCCGAAGAACACCATCTCGCCGGTGCGGGGGTCGAACTTGGGGTGTGCGGTGCAGGTCTCGGAGGTCAGGGCGCCCTCGAAGGTGTCCTCGCCGAGGGTCTCCAGGGTGTCGGGGTCGATGCGGACGGGCGGGCTGTCCTCCTTCGCGGCGTACAGCTTGCCCGCGTGCCAGAACACGTTGGTGTTGGCCAGCCCGCGGCGCAGGCCGGCCACCGACGGGTCGTCGGTGAACGGATTGCGGTACGCGCCGAACAGGGCGCGCCGCGCCTTCGCCTGGGCGACGAACCGGGGAGTGCGCACATAGCGGCTCTTGAAGTCGACGTGCCCGTCGCGGAACCGCATCGACATGACCATGCCGTCGCCGTTGAACTTGATGTCGTCGCCGAGCAGCGGCGGCCACTGGTGGTCCGCGACCACGCGGTAGTACGTGCCGTCGAGGTGCGCCGGCACCTCGCCCTGGACGCACTCCACGTCCATGAGGTCGGCCTCGACCCGCATCGGGGCGTTGAAGCCGGTGAAGGCAGGGGAGTCAGGGAACCTGGGCGCGGGCATGCGGCACCTCCAGAGGGCATGCGCGGGTGGGGAATCGACGCCGGGCCGGCCCGCTCGTCCGTGGCGGGTGACCACCGTCACAGTCAGGTAAACAGCACATTTCTTGCGGCCGCAAGAAAATTGCCTAGGATTCCTCCATGCGGAAATCGGCCGGTGAGCGGCCCCCGTCCGGAGGAGTCCTGCAGTCGGCCGAACACGCCCTGCGGCTGGTGCTGTTGGTGGCCCGGCGCGGCTCGGTCACCCTGAGCGAGGTGGCCGCCGAACTGGGAGTCGGCGCCTCCACCGCGCACCGGCTGCTGAGCACCTGCAAGCACGCCGGGTTCGTACGGCAGGACCGCCCCGGCGCGCCCTATCTCGCCGGCCCCGCGGTCCTCGAGCTGTCCCTGGCGACCACGTCCGCGATCACCCTCCGGGACGCCGCGGACCCGGTCCTGCGCGACCTCGCGGCCGCCACCGGGGAGACGGCCGGGTTCGCCGTCCTGGAGGGGCCGCGTGTGCGGTTCGTGTCCTGCCTGGAAGGGGGCGGGAGCGACCGGGTGGCCTCACGCGTGGGAATGGTGTTCCCCGCGCACCGCACGGCCGGCGGCAAGGCGATGCTCGCCTGCTACGACGAGGACGAGCTGCGGCGCAGGATCCCGCGCGTACTCCTGGCGGAGGACGGCGCGAGCTGGCCCGAGCTGCTGCGCGATGTCACGCGGGTGCGCAGGCGCGGCTGGGCAGCCGCGTTCGGGGAGAGCGACCCCGCCGTGTCGGCAGTCGGCGCGTGCGTCCGTACGGGCACGGGCGAACCGCGCGCCGCCGTCACAGTGGCCGTGCCGCGGATGCGGATGTCCACGGGGCGGGAGGCGGAGGCGCTGGCCCCGCAGACGGTTGCGGCGGCGGCGCTGATCGAGCGGAGGCTGCGCGGGGCGGTGGACTGATCGCGGAACCGCCTGGCCTGGCCGCCGCTCCCCTGGTGATCTCCGCCGACCGCGGACGGGGCTGCCAGACCGGACACCGCCAGGCGGATCACCGCCTCCCCGTGCCGCAGCGGGCACGGGTGCGGGTACGTCGAGGCGGGGGCGTCCAGGGCGGCGGCCGCATCCGTCACTCGCGCAGCGGCACCGTTTCCAGCAGCTCCTCCGCCAGCGCCCGGGACGCCGCGTCGACGCGGGCGTCGGCGCGGCGGAAGACGTCCTCCGCCGCGGCGGCGGGCCAGTCGGCCGGGAGGTGCTGGATCGGGAGATGTGGGTCGGCGCGGACGATCTGAAGCCACTCCGTCAGCAGGCGGAGTTTGACGGCGAGTTCGTCGACGCCGGACGCGCCGCGGCCGTCCGCGAACGCGGACCAGCGGTCGAGGAAGGCGGTGTACCCGGCGGACGGGGTCGCGAGGTCCCAGGTCTCGTGCACCATGCGGGAGATGTCGGTGGCGGGGTCCGCGGTGGAGCGGAACACCCTGATGTGGGGGCCGAGTTCGGTGTCCTCCGTGATCGCGGTGACGTCCGCCTGGCCCGGCGCGATCCACAGGCCGCCGATGAGCGGGCCGAAGCCCGCCCAGGTCAGCTGGGAGCGCAGGTCGTGGCGCTGCCGCTGGCTGGCCTCGGGCAGGGAGAAGGCGAGCAGCGTCCACGTACCGTCCCAGTCGTCGTTGACGGCGCCCTGCTTCCAGATACGCTGCTCGCCGTCGCGGAGGATCGCCGCCGCCCGGTTGGTGAGGCCGAAGTACATGCGGCGGCCCTCGCGGCGGCGCTGCAGCAGGCCGCGGCCCACCATGCGGGTCAGGGTGGAACGGGTGGCGTGCTCGCCCACGCCCGTGCGGCCGAAGACCTCGATGATGCTGCCGGAGTAGACGCAGACGTCGCCGCCCAGCACGAAGTTGCCGAGGAACGTGAGCATGAGGGACTGGGGGCGCAGGGTCACCTCGGAACCCGGACCCGTGCGGAGTTCGCCCCCCGTGGCCTCGTACACCGCACCCTCGCCCCGCGCGGCGTCTCCGCCCGCCGCACCGCTTCTGCCGCCTGCCATGTCGCCCTCCCACCTCACGCCACCGTCGTACGCCCAATGTTACGCACTCTCTTGACCGTCGCAAAGAGAATGCCTAGCGTTGCGCACAGATCGAACGAGGGACGGGACCGGGCACACCCCGTGGGGCGGTGCCGCCCCCGCCGCTTCCTCTGCGCTCCCCCATCTCTCCGCCCTCAAGGAGATACACCCATGGACCTTTCCGGCAAAGTTGCCGTCGTCACCGGCAGCGGGCGCGGCCTCGGCCTCGCCTACGCCCGCGCCCTCGCCGCCGCCGGCGCCTCGGTCGTCGTCAACGACGTGGACGCCGAGGCGTCCGAAGCGGCCGTCAAGCAGATCAGCGAGGACGGAGGGCGCGCGGTCGCCGAGGTCGTCGCCGTCGGCACCAGCGAGGCCGCCGACGCCCTGGTGAACCGGGCCGTGGCCGAGTTCGGGCGGCTCGACGTCATGGTCACCAACGCGGGCGTGCTGCGCGACCGAGTCCTGTGGAAGATGTCCGACGACGACTTCGACACCGTCCAGCACGTGCACCTGCGCGGCACCTTCACCTGCGCCCGCGCCGCCGCGGTCCGGATGCGCGAGCAGGGCGAGGGCGGCCGCATCATCGTCGCGGGCTCCCCCGCCGGACAGCGCGGCAATTTCGGCCAGACCAACTACGCCGCCGCCAAGGCGGGCATCGCCGCGATGGTCCGCACCTGGGCCATGGAGCTGGCGAAGGCCGGCATCACCGCCAACGCAGTCGTCCCCAACGCGGCCACCGAGATGACGAAGACCATGCCGCTGTTCGCCCCCTACATCGAGGCGTACGAGAACGACGGCACGCCCTTCCCGGACTCCCTGCGCAAGGGCATCGCCTTCGGTACCGCCGAGGACTGCGCGGGCCTGGTCGTCTTCCTCGCCTCCGACGCGGCGAAGGACGTCACCGGCCAGTGCGTCGGCATCGGCGGTGACAAGCTGTCGCTGTGGTCGCACCCGCAGGAGGTCTCGGCCGCGTACACCGACGGCGGCTGGTCGGCGGACGCGATCGCCGCCGCCTGGCCGACCTCGGTGGGCCGGCACCCGGAGACCTACGGCATCCCCGCCCCGCAGCTGTAAGGAGACGACCGCCAGATGACCGGCATCGACATCGGCGCGATCACCGCGATCGACGTGCACACCCACGCCGAGGTCTCCTCGCGCGGACGGGGCTCGCTCTCCTCCGAGCTGGAGGAGGCGTCCGGCAAGTACTTCAAGGTGGAGGACGGCCACCGCAAGCCGACGCTCCCCGAGATCGCCGCGCACTACCGCGAGCGGAAGATGGCGTGCGTCGTCTTCACCGTCGACGCGGAGGCCGCGACCGGCGTCCCGGCCGTCCCCAACGAGGAGATCGCCGAGGCCGCCGCCGAGAACCCGGACGTCATCATCCCGTTCGCCTCGATCGACCCCGCCAAGGGCAGGGCGGGAGCTCGGGAAGTCGGCCGTCTGGTACGGGACTTCGGGGTACGCGGCTTCAAGTTCCACCCGAGCGTCCAGGCGTTCTACCCCAACGACCGGTCCGCGTACGTCCTGTACGAGGCGATCGAGGAGTCAGGCGCCGTCGCGGTCTTCCACACCGGTCAGACCGGCATCGGCGCGGGCGCACCGGGCGGCGGCGGCATCCGCCTGAAGTACTCCAACCCGCTGTACATCGACGACGTGGCCGCCGACTTCCCCGGCATGCCGATCATCATGGCCCACCCGTCCTTCCCCTGGCAGGACGAGGCGCTGTCGGTGGCCACGCACAAGCCGCAGGTCTACATCGACCTGTCGGGCTGGTCGCCCAAGTACTTCCCGCCGCAGCTCGTCCAGTACGCCAACAGCCTGCTCAAGGACAAGGTGCTGTTCGGGACCGACTACCCCCTCCTCACCCCGGACCGCTGGCTGAGGGACTTCGCCGCGCTGCCGATCAAGGACGAGGTCAGGCCGAAGATCCTCAAGGAGAACGCGGCCCGGCTGTTCGGCTTCATCAAGGACTGATCCGATGCGCGAAGGACTGATCCGCTTCACCAAGAACTGATCCGAAGTCACCAAGACCGGCCCGCTGCACCAAGGACTCATCCGCGCCCGTTCTCGCGGCACCCAGGGACGCAAAGGAGCTCCCTCATGCGCAACCACGGCATCGGCTCCTGGACCGCACGACGCGCCCGCAAGACCCCCCACCGCCTCGCCGTCGTCCACCAGGGGTCCCGGTACACCTACGCCCAGCTGCACGACCGCACCACCCGCCTCGCCCACCACCTCCGCTCCCTCGGTGTCCGCCGCGGCGACCGTGTCGCCTTCCTCGGCCCGAACCATCCCGCGTTCCTGGAGACCCTGTTCGCGGCGGGCCGGCTGGGCGCCGTCTTCGTCCCGCTCAACATCCGCCTGGCCGAGGCCGAGTTGAGGCACTGCCTCACCGACTCCGGTACGTCCTTGCTCGTCCACTCCCCGCCGTTCGGCGCGTTCGCGGCGGCCTCCGGAGTCGGCCGGCTCGTCGCCGTCGACGACACGTACGACAAGGCGCTGGCACAGGCCCCGGGCTCCCCCCTCGACGAGAACGTCACCCTCGACGACCTCGCGGTGATCATGTACACCTCGGGGACCACGGGCCGCGCGAAGGGAGCCGTGCTCAGCCACGGCAACCTCACCTGGAACAGCATCAACACGCTCGTCGACGGAGACTTCGCCTCCGACGAGGTGACCCTGCTGTCCGCACCCATGTTCCATACGGCGGCCCTCAACATGACGTGCCTGCCGACGTTCCTCAAGGGCGGCACGCTGATCCTCGAGGAGTCGTTCTCGCCCTCCCGCACCCTCGACCTGGTCGAGGAGCACGGCGTGACGGTCATGTTCGGCGTTCCGACCATGTTCCAGCAGCTCGCCGCGGAGGAGCGGTTCGCCGCGGCCGACCTGTCGTCCGTGCGGAAGATGATGTGCGGCGGTGCACCGGTCCCGCAGGCGCTGATCCGTACGTACGAAAAGCGCGGCCTGCGCTTCCTCCAGGGCTACGGCATGACCGAGGCCTCCCCGGGCGTGTGCCTGCTGGACGCGGAGAACGCCCTGGCCAAGGCGGGCAGCGCGGGCGTGCCGCACTTCTTCAACGACGTGCGGATCGCCGATCCCGCAGGGCACGACGCCGAACGGGGCGAGCGCGGCGAACTGCTCGTCGAGGGCCCCACCATCATGTCCGGCTACTGGGGCCTGCCGGACGCGACCGCGGCCGCCTTCACGGACGGCTGGTTCCGCACGGGCGATGTGGCCATAGCGGACGAGGACGGGTACGTCACGATCGTCGACCGCGTCAAGGACATGATCATCTCGGGTGGGGAGAACATCTACCCGGCCGAGGTGGAGAAGGCCCTGTACGAACACCCGTCCGTCGCGGACTGCGCCGTGATCGGCGTACCCGACGAGAAGTGGGGCGAGGTGGGCCGCGCGGTCGTCGTCCTCGCGCCGGGGGCGGAGGCCGGCGCCGACGGGATCCTGGCCTTCCTCGACGGCCGCCTCGCCCGCTACAAGATCCCCAAGTCCGTCGTCTTCGCCGACGCACTGCCCCGCAGCGGCGCCGGCAAACTGCTCAAGCCCCGCATCCGGGAAACCTACGGAACCACCGACTCTTCTGGAGCCCACGCATGACTGCCCTCCGTACCGTCACCGGCCTCGACGAGATCAAGGCCCTCGCCGGCGCCGACCTCGGCCGCACCGACTGGCTGGAGATCGCCCAGGAGCGGGTGAACACCTTCGCCGACGCCACCGGCGACCACCAGTGGATCCACGTCGACCCCGAGCGCGCGGCGGCCGGCCCCTTCGGCGGCCCGATCGCCCACGGCTACCTGACCCTGTCCCTCGTCATTCCCCTCTTCAACGACCTGCTCGCCATCGAGGGCGTCTCGATGAGCATCAACTACGGCCTGGACAAGGTCCGTTTCCCCAGCCCGGTGAAGGTCGGAGCGAAGATCCGCCTGCACGGCGCCGTGGACTCCGTGGAGGAGGTCAAGGGCAACGGCGTCGAGATGCGCCTGACCTTCACGATCGAGGTGGAGGGCTCGGAGAAGCCGGCGTGCGTGGCGTCGGCGATCTACCGGCACTACGCGTAGAGCCGGCACTACGCGCAGAAGCCCGCCCGCCGCCGGGACACGGTCCGCGAGTTTCGCCGACGGCGAGGTCGGTCGCCCCGTACGTTGAGGAGCTGGGACGCGCCGTACTCGCCCTCAGTGAGGGCACCGGTGTACCGCCGGTCCGCATGACCGCCGACATGCCGAAGGGTCCCGGGCTCGATGGACAGGCCCGGCTGGAAGCGGCGCAGGATACGGGCGATGCGCTCACGACCTCGCCGGCATGCCGACCAAGCGGCAGATCGCCGCGCTCGCCCTCATCGCCCGCCCGGACCGGCTCCTTTACGGCAGCGACCACGTCCGGACCAGCCACCAGCTCGCCCTGAAACTGCTGTCGGACCTGGAAGCGACCATGCCGGCCATCGACCAGGACTGGCGTACTCCGACCACTCGCAACGCCGAACAGCTCTTCACCACGCACCCCGGAGCGCAGGCGCTCAGATCACCACTTGTCCGGCCGCTCGGCCTGGTGTGCGCAGCGCTGCCGCTGCTGCGACGTGCGCTGCGCACACCGGCTCATGCTTGAGCAATCGGCTCCTGCGTGAACGTGGCATGGAGGCGCCGCGTGTGGTCCACCTGACGCTCGGCTCCGGTCAGCGTGACGCCGGCCGTCAGACGCGGATCAGCGCTGGAGGCGGCCAACCGCACCTCCAGTTCGCCCGGTTCGACGATGCGCCGACCGTCGCGCCCCGTGAAGGAGGCGAGGTCGGACGGGACCGTGACCCGGACGCGGCGGGCCTCGCCCGGCTCCAGCTCGAGCCGGGTGTAGCCGACCAGGCGCTGCACCGGCTGAACGACGGAGGCAACCGGGTCGTGCAGATAGAGCTGGACGACCTCGGATCCGGACCGCCCGCCGGTGTTGCGCACGGTGAAGGCGAGGGTGAACTCGCCGTCCGTCGGGGCTTCCCGGGCGTCCATGGTCAGGTCGCTCCAGTCGAACTGCGTGTAGGACAGACCGTGGCCGAAGGCGAACGCCGGGGTCGGATCGATGTTGGACACCTCGCTGGCGTGCGCGAGCCGCGCGCCGAGGTACGTGGTCGGCTGGGAGCCCGGCCCACGCGGCACGCTGACCGGGAGACGTCCGGAGGGGTTGATACGACCGCTGAGGACGCCGGCGATCGCATGCGTGCCCTCCTCCCCGGGGAAGAAGGACTGAACGACAGCAGCGGACTCGGTCACGGCGCGGCCGAGGGCGTACGGCCGTCCCGCGAGCAGCACGGTGATCACGGGTGTCTCCAGGTCGAGCAGGGCGTCGACCAAGTGCTGCTGCGCACCGGGCAGGTCCAGCGACTCGGCGTCGCAGCCCTCGCCGCTGGTGCCCCGCCCGAACAGCCCGGCGCGGTCGCCGAGCACCACCACGGCGACGTCGGCCTCGCGGGCCGCCTGGACGGCCTCGCGAATGCCGGAGAGGTCTCCGTCGTCGATGCCGGTGCCGCGGGCGAGCGTGATCTCGGCGTCGGGGAATTCCGCGGCGAGAGTGTCGCGCAGCGTGGGCAGTTCGATGCCGAGCGGGGTCCCGGGGTGGCGGACGCCGATGTGCTGGGGGAAGGAGTAGCAGCCCAGTACGGCGGTGGGCTCGTCGGCGTTGGGACCGATCAGGGCGATGCGGCGCGGCCGGGTCAGTGGCAGGGTGCCGTCGTTGGTGAGCAGGACAACCGCCTTCTCGGCGATCTCGCGGGCCAGTCGACGGTTCTCGGGCCGGTCCAGGTCGACCGTGCCGCGCAGGGCCTCCGGGTCGTCGGCGTCCGCGCCGTCGAGCGCCGCCGGCACCGGGCTCCAGTCGGGGTCGAGCAGGCCCAGCTTCGCCTTCTGGGTGAGGACGTGGCGCAGGGCGCGGTCGATGAGCTCTTCCGGTATGCGGCCGTCGGTGACGGCTTGGACGAGGGGTTCGCCGTACGTCTTGACGTTGGGCAGTTCGACGTCGATGCCCGCCGCGAGCGCGGTGCCGGCGGCGTCGGCCCAGTCGGCCGCGATGCCGTGCAGCGTCTTGAGGAAGGCGATGGCGAAGTAGTCGGCGACGACGGTGCCGTCGAAGCCCCACGTGCCGCGCAGCAGCCCGGTCAGCAGGTCCTCGTCGGCCGCGGAGGGCATGCCGTCGGTGTCGGTGTAGGCGTTCATCACCGACCGGGCGCCGCCCTCGCGGATCGCCATCTCGAAGGGAGGCAGCAGAACGTCGGCTCGCTCACGCGGGCCCACTGAGGAGGGGGCGAGGTTGCGGCCGGCGCGGGAGGCGGAGTAGCCGACGAAGTGCTTGAGGGTGGCGACGATCCCGGCGGACTCAAGGCCCTGCACGTACGCCGTCGCGACGGTGCCGACGAGGTACGGGTCCTCGCCGATGGTCTCCTCCACCCGGCCCCAGCGGGCGTCGCGTACGACGTCGAGGACGGGCGCGAGACCCTGGTGGACGCCGACGTGTCGCATGTCGCGGCCGATGGCGGCGGCCATGCGCCGCACCGTGTCCGGGTCGAAGGTGGCGCCCCAGGACAGCGGAACGGGGTAGGCCGTCGCTCCCCAGGCGGCGAAGCCGGCCAGACACTCGTCATGCGCGAGAGCGGGAATGCCGAAACGGTTCGCCGAGGTGATACGAGCCTGGGTGCGGGCCAGGGAGAGCGCACCCACGGCGGGGTCGACGGGGACCGTGCCGAAGGGCCGGGTCAGCTGACCGAGTCCGGTGGGCAGGAGCGCCTCGAGATCGACGGCCTCCTCCATGTCGTGCTGATGGGGGGCCACTTCACCGCCCTGATCGGAGGCGCCCACCCACACTCCGTACAGTTGGGCGGTCTTCTCCTGGAGGGTCATCGCGTCGATCAGCGCGTCGACCCTGGTGGTGACGGGAAGGGTGGGGTCGTTCCAGAGGGGGATTTCGGGGGTGGTCTCTACGGCCACGTTGACGTTCACTTTCCTCCCACACCCATCAGGCCCTGGACCAGGGCGCGACGGATGAACAGGTAGACGAGCAGGACGGGCGGCACCGACAGCACCACGGGTCCCGGAAGGCCCGGGATGCCCTCCGCGGTGCGGGCCACCACTGGCCACAGCGTCGGCGTCGATCACCGGCTGAATCCGGCGGTCAGACCGCTGAGCAGCTGGCGGCGGCCGAATGCGTACAGGACCAGAACGGGCAGTGTGGTGAGGACGACGGCGGCGAGAACGGCAGGGACATTGACGCCGTACTGGCCCTGGAAGGTCCACAGTGCGAGCGGCAGGGTCCGGCGGTCCGGGCTCTGGGTGAGGACCAGCGGCAGCAGGAACCCGTTCCAGATGGTCAGTCCGTTGTAGATGCTCACGGTCAGGATGGCCGGGCGGGTGAGCGGTGCCGCCAGTCGCCACAGCGTCGTCCACTCGGTGGCGCCGTCGACCCGCATCGAGTCGAACAGTTCCTTGGGTATGTCGCGGACGAAGTTGGCGAGCACCAGCACGGACAGCGGGATGGCGAAAGCGGTCGACGGGAGGATCAGCGCCAGCAGGCTGTCGTACAGCTTCAGTTTGATGATGATCAGATAGACCGGGATCACCGTCGCCTGCAGCGGGATGGCCAGCCCCATGAGGAACAGCCCGTTGATCACACGCAGGCCGCGCATGCGCCAGCCGCGTACGATCGCGTAAGCGGCCATGAAGGAGAACGCGACCGCCGGCACCACGGCGCCGAGGGTGACCACGACGCTGTTCACGAAGTAGCGGATGAAGTCGGACTCGATGACCAGCCGGTAGTTGTCCAGCGTGGGGTCGCTCGAAGGCACCAGCGGGTTGCTCGAGTAGTAGCGGCTCTGGGCCTTGAGACTGGTGATGAGAATCCAGTACAGGGGTACGGCGACGACGACGAGCCAGATCCATCCGGCCAGGCCGGCGATCCAGTTGCTCCGGCGGGCCGCCGGACGGGAGCGGCGTTGCCGCTCGCGGCGGGCGGCCTGCTCCGATTGTTGCGCCTTGGTGAGCGTGGTGGTCACGTCAGGCCCCCTCGAGTTGGCTCTCACCGGCGTCCCGGCCTCCGAGGCGACGCAGCAGCAGGGCGAGGGCGAGGCCCACCAGGACCAGGATGACCGCGATGGCGCTGGCCGGTCCCATCTGGCTGGCCCGCCATCCCCGTTTGTACATGTCCAGTGCGAGGACCCGGGTGGCGTCTCCGGGGCCGCCCTCGGTCAGGACCCAGATGAGGTCGAAGAAGGTCAGCGACCCGACCACCATCAGCGTGGACGAGGTGATGATGGTGTACTTCAGCTGAGGCAGCGTGATGCTGAAGAACTGCCGGATCCGCCCGGCACCGTCCAACTGTGCCGCCTCGTACATGGACTTCGGAATCTGCTGGACACCACCCTGGTAGATCAGTGAGTGGAACGGGATGAACTGCCAGGAGACGACGAAGACGACGACGCCGAACGCGAGCCCGGGCCGCCCCAGCCAGTCCTGGCTGAGCGCCTTGATCTTCAGCCCGGCACCGAGGCCGAAATTCGGGTCCAGCAGGGCCTTGTACGCGACCGCGATCGCCGCGGAGCTGAGCAGCAGCGGAACGAAGTAGACCACGCCCAGCACCGCACGGTAGCGCTGGCGGTCGGCCATGAACGTGCCGAGCAGAATACTCAGGGGAGTCTGAACGGCCCAGGACACGATCATCACAAGGAACGTCACCCAGAGGGCGTGCGGCAGCCCGGGGTTGGTGAGGACCGTACGCCAGCTGCTCAGTCCGGACGCGTGGATGGCGCCGATACCGTCCCACGTGGTGAAGCTCAGCACGAAGACGCCGACGAGCGGAATCACAGCGAAGCAGACGAAGACCACCAGCGCCGGCGCCGCCAGCCACGGCAGGATGCTGCGCGGTCCACGACGCGGCGGACGGCTGGTGAGCGCGCTCATTTGCCGATGACCGCGTTGAGGTTGCCGGCGAACTGCTGCGGCGAGATGGACAGCTGGAACAACTTGGAGATGTTGTCCAGCAGCGTCTCGGCGGCCGTCGGACTGAGCGCCTGGTCCCAGGACTGGACGAACGTCTTGGCCTTGCTGGCGATGTCGTAGGTGAGCTGGAGGAAATCGGAGCTCTTGGAGGCGGCCAGCAGCTTCTGCGTGCCCAGCCGGATCGGCACGGACCCGTTGTCGATCCATGCCTTCACCTCGGCGTCCTGCAGGACACCGGTGGCGAAGAACTCCTTGGCGACCTTCTTCTCCTCGGCGCCGGCCTTCGAGGAGATGGACAGGTACTGGGCGGGGTTGCCGACGGTGTTGCCCGGATCGCCCTTGCCGCCTTCGACGGGCGGGAAGTTCATGAAACCCAGCCCCCCGCCGGAGACGAAGTCCCCACCGTCGGACTGCTGGATGCCGTACGACCAGGCGCCGTGCAGCATCATCGCGGCCTTGCCGGTGTACAGCAGCGCCTGGTCGGCGTTGGAGTCCGCGGTGATCGAGGAGAAGCCCTTGATGAACCCGTTGGCCTTGACCAGCTCCTGCACCTTGGTCAGCGCGGTGATGGCGGCCGGGTTGGACCAGGCGTTCTTCTCGCCCTCGATGACGGCCTGGAACACCTCGGGACCGCCGATGCGGTCGAACAGGAACTCCAGCCACATCATGTTCGTCCACTGGGACTGGCCGCCCAGGGAGAACGGTGCGATGCCCTTCGCATTGAACTTGGGCACCAGCGCCATGATGTCGTCCCAGGACTCCGGCGGCTTCACGCCGACGTGGTCGAAGACCTTCTTGTTGTAGAAGAGGATGATCGGCTGCACGGTCTCGCACGGCATCGCGTAGATCTTGCCGTTGACGGTCGCCGCGCCGAACGAGGACGGGAACAGCCGCTGCTTGACCTCGGAGTGCTGGTCGAACCACGAGGTGAGGTCCTCGACCTGGCCCGCCTCGACGTAGGTGCGCAGCGTCCCGCCGCCCCAGCCCCAGATGATGGTGGGCGCCTGCCGAGCGCCGATGGCGGTCTTGATCTTCGTCTTGTAGGCGTCGTTCTGGAAGGTGGTGTCTTTGATCTGCGTCTTTGGGTGGGCCTTGTTGAACGCGTCCACCGCGCCGGCCCTGACGCCTTCCTGCGGCTGACCGTTGAGGTACCAGTACGTGGCTCCGGCGTTGCTCTTGCCGGGACCGGACGAGCCGCAGGCCGTCAGCGCCGCGGAGACCGGTATGCCGGCGGCCAGGCCGAGGAGGGTGCGCCGAGACAGGGTACGCCGAGAGAGAGGGATCTCCATGTTCGTTCTCCGCACTCGAGAGCCACCGGCTTCTCGTGAGTCATGGTGAAAGCATTTCGAAACAGCCGACTTGGATTTCCGTGCGTGCAAGTTAGGTTTCGGGCTGACGTCATGTCAAGGGATGTGCAAGCACGTTGCCGGGCAACCGTCAGCCGCATAATCTCGGGCGGGCGCAGCTCCCGCGAAGCCCCGACAGACATCAAAACGTTTTCGAAACCTCGAAGGTGAGAGCAGGGAAGAGTGGGCATACGATGGCTGCGACTGATTCACTGCCGGTGACGGACCAGGTCATGCCGCGCCGGCGGGGTGTGGGCCAGTGCCGGACCGGGTCGATGTCCTCCGGGCCGAGATGACGGTGACACGGCGGCGATCGCCGGTGTACCGGCCCGGTCCGGCCCGCGGGCATGCTGCAGGTGCAGCTCCCCCGCCCTCCGGGCTCCCTGCCGGGTTGCCGTACGGTTGACCGGTTCCACCCGCGTCGCCGGCCACGACCGGCGGCTCACCGCGCCGGTGGACGTACAGCTGAGAGGAACCGATGCCACCGAACGTCAGACGCACCACTTTGGCGGACATCGCCCAAAGGGCCGGGGTCTCCGTCGCGACCGTGTCCAAAGTGGTCAACGGTCGTGGTGACGTGGCGCCGCAGACCCGCGCCCGGGTGCAGGAACTGCTGCATCAGCACGACTACCTCGCGCCCGTGTTCCGCCACACCGAGGCCCTGGAAAGCCCGACCATCGAGGTGCAGTTCCAGGGCGACCTCAAGTCGTACGTGGCCAAGGCCCTGGAAGGCATCATCGACTCCGCCGCCGAGGCAGGAGCCTCGGTGGTGATCAGTAAGGCGTCCCGTGCCCCGCACTGGGCCCGGGATCTGGTCTCAGCCGGGCGCCGCGCCCTCATCGCGGTCACCAGCGTGTACACCGCCGCGCACCTGAAGGAACTGGCCAGGGTCGGGCTGCCGCTGGTCGTGCTGGACCCGCTGCACCTCCCGGACAGCCAGGTCAACAGCGTCGGGGCGACCAACTTCTCCGGTGGCCTGGCTGCGACCCGGCACCTGCTCTCCCTCGGCCACCGCCGCGTCGCCTATCTCGGCGGACCGGCCATGGCCGTGTGCAACCAGGCACGCATGCACGGCTATCGCGCCGCCATGGAAGCGGAAGGAGCACCGGTACCCGACGCCTACATCCGACCCGGAGAATTCACGTACGAGACCGGCTTGCTCGGCGCCGCCGCACTGCTGGAGCTGGAAGAGCCACCGACGGCGATCTTCACAGGCAACGACGAGATCGCCCTCGGTGTCATCGAGACCGCCCGCGCCCGAGGCCTGCGCGTCCCCGAAGACCTGAGCGTGGTCGGCTTCGACGACACGGACCTCGCTCAGATGGCCTCACCGCCACTGACCACCGTGCGCCAGCCGCTGAGGGAGATGGGCGGGGCCGCCCTGCGCACCGCCCTCCGACTGGCCAACGGCGACAAGGTCGAGTCCCACCACATCGAACTCGCCACCGAACTCGTGGTACGCGCCTCGACGGCACCGCCCGGGGAAGAGGCCTCGGCACGTAAGTAATCGCAGGGGGCGCCTTCGGGCAGGACTGGCGATCCGGTCAGGGACGTCTTCCGCGCGGGCCGCCGGGAGCTGGTCGATCTGCTGTCCGAGGGCGCCTCGGCGGGCGCTTCCGATGCGCCCTGTGGGAGCGCGTGGCTCCGCTGCTGCCGCCCGCGCCCGAACGGCGGCACCGTTACCCCGGTCGGCGGCGCGTTCCCGACCGAGCGGCCCTCGCCGGCGTCATGTACGTGCTGCGGACAGGAGTCGCTTGGCGTGACGTCCCCGCCGGGTCAGTGGGCTGCTCCGGGGTCACAGCCTGGCGTCGGCTCCGGGACTGGACCGAGGCTGGCGTTTGGCCGCGGCTACACGCCGCCCTCTTGAGCGACCTGCGCCGCGCCGAGCTGCTGGACCTGGTCGACTGTGCTGTGGACGGATCACACGTCCGGGCGCTCAAAGGGGGGCGCAAGTCGGCCCTTCGCCCGTCGATCGCGCCCGTCCCGGTTCCAAACACCACCTGATCGTCGACCGTCACGGAGTGCCTCTCGCAGCCACGCTCACCGGTGGGAACCGACACGATGTCACTCAACTCCTGCCGCTGTTGGATGCGGTCCCGCCAGTTCGGGGCTTGCGAGGCCGACCGCGGAGGAAGCCCCGGCGCCTGTACGCCGACCGGGGCTACGACTTCGACAAGTACCGAAGGCTTCTTTGGAAGCGGGGCATCAAGCCGATGATCGCCCGACGCGGCGTCGCCCACGGCTCCGGGCTCGGCAAGGTCCGCTGGGTGGTCGAGCGCGCGTTCGCCTGGCTCCACCAGTTCAAACGACTCCGCATCCGCTACGAACGACGGACCGACATTCACCAGGGCCTGCTCGAACTGGCCTGCAGTCTCATCTGTCTCAGGCGTCTGGTCTCAGCGACCTACGCGTAGCGATCGAACAGAGCGTGGAGGTACTCCTCGAGTCTGCTGCTCAGAAGGGCGGGGTCCAGATCCGCGCGGCCGAGTTCGCGCCAGGGGACGGCGACCTTCTCCGCGTCCGGGGCGAACGCCAGGGCATCGATGACCCGCCAGTACAGGTGCGCCGCACACTGCTCGGCGAGGCGCCCGCCCGCGGCGAGGTACCGGTCGGCGAAGGTCATCCCCAGGGAGACCCCGTGGAGCAGGGACAGAGCCGTCGAGCAGTGGGCCACATCGAGGTCGGCCGGTCCCCACGAGGTCTCCACCCAGTCGACCACACCGCTGATGCGGACGTCGTCCCCCTCGCCCTCGAAGAGGACGTTGCCCGGATGGAAGTCCCGGTGCAGGAAACAGGGTCGCAGAGCGGGCGGATCGTGCCGGATGACGTCGACGGCCCGCCGCCAGAGCTCGGGCCGCGCCGTGTACCGCGGGAGCGTCACCCGCTCCGGCGACGTCCAGGCCTGCCAGGTCCGCGGCCGCGCGTCAGGGGAGACCTCGACCTGATGGATGCGCACCAACTGCTCGGCCAACAGATCGGCCCGGTGCTCAGCGTCTCGGTCGTCCAAGCGGACGTCCCCAGGCAACAACGACATCAGCAGGGACGGGTGGTCGCAGTGCGTCGCGGTCGCGTCCACGTCCACGAGTGTGGCCGCAGGCACGTCCGTCGCCCCGAGCAGACGCAGGATCGCGGCTTCGCGGGACAACAGACCGTCCGCGTGCTGGACGTAGAAGGGCTTCACGAAAGACCGCAGCACCAGGTCCCGCCGGCCCCCCGGCCCCTCGACGCGGAGCCTGCGCATCTCCGAGGTCCAACCACCGCGCAGACGCTCGGCACCTTCTATCCGTTCCCCATCAGCGAGTCGCTTCTCCACCCACGCCCGCGTGGCGCCCCAGCCTTGCACCCCAAGATCGCCACCGAGTCGCTCTCCGCCCCCACCTTTGATCACGAAGGAAGGCTACCGGCACTACGACGACACATCCTCCGAGCCCGGTGATCCACACGCATGAGCACAGGGACTCATTCAGAAACGAGCAGTAAAAGAGCGTTTTGTCCTCCATGACACCTACCCGCTGCACGCCACGGAGTACTGGACGTTGTCCTGTCTCGTCACTTCGATCGCCACCGTGGGCGGGGCGCTGGGATCCGGCTTCGAGAGCGCGGAGGCGATCCGGGCAGCCGCCTTCTCCAAGCGCGAACAGGAACGTCGCGACACGCTCCACGACGACCACGGTGACCAGCCCTCGAAGTGAACCGATGCCGGTGTGAATGGTTCCCGGGTACGCATGCGGCGCATCGCCGCTCACCGCTGGCCGGCGTGCCCGTGGTACGGGCTGCACACGGCGGTCGTTCAGACCAGCCCACGCCCGTTGAACTAGGCAGTTTCGCTTGAATGGCCTGATCGATCGGTGCGTGGTTGTTTCGCGT
This sequence comes from Streptomyces spiralis, assembly GCF_014654675.1. Lineage (GTDB taxonomy): Bacteria > Actinomycetota > Actinomycetes > Streptomycetales > Streptomycetaceae > Streptomyces > Streptomyces spiralis. Next base: position 52,966 of record NZ_BNBC01000060.1, read on the forward strand.
CGGAGGCCGACGGGGACCCGCTCGGTACGCCGCCGGAGCGCCGAAGCTCCGCCTGGCGGGTCGGCGGCGGAACCACCGTTCCACCTGATCCGGGTGAGCGGCCCGCAGAGGCGTGCCGGAGCCACGGACCTCGTCGTAGCAACTTCCGAGAGTCGGGCTTTTTGCGCCGTCTCGTCATCGCCGTGCCGCGGTCATGCCGCGGCACCGAGGGAAGTCATCATGAAGGCAGCGGTATATGAAGGACCGCGAACGGTCACAGTGAAGGACGTACCGGACGCGAAGATCGAGCACCCCTGCGACATCATCGTCAAGATCACCGCCACCAACATCTGCGGTTCGGATCTGCACATGTACGAGGGCCGCACCTCGTTCGAGTCCGGCCGCACCCTGGGACACGAGAACATGGGGCAGGTCGTGGAGGTCGGCTCGGCCGTCCGCAAGGTCCAGGTCGGCGAGTATGTGGTCCTGCCCTTCAACATCGCCTGCGGCTTCTGCAAGCAGTGCGAGCAGGGTCTGACCAACTACTGCCTGACGATGCAGCCGGAACCGGCCCTTGCGGGAGCGGCCTACGGATTCGCCGAGATGGGCCCCTACCAGGGCGGCCAGGCGGAACTGCTGCGCGTGCCCTACGGCGACTTCAACGCCCTGCGTCTGGGCGAGGACGCCGCCGAGCGGCAGACCGACTACGTGATGCTCGCCGACATCTTCCCCACCGGCTATCACGCCACCGAGATGGCCCACGTCAAACC
>NZ_BNBC01000061.1:0-8728 GCF_014654675.1 Streptomyces spiralis
CTCGGCGTCACGGTGACCATCGCGGAGCCCGGCGGACTGCGCACCCAGTGGGCCGGGGCGTCGATGCAGCAGTCCCCGACACGCCTGGACGACTACGAGCAGACCGCGGGCAAACGCCGTGAGGCGACGCTGGGTGTCTCGGGCCGTCAGCCTGGTGACCCGGTGCGGGCTGCCGCGGCCATCGCCACGGCTATGGACGCCGACACTCCGCCCCTGCGGCTGCTGCTCGGCTCCGACGCGCTCGGCGGAGCACGCGCCCGCCTGGACCGGCTTCGAGACGAGATCGATGCCAACGAGGCACTGACCAAGAGCGTTGATCTGGAGCAGAAGTGAGCAGCACGGGCGCGTTCGTTGTGATCGGCGCCGGCCCCAATCTGGGAGCTGCGGCGGCCCGCCGGTTCGGCCGGGAAGGACATCCGGTCGGGCTGATCGCACGCAGCACCGAACGCCTGAAGACGATGGCCGCCGACCTCACCTCCGAGGGCCTGACGGTAGCGGTCGAAGCCGCGGACGTCACCGACGAGCAGTCACTCGCCGCAGCGCTCGGCGCACTGCGCGAGCGGCTCGGTCCGATCGAGGTGGTCCTGTTCAGCCCGCGGCCGAGTCTCGAGTGGATCAAACCCGTACTCGAGACCGGGCCATCGGACGTCGCGAACGCACTGGCACTGAACGTCGTCGCCGCCGTCGCCGCCGTCCGCGCGGTCGTGCCGGACATGCGCCGCCGGCGACGCGGCACCCTGCTGTTCACCACCGGCGGCGCCGCCGTCGAACCCCACCGCGACCGCGCGGTGTCGGCCATCGCCTACGCGGCCGAGTCGGCCTACGTGCGTATGCTCCACGACACCCTCGCCGACGACGACGTGCATGCCGCCCAGGTCACGGTCGTCGGCCCCATCGGGCCCGGCGCCAGGCATGAACCTGACGACGTGGCCCAGGAACTGTGGCAGCTGCATACCGAACGGGCCCAGCCACTGTTCATCCTTCGCTGACACCCCTCGTCTGCTGAGCCAGGAGGAGGACCGGCCCGCGCACGCACAGGGTTGGTGAGTTCATGACGCCGTATCACCCCACCGTGATGCACAACTCGATGATCTGTGAAGACGGACCCTGGTCCCGATCGCTACGTGGGCTGGTACCGGCACATCACGCTCGTCATGCTTGCCCATGCTTTCCTGGCGGTGATGGCCGTGCACCGTCACCGCCGGCGAGCAGGCCCCGCCGTGGATGTTCGGCCTCCGCCTCGTGATGCGCAAGCTCTCCCGGGGTGGCCTGCCGTGGGAGCCCTCGCGTGCACCGTACATCCCACTTACGCAGGCAAGGGGCGATCGGCCGACTCCTCCTCTCGCCGGGGGTACCTGGCTTCACCATGTCCCTGGCGACCGCCCATGGTGACCATGCGCCATCAGAATCTGAGGAGCACACGACTTCCGAATATGCGCGGTCGCCAGCGTCGCGCTCTGCTTGGGTCGCTGAAGGAAAGGCCAGGTCAGGCATGCTGACCAGGTCGGTTAGCGACCGAACAGCGACCCAAGGCCGGTGGGTCGTGGGCCGCTCAGTGGCCGAGCCGCCGGAGAGACGCTCCTCACGAGCTGTCCGGCGTGTGCCGGGCACGGCTCGAGCCCTGCTGTCCCTGGACCCCGGCTCGTACACGGGCACCGGAGTCAGCCCGCTGAATCCCGTGAGTCCATGACCGGGGCGACTGCCCTGTCATCGCGGCACCGGAGCTCGGCGAAGCGTTCACCACATCGGTGCCGGTCGCTTCGCCGAAATGCGCTTCAACCGCAGCTGCCTGCCGCGGCCGCGGGCGTCGAGTCCAGTGAGGCGGTCACGTGACCACGGGCTGGGGCGCGCTTCTTGACGGCGCAGTAGATGCTTTTCGCGATCCTTGGTCCGTAGCTGGTCAGGACTTTGCAGATCGGCTCGGCTCCGAACACCTGCCTGGTGTCGGTGAACCGTACGAGCGCCTCGACGGCTGATCGGCCTCGGCTGCGAAGAATGCCGAGGCCGCCTTGAGGATCTCATTTGCCCGGCGCAGCCCGGCGTTCTTGGCCTCCAGCCGCTTGATCTCAGCGGCTTCGTCCGAAGTTGCGCCGGGACGCCGGCCGGCGCCGACCTGGGCTTTGGCCTCCAGCCGCTTGATCTCAGCGGCTTCGTCCGAAGTTGCGCCGGGACGCCGGCCCGGCGCCGACCTGGGCTGCGGACCCACGTCCGCACCATCTCGGCACAACCGATACCCAGCTTCGCGGTGACCGCCTTCATCGCCGCCCACTCAGTCGGGCAGCTGGAGCGGATCTCCGTGACCATGCGCACCGCGTGCTCACGAAGTTCGGCGGGGTGAGGGGATGGACGGGCCATGACTCGACCCCTCAGTGAACCGAGCCTCCACCACACCTGGAAGGCTTCAGTCGGTACGAGGTGTCACGGCGCCGTTTCTCACGTGTCACAGGGGTGTCCCTGGGCTTCTCGAAGATGAACTGCCTGATGAAGCACCACGTTTGACCGAGTGAACAAACATTCTACGGAAGCCACTTGGCTTGACGACGACTTCGGAGACGACGTTATGCGTGCTTTCAAGACCTCAGCCCTCGCCCTGGCGGCTGTCGCCATGAGCCTTGCCCTCACGGCCTGCGACCCGAACAACGCCGCCGACAACGTTCCCACGGCTCCCGCCAACAGTGCGGATCCCAGTGCTGCGAGCGCTGACAGTGATTCGGCGGCTCCTGCCGGCAGTTCGGCGCCCGAGGCCGACGAGAGCCCGGTGAATGCCGGAGTGGGGGAGGGCGCTGCCCGGATGGCGCCCTGCGCGATCGAGAACCTCGATTTCAGGCAGGCACCGGCAGGAGATGTCAACGAGGAGGGCACGGTGGCCATTCTGGTGCGGAACACCGGAGACGTCTGCGAGATGTACGGCTTCCCGACGGTCGCTGTGGAGAGCAGCCAGTACGGCGCGGCCTCCGTCAAAAAGAGCCACAAGACTCCGGTGGCCTTTGACATGCCGACCGGATACACGGCCTGGTTCGATCTCCACTACCGTCCGAACACGACCGGCGGCCATGGGATCACCTACGACACCGTGACCGTCATGCCGCCGCACGAGACTGCCAAGAACCGGACAGTTGAGGTGGCCATCAACACGGGGGTCCAGAAGGGGGGCGATGAAATGACGGTCGACCCCTTCGTCAACCGTTAGCCCGGGCGGATCCCGCCCTCGCCGCGTGCGAAAGGAAGTTCCGCACACGCGGCCCAGGTGTACACGCGGCCCAGGTGTACGCCCTCCGCCTGCCGCACGACCCCAGAGGCGCACGCATCGCACGGATATCCGTTTGGACCGCCCTCGGTGGGCACAGGCGGCATGAAATGCTGGAGACCGCGGCTCTACAGCGATGCGCTGCACACACCCGGCCTCACGGCTGCCGACCTCTGCCGCCGCCACCTCGCAGCCGCCTCCAATGGGCCGGGCGGGCGGACACGGCAGTCGCTTCGTCATCTCAGGTTCCTCTGACCATGGTTGACGCCTCCACTTCACCGTGCATTCCCGCACGGATCTGCCGTCAGCGAACCACCGGCAGCCAGTCGCTGGCCCCACGGCTTGAGCCCGGCGCACACCAGCTCGTCGATCAGCTGGTTGTCACGGACGTGGCCGACGCCGGCCCAGCGGAGGCGGCTGCCCGGGCTCACTGGGCATCGGCATGTTTCCGCGCTCGATTCTTGCCCTGAATGATGTACAGTTTCGTACTTTCGGACGGGTATGGGGTGTCGCCGTCAGGCGTGGGTAAGACGGCTCGGGTTGAATGGCGGAGAAGAGCGTCGCGGTCTACGGAGCGAGGCAGTGGAGTGGGTCTGACGTGCAGGTTCAGGAAGCGGGCCGCCCGTCTGGCGGGCCAGTTGCATTCATGCTGGATGGGCGCGGCACCGTGGTGCAGTGCACGACCACTGTGCAAGATCTGCTCGGCTGGTCGGCCGGGGAGGTCCAGGGAAGACCGCTGACAGCTCTGGTTGTCAGTCCCGTCGCGTGGCAGAAGCAGCTCGATCGTGCTGGGCGCCTGGAGTTCAGTGTGGCTCTGCGGCACCGGGACGGAGCATCGGTCGCGGTGGACATTGAAGTGGTGCCGCTGCCCGCCGGGACGGTCCTCCGCCGCCTGGTTTTCGCCGTTCCTCGGGCCGACAGCCGACGCCGGATGGAGGACCAAGCGCTGGTCCGGGCCCTGTTCTCGCAGGACCGTGTGGGGCTGGTGATCCACGACACCGATCTGGTGGTCCGACGGGTGAACTTCGAGTCACGGCTCCTCGGCCTCGATCAGCCCTGGAGCGAGGGTGAACTGATCGACCTACGAGCGGAGGACGTCCTCGTGCCGGAGGACGCCGCGGCGCTCAACGAACAGATGCGACGAGTGTTGGAGACCGGTGAGCCCCTAATCGACTGGGAGCACTCGGCGAGGCGACGCATCGCGCCTGAGCGGGAGCGGACGGTGACAGTGTCGATGTTCCGGCTCGAGGACCCGCAAGGCGGTGCGATTGGCGTGGCGGCGGTCGTCACCGACGTCACCGAGCAACACGCCGCACAGCAACGGCTGGCTCTGCTGCATACCGCCGCGGCACGGCTGGGCCAGTCCCTTGACCTGACACGCAATGCCAAGGAGCTGACGGGGATCTTGGTTCCCGGCTTCGCGGATCTCGCATCTGTGGACCTGTCCGAGCCCGTGCTCGAAGGCGGTGACTCCACCAGGCTTCTCCCCGGGACGCTCCTGAGCCGCATCGCGGTGGCCTCGTCGGACGGTGTGTGGCCCGCGGACACCTACCAGCCGGGCGACACAGTGCGCGCTCGCGAGTCGGAAAGCCGGGTCCTGCGCGAAGGAGGCCCGGTCCTGGCGGCTGACCTGGCCGCGTATTGTGAGGGGCTGGAGCTCGATGCCGAACGGCGTCGGCTGTTGTGGCCCTCCTCAGCCGTCTCCGCACTGTTCGTTCCGCTGTTCGCCCGGGGCCATGTACTCGGAGTGCTGGGCCTGTGGCGCAACAGGGACAGAGCACCGTTCACCGCCGCAGACGTCCCCCTGATCGAGGAGATCGGCTCACGCGCCGCACTGAGCCTGGACAACGCTCGACGCTATAGCCGGGAGCGGCGCGTCACCGAAGCGCTGCAGCACAGCCTGCTGCCCCCCCCGGTGGTGGAGACGGCCGCCGCGCAGACCTCAGGGGCATACGTGCCGGCGAGCACCGCCGCAGGTACTGGCGGTACCTGGTACGACGTGATCCGGCTGTCCGGTGTCCGCATCGCTTTCGTGGTCGGCAGGGTTGCCGGGCACGGTGTGCACGCCGCCGGTGCGATGGGCCGGCTGCGCTCGGCAGTGCAGACCCTGGCCGACCTGGACCCACCGCCCGAGGAACTCCTCAGCCACCTGGACGACCTGGTGACTCGCATCGGTGAGGACGACAGTCACCAAGGCATCGCGATCGCCGGATCCCTGCGGGGAGCAACGTGTCTGTACGCGACCTACGACCCGGTCACCGGACAGTGCCTGGTGGCAGCCGCCGGCCGCCCTGTACCCGTGGTGGCCCGTCGGCACACGGGGACAATAAACGAGGTGTCCCTCCAGTCCGTTCCCGCCCTAGGCGCAGGCAGCGAACCGTTCGAAACAACAGAACTGCTTCTCCAACCGGGCGACGTCCTTGCCTTCCACAGCGGGCCGCTGAACGGCTCTGCCAGGGGAGACCTGGAATGCGTGTGTGAGGGCGCTCGGGCCGCCGCGCACACCGACGAACCCCTGACCGACATCACCGCACGCCTGGTTTCTCGCCTGCGCGAGGAGCCCCGCAGCGACGACCTCGCGCTGCTCCTTGCTCGTGTCGACCGCGTGCCAGCTTCTCACACGGCATTCTGGCAACTGTCCGCCGACCCTCGACTGGTGGCGCGAGCCCGCACCTTGGTCTCAGCCCAGCTGACAGAGTGGGGCCTGGCTGACATGGCCTTCACCACCGAACTGATCGTCAGCGAACTCGTCACCAACGCCATTCGCTACGCCAGCGGCCCAATCGGCCTGCGTCTCATCAAAGACCACCGGCTGGTCTGCGAGGTCTCCGACCCCAGCCAGTCCCAGCCCCATCTGCGTCGGGCCCGCCTGGCTGACGAGGGCGGCAGAGGCCTCTTCCTCATTGCTCAGCTGACCCGCCGATGGGGCAGCCGCTACACCCCGGACGGCAAGACCATCTGGACCGAGCAATCCCTCGACCCAACCGAGGTATGAGCCGACGCGGATGGTGTCCGATTGCGTGGTGCAGCCGATCACGGTGAGGGCGTCTTCGTAGTGTTGGGTAGCGAGGGGGCGCTTTCGGGTGGGAGCGGGGTCGCCTGGTCGTCCGAGGCTCAGTGCTGCCCAGGTCGCCAGGTTGGAGCGGGAATTGGAGCGTGGACCGCTCGCGCACGGCTGGGCTGACCAGCGGTGGACCCTGGCTCGGGTCAAGAAGCTGATCGGTCGGCTCTTCCGTATCTCGTACACGGTGGAGGGCACGTGGCGACTGCTCAAGCGTCACGGCTGGTCGTGGCAGCAGCCCGCTCGCCGCGCGATCGAGCGTGACGATGACGCGGTGGAGCTGTGGAAGAAAGAGGTCTGGCCGCGGGTAAGAGCACCGCGGCAGCGTGCAACGGCTGGATCGTCTTCGAAGACGAGGCCGGCCAGTCGCTGACGCCGCCGCGTGCCAGGACCTGGGGCCGAGTCGGCCAGACCCCGGTGGTGCGCGTCAGGGGCCGAGGCTCGGGCCGGGTGTCCATGGTGGGTATGACTTGCTACAAGGCGGGTGTGCGGTCGCGGCTGATCTACGCAGTTCGCGAATACCGCGGACGCAAGAACCAGCCCAAGGGCTTCGGCTCGCGGGACTTTCGTGACCTGCTGGTCCGCGCCCGGATCCAGCTGGGTGGTCCGATCGTGCTGGTCTGGGACAACGTCCGCATTCACCTGACCGCAGATTTGCGCGAGTTCTTCGCGGCGAACACCGGCTGGCTCACGGTGTTCCGGCTACCTGCCTACGCCCCGGACCTGAACCCGCAGGAAGGCGTGTGGTCCTTGGTCAAGCACGACCTCGGCAACCTCGCCGCCGCCGACCTGGGGCAGATCACCCGGACCGTGAAACGCAAGCTCAAGATGCTGCAGTATCGGCCCCAGCTGCTCGACGGCTGTCTCACCGGCACCGGCCTGGCACTCGACGCGTGACCGGCTGGGAACCTGCCACCCGCACGCGCGATCAGTAGCATCGCGTCGCCTGGATGAGGTTCCCGCCCGACGAATCGAGTGAGCCCATGAGCGACGACGTCCTCTCTGTCATTCCGACCGACCCGCAGTGGCAGCCTGAGCAGGCCGCGGCTGACCGTGCTGCGTCGATCGTGGAGGACCTGGCCCCCGGGCTCCCCGGCGGCGTCGACGTCGAGATCGACGTCACTTGGCACGACACACTCACCGTTGTCGACTGTGGTCAGAATCTGCAGAAGATCGGTTGCCCCCACTGCGGCGCGTCGATCGACACCGAGTGGTGGGGCGACCTACTCGAAGCCCACTGCGACGACGGCTTCGCAACCCTCGCCGTGGTGGTCCCCTGCTGCGGCACCGCGACCTCGCTGGACGCACTGGATTACGACTGGCCCTGTGGCTTTGCTCGATTCGAGATCGCCATCTGGAACCCCGAGCGCGCCTGGTTCAGCGACGAGGAACTGACCGCCATCGGGGACGCACTCGGACATCCAGTGCGGCAAGTCAGGGCCCACATCTGACGCACGTCAGCCCGCGATGAACCCGACATCACGGGTTCAAGTTCAGTAGCGCGTGTTTTGAAAGTCGGCTCCGTTCCTCGTCCCGTGCCGTGATGATCGCGATGTGGGGCGAGGGGATCTTTCTGACGAGCAGTGGGCGGTGCTGGAGCCGTTGTTGCCGGTCGCGGTGTTGGGCCGGCCGTCGCTGGGTCGGCGGAAGCTGATAGACGGGATCCGGTGGCGGGTGCGGACTGGTGCTCCGTGGAGGGATCTGCCGTCGGAGTACGGGCCGTGGCAGACGGTCTACGGGCTCTTCCGCCGCTGGCAACGTGACGGCACCTGGCCTGTGCTGCTGATCGGACTGCAGGCTCGGGCGGATGCGGCAGGGCTGATCACGTGGGAGGTCAACGTCGACTCCACGATCTGCCGGGCCCATCAGCACGCCGCAGGCGCCCGCCGCGAAGGCCAGGCCCAGAAGGAACCGCCGGGTGGAACCCGCACGGAGCCCGATGATCACGGTCTGGGCCGATCCCGGGGAGGCTTCACCACTAAGACCCATCTGGCCTGCGAGCAAGGCCAACGGCCGCTGACTTTGCTGGTCACCGCAGGTCAGCGTGGTGATAGTCCTCAGTTCGCCGCCGTCCTGGAAGGCATCCGAGTGCCCCGCACCGGACCGGGCCGTCCCCTGCGAGTGCGGGGCGACAAGGCCTACTCCTCCGCGCCAACCGGGCCTACCTGCGCAAGCGGGGAATCCCGTGCACGATCCCGGAGCCCGCCGACCAGGCCGCCAACCGCAAACGGCGCGGGAAGACCGGCGGGCGGCCTCCGGCGTTCGACCGCGAGGACTACAAGGCACGGCACGCGGTCGAATGCGGGATCAACCGGCTCAAGCGCAACCGGGCGGTCGCCACCCGGTTCGACAAACTCGCCGTCCGCTTCGAAGCCACCGTCCTGATCGCCGCGATCGGCGAATGGTTATGACCGGCCTGA
>NZ_BNBC01000061.1:8940-30319 GCF_014654675.1 Streptomyces spiralis
CCGACAACACCTTCGTGGTCCTCCAGCCCGACGAGGACGATCCAGTGTGGTTCGCCTCAGTGGCCGTCCTGGACGAAGGCGGCTACCAGATAGTCCGCCGTGACACCTCCCGCAACGAGCACGAGGTCACCACGGCGACGAGCATCAACGACATCGCCCGCGACCTCACCATCTGGATGGCCGCCCGCGACTTCCCCGGACGGCCAACCAGACCGGTCACCGACTTCTAAAACACGACCTAGCCGGATGTGTGCGGGTATTGTCGCCGAGCCTGATGAGTGATTGGTCGGAGCCGATGACGAGATCAGCTGCGAAACTGTGGCTGACATGCTGGCCCGCGAGTTCCCCGACGTCGAGCTGACGGTCGTACGCGGTACCGGCGTCGACGACGACCCCAGCGGCGAGGGCTGTGACGTCGAGTCGCTCGCTCTGCCCGGCGCGCAGCAGCTGCTCGACGCCCTGCTCGACGAGGGGACTCCGGTGGTCACGGTGCTGCTCGCGGGACGGCCCTACGCGCTCGGCCGCGCCGTGGAACGGTCCGCCGCGATCGTGCAGTCGTTCTTCCCGGGCGTGGAGGGCGCCACCGCCATCGCCGGGTGCTCAGCGGGCGGACCAACCCATGCGGACGGCTGCCGGTCAGCGTGCCGCGCGGGCCAGGCGCCCAGCCGGCCACCTACCTTGGTGCGCGGCTCGCGCACGTCAGCGAGGTGTCCACGATCGACCCGACGCCCGCCTTCGGCTTCGGGCATGGCCTGTCGTACACGGAGTTCGACTGGAGCGACCTCGTCGTGGCGGTGAACGAGGTGCCCACGGATGGCGCGTTCCACCTCGCTTTCACCGTCCGCAACACCGGCGGGCGGCACGGCACCGAAGCGGTCCAGCTCTACCTGGACGACCCGGTCGCCTCGGTCGTCCAGTCTGTGCAGCGACTGATCGGCTACACCCAGGTGGCGCTGGAGCCGGGGGAGGCGCAGCGGGTGCGCGTCCGCGTCACGGTCCCGGCCGACCTCGCCTCTTTCACCGGGCGCGACGGGCGGCGCGTGGTGGAGCCGGGCGAGCTCGAACTGCGGCTGGCCGCCTCCAGTACCAACCCGCGCCTGACGGCCACGGTCACCCTGACGGGCCCGAACGCCACGTGGACCACACAAGGCGCTTCCATGCGGTCTTCGAGCAAGGAGCGGGAGCGCATCCGTCAGACGACGCTTGACCGGTTCCGTCACGGTCGGCACCTGCCGGTGGTGGCGGCCAGAATTTCCCTTCAGGTCCGATTGAACTGTCCAGTCGGGCAGTCATGATCTGGTCGATGCATGAACGGGCGGCCGTGTCTTGTTAGATGGAAGGCAGGACCCGTCTTCTGACTCAGTGGGACGGATCACTACGGGGAGAACGCCTGTCGAGCCGACGCAGCGGTGAGCTGGCGCTGCTGGTGTTCATGGTTCTCACCCCGGTCTTCGCCCACGTCGGCTCGGTGCCGTCCGGACTGCTGGGACCGCAACCCGCCGCCCTGCCCCCGTACCTGCCAGTAACCCCGATGCCGAGATGACCCAGGTAGTCCACCTATGAACAAGCCCATACGCCGGACCGCTACTTTCTGCGGCCTTCTCTTCCTCGTACTGCTCGTCCGCGACAATTGGCTCCAGTACGTCCAGGCCGACGGCCTCAAGACCGACCCGAACAACCGCCGTGTGACCATCGCTCGCTATGCCACCCCGCGCGGCGACATCATCGTCGGCGGTTCCCCGGTCACCGGGTCGACGGATACCAAGAGCAACGGGTTCAACGACCTGAAGTACAAGCGCACGTACAAGGACGGCCCCATGTGGGCGCCGGTCACCGGCTATGCCTCGCAGGCCTTCGGTGCCACGCAGCTGGAGTCCATCGAGGACGGCATCCTCACCGGCAACGACGACCGGCTCTTCTTCCGCAATGCCCAGGATATGGTCACGGGCAAGCAGAAACAGGGCGGCAACGTCGTGACCACGCTCAACGCGGCCGCGCAGAAGGCGGCGTACAACGGCCTGAAGAACGTGGGCGGCAAGGGCGCCGCCGTCGCACTGGCCCCCTCTACCGGCAAGATCTTGGCCCTGGCGTCCTACCCGTCGTACGACCCCTCGTCGTTCGCCGGTGGACTGAACTCGGACTCCGAAGCCTGGAAGAAGCTCCAGAAGAGCTCCGACCCGGACGAGCCGATGCTGAACCGGGCGCTGCGCGAGACCTACCCGCCGGGCTCCACCTTCAAGGTGGTCACCGCGGCCGCCGCGCTGGAGAACGGCCTGTACACGTCGGCGGACCAGCCGACCGACTCGCCACTGCCGTACACCCTGCCGGACACCACGCAGCCGCTGAACAACGAGGGCAACATCCCCTGCAAGAACGCCACCCTGCGCGTCGCGCTGCAGTACTCCTGCAACACGGTCTTCGGCAAGGTTGGTGTCGATCTCGGCAAGGACAAGATGCTGGCGGAGGCGAAGAAGTTCGGTTTCAACTCCGAGCAGTTCACGCCGGTGCGCTCGGCCGCCTCCAACTTTCCCGAGACGATGGACCGGCCGCACACCGCGCTCAGCTCCATCGGCCAGTTCGAGACCGCCGCGACCCCGCTGCAGATGGCCATGGTGGCTTCCGCCGTCGCCAACGACGGCAAACTGATGAAGCCGTACATGGTCGACAAGCTTCAGTCGTCCAACCTCGACACCGTCGCACAGACCGACCCGCAGGAGCTCAGCCGGCCGATGTCCTCTGCCAACGCGCAGATCCTGCAGTCGATGATGGAAACCGTCGTCCACGACGGCACCGGTAAGAACGCCCGTATCCCGGGCGTTACGGTCGGTGGAAAGACCGGTACCGCCCAGCACGGTGTGAATAACAGCGAGAAGCCGTACGCATGGTTCATCTCGTACGCCAAGCTGTCCGACGGAAGCACGCCGGTGGCCGTGGCCGTGGTGGTCGAGGACAGCAAGGCCAGCCGTCAGGACATCTCCGGCGGTGGCCTCGCGGCCCCGATCGCCAAGAACGTGATGGAGGCGGTCATCAACGGCAAGAAGTGACCTTGCGGCGCCGCTCACCCAGTTGACCCGCGGAAAGCTTGCCTCGCCGGCATCCCTCGAGAGCGCGGAGCCCGAACGGCTGTGGGTGAAGTGCACCTTCAGGACCTGTGGTTCCTTCAGGTCGAAAGTTTTCTGATCGAAAACGTCGTGGCCAGCGAGGAGCCGGCTGTCGTGCAGGCCCGCACGACAGCCGACCAAGCCGGGTGTCCTGCCCGCGGCACGGTGTCGACCCGGGTACACAGCCGGTACCGGTACGTGCGCCGTCTTGCCCGGTCGGCCGAATCACCGTAATGGCGCGGATCCACGTGAGTGGAGTCGGTGCGCTGCCTGCAGCGACAGGGAGTGGGATGGGCGGCCCCCGTCCAGGGGGCGTGCAGAGGCCGCCCGGACCTTGCCGTCCTGTCATGGTGCAAGGCATAACGATCATAGAGTCCGTGGGCACAGCAACGCTCGCCCAGCAGGGCGGCTGGGCGAACGACGGCGGCCCATTCGTGTCACCCTCGTTCGGCAACGAGCACCCGCGACCTGACACCTCCGGAAATCCGGATCGACGCGAAACGGGTGCCGGCGAAGCTGGGGCTGGGCTCGGTGCGTGATCGCGCCGCGCACGTATGGGACCCCTGCCATGCCGCGTCCCGCCGGACCGGGGCCTGTCTCGCGCACTCGATGCCGGTGCAGAGCGATACAGGTCCCACCGTCCGGTTCCGAGTTTGGCAGGTGCACTGAGCTGTGCGGTCGCTGACACGGATGTCTGACTTGTTGAAGAGGGTCCGGCACCAGGCAGCCTGAACCCCTCAGCACACCCGGACATGAGTCAGGTCAGATGGCTCCCCCGAACCCGGCCCGTAGTGGCTGTGGACGAGGGGTAGGAAGAGCTCGTCGATGATCGACCGGACGCGTGTGGGCTTCAGGGGTTTGAGGTCCATGAGCAGGTCGTGGCGTACCAGGTCGAACGGCATGGCGAGCACCGCGGAAGGGATCCGTTCCAGGTCGATCTCGCCGCGGTCATGGGCGCGCTGGTAGATGGTCCGAACACGCGAGAGCCGTTGGTCGCCCATGATCCGGTCGCGCACCTGGGCGGGGGTGAGCCCGGTGCCGGCCAGCAGCCCCGAGAAGGCTGTGGCCGCAGCGATGGCGAGGAAGGCGGCGCGGGCCTCTCCCATACCGGTCAGCGCGGCGAGGAGGTCGCCGCGCAGGGTGCCGGTGTCGGGAAGATCGACGGGGTGGTTGTTCCGGTGGTGCTTGAGCGCGGCGAGCACGAGCTCGTCCTTGTTGGCCCAGCGGCGGTACAGCACGGCGATGCCGGTGCCGGCGCGGGAGGCGACGGACTCCATGGTCAGCTTCGCGAAACCGACCTCGACCAGCTCGTCCCAGGCTGCGTCCAGCAGCGCGGCCTCGAGCTCGGGCCCGCGTCGGCGTCGGCGTTGGCGGGAGGGCGCGGCGGCAGATGTGGTCATGGCTCCACTATAAGGAAGGTTTGCATTCCGTATGGCTTCCAAGAGAGGGATCCAACTCTTACCTTGAGAGAGCGGCGCTGAGCATGAGTACCGCAATGGCGACGGGCAGGCGTTCCACCTTCTTCACCGACCCGGGGATGAACTCGATGGCCCAGGCAATGCTCGGGCGGGTATACACCGGCGCGGCGGACACCGGTGAGGCGCTGACGACGATCGATCGCGTTACCGACGGCGACTACGCCTCGTGGGTACGCGAGTGGGAGGCGACGGCCGATCGCATCGCCGCGATCGGCGACGACTGCCTGCGCCGAGGCCACCGGGTCAGCGGCCGCAACGCCCTGCTGCGCGCCGCGACGTACTACACGGCGTGCGTCGTGGTGGCCGACGGGTGCGACGAGCCGGAGACCGTGCGGGCACGGGCGTTCGCCGCGTACCGCCTGTGCTGGGAGCAGTACCTCGGCCTGCTGGACAACCCGCCCGAGCGGCTCGACATCCCCTACGAGGGCACCACGATGCCCGGCTGGTTCTTCGCCGCCAGCGGCGACGGCCCGAAGCCGACGCTGGTGGTGGCCAACGGCGCCGACGGCGCACTGAGCTACCTGTGGCCCGGCTACGGCTCCGAGGCGGCGGCGCGTGGCTACAACGTCGTGCTGTTCGACGGGCCCGGCCAGCAGCGCATGCTGTTCGAGCGGGGTGTCCCGTTCCGGCCCGACTGGGAGCACGTTATCGGGCCGGTCGTCGACGCGGCGCTGCGCCGCCCGGACGTCGACCCGCAGCGACTCGCCTTCTACGCCGTCAGCCAGGGGGGCTACTGGGGCCCGCGCGCCCTGGCGTTCGAGCACCGATTCGCGGCCGCTGTGATCGACGGCGGGGTGGTCGACGTGTCCGCAGCGTGGCGCGCCCAACTGGGGCCCGAGCTGATGGCGATGTTCGACGCCGGCGAGCGCGACCGGTTCAACGCGGCGATCGAGCTCGCCCCGGCGAATACCAGGCGGATCATCACCTGGCGGGCCAAGCCGTACGGCTGCCCGAGCGTCTTCGACACATACCTCGAAGCCTTGCGCTACCGGATCACGCCGGAGCTTGCCGCACAGATCACGACGCCGGTGCTCGTCGCCGATCCTGACGACGAGAAGTACTTCGCCGGCCAGCCCGAGCGGCTGTACGACATGCTCCCGGGGGAGAAGGAGCTCGTCCGCTTCACCGAGGCCGAAGGAGCCGCCGGCCACTGCCAGCCGATGGCCCGGGCCCTCGCCTCCCAGCGGTTCTTCGACTTCCTCGACGACCACGTCGGTCTCACCGCCTCCTGACCGCCACCGGGCGCTGCGGTGCCCTGCGTGCTGTCGGCGGGCAACGCACGCCGTCGGGAGAGTCGAGGGGGGGCCAGAGCCGGGTCGGCAGCGGCAGTTGAGCGATGTCGCCACGGCGCTTCGCCGACGCGGCCGGTGGCCGCCGCAGGTCGTGTCGATCGAGGGCGGTGGCGGCACCGGCAAGAAGGCGTCGGCCAGGCGATAACTCGCCGGTCTCGCCGCCGAGCACTGCACCACCATGCCGGCCGCCGACGAGCTGACCGCGGCGATCCCGTTCGCCGCGCTCGGGGCCGCTGGTCGATGTCCCGTTCGAGACCATGGTCGTCGAGGTGGTACGCCTGGTGATCGGCTGTCTGGCAGCGCCAGTTCGTGCTCGACTGCTGGGACGGGGCGACGGCGAACTCTCGGCCGACCCTGGAGCGGTCCTACGGCAAGCGCGACGGGATCGCTTCGCCAGGCGCCGGCCAGGATCGCGCAGCGCGTGGCGACCGGCGCGTGGCGGCCGTCCATCTTGATGCGTCGGGGCAGCAGCTCGCTGCCGCGTTCGGCACCCCGGAGCCCGCCCTGGCCACCCGCGCCGTGGCCCAGGCCCGTGGAGCGCACGCTGAGGTGGCGGCGTTGATCTCGACGGCCGATGCCGAGACACCACGAATGCTGTCGACGCTGTCGGTGTACCGCCCCGAGGTAGCTGCGCACGTGGACACCGCTGCGCGAGCGGCGGCTCGCCCCGGGCGGGCCACATTGTGGCGGCGCCACCGATGTCAGTCATCAGTAGAAACGTAAACTCGAAAATATGGCCGTGCGTGTGAGGCTTCAAACGAAGGGCTGCGGCGTGGGTGTGTCGTGACAGGGGCGTATGGGCGGATGGGTCCGGGTGGGGCAGGCCCCGTCCAGCTGCGTTCTACTGGTGGTAGAATGAACTGTATGGGAGAGCAGGACACCAGCATCAAGACCACAAGGGCCGTCCGTGACCGTCTGAAGACCCTGGCCAGCGAGCGCAACACCACCATGAACGACCTGTTGGCCGAGCTGGTGGAGCGCGAGCTGACAGAGGAGGAGAGGGAGCAGCGGGCGCAGCAGGCACTTGAGGAGATCAAGCGGAGCACTGGATTGATGGTCTCCGATGACGCACGCGCCCGGGCTCGTTCTTTCCTGCAGAGTCTCGGACAGGAGCACCACGCCGCGTGATCCGCGTCCTGTTCGACCACACCTGTATCCAGGCGATCGCCGACGGCGACGAATTTCTCAACGGCCTGTACGTCGAGGCGAGCTACGGCCATGCCGAGATCATGATCCCCGCCCTGTCCGCGGCCGTCGCCGAGCGCGAACGACCGGGTGCCGGGCAACACATCCTGGGACTCCGTTTCACCACGGCCACCGACTTCACTCGTGCCCACGCCCTGGTCGCCGGCGTGTGGCGGCAGGCTGACTGGCGGGTGCTGCATCCCGCAGCGGCGGTGATCGTTGCCCGGCGGGCGGGGGAGGACGCCACCCTGCTGTCCCTGGACCCCGGCTTGTACACGGGCACCGGAGCCAGCCCGCTGAATCCCATGAGTCCATGACCGGGGCAACTTCTCTGTCATCGCGGCACCAGAACTCGGCGCAGCGCCCGCCACATCGGTGCCGGTCGCCTCGCGGAGAATACGCTCCAACGGGAGCTGCCCGCCGCAGCCGCGGGAATCGCATCCGGGGAGGCGGGCACGCTGATCTGCAAGGACGCCGAGAGCGGCACTCTGCCACCGGGAGGGCTTCCGCCTTGCTGGCCAAGCTGGCCGAGGCCCCTTTAAGAACTCGCGCAGATAAGCAAGTACTCAAGGGCGGCGGTTCGGTCGGTCGTCCCAGGGGTAGGCGGTCCAGGCACGGCGGCTCAGGCTGCCGAGGGTGGTGATCGTTTCGGCGAGGCCGAAGGAGGCGTTGATGACGGTCGCTCGGCGCTGGTAGCAGCGAGCGAGGCGGTGCAAGGCGTTCTGCCAGGCATGCGTGCGCTCGACGTGGCACCGCCGGGGCGAGCAATCAGCCCTGACCCCGGATGCTCATGTACAACAGACGCCTGTCTATCGCGTCCGGGACGTCCGGCCGGTAGCTGGGGTCGTCGTGGTACATGGCGCGGAGTGTCGGAGCCAGCGAAGCCGCGACACGATCATCCTCGATGTTGCCCCATTCGTGGAAAGCCTGATCGAGGCATGTGCGTGCTGCACGGAGTTCCCGGTTCGGCGGCGACGAGTGGAACCTGGCCGCGGCCAGCCACAGCTGGGACGCAAGCCCGTGGTTGCCGGCAATGCGGGCGACCACAGCTCGTACCTCGATCCAGTGTGTGGCTTCGGGAGACTTGGCGCCGTGGTTCCGGATGGTGCGGACCTCCAGCTTCCTTATGCTGGCTTCGACTTCGTCGAACCGCCCTTCCCGCGCGGCTGACCAGAGGAGGGTGTGAGGGTCTCCGATGTGAAGGCCGCCCAAGGTGGCGTATGTGGGAAACGTCATGGGGAAGAGCGTCTCGCCGGGGACGCTTGTCATCGGGATCCGCACGTTGCGCGTCAGCCACCACGACCACGGTGACACCCAGCATGATCAGGAAAAGCCCCAGCCAAGCCACGGCGGCGGGCAGTTGACCGGGTCTGCTGCGCGATCGGGTGACATCTGAACTGGCTTGCCCTGAGGGGCGGGTGGGAAGGATGTCGCTGTGCCCAAGCCCCTATCCGGAAGAGTTCCGCCAGGACGTCGTGCGAGTCGCGAGGAACCGCGGCCCGGGTGTCACGGTCGAGCAGGTGGCCACCGATTTCGGGGTTCACCCGATGACGTTGTGGAAGTGGATGCGCCGGGCGGACATCGACGACGGGACCAAGCCCGGGGTGACCAGCCAGGAGAGCGCGGAACTGCGGGAAGCACGTCGGCGGATCAAGCTGCTGGAGCAGGAGAACGAGGTCCTGCGCCGGGCCGCGGCCTATCTGACGCAGGCGCATCTGCCGGGAAAAGGATCTACCCGCTCGTGAAGGAGCTGGCCGTGGACGGGGTGCCCGTCACGGTGACGTGCCGGGTGCTCAAGCTCGCCAGACAGCCCTACTACCGCTGGCTCGACAAGCCGGTTGCCGACGCCGTACTGGAGGAGTCGTATCGCGCGAACGCACTGTTCGACGCTCACCGCGACGATCCGGAATTCGGCGACCGCTTCCTGGCCGATGAAGCGCGTGGTGCCGGGGCTCGGATGGCGGACCGGACTGCGTGGCGGATCTGCCGGGACAACCGCTGGTGGAGCGCGTTCGGCAAGAAGCGCGGCAGGGGCAAGAAGGCCGGCCCGCCGGTGCACGACGATCTCGTGAGCCGCAACTTCACCGCGACCGGCCCGAACCGGCTGTGGCTCGCCGACATCACCGAACACGCCACCGGCGAAGGCAAGCTGTACCTCTGCGCGATCAAGGATGTGTTCAGCAACAGGATCGTGGGCTACTCCATCGACGCGCGGATGAAGTCCCGCCTGGCCGTGACCGCCCTCGACTACGCAGTGGCCCGACGTGAACACGTCGACGGGTGCATCCTGCACAGCGATCGCGGATCGCAGCTTCGGTCCAGGAGGTTCGTCCGGGCCCTCGACCGGCACCGCATGGTCGGATCGATAGGGAGGGTCGGGGCAGCCGGCGACAACGCGGCCATGGAGTCCTTCTTCAGCCTGCTGCAGAAGAACGTCCTCGACCGCCGGAGCTGGACCACCCGTGAGGAACTGCGGATCGCGATCGTGACCTGGATCGAGCGGACCTACCACCGGCGGCGCAGACAAGCCGCACTCGGCCGGCTGACCCCCGTCGAGTTCGAGACCGTCATGACCACACCGACCGTCCAGGCCGCGTGACCGAACCTGTCACCTGAACCTGCACCAGACCCGTGCCACCGGTCCGCGACCTGGATGGCGTCTGGCGCGCCGAGGGCGGCGCCTTGGCGAAAGAACGGCGCCCGCTCCCGGCATACGACCTCGACGCCGGGCCGTTGGGCGAGCCAGGCCGCCAGGCTCGATGCCTCCCGGTCGGGCAGCAGATCAATGGGACGGCGGGTTTCGACCGGGCGGCCGGAGAGCGGCGGATGCCGATGACCGCGACAGGGGCCGTGCAGACCGGTCCGTGACGCCTTTGCCGTCATGTGAGAGCTGGGCCTCACCAGGCCGCCGCCGACCGTCATGGCAGTCGCCGAACTCGACGTCTCCCGCGACGAGGACCTGAGCTATGCGACGCGGCTCCAGGCGAGCGGCGTCCCCGTCGAACTCGCCCTGTATTCGGCGCCTACCACGCCTTGGACCTGTTCGCCGCCGAAGCCGCTGCTGAGTACCGTGTACTTCCGCGCCTGGTTCCGAGACGTGCGTCGACAGTTCAGCGCCTGTCAGCCCTGAGCGTGCGGTCCACGGACCGGCCGCGGGTTTCGGCCGGCATGGAGGCGAGCTCGCGGGCGGCTACGCGCTGGCCTGAACTGTCACGTGCCTTCGTTGGATGGGCTTCTGACAAACGACCGATTGCGCGAGAGCCGCCGCGATTAACGAGCGCGCGGTCAGTTCGGTTGGCGCAGTCCGGCGATGAGGAGCGCGACCATTCGGCGTGCATCGTAGCGGGGGTCGCTCTCGGCGCCGATGCAGAGGTTTCCGATGCCGCGCATGAGGTGGTAGGCGTCGATGCCGGAGCGGATCTCGTCCGCGGTGTCGGCAGCTTCGAGGAGTTGGGCGCACACCGGCAGGAGGCGTTCAAGGAAGTGAGCGTGGAGCGTCGCGAAGCCGGTGCTGTCGCCCTGCATCGCGGCTGCGAGGCCGTGTTTGGTGACGAGGAAGTCGACGAAGAGGTCGACCCACTTCCCAAGGGCGGCATAGGGAGTGGGGCCGCCCGCCAGCAGGGTGGGGCCGGCTTTGGCGCAGGCGTCGATCTGGTGGCGGTAGACGGCGATGACGAGGTCCGCCCGGGTGGGGAAGTGGCGGTAGATCGTGGCCACCCCGACGCCGGCCTTGGCCGCGATGTCGCGTACCGGAGCCTCCACGCCCGAGGCCACGAAGACCGCGGCGGCCGCGTCCAGCAGGGCCTGCTGGTTGCGCCGGGCGTCCTTGCGATTGGACCTGGCTGAGCTTCCCGGGCCCGGGCCTTCGTCGTTCACCGTAGCGCTCCTCCGACAGCCGATCTTGCAAAACGGATCGACGTTCCGTATTGTGTACGGAACGAGGTTCCGTTTCGTTCATGATGGCAGATCGGCAGGCCCGCGGCCAACCGCTGTCCTCAGCACGCTCCACCTCGGACCGCGACAGCCACACCCTCGTCATCACCCTGCGTCGACGCGGCTCCGCATAAGAGAACGCTCCCATCCGGCCCATGCTTGCGGCACCGCCGCCTGCCGGCCCGCCAAACCAAGAGTGCTCACGCACCGAAAGGCACCCCCATGTCCGAATCCAAGACCGCACCCGCCACGGTGGTGTCCGCGCGGCCGGTCGTCCTGTCCGCCCCAGGCCGCGGCGAGGACCTCCAGGTCCGCGTGTCCGCCCCCGTGAGCGACAGCGATCTGCCCGTCATCGTCTTCTCGCACGGCTTCGGCTGGTCCATGGACGGCTACGCCCCACTGGCGGACTTCTGGGCCGCCCAGGGCTTCGTGGTCGTCCAGCCCACCCACCTCGACTCCAGGACGCTCGGCCTGCCCCCCGAGGACCCCCGTACGCCGCAGATCTGGCGCATCCGCATCGAGGACCTCACGCGCGTACTCGACGGCCTCGACGTCCTCGAAGCCTCCGTGCCGGGCCTCGCCGGGCGCCTCGACCGCAGCCGCATCGCCGTGGCCGGCCACTCCTGGGGTGCCCAGACGGCGAGCACGCTGCTGGGCGCGCGCGTCCTCGGCTCCGACGGCAAGCCCGGCCAGGACATGTCTGACCCGCGAGTGAAGGCGGGTGTGCTGCTCGCGCTGACCGGCCTGGGCGACACCCTGACTCCGTTCGCCGCCGAGCACTTCCCCTTCATGAAGCCGTCCTTCGACACCATGACCACTCCGGCCCTGATCGTCGCCGGGGACAACGACCAGTCCCCGCTCTCCACGCGCGGACCGGACTGGTTCACCGACCCTTACACCTACAGCCCGGGCGACAAGAGCCTGCTCACGCTGTTCGGGGGCGAGCACTCGCTCGGCGGCGTCCCCGGGTACTCAGTTGCCGAGACGACGGACGAGAACCCCGCGCGCGTCGCCCTGATCCAGCAGCTCAGCTCGGCCTTCCTACGCAGCGCCCTCTACCCCGAGGACACCAGCTGGAAGGCGGCGGCCACCGCGCTGGCGGAAGACCCGGAAGCGTTGGGCACGCTGCAGAGCAAGTGACGCCCCACCGCTCGCCTGCCGCCGCCCGGTCCTGACCGGGCGGCGTCGCACTGCCGTAGAAAGAAGCCACCCCTCATGAGCGCATCCACCGGCCCAGCGTCCACCTTCGGCCCGCCCCTTCCCGTCCTGTCGTACAGCCCCGTGGTCCTGTCCGTGCCCGGACGCCCCGTGGACCTCCAAGTGCGCGTGTCCGCACCCGAGACCGGCACTGACCTGCCCGTCATTCTCTTCTCCCACGGACACGGCCCCTCGAACAACCTGTCCTCCCTGAACGGCTACCAACCGCTCGCCAATTTCTGGGCGGCCCACGGCTTCGTGGTCGTCCAGCCGACCCACCTCAGCTCCAGGACGCTGAGCCGCCAGCTCGCCGGCGCCTCCGGAGCCCCCTTCTTCTGGCGCTCACGCGCCGAGGACATGACGCACATCCTCGACCGGCTCGACGAGATCGAGAACGCCGTGCCGGGCCTCGCCGGGCGCATCAACCACGACAAGGTCGCCGTCGCCGGACACTCGCTCGGTGGCTTCACGGCCGGCCTCCTGCTGGGTACCGGGATCAATGACCCAGACACCGGGGAGCAGGTGAGCCTCATCGAGTCCCGCATCAAGACGGGCGTGCTGCTCGCCGCGCCCGGCAGGGGCGGCGACGCCCTCACCGGGTACATGGCCAAGCAGACGCCGTTCTTCCGGACCACCGACTTCTCCACCATGACCACGCCCACATTGGTCGTCGCAGGGGAGAAGGACAGCCTCACGCACTTCACGGACCTGGGCCCGGTCTGGTTCACCGATCCCTACACCTTCGCCCCCAGCCCCAAGACCCTGCTCACCCTGTTCGGCGCCCAGCACGGTCTCGGCGGCATCGCCGGGTACGACGCCGCCGAGACCACGGACGAGAACCCGGACCTGGTCGCCGCCCTCGGGCGTCTCACCACGGCCTATCTCCGCTCCCGACTCCACCCCGGTGACACGGCGTGGCAGCGGGCGTGCGACGCGCTGGCGACCGATCCCCACCCGGTCGGACGCGTCGAATCCAAATAGGCCGGCCACCGCCGACGGCTGACCCCTCGCCGCGGTGGGGCCGCCTGCCGGCGTCAGAGGAGCTGTTGATCGCGATGTTCGTCGATCGTGCCCGCTCCGACGGGCCGCATTTGACCGGGGAGGGGGCCGATGCGGCAGCGGACGAAGCGGGTGCTGGAGTCCGCCCCGGAGGGCGAGATGACCGATCACGTCGGCTACGACAAGCACGACACAACGGGCAGGAACAGCGGCAACAGCCGTACGGCACCCGCTCGAAGACCGTGCTGACCGACGGAGGCCCGGTCGAGACGAAGGCGCCCCGAGGCACCGCCGGCACCTTCGAGCCGCAGATCGTCCGCACGCGGCAGCGGCGCCTGACCGGTGTCGACGAGATGGTGCTCTCGCTGTCGGCGAAGGGCTTGACCATGAGGAGATATCGGCTCATCCGGCCGAGGTGTACGGGCGGAGGTGTCCAAGCAGACCATCACCACGATCACGGATAAGGCGATGGAGGGCATGGCCGAATGGCAGTCGCGGCCCCTCGACCGCGTCTACCCCGGAGGGGGATGGTGCGCACGGTGCCTGCGCCTTCGATCCGGGAGATCTGGGGCTGCTTCACGCCACAACGCTCAGCGAACTCGGACCGGGACAGACCGAGCTCGGTGCACCGGTCGTACGCCATCTGGTCGGCCATGGTGCTTCCACACCTCGACGGCCTCCTCGTCCCCTCGATGGCCCGGTGCAGGGAAACCTGGCATGACCAGCCGTGGCGCCGCATCTGCTTCCGCACACCCTGCACCGTGCAACCCACATGGAACAACCGCCCGATCACTACCTTGGTCAGCTTCAGCGTCCACCACTGAAGGTCGGCGAACTCGTGCGCCGACGGGCCTCGCCGCAGCTCCGCTTCCAGACGCGCGGACGGCCGCGCCCACAGGCCCTCCGGCGACACCGGCCCCTCTTCACCAGCGGTTCGCAGCTTCAGCACGTCGCACTCAGACTCCGGGCGTCCGGGGCCGCTGACGTACGCGGACTCGTCCTCGCCAGAGTCCCCTGGAGCGGATGAGCCACCGGCGCCACGCGCCGGGTCGCCGGTGCCCTGATGCTGTTCTTCCAGTGCCGGGCCTCGCCAAGGGGCGAGGCGGAAGAGTCCTGCCGGACGGAGGTCCCGCTGTGATCGTCCGATTCAGCGGAGCAGGTGCTGTGTCGTTTCACCCGGGGTGGCTCCAGGCACCCCACCTACCAGGCACTCGATGAACTCGGCCGGGCCGTGCGGACGATCTCTTCCTGCGACTACCTGGCCAGGTCCGGCCTGCGCCGGGAGATCCACGGCGGGCTGCAGGCCGCGGAGAGCTGGAACAGTGCGAACACCGTGCTCCACTACGGCGAGGACGGCACTCTGACCGGCCCGGACAAGGAGCACGCCGAGACCTCGATGCTCGCCCTGCACCTGCTCCAGTCCGCGCTCGTCCATGTCAACACCCTGTTGTGCAGCAGGTTCTGGCCGAACCGGGGTGGGCGAAGAAGCTTACCGGCGAGGACCGGCGCGGCCTGACCGCTTTCTTCTGGTCGAACGTCAACCCGTACGGGCTGGACATGGACAAGCGCCTCGACCTGGGGCTCGCGGTGCCCCGTCCCCGCCCCCGGGTGGACACCACCGGCCGATCGGTCACGACGACACCATGAGCCGCTCCCAGGTTGCCGGATGAACGAGGCCGCGTGGCGAGCGCCGGATCCAATGTACGCGTCGCCGCGCCTGCCATGCCTGAACACAGGTGTCGTTCTCGGTCTGCCGGTGGGCATGAGGGCCCGGGACGGCTGGGCCGGAGGTGACGGAGAGCGGGTGAGCTGGGACCTCAGGCGTCGGCCCACAGATCCGTGGACAGATACTTGAGGCCGGAGTCGCAGATCATGATGGCCAGGGTCTTGCCTCGCATCTCCCCGTCCAACAGTTTCAGGGCCGCGGCGAGGTTGGCGCCGGAGGAGAAGCCCCCGAAGATGCCTTCTTCGGTCGCCAGTCGGCGGGCGGCCTGCCTCGCTTCGTCGCCGGTGACCTGGACGAAGCCGTCGATCGGCACGTCCCTGAGATAGGTCAGGTCGTTCATGGCGTAACCGCCCCCCTGGATCGGATGGTCCGGGGTTTTCAGCGGCTGCCCGGCCACGACAGCGGCGCCTGCGGGTTCGACGGCAAAGCAGCGCACGGCCTGGTTGTGTTCCTTGAGGGCCTTGGTGACGCCCGCGTAGGTTCCGCCTGAACCGAGGAAGTCGGCGAATCCGTCGATCGCGCCGCCGGTCTGCTGCCACAGTTCCTGGCCTGTGCCGTGGTAATGGGCGAGCCAGTTGCCGTCGTGGTGGAACTGGTCGGCCCGGAACGCTCCGCGGGCTTTGGTGATCTCCCTCGCCTTGGCCTCGACCAGTTCCAGGTCACCGCCAGAGACCTGCCCGGGGACGGAGCCGGGCAACTGGCCGACCAGGACCACCTCGGCACCGAGCGCCGCCATCATCCGGGCCCGCTCGCGTGAGTTTCCCTTGGACATGACCGCGATGAACGGGTATCCCTTAACGCCGCACACGATCGCCAGACCGGTGCCGGTGTTGCCGCTGGTCAGCTCGACCACTGGCTGCCCCGGCTTGAGCGCGCCGACGCGTTCGGCTTCCTCGATGATCCCCTTCGCCACGCGGTCCTTCTTGGAGCCGCCTGGGTTCAGGTAGTCCAGCTTGGCCAGGATCGTCCCGTTCAGATCCCGCGTGATCCGGTCGAGGCGCACCATGGGCGTCGCCCCGATGGCTTCCACAGCGGATGGCAAGACATCGTTCATGCTTCAGTCCTCTCCTTGTGGCTGCATCCCGGACGCATGTGTGCAGCTGGAGCCTAGGCGATCTTCGCCGCGGGCTGTCCGGGGCCAGCTGAACCTTGCGACCACCCTCGGCGCACCTGCCACGCGGATGATCTAGGGTGCCTTGACCCGTAGCGCAGCGTCGTTCCCGCGGCCGTTGGTCTGCACGGGCAGCAGCTCGATGACGTACGACGCCGAGCGGGGGTCGGCGTCCGGAAGGCCACGCGCCCGGTCGGGACCGAGCTCGACTTCGAGCGCGCGGCACACGGATTCGACGGCGGCCTGCTCGGTGCGGGTCAGCTCGCGCAGGGCCTTGTCGGCGGCGTCGCTGTGGCGACTACGTCGACTATCTGCCACGACGGCCACCAACTAATTGTCTCACCCGGCACCATCCCAAAGGTGGTACTGACTTTCCTACCGAATGCCTCTCTCTGGTTGCCGGTCCGGCAGTCGGTGATTCTTGTGGACATGACCTTCCCGTTCTCCCATGACCACGTGGGCATCACCGTTACGCCAGAGGACCTCGACGCCACCATCGCGTGGTACTCGCGCAACCTCGGCTTCGTCGTTGAACAGCAGTTCGAGGCTCACGGCACGACGTTCGTCTTCCTCACCGCCGGTGACGTCAAGATCGAGCTTCTCGCGGGCGCGTCGGACCGGGGCGCGGCGCCGACCGACAACATTCTCACGAGCATGCACAGGTCGCGCCTGCACCACTTCTGCCTCGCTGTAGCAGATCTCGACGCGGCACTGTCCCGGCTACGCGAACTCGATGTGCCGCTGATCGGCGGCCCCATGGAGATACCGGCAACCGGCCAGCGCATCGCCTTCGTCACCGACAACGTCGGCACCATCATTGAGCTCAGCGCCCCCGGCACGTGGATCTCCGGCCGGAAGGAACGGGCATAATGCCGAATCGGGCAGACTTCGCAGACTTCACCTGGCCCCAGGACGCCAGGCAGGCCCTCTGGCAGCCCGCCGAGGTGGCGAGCCCGCATCTCGATCGTCGTATCCCGGTCATCGCCGCCAAGGACATCCCCTACATCCCCAACGCCAACCGGCTCCAGAACCTCAGCATCTACCTGCCGCGGACGCCGCAAACCGCCGCCCTCATCGGCACCCCCGTCACGTCCCTTCCAGAGGCTGACTCCAGGGCGCGGCACCCGCGGTACCTCGTGCACGTCCACGGCGGCGCCTGGCGCGACCCGCGGCTCACCTCCGCCTCGATCGAACCCGCCGTTGCCCACGCCTTCTCCGGCGGCGTGCTCCCCGGTGAGGGGCCGGCCCCAGTCACCGCCATCGCCTCACTCAACTACACCGTCTCCCAGATGAACTACCCTGCTCCTACCGTCATGGCGGATCCCCCCGTTCCTTACGACGCCATCAAGGACAACCACACCGACCTGGCTCGCGAGGCCGTCCATCCGCAGCATGTCAGCGACGTGCTGCACGGCTTGGCCCTGCTCGGCTCCCTCGGCCTCGCCGATGGCTCCTACGTCCTGTCCGGCCACAGCTGCGGCGCCTGCTTGGCGTTTCAGTCCATCCTCCAGCCTCCGCGGCACTACGGTCTCGACCACCTTCCCGAGCCGCCCTGCCCTGCCGCACTGCTCGGCCTCAGCGGCCTGTACGACCTGCCCGCTCTCGCGACGGCGGACGGGCTGGGCGCCTCCCACGCTCACCTCCGCGACGACTACGAGAAGTTCTTGTCCAGGGCGTTCGGGACGGACAAGGACGCCTGGCCGGACGTAAGCCCGGCCAGCTTCGACCCGGCGTCGATCGCTGGACGGATCCGCGAAGGCAACGCGCCCCGTCTGGTCGTACTCGACCAGAGCACCGAGGACCAGCTCGTACCGATGAACCAGCGAGAGCGAGTGACCGCCACCCTGGCCAAGGTCGCTGGGCTCCGACTCACCCAGGGACAGCGGCTCACCGGCCACCATGCGGCCCCATGGGAAGAAGGCATCATGATCTACCAGAGCCTCCTCGACACCCTCCAACTCCTCCGGGAGGACCGATGAGAGCCGGCCTGGATCGCACACCGAGAAATCCCGCGTGAGCGTTCAGACCGCTCTCCGCGTCCAGAACTGATGCTCCTATGCCTGTCAAGGGCGCTGGGGCCAGGTTGGTTTGGGGATTTGCCCAGTCGATGTCCTGGTCAGAGCGCGGTAGACCTCGCGGGCGACGAATCGCTTAAGGCAGCGCATGATTAGCGCATGAGCATCGCCGACAAACTGGGAACGGGATCGTCGTTCAGTCAGGTGCCCCGGCAGGTGCCCCGGGGCCGCGGCGCGCGCGGCCGCGCCAAGGCGGCGGTCCGAAGGCCGGGGCGACACCGACACTGTAGCGCGTCTGGCGGTGTGGGATGCGACCCGCGAGGACCTGGCCATGCACGCGGCCACGGCATGGGATCTCGCGGTGGACACGACGACGGCCTCGCCGCAGGAGTCGGCCCGGCGCATTGACCAGCTGCTGGTGCAGGGGGCGGAGGCGGCCAGGGCATGAGCACGGGTCACGGCTGGGCAAGCCGGTCCAGGGCGTCGGTGAGCGTGAGCTCGCTGGCGTCCTTGACGTCGTCCCACCGTGCCAGCGTGGTTGCGGCCGCTCGCGGCATCTCCGGTGGAAGGCCGGCGGACGCGAGCATGTCGGCGGCTTCCTCCAGCTCCGGGCCCGAGCGCCAGGCGCGGGCAGCGGTTTTCGCGATGTACTCAGGTTCGGAGAGGTACGAGGTGGTACGCCGCGAGGCGATGCCGATGAGCTCCTGGTCAACACCGTGCTCGCGGGCCAACCCGGTCGCGAGCGCCATCAGGACGCGGTTGGCCTTCTGGTACGCCGCATACGCAAGCTTGAGCGCGGACGCCTTCCCGACCTCCGTGCCCAGCGTCATCGTCCGCACGGCGGTACCCGCAAACAGCGCCTCGATCCGTTCGGTCGCTTCGACCGGCCCGGACACGTACAGCACTGGCGTCTTGCCCCGCACAGGCGGGGAGCCGACGACGCCGCCGTCCACGACGGCCGTGTCTGGTCCGAGCAGGTCGGCGATTCGCTTCGTGCGCTCGGGGTTGATGGCGTTCGCCTCCACGTACAACCCGGTAAAGCTGTGCTCGGCGACGTCGCGAGCAAGGTCCTCGGCGGCGGCCGGCGGGCAGAGGCTGATGACGATGTCGCTACGGTCCAGCAGCTCCTGCAGCCTGGCCACCGGCGTCAGTCCAAACTGCTGGGCGCGCGCAAGGGATGCAGTGCTGCGCCCGGCCTTGCTCCACAGGACCGCTGCCGCGTTGGCGGCGGCACAGGCCGCCACGGCGGCGCCCATGCTGCCCGGGTGGAGGATGCCGACGGTGGGCTGGTCCACGGTGTTACTACTCCGTCTCGTTGAGGAGAATGGTGATGGCGTCGGTGACGTCGTCGACGGTGTGATCTGCGGCGGTGAGGCCGTCGGGCCATGGTCGACCATGGAGCCAGATGGTGCGCAGGCCGGCCTGGTGACCGCCCCCTATGTCCCCGGCAGGGTTGTCACCGATCATCCAGCCGCCGTTGGCAAGGCTCACGCCGCATCGAGAGGCCGCGAGTTGAAAAAGGCGCGGGTCCGGCTTGCGGATCTCGAGGTCGCCGGAGACTGCGACGCCGTCGACCAGACCGGCAAGGCCGGTTGCAGCAAGCTTGGCGCGCTGGATGTCGCTTGCGCCGTTGGTGACGATGCCGATCGTCCACCCGGCGGCACGCAAGCGCGCAAGGCCCTCGAGGACCTCCGATCGGCAGATGGCTGCGGCCGCCATCAGATCGACGTACTCCTGCCATAGCTCTGCAGCGGGCACCGCCAGGTCGAAGGTGTTGCGAAACCGGACGAAGTCGTCGGCACTCGCGCGGTCGGCAAGCTCGGCGAGCAGCCAGTGCTCAACGGCGGGTGGGAAGGCGTGCGCACGGCACAGGCCAGGCACGGCGTCGCTGAGTGCCGATTGCCTGTCGGCCAGCGTGCCGTCCAGGTCGAAGAGGGCGAGGCGCACGCCGAGACTCTAACGTCGATGCATTCCTGGCCGTTGACCCTGGCATGGCGAGCGCACCCAGGCCGGGGAAGAACGGAATTCTCCGAGGACACGCCGCCAAGTCCGCGGCAACAAGTGGAGAGTTATGTATAGTTCTGGATCACGTGAGGAGAGGGGGAGCAGTGTCAGATCTATTCGATGCAGTCGACGCTCTGCTCGCGCGGCCGGACACCTTGCCGTCACCAGAGGTCCGCGCGAGGCTCCGCAAGGCCGACGGGCTAACCCAAGAGGAGGTTGCGGAGGTCTTTGGAGTTACTCGAGTGGCCTTCCACCGCTGGGAAACCGGTGTAGCCAAGCCGCGTCGACGTCACCTCGAAGCTTACGTCCGGCTGCTCACCGGGTGGGCCGCAAAGCACCCCGAAGCAGCGCAGGCCTCGGAGCCGGCACGGCAAGCGGGGTAAGGAGCGATGATGCCAACCGGCCCGCCTTAGAAACGCCGAAGCGGCCCCCGTCGCCACAACGGAGACCGCTTCCTAGCGATCGACTCGGCCCCTACCAAAGCCTTGAGTCGTGAGCAGCGAGGTGACCTCGTCTGCTGGGTGATGCCCGTGGGCCATCGGGCCCGCGTGGTCACCTATACCCAGAGTATGCGCAATGGATAGCGCAACGCCACTACTCTGATCCCGTACTGGGTCACATTCGCTGGTCGCGGCTCCCCTACCTGGGGAGATGTACCCCTTGCAACACCAGCAAAGGACAGCTGGCGGCGCCCTCGAGGGGCCCGCTAGCAGTATTGAGGGATCTGGCCTGCTTCGTCAGGCTCAGGCTCCCGCCAGCGGCATCTCGGTCCCCCGCCATATGGGTGTCGGGTCCGATCTAGTCCACTCCCTGGATTACGTGGTGCTGCTCCAGGTCATGTTCAATCTTGCCTCCGGTGTGCAGTCCACTCCACTCGCCGTGTGGGAGCAGTTGAAGGAGCGGGGCATCCGCTCCGCGAAGAATGCGCGGGAGCTGGTCGGTAAGAACGCCGTCTATGAGTCGTTCGCGCGCTTGGTAGAGGCCGGCTACGTCCGCCGCCTCCAGCTGCCGCATCCGACCCTTCCCGGCCGGAAGGGTCCGGTCGTCTACGAGGTCTACGACAACCCCGCCTGGAACCCTGACTGGCCCTCTACGGCTGAAGATCACGAGCAGGTAAAGCCGCAGGTCACGACGCTTCCCGGAACGCCGGATCCGTCAACCGGGGAACTTGGCAAACCAGCAGGTCAGAACGCTTCCCGGAACGCCGGAACCGTCAACAACGCATCCGGCGTTCCGGGAAGCGTCAAACAGCGCGTTCCCACAGGTCAGAACGCTTCCCCAGTTCCGGGACGCGGAATGGCTTCCCCCCCACACCCCCCGGGGGAGGAGGATTCCTCC
>NZ_BNBC01000061.1:30363-53693 GCF_014654675.1 Streptomyces spiralis
TCCCCCTACCCCCTCACTCGCCCCTCGAGGTCGCTTCCGTCACAGAGGGAGGAGGAGCCGAAGTTCTCCCCGGAGGAGATCACCGCAGCGACCGAGTTCCTCCAGCGCATGCAGCGCTGGCAGGCAGGCGCGACGACGGCCCGCCGGTGCGCGCCCCGGCTGCTGCGCGCCATGCGCACCCAGGGCTGGCCGTCATTGACCGAGATGGACGACGCCCACCGGGTCCTGCTGGAAGCGGACATCCTCAAGAACACCGGGGGCGCCGCCTCCTGGACCAAGTGCCTGCCGGGCTGGGTCGACGACCTGCGCCTGTACGCAACCGTGCACCCGCGCACAGCCCCGTCCGAGGTCAACGGTGCGGCCGTGCGCGCCGAACTGGTTGCAGCCTGCACTGCCTGCGACCCGAACGGCTGGGTGCTGGACGACGACGATGACGCGCCCATGCGCCGGTGCGCGCACCCAGGGGTCGCTGTGGGAGCGGGGGCGCGGCAGTGATCGACGAGCAGCTTGCAGTGTCCAGCCCGGAGGCCGAGTCCCGGGTGCTCGGAGCCTGTCTTATGGCTACCCCGGCCCACGATCCGGTGGCAGAGGCCGCGCGGTTCCTTGAGGACGGTGATCTGGAGCCCGCCAATGAGCTGGTGTGGGCGGCGATTCAGCGTCTGCATGGGGCGAGCAAGCCGACCGGGCTGCCGATGGTCGAGGCTGAGCTGCGGCGTGCGGGTGAGCTGGAGCGCGCCGGCGGCGCGGTGCGGTTGTCGCAGTTGGCGATGGAGGCGTGCGGGCCTGGTGAGGTTGGCTACTACGCGGACCTGGTCCACGGCTACGCTGCGCTGCGCCGCTACCAGGCAGCGCTGGCGCGGGCGGTACAGGCGTCCCGGCTGACGGCGCCGACCGACGTGCCGGAAGCGATCCGCGCGCACCAGGCCGAACTCGACGTCCTTGCCCTGGGCGATGGTGAAGCGGATGCCCACTTCGGCAGGCTCGGTGACGACCTCGACGAGCACCTGCGCATGCTGGAAACCCCGATCGAGGCGGCGGCCGTGACCGGGCTGGTCGACCTGGACCACGTCGTCAAGCTGCGCTCTGGCAATATCGTCGTCGTGGCCGGCCGTCCCGGCATGGGCAAGAGCGCGCTCACCCTCGGCATCGCCCTCGCCAACGCCGCCTCCGGTCGTCCGACGCTCGTGCACTCCATGGAGATGGGCAAGCCCGAAGTCCTCAACCGGGTGCTGGCCGCCCGTGCCCGCGTCGGCCTGCACCACCTCATGGACGGCGGCCCCGCCATTGAGGACGGCGACTGGACCCGCATGGTCCGGGTGCTGCCCGAACTGTCCGCGCTGCCCCTGTGGATGGACTACGCCGCCCGCTTGACTCCCAGCCGGGTCCGTCACCGCATCAAGGCCCTGACCCGTGAGGCCGGGCGCTCCCCGCTGGTGATCATCGACTACCTGCAGCTCATGTACACCGATCAGCGCAACAGCCGCCAGTCGCCCTACGAGCGGGTCTCCGAGATCAGCCGGGAGCTGAAGGTGATTGCCGAGGAAACCGGCGCGGTCATCATCTGCTGTGCCCAGCTCAACCGGGGCAGCGAGCACCGTGAGGGCAAGCGCCCGGCCGTGTCGGACCTGCGGGACTCCGGACAGATCGAGCAGGACGCCAGCGTGATCATCCTGCTGCACCGCGAGGACTACTACGAGCCCACCAGCGAGCACGCCGGCGAAGTCGACCTGATCGTCGGCAAGAACCGCAACGGCGTGACCACAACCGTGACCGTGGCGCACCAGCTGCACTTCGCACGGATCCGGGACATGGCCCGGGAGGACGGCTGAGGATGAGTGACTTCCAGGCGATCGATGCCCTGCTCGCCGCCACACCAGCCGACCGGACTCCGCTGCCGCCCGCCGAGCAGCGGCGCCAGTTGCGCGAGGGGCTAGGCCTGTCACGGGCGCAGGTGGCCCGCGCTCTGGGCGTGAGCCCGTCGACGCTCGGCGGGTGGGAATCAGGCCGTGATCCCAGCGGCGACGTCCGAGAGCAGTACGTGTACTTCCTGCAGCAGGCCGGGGAGAAAGTCCGCAGCCGGACCGCCACCGAGCCCCCGGCTCCAGCCACGCACCCAGCGCATGCCGCGCCGATGGAGTCGGGGGAGCTGGGCGGGGACGACGGCGAGGACCTGGTCCAGCTCGTGACTCCGGCGCCGTGCCTGCTGTGCGGGCAGCCAGCACAGTTCGCGCTGGCTGGCGTGCCGCAGCACCTGGACACGGCCGAATGCAACACCGCATCCAGCACCCCACAAACTCCAGCCACGCCCCCGCAGCCCGAAGCCGCAAAGCAAAAGCCGCCTGCTACCCGCCGCACCGCGGCCCGCACGGGTGACGTGCCGATCGTGCCCAAGGGACGCCGGGCGCAGGCCGCCTCCGACACCCCCGACTTGATCGGCCAGGCTGTTGCGGCCGCGCTCGCTCAGTATTCCGGCGACGTCGAAGCGGCGACTGCGGCGCTGGTGAAGCGGGCGATCCCGGATGCGATGGCGCTGCTGGACGCCACCCGCAAGGGTGGCCGCTACGACGTGGTCGCCCACCCGTGGGTGCCGGACATTCTGCGCAAGCCGACCGCCCACGGCGCGGACCAGATCTGGGAGGCCCGCCCGAAGTGGACGCGCCCGCATCTGCCCGCCGGCCAGCACGAGGTGACGGCCCTCGACATCAACGGCGCCTACCTGAGTGCGCTCAAGACGCACCTGCCGATCGGGCAACTGGAGCACTCCACCGGCAACCACCACGACCGGCGCCGCGCCGGGGTCCATCTGATCACCCCGCCGGTGTGGGAGCACGACGCCGTACTTCCGAACCCGCTCGGCAGCCGCGACGAGCCCGGCCCGCTGTGGGTCACCGAACCCACCCTCCGCCTGCTGCTGCGTCTGTCCGGCCCCAAGTACGGGCTGTGTGACCCGCCGGAGATCCACGAGTCGTTCACATCCGGCGCGACGGAGAACCTGCTGGAGAAGTTCCGCATCGCGCTCAAGGACGCCCGCGACGCGGCGATCGCCGCAGGCGACGAGGTGACGCTGGAGTACGTCAAGGCGATGTACTCCAAGTTCGTCTCGACCATGGGGGAGTCGAACTACAACCGGGAGCTGTACCGGCCCGACTGGATGCACATCATCCGCTCCCAGGCCTTCGCCAACCTGTGGTGGAAGGCTCACCGTGCCTTCGACGAAGGCCTCATGGTCGTCCGCGTGATGGGCACCGACGAACTGCACGTCATCGGCGATTGGCGGGCCGTCTTCCCCGAGGGCCGCGGAGTCGCCGAGGTGAAGATCAAGGACGTCTACAGCGTCGGCACCGACCCCGACCACACCAACAATCCCTGATCACCACCCAGGACCAGCACACCCCTGTGGAACGTCCTGAGCGGCCCACACGAAGCCGATCACCCGTCCCGGCGGTAATCTCCCTGCCGACGACGGTGATCGGCCCTCACAGTCCCGTACAGAGATCCACAAGCCAAGGAACCAGAGACCATGCCCGAGCGGAACATCGAGTTCGGCAAGTACGGCGCACGCGGCATCAAAGGCCACGAAGCCGTCGCCCGCCAGCTGGACGCCCTCGCCGGCTACATCGCCACCCCCGTCACCGCCCGACGCGGCCTGCTCGCCCGCCTGCACTACCTCACCCGCACCGACCACGCCCAGCAGCGAGCGCGCGAGGCCGGCCTGGCCGTCACCGACCGCACCCTGAAAGCCTGGCTGGACGGCAAACGGTCGCCCTCGAAGGCCAACCTGGAGCGGATCGAGCAGGCCTACCGCACGGTGCGGCGGGAGAACGTCGCCCGCTACCTGCTCGCCCGCCTCAACCGAGAGGGCCGCGGCACCCGGGTGGAGATCCACCCGCTCAACCAGTCCCAGGTCGACCGACCCCGCCAGCGCGTCGTGGAGTTCCGAACGTTGAACGTGCGCCGCTGGGACCAGATCGTGCAGGCCTGGTCAACTGGCGATGATCAGGGGTTGGACGATGCGTGGGTGGACCAGATCATCGACCTCGGGTCGCAGTGGGGCCAATACGAGTACGTCACCACCGTCGGCTTCGCAGCCTGACCTTGGGACCGTACCTGGGGGTAGGGCCAGGACCCGATGCGCAAGAGCGAAATCTGGAGCAAGGACCATCCCCGCGGGTGCGGGGAGCAGCCGCCGCGGTGTCTGGTCGTGCTCGCTATGGCGGGACCACCCCTGCGGGTGCGGGGAGCAGTAGGCGAGCTGGCGGGACTTGGGCACGCCCTTGGGACCATCCCCGCAGGTGCGGGGAGCACAGACGAGTCCCAAGAGGTCGAAGTACCAGCGGAGGACCATCCCCGCGGGTGCGGGGAGCAGGAGTACTGGATCTCGACGCCGTAGAAGTGGGCGGGACCATCCCCGCGGATGCGGGGAGCAGCGCCCCGAGATGCGGCACCATCCCCCCACTGGGGACCATCCCCGCGGGTGGGGGATGAGTCCTTTTCCTGTACGGGGCCGATGACCGGCAAGGGACCATCCCCGCAGGTGCGGGGAGCAGCAGGCCGAAGACCCCAATGCATGATTTTTTCAGGCCATCGGATCCCAAACGCCCTGGAAGAGAGCTAGTTCGAGCAGGTCCGGGCTTGGATTAGGCCCCCCGATCCCAGATGATGCAAGCTGTCCGGCTGCGGCAGTCATCCAGTGCAAGTACACCTCGTAGCGGTGTGGGGTCCATCCACTGTCAGACCAGATCCAGGCTGCGACATCTGCCGCGGACGCCAGCCCCATACTCAGCCCGACCCGTGTGGCGTGAACGCGCAGGACGCGCGCAACTCTCTGGTCCAGGATCAGAGCCCGAGGGGCGCTCTGAACGTCCATCGCCAGGCTTAGGAAATAGAGGAACTTGGTGAAGAATGCCGGACCCAGTCCCCTGACAGCTCCGTGCAGAACCCGGTATGCGGCAACCGCGCTCCCCTCGCGAAGGGCCGCGGCCGCCTGCGCCAGCGCATGGACGACGTTCGGCTCCGTCAGGATCTCCTTGAGGCGGTGGGAGCCGTACCCGGTCCGGCCCTGCCCCCACACGTACGAGGCAACCAGAGCCTCATGCCAGTCTCCGCGTTCAACCGCCGCTCGCGCGGCTGCCACCACCTGGGCACGACTGATCACGGCGACCGATGCCTGGGTTTGTACAGAGAGTTGGTCAGGCCATGGCTCGATGCCGGCCCACTTCACGGGAACGTACTCCACGGCGTGATCGCCGACGCCGGACACGTGTGGTGCGCCGGATCTGGACAACCACCCGTCTACGGCGCGCACCGCGGACGCCGGCAGTAGCCGTTCCATCAACTCGGTGTCCAGTGCGTCCGCGAGGTCCTGTCGTCTCACTCTCGTCCCTCCCCCAGTCCAAAGCTCTAGACCATGCTGACAGTGGCCACTGACAAGGACACGGCAGAGGCGCCAGCCAATCCGTCGCGGCAACCAGTGCACCCATAACCCTCCATGACAGGGCCCGTCCAGCCGGCTGGGATGATCAATGCCGGGACCATCCCCGCGGGCGCGGGGAGCAGTCGTCGCGCCAGATGCTGTCGATCCGGCCCACGGGACCATCCCCGCGGGCGCGGGGAGCAGGCCGGCATCAACCTGTGGCACGGCATCAACGCGGGATCATCCCCGCGGGTGCGGGGAGCAGAAGGTCTTCTGCGTCCGCCGCAACAAGACCCCGGGACCATCCCCGCGGGCGCGGGGAGCAGTCGACTTCCACCGTGCCGGTTCCGTTGAGGTAGGGACCATCCCCGCGGGCGCGGGGAGCAGCGCAGGTCCAAGTCGATCGTCGCCATGTACTCGGGACCATCCCCGCGGGCGCGGGGAGCAGCTGACCGGGCAGCTGTCCGGGTCGCAGATCCAGGGACCATCCCCGCGGGCGCGGGGAGCAGACCGTGCTGGTCATCGCCTCGGCCTCGTAGGCGGGACCATCCCCGCGGGCGCGGGGAGCAGGACTCGGGCATGACTGTCCCCCGGACACTGTAGGGACCATCCCCGCGGGCGCGGGGAGCAGCAGCACCTTGCGCTTCAGCGCGGCGAGGCGCCGGGACCATCCCCGCGGGTTCGGGGAACAGAAGGCGTCCATCGACCCCAACGGCGTTGGCACGGGACCATCCTCGCGGGTGCGGGGAGCAGTCGCCGGGCAGCGCGACCGAGTAGCCGGTGGTGGGACCATCCCCGCGGGTGCGGGGAGCAGACCACAGTTCAGGCGGGAGGTCACCGAGAATAGGGACCATCCCCGCGGGTGCGGGGAGCAGCTAACCATGCAACGGGGTTGGGAATACAAGATGGGACCATCCCCGCGGGTGCGGGGAGCAGTGGCGCACAACGGCGCCGATCCACTCGCCGCCGGGACCATCCCCGCGGGTGCGGGGAGCAGTCCGTGGGGTGCAAGGCGTCGGCGCCGACGTAGGGACCATCCCCGCGGGTGCGGGGAGCAGAACGAGCAGTGGCAGCGAAGAGCCTTGCAGGTGGGACCATCCCCGCGGGTGCGGGGAGCAGGCGCGTCCGTCGAACCTGGACAAGACGCAGCAGGGACCATCCCCGCGGGTGCGGGGAGCAGTCGAGGCATGTGGGGCAGCCGAGCCAGTGGTCGGGACCATCCCCGCGGGTGCGGGGAGCAGGGGACGGGCCGCTCGTGCTGCTCGTCGAGGATGGGACCATCCCCGCGGGTGCGGGGAGCAGTGCAGGCGCACCATCTCGGTCATCGTCAGGTCGGGACCATCCCCGCGGGTGCGGGGAGCAGCCTCTCTAGGTGTTGATCCGTCGCCTACCAAAGGGACCATCCCCGCGGGTGCGGGGAGCAGAACTGGGCGATGGTGATGCCGGCGCCCTGCTCGGGACCATCCCCGCGGGTGCGGGGAGCAGGCTGCCCGGTGTACGCGGTGAGCTGGTCAGGGGGGACCATCCCCGCGGGTGCGGGGAGCAGCCGGGCGGGTACTCGAGTTGGCCGGTGTCCTCGGGACCATCCCCGCGGGTGCGGGGAGCAGACTCGTGTTCTCCAAGAGCTTCTGCTTGTCCCGGGACCATCCCCGCGGGTGCGGGGAGCAGGTCGACGGCGAGGTCGCTACCTGGCCGGACCTGGGACCATCCCCGCGGGTGCGGGGAGCAGATGGCCTTGCAGGGCTTGCAGGTCCGCTGGTCGGGACCATCCCCGCGGGTGCGGGGAGCAGCTCCGTAGCCACGCGCCCATGCCCTTGATGCCGGGACCATCCCCGCGGGTGCGGGGAGCAGGCAGATCGACAAGACCCTGCAGGGGCGCTGATGGGACCATCCCCGCGGGTGCGGGGAGCAGCGTTCCGTTCAGGGTCGGCGCGGTCGGCGCCTCGGGATCATCCCCGCGGGTGCGGGGAGCAGCGCGGCGTTGATACCGATCGTCTCGCCCAGCCGGGACCATCCCCGCGGGTGCGGGGAGCAGCCGAGGCCTCGGGCGGAGTGTGTGGCCATATGGGGACCATCCCCGCGGGTGCGGGGAGCAGGGCCCGTATGTCGTTCGCGGACACCTCGCCGCGGGACCATCCCCGCGGGTGCGGGGAGCAGGTCGCACGTCTCGTTGTAGCCGTACGGGGAGAGGGGACCATCCCCGCGGGTGCGGGGAGCAGAGGTACTCGCCGCCGTACTCCGGCCGCTGGTGGGGACCATCCCCGCGGGTGCGGGGAGCAGACTGCGGGACCTGTAGGTTTACGGTGCAGGGGGCGTTGTTTTCATGAGTTTCGCCGAGTCCGGCAAAAGGTGCATATGGTTCCTCTGGGTTCCTGCCGCGGAGGCCTGACCCAAGATCGAAATCTTAGGCTCGTTTCTGTGTCAGTGTCGGCGGCCTGCTCTGGACTGACACTGGGCTCTCCCGACTTTCTTCATATTGGCTTCACGCTTCATCTACATCCTGTATGTATCTGGCATGACAGGCGAGGGGGGCGCCCGGCTGGGGCTTCACGCCCGGCTGGGCGGGCCGGCGTTGAGCGTATGGGCCAAGCACGAGCGTGATTCCGACGGATGGCTGCCGTTGTGGCGGCATATGGAGGACAGCGCCGCCGTAGCCGGGCGGTTGTGGGACGAGTGGCTGCCGCTGTCGGTGCGGAGGCTGATCGCCGGCGAGCTGCCTGGTGGGGAGGTGGATGCGCGACGGCTGGTGGTGTGGCTGGCCGGTGTGCACGACATCGGGAAGGCGACGCCGGCGTTCGCCTGCCAGGTGGAGCAGTTGGCGCAGGTCATGCGTGGCCATGGGCTTCAGATGCGTTCTCGGCAGGCGATGGGCGCGGACCGGGGGCACGCGCCGCATGGGCTGGCCGGGCAGGTGCTGCTGGGGGAGTGGCTTCAGGAGCGGCACGGCTGGACGGTCAAGCAGGCCGGGCAGTTCACGGTTGCGGTAGGCGGGCATCACGGGGTGCCACCCGAGCACGGCCAGATCCAGGCGCTCGACGGGCACCCTCATCTGCTGCGCACGCACGGGCCGAGCCGGACGCTGTGGAAGCGGGTGCAGGAGGAACTACTCGACGCCTGCGCGGATGAGTTCGGCGTCCGGGAGTGCCTGGCGGCCTGGCGGGCGGTGAAACTGCCGCAGCCGGTGCAGGTGCTGCTTTCGGCGCTGGTCATCGTCTCCGACTGGATCGCCAGCAATCCCGACCTGTTCCCCTACTTTCCTGAGGATGTACCCCGCACGGGCCCCGAGCGCATCGCGGCCGCCTGGCGTGGACTGGACCTGCCGGGCCCGTGGCGTGCCAAGGAACCGGTCGGGGATGTGCAAGAGCTGTTCGCGTCCCGGTTCGACCTTCCGCCGGGGGCGAAGGTCCGGCCGGTGCAGGAGGCGGCTGTCGACCTGGCACGGGGAATGGACGCGCCGGGACTGATGGTGATCGAGGCGCCGATGGGGGAGGGGAAGACGGAGGCCGCGCTCGCCGCCGTCGAGGTCCTTGCCGCGCGGTTCGGGGCCGGCGGTGTGTTCTTCGCGTTGCCGACGATGGCCACCGGCAACGCGATGTTCCCCCGCCTGCTGAACTGGCTCGACCGCCTGCCGGCCCCCGAGGGGACTCGCTACTCGGTACTGCTCGCCCACTCCAAGGCTGCTCTCAACGACGACTTCGTCGATCTCATGGGTAAGGGCCAGCGGATCGCCGCGGTCGACGTGGACGGATTCGAGGAGCGTGAATGGCGGCCGACGAGCCCTACCCGTTCCGCTGCGGCCGAACTCGTCGCCCACGCGTGGCTGCGGGGGCGGAAGAAGGCGATGCTGTCGTCGTTCGTCGCGGGCACCATCGATCAGCTGCTGTTCGCCGGGCTCAAGAGCCGCCACCTGGCGATGCGTCACCTCGCGATCGCCGGGAAAGTCGTCGTCATCGACGAGGCGCACGCCTACGACACGTACATGAGCGTCTATCTCGACCGGGTGCTGTCGTGGTTGGGTGCGTACCGGGTGCCGGTGGTGGTGCTGTCCGCGACGCTGCCGGCCGGTCGGCGAAGGGAGCTGGCCCAGGCGTACGCGGGGAAGGCCACCAGTGAGACCGCGGCCTCGTTCGACGCTGTTGCCCAGGCCGGTGACTATCCGCTGTTGACGGCGGTCACTCCCGGGGGCGCGCCGGTCATGCGAAGGCCTGCGGCCTCGGCCCGCGGCACGGACGTCGAACTGGAGCGGCTCGACGACGACGTGGACCTCCTCGCCGACCGGCTGGAGAAGGAACTCGCCAATGGCGGCTGCGCCCTCGTCGTACGCAACACGGTACGCCGTGTCCTTGAAGCAGCGGCTGCGCTGCGGGAGAGGTTCGGGGAGGCGAACGTCACCGTCGCGCACTCGTGTTTCATCGACGTCGACCGTGCTGCCAAGGACGCCGGCCTCCTGGATCGCTTCGGGCGGCCGGGCAAGGCCGACCGGCCGCAGGCGGCGCACATCGTCGTCGCCAGCCAGGTCGCCGAGCAGTCCCTGGACGTCGACTTCGACCTGCTGGTCACCGACCTCGCCCCGGTCGACCTGCTGCTGCAGCGCATGGGGCGCCTGCACCGGCACCTGCGCGGCGGCGAGGAACAGACCGACCGGCCCCAGCGGCTGCGCCAGGCACGCTGCCTGGTCACCGGCGTCGACTGGAGTGCCCCCGTGCCCGCGCCGGTGCGCGGCTCCCTCGCCGTGTACGGGGCGTATGCGCTGCTGCGTTCCGCTGCCGTCCTGCTGCCGCACCTCGACGGCGGCCGGGAGCGCCCTGTCAGGCTGCCGGCGGACATCAGTCCCTTGGTGCAGCGCGCCTACGCCGACGAGCCCGACGGCCCGGCCGGCTGGGCGGAGGCGCTCGAGGCCGCCCGCGCCCGCCATGAGGAGCACCGTGCGGACCAGGCCGAGCGGGCCGCGACGTTCCGGCTGGATGCCGCCGCCCGCCCCGGCCGGCCGCTGTTCGGCTGGGTTGCAGCGGGGGCCGGCGACGCGGACGACACCCGTCAGGGGCGGGCCCAAGTACGCGACAGCCGCGAGAGCCTGGAGGTCGTGGTCGTGCAGCGGCGCGCCGACGGCTCCCTGGCCACGGTGCCGTGGCTCGCACCCGACCGCAAGGGCCGCCCCCGCGCCGGGCTGGCACTGCCCACGGATCAGGTGCCGACCGCTCGGGCGGCCCGCACCGCGGCAAGCTGCGGACTGCGGCTGCCGATCCAGTTCAGCTACGCCGACGTCATGGACCGGGCGATCGACGAGCTCGAGGAACTCCACATTCCGGCCTGGCAGGTGAAGGCCAGTCACTGGCTCGCCGGGCAGCTGATCCTGCCGCTCGACGAGGACTGTCAGACCCACCTGGCAGGCTTCCAGCTCCGGTACAGCCCCAGCGACGGCCTTGAGGTGACCCGTGCCTGAAACCGACCAGAACAACAGCGGCGGTGTGCTGTCGTTCGACCTCACTGCCCGGCCGTGGATCCCCATGCTCAGAGTCGACGGCAGCCAGGACGAGCTGTCGCTGCGTGAGGTGTTCGAGCAGGCGCACGACCTGCGGCGCATCGTCGGTGACCTGCCCACGCAGGAGTTCGCCCTGGTCCGTCTGCTGCTCGCGGTCGCACACGATGCACTCGACGGGCCGCAGGACATTGACGCGTGGGCGGAGTTGTGGGCGGACGAGGACTGCTTCGCGCCGGTCGGCGCGTATCTCGAGGAGCACCGGGGACGGTTCGACCTGCTGGACGCTGAGGCGCCGTTCTTCCAGACCGCAGGTTTGCGCACGGCGAAGGACGAGGTGTTCTCCCTCAACCGGATCGTGGCCGACGTTCCCAACGGAGAACCGTTCTTCACTGCCCGTATGCCCACCGTCGAGCGGCTCACCTTCGCCGAGGCAGCCCGCTGGGTCGTCCACACACACGCCTACGACACCTCCGGCATCAAGACCGGCGTTCAGGGCGACAAGCGCGCCAAGGGAGGCAAGGTCTACCCGCTCGGCGTCGGCTGGGCCGGGAACCTGGGCGGCGTCTTCGTCGAAGGCCGCACTCTGCGTGAGACGCTGCTTTTGAACCTGGTGGCCGCCGACACCTCCAACCTGGCCATCGATGAAGCGGACGCGCCGGCATGGCGCAGGGAGCCGTGCGGCCCGGGCGGCGCCGAGCGTGCCCCGACCGGTGTGCGCGATCTGTACACCTGGCAGACGCGGCGCCTGCGGCTCCACTTCGACGACAGCGGCGTGCACGGTGTCGTCCTCGGCTACGGCGACCCGCTCATTCCGCGTAACCGTCAGCACCGGGAGCCGATGACTGCCTGGCGGCGCAGCAAGCCTCAGGAGGCAAAACTGCGCCAGAGCCCGGTTTATTTGCCGCGCGAGCACGCTCCCGAGC
This sequence comes from Streptomyces spiralis, assembly GCF_014654675.1. Classification (GTDB taxonomy): domain Bacteria; phylum Actinomycetota; class Actinomycetes; order Streptomycetales; family Streptomycetaceae; genus Streptomyces; species Streptomyces spiralis. Next base: position 42,182 of record NZ_BNBC01000061.1, read on the forward strand.
GTTCCGCATGGCGGGGGCTCGGCGCCCTGGTCTCCACTGAGGCGGGCACGGCCGGAGGGCCGGAGCCTGCCGGCTACCTGCGGCCGGGGATCTTGGAGTGGGTGGCCCGCCTGGTGACGGAGGGAGAGCTGGAGCGCGGCTTCCTTGTCCGGGCCCGGATCATTGGCGCACGCTACGGCACGCAGCAGTCGGTGATCGACGAGATCGTCGACGACCGTGTGGCCATGGCCGTCGTCCTGCTCCACCAGAGGGACCGGCGCTACGCCGAGCAGGCCGTCGCGGCCGTCGGCGATGCCGACCTTGCGGTCAATGCGCTCGGTGACCTCGCCACCAACCTGGCCCGCGCGGCCGGCACGGAGATGGAGGGGCCCCGCTCCAGCGCACGCGATCTCGCCTACGGACTCCTCGAGGCCCCCTACCGGACCTGGCTGGCCCATCTCGCTGACACCGACGACCCTTACGCCAGGCGCACCGACTGGCAGCAGCAGGTGTACGGGATCGTCGCAGGACTCGGCGACCGGCTGATGGCCGCGGCCGGGGACGCAGCGTGGCAGGGCCGGATCGTCCAGCTCAAGCACGGCACCGAGTGGCTCAACTCTGCGCTTGCCGGCAAGTGGTTCCGCGCCGCTCTGTACAAGGGCCTGGGACGCCCTGACTCCTCCGACATGCCGCCGGATGCGGACGCAAGCCCGGCACCCGAGACCACCGTGAAGGCACCCGCATGACCACCCTCACCGCAACCGTCACCCCGCGCGACCGGGTCGCCCGGCTCGCCGCAGCCCACATCACCGCCCTGCAACGGGGCTACCTTGCTGATCAGTCTCATGCCGTAGCGGCCCTCGCCCGGCTGAGGCGCGGCGCCGGCCGGGAGGCCGGGCAGCTGCCGGATCTGTGGGCCCTGATCGACACCGGCCCCCTGCACGAAACCCCGGAGGGTGCCCGGCCGCTGAGCGAGAGCGAACTGATCCGGGCCGAGGACGCCCTGCACGTCGCGCTCACCCTCTACGCACTGCACCAGCAGTCCCGCCGCTTGGGCATGTACCAGGCCGACCGGCCAGGCCGCAGCCGGGGCCTGGGAGCCGCGGTGCGCCGGCTGATGCAGCCCGGCGAGATCGACGAAGGCGTTCACAAGCGCCTGGTCAGGGCCGGCACCGCCCCCGACCTGGCCGTCCTGGCCCAGCGGCTGCGCGACATCATCGTCCTGCTGCGCCGAAAAGACATCGAGCTCGATCACGCCCTGCTCGCCGGACAGCTCTACACCTGGCAGTGGCCCGGCGGCGCGGACACCGTGCGCAGGGAGTGGGGCCGTTCCTTCCACGCCTGGCACGACAAGCCCCACGGCAGCGCTCCCGCCTCCGCCGGCCCGGCCGCCGGCTCCGCCACGACCAGCACCACGGACACCGACAAGGACGCCTCGTGAACCGTATCTTCCTCGACGTGCACGCCCTGCAGACCGTCCCGCCCAGCAACCTCAACCGCGACGACACCGGCGCGCCGAAGACCGCGGTGTACGGGGGAGTACCGCGCGCCCGCGTCTCCAGCCAGGCATGGAAGCGGGCCACCCGTACGTACTTCAAGGACGAGCACCTGCTGGACGCCAGCGAGCTCGGCGTACGGACCAAGAAGATCGTGGAGGCGGTCGCCGCCCGGATCACCGCCCTCGACCCCTCTCTCGCCGACGACACCGCGCTGCGCATCGCGGACGAGACCGTGAACGCTGCGGGACTGAAAACCGAGGTTCCCAAGCGCAAGGCGGCCGCGGCCAAGGACGGCGAGCCGGAGGCGGCACCCCAGTCCAAATACCTGGTGTTCCTCAGCGCCCGCCAACTCGACGGCCTGGCCCGCCTCGCCGTCGAGGGCGCGGCCGACATCAAGGAGTTCTTGAAGGACAAGGAGAACAAGGGCCGGGCCAAGCAGATCGCGGACACCCTCCACTCCGTCGACATCGCCCTGTTCGGCCGCATGGTGGCCGACGACGCCGACATCAACGTCGACGCCGCCGTCCAGGTCGCTCACGCCATCAGCGTCCACCGTGTGGACAACGAGTCCGACTACTACACCGCCGTCGACGACGAGAACACCGACGCAGAGACCGGCGCCGGCATGATCGGCACCGTCGACTTCAACTCCGCCACCCTCTACCGCTACGCCGCTCTCGGCGTCCACCAGCTCGCCGCCAACCTCGGACAGGGCCTGCGCGACGACGAGCCGCGTACCGATCCGGTCCGACGGGCCGTTGAGGCCTTCGTCCACGGCTTCGTCGCTTCCCTGCCCACCGGCAAGATCAACACCTTCGGGCACCACACGCTGCCCGACGCCGTGATCGTCAAGCTGCGCACCACCCGGCCCGTCAGCTTCGTCGCCGCCTTCGAGGACCCGGTGCGCGGCGAGACGGGCGGCTACGTCCGTGAGGCATCCGAGCGCCTGGCCGAGTACATCCCCGACATCGAGCGCGCCTACGGCGACGAAGACTCCACCCTCACCTGGGTGCTGCGTGTAGGCCCGAACACCCAGAAACTCGCCGGGATCGGCACCGAGTCGCCCAACATCACCGACCTCGTCACCGCCGTCGGCCAGGCCGTCGCCGAGCGCCTGGACAAGCCCGCATGAGCGTGCTGACCCTCCGGCTCGCAGGCCCCCTGCAGTCCTGGGGGGCCTCGGCCCGCTTCGCCCGCCGTACCACCGAGTCCGCCCCCACCAAGAGCGGCGTCATCGGCATGCTCGCTGCCGCAGCCGGCATCGAACGCGGCAACGACGACAGGCTCAGGCCGCTGGCCGCCCTGCGGTTCGGCGTCCGCATCGACCAGCCCGGCACCCGGGTACGGGACTTCCACACCGCCCATCACGGCGTCACCGGAAAATCCATGCCGCTGTCCGAACGCTTCTACCTCGCCGATGCCGTGTTCGTCGCCGCCCTCGAAGGCGACTACCCGCTGCTCGCCGACCTGCACGCAGCCCTGCGCGCCCCGGTGTACGCGCCGTTCCTCGGCCGGCGTTCCTGCCCGCCCGCCCTCCCTGTCGAGCTCCACCTCCGCGACCACGGTGGTCTGCAGGACGCCTTGCGTGAGGAGCCCTGGCAGGCCTCGCCCTGGTATCGCAAGCAGTACCGAGGCCAGGACGAGGTCGAACTGACCGTGCTGCGTGAGGCGGACGAGCACGAGCAGATGGCCGCGGACACCTTGCGCGACCAGCCGCTCAGCTTCGCCGCCGAGCACCGGCGCCACACGCTGCGCACCCAGGTCAGCGACAGCGTGCTTATCCCCAACCCGTCCGCCCGGCAATTGCCCCGGCACGACCCGTTCGACGCCCTGGACGAAGAGAGCGCCTGATGTTCCTCACTCGCTTCCGCGTGAACACCGCGCGGCCCGGTGCCCGCCGCCTGCTGTCCTCACCGCAGGCCATGCACGCGGGAGTCATGTCGTCCTTCCCGACACTGCTGCCCACCGACACACCCCCATCAGGCGGCCCGCGCGTGCTGTGGCGGCTGGACCACACCACCCGCGCCGACGTCATGCTGTACATCGTCAGCCCCGACCGGCCCGACCTCACCCACCTCGTCGAACAAGCCGGCTGGCCCGCCGCAGCCGCCGCCGACCCGGCCCAGCCGGGCTGGCAGAGCCGCCCCTACGGCCCGCTCCTCGACCGGCTCGCCACCGGCGAGAGGTGGGCGTTCCGCCTCACCGCCAACCCCGTCCACCACGCCCGCCGCAAGGACGACGAGCCGACCAAGCGCACCGCACATCTCACCCCGGTGCATCAGATGGGCTGGCTCCTCAAACGTCAGGAAACATGCGGCTTCCGCGTACTGGAAAAGGCAGACGACAAGCGACTGCTTCCCGGCGGCACCACCCACACCAAACAGCCCCACCACGGCGACCGGTACGAACTCACCGTCCGTGACAAGCGTGCCCTCGCCTTCGACAAGTCCAAAAGCAGCGGACGCCAGGCACCCGTCAGCCTGGTCACTGTCACCTTCGACGGCCGCCTCGAGATCACCGACCCGCAAGCGCTGCGCCGCGCCCTGACCCAAGGCATCGGCAAGGCCAAGGCATACGGCTGCGGCCTGCTTACCCTGGCACCACTGGGCAAGACAGGGTGAGACGGTGACCACAGTCTCCCGGCGCACCGCACTCACCCCGCGCCAGCTCACCCGCACCGGCGAACGGCTGTCCTTCATCTACCTCGAACACTGCACCGTGCACCAGGACGCCAACGCCATCACCGCCGAGGACGCCGACGGCACCACCCACATCCCCTCAGCAACCATCGGCACCCTCCTCCTCGGACCCGGCACCCGCATCACCCACCAGGCCATGAGCGTCCTCGGCGAAACCGGCGCCGCCGTCTGCTGGGTGGGGGAACAGGGCGTGCGCTACTACGCCGGCGGCCGCGCCCTGACCCGCTCCTCCGCGCTCGCCGAAGCACAAGCCGCGCAGTGGGCCAACATCCGAAGCAGGCTCGCCGTCGCCCGCGCCGTGTACCGACTGCGCTTCCCCGACGAGGACCCCGCCAGCCTCACCCGCCAGGAGCTCCTTGTCGTGAAGGCATACGCGTCAAGGACTGCTACCGGGCCCAGTCCGCCCGCACCGGCGTCCCCTGGCGCGGCCGCCGCAACACCCCTGGCGACTTCACCAGCGGCGACCCGGTCAATCGGTGGTCACCGCTGCCGCGCGTGTACGGCATCGCCCACGCAGTCGTCCTCCCTCGGCTGCGGCCCCGATGTGCCTGGGCTGGGCTCCTCAGGTGGGCGGACGGCGCTGTGGAGGTGCTCCCCGCGCCCGCGGGGATGGTCCCAACGGCCTGCTGGACACCGGTGAGACCTTCCTGTGCTCCCCGCACCCGCGGGGATGGTCCCACCCGCGACGGCGGCCCCTACAACCTGAACTGGTGCTCCCCGCGCCCGCGGGGATGGTCCCTGGGCCGCAGCCGGGATCGGGCAGACCGGGCCGTGCTCCCCGCGCCTGCGGGGATGGTCCCTTCGCTCTCACCTGGACCGACCCCGACGGGCAGTGCTCCCCGCGCGCGCAGGGATGGTCCCGACAAGGCCCTGCCGGCCGCGGTCAAGTTCAGGTGCTCCGGCCCGCCTGCTGGCGGCCGAGGCAGGGCACCCCATCGGGCAGGCTGCGCAGCGCAGGATGGAACAGACCCTGCAGGCGGCTCTGGCCGATCCGGCGGCAGCGGAGAAGTGGTCCTCCGGCCGACTCGTCAGAGCCCTCGCCCCTCCCATCGGTTTCACCGCGGCTACGGCCGCGGTCAACGAGACATCCGCCCGGCCGGCTGCCGACCCCCACCGGGCGCGCGCAAAGGAACCGCTGTCGAAGCCAGAACGCTCCGACGTCGCTCTCGCCGGCAAGGCCATCCGCAGGCACCGCCACACGGACGAAGCGAGAAGGAAGCCGGCGCAGGCGCAGCGGGAGGCGGAAGCAGCCGAGCACTACGCCCGGCAACGGGAGGAAGAGCATGACCAGGCCCAGGCGGAGGTCGAGCGCGCCGAAACCGCCTTGCGGGAACTCCAGGAGCGCGCGACCGAGCTGGCTCAGCAGCTCCACGCTACGGTCGAACTGCGGCGCCGCATGCGAAACGACCTGGACCAGGCACGCCAGCGAGCCGCACAGACAGACCAAGCTGCACAGCAGGCCCGCCACGCCGCGGAGACGGCACGAGCCCGAGCCGAGGGGAAGAGCCGCAGCAACCATCGCCAGAGCCGGTGAGAGGCGGCCGCATAGCCAGGCCAGGCCCCATACCGCCGCAGCGCCGCAGCTCGGGCGTCACCCCGACGGAACGCTCCTCATAGTGCGGGGGCGGCTGTGCGTGGCGTGCCGTTTGTGCTGTTCGTAGGCTTGTTGGTGCTCGGGGCTACTGCGGGAGGTCTGCCATGCCCCGGGGCATCTGGAGCGGTGCGATCAGCTTCGGGCTCGTGACCGTGCCGATCCAGGTCCAGTCCGCCACGGAAGATCACTCGGTGCGTTTTCACCAGTACCACCTGTCTGACCAGGGCAGAATCCGCTACCGGAAGGTGTGCGAGCTGGAGGGCCGCGAGGTCGGCGAGCCGGAGATCGGCAAGGGCTACGAGGTGACCAAGGACCTGGTCATCCCGGTCACGGATGAGGAGCTGCGCCGGCTGCCGCTGCCGACGGCGAAAGCGATCGAGATCGAGACCTTCGTGCCGGTGGAGTCCATCGACCCGATCCGTATCGGCGAGGGGTACTACCTGGCCCCGAGCGAGGGGGTGGCCGCCAAGCCGTACAAGCTGCTGGTCAAGGCTCTGAGCCGGTCGTCGCGGGTGGCGGTGGCCAAGTGGGCCTGGCATGGCCGTGAGCGGCTGGGACTGCTGCGCGTGCGGGACGACGTGCTCGTCATGCACGTGATGCGCTGGCCGGACGAGATCCGCGACCCTGCCCAGCTGCTGCCGCCGCCCGTGGAGGTGAGTGAGGACGAGATCAAGGGCGCCCTGGCGCTCATGGACACGATGACCGTCGACGCTCTCGAGGGCCCCGACTTCGTCGATCACTACACCGAGGCGCTGGAGCAGGTGATCGAGGCCAAGCGCGAGCACCGCGAGCCGCCGGCCGCGCCGGAGCCGGAGGCCGAACCCGGCCGGGTGCTGGACCTGATGGCCGCGCTGAACGCATCGGTGCAGAAAGCCAAGCAGGCACGCGGCGAGGGCCAGGAAGCTGACGTCCACGAGATGCCCGCGCCGAAGAAGAAGGCGACGAAGAAGCAGCCCGCCAAGAAGACGGCCGCGAAGAAGACGACGGGGAAGAAGACGGCCGGCCGCCGGCCGCGGAGCGCGTGAGGTGGAGCAGGCGCCGGGCTGGCGCCCCATGCCTCCCAAGGGATGTCTGGTCACGCGCCCGCCGCCTGTCAGGCTCAGCCGTCCAGGTAGCCGAGGGTGGCGTCGGGCCGGCAGTGCCCGCACGCCTCGACGCCCTCGCTCAGTGCCCGAAGGGCGACGTCCCGAGGCACGGCCTTCCAGCGTTTGCCGGCCATGTGGCAGCCGCCGACGTGCACAGCGAGGGGCGGCGCACTGCGGTTGAGGCTGCTCTCCAGGATCCAGTCGGGTATCGGCGGCCGGGCCTGCTCACCTCGGCGCCGCTCCTGCTCGCGGCGTTCGGCGTCGGCGATCTGCCGCCGTACCCGGTCCAGGGTGAGGACCAGCCATGTCTCCAGAGTGCGGAGACGGGGCAGGTCAGGCGGCAGATCGGTCACACGTTCGATTCTATGGCCGGGATGGAAGACTGCAATCCAGGGGGCCGGAAAGGAGCAGGCATGGCGATCGACGACGTGTTGCACCGCCTCGGCGTGGCCCCCGCCGGCCTGGCCCCGGCGCCGGTCCGGCATGTCCACCGGGAGGCGGCAGCCCGTGTCGGCCGGAGCCCGTGCCCGTGTGCGGGCTGTGGTGAGCCGGCCCGCGTGACGGGCATCATCGACGGTCCCGGTTACGGCCGCCGGTGGCTGGACCGCTGCCGGGACTGCTTCCTGGCCACCGTCGACCTGGAGCCGTCCCGGGTGCCGGGCACGGTCGACGGGATCGTCGCCGACCTGCGTGCGGCCGCCGCCGAGGCCGGGGTGGAGCTGACCGTGGTGATCGACGACAGGGGCGGCTGCCGTGGATGAGGCGCATCGGTTCCACCTGACCGTGACCGCATCCGGCCGCCTGGTGATGCAGGGCTGGTGGGAGAGCGAGACGACCGCCCGCCGCAAGTTCACGTCGTGGGTGGGGGAGTACGGCAGCATGCCCGGCGCCCGCATCACCCTCACCGATGAACAGCAGGGCAGCGTGCTGACGACATGGCCGGGCGAGGGCTGACCGCCTGTCATGCTGTGCGCCGTGACTTATCGCCCCTACCCTGCCCGCGGCCGCGCGTTGCGGCAGATCCTGCGCCGGCACCGCAACGAGCTGCCGCCCGGCCTGCTGCCACCCGTGGCGCCCCTCGAGGAGCAGGGGCCAGCCGGTGAATACCGGCTGTCGACGCGCCGCCGCTAGGCCTGCGCTGGCACGATTCCTGCCGGAACTGCATGATCGCCGGATTCAACCTCATCGGCACCCTAGGAGACGGCCGGTACTACGTCGAAGGGCCGAGCCGAACCAGCGCGCGGATCGCCGAGACAGACAGCGCGCACGCTGCAGTAGCGATGGTCGTCAATCGTCTGCCATCACACTGCGGCCCGGCCTTCATCGGCAACGCAGAGGAACTGGCCGCCTACGAGAGATCGCGGGACAACAGGTAGATCCGAGCCGCCGACTTCGCGTCGGCAGCTCAGTAGGCACCTTTGAAGACGGGCCCTAAAGGGTGTTGCAGAAGGCCGTGTTTTCGCAGGCCGGCGCGGTGTACGGGGGTGTGTGGTCATGCGGCGAGGGCGAGGTTGTGCATGCGGGCGACGGCCTGGACGGCGTGGTGGAGGCCGTCGCCGCGCTGCCGGCAGTCGCGGAGGATCTTGTAGTTCTTCATCCGGGAGAAGGTGTGCTCGACACGGGCGCGGACCTTGCGATGGGCGGCGTTGTCCTCCTCCTCGCCCTTCAGCAGGGGCCGGCTGGGGCGTTTGCGGTGCGGGACGATCAGGCCGGTGTTGATGTAGGCGCCGTCCCCGAGGACAGTGACGCCCCGGCAGTGCTCCGCGAGGCCGGAGTCCCGCCAGGCTTTCGCATCCGCGGTGGTGCCGGGCACCGGGCGGGCCGCGGCCACCACCAGACGGGTGTCCGCGTCCACGATGACCTGCACGTTCGCCGAGAACCGGTAGTTGCGGGAGGAGGCACCGATCTTGCGGTCGCGGACCGGGACGAGGGTGCCGTCCACGATCCACAGCCGGTCGGCCGTGTCGGCGGACGCGCGGGCCGGCTCCAGCGCGAGCAACGGGCCGAGCCGCTGGATCACCCGGCACACGGTCGCCGGCGACACCCCGAACAGCGGGGCCATCTGCCGCATGGTGAGGTTCGTCCGGTAGTACACAGCCACCAGCAGCACTCGTTCGGCCAGAGGAAGCCGCCACGGACGGCCCCATCCACACCCCTCGCCACCGCGTTCCCGGACCGCCCTCAGCAGCCGCCCGAACTGGTCAGCCCGCAGCCCAGTGAACGTCTCCACCCACACCCGATCAGCCGTCAACACCCCAGCCATACAAGGGAGATGCCCTGCTCACGGCCTTCTGCAACACCCTTTAGTACGGCGGCGAGTACGGGCTGTCGCTGCTGCCAGGGTCGGAGGCCGCGCAGGACTACGACACGAACCAGGGCGGCGGCGTCCGCTCGGTGTCGCTCGGGGCGGGCCTCACCGGCTTCTCCGTGAACCTGCTGGTGGTCGACGACCCTCATAAGGACCGTGCGGAGGCCGAGTCGAGGAAGATGCGGGAGAAGGTCCATGACTGGTGGTCGTCGGCTGCGCTGAAGCGTCTCCAGCCGGACCGCAACGCCGTGGTGGCGATCCAGACCCGCTGGCACCCGGACGATTTCGCCGGGCGCCGGCTGGAGGAGGACGGCCGCCTGGAGGAAGGCGGCCGGTGGAAGGTCGTGCACCTCCCGGCCATCGCCAACCCGTCCAAGTTCGGGCCCGATCCGCTCGGCCGGCAGGACGGTGACCCGCTGCCGCACCCGAAGATTCCGACCAGGAACAGGCGGAAGCTGCTGGCGTGGTGGGCGGACGTGAAACGCACGTCGACGGTGCCGAACTGGCACGCCCTGTCGCAGGGTGACCCGCAGCCATCCGAGGGCGCGCTCGTCCCCCGGGACCTGCTGCGGTCGATCCGCGACGGCATCACCGTGGTGGAGCCGCAGAAGATCGCCGTGTCGATCGCCCCGTCCGGCGGCGGCCGGGACACCGCGGGCGTCATCGGCGGCTTCCTCGGCGCCGACAACCGTGTGTGGATCACCCACGACAAGACGAAGGCCATGTCGTCGGCCGAGTGGTCCCGCACCGCGTGCCTACTCGCGCACGAGACGAACGCCGGCGTGATCTACGTCGAGTGGAACTACGGCCGGGACATGTGCACGCTTGCGATCGGCACTGCCTGGAAGGCGCTGCAGGAGGAGGCCCGCATCCCCAAGGGCAAGCTGATGCCAATGATCGACGCCGTCAGCGCCAAGCAAGGCAAGCTGCTCAGGGCGGAGCCGATCGCGCAGCAGATGGTGGAAGACCGCATCCGGCTGCGCGGCGCGTTCGTCGATCTGGAGAACGAGTGGGCGACGTGGCAGCCCACCGACACAGACAGCCTCGGCCGGATCGACGCCTCCTGTGTCCTCGTGTACGGCCTGATCCCGTAGGTCAACCAGGGTGCCATCGTTCATGCGCCGCTGCCGACGTCGCCGCAGCCCGGCACGTTCGGGCGCGGCCGTCCACCCGGCGGCACAGCAGCGGCGTACGGACGGAGGATCGGGAAGTAAGCGTCTGGCTGTTACCGATCCGGGCCCTCGCTGATCCCGATAACATTTTGCAGCCGAGAAGCTGGGGGTACGCGTGAGCGATGACCAGAGTGGTGAGACCAGGCAGCCGCAGACAGGGCCCAGTCGATGGACTCGTGGGCGGCAATGGGTGGTTAGGAGAGGTCGATTCGTTGTTGACACAGTTGATCCCGATACGGTTGGACAGGCCAGAAGGACACGGTTAGCGACATGGGCCGTCCGCGGAGTTCAACTAGTGGTTTTCTCTGTCGTGACCACTGGCGTTGCTCTTTTTTGGAACGGGTGCACCGCGAACAAGCAGGCCGCGATCGATGACGATGCCCAGAGTGCTTTGAACGCCAAGCATGGATATGTTCATGCATTGATCCGGCCCATGTCCGAGGGCTCGTACTCGGCCCCTTACCGTACTTTCTCCAAGACAAGGCTGACATCGCGTCAAGTCAAGGGAATCAACCGCGGTGAATACACGGCCGCAGTAGTCAAAAACGGCGTGCAAGCTGTCGGTTTCGGTCGTGGAAGCGGCGACCAGTACGGTCAGGTCTACTTCGTGGATCTCGTTAGCGACAGCAGCTCGATGGTAACCGTGACCGATATTGACGCAGTAAACGTTAAGTGCCGTAAATCGGAGATGGTTGCCGAGGTTGAAACGAGGGGAGAAGGGGAAACGGCGATCAAGGGGTTGGCGTACGAGCTGCAAGGTCACCTGGGAAAGGTGAACGGGTTCATTTCGGATGTCGACGACCCGAAGTGGGGCCAGCAATATTTTGACCACCACACAATCACTCTTGGGGGCGGGGCGGATGCTCAGACGTTGAGTATCTTGGGTGTTGCCAAGGCCGGCTCATACTGCACTTGGGACTTGCAGGCCAGATTTACGACAGATGACGGCCAGGACCATCGGGTAAAGATCAACGACAAACCGCTCGTCACGGAAGGTGGCCCCGATGCAGGTGCGCAACACGCCGAGGTTCTGGTCCAAAATCTCCTTGATTGGGCTTGTGCTCATGGAAAGGGTCATTGCGGCTGACTGCTGAGCCAGGAGCGGGGCGAGCTGCCGCATGGTGAGGTTCGTGCGGTAGTACACGGCCACCAGCAGCACCCGCTCGGCCAGCGGAA
>NZ_BNBC01000062.1:0-17010 GCF_014654675.1 Streptomyces spiralis
TCCTCGATGCATCGCTGCGTGTGGCCGAGCCGGCACTGTTCGCATTCACCACCGTAAATGGTGGGCTCGACGAACCATCCCCGTCCTTCGTCATCGATCCCCGCGAACTCGTGCCCGTAGACGAAACCAGAGACTCCCGCCGCGACGAAACTGACATCCGTTCCGCAGATCCCTGCTGAGACGACCGACAGGCACACACCATCCCCTGATGGTTCCGGCACATCGACAGTCTGTATGCCGCCATTGTTCATGACCGCGCGCATCAAATCCTCACTTCTTCAGGTCGCGGGGCCGTGTCCCCGTGCGGCGATGTCGCCGCACGGGGACACGGTGCTTTCGGTCCTTCGGCTTAAAAGGTGTCACGCCGGGCTGCGGCGGACCGGAACACTGCGTGCAGCGGCCGACTGGGGCAGGTTCGCCGCGACGTCCGCGCGCAGGGCGGGGAGGTCCGTGTACAGCGTGGTGCCGGGGCACTCGGTGGCGAGCCAGTCACGGTGGCCGCTGATCATCTGGACGTCCTTGGTGACACCGTTGACCGGGTTGACAAAGGTGACGGCGGCCTGCGGATTGAGATTGTGGTAGGCGGACAGTCCGGCCAGAAGTTGGGTGAGCGACCGCCGGGCTGCGGCCGTGGGGGACTGATCGGTGAAGGTGCCGAGCAGGGCGATGCCGAGGTTGCCCGAGTTGTAGCCGGAGGTGTGGAAGGCGGTCACCATCTTCCCGCTCGCGTCATGGGCGGGGATGCCGTCCGTCCCCGAGTAGCGGCCCTCGTAGATGCGGCCGGACTCGTCGATCAGGAAGTGGTAGCCGATGTCACCCCAGTCGTTCACGATCGCGTGGAGGTAGTAGTACGCCCGAATGGTGGCCGCCGGGTCCGGGTCGCCATTCGCGCCCGCCGTGTGATGCACCGTCAGCGTCTGGGCCGGGTAGTAGGTCTGCGGCGAGTTCTCGGTGCCATCCGCCTTGAAGCGGAGGGACTCGTCGGCGCCCCAGCCGGCCCGGGTGATGTACTCGACGCCCGCGAACTGCCCCACGGTCGAAGCCGCAGCGACCTCCTTCGACGGCCCGTTGACCGTGTCCATGGCCGTGGACCGCACGCCGGTCGCGCCGGCCGGCAGCTGCAGCTCGTATCCGGCGGCTCCCCCGGCCGGCACCAGCACGCTCACGCTCTCCGCCGAGTCCCCGGCATCCCTGTCGGCACCGGCCCCGCAGACCGGCTGCAGCACCGTCCACGCGCCGCGGCTGCCGTCCTGCTGGATCAGCCGAATGCCCGCGCCCCGCTTGGGCCCGTTCCAGGTGACACCGACGTACTCGATGGGGAAGTCGGCCCGGACGGCCCGCGCGGCGGCACCGGTGACGGACTTCGCACGCGTACGCGGCACCCGGGCCGTCCGCACACCGGAAGCAGCCGCGGCGGGGGCGACCGCACCGAGAGCAGGGACAGCGGCGACGCCGGCCGCGACGCCGACCGCCCTGAGGACGGCACGACGGTTCAAGGAAAGCTCCTTGCGCACAACGGATTCCCTTCAACTGGGGGGAGGAGAGAGGGGAACGTGCTGCCCCGGCCCGCGGCCGCATGCCAGGCCAGGCCAGGCCACAGAGGCAGACGGGAAGCGTTCTCCCTCAGTGCTCGCTCCTTGAACGTGACGGCGACGCATACAGTTCACGAACGCTCTCAGCCGGCCGACAAGAGCAGCATCAGCTGCGCCCCGACGGCGTTCGTCGTTGCTGTCCCGCCCTGCGCCGGATCGGCACCCTCACCGCACTCGTGTGAGCAGCAGATCCCCGACTGAACGTCTACGTCCGTGACCCCGACGGCAACCTCGTGGAGCTCAGCACGTACAGGCGTGTCAGCGCCGTGGAGGAAAAGATCGCGGCACTGGGCCTGAAGCTGCCCGAGGTTGTGCCGCCGCTGGCCACGTACCAACCCGCCGTGCGCTCGGGTGCGTAAGTCTTCACTTCCGGCCAGTTGCCCATGGTCGACGGCGCGCTGCCCGTCACCGGCAAGGTCGGAGCCGAGGTCAGCGCGGAGCAGGCCAAGGAACTCGCGGCGGTCAGCGTGCTCAACGCACTCGCCGCTGTAAAGTCTGTCGTCGGTGATCTCGACAGAATTGTGCGGGTGGTGAAGGTAGTCGGTTTTGTAGCCTTTGCGCCAGACTTCACCGGCCAGCCGGGCGTCGTCAACGGCGCCAGTGAGCTGCTCGGAAAGGTGCTGGGCAACAACAGCGTACACGGCCGTTCCGCCGTCGGTGTGGCCGTGCTGCCCCTCGACGCACCGGTGGAGATCGAGGTCCAGGTCGAGGTTCGGGACCATGAGCCGTCCGGCAACTCACCCTCGCGTCCCTGGTGACGTGACCGGATCGAGGCGAGGGTGACCGTCCCGCGCGCCGGCGCAGGGAAGGTCACCTTTGCCGGGCACGACCACCGCACATCACACCTCGAGACCTCGCTTGACCAGTTGGCTCGCGATGACATTGCGCTGGATCTCGTTGGTGCCCTCACCGACGATCAGCGACGGGGCGTCACGGAAGTAGCGTCCGACGTCGAACTCGGTCGAGTAGCCGTGACCACCATGGATGCGGACGGAGTTGAGGGCGATCTGCATGGCCGTCTCGGAGGCGAACAGCTTCGCCATCCCCGCCTCCATGTCCACCCGCCGTCCGGCGTCCGCCTCTCGCGCTGCGTACAGGGTCAGCTGTCGGGCCGCCGTCAGTGAGGTCGCCATGTCTGCCAGGTAGTTGCCGATCGACTGGTGCTGCCAAATCGGCTTGCCGAACGACTCGCGTTCCTGGGCGTAGGCCAGCGCGTCCTCCAGCGCCGCCCGGCCGACCCCGAGCGCGCGGGCGGCGACCTGCAACCGCCCGGTCTCCAGGCCCTTCATCATCTGCGCGAAGCCCCGGCCCTCCCGGCCACCGAGCAAAGCGTCGGTCGGCGCCCGATGGCCCTCGAAGGACAGCTCGCAGCTCTCCACGCCTTTGTAGCCTAGCTTGGGCAGGTCACGGGAGACTGTCAGCCCCGGCCCGTGCTCGATCAGGAGGATGGAGATGCCCTTGTGGGCGGGAGCGGCCTCGGGGTCCGTCTTGCACAGCAGGGCGATCAGTTGTGAGCGGCAGGAGTTGGTGATCCACGTCTTGGTCCCGTTGACGACATAACCGTCGCCGTCCCTGCGGGCGACCGTGCGCATCGCCTGCAGATCCGAGCCGCCGCCCGGCTCCGTCAGGGCCACGGTCGCCCGGATCTCGCCGGTGGCCATCCTGGGCAGGTACCGCCGCTTCTGCTCCTCGGTACCGAAGTGGAGCAGCAACTTGGACAAACACGACCGTGTGACCTCCCATCGCGCCGGCCAGGCTCATCCATCCGCGGGCCAGCTCCTCGGTGATCAGCACATAGCAGGGGCTGGAGACAGGGGTGCCGCCGTACTCTTCGGGCACGGCGAGGCCGAAGATGCCGAGCTGCTTCATCTGCTCGATCAGGGCTTCGGGGTAGGCGTTGGCGTGTTCCAGCTCCCGGACGGCGGGTTTGACCTCCTTTCCACGAAGTCGTGCACCGTGCGGACGGTGAACCGCTCGTCCTCGGACAGGGTGTCGAGAGTGCTCATGATCTGTCGCTCCTGGAAGTCGGGCCGGCTCAGAGGACGCGGTCGGCTCGTAGGTCCTGGATCTCGGCGGGGCCGTACCCCAATTCGGTGAGAAGAGGCTCGGTGTGCTCGCCCGCGGCGGGCACGGCGCCCATACGGGGTGTCACGCCCGCCAGGTCGATCGGGGGAAGCAGGGCCGGCACCGCCAGGCCACCAGGAATCCGCACGTCCCGCCAGCGGCCACGTGCGGCGAGCACCGGGTGGGCGAGAAAGTCCTCGGATGTCGTTGACCCCGGCGTTGGCGATGGCCGCCTCGTCCAGCAGTCTCATCGCCTCGGCGCTGTCCGTCTCCGCGAAGCGCTCGGCGACGATCGCGTTGAGTTCCTCGCGGTGGCTGACGCACGCCGAGCCGGTGGCGAAGCGCGGGTCGTCGACCAGGCCCGGGGCGTCGAGGAAGCGTGCGCACAGCGTCGCCCACTCGCGCTCGGTCTGGACGGACAACAGCACCTCCTTGCCGTCGGCGCAGGTGTAGGCGCCGTAGGGGGCATGCTGCACCTGGTGCAGCCGGCCGTGACCCGGCAGATCCGCACCCTCGAGCAGGAACTCGGCGTCCCGCTCTTCGAGCAGACCCGGCTGGGGATGCGCCCCACCGAGGCCGGCTCGATCATGGCGGACCGTGCTCGGCGGGCGTTGATGGAGCTGGAACGAGCCCGCGCCGAGGTACGGCCCGCTCCCGGGGCCGTCATGGGCATCGTCAACGTCGGCCTGCTCAAAAGCACGACCGATCTGCTGGCCGAACCCCTGGTCTCCGCCCTGGCCAGGGATTACCCCGGTATCGAACTGCGCCGGATGACGGCCTACTCCGGGCACCTCCAGCGATGGCTCGACGACGGGGACTTGGACCTGACGCTGCTGTACAACCTGGACAGCACCCCGTCGCTCACCAGCCGGCCGCTGGTGGGCGAGCAGCTGTGGGTGGCCGCCCCGCCCTCCGCATGGCTGAGGGCCGATCATCCCGTGCCCTTCGCCGAGGTGGCCCGCCATCCGCTGGTCATGCCCGCCTCCGGCCATGCCCTGCGCGCACTGATCGACGCGGCTGCGGCGCGCGCGCAGGCCGACATGGATGTCGTCGTCCAGACCAACTCCATGCGGATGCAGAAACAGCTCGTACTGGCCGAACACGGCTGGACGGTGCTGCCCGGCGTCGGCATCGCGGAGAACGTCATGAACGGCTCGGTGAGCGCCGCGCCGCTCTTCCACAGCGGGCGGCGTCCGGCCGGACCTCGGGGTCGCGAGGACGATCGAACGCCACACGGCTGGCTCGGTAGCGAGTGACGTCGTCCGGTCCCGATCCCGGTCCCGTCGCCGAGCCCACGGCCGACACGGCCCGACAGCACGCCGTCACCCGCGCGCTCAGGACGGGACCGGCCCCGAAGCGTCGTCCGCGAAGGCACAGCGGCCGCGCTCCGACACGTCCGAAGGGCCGGGCCGCCCGGCTCATTCGTAGGTGGACTCCAGGTTGCTGGTCCAGAACTCCTCGAACGCCGCCTGCTCGGCCTGCAGTCCTTCCAGGTACTTGGCGACACAGGCGCTGGCGATCTCGAACGGCTGCGCCTTCAGATCGGGCATCGTCCGCAGGATGTCCATCATGCGGCTGTAACGCTGGTTGACCCTGGTACGCAGCGGGCATTGCGAACGGGACTTCTTCAACGCCGCGATCTCCGGGTCGGCGGAGATGTAGTCACGGTAGGCCAGACCGTCCTGAGCAAGCTCCCAGACCACATCACGCTCGGCTTCCATGCGCTGGATGTCCGTACCGTGCGGGTCGAGTCCGCTCAGCGCGTGCTCGAGGGTCGCGTCGATGTAGTGGGCTGGAGTGAACCGCGGCGTCGGCAGGTTCCCCGCCGTCACGACGGCCTTGTCGATGGTGATCCGATCGGCCAGTTCCTGCGCGGTCAGCCCGTAGAGCTGAACGTTGCGGTTCTGGTAGGACTCCTTCCCCGACTGGGCCACCGCGTACGACTGCAGCAGGGCGGCATAGCGCGGGGCGCGGTCCACGAGTTCGCGCAGCCGGTCGTCGCGTCGCTGGTGTGACTCCTGGGACGTGAACGGTCGGCTGGGAGTCCGCCGTGGGCGGCGCGCGGGCGTTGCGGGACGGCCCGAGGCCGACCGCCATGGCGTGGCCGACCGGTTCGCTGCGGCGTTCCACACGGCCGGAGCGGTCGCATCAGAATCGCGTGTCACCGGGGTGGCAGGACCGGCCGCTTCGCTGGGGTCGGACGAGACCGGCTGGGACGGGCCGGCGGACGTCGTCTGCGAGCGGGCGGGGGGACGTTCGGCCCTGGCTTCAGCTTCCCCGTGGCCATCCGTAGGAGCAAAGGCCACGGGAGCCGACTGCGCGGCTGCCTCGGTCAGGACATCCGGGGCCGGTGCAGGAGAGGGCACGGAGGAGCGGGACAGGACCGTCCCCTCAGCGCTCGAAGGGAGGGAGGCCGGCCGGACGGTTTCGGTGGAGGGCGACGTGGTGCCGGTGTCTTGCCTCCGTGCCGGCACAGCTGCGGCCGGGCGGGCTGTCGAAGGCTCGTCCACAGGGACGGGGTCCGCCTCAACGGGTCGCGTGTGTGCATCAACCGGCCGCACTGCGGGTGAAGTCGCCGCCTCCTGCCGGGGCTGGTCCGCCGCCTGCTGCACGGCGGGCTCCCTGGGCTGCTCCCCCTGATCGAACCGTCCGAGGTCCAGCGGAGGAAGGTCGTCGTCGGTGTCGCCTCCCCCCAGACCACCAAGATCGACCTGAGGCATCAGATAGCGCTTGGCGGCAGGGGCCTTCTTGGCTGTCTTCTTCGCGGCGGCGGGAGCCTTGGACTTCGGCGTGCGGTTCGTCATGCGGCGTCAGCTTCCTGGAGTTCTTGGTTACGGTGCCGAATGCGCTCAATGACCTGCTTGGCAACGTGGGTGTAGTCGGTGGCGATGTCGACTGCGCGCTGAGGGTCCACCAGGCGGCCGTTCTCGTCCCTGGGCCTCTCCACAGGTTCGCCCGTCTCGTCGTCGACGAGCAGACCGGCAGCGGCTTGTGCGAACTCGCCCGCAGGCATGCCGTGGTTTCGGGCCAGGTTGGCTGTGGTCTCCCCGTCTCGGATGTAGGCGTCCACGAGTACCTCACGAGTGATACCTGCCTGATCCAGCAACAAGCCGATCTTCTCACGCAGGTTGATCAACTGGCTGGTGGGCTCGTCGTTGCGTCGCTGGTACCCGAGGAAGACGAGGGACGCGATGGATACTTCGGAGTTGAGCCGCCTGATCTGCCGTACCAGGGAAGCGAGGGTTCCCAGGCCTTCGATCACCGCGTTGTCCGACCCCTTCATCGGGGCGAGGAGGTGGGTGCAGGCGGCAAGCCCGAGCCGCTGGATCATCTTGTCGCCCGGGGAGAAGTCCAGCAGGATCCAGCGGTACTTGTGTGAGATCTGAGCCAGCAGAATGGCCAGCAGCAGGTACGAAGCGACGCCGTGCTTGTCGTGCAGCTTGGTTACGGCAGTGGGGATGTCGGCGTTGTGGCTTCCGGACATCACCATATCGAGGTAAGGACGCACACCTTCGACTACCTGAAACTCTTTATCGTCCGTCAGCGCATCAACGAACGAGAGCCCGTTGTCGTCGAAGGGAAGACCTCGTACCCCGAAGTTGAGCCGACCGTTTCCGTTGCTGTCGAGCTCGATGTAAAGCACGGGCTTCGCGGGGAGTCCCTGATCGGCCCTCTCCTTCTCCGCCTGAGCGAGCACGTAGGCGAGGTTCGCCGTGACCGTGGTCTTGCCCTCCCCGCCCTTACCGATCGTGGTTCCGATGACGTTCCTCAGCCGAGGACGGAGCTGACGGACCAGCGCGTTGAGCTCATCAGGCTCGGACATGTCCGAGAACGACCTGATCACGTTGAGACGGCTTGAGAGTCCGTCAACGGCAACAAGTTCCATGAAACCTCCACCCCGAAGAGGGTAATGCGACGCTGGCAACGACCGTGCCGACACCGGGTATCTGAAGTTACGTCACTCATCACGCGAGTGCAGCCAAGACAGTACACACCGATCACTGAACGTGTCACGCGCAAAGGATCGGATCGGCGTGTCCTTGACTCGAATCGCGCGACATCCCGGTGACCGCCCGCACCCCTGGACCGGCTAGACAGGTCTTGAGATCCGTAAGTTCGAGGTCGGTTTTGAGTGAGTGAGTAGGTGAGCAACGTTTGTGATTGTGTGAAACCCCAGGTCAGAAGCATATTTTGCCTTTCCTTGGAAGTTGACGTGTTCAGAACATTAGTACCCTCAGTGAACCATCTGCTCGCATGAGGGACCACTCGTTCGAAGAGGCAGGGCTCCCGGAAGCACCCGCGACGGAGCGTCACCTTCTCCGACGGGCCGGCCGACGGCGTCCGCGGCGGCTCATCTCATCTGCTGCGGCCTCGCTTTCACCACCAACCCCGGCCTGGTAGCGACTGCGGACCGTTCTGCCGATCGCCCCGGCCGCCAAAGCCAGGTACTACCCGCGGCCATGCGGGCTACATGACCTGTCTCACGTACTGACACACGACCTTGCTCCGCCGGCTCCCGCCGACCGCCGGCAGCCGCAGGCGCGCAGAGGGGACATCCGGATGCGAGGCGGTCCGGCAGATGCGCGAGCAACTCGGCTACTTCCTGCTGCTGGCTACGGCTGGTCCAAGGCAGGGCACGGGCCAGCTCACGGCTGGGGGATGCCCCCGGTCGCACGGGGCGGGGGCCCGAACCGGACCGGGACACCGGGGAGTACAGAACGCTCACGGGCTCCTCGACCAGCGGGGGAAGGCCTGCCGCAGACGCCAAGCTCTCGTCACAGGAGAGGAGCTCTGCACGGTGCAGCGGCCAGCGGGGGTGGGCGTTCGGCAACTACAGAGAGCGTCCGAAGAACGTACTGTGCATGCCCCAGCGGGCCGTCAGGAAGTGCTCCAACTCCGATGGTTCCTCGATCAGCCCGCCGACCCGGACCACGAGCCTGCTGCGGGCACCACGGGGTCCCGGCCAACGCCGGTGGCTGGTGTAGCCACCAGTGTCGCCCTCCCGGCGGACTTCCATCTTGGACCAGACGTAGGGCAGACCGAATCCGATGCGGCCGACCACTACAGGCAGCAGCCGGGAGGCGTCCAGGGAGCGGAAGACCACGCCGCGCCGACCCTGCATGTCGACCGAGTACAGGCGGACGTTGGTCTCGGGAAAGGAACCGAGGTACGGCATACCGGGGAGGCGGAACCATCCCACCCGATGCATCCGGAAGGCGACGAGTCCGACGTACGTCACGCCGTTCAGCGTGTCCGGTCGTGTACCGGCAGGCAGCAGCGGTGCAACCACGCCGGGCTCGACGGCCCAGTGAAGAAAAGCCAGATCGAGCCAGGACTGGGTGAGCAGCGGGCGATCCTCCGTATGCGGGGGGTCGGCCGTTATCGGCTCAGGATCCATCTCCCGTGGTGACGGCATCGCGCCAGTATGTCAAAGCCGTCCCGGACCTGAGGAGGACAAGCGGCCGTAGCGACTCGATGGGGGAGGAAGCACCGGCGCCACGGGCATCCAGCACCATGGCGCCGGTCGTCCGGTCGCTGGGTTCAGTCGCTCAGTCGCTGCACAGGAGGCGGGCTGCCGGCACAGCGACTGAAGACACAGCTACTCAGCGATCCTTCGGTCGCTCCTCTACCCAGCACAAAAGCGGCAGGTCAGAGGGGTGCTGCGAGACCCGCAGCGACCGAAGCGACTCAAGTTCCGGGTATATGAAGACATTCGTGCGCGTGCGCGTGCATATATATAGGAGCCTTCAGTCGCTTCAGTCGCTGTTCTGTGTTCTGGGCATCGGCTGACCTGCGGTTTTCTGATACCGATGGGACAGCGACTGAAGAGCGCTGAGTCGCTGCCCTTCCTCTTGAGCCGCTGGGGGTTTCGCCACCGGCACGGCGCAGTGCTCGTCGGCATGTATTCCCGACCTCGCGGGGCTCATTCGCTACGCTGTGTCTGTCATTGAGTCGCTTCGGTCGCTGATAGGGGGTTGCGATGCCTGCTGAGCTGCGTTTCTCTCCTGGCGACTCACAGCAGCCTGCCCCGGAGTCTTCAGCCTCAGCCATGCTCGCCACCGCCAGATGGTGTGCACGCCGCGGCTGGCCCGTGCACCCCCTCGCCGCGGGCCGCAAGACCCCGGCGGCGAACTGCACGCACTGCCGGGCCGCTCGGCACGCTCCCGCCGAATGCCCCTGCCTTCCCGCAGGACGCTGGTGCCACGGGTTCCACGCCGCCACTCTCGACCAGCGCCGCATTTCCCAGTGGTGGGGCGCCCACCCGGAGTTCGGCGTCGGCATCGCTTGCGGCCCGGCCGGTCTGGTCGTCATCGACATCGACGCCCACCCCACCCAGCCCCCCAGCAGGGATCGCATCCTCCCCGGCATTCCCATCGCCGACCACATCGACCTCACCGGGCTCGCCAACGGCTTCCACACCCTTGCCGTACTGGCGGCCCTGCGGGGCCATCCCAGCCCCGCCGACGACCACACCGCTTTGCGGGTCCGTACGCCCTCGGGCGGCCTGCATGTCTGGTACCGGACCACGGACAACCGGCGCTGGCGCTGCTCCTCCGGCTCGAGCCAGGGGACCGCGCTGGCCTGGCAGGTCGACGTCCGCGCGCACGGCGGCTACATCATCGCCCCCGGCACGACGACCGACGCCGGCACGTACACCCCAGTGGGCGCGGTCCGTGAGCCGGCCGCCCTGCCGGTCTGGCTCGCACAGGAGCTGGAGCGCACCGGTCACCTGCCGGCCAGCATTCCCGCGCCCCGTCCGGTCCCTCCGCGCGCCCGGCAGGCCGTCCTGGCGGCGGGCGGCGGTCGCGATCGCATCCAGCGCATGCTCTCGTCCGTGCTGGCCCCGGTTGAGGCCTGCGGGAAGGTGACGGAGGGCGCCGGGTTCTCCGACGCGCTGAACCGGGCTGCCTACACCCTTGGAGGCCTTGTCGCTGCCAGCCGCCTCACCGAGGAAGAGGCCGTGCAAGCCCTGACCCAGGCTGCGGCCACCGCCCGCCCGGGTCAGGAACGCCGCGCCGCGCAGATCATCCGCAGTGGCCTGACAGCGGGCCGCAAGCGTCCCCTCCACCCGCAGGAGGGGCGCCCATGACCTCACCCCGCAACGAGACCGAGACCCTCTTCGACTTCGACCCGGAATCGGTTGCCGCGCAGATCCGCGCCCAAGCGCGTCCCGCCGCCACGTCGGCCACCGTGCCGCTGCCGGCACAGGCGGACGCCTCCCGGGTCTCTGCCGGACAGGCGACCGCCGCAGGGCTGCTTCCCGACACTCTCACCGACCGCGGCAACGCCAAGTTGTTCGTCAAGCTCTACGCCAACGATTACCGGCACGTCCCCGGAATCGGCTGGTACCGGTGGGACACCACCCGCTGGCAGATCGACGAGGACGACACCGTGCTGTGGGCAGCCGGTGACCTCGCCGAAGCCATCGCCACCCACGACCCCCGCGGCGTCTTCACCACTGTGGCTCTGCAGCAGCACCGCCGCCGTGCTCTGTCGACGACGGGTATCAACGCCATGCTCACCCAGGCCAAGTCGGCCCCGGGCATGGTCTTGAACGCCGCGCTCCTCGACGCCGATCCCTATGCGCTGTGCACTCCCGACGGAGTCGTCGACCTTCGCACCGGCCTGATGAAGACCCCCGATCCCAACAAGGACTTCCACTCGCGTTCCACCACGGTCGGTCCACAGCTCATGCCCACCCCTCGATGGGAGCGTTTCCTGACCGACGCCTTCGGCAGCGAGGCCGAGGACCGGGAGATGATCTCCTACCTGCAGTTGCTGCTGGGCTACTCCATCACCGGCGATGTCGGCGGCCAGGTCCTGCCCTTCCTGTTCGGCTCCGGCAAGAACGGCAAGTCCGTCCTGCTGGACGTGCTGATGAAACTTCTGGGCGACTACGCCGACGCGGCCCCGCCCGGCTTCCTGATGTCCCGTCCCTACGAGGGCCATCCCACGGACCTGGCCGAGCTCCACGGCCGGCGCGTCATCGTCTGCTCCGAGGTCAAACCGGGTGACAAGTTCGACGAGGCTCGCGTGAAGCTGCTCACCGGAGGGGACCGGATCAAGGCGCGCCGTATGCGGCAGGACTTCTTCAGCTTCGAACCCACCCACAAGCTCTGGCTGCTCGGCAACCACAGACCCGAAGTCGGGACCGGAGGCTTCGCGTTCTGGCGACGCATGCGGCTGATCCCGTTCGAGCGGGTGGTCCCCGACCACCGCAAGATCGACAACCTGGCGGACATCCTGGTGACCGAGGAAGGCCCCGGCATCCTGGGCTGGCTCATCGCCGGCGCACGTCGCTACCTTTCCGGCGACCGCGACCTCACCGGTCCCGAGCGGGTCCGGATCGCCACCACCGCCTACGCCGAGACCGAGGACCACACAGGCCGCTTCTACGAGGAGTGCTGCATGCTCGGCCCGGAGCTGCGTGCCGAGCAGACGGCGCTCTACTCCGCCTACAAGGCCTGGTGCCAGAATGAAGGTGCACCGGTCATGTCCTCGCGGGCGTTCGCCGCGCGCACACGGGAACTCGTAGGACTGGCCTCGCCCAAGGAGATGATCCTGTCCAATCAGCGCAAGCACTACCCGGGCATCGGACTGCTCACCGACTACGAGGGGGAAGCCTGCGGATGAGCTCCCTGATCACTGAGGACGAGATCAGCCACGAGACGGAGCTTGTGTGGTTGGAGGACATCGAACAGCTCGACTACGTCCGCCAGAGTCTGGACCGGCTGCCCACCCGTAAGGGAAGGCCCGCCTACCATCGCGACGGGCGCATGGTCGGTTATGCCCTCCTCGGCTCCACCGCCAAGGCCTCCCGCGCTTCCGGCACGTTCCGCCGCCGAGTCTTCTGGTTGCTGCCTCACGACAGGGACAGTCAGCCGGGTGGCCTGTACGCGAAGAGCGCCCCCGCGGAAGCCGTCGACCCGCGCACCCTCGCGCCCCGTGTGAAGGGTTACAAGACCGAGCGCTCCGAGGGTGGCCCGCCGTCGACCGCCATGCAACAGCTCGGCATAACACTGCCTCTGTGAGGCGTCGGGCGCCAGTCGACAGTATCCGGCCCGCCATGGGGCCGGCGGGCCGGACCGTCCCCGGGACGAGACCGGCGCACCCCCTCGGCGGGGCGCGCTCTCCAGCAGTGGCCGTTCCGATACGCCGTCCGGCCGAAGGACTGCCTCCTGGAGGGCAGCGGCTCTCTCAGGAACCGCTCACGGGGACGACTTGCGTACGACCAGTTCTGTGGGCAGTGTCAGTTGTTGCCGTGCCGCGCCGTGCTGGGTGATGTCGGTGAGGATCCGGACCATGGTGCGGCCCAGTTCCTCCACCGGCTGACGCACTGTCGTCAGGGGTGGATCGGTGAGACGAGCAAGGGGGGAGTCCTCGAACCCGACAATGGCGACATCATCGGGTATCTTTCGTTTCTGGCGGCGCAGTTCGGACAGGGCCCCGACCGCCATGAGGTCGGAGGCGACGAAGACGGCGTCCAGATCGGGGGCGCGTTCGAGAAGCGCATGCATCGCGCGGCGACCGCTCTCCTCGGTGAAGTCGCCCGCTTCGATCAGTTGCTCCCTCGCGGGAATCCCCGCTTCGTGATGCGCGTCACGCCAGCCGGCGAGTCGGCTGCGGCCGACGTCCATGTCCGGCGGTCCGGTGATCGTGGCGATCCGGGTCCTGCCGCCGCGCAGCAGGTGCCGGACCGCCTCGGTGGCTCCTCCGGTGTTGTCACAGGTCACGTAGCTCAATCGCTCATCTGCGTCGCGGCGGCCGGCCAGGACGGTGGGCAGACCCGTCTCCTCCAGTACGGCGGGCAACCGGTCGCCGGAGCGAATGGAGACCAGGAGTACGCCGTCCACGCGACGCGCTGTCACCGACTCGGTCAGCTGATCCCGCTCGGCCTGGTCGCGGACGAGCGTCAGTTGCAGCTGGGTGCGGCTCTCGGCGAGGGCCGCACTGACCCCGCGGATCAGCGCGGCGAAAAACGGTTCCGCACCCAGTCGGCTCTCGGATTCCGGGATCACCAGAGCCACCGAGTTGGTGCGGTCGGTCACCAGGCCGCGGGCCACCGAGTTGGGCACATAGTTGAGTTCCTTGATCGCGGCCAGGACCCTCGATCGCGCATCGGAACTGACCTGGTGCGAGCCGTTGACGACACGGGACACCGTCGTCCGTCCCACACCGGCCCGGGCTGCGACCGTCTTGATCGTTGGTCGGCGATTCCCAGCCATGTGCTCCGCGCTCCTCTCCCAGCAGCCGCGGCTGTGGCCGCCGCGGAGATGACCAGCAATGATTCTTGCAGACGCTGCTGTCGGCCGGGCGGCCTCCTCCCCAGGAAACCGAGCGCGACCGCTTCCGGACGGTGAAGAGTTGCGTTGGGGTTGTTGACATATCCCTTCGCTGCCGTGAGTCTTCCGTGCAGGGGTGGGTACGTTTCCACCCCAATTTGGGAACGTACCCACCCTTGAGAGTCGTAGACCTGAGGGGACGTGCCAACCCGGTCTGCAGCGCTGCTGTCACCAGAAGCAGCTTCGTCGCAAGCGGTGCGGCATCCCGCTCATGCCGGTGATCGGCACCCATGGTGTGCTGCCCAGGCTCGACGTATCGCTGCAGATCATGCTCTGGCGAGCCCGACCGGCCCGGCGGCTGCCCGCCCCACTCTTCCCCCGCGGCAGGAGTGGCCGAGGGCTGATCCGCCGCATCGGCCCGCGTGAAGCCACTGGGCCGCCACACACCGGTACGGCGTTCGCGTCGTCCGCGAACCGACCTCATATGGAAATCGAAAGGACGTACGTGGTCACCGCAGCCCAAGGGACCGGAGCCGCCTCGGACCCCGCCCGCATGTTCCCCGAGAACTTCTTCTGGGGTTCCGCGACCGCCTCCTACCAGATCGAAGGGGCCATCACCAAGGACGGCCGCGCGCCGTCCATCTGGGACACCTTTGCCAGTACCGCAGGCCGGGTCCGCAACGGCGACACCGGCGAAATAGCAACTGACCACTATCACCGCTGGCGCGAAGACGTCGCTCTCATGGCCGAACTCGGGTTGGGCGCCTACCGCTTCTCCCTCGCCTGGCCCCGGATCCAGCCCGCCGGCCGCGGACCCGGCCATCAGAAGGGACTCGACTTTTATCGGCGGCTCGTCGACGAACTGCTGGACAAGGGCATCCGGCCCGTTGCCACGCTCTACCAATGGGACCTGCCGCAGGCCCTGGAGGACGCCGGAGGCTGGCCCGATCGTGACACGGTGCAGCGGTTCGCCGATTATGCGGCTCTTGTCGCGGATGCCCTCGGTGACCGGGTCAAGACCTGGATCACACTCAATGAGCCCTGGTGCAGTGCCTTCCTCGGCTACGGCTCCGGCGTCCACGCCCCGGGCCGCGCCGAGCCGGTGGCCGCCCTGCGCGCCGCCCACCACCTGAATCTGGCTCACGGCCTGGCCGTCCAGGCGCTGCGTGACCGCATTCCCGCCGCTCAGTGCTCGGTCTCTCTCAACTTCCGCCAGGTCCGCCCGCTCACCGGCAGCGACGCCGATGCCGACGCCGCCCGTCGGATCGACGCTCTCGCCAACCGGATCTTCACCGGCCCGATGCTGAAGGGCGCATACCCGAAAGACCTGCTCGAGGACACCGCGGCACTGACCGACTGGTCGTTCGTACGTGACGGCGACCTGTGGCGGATCCATCAGCCGCTGGACTTCCTCGGCGTCAACTACTACACGCCCACCGTCGTCTCCGAGGCCGCCGACGGTGGTACCCACACCTTGGACGGGCACGGCAGGAGCTCCCACAGCCCTTGGCCGGGGGCGGATCGGGTCGCCTTCCACCAACCGCCCGGCGACACCACCGCCATGGGTTGGGCCATCGACCCGACCGGCCTGTACGACCTGCTGCGCCGGCTGGCGTCGGACTTCCCGGAGCTGCCGCTGGTCATCACGGAGAACGGCGCGGCGTTCGACGACTACGCCGACCCCTTCGGCCGCATCAATGACCCCGAGCGGATTGCTTACCTGCGCGGTCACCTGGCCGCGGTACACCAGGCGATCGACGACGGTGTGGAGGTGCGCGGCTACTTCGTTTGGTCGTT
Source organism: Streptomyces spiralis (assembly GCF_014654675.1). Taxonomy (GTDB): domain Bacteria; phylum Actinomycetota; class Actinomycetes; order Streptomycetales; family Streptomycetaceae; genus Streptomyces; species Streptomyces spiralis. The sequence continues at coordinate 15,737 of NZ_BNBC01000062.1, forward strand.
GCTGGACAACTTCGAGTGGGCGCACGGTTACAGCAAGCGCTTCGGCATCGTCTACGTGGAGTACCCGACCGGTACCCGCATTCCCAAGGCCAGCGCTCGCTGGTACGCCGAGGTGGCCCGCTCGGGTGTCTTGCCGGATGAACCCGGACCATGACGACTCCGCCTTGTCGAGGTGCTCGGAAAGTGAACCGTTTTCCCGTGGGTGCCGTTGTCAGGCGTGTGGGTGAGGTTGTCCTGTCGCCTCCCGGTTGGGCGGCCACCGGCACGCCCCCGTCAAGCCGCCATGGTCTGGTCGGCGGGTGTTACGGATCGGTCTGCCCGGGGCTGCTGCATTCGGGCAGACCTCCCTCCCCGCTCCGGGCCGCGTTCCGCCGACGCGGCCCTGAGCACCGGGACGCCTTCGCGCCGCCGTCCTCCCGCACTGTTTGACATGCGGTAGGTTGCTCCGAATAATAACCGGAGCAATGTTCCGCTTTAGGGCGGTCGGAGCCGGACGCGCCTGACCTCTCCGCTGCTGCCGCCCGGTCGGGGTCGTCGGCGGCACCAGGCCACCGGAAAGGAACCCCTCCTGATCAGCACATCCACCGACACCGCGGTCTTCGGCAAGGACGAGACGGAGCCGAAAGGGCCGACGGCCGAAGCCGACTGGACCCGGAAAGCACCTGATTGCGGCTCCCGGACTCGTCGCGGTGATTCCCTTGGCGGGTCCGTTTTCGGCCGTGCCGGGTCAACCGTGGTCCTGTGGCAGCCCGGGCGACGTGGCGATCTCCTGCTCGGCCGCTTCGATGATCATCAGGACGGCCGCGGCCGCCGCCGCGGGATCGCCGGCCGCCACGGCTTCCACGACGGCGCGGTGGGCCGGCAGCGAGGCCTCGGCGGCACCGGGGGTTTGGGTGCTGACGATGAAACGGTGTTCCAGCGCGATGTCGATCGCGCGGCCCAGCGAACCGAGAAGACGGTTGCCGCTCGCATCGAGCAGGGCGCTGTGGAAGGCGATGTCAGCCTCGATGTATCCACCGCGCCCGGATCCTCCCGCTGCGTCCTCCATGGCAGCAAAGGCGTCGGACAGGGCGCGGATCTCAGCGGGCCGGGCCCGGGCGGCCTCGGGCTCGACGATCCGGCGCAGTTCACCGGTGTCGCGCAACAAGGCCATGGGGTGCTGAGCCTGTTTCCAGCGCAGTACGTCGCGGTCCGGCTCACACCCGGCTCGGGGTTCACCCACGAGCACGGCGACATCGTACGGATCTCCAGCCCCCGGCTCGGCGCTCTCGTCA
>NZ_BNBC01000062.1:17039-50614 GCF_014654675.1 Streptomyces spiralis
AGGTCACCACCAGCGAACAGGCCGCACCGTGGACGTTCGGCGTACGAGAGGTGATGCACAACCTCACCCGGCGCGGTGTGCTGTGAGCCCCGCATGCGCCTTACCACGCCCAGCCGTTCGCTCACCCTGTCACTGACGGTTCGTGTCGTCCCTCATGTGGGGGAAGGAGGAATGCGGCCTCAGCGACTGAACCAAAGCACCGCCGTCGGCTTGGGTCGCTGCAGATAAGGCCAGGTCAGGCGCGTCACTCAGCAAGGTCAGCGACCGAAGCGACCGAGGATCCGGGTTGACTCCGGACATTCGCTCATGCGCGCGAATTCGTTCCCCTGATGGGAACCTTCAGTCGCTTCAGTCGCTGCCTCGGCGTGCCTATGCCCTCTGACCTGCTTCTTTGTCCAGCGACTGAGGCAGCGACCCAAGCATTTCGGTGGCTGCCTCAGTCGCTGAGTCGCTGAGGGAGACATTCCGGGATGTTCTTCTCCGCCTCTCCGTGAGCGTGCCGGGACGCAGGTCCTCGGTCCCCACGAACGCGTGAGATCAGCGAGGCGGGCGGATCGAGTCCGTGGGTGAGGTCTGCGGTGCTGTCCAACTGGCGAGGAGTCTGAGGCGGTCCTCCGAGGGGGTGCCCGGCTCGGCCGCGTAGATGATCAGGTCGTGGACGGCCCGCTGAGGCAGGGGCAGGTTCAGGGAGCGGAAGGTCATCTCCAGACCGCCGACTTCCGGGTGGTTCAGCCGCTTGACGCCTTCGTGACGGATCCGGACGTCGTGGCTGGCCCACATGGTGCGGAAGTCGGGGCTGAGCGTGGACAGTTCGCCGACGAGCTCGCGCAGGGCCCGGTCGTGAGGTTCACGTCCGGCTTCGGCGCGGAGCACTGCGACCGTGGTCCTCGCGCCTTCTTCCCAGTCGACGAAGAAGTCGCGGGAGCCGGGGTCGAGGAAGAAGTAGCGGGGGAAATTGGCGAAGCCCCGGTCGCGGGTGGTGTCGCTGTGGAACATCGGTGAGTACAGGGCCCTGCACAGTGCGTTGCTCGCGACGATGTCCAGACGGCCGATGCGTACGAAGGCGGGGGCCATGGTCATGGAGTCCACCATCCACTGGACAGAGGACGGGATCCTGACGTCCCTGCGGCGGTGCGACCTGCGGCGGGTGGGGCGAGCCGCTCTGGCCAGATCGAGCAGGTAGGTGCGCTCGTCGTCATTGAGGAGCAACGCCTGCGCGACCGCTTCCAGCACATCCTCGGAGACACCGCCGATGTGGCCCCTCTCCAGCCGTGTGTACCACTCCGTGCTCACGCCGGCGAGGGCCGCGACCTCCTCGCGCCGTAGTCCCGGAACCCGGCGGCGTCGGCTCGTGGGCAGTCCGACCCGCTCCGGGGAGAGCTTGGCGCGTCGGCTGATGAGGAAATCGCGGATGTCCGAGCGGTTGTCGGTGGGATCACCGATGTGGTTTTCGGACGGAGATTCCATTCGTCCAGGGTACTGATGGCCCGGTCGCTAAACAGGTTGTGTTTATACCCCCATAAGCGCGACCTTGTCCGCCTCCGACGGCGTCGGTTTCCTGAGGTCGGCGGACTAGAACGGCACTCCTTCGGCGAGTGCCGCCGTCCGCCGTCCTGCATCGACACCTCAGGAGCCTGACCATGGCCAGCAAGACCGTACTGATCACCGGCGCGACCAGCGGCATCGGCGCCTATACCGCCCGGCTGCTCCTCGACCGCGGCCACCATGTGGCGGTCACCGGTCGCAGCGAGACCAAGCTGAAGACATTCCTCGACGAGACCGGCCACCCCGACCGGCTGCTGGGTCTTGTCTCGGACGCGGCGGACTGGGAGGACACCCAGTCCGCCGTGACCCGCACCGTGGAGTACTTCGGCGCCCTTGACGCGGCGGTGGCCAACGCCGGATTCATGACCGGTGACACCATCGGGGCCGGCGACCCGACACGGTGGTCCCCCATGGTCCTCACCAACGTCCTCGGCCCCGCCCTGCTGGCCCATGCCGCCCTGCCCCACCTTGAGTCCTCCGGCGGACGGCTGGTGCTCATCGGCAGCGTCGCCGGGCTGAAGAACTCTCCCGGCAATCTCTACTCAGCCACCAAGTGGGCCGTCACGGGGCTCGCCGAGAACCTGCGGCTGCACGCCACGAACCGCGGCGTCGGTGTCACTCTTGTCAACCCTGGCATGATCGACACGCCCTTCTGGCAAGGCGCCGGCGTTCCCCCCTTCGCCCTGCCTCCCCAGCCCATCGCCGAGGCCGTCTGCTTCGCCCTCGACCAGCCCGCGGGAGTCGACCTCAACACCATGACCGTCCGGCCCATCGGCCAGCCTGTCTGACCACGCTCGGGTCTCCCACCACGCCGCTCACTCTCCCGGAGCTTTCCTCGGCGGCCGGGTCACAGGTCATGGCACCGCTTGGCGGCACAGCTGCGCGGCCTCCCACACATCGTTTCAGGTGTCTGCGGCGTTGGAAACGCTGTCGGCCCGGGCCGGCTGTGGTCGGGACTCCCGGCCGGCCCGGGCCGGACCCGCGCAGCCGGACGGAAGGCGCAGAACCTCCGTCTGAATCGTCTCAGTCACGTAATACCCGTGCTGCAAGGGGTACGGGAGCCAAGGGCCGTGTCAGGATCGAACTCCACAGCGACCTGCAGTGTCTCCCGGTCCAGGCGACCCGAGTCTCAACTCGTCAACGTAAGAAGGCGAACCGAACGCGATGTCCCCATCGATGAAGGGCTGCTGCGATGCGTTTGCCGCCGGACAGCGGCGGCCGCGGCGTGCAGACCACCCTGTCTGCCACGAGTGACACGGCAGCCAGGAGATTGCCATGAGTACGGAGTGGAATCATGACGCAGGCAGGCCTGCTGCCGACAGGCCTGTGCCGTCCGGCGCCGTCCGTGGTGACCGGGTGCCTGTGTCCCGCTCCGCCGGGAGATCGTCGTCGAACGCCGACGTCGGCAAGGAGGAACCGGAACCGGCACATCGTGCGCCGCAGCCGGCAGAGCAAGCCGTCCCTCGCCATGGGGAACCTCCTCGGCGCGGCGAGCGCACGAAGGCTGCCCTTGAGCACGGCGCCTGGCGTTTCGCCGTGCTCGGGCCGGTCCGGGCATGGCACGGCGGGCGAGAAGTCGACCTGGGGCCGCGTCAGCAGCGCTTGGTACTGGCGGTGCTGTTGCTGCGGCGGGGTCACTTGGTCACCGTCGACGAGTTCATTGATGCGGTGTGGGGGGCGCAGCCTCCGGCGGCGGCAGTGTCGGTGCTGCGGACGTATGTGTCACGCCTGCGGAAAGTGCTGGAACCCTCTCGCGGAGTCGGCGAGTCACCCAAGCTGATCGTCTCGGCTGCCAACGGATACCTGGCGCAGGTGCCGGACGAGGCTCTTGACCTGGGAATATTTGAACAGCAAGTCGCGCGGGCGAAGAAGCTGCACGCCATGGGCGAGGTTTCCGCCGCTGCCGATCTGCTGCACGCCGCGCTCGAGGAATGGCACGAAACACCGCTGGCCGGCCTTCCCGGCCCGCTCGCCCATGCGGAACGCACCCGCCTGAACGAGAAGCGGCTGTCCGTACTCGAGGCCCGCTTGGACAGCGATGTCCAACTCGGCAGGCACGACGAGGTGATCGCCGAGCTGCGCGCGCTGGTGGAGGAGTATCCCTTGCGGGAACGGCTGTGCCAGCTGCTCATGCTGGCCCTCTATCGGTCGGGGCGGCAGGCCGAGGCCCTGGCGTGCTACCGCAGGACACGGCGTGTCCTGGTGGCCGAGCTCGGCATCGAACCCTCAACGCCGTTGCGTCAACTGCACGAGCGCATTCTGGCTGCGGACGCGTCGCTGAACCCCTCGGCGGCAGGCCGGCAACAGGAGGATTCCCCCGCGCACACCCTCGTGCCGCCACCCCCCGCGACCCCAGTTCGGCCCGCTCAACTGCCCGCGGACCTGCCCACGTTCACCGGCCGGATCAGCGAACTCGGCCAGGCCCGCGCCCTGCTGCCCGCGCATGGCCAGCCCCCGCCCGCGGTGGTGATCGGCGGCATGGCCGGCATCGGCAAGACCACCCTGGCTGTGCACTGGGCCCACGAGATCGCCGACCAGTTCCCCGACGGACAGCTCTTCATCAATCTGCGCGGTTTCGACCCCGCCAACCCGGTCATGCCGCCGGGGGAAGCGGTCCGTATCTTCCTCGACTCGCTCGGCGTCCCCCCGCAGAGGATTCCCTCCCGACTCGACGCCCAGGCGGCCCTGTACCGCAGTCTGCTCGCCGACCGGCGGATGCTGATCGTTCTCGACAACGCACGCGATGTCGAACAGATCCGTCCCCTGTTACCCGGTGCGACCGGCTGCCTGGTCATCATCACCAGCCGGAACCAGCTCACCGGTCTCATCGCCGGCCACGGCGCACACCCGGTCACCCTTCACCAGCTGACGCCCGCAGACGCGCGTGCCCTGCTGATACGTCGCCTGGGCGCCGAGCGGGTGGCGGCGCAGCCGCAAGCGGTGGACGAGATCATCGAGCGCTGCGGCAGGCTGCCGTTGGCGCTGGCCATCGTGGCGGCCCGTGCGGCGATCCAGCCCCGTTTCCCGCTGAGCGTGATCGCCGAGGACCTGCGGGAGGATCACGGCAGCCTCGACGCCTTTTCCAGCGGCGAACTCAACACCGACGTACGCGCTGTCTTCTCGTGGTCCTACGAGGCGCTCTCCGCACCGGCCGCGAGGCTGTTCCGTCTGCTCGGCCTTCACCCCGGCACAGACGCCTTCTCCGCGCCCGGGGTCGCGGCCCTCGCCGGGCTGCCGCTGCGCGAGACCCGCGGTCTGCTCGGCGAGCTCACCCGGGCCCATCTGCTGACCGAAAGCCTCCCGGGCCGCTACACCACGCACGATCTGCTGCGCACCTACGCCGGCGAACAACTCCTCGCCGACGAGCCGCCGGCCGGACGGGAACAGGCCCTGGAGCGGCTCCTGTCCTGGTACCTGCACACCGTCGATGCCGCCTACCCTCTCCTCACCCCCGACCGCGCACGGGTCCCCTCGCAACCGGTCGCTCCCGGGTGCCACCCCCTGGCCTTCACGACCCAGGAACAGGCAGTGCAGTGGTGCGAGATGGAGAGAGGCAACCTCGTCGCAGCCGTCCATCGGGCAGCCGCGTCCGGTCGGCCGGGTGACGCCTGGCGACTGGCCGCCATGATGTGGGGCTTCTTCTACCTGGGCAGGCACCTGCACGACTGGCTCGAGACGTCCCGGACGGCTCTTGCGGCCGCTCGCGCCGCCCGTGACCGCAGGGGCGAGGCCTGGAGCCTCGGGGGAGTGGCCGACGCTCTGACGCAGATGAACCGGCTCGACGAGGCCATAGAGCATTATCAACAGCAGATGTGCGTGTACCGCGAGCTCGCGGACATCGATGGCGAGGGACGGTGCATGGTCAGCATGGGCAACGCCTACCTGCAGGGTGACCAACTCGAGAAGGCCGTCGAATACGGTCGTCGCGGGCTCGCCATGGCACGGATCCACGGCTGTGCCTGGGGGGAAGCCATCGCCCTGACCAATCTGGGCGACGCCTGCCAGCGACTGGGACGGTTCGACGAGGCCGGAGACCACCTGGAGGAGGCGTTGGTCCTCCTGCGCGCCATGGGCAACCGCTGGTTCGAAGGCAACGTGCTCCACCTGCTCGGCGCGATCGCCCATCGGCTCCGCCGCTGGGAGGACGCGGTCGAGCGCTATCACCAGGCCCTCGAAGCGCACCGGGACGTGGGCAACCGGTGGGGGGAGGGCCATACCCTGGGCAGCCTCGGTGACGTTCAATTGGGCGCGGGTGAACACGAGGCCGCCCGCACAAGCTGGCAACAGGCGCTGGCGATCCTCACGGAGTTCGAGGATCCGCATGCGGCGAAGATACGGGAGGGGCTGCACGACCTCGACCGCCGTATGTCGGACGCGCGGCCGCATCCCTACTGGACTTGATCCAGTTCTGGACATCCGGGATCAGGGCTTCGTCCCCAAGGCCGTGCAGGCAGGCGGCGTGTTGTGCGTGTCTTCCGTTTCAGGCCGCCTGTCCGGCCAGCCGTCGCAGGGTTCGCGCGGCTCGCGACCCGCGGTCCGCCGTGATCAGGACGACTTCCTGGTCGTCCTCGGGCACGAGCAGGACGTCGCAGTTCAACCGCAGCGGGCCGGCTTCCGGGGGTGGTCGAGCGTCTTGGTGCGGTGCCCGGGAGCGTGGACCGGACGCGTCTCCCAGATCTGCCGGAACTCCTCGCTGCCGGCGTGCAGTTCGGCCAGCAGAGCGGTCAGCTGCGGGTCATGCGGATAGCGGTCGGCGGCCCGTCGCAGCCGCGCCACCGCGATGTGCCCGAACTCCTCGGTGCTGGAGCTCTCATACGTCCGCGCCTGGTCCAGGAAGCGGCGCCGGGCCAGATTCGTCGTCCTGCCTCCGAGGTCGCCGCCGAGCAGCGCCCGGGCCAGGGGGTTCCAGGCGATGACCCCGTACGTCGCGTCCGTGACGACGGCGGCCGTCTCCGGCAGTCGCTCCAGCATCCGGGCCACATGCGGACGCACCCGCCGCACGGCGCTGACGCCGGGCGGCACGCTCGATCCCGCCAGGCGGAACAGATGGCTGCGCTCGGCCGGCGTGAGCCGCAGCGCCCGGGCCAGCCCGTCCAGGATCCGGGCCGACGGCCGCGGTCCCCGGGCCTGCTCCAGCCGCGCGTAGTAGTCGACCGACATGTGGGCGAGCTCGGCCACCTCTTCACGGCGCAGACCCGGATTACGGCGCGCCGCGCCTGTCGCCGCAAGGACGAACTCCTGCGGGCGCAGACCCGCCCGGCGGTCCAGCAGAAAGCAGCCAACTCCTGCCGTGCCATGCCACCTCCCACGGCCTGCCTGGTATAGGTTGCCCCTGGCAGGGCCTCCACCGCCAGGGCACCGTGGTCGCCATGAACGAACGCGCAGCTCTGGTCACCGGCGCCAACAAGGGCATCGGCAAGCATATCGCCCGGCTGCTCGCCGCCGAGGGCCTCACCGTGTACGTGGGCTCCCGCGACGCCGGGCGCGGACAGCGGGCCGTCGAGGAGATCGGCGCGGGCGCCCGCCTGCTGGTCCTCGACGTGAGTGATCCCGACGGCATCGCGAAGGCCGCGGCTTACGTCGACCGCCTGGACGTACTGGTCAACAACGCCGGCATCTCACCGTCACTGGCCCCGCCGGCCGACACCGGCGTCGAGGAGTTCCGGCGTACGTACGAGACCAACGTGTTCGGGGTGGTGGCGGTGACCAACGCCTTCCTGCCCGTCCTGCGCCGATCCCCGCACCCACGCATCGTCAACATCTCCAGCGGCACCGCTTCGCTGACCTGGAGCACGAGCCCCAACCCGCAGTTCACCCCGGGAAGCGGTGGCGCCGCCGCCTACCGGTCGTCCAAGACCGCGCTCAACGCCCTGACCGTCCTCTACGCCCAGACGCTGGAGCAGGACGGCTTCAAGGTCAACGCGCTTGCCCCCGGCCTGCGGGCCACCGACCTCAATCCGCGGGCCGCCGCCGCGGGCGGCGACCCGGCCGAGGCCGCCCAGGGAGCCGTCCGCCTGGCCCTGCTGCCCGACGACGGCCCCACCGGCGGCTTCTTCTCCTGGGACGGCACGCCCGTGCCCTGGTGAATGGCTGATCAGTCATGGCATCGGGGGCGGGTGCCCCAGCCGGGAGGTGGTCCAGTCTCCGCGGATGAGGCTGCGGACGGTGATGATCGTGTCCGCGAGGTCGAAGAAGGCGTTGACGACAGCCGAGCGGCGCTCGGTCAAGAACGCGAGTACTCCGACGCCTGCCGGGATCTCTTGTGTTCTGCTGGGCGAGCGGCCGTCCGCTCCGCCGGGCGTGGGCCTGGCTCCTCACGGCAGCAGGCGGTGCGGAGCGGCCGTCGCCACCGCGGCCGCCCTGGTCTGCACGCCCAGCTTGGTGTGTATGCGGCCCAGGTGGGTCTTGACCGTGCCTCACTGAGAAAAAAGAGGGCTCGCGCGATCTCCCGGTTGGTGAGGCCGCCGGCTAGGAGCTGTCCGGGCGATCACGCAACCGTCCTGTGGCTGGCTCGTTGTCGTGGGCATGGGGCGGGGCGATCTGACAGATGCCGAGTGGGAACGGCTGCGGCCGTTTTTGCCGGTGAGCAATGGACGTTGTGGCCGATGGCGGGATCATCGACAGGTGATCGATGGGATTCTGCACCGGGTGCGGACCGGAGTGCAGTGGCGGGATCTTCCCGAGCGGTTCGGTCCATGGAAGACCGTCTACGAACGCCACCGGCTGTGGTCGGCCGACGGGACGTGGGAGCGTCTGCTGCAGCAGGTCCAGGCCGCTGCCGACGTCGCGGGCGAGATCGACTGGGACATCTCGGTGGACTCCACCATCGTGCGGGCCCATCAGCACGCGGCCGGTGCCCGGACGGAACCGCCGTCGGCGCCCGCGTCAAAGGGGGCCGAAGCGGCAGAACACCAGGGCGATACACCGTGGCAGAGCCTGCTCGCCCGGCTGGTGGAGGTGGTGCAGGAGGTGAGGGCCTGGGCCGCTCGCGGGGCGGGTTCACCAGCAAACTCCACCTGAGCGCGGACGGCCGTTGCCGCCCGCTGTCCCTGGTCGTCACCGGCGGACAGCGGGCGGACTGCACCCAGTTCCAGACGGTGCTGGCGAAGATCCGCGTTCCGCGGGTCGGCCCGGGCCGGCCGCACCGGGGCATCCGGCACACGATCCCGGAGAAGTCCGATAGCCAGGCCGCCCGCCTGCGCAAAGGCTCACGCGGCGGACGGCCACCCGGCTTCGACGAAGATCGGTACAAGAAGCGCAACACCGTCGAACGAGCGATCAACAGGCTGAAGCAGTCCCGGGCCGTGGCCACTCGCTATGACAAGCGCGCCTACGTCTTCCTCGGCACCGCGACCACCGCAGCTCTGCTCATCTGGCTTCGGAGTTGAGTCCCGACCTCACAAGGCAATTGGCCGATACGCCAGGGCCTCATCGACTACCTCATGAGCCGAAAGCTCCTGCTCCGGCGGCCAGAAGATCAAGCCGCTGACATGACCGGACGGGCATGCCAGGGCTCTGTCGAGCATGTCCAGCCAGCCGTCCACCTCGTCGTCTGAGGCGTAGTCCGCTTGCATGATCCGCTGCACGAGCGCCACGGCATCCGCGCGACTCATCTCCACAGCACTCATCAGGCCCCTCCGCCGAGTCACCCTAACGGGACGCATGATCGCCCGGACAGTTCCTAGGTGGCTGAGGAGTCCCGCTCTCGTTCGGTCAGGGCGACCCGGGGGCGGATCCGGGACATCATCCGGTCGGCGACGGTTCCCGACAGTACGGTGCGCCCTGCGGCGGCGTCCCGGATCGCGGCGAACAACAGTTGTGGTCGCTCCGCCTTGAGCAGGTATCCGGTGGCGCTGGCCGCCAGGGCGCGGGCTATGTCGGCATCGGTGTCGAACACCGTGAGGACCAGGACCTGCGGTACGGGTCTGCCCCGCTCATCGGGCGCGGCGGCGGCGACGATCCGCCGTGTCGCCGTCACCCTGTCCGGGCCGTCGCCGAGTTGGAGGTGAGCAGAACCCGATTCACCAGCTGGCTCGTCCTGGAGGGCAAGAACGCGGGCAAAGGACGTGCGGAGGGGAAGCCATGGGTGAGCGGGCCGGCGTTGCGTCGGCGGCGGTGAAGACGTCAACACCCCGCAGGACAAGGTGGAGGTCCGCGGGCGGGAACGCAAAGGGCTGGTCGTGCTGGACGCGGGGGTGGATGCTTGCCGCGCTCGCAGTGCTGACAGCAGTGCTGCTGGCATTCCATCGGCTGGTTCCGAATGTCCCAGGACACCTGGGCAGTCTGCTGGAATCGTTCCTGCCCTGGTCCGGCCTGGTGATCGTGGCGTTGCTCGGTCTGGCGCTGCTGCGCCGCTCGGCACTCGCGCTGGTGGCCCTGCTCCTGCCGGTGGCTGCCTGGACGTACCTTTTCGGCGGGCTGCTCCTGCCCGGAAGGAAGCCTGGTGGACAAGACCTCGTCGTGGTGCAGCACAACATCAGCGACGAGAACACCGACCCCGCCGGCACGGCCCGCGCCCTGGCCGATGCCGAGCCCGACCTCATCGACCTGGAGGAACTGGTGCCCGCGGCGCTGCCGGTCTACGAAAGAACCCTTGCCCCGCGCTACCCGTACCACGCGGTGGTGGGCACCGTCGGACTCTGGTCGAAGCACCCGCTCACCGACGTCCAGAGGCTGGACATCAGGCCATCCGGGATCACAGAGCCCTGGAGCCGCGGGCTACGCGCCATGGTCCGCACGCCGCACCGTGAGATCGCGGTGTACGTCGCGCACCTCCCCTCTGTCCGAGTCCACGCGTCCGGCCTCGCATCGTCCTGGCGCGACGAAAGCGCCGACCTGTTGGCCAAGGCCGTGGCCGCCGACACATCGCGCACGGTGATACTCCTCGGCGACTTCAACAGCACGGTCGATGACCGTGGACTGACCCCGCTGACCTCACAGCTGAACGTACCGGCACGGGGCTTCGCCTTCAGCTTCCCCGCCGCCTTCGCACTGGCCCGGATCGACCAGATCATGGCCCGCTCGGCGACCGTCGGTCACATTCGTACCCTGCCTCCTACCGCCAGCGACCATCTCCCGGTCATCGCCCGGATACGGCCGATGCTCGCCACTAGGCGGCACCGAGCGTCCATTGGCTGAGGGGGTGATGATGTGGTGCGGGGTCCGCTGGTGAGATGCCGGGGAGATCGACGGCGCCTGACCCCCCATACGGCAGGAGAGCCGGGTATCTGCCATGGCGCCCCTCGTACCAGCGATACTGGATGCATGGATGTGACGACCACCGCCCTGCGCGCTGAGGTACTGCGGGACCGCTACCACAGTCGGTTGCCCGAGCGCCTGGAAGAGCTGGCCGGCCCCGTCGAGGGCACCGTCGACACCTGCCGCTCCACGTCGTCTGGTCCGGGCGGACCAGCTACAGCCTGGACCGCCCGAAGTCCCGCATGACCCTCTACCGGACCGTCCTTGCTGAGGGCCTGCGCCAGGACCTGGCGGCCTTCCTGCACCACTGGCTGCTGGCCGAGCAATGGCCCGTTCTACGTCGCCTGGTCAGCCCCTACATTCGCGAGGTCTGGGAGGACGCCTTCCCCGAGCTGCCCCGCACCGCTCCGGCCGACACGACGGCCGCGTGAAGCTCACCCCGCTCCATGAGCGTCTCCTTGCCGATATCCTCGATCTCGGCTCTCCCTGTCCTCTGGTCCTCACCGGCGGATACGCCGTGCAGGCCCACGGTCTGTCGAACGCATCAGCCGTGATCTCGACGTCGCCACCGAGAATCCCGCTCCGATGGACGAGATCGTTGCTGTCCTCACAGCCGGCCTCGCCGCGCGTGGCTGGCGGACCACACATGTCCAGACCGACCCACTCAGCGGCCGGTTCCTTGTCACCGCCCCGGATACCGGCGAGGAGTGCGAGGTCGACGTCCTCAAGGAGGCATTCTGGGCCCCGCCCGCCCAGACCCCCTACGGTCCCGTCCTCTCCCTTGACGACGTGATCGGCACCAAGGTCCGCGCGCTCGCCGACCGCGGGACCGTCCGCGACCTCATCGACGTCCGGGCCGCCTCCCGCCACCGCTCCACCGCCGATCTCGAATCCCTCGGCCGCCGCCGCGCCCCCGATGAATTCAGCCTGGAAAATCTCCGTGACCGACTCACCGGTGCGGACTGGTACGAGGACGAGGACTACGCCGCGTACGGGCTCACCTCCCGGCAGATCGAAGAACTCAAGAGGTGGGCGCTGGCGTGGGCGGAGGACCTGGGGGCGCGGATCCACGACGAGAACGCCTGACAGGAGACCGCAGCCTTCTCGCGGCGGTGTGATCACGCGCTGGCTGTGGTGTCGAGGAACTCGTTGATGAGCTGAGGGGTGCCCATCTCGAGCGAGCAGTCCGACGCCTGGTTGATCCGGCGTGCGGCGCTGAGGTCGTGGTGGGCCCGCGGGCGTCGCCAGGTGCGCCAGAGGGCGCAGCGCCGGGCCCCCGTGCAGCGCCGTCCGGCTCGGTGTCGGTGGCCGGCTGTGCCTGCGCAGGTGAGGTCTGCGACGTCATCGCGATCTTTTCGCCGGGCTTGCGGCGGCGGTGCTGCAGCAGCCAGCGCGCGGCGAGCGCCCTGGCGACCGCAGCCGCCGACAACGCGTCGGCGCCGGGTGCGGCGGGTGGCGTCCAGGAGCGATTGCCCGGTCCCCCGCGGAGGCTCAGCTTGACTTCCGGTCGAGCGAGGACGGCGTGGCGCAGTGCTCCTCGCCGCCGGTGAGGTCGTCGCGTACGAGCATCAGCAGACGCGTCAACTCCGCACGTTGAGAGCCCTCCAGCGACTGGAAGAGGCCGTCCTCCACCGCGTGCTGCGCCGCCGTCGCGGCGCGCAGCCGCTGTTCACCATCCCCCGTGAGCACCACCACGTGGCGTCGACGGTCGTGCATGTCGCGGGTGCGGGCCACCAGGCCCTCAGCCTCCAACGGGTTCAGCTGGGTGACCAGGATGCTGGCCGCCGTGTCCGTCTCGACCGCCAGCTCTGTCTGTGCAAGCGGGCCGCGGGCATGGAGAAGTCCGAGGATGTGGAACTGCCGAGGCGTGAGCCCGTGGGCGGTGTGCGCGTCCCGCAGGCGCCGCATCGCCTCGTGCCCGAGCAGGGCAAGCATCAGCCCTGGGCTGTTCCTGGGCTCGTCGCGCCGTGTCGCGGACGGCACTGTCGGCGTGGTGATGGGGGATGCCTTGGTCACCCTGTCACTTTACCCGGCGAAATCGTGTAGCGTCCTATATGAAGGATCGAGGTAAATGATTTAAGTCGATGCACCGAGCCCAGGAGTGCCATGCCCACCATCGCTTCCACGCCGCTCTCCGATTCGGCCACCGACCTGGGCCTGCACGGGGCCCGCGCCGTCGTCACCGGCGGCACCCGCGGCATCGGTGCGGCCACCGTGCGGCGGCTGGCCGCCGCCGGAGCCCAGGTGGTCGCCATCGCTCGACGCGAGGTCGAAATGCCGGTCGGAGTTCAGCTGGTGACAGGTGATCTGAGCACGCAGGAAGGCGCCGAGACGACGGCGCGGGCCGCACTGGAGCATCTGGGCGGCATCGATGTGCTCATCGACAACGCCGGCCGGAACACCCAAGTCCCGGACGGCGTCCTCGCCGCGTCCGACGACGACTGGCTGGCCAACCTCGACGACAACCTGCTGTCCGTCGTCCGCGTGGATCGCGTGCTCGTACCGCACATGACCGCGCAGGGGCACGGAGCCGTTGTCCACGTTTCCTCGAACGCCGCCCGCTACCCACAGCCCAACGGCACGCCGTACGCAGCGGCCAAAGCCGCCCTCAACGCCTACAGCAAGAGCCTCGCCCTCGCCTGCGGGCCGCACGGGATACGCGTCACCGCGGTCATGCCGGGCGTCATCGAGACCGGCGCCGTCGAAGCGAGCCTCCGGCAGGCCGCGGAGCGGACAGGCCGTGACCTGGAGGAGATCCGCAAGGAGTTCCACAAGCGTCTCGCCGCGCCGCTCGGCCGTCCTGGCCGGCCGGAGGAGGCGGCGGAGCTCATCGCCTTCCTCGCCTCACCCCGCGCGTCCTACCTCACCGGCATCACCGTGTCGGTGGATGGGGGGATCCTGCCCACGCTCTGAACAGCATGGTCGGGGACCGCCCTGTCCGCGTGACCGGTTCCGCAGGTGCCGTCTGGCGCCCGGAGTCGGGCCGTCGCCGTCCCACGGAAGGCCGAAGCCGAGGAGCGCGACCGCCAGGAGCAGGAAGCTGAGCAGGCGACGCGGGCAAGCCCCGGGGTGGCTTTGGGCAAGCCCGTGTTGTCGGCGGCGGCTGAAAGGCTGGACGGCATGAACGGTGATGAGCAGCTGCTACGCGGCCGAGTCTACGGCCGTGACCATGACGACGATCCCGGCCCGCTGCCCGGGCAGAGGTATGCGGCGCTGATAGGCGGGCCGCTGGACGGATTGCTGCTGGACATCATGGGCTGGCGGCCGGAGGAAGTCGACGGCGGTGCGGCCCTGTCCACCGAGCTCGGCCGGTTCCCCGGTGGCCGGTCGCTGTACGAGCCGCGCCCCGGCGAGCCGAGTACACCGGGCCCGGGTGTGAGCTGCCGCTTCTACTACTCCGGCGACACACCCTGACCACAGGCCCCACCCGAGCGTGCTGCTCGTCTGCCAGGCCCGCGCCTGTAGCTGACAGGGCTGCACAACGCTGTGACCTGTTGTGGTCGGGCCAGACGGTGGGGGTCTGGGACCGTCATGGCCGGGCCTGTGCCATGGGCAGTTCCGGCTTGCGCGGCGGAGTGCGCAATGAATGCTGGTGGCCCGCGCAGCACCCGCGTGAATCGTCCCGGGTTCGGCAGAGATCTCAGATGATGGTTGTGACCTGGGGTTTCGTGGCTTCCTCGGCGGCGGCGAGCTCGACCTGGGAGAGCGTCACCCAGGGGCGGCCGGATCAGCTCGGTTTTGAACAGGCCGATCGCGCTCTCCATCAGGCGTTGTCGTAAGCGTCGCCGACCGAGCCGATCGATGCCGCCATCCCTGCTCGGTCCAGATGCTCGGTCGGCGCGAATGATGTGTACGGCGACCCCGCGTCGCTGTGATGTATCAACTCGCCGTGTGTGCACGTAAATCCGTCCCGGTCGCGCTGCCACAACGCCATCTCCGGTGCGCCCGGGACGGCGAGTCTCCTCGGACGTGGCGGCGGACCAGCCGACGATCCTGCGGGAGAAGGTGCCGACGCCGAAGGCGACGTAGACACCCCCCGTTCCAGGTGGCGTCGTGCGAGAAGTCGGCCACCCGACAGCGGTTGGGGGCGCCGGCGACGAAGTCGCGGTGGAAGAGGTCCAGGGCCCGTTCGGCGGCCGGATCGGCGATCGTCGTGATCACCTTCTTGCCGCGGATGGCGACGGTGCGTCGCATGGTCGCAGAGGCGAAAGCCCATTTCAGGGCCGGTCGGCGCGGGGTCTGTCGGCCGTGGCTGACCGAGCCGGGGCTGTGGATTCAGTACGGCTTCGGTGACGGGCCGACCATCCAGGGCCGCAAGACCATCTTGTGGTGCGCCTGGCTGGCCTGGTCCCGGTTCAGGATCGTGATCCCGATCTGGGACAGGACGCTGCCGACGGTGACCTCGTGTCTGGCCTGCCGGGGCTTCTGCGACGAGGTCAACTCCCGCAGGCATGGCGACTCGGCGCAAACCGGTCGAGCGGCTCGCCGAGGGGCAAGAGGAAATGCACGAGCAGCGACGCAAGGCCCACTCCTCGCGACGCATCCGCGTCGAGCACGGCATCACCCATGTGAAGAACTGGCAGGCACTGGCCCGCCGCCTCGCCCACCGCGAGCACATCGGCGAGACCGTGCAAGCCGTCGCCGCCCGGTAATATGTGGACACGGTGTCTCGTATCTGCTAGCTTTCTGGACACGGTGCTCCGAAAATCTCGTGCCCTTCCGGAATGCGCCGGGCCTGCCCGGGTGCGGGCGATGTTTGCCGGCGGAGTGCCGATGCCCCGACAAGAGCTGAATGAGGTAGCGCAGATGCGTGTATTCGTAACCGGAGCGAGCGGCTGGATCGGATCCGCCGTCGTGGACGACCTGATGACCGCGGGCCATGAGGTCGTCGGCCTTGCCCGGTCGGAGACGTCCGCGCAGTCACTGGCGTCGAAGGGGGCCGTCGTACTCCGTGGGGATCTCGACGATCTCGACTCCCTGCGCCGTGGGGCGACCGACGCGGACGCGGTGGTCCACATGGCCAACAAGCATGACTGGGGCAACCCGGCCGAGTCGGATCGCGCCGAGCGGACCGCGGTCGAGACGCTCGCCGAGGCGCTGGTCGGTACCGATCGCCCGTTCGTGGTCGCGGCGGCCATCTCCGGACTCGTCGAGGGCCGGGCCGCCGTGGAGTCGGAT
Organism: Streptomyces spiralis; assembly: GCF_014654675.1. Lineage (GTDB taxonomy): Bacteria > Actinomycetota > Actinomycetes > Streptomycetales > Streptomycetaceae > Streptomyces > Streptomyces spiralis. Next base: position 32,961 of record NZ_BNBC01000062.1, read on the forward strand.
CCTTCCCCGGCCGTGGGTCCGGACTCCAACCGGGGCGGCAGCGAGAACCTCGCGCTGGACTATGTCGGCCAGGGAGTGCACACCATCATCAGTCGCTTCGCGCCGAGCGTTCACGGCACGGGAGACTGGGGGTTCGTCAACTTCCTGGTCTGCGCTGCCCGTAAGCAGGGAGTCTCGGGCTACATCGGTGACGGCTCCACGACCTGGTCGGCGGTGCACCGTTCGGATGCGGCCCGGCTCATCCGGCTCGGGCTGGAGAAGGCCCCTGCCGGGACGCGGCTGCACGTGACCGCCGAGGAGGCCATCACCACCAAGGCGATCGCGGAGGCCATCGGGCGTTACCTCGGCATTCCGGTGGTCTCGATCGACCCGGAGGACGCCGGCGCTCACTTCGGGTTCGTCGGTGGCTTCTTCGCCAGGACGATGACCGCCTCGAGCGAGATCACCCGCGCCGCACTGTCCTGGGCGCCGACCGGGCCGACCCTGGTCGAGGACATCGAGTCCGGCGCCTACGCCACCGCCTGAACCAGCCCCGCCAGGCAAGGACCGGCGGTTCCACCACCTCGAGTAAGGAAATCGGCTATGCCGCCATCCCCCCGCGCCGGTCGAGACGGCGACGTTCTGGCCGTGGTCATCCAGAGCAGGCCGGCGATCTCGTTCTTCGACGTCGCCTGCGATCGGCACCTCGGCACCGTTCAAACGCTCGCCGAACCCCATGAATTGTGCTTCGACCCGACCCAGCGGTTGCTGTGGTGCACGGTGACGTACCACTCGGGTTTCTACCACGCCAACAGTGGACGGCGCACCGAGGTGATCGCCGTCGACCCCGCCACATCCAGCGTCGTCGACGTCGTCGACCTCGCTCCGGAACACGCTCCGCACGGCCTCGCGCTGGACACGGCACGCGGTCGCCTCTACGTCACCGTGGAGGGCGCTGGAGACCGGCCCGGCGGCGTCGTGATCATCGACACGCAGACCCGACGGCCGGTGGGCAGGATCGACACAGACGCGCCCGGCTCGCACTGGGTCGCCGTCGACGCGGCCGGAAGGACCGGATACGTCGCCAACAAGGAGGCGCCCTTCGTGTCGGTGCTTGACCTCGAACGGCAAACCCTCACCGCGAAGGTCGAAGTGCCGGGCAGTGAGGGAGTCGCCGTCTCCGCCGACGGCACCCGCGCCTATGTCGCCGCGCCCTACAACGGCTCGTACTCCGTCACCGAGGATCGACCGGGTCCCGGAATCAAGGTCATCGACACACGGACGGCGTCCGTCGTCGACACCCTTCCCACCCAGAACCGCGTCATGCCCGTGCACCTGACCTCGACGGGAAAGCTCCTCGCGGGCGAAGTGGCCGTCGAACCGGAGTCGGCGCCGGGGGCCGTGCGCATGGCGCCGGGCCGCCTGACGGTTTTCTCCGCCGGCACCCATGAGCAGGTGGGCGAGCTCGAGGTGGGGCGCTGTCCGTTGACCATCACCTCGTCTCCTGACGGCCGGATCGCCTACGTGGCCTCCTACGCCTCCTCCGTCGTCGACATCGTCGATCTGGAGACGCTGGAGCGCCTGGCCCGCCTGGACCGCCCCCATTTCGGGGAGACCGGCGCACACGGCTTGGCCTACATCCCGCGTCCGGCCTGACCGCAGTCTGGACTCGCTGCCTGTGTGCGGCGGTCGGTCACGGCGGCTTTGCCGTGACCGACCGGGCCGGCATCCGCTCCCACGGTATCGCCGCGCCTCAGGCGCGACCCGCGATGTCTCCGGCGTGGACCTCGTGCAGGAATGCCTCGGCTCGCTCGCGGGCGACGAGCTGATCGGGGTCGCGCCCGCTGAGGATCCAGAAGAACGTGGGTCCCACCAGCAAGGCGGTGGCCTGGTCGATGGTGCGTGAGTCGGCGTCGGACCGCAGCACGCGCTCCACCGCGGCTCGTGCACTCTCCCCGAGGATGTCCTTGGCCGCGAGAAGGCCCGCGACAGCCGAATCGTGCTGCGCCTCGCCGATGAGCGCGCGATACGCAGCCCCGGCCGGCGAGTGCGCGAGAAAGCGGACGAGTGCCTCCAGGTAGGCAGTCAGGTCGTCGACCGGGTTGTCGGAGGGATGTACGGCGAGTTCTTCCGCCGCGTCGCCGGCGCTGGCCTCGAAGAGGATTTCCGCCTTGGTGGACCACCATCGGTAGACGGTCTGCCGGGACACGCGCGCCCGCTCGGCGATGTTCTTCATCGTCATGCCGGCATAGCCGACCTCGAGCAGCAGGTCGTCGGCGGCGTGTAGGACCGCCATGCGTGCTTGTTCGCTTCGAGGGCGGCCGCGACCGTGCTCCTTCTCCATGTCCGGAACTATACATGGACATGCTGTCTCGTATATCTGAGGTGGTTTCTGGAGCTTTCCGGACACGGTCATCCGGCATCCACGCTTCGCCGGGCGCGTCGCCTGTCCGGCCTTGGCCACACCTGCGCCCTTCTCCATCAGCCGATCATCCGGAGCCCTCGTGACTCACCCGTCCCCATCCACCCGACCGACGTCGATCGGCGGCACACAGCAGACCCGGGCAGGGAGCGTGCTGGCTTGTGCTTCCCTCTGCACCGTCCTTGTCGTCGGCTTCGTCGCGTCGATCAACCTCGCGATACCCGAACTCGCAGCCGGCAGCCTCCACCCGTCGTCCGCACAGCTTCTGTGGATCGTCGACACCTACGTCATCCTGTTCGCATGCCTGGTGATTCCGGCCGGCGCCCTCGGCGACCGAGCCGGACGCAAGGGAGTACTCCTCAGCGGTCTGGTGATCTTCGCTGTCGGCGCTGTGGTCTCCGCGGCCGCCGGTGATGTGGCGATGATGCTTGTCGGCCGTGCCGTCACCGGTGTCGGTGCCGCTTGTGTCCTGCCCAACGCGCTTGCCGTGCTCATCCACGCGACCGAGCCGTCCCGACGTCCCCACGCACTGGCGGTCTGGGCCGCCATGTCGGGCTTGGGCGGTCTCATCGGCAACCTGGGCGGTGGAGCCGTACTCACCTCGGGATCATGGCGTGCGCTCTTCCTGGCCGTCGTACCCCTGGCCGCGGTGTGCGTGATCTGGGTGGCAGCGGCGACGCCGAGGAGTGCTCGCAGCCACCGTGACCTCGATCCGCGTGCCGCCGTCATCCTGACGCTGGCCACCCTCGTGCTGCTGCTCGGCATCATTCAGGGCCCGGAGCAGGGCTGGGGGAGTGTCTTCGTGATCGGCGCGTTCGTGTGCTCGCTCGTCCTGTTCGCTGTGTGGGTCATCGGTGAACTGCGCGTGCCGCACCCATTGCTGGACCCGAGGCTGTTCGCTGTGCCGGCGCTGCGGGCCGCCTGCTTGGGGATGCTCATCGTCTTCTTCGGGATGTTCGGATTCTTCTTCCTCAACGCCTCCCTCATGCAGTACGGCCGCGGGTTCTCCGTGCTGCAGACGGGACTCGGCGTCATGCCGCTGAGTGTTCCGCTGCTCGTCGGCACACGGTACGTTCCGGCGCTCGTGGGCCGTCTCGGTGACCGTTCGGTCCTGGTGGCCGCGTTCCTCGTCATCAGCCTCGGCATCTTCGGACTGGCCCTCACCGTCCAGGACAGCTACCTGGCCTATGCGGGCTGGCTCGTCGTCGTCGGAGTCGGCGCCACCTTGGCGTTGCCGGCGCTCACTGCGGCGATAGCCGCCGCGCTGCCCCGAGAGCAGGCAGGCGTCGCCGGCGGCCTTCAGTCGACGACGCGCGAGTTCGGCAGCGCTCTCGGTGTCGCGGTGATCGGAACCATCCTCACCTCGCGCTTCGTCCACGACCTGCCCGGCCACGCCCCCGCTGCTGCCCGCGGCGGTCACATCCCGCGCACCGTCGCCGAGGCCCTGACTGCCGCCCCGTCCCATCACAACGCCGTCATCACCGCCTACACCGCGAGTGCGGGAACTGCGCTGAAGGTCGTCGCTCTCATCGTCCTCGCAGCAGGCGCCCTGGTGGTCACTGAGATGACCTGGGCAGCGCGCCGTTCCCGCCGAGCACGTGCCTGAAGCGGAGAACCCTCCTGACAGGGCGTCACATCCCTGGCGGGCGGGCAGCCCTCATAGGCGGGGGAAGAGCGGGTAGTGCCGCCTCCACTCCTCCTGTCCCTGCCAGGGTTCCTGGAGGGCTGGCCGCTGCCGTCGGCCGGGGGCGGGTGCGGGCACGTAGCCATGGAGGCGGGCATAGGAGTTGAGTTGGCGGCCAGCTGTTCGGGGCCCATGGTGGCCCGGTCGACTTCCACGCAGGCCAGCAGCATGGCTCCGTCGCCGCCCGCCCGGCCGCTCCGGTAGAACAGCAGCGCATCCGGGATGACGGCCTCACCGCCGCCCACTGGGTGGTGGACCTCGGGGATCCAGTCCAGCGGCCGGCACAACTCACCACGGCGGCGTGCGTCCTGGAGGAAGGCGAGGCCGGTCTCGGTCACGGTGAGCGCGTGCCCGACCCGCAACCGCACCGCGGTCCAGTCCGACACCGTCCTCGACGGCCGCCGACCCCACAGCTCCGGAAACTCGCCCGCGACCTGCACCCCGTACTGCGTGGGAAACCACACCCTCGTTCCTCCGGCCTGGGGCATCGTGACCCGGTCGGACCGGCCCTCAGCGCGTAGCTTGGCCAGCCGGCGGCGGGTCTGCTCGATCCGCACGGAAGGGTTGAGGATGAGGTGCATCTGCTCGGTGGTCGCCATCCGGTACTGCGCCAGCACCGCCAGCGCCATCCGGTCCCTGCCGCCCGCGTCCACGCCTGTCATCGCCGGTCTGCTCTCTCTGTACGGTGCGGCACTGTCCTTGTACCGGGCTCGAAGATGAGTCCTGACCTGCTGCGGGGACCGATGCCGCGAAGAAGATCAGTTCACGACAAGCTAGCGATGACGTCGGCGACGGCCTGCGGCTGCGACAGGAACGGGTGGTGGCCCGTTTTTACCTCAATGACCTTGTCCGCGCGGCGGGAAAATTCGCGCTGCGCCACCACTGGGGTGCCCCGGTCCTCGGTGCACACAACGTACGTTGTGGGCAGGTCATGCCACGCCACCGCCCGTACGGGCTGCTGGGTCACGGCCAGCGTCTGCCGGACCAGAAGGGCCGCTGCGTCGCGGACGATCTCCGGCGGGCAGTCCTGGGCGAACGTCTCGGCGAACAACTCGGGCCTCGCGCTGAACGTGCCACCCTCGGGGTCGAAATCCAGGAACGGCGGCGGCGTGTCGGCGCCGAACGTCGACAGCGACTCGCCGGGCTCAGGCAGGTAGCTCGACACGAACACCAGGTGACGCACCGTGTCGACACCCACCGCCGCCTCGGCGGCAACGATGCCGCCATAGCTGTGCCCCACGACCACAGTCGGCTCGTTCTCCTCCATCAGGACAGCGCGCACCGCTGCCACGTCCTCGGGCAGTCCGGGACCTTGCGGTCCGACCGGACGGTCACCCTCGCCGCAGCTCGGCAGCGCCGGAGCAACACTGCTGATGCCTCGCTCCTGCAGGGCTGCACCAGCCAGGTGCCACCACCATGATCCGTCACGAACGCACGCCCCGTGCACAAAGACAACACGCATCTCTTCCTCCTTTAGATCCTGCTTCCCGGCCGCTGGGACCAATGATAGACGTACCACGAGTTACGTGAAAAAGTGTGGCAATGGGACGACACAAGCAACCCCAGATCCGCGACCGAATCCTCGACGCCTGCGTCGACCATGCGCTCGCAAACGGGCTGCCTGACCGCCTGGAGCCGTTCGCGGCGGCGGCCGGCACCTCGCCCCGGATGCTGATCTACCACTTCGGGTCCCGGGACGCGCTGCTACGGGAAACCCTGGGACGGGCGCGGCGGCGCCAGCGCGACTTCGTCGGCAAACTGCTGTGCCCTCAGCCGGACGAGCCCTACCTGACCACTCTGCGACGGGCTTGGCTGGTCATGACCGGCCCCGGCGGACGCCCGTACCTCAGCATGTTCGGCAAGCTCCGTGAGGATGCCCAACAACAGTTGTGGCCGGGCTTTCGTCGCGAGGCCACCACAGACTGGCTGCAGCCGTTGGAGGACGGCATGCGAAGCATTGGCCGCCCCGAACTGGCCACTCTCGTGCTCGCGGTCGTCCGCGGTCTCATCATGGACCTCGAAGCCACCGGTGATGCGCCACGCGTAGATCAGGCGTTCGATGATTTCCTGGCCTCGCTCGCACCTGTCGCCACCGAGGGAAGCCGCGTCGTTCTGGCAGAGTCCGGCGCCGATTCACCGAGTGGTCCAGGCCGAGACCGTGCTTGAGTTCTCGGTAGTCGTGTTCGATGCGCCAGCGGATCTTGGCCAGGCGGACCAGTTCGGTCACGGGGGTGTCTTCGGGCAGGTCGGACAGCCAGAACCGGGTCGGGCCGTCTTCGCCGTCGGGCCATTCGGCAAGCAGCCAGCACGCGGGCAGGACACTGTCCCAGTGGCCCTGGCGCGCGGTGGCGGTGGCTTGGGCCAGGCGGCGGGCGCGTACTCCGACCGGCCGCACCCGCACCGCCAAAAAGCGGGAGGTCATCGGCCCGCGGGAGCCCTCCCGCCAGGTCACTGCGGTGAACGCCTGCCGTCCGTGGCCAGCGGCCAGCGCGGCTACCGGGGACGGCCGGTGGCGGTAGCGGGGCTGCGGGCGACGGCCGGTACCTGACCACGCCGGGGCACTGGGCACGGCGTCGCGGGGGTGGGCGGTCACATCCGCGCGCACGGCCACCACGGTCGGCCAGACAGACCGTCGCGGAAGTCGGCGTTCTGCCCGTATCCGGCATCGGCCACCACCACCACCGGCGGCACCAGCCCCCACCCCATCAGCTCATCGATGGCGTCCAGGGCCAGCCGCCACTTTTCCCGGTGCCCGACGGCGCGGGGAATCCCGCACCTCATGCGCCGTGCGCTGTCCTGGGCCCACTGCCGGGGCACGAACAGGCGCCACTGCAGCGGGACCGACGCAGTGTCGCTGACGGCGTGGACGCTGACCGCGACCTGGCAGTTGGCCTGCTTGCCCAACGCGCCGCAGTAATGGTGGGCGACCGCGACCGACATCCGGCCGTCCTTGGGGAAGGACACGTCATCGACCGCCCACGCGTCCGGGCCGATCAACGGCACCATCCGCTGCGCGATCCGCTGCCGCACCGGCACCGGATCCCACGGTGACTGATTCACGAACTGCTGCAGATGGGCCTTCCCCTGGGGAACTTCAGGCACCCAGCTCCCCCTCGAAACGGTCGTCCTCCTGGAACCGGAGCACCGATTCCAGCAGATCCACCGCGCAGCCGTAGGCCAGTTCGGGCACGGTGAAGGCGGCCAGCTCCTCGGCCGTGCGCCGCAGATCCAGCGTGGTCCCGATGTGCATACCGGCCTCGTTCAGCCACGCCGGCCTCCGGTGGGTGTGCACCGCATCGGTCAACGGCAGCAGGGCGGCCTTCGAAGCCCTGCGGCCCGAGACGAAAGCCCCGGCGGGCCGACGAGCTCCGCGCAGCCATGATGGTTCCCGCACGAGCAGCCTCCTGACACGCCCTCCTGCCCGTACGGTGCCCCCGTTGAGGTCGGCGCGCCCGCCCGCTGGCGCGTCCGGCCGCCGCAGGGTCACGCGGAGGTGTGCTGCCCGGCCGGGCCGCCCGGCCTGGCGTCGAACTGCTGGTGTCCTATGACCGAGAGCAACTGGAGCTTTCCGTGGCTCTCCGTGCCGGGGCGCGTGGTCATCACGAGCAGGGTCTGCGCGTGGTTGTCGGTGAACAGGACCTGGCAGTCGACTTCGATGCGGCCGAGTTCGGGGTGCACGAGGGTCTTGCGGTCCTCGAAGCGGTTGGCGACCTCGTGCTGTTCCCAGACCCGGACGAATTCCGGGCTGCGGCCGTGCAGCTCGGCGACGATCTGCTCGGCCCGGGGGTGACTGCCGTCGGCGGTCAGCGCGGCCCGCAGCGCCGCCGCCTGGATCCGGCTCTGCCGGTCGTGGTCCTCCTGCGGATAGTGTCTCCGCTCGTCCGGGTCGGTGAACCAGCGGTAGTAGGCGCTGCGCGCCAGACCGGTGTACCGGGTCTGGTCGCCGAGCAGCGCGACCGCGAGCGGATTCTGTACCAGGGTGTCGCTGAGGTCGGACACCACCAGGGCCGGGGCGTCCAGGCGGTCCATCACCCGCATCAGAGCCGGGCCGACATGCTCGGAGCGGTGGAAGCGCGCCGGGGCACTGTGGCCGGTGAGGCGGAAGAGGTGGTCGCGCTCGTCCAGGGTGAGGCGCAGGGCGCGGGCGAGCGCGACCATCATCTGCTCGGAGGGCTGCGGGGCACGCCGCTGCTCCAGGCGCGCGTAGTAGTCGGTGGACATCCCGGCGAGGGCGGCGACCTCTTCGCGGCGCAGACCCTGGGTGCGCCTGCGCGGGCCGCTGACCAGCCCGACGTCGTCGGGCTGCAGCGTTTCACGCCGTCGGCGCAGGAAATCCGCCAGCTGGTCTCTGTCCATGCCTCCATGGTTGCCGATACCGGCTTATTCATCCAGGGACTGCTGATCCATGGGTAACGGCTCCTCTCCCGCCCGCCCGCGGGCAGGCGCAGCATGGTCGGTGCCGGGGTACTCCGGCACCCGCAGTGCGGAGCAACCCGCCCCACTGTGCGGGTACCCCGGCTTCCACTACCAAGGAGAAACTTCCATGAAGACCACCGGGAACACGATTCTGATCACGGGCGGCACCTCGGGCATCGGCCTCGGCCTGGCGCTGCGCTTGCACGAGGCCGGCAACAAGGTGATCGTCGCGGGTCGCCGCAAGGAGCTGCTCGACCAGATTGCGGCCGGGCACCCGGGCATCGACACACTCGTCCTCGACGTCACCGACCCCGCATCGATCGCCGGGGCCCGCGAGACGGTGACGCGGACCCACCCCGAGCTGAACGTCCTGGTCAACAACGCGGGCATCCAGCTGCCTGAGCCCCTCCTGGAGGGCGACTCCCTGCGCGTCGCCGAGGACACCGTCACCACCAACCTGCTCGGCCCGATCCGGATGGTCAACGCCTTCCTGCCCCACCTGACGGCCAAGGAAGACGCGGTCGTCATCAACGTCAGCTCCGGACTGGCCTTCGTGCCGCTGCCGATCACCGCGACCTACAACGCCACCAAGGCCGCCATCCACTCCTTCACGGAGAGCCTGCGCGTCCAGCTCGCCGACACCTCCGTCCAGGTGATCGAACTGGTCCCGCCGGCCGTGCGCACCACCCTGATGGGCCAGCAGGACAACGAGCACGCCATGCCGCTCGAGGACTTCCTCACCGAGGCCCTGAACCTCCTGCACACCCAGCCGGACGCCAAGGAGATCCTGGTCGACAACGTCAAGTTCCTGCGCCACGCCACGGCCAACGGCACCTACGACGACGTCCTGGCCATGCTCAGCGCCTACTGAGCACACCGGTCACTGGCGCCGGGACCGCCGTACGCGGCGGGGCCGTTCAGGCCCCGCCCGGCCTGATCACCGGCCCCCGCCCCCGTACCACCCCAGCTGTCTTCGAGCTGTCTTCGAAAGGAACACCCCGCCATGTCCGTAGTCCTGGTCACAGGCGCCTCCACCGGGATCGGCAACCTCACCGTCAAGGAGCTCGCCGCCGCGGGACACACGGTCTACGCGAGCATGCGCGACCCCGAAGGCCGCAACCGGGCCCGCGCCGGGGAACTTCTCGCCCTCGCCGAACGCGACCACACCGATCTGCGCGTCGTCGAACTCGACGTACGGTCGCAGGAGTCCGCCGACGCGGCGGTACAGACCGTCCTGGCCGAGGCCGGTCAGCTCGATGTCGTCGTCCACAACGCGGGGCACCTGGCCCTCGGTTACACCGAAGCGTTCACCGCGGAAGAGGTCGCGGACATGTTCGACGTCAACGCGATCAGTGTCCAGCGGGTCAACCGTGCCGCGCTGCCCCACCTGCGCGCCCGGCGATCGGGCACCCTCCTCTACGTGGGAAGCACCACCACGGTCAGCGTCCCGCCCTTCCTCGGACCCTACGTGGCCTCGAAGTTCGCCTTCGACGCACTGGCCCAGGTCACCTCCTACGAGGTCTCCCAGTTCGGCATCGAGACCGTGATCGTGATGCCCGGCGCGTTCACCGTGGGCACCAGCCACTTCGCCAACGCCAGCGGCGCCCGTGACGAGGCGGTCAGCGCCGCCTACGCGGAGCTGGATCCCCTGGTCGACGGCTACGGCGAGGCCACCGAGGGCCTGTTCGAGCCCGGCGTCGACGCCCACCCGGTGTCCGTCGCCCGGGAGATCACCCGCATTCTCGCCCTGCCCGTCGGCGAGAAGCCGTTCCGCAGCGTCATCGACTTCACCCGCTCCAACGTCGACGAGGTCAACACTGTCAACCGCGCGTCCTCGGCCGACTTCCTCACCCGCATGGGCATGGGGAGCCTCCTTGAAGTCAAGCGCTGAGCACCGGGCGTTGATGAGACTCTTTGGAAATCAAAGAGCTTCATCAGCGCGTGCTCGCCGTCGGCGACCGCACGCCGGCACCTCTCACGCACCTGCTCCGCCTCCTGCACACGGCGGCGCAGCGGGTCGGCGTGCGCGGTGGTGGCCCGCATCCGGCCCTTGAACTCCTCCAGACGCTGCAGCGCCGCGCGCTCCTCGTCACGCGAGCGTGCCAGCTCCGCATCGAGGCCCGCAGCGCTGCCGGTCAGGAAGGGCACTGATCGTCTCCGTCTGCCGCCGCAGCTCACCGAGCGTGCGTGACACCTCGTCCCTGCGGGCGGTCAGGACCCGCATCGGGCCGTCGGTCAGCCCCAGCAACAGCTTGACGACGGTCCGGTAGGACTGGGCGGTGTTGGCCTTGCCCCTCGCCGACTCGGCGCCGTCCACCACGTCCTGTGTCAGATAGCACGATGCATACAAATGTTCGAATGCCAACCGCGCCCCGGCCCCCAGAAGCGCCACGGCAGAAGGAGGCACGAACATCTCGGCAAGGCCGAGCAGGTCCAGCAGCACATCGCCCACGACCCGCCGGTCGCTGTCCGGCTGCGCCTCCACATCGAGAATCTCCTCGACACCGCCTCCACTCGCGTCCAGGAGCTCGACGCTCTTCACATCACCGACCACAGACCGGCGCTGCCCGAGACGCATTCCCTCGATCCGCACGAACAGGGTCACCGTCCGCAGGCGTTCCCCCGATAGCTCACGCCACGCGACGGGCAGCCCGAGCGGGTACTTGATGCAATCGACCAGCGTGGTCTTGCCCGTGTCGATCGGCCCGAAGACGCACACCACCGGGTGCGCGAGATTGATCTCCCGCACCCCGCCCTCCGACGTGAGGATGAGCGGCTCGCAGAAGAAGTCCCTTGCCACCACGGCCCCTTCAACATCCCTACTGCTCTGTCGGAACCCCAACAGCCAGCTCCGCCGTAGGGAACCGACACCTGGCGCACGGCCACCGGATCGGGTGGACGGGCCTAGACCCAAGGCCGGGTAGTTAAGGTTTTCGTCCGGGGCGCAAGGCAGCGACCGTTGGCGGCGGGGCTGCCGCGTAGCGGCCTGTACGGATCCTCTTGATCAGCCCTTTCTCGTTCCAGCGGGCGAGTTGCCGGTAAGTGGCGACGAGGGTGACGTCGCCGAGGAGCTCGGCGATCTCTTGGGCCCGCCACTGCCGCTTGGGCTCTTCCTGCAGCACGGCGAGGACGAGCGCCATGCGGTTGCTGGTCTTGCAAGCACCGACGTACTGGGGGACCGTGACCGCCGGCAGTCCGGGGCGAGGGGGCGGGGGCTGTAGGAGCGTGATCGTCACGGCAGTCACCGTCTGACTCGCATCCGGGCGGCCGTCCAACTTCCGTTCCGCATATTGGGAGATGGGCGATTTCACCTTTCGGGTGCTGACGCGGGGCCGGCGCGCCGGCAGCAGCGCTGCCAAGATCTTGCCTCCCATTGTCCCGAGGCCCTGCTCGAAGATTCCTTCCGCGCGTACCAGCAGGTCGCGGGCTGTGTGGAGGGCGATGGTGAAGCCGCAGCGGTCGGGATCGGTGCCCGGCCGGGACTCCGCCGCCTCGACCATGGCCCGGCGCAGTAGCTGGTAGAGGACCAGCAGGGCCCACATCTCCTGCTCGACGCCGACCGGGTCGCACGAGCGCAGCACGCGCCCGTTGGGGATGGTGTGACGCAGCGCGTAGTAGGCGCTCTCGTGTTCCCAGCGCTCGTGATAGAGGCGCACGAGGCGGTCGGCGGGGAAGCGGTGGGCGTCCAGCAGCGTGGTCACCAGGCGGTAGGTGCCTGCGAAGCCGCTGCCGTCGGCGCAGGTGACGCTGACCTGGGCCTCGATGATGCGTACCGGGACGCCGCCGATGGCCGACAGGTAGGAGGCATCTGCGAGGGTCTTCAGCACCGGTGGGCGGCGGCGCTGGCTGATGCGGCCCACGATGCGGGCGCCGGTGGTATGTACGGCGGCGAGGAAGTCGTTGCCGTCGAAGCCCCGGTCGCACAGCACCAGCATGTCGGGGCGAAGGTGCGAAAGCAGCCGGGTGGAGTAGGAGGTCTCGCCCTCCCGGGTGGGCCCGAAGATCGCGGCGATCACCGCCCGGGTTCCGGTCTCGACCAGCGTCATCAACTCGAGTTGGGGATAGCCGCCGTGCGGGCATCGGCCCAGCCAGCCCCGGTTGCGTTCGCTGTCGGCGGTCTTGATGGAGCTGCAGCCGTCAAAGGAGACGGTGCGGTAGAAGCCGAAACGGGCCCCGGGGGTGTGTGGTTGCGCCAGCGTTCCGGCCACCACATCAAACAGGGTCTTCATCGGGGTGCAGCCCACCCGGCGTCGAAGGTCGCGCAGGCCCTTCGTGCTCGGCGCCGGGAGGAAGCCGTCGAGTCCAGCCGTCATTTTGCCCCACACCAGCCGGTATCCGACATCCGGGAACAGGCACATCGCCAGGAGGAAGTACACCCCGACTCGTGAAGGCAGATCCCGGAGCCGCTGCTGGACCGCACGGGTCTCCTCCAGGACGGCGTCCACCAGTTCGAAAGGCAGGAAGGGCGTCAGTCCGCCCAGGTGCCCGGCGGCGAAACGCCCTGCGGCCAGGGTGATTTCCCTCGAGAGAGTCGCCAGGGTAGGCGGGGAGGCAGAATGGACAGGCAACGCGGCTCCATGGGTAGGACGTCTTGGTCGACACCTGCTTCAACGGGGCCGCGTTGATCACGTTCTGCACGCCGCGACGGGCCCCGCCCCGTCTTGCATCCCGGCCGAAAACCTTAACTACCCGGCCTTGGGCCTTCCCCTGCGAAAGTGAACACCTGTTCGTGTCGTTATGCGGCAAGCGTGATGGTAGCTGATGCGTGTTCGTAGTCGATCGGCGACATCTGCGCCGCTGCCGAATGCCGTCGTGTGGTGTTGTATCGGGTGATCCATCGGAAGACTGCCAGTCGGCAGGCGCGGGCGCCGTCGTAGCGGCGGGCGCCTTGCAGCGTCTCGCGTTTCAGGGCCGCGTTGAACGACTCGGCGGCGGCGTTGTCCGCGCTGGTGCCCACCGGGCCCATGGACTGGGTGACACCCAACTCGGCGCGCAGTGAGGCGAATTCGCGGCTGGTGTACTGCGCGCCGTGGTCGGTGTGGAAGACCGCGCCGGCCAGGCTGCCGCGGGTGGCTGCGGCGGCCTTGAGCGCGTCGGCGACCAGTTCGGTGCGCATGTGGTCAGCGATGGACCACCCGGCCAGGCGGCGCGAGGAGCAGTCCACGACGGTCGCCAGATACAGGAACTCGCCGTCGCCGACGGCAAGATATGTGATGTCGCCCACGTACTTGGTGATCGGCGTCGCCGCGGTGAAGTCGCGGCCGAGCAGGTCCGGCACTGGGATATGGGACGGCTCACTGACCGTGGTGGCCACCCGCCTGCGCAGCCGCAGGCCCACGATCTGGTTGGCGCGCATGACCCGCTCCATTCGCTTGTGGTTGACCAGCACACCATCGCTGAGGCGGAGTTCGGCGATGATGCGCGGGCTGCCGTAGGTGCCGGCTGCCTGACAGGGCAGCCAAGGCTGCCTGACAGGGCAGCCAAGGCTGCCTGACAGGGCAGCCAAGGCTGCCTGACAGAGCCTTCCCGGGACTGGCGCATTCGGTAAGGCTCAAAAGTTGATTGCCCATTCCGCTTGATTCTGGGGGCCTGTCACAATGCCCGTACATGAACCCGGCAGAGGACAGCAGCCAGGGAAGAACGCTGACGGCGCCGGTCGGGTGCCAGGTTCTCCCTGGCCGGCAGCGCTGGCTCTTCAAAGGCTGGCGGGAAACACTGCCGTCCGTCGCCTGCTCCAGGAAAACCATCAAGCACATAGCCCGTTCGGTGCTGTCACACCCGACGGCCCGAGGCTGGACGTTCCGGCTCTGCAGCGACTGGCAGGGAACGCCGTTGTCTGCTCCGCTCTCGCGGCGCAGCGGTGTACGCACGATGAGGCCCCTTCCGCCGGGGAGGTCGGGGCCGAGGTGGTGGTGCAGCGTTCCACGGCGTTCGACGTGTTGCGTGGTTCCGGTAAGCCGCTGCCGGAACCCGTGCGGCACGAGATGGAGGCGCGCCTCGGGGCCGATTTCATGTCCGTCCGGATACACGACGACGCCATGGCCAGCAGGTCGGCGGCCGAACTGGGAGCGCGTGCCTACACCTCCGGCGAGCACGTCGTCATCGGCTCGGGAGGTGGCGACCGGCACACCCTGGCCCATGAACTCACCCATGTGATCCAGCAGCGGCAGGGCCCGGTGTCGGGCACCGACAACGGTGCGGGGTTGAGCGTCAGCGACCCGACCGACCGGTTCGAGCGCGCCGCGGAGGAGAACGCGAGGCGAAGCCTGGCCGGACCCGTACCGAGTACGGCACCGGAAGGACATGCGGCCGGCCACGCCCATGTCTCCGCCCAGCGGGCACCCGCTCACCGGGCCACGCCGGAGCCCGCGGTGCAGCGAGCGCTGCTGGTCGGGCAGACGGACTACACCAAGATCTACAAGGACCAAACGAAGAAGGTTCCGCCGCAACATCACGAGGCTGTTCTCAACAACCTGACGAATGACGTCTTCAACGCATTCTACAAGAAGGCGGCGCCCGAGTTCGAGCCGCATGAACGCGGCATGTTCACTCGCGAGCAGGACAGGATTCTCTGGCAGCTCAAGAAGGCCATTGTGGCACCCATTGGATACCAGGGATATCATCCGGTACTCAAACGCCACATCGGAACCCACCCTGATTTTGGCACCAAGAACCATGACATCAAGGTCAACGACTACACGGAACTGGCCTACAATCTCATGGGCTGGGTATACGCAAAGGACAACAGGAGAAAGGAGAAGGTCGCTGCGAAAGAAATACAAAAGGAACGCAACGTCGAGGTTCTTCTGAATGTACTGATCAAGCGGATCAACAGCATGGCTCAGGGCTTCAAGATGGAAATGTCCGAGGCACAGGCCAGCCGTATGGATCGCGAACTGGAGACCGGTCTGTCCGATCTCCTGTCGCAACCGTCGAAGACGGACGAGCACGGCAACTTTTTCCCGCATGATCCGGACAAGGCCAACAAGCCGGTCGGTTCATACATCGACTGGTTCTGGTTCAAAGGGAATTTTGGGCCCCACAACAAGCCGCACCTGCGGTCCTCCATCATTCCCAAGGGAGGATTCCTGGAGCTGATGCGGAACCCGGAGAAATTTAGTTTCCGGGACAAGATGATCGCACTTCATGATCTCAGCGAGTTCTTCGGATACTCCAAACACACGCCGGGCACGGCCGGAAAGTTCCTCGTCGACGAACCTGGAGAGGACGAGGTCTTGAGCACCACCGCTGTCGACCGCGATGGCAATCGAAAGGAAGCCAAGGAAGATCGCGGTCAGATGAAGTTGAAATCTCCACCGCCCAACGTGAGGGCTCACCAACCTTCGACGCGTAACGAGTACTCTCCCACCACGATACTGGCGCGCGAGAGAAATCTGCCTGTCTGGGCAGGACAGTCGTACACGGCTGCCCGCATGTTCAAGATGGCGCACCAGGCAGGGGCGAGCCAGGAGGAGATCGCCGCTGTAGCCTGGGGAATCTTCTCGTTCTGGCGGATCAATTTCGACCACACGACCGAATTCGCATACCACACACTCCATGAAGTCATGGACATCGGTCAGAATTTCGGCGTGCCTTACAATATCAACGAACCGTACGGGTCCAAGGCATTCACGGACATATCCAGGCTGCGGCGCCTCGTGATCAAGCTGCATGACACGGCGTACGCCCAGTACAACATGGCGAATACCGACGTCAGCACGATGAAGCAATACCTCGGGCACGCGGACCGGATGGACCTCGATCGGGATCAGGAGGCGCAATTCCTTCTCATTGCGGAAAGCGTGAAAAGCGAAGCCTTCGGTATCTGGGAGGGAGTCGGCAAGCGCATCGACAAATTCAAGGAATGGGAGAAGGGGAGACTCGGCGAGAGGCAGCAGACGCAGCTCGTAAAGGATGTCATCGACGGTGTGGAGGTCACCGTGAAGTTGCTGCAGCACCTGACTGAGAAACTCGAAATCCACCGTCCGGAAGTGTGACACTGCCGACGCCACGGCTGATCACCGCTTTCCGGTGCTGTCGGGCGTGCGGTGGCCGGCCGTCGGGTGAGTCCCGGAAGATCGGCGCGAGCCACCACGCGGCGTCGCCGGGCTCAACCCGCGGCCGGCACCCGGCGAAGTGCCACGCGCCTCCGCCTCGGCACCGGCACCGGCCTCGGCACCGGCACCGGGCCGACGGACGTCGGCCGTTCTCGGCCTCACACGTTCTCGTAGGCGTGTTGTCGGTGGGTGGTGCGAGGATCCCACGATGCCAGGGAGGGAGATCACCATGGGCACCTGGGACACCGGTCCCTTCGACAACGACACGGCCGCGGACTTCGCCGGCGATCTCGACGACGCCGAGCCCGGGGAGCGCGAGGCCCTGATCCGCGGCGTCCTCACCCGGACGGTCGACGCCACGGACCACCTCTGGGAGGCGGAGGAGGCGGTGGCCGCCGCCGCGCTGATCGCGGCGCAGTGCCCCGGCGGCGAACCCGTGGACGACATCCCCTACGGCCCGCGGACGCCCGTGCCCGCTCTTCCCGCCGACCTTCGCGCTCTTGCCGACGAGGCCCTCGCCCGCATCGCCGGCGACGAGAACGGGCCGGCCGCGGACTGGGTCGACGCGGAGGACGGAAAGCAATGGCGGGTCTTCGAGCTTGATGGGGGTACGGCGGCGACTGGTGGGCTCAACTGTCACGCTGTGTGTGGAGGTTGGTGTTGGGTGCCCCGGATGCAAGGAGCCCGCGAGACTTCGTGATCATGGTTGTTGTCTAGCTAGCGCATGGTCCCGCGGGCCTGGCCCTTGCCGGTGGGATCGAGCGACATGATTGCCATGTAGACGCACTTCAGGGCGGCCTGCTCGTTCGGGAAGTGTCCACGGGCCTTGACCGCTCGCCGGATCCGCGCGTTGACCGACTCGATCGCGTTGGTAACCGGTATGAACATCGGTGGAGGCCCGTTCTGGTACCGGTAGTGACGGGACGTGGTTCTCGCCGTACGGTGCGACCGTCCGGGCCAGGGGCATCCGGGGATTCAGCATGGGCAGGCCGGTGTTGAACGATGGGCTGTGCGCCCGAGTTACTGACGTTGTTGTCGTGATGTCGTCAAGGTGAGTCCGGTTTCGGCGAGGCATCCGTTGATGAGGTTGCTGCGG
>NZ_BNBC01000063.1 GCF_014654675.1 Streptomyces spiralis
GAAGCACCGTAAGGTGTGGAGGTGACCGGTACTAATAGGCCGAGGGCTTGTCCTCAGTTGCTCGCGTCCACTGTGTTAGTTCTGAGGCAACGACCGTTGCCGGCTTAGAGCTGAACTCACAACAGAAGAGTGTGCTTGTTCGCTCGAAACCATTAGGGTTTCGGTGGTCATAGCGTGAGGGAAACGCCCGGTTACATTCCGAACCCGGAAGCTAAGCCTCACAGCGCCGATGGTACTGCAGGGGGGACCCTGTGGGAGAGTAGGACACCGCCGAACAATCTTTGGAGGACCCCTGGTCACCAGCGTTCAGCTGGGACCAGGGGTCCTTTCGTTTTTACAATGCTTGCGGTACCGAAGACAGGAGTCACCGATGTCCACCAACTCTCCCGATGAGCGTCCGGAGCGTGATCAGCGCCGCCGGGACGGTGGCGAACGCGGTGACCGTGGCGGACACCGCGGTGGTCCGCGCCGCGCCAACGACCGTGGTGGCTACGGCCGTCGGGACGACCGCCGAGGCGCCGAGCGCGGCGACCGTGGCGGCTTCCGTCGGGACGACCGCCGCGATGACCGGCGGGACGACCGCAGGGACGACCGTCGTGATGATCGGCGGGACGACCGTCGTGATGATCGGCGCGATGGCGACCGTGGTGGCTACGGCCGGCGTGATGACCGCGATCGTGATCGTGACCGTGGCGGTTTCCGCCGCGACGACCGCCCCTCCTACCGCCGCGATGACCGCAGGGACGAGCGGCGCGACGACCGTAGGGACGACCGCCCCTCCTACCGGCGCGATGACCGCAGGGACGACCGCCGCGACGACCGCAGGGACGACCGGCGCGGCTTCCGCCGTGACGACGACCGTGGCGGTTACGGCCGGCGTGACGACGACCGTGGTTACGGCCGCCGTGAGGAAGACCGTGGTTACGGCCGCCGTGACGACCGCTCCGACCGCGGCGGCTTCCGTCGGGACGACCGCCGCGATGACCGGCGGGACGACCGGCGGGACGACCGCCGCGATGATCGGCGGGACGACCGTCGTGATGATCGGCGCGATGGCGACCGTGGTGGCTACGGCCGGCGTCATGACCGCGATCGTGACCGTGACCGTGGCGGCTTCCGCCGCGACGACCGCCCCTCCTACCGCCGCGACGACCGCAGGGACGAGCGGCGCGACGACCGGAGTGAGCGGGGCGAGCGCGGGGAGCGCGGTGGCTTCCGCGGGCGGGACGACCGGGGGCGTGACGACCGCGGTGGACGCGGCCCTCGTCGTGACGACCGCGGCGGGCGCCCCGGCGGCTTCCGCGGCCGTGACGACCGTCGCGACGACCGCCGTGGCGGCGGCCGCTTCCGTGACGACCGGGACCGGGACCGGGGTCGCGACCGTGACCGTGACCGCGACCGGGAGCCGATCAAGCGGCTGCCGATCCCGCAGGAGGTCACCGGCGAGGAGATCGACAAGGACGTACGGCAGGAGCTGCAGAGCCTGCCCAAGACGCTCGCCGAGGATGTCGCCAGGAACCTGGTGATGGTCGCGCGGCTCATCGACGAGGACCCCGAGGCCGCCTACGGCTACTCCAGGGTCGCCCTGCGGCTGGCGTCGCGTGTCGCCGCCGTACGGGAGGCGGCCGGCTTCGCGGCGTACGCGAGCCAGAAGTACGCCGAGGCGCTCGCCGAGTTCCGGGCCGCCCGGCGGATGACCGGCAACGTCGAGCTGTGGCCGGTCATGGCCGACTGCGAGCGTGGGCTCGGGCGGCCGGAGAAGGCGCTGGACATGGCCGGGGCGCCGGAGGTGCACAAACTCGACAAGGCCGGGCAGGTGGAGATGCGGCTCGTCGCGGCCGGTGCGCGGCGGGACATGGGGCAGCTGGACGCGGCCATCGTGACGCTGCAGAGCCCCGAGCTGGCGTCCAACTCCGTGCAGCCCTGGACCGCGCGGCTGCGGTACGCCTACGCCGACGCGCTGCTGGCCGTCGGCCGGGAGGCCGAGGCGCGGGAGTGGTTCGCCAAGGCCGTCGAGGCCGACCGGGACGGCAGCACCGACGCCTCGGACCGGCTGGCCGAGCTGGACGGCGTGGAGTTCACCGACGCGCTCGACGAGAACGAGGGCGCGGACGGGTCCGAGCGCGGGTCCGAGGGCCCGTCCGAGGATGCCTCCGAGCAGAGCTCGAAGAGCGGCGAGGACGACCGCGAGGTCTGACTCCGGCTGTGAGACAGCCGCTGTGAGACAGAAACAGAAGAGGGGTGGTCCCGACCGGTTTCGCGGTCGGGACCACCCCTCTTCTGGTCTTCTGTGTCACAGGTCCAGCGCCCGCAGCACAAGCCCCGACGCCGGCTTCGGGCCGAACGACGTCGACTTGCGGGGCATCGTGACGCCCTGGCGGGCCAGGTCGCGGACGACCTCCTCGCGGACAGGGTGCAGCAGGACGGCCGTACCGCCGTCGCGTTCGGCCTTGGCCACGGTGGCGGCCGTGTCGTGGATGTACGCGATACGGGTCGGATCGTCCTCGGGGATGTGCCAGACGTGCTGGAGGAGCGCGGCGTGCAGGACGGTCGCGTCCAGCGTGCGCCAGGCCGCCGGGCGGTCGGACGGAACCGTGCGGGCCAGCAGGGCGGGGTCCGGGTGGTCCACGAGGTGGAAGGCGCCGTCGCCCGCGAGCAGGAAGGCGTTGCCCGCGCAGGCCGCGTCCGCGAGGACCGCCAGGGCCTCGGTCAGGGGCACCTCCAGTCGCCGTACGCGGAACAGGCCGTCCAGCGCGGACAGCGCGTCGGCGACCGGCACGCCGTGCAGCAGGCGGTGGATGGCGCGGACCCTGAGGGGGTAGCGGGCGGTGTCGACGAGGAGGACCAGGCCGTAGTCCCAGGCGCTGGGGGAGAGGTGCTCGGCGCGCAGCCGCCGGTAGGTCGCCCAGCGGTGGTGGCCGTCGGCGATCAGCGCCTGGTACCCGGCCAGGTCGTCGCCGATGGCGGCCAGGTCGGTGGGGTCGGTGACGGCCCACAGGCGGTGGCGGAAGCCGTCCTCGGTGGTCGTCGCCAGCAGGGGAGGCTGGGCGGCGGTGCGTTCCACGACGACGGCGGTGGCCGCGGTGGAGCCGTTGCCGCGGTAGGTGAGCAGCAGGGGTTCGAGGTTGGTGCGGGTGGCCCGCATCAGGGCCGCGCGGTCCGCGACGACGTGCGGCATCACGTCCTCGTGCGGCAGTACCACGCCGTCCTCCGGGTCCGACAGGCGCAGCGCGCCGATCAGTCCGCGTTGCAGCATCCCGTCGCCGTCGCGCTGTTCGTAGACGTACAGGCCCGGTTCGGGATCGGCGGTCAGGACGCCCTCGGACAGCCAGCGGCGCAGGGTGTCGGCCGCCTGCTCGTTGCGGGCGGAGGGCGTGCCGGCCTGGGGGAGGATCAGGCGGACGATGTTGTGGGGGTCGGCGGACTGGAGGTGGTGCAGGCCGTCGGGGCGTACGACGACGTCGTACGGCGGGGACGTCACGGCGGCGAGGCTGCCGACCCGTTCGGGGTCGTAGCGAAGGCCTCGGAACGGGGTGAGTTCGAGGCCCCGGCGCGTTGGTGCCGGTGAGTGACCTGCTGTGTTCATCCCGGCATCGTACGTGTGTCAGTGGCATGAGGGATGATCGGGGGAAAGCCGGTATCACGAGGAGCGATGCGGAATGAGCCAGGGCGTCAGGACGAGGCCCGAGGGCAGTGGGCAGGCCCTGAGCGAGGCGTACGACACGGCCCTGCTCGACCTGGACGGGGTGGTGTACGCGGGGGGCAGTGCGATCGCGCACGCGGTGGACTCGCTGGCCGCCGCCCGCGCGGGCGGGATGCACCTGGCGTACGTCACCAACAACGCGCTGCGTCCCCCGGACGCGGTGGCCGCGCACCTCACCGAGCTGGGCATACCGGCTCAGGCGTCCGATGTCGTCACGTCGGCGCAGGCGGTGGCCCGGCTGATCGCCGACCAGGTGCCGCAGGGAGCGCGGGTGCTGGTCATCGGTGGCGAAGGGCTGCGGGTGGCGCTGCGCGAGCGCGGGCTCGAGCCGGTGGAGTCCGCCGACGACGACCCGGTGGCGGTGGTGCAGGGCTTCGGCGGGCCGGAGCTGCCGTGGGGGCGTTTCGCGGAGGCCTGCTACGCGATCGCGCGCGGGGTGCCGTGGTTCGCTTCCAACACCGATCTGACGATCCCGAGCGCGCGGGGCATCGCGCCCGGCAACGGCGCGGCGGTGGAGGTCGTGCGGATCGCGACGGGCGCGGAGCCGCAGGTGGCGGGCAAGCCGCTGCCGCCGATGCACCGCGAGACGATCCTGCGCACGGGCGCGCGGCGGCCCCTGGTGGTCGGGGACCGGCTGGACACGGACATCGAGGGCGCCTTCAACGGCGGGGTCGACTCGCTGCTGGTGCTGACCGGGGTCACCGACGGGGCGCGGCTGCTCGCCGCGCCGCCGCAGCACCGGCCGACGTATGTGGACGCGGATCTGCGCGGGCTGCTCACCGGGCAGCCGAAGATCACCCGGGAGGGTGAGGGTTTCCGGTGCGGTGGGTGGACGGCGACGGCCGGTGCGGAGCGGGTGGAGCTGACCGGCGACGGGGAGTCGCTGGACGGGCTGCGCGCGCTGTGCGCGGCGGCGTGGACGGCGGGCGGCGAGAGCGCGTGCGAGCTGGACGGGGGGAAGGCACTGGCGCGGCTGGGGCTGTGAAGCGGCGGCTGACGCTCCGGCACATACGCTGACGCCCTGTCGAGGCGGTAGCGAGGGTAGGCTAACCTAACCCCGTGTTGGTCGACAGTCCTCCGGAAGAGCGCGCGGCGGTGGCCGCCGCGCCACCGACCCGTCGTGGGGCGCGAGCCCTTGGGCTCCTTCTCTCCGCCGTGATCCTGGTGCTCGTCGCCCTGGCGAGCATCGCGGTCGGAGCGAAGGAGCTCTCCCTGGACCAGGTCTGGCACGGCCTGTTCCAGGACTCGGGGACCTACGGCGACGTCGTGGTCGGCGAGCGGCTGTCCCGGACCCTCCTCGGTCTGCTCGCCGGGGCCGCGCTCGGGCTGTCCGGGGCCGTGTTGCAGGCGCTGACCCGCAATCCACTGGCCGACCCCGGGATCCTCGGCATCAACGCGGGCGCTTCGGCCGCCGTCGTCACCGCGATCACCTATTTCGGTGTCACCAGCCTGAGCGGGTACGTCTGGTTCGCCTTCCTCGGCGCCGCCGCCGTGGGCGCGCTGGTGTGGTTCCTCGGCGGCGGCCGGGGCGCCACGCCCGTACGGCTCGCGCTCGCCGGAACCGCGATCGGCGCCGCGCTCTACGGCTATCTCCAGGCCGTGATGATCATGGATGACGCGGCGCTGGGGAAGATGCGCTTCTGGACCGTGGGGTCCCTGGCCTCCGCCACCGACGCGACCATCGTCCAGGTGCTGCCGTTCTGCCTGGCCGGCACGGTCCTCGCGCTGCTGCTCGCCCGGCCGCTCAACGCCGTCGCGATGGGCGACGACACCGCCCGCGCCCTCGGCGTGAACCTCAACCGCACCCGGGCGCTCGCCATGCTCGCCGCGACCGTGCTGTGCGGGGCCGCGACCGCCGCCTGCGGGCCGATCGTCTTCGTCGGGCTGATGGTCCCGCACGTCGTCCGCTCCTTCACCGGGCCCGACCTGCGCTGGATCCTGCCCTACGCCACGATCCTGTCGCCCGTGCTGCTGCTCGGCGCCGACGTCGTCGGACGGCTCGTCGCCCGGCCCGCCGAGGTGCAGGTGGGGGTCGTCACCGCGATCATCGGCGGCCCGGTGTTCATCCTGCTCGTACGGCGGCGGAGGACGGCCCAGCTGTGAAGACGACCCGCACCACCACCCGCACCCCTGCCGCCGGTCCCGCCCGCGCTTCTCGTACCGCCCCGGTGCCGGGCACCGCACGGGCCGTCCGCACCCCGGGCGGGCTGTCCTTCCGTCTGGACGTCCGGGCGCTGACCGTCGTGGTCCTGCTGGCGCTGGCCGCGCTCGCCGCGAGCGTCGTGCTGATCGGCACCGGCGACTTCCCGATCCCGGCCTCGGACGTGCTGAAGACGCTGTTCGGGCAGGGCAACCCGGGCCAGGAGTTCATCGTCCGTGAACTGCGGCTGCCGCGCGTCCTCGTCGGGCTGCTGGTCGGCGCCTGCCTCGGACTGGGCGGGGCGCTGTTCCAGTCCGTCTCGCGCAACCCGCTGGGCAGCCCCGACGTCCTCGGCCTGTCCCAGGGTGCGACGGCCGGGGCGCTCATGGTGATCGTCCTGTTCTCCGGCGGCGCCACCGCGGTCACCTTCGGCGCGCTCGCCGGCGGCCTGGTGACCGGGCTCGCCGTCTACCTCCTCGCCTGGAAGCGGGGCGTGCACGGCTACCGGCTGGTCCTGGTCGGCATCGGCGTCAACGCGGTCGCCACCGCGGTCAACGGCTACCTGATCACCAAGGCCGACTTCGTCGACGCGGCCCGCGCGGTCGTCTGGATGGCGGGCTCGCTCAACGGACGCGACTGGAGTCAGGTCCGGCCGCTGCTGATCCTGTGCGCCGTGCTCCTCCCGCTCGTCCTCGGCAACGCGCGCGGGCTGCGGATGCTGGAGATGGGCGACGACACGGCGTACGCCCTCGGCGTGCGCGTGGAGCGCGTACGGCTGCTGCTGATGGCCTCGGCCGTCCTGCTCACCGCGGCCGCCACCGCCGCGGCCGGTCCGGTCGCCTTCGTCGCCCTGACCGCCCCGCAGCTCGCCCGGCGCCTGACCCTCCCCCGCTGCCTCAACGGCGCGGGAGGTGCCCCCATGCCCGGCCCGAACCTGTTGCCGTCCATGTGCATGGGCGCTGCCCTTCTGGTCACCGCCGACTGGGCCTCGCAGCGCGCCTTCGGCGCGGACCAGCTGCCCGTCGGCGTGGTCACCGGCGTGCTCGGCGGCGTGTACCTGCTCTGGCTGCTGGTCGCCGAGCGCAGGAAGGGCCGGATATGACCACCCGCCACGAGCCCGGACACGCACCCGGACACGAGCCCGGCCATCAGCCCGGCCACGACTCCGTCAGCGAGCAGCACGAGAACAGCAAGAGGAGCACCGTGAACCGTCTGTCCGCCGACAACGTCACCCTCGCCTACGACCAGCGCGTCATCGCCGAGCAGCTGTCGGTGGAGATACCCGACAACTCCTTCACGGTGATCGTCGGCCCGAACGCGTGCGGCAAGTCCACGCTGCTGCGGGCGCTGTCCCGGATGCTCAAGCCCACTCAGGGGAGGGTGCTGCTCGACGGGCAGGTCATCCAGTCGATGCCCGCCAAGAAGGTCGCCCGGACGCTCGGCCTGCTGCCGCAGTCGTCGATCGCGCCCGACGGGATCACCGTCGGTGACCTGGTGGGCCGCGGCCGCTACCCGCACCAGGGCATCCTGCGGCAGTGGTCGGCCGAGGACGAACGGGTCGTACGGGAGTCCATGGAGCGGACGGGCGTCGCCGAGCTCGCCGAGCGGTACGTCGACGAGCTGTCGGGCGGTCAGCGGCAGCGCGTGTGGATCGCCATGGCCCTCGCCCAGCAGACACCGCTGCTGCTGCTCGACGAGCCGACGACGTATCTGGACATCCAGCACCAGATCGACGTCCTCGACCTGTGCGCCGAGCTGCACGAGGAGCAGGGGCGCACCCTTGTCGCCGTGCTGCACGACCTCAACCACGCCGCCCGCTACGCCACCCACCTGATCGCGCTGCGCGCCGGG
The DNA here is from genome assembly GCF_014654675.1 of Streptomyces spiralis. Classification (GTDB taxonomy): domain Bacteria; phylum Actinomycetota; class Actinomycetes; order Streptomycetales; family Streptomycetaceae; genus Streptomyces; species Streptomyces spiralis. The sequence goes on from NZ_BNBC01000063.1 coordinate 7,695, forward strand.
CGGGTCGTCGCCCAGGGCGCGCCGAACGACGTCGTCACGGCCGAGCTGGTGCGGGAGGTGTTCGGGCTGCGCTGCCAGGTCATCGAGGACCCCGAGACGGGAACCCCGCTGGTGGTGCCGGCGGCGCGCGCGGCACGGGCCCGCACGGCGGCACCACGGGTGGGGGCCGGGCGCGGTACCGGCGCTACAGAAGCTTCCTGAGCCGGAACAGGTCCAGCAGGCCCGCCTCCAGCTTCACCCGGCCCGAGCCCCAGGCCGTGGCGAAGTTCAGCTCCCCGCCCACCAGCGCGACCAGGTCGTCGCCGGCCATCGCGAGCCGGATCTGGGCCTTCTCGGGCGGCGGCCCCTGGACGGTGTCCCGCACCTCGATCCGGCCGGCCGTCATACGACCCACGAAGCTGACGTCGAGGTCCTTGATGTGGCAGCTCACCGAGCGGTCCAGAGCCGCCGCCTCACGGACGTCCCCTTCCGCGCTCGCCATGTTGTCGGAGAGCTTCTCGAGTGCTCTGCGGCACTCCTCGATCGTGGCCATCGCGACCGACGGTACCCCAGCGCCGCGAGGTAGCGTCTGGGCATGAGCGACTCTGCGCCCGAGACGGAGACCCCGGCCGGAGCGGCGGCCGAGGACCAGGACACCGGGACCCCCGCGCACGCCCCCGCCGCGGAACCCGCGCACGCCCCGGCGGAACCCGCTGACGACCCCCTGGCCGCCGACGACCCCACCCCCCTGGACGTCCCCCGCACCCCCACCGGCAACGCCGACGTGGACGCGGCCCTGGAGCGCCTCGGCGACGTGGACCACCTCGCCACCGACGGCCACGTGGAGGTGTACGAGGATGTACACGGGGCGCTGCGCGACGCGCTCACCGCGCTCGACGCCCGCCCGGGACCTCCGGCGCCCCCCGCGCCCTCACCGGCGCACCCACAGCCGTACCGACACAGGAGCTGAACCGAACGTGGCAGGAGTCGCACGCCGCCGTCTGGACGCGGAGCTGGTCCGCCGGAAGCTCGCGCGCTCGCGTGAGCACGCCAGCCAGCTGATCGCCGCCGGGCGGGTCACCGTCGGCAAGACCGTCGCGACCAAGCCCGCCACGCAGGTGGAGACCGCCGCCGCCATCGTGGTCGCCTCCGACGACAGCGACCCCGACTACGTCTCGCGGGGCGGCCACAAGCTCGCCGGCGCGCTCGAGGCGTTCGTCCCCCGGGGGCTCGTCGTCGAGGGACGGCGCGCGCTGGACGCCGGCGCCTCCACCGGCGGCTTCACCGACGTCCTGCTGCGGGCGGGCGCCGCACACGTCGTCGCCGTCGACGTCGGCTACGGGCAACTCGCCTGGTCGCTGCAGAGCGATGAACGCGTCACCGTCAAGGACCGTACGAACGTACGCGAGTTGACGCTCGAGGCGATCGATGGGGAACCTGTGGATCTTGTCGTGGGGGATCTGTCCTTCATCCCGCTCGGCCTGGTGCTGCCCGCCCTGGCGCGGTGCGTGACGCCGGACGCCGACCTGGTGATGATGGTCAAGCCGCAGTTCGAGGTGGGGAAGGAGCGGCTGGGCAGCGGGGGTGTCGTACGGAGTCCGCAGCTGCGCGCGGAGGCCGTGCGAGGTGTGGCGGACAAGGCGTGGGAGCTGGGGCTCGGGGTGAACGGTGTCACCGCCAGCCCGCTGCCCGGGCCGTCCGGGAACGTCGAGTACTTTCTCTGGCTGCGCGCCGGGGCGCCCGCTCTGGACCCGGCCGACGTCGACCGAGCAGTGGCGGAGGGGCCGCGTTGACACAGAACCGAGCGCGAACTGTTTTCCTGCTCGCCCACACCGGGCGGCCCGCCGCGATCCGCAGCGCGGAACTCGTGGTGAAGGGCCTGCTGCGGCACGGCATCGGGGTGCGGGTCCTGGAGGACGAGGCGCGCGACCTGCCGCTGCCCGAGGAGGTGCGGCTGGTCAAGGAGGCGACCCCGCAGTGCCTGGACGGGTGCGAGCTGCTGATCGTGCTCGGCGGCGACGGCACGCTGCTGCGCGGCGCCGAGTTCGCGCGGGCCTCCGGGGTGCCGATGCTCGGCGTCAACCTCGGGCGCGTCGGGTTCCTCGCGGAGGCCGAACGGGACGACCTCGATCGGGTGGTCGACCGGGTGGTGGCCCGGTCCTACGAGGTCGAGGAGCGGATGACCGTCGATGTCGTCGTGCACCGCAACGGGGACATCGTGCACACCGACTGGGCGCTGAACGAGGCGGCCGTGCAGAAGGCCGGCGCCGAGAAGCTGCTGGAAGTCGTCCTGGAGATCGACGGGCGTCCGGTGACGGGGTTCGGCTGCGACGGGGTCGTTCTGTCGACGCCCACGGGTTCCACGGCGTACGCGTTCTCCGCCGGAGGGCCGGTGGTGTGGCCCGAGGTGGAGGCCCTGCTGATGGTGCCGATCAGCGCGCACGCGCTGTTCGCGAAGCCGCTGGTCACCTCGCCGGACTCGGTGCTCGCCGTGGAGGTGCTGCCGCACATCCAGCCCGGGGTCCTGTGGTGCGACGGCCGGCGGACCATCGAGCTGCCGCCCGGGGCGCGGGTGGAGGTGCGGCGCGGGGCCGTGCCGGTGCGGCTGGCGCGGCTGCACCACGCGTCCTTCACCGACCGGCTGGTGGCGAAGTTCGCGTTGCCGACCACCGGCTGGCGGGGGGCGCCGCACCACTCGCCGGAGTGACAAGGGCGGGGCGGTCGCACTCGCCGCCCCGGACCTCGTATGGTCTTGTGCGTGCTGGAAGAGATGCGGATACGGTCGCTCGGAGTCATCGATGACGCGGTCGTCGAGCTGTCGCCCGGGTTCACGGCCGTCACCGGTGAGACGGGCGCGGGCAAGACCATGGTCGTCACCAGCCTCGGGCTGTTGCTCGGCGGGCGGGCCGACGCGGCGCTCGTGCGGATCGGAGCGGACAAGGCGGTCGTCGAGGGGCGGGTCACCGTGGCCGGGGACGCCGCCGCCGTCGTACGCGCCGAGGAGGCCGGTGCCGAACTCGACGACGGGGCGCTGCTGATCAGCCGTACCGTTTCCGCCGAAGGGCGCTCGCGGGCGCACCTGGGCGGCCGGAGCGTGCCCGTCGGGCTGCTCGCCGAGCTCGCCGACGACCTGGTGGCCGTGCACGGGCAGACCGACCAGCAGGGCCTGCTGAAGCTGTCCCGGCAACGGCAGGCGCTGGACCGGTACGCGGGCGACGCCGTCGCCGTGCCGCTGGCCAAGTACACCGAGGCCTACCGGCGGCTGCGGGCGGTCTCCGCCGAGCTGGAGGAGATCACCACACGCGCACGGGAGCGGGCCCAGGAGGCCGACATGCTCCGCTACGGCCTGGACGAGATCGCCGCCGTGGAACCGCGTGCCGGGGAGGACGTCGAGCTGGCCGAGGAGGCCGAGCGGCTCGGGCACGCCGAGGCCCTGTCGTCGGCCGCGACGGCCGCGCACGCCGCTCTCGCGGGCAATCCGGAGGACCCCGAGGGCATCGACGCGGCCACCCTCGTCGCGGGCGCACAGCGGGCCCTGGAGGCCGTGCGGGCGCACGACCCGGCGCTGGCCGCGCTCGCCGACCGGATCGGCGAGATCGGGATCCTCCTGGGTGACGTGGCCGGGGAGCTGGCCGGGTACGCCGACGACCTGGACGCCGACCCGCTGCGGCTGGCGGCCGTCGAGGAGCGGCGGGCCGCGCTGACCGCGCTGACCCGCAAGTACGGCGATGACGTCGCCGCCGTGCTCGCCTGGGCCGAGCGGAGCGCCGCCCGGCTGACGGAACTGGACTCCGACGACGAGCGGATCGGGGAGCTGACCGCCGAGCGGGACGCGCTGCGCACCGAGCTGGGCGGTCTCGCCCAGGCGCTGACCGACGCCCGGACGGAGGCCGCCGAGCGGTTCGCCGCCGCCGTGACCGCCGAGCTGGCCTCGCTCGCCATGCCGCACGCGCGCGTGTCGTTCGACATCCGGCAGACCGAGGACCCGGACGGCGTGGAGGTGGACGGCCGCACCGTCGCCTACGGGCCGTCCGGGGTGGACGAGGTGGAGCTGCTGCTCGCTCCGCACCCGGGCGCGCCGCCCCGGCCGATCGCCAAGGGCGCCTCCGGCGGTGAGCTGTCGCGCGTGATGCTGGCCGTCGAGGTCGTCTTCGCCGGGACGGATCCGGTGCCGACGTACCTCTTCGACGAGGTGGACGCCGGTGTCGGCGGCAAGGCGGCCGTGGAGATCGGCAGGCGGCTGGCGAAGCTGGCCAGGACGGCGCAGGTCGTCGTGGTCACCCACCTGCCCCAGGTCGCCGCATTCGCCGACCGGCAGCTGCTGGTGGAGAAGACGAACGACGGGTCGGTGACCCGCTCCGGCGTGAAGGTCCTGGAGGGCGAGGACCGCATCCGCGAACTCTCCCGGATGCTGGCCGGCCAGGAGGACTCCGAGACGGCCCGCGCGCACGCCGAGGAACTGCTCGCCACCGCCCGTGCGGATCGTTAGGCACGGCGTGTGAGCAGCCGTGCGTAGGGTGGCGGGATGATCTCCCGTCTCGCCACCTCCTTCGCCCTGGCCGCGGGTCTGGGCCGCACCATGACCGCCGCCCTCCGCGCCACCGCGCCCGGCGGCCGCCGGCGCTGGGAACGGACGAACCACGCGGGCCGCACGGTCGACCTGTACGCCGGGCCCGCCACGGCCCTGGCGGCCGCGGTCGCCGCCGCGCGGGTGCGGCCCGCCGCCGGGCTCGCGGTGCTGGCCGCCGGGGCCTGCGGCGCCTACGACGACATCGCCGGCGCCGGTGACCCGCGGCGCGGGTTCCGCGCCCACCTCACCGCCCTGCGGCACGGCGAGATCACCAGCGGGGCGGTCAAGCTGTTCGGGATCGGAGCGGCCGGACTCCTCGCCGGTTCGCTGCTGAAGGAGCGGCCGGCCGACAAGGTGCTCGCGGGCGTGGTGATCGCCGGGGCCGCCCACGCCGTCAACCTCGTGGACGTACGCCCCGGCCGCGCCGCCTGCGCGGTGCTCGCGCTCGCCGCACCCGGAATGCTGCGGCGGGCACCGGGCGCCGAACTGGCCGCCGCCGCGACGGGAACCGCCGCCGCGGTGCTGCCCGACGACCTCGGGGAGCGCACGATGCTCGGCGACACGGGGGCGCACGCCCTGGGGGCGACCCTCGGCACCGCCGCCGTCCTGTGCAACGGACGTACCGGACTGGCCGCCCACGCCGCCGCGGTCGTGGCCGCGGCCGTCTACGGCGACCGGGTCAGCCGGTGGGCGGCCGCCGCCTGGTGAGGCGCCCGGCGGGTCGCTTGCGGTGGGGCGAGTCCGTCGGTCGGGGTGTGTCGCGTGGTCCGGGGCGACGGGGTCGCCGGGGCGGAGCGCGCGCTGGGGGTGGGTCGTCCGGGCCGGGGCGGTCGGAGGTGGTGCGGCCAGGGGATCCGGCGTCGGCATGGGCCTGTCAGATTCACTCGTGTGAGTGACGCCGGGTTGTCGGGTCGGGGCGTGGCGACGCGTTCGCCGGGCCCCGGCGTGTCCGGAACACCCGTACGTACTGGCATCCTTGAGCCGGGGGCAGCACGCGGAGCGGGCGCGCGCGGTTCGGCCCCCGGCTCGATACCTTCTGTACGTTCCCCCGCGATTCCCCGTGACCGCCCGACGCCGAACCAGGAGCCCCGGCCGCGTGAGCCCCGTGAACAGCCGCGTACCGCACGGTCAGTCGACGCTGCGCACCGTGCAGGTGCTGGGCGGCGGCAACGCCGGCAGCAGCGTGCACGTGCGGTCGCTGACCGCGGGGCTGGTCGCGCGGGGCGTACGGGTCACGGTGTGCGCCCCGGCCGAGACCGACCGCGCCTACGGATTCACCGCGGTCGGCGCCGAGCACGTCCCCGTGCCGCGCAGCAGCGACCCGGTGTCCGTGGCCGCGCTGCGCACGGCCTGCGCGGGCGCCGACCTGGTGCACGCGCACGGGCTGCACGCCTCCTTCCGGGCGGCGCTCGCCCTCAGCGGCCGCCGCACCCCGCTCGTCGTCACCTGGCACAACCACGCCCACGCCGAGGGGCCGCGCGGGCAGCTGCTGCGCGTGCTGGAGCGACGGGTGGTCAAGTCGGCCACCCTGGTCCTGGGCACCACCTCCGAGCTGGTGGACCGGGCCCGCCACCGGGGCGCGCGGGACGCCCGGCTCGCCGCGGTCGCCCTGCCCCGGCCGCGCACCGGCTACGAGCACCCCGAGCGGCCCCGCTCCAAGGTGCGGGCCGAACTCGGCGCCACCGGAAGGCCGTTGCTCCTCTCCGTCGCCTCCCTGGACCCGCACCGCGGCCACGAGCTGCTGCTGGACGCCGCCCGCGCCTGGCGCCTGGCGGACCCCGTGCCGCTGGTCGTGATCGCGGGGGAGGGGCCGCTGCGCGCCCTGCTGCAACGACGGATCGAGGACGAGCAGCTCCCGGTACGGCTCGTCGGCCGCCGCGACGACGTGGGCGAACTGCTCGCCGCCGCCGACGTGGCGCTGCTGCCCGGCAGCCAGGAGGCCCGCTCCGTGCTCGCGCAGGAGGCCCTGCACGCGCGCGTGCCGCTCGTCGCCGCGCGGACCGGCGGCATCGGCGAACTCGTGGGCGAGGCGGCCGAACTCGTGCCCCACCGGGACCCGGACGCGTTCGCCGCCGCCGTGCTGCGGCTGCTCGGCGACCCCGAACGCCGCCAGGCGCTACGGGACCTGGGTGCCCTGCAGGCGGCCACCTGGCCCACCGAGGACGAGACCGTCGCTCAAGTTCTGAGCATCTACGACGAGTTGACCCAGCCACAACCGAGGCCGCTCGGCCGGGGCTACTGAACTCCGGAGGCGGCCGGGGAGCCGGGGGCGCGCGGAGCCGTCAGGGAACGTGACGGCGGGCGCGCAGGGCGAGGCTCAACGCCAGGACCGTCTGCGGGTCGTCGAGGTCGGTGCCCAGCAACTCACCGATGCGTGCGAGGCGGTTGTAGAGGGTCTGCCGGTTCAGATGCAGCTCGCGGGCCGTCTCCGCCTTGCGGCCCGCGTGCGCCAGATACGTCTGAAGGGTGGGCAGCAGCGGCGGCTTGGAACGCCGGTCGTGGTCCAGCAGCGGGCCGATCGCCCGGTCCACGAAGGCCGCCAGGTCCGGGTGGTCGCGCAGCCGCCACAGCAGCAGGTCGATGTCGAGGCGGCGGGCGTCGTACCAGTCCCGCTCCGGCAGCCCCAGCGCCGCCGCCGCCGTCTCCGCCGCGTGCCGCAGGCCCGCCGAGGCGGCCGCCCAGCCCCCCGCCACCCCGACGACCACCACCGGCGGCTGCCCGCCCGGCCGCCGCATCCCGGCCCGCTCCACCCCGGCCCGCAGCGCCCCGGCGACCCGGCCGGCGACCGCCGCCCGCTCCGCCTCCGAACGCAGCCCGACCAGCAGCGGCACCCGGCCCTCGACCGGCCGCACGCCCAGCAGCACCGGCACGCCCACCGCCGCCAGTTCCTCGGCGACCGCGCGCGCCAGCACCGCCCAGCCCCCGCCCGGGGCGAGGGCGTCGCCCAGCCGCATGACCACGGGCAGCAGCGGACTGCCGCCCGGCTTGAACCCGAGGACGCGGGCCTGCGCGGGCGCGTCCTCGGCGGTGACACGGCCCTCGGCGAGATCGGTGAGGAAGTCGCCGCGCCCGCGGGCCGCCAGCTCCTCCTCCTGGCGGGCCTGCATCAGCACGACGGCCAGGATGCCCGCCGCCCGCTCCGCGGCCATGCGGTGCACCGGCGCGAGCGGTGAGCGGACCGGCAGCAGCACGAGCCGCGCGCGGACCGATCCCGAGCCGGGGCCGCCACCGGGCACGTCCACCAGGACCGAGCCGGCCGGGGGCGGGACGTCCTTGTGCTGGCCGCGCAACCCCTCCCAGACCTGGAGCGGATCGGCTCCCTCCGGTCCGGAGCCGGCCGCGTACAGCAGCCGGCCCTCCGGGGTCTCCAGGAACACCGGGTTGTCGCCGAAGTCGGCCAGGATGCCGAGGACCTGCGGCACTCCGCCGCCGCCGAGCAGCGCCTCGGTACAGCGGCGGTGCACCTCCTCGGCGCGCTGGAGCAGCGCGTAGTGGCCGTTGACGATCTCGGTGTGGATCTCCTCGGTGACCGTCACGAACGGCACCTCGCGGTGCAGCTGGACGAGCGGGAGACCGGCGGTGCGTGCCGTCTCGACGAGGGCGGCGGGCAGACGCGCGAAGCGCGGGCCCAGCTCGACGACCAGTGCCGCGATGCCGCGCTCGGCGAGGGTGCGGACGAACGCGCGCTGGTCGGCGGGGCGGGTGCCCAGGCCGTAGCCGGTGGTCAGCAGGAGCTCGCCGCCCTTGAGGAGGGAGGCGATGTTGGGGACCTCGCCGGCGTGCACCCAGCGGACGGTGCGGGTGAGGCGGTCGGCGCCGGCGAGGACCTCCGGGAGGCCGCTGCGGAGGCCGGGGAGGTCGAGGGCGCGTTGGACGGTGATGCCTGCGCCCTCGGTGTCGAGACTGCGGTCCATGAAATCGGACGGTACCCCCCCGCGGCTGCAGGCGGGCACGCCCGCAGCCACCTGCGTACCTAGCCTCCGTACGCGCCGCTCGCCGTCAGCCTCAGGGCCGTGTCGATCAGGGGGACGTGGCTGAAGGCCTGGGGGAAATTGCCGACCTGGCGCTGCAGGCGCGGGTCCCATTCCTCGGCCAGGAGGCCCAGGTCGTTGCGGAGCGACAGAAGCTTCTCGAAGAGCTTGCGCGCCTCGTCGACGCGGCCGATCATCGCCAGGTCGTCCGCCATCCAGAAGGAGCAGGCGAGGAAGGCGCCCTCGTCGCCGGGGAGGCCGTCGACGCCGCGGTGCTCGCCGTCGGTCGGGTAGCGCAGGATGAAGCCGTCCGGCGTGGACAGCTCGCGCTGGATCGCCTCGATGGTGCCGATGACCCGCTTGTCGTCCGGCGGCAGGAAGCCCATCTGCGGGATGAGCAGCAGGGAGGCGTCCAGCTCACGCGAGCCGTAGGACTGCGTGAAGGTGTTGCGCTCCTTGTCGTAGCCCTTCTCGCACACGTCCCGGTGGATCTCGTCGCGCAGTTCCTTCCACCGCTCCAGCGGGCCGTCGACGTCGCCGGACTCCAGCAGCTTGATCGTGCGGTCCACGGCGACCCACGCCATGACCTTTGAGTGCACGAAGTGGCGGCGCGGCCCGCGCACCTCCCAGATGCCCTCGTCCGGCTCCTGCCAGTGCTTCTCCAGGTAGCGGATCAGCTTGAGCTGGAGCAGGGAGGCGTAGTCGTTGCGGGCCAGGCCCGTCATGTTGCCCAGGTGCAGTGCCTCGGTGACCTCGCCGTAGACGTCGAGCTGGAGCTGGTGCGCGGCGCCGTTGCCCACCCGGACCGGCGCGGAGTTCTCGTAGCCGGGGAGCCAGTCCAGTTCCGCCTCGCCGAGTTCACGCTCACCGGCGATGCCGTACATGATCTGCAGGTTGTCGGGGTCGCCGGCGACCGCCCGCAGCAGCCACTCGCGCCAGGCGCGCGCCTCCTCGCGATAGCCGGTGCGCAGCAGGGAGGACAGGGTGATCGCCGCGTCCCGCAGCCAGGTGTAGCGGTAGTCCCAGTTGCGCACGCCGCCGATGTCCTCCGGAAGGGACGTGGTGGGTGCCGCGACGATGCCGCCGGTCGGGGCGTACGTCAGCGCCTTCAGCGTGATCAGGGAGCGGATCACGGCCTCGCGGTAGGGCCCGTGGTACGTGCAGTGCGCGACCCACTCGCGCCAGAAGTCCTCGGTCGCCTCCAGCGACTGCTCGGGCTCCGGCAGCGGCGGCGGCTCCTTGTGCGAGGGCTGCCAGGAGATCGTGAACGCGACCCGGTCACCGGGGGCGACGGTGAAGTCCGCGTACGTGGTCAGCGACTCGCCGTAGGTCTCCACCTCCGTGTCGAACCACACGGAGTCCGGGCCGGCCACCGCCACCGTGCGGGTCTCGTGCCGGTGCACCCACGGCACCACCCGGCCGTAGGAGAAGCGCATGCGCAGCGCCGAGCGCATCGGGACCCGGCCCGTGACGCCCTCGACGATGCGGATCAGCTGCGGGGCGCCGTCACGCGGGGGCATGAAATCGGTCACCCGGACCGTGCCGCGCGGGGTGTCCCACTCCGACTCCAGGATCAGTGAGTCGCCGCGGTAGCTGCGCCGGGCCGCCGTCGGCGGCTTCGCGTCGGCCTGATGGGCGGGGCCGAGCCGCCAGAAGCCGTGCTCCTCGGTGCCCAGCAGACCGGCGAAGATGGCATGCGAGTCGAAGCGGGGCAGGCACAGCCAGTCGACCGTCCCGTCCCGGCAGACCAGGGCGGCGGTCTGCATGTCTCCGATGAGTGCGTAGTCTTCGATGCGCCCGGCCACGTGCAACTCCAGTCGAACGGCCACGTCACACCCCACGAAAGGGGCTGTCGCTAGTGCGGTCAAGGGGTGGTTGTAAAGCGTCGCTGAGCGGTGGAACGACCGCCGGTCGGCCCTGGGGGCAGAACGACAACCTTCGCTCAACGAACTGACGAGCTCTTGTTGTTCCGGTGTATACGGGCTGGGGTGTGCCGTGTTGCCGGCCGTGCTCGGCAGCGAGTGTCCGAGCAGGATACGACGCACGTACATGATCCGCGCGCCGCTCCCGGCAACCCGCATGCGCCGAACGGGTGAGCCACGGGTGAGGAAACTGTAAGCGGTGGACGCCCGTGTCGGGATGTGTGCGGAGCGTGGCCGGAAGCCATCGCCCTCCGGCGCTGATACCCTGGTAGCCCGTGGACCGGTGGGCTCGAAACCCCCGAACCGCAGCGACGGCACCCCAGCCGGACAACCCGGGTTCCCCGGGCCGGACCGCCGTACCGCACGACAGACCGCGACCACGGGAGCCCCCTCTTGGCCATGCCGCCCACTGTTTTCCGGAACAGCACAGCCACGACGACCAAGCACATCTTCGTCACCGGGGGTGTCGCCTCCTCGCTCGGCAAGGGCCTCACCGCCTCCAGCCTGGGCATGCTGCTCAAGGCCCGTGGCCTGCGCGTCGTGATGCAGAAGCTCGACCCGTACCTGAACGTGGACCCGGGCACGATGAACCCCTTCCAGCACGGTGAGGTGTTCGTCACCAACGACGGTGCCGAGACCGACCTGGACATCGGACACTACGAGCGCTTCCTCGACCGTGACCTGGACGGCACCGCCAATGTCACTACAGGCCAGGTGTACTCCACGGTGATCGCCAAGGAGCGGCGTGGCGAGTACCTCGGCGACACGGTGCAGGTCATCCCGCACATCACCAACGAGATCAAGCACCGCATCCGGCGCATGGCCACCGACGAGGTGGATGTCGTCATCACCGAGGTCGGCGGCACGGTCGGCGACATCGAGTCGCTGCCGTTCCTGGAGACCGTCCGCCAGGTCCGCCACGAGGTCGGCCGCGACAACGTCTTCGTGGTGCACATCTCGCTCCTGCCGTACATCGGCCCCTCCGGCGAGCTGAAGACCAAGCCGACCCAGCACTCGGTCGCCGCCCTGCGCAACATCGGTATCCAGCCGGACGCCATCGTGCTGCGCTGCGACCGCGAGGTGCCGACCGCGATCAAGCGCAAGATCTCCCTGATGTGCGACGTCGACGAGGCCGCGGTCGTGGCCTGTCCCGACGCCCGCTCGATCTACGACATCCCGAAGGTCGTGCACTCCGAGGGCCTGGACGCGTACGTGGTGCGCAAGCTGGACCTGCCCTTCCGCGACGTGGACTGGACGACCTGGGACGACCTGCTGGACCGCGTCCACAACCCCGACCACGAGATCACCCTCGCGCTGGTCGGCAAGTACATCGACCTGCCCGACGCCTACCTGTCGGTGACCGAGGCGTTGCGTGCGGGCGGCTTCGCCAACAAGGCCCGGGTGAAGATCAAGTGGGTCACCTCCGACGACTGCAAGACCCCGGCCGGCGCCAAGGCGCAGCTCGGTGACGTCGACGGCATCTGCATCCCGGGCGGCTTCGGCGACCGCGGTGTGCTCGGCAAGGTCGGCGCCATCCGCTACGCCCGCGAGAACAAGATCCCGCTGCTGGGTCTGTGCCTGGGCCTGCAGTGCATCGTGATCGAGGCCGCGCGCAGCCTCGCCGACATCTCCGACGCCAACTCCACCGAGTTCGACCCCGCCACCGCCCACCCGGTGATCTCCACCATGGCCGAGCAGCTCGACATCGTCGCCGGTGAGGGCGACATGGGCGGCACCATGCGGCTGGGCATGTACCCGGCCAAGCTGGCCGAGGGCTCGATCGTGCGCGAGGTCTACGACGACAGGGAGTACGTCGAGGAGCGCCACCGCCACCGCTACGAGGTGAACAACGCCTACCGCGCGGAGCTGGAGAAGAAGGCGGGCATCGTCTTCTCCGGCACCTCCCCGGACGGCAAGCTCGTCGAGTACGTGGAGTACCCGCGGGACGTCCACCCCTACCTGGTCGCCACCCAGGCGCACCCGGAGCTGCGCTCGCGCCCGACCCGCCCGCACCCGCTGTTCGCGGGCCTGGTGAAGGCCGCGGTCGAGCGGAAGAACTCGAAGTAGCACACCCGGTTGTACGGTTGCCGGGGTGCCCACCCTCAAAGGCGGGCACCCCGGTTTTTTGTGTACGCGGGTACGTGCGAGGTACATGTGGGTACGTCTGGGGAAGGGCAGGGCATGACGATCAAGGACACTCCCGAGGAGTGGGAGATCCGGGCGACGCGGACCCCGTTCACCGGGGCCAAGACCTCGGTCCGGACCGACGACGTGGTCATGCCCGACGGCTCCGTGGCCACGCGCGACTACCAGGTCCACCCCGGCTCCGTGGCCGTCCTCGCCCTGGACTCCGAGGACCGGGTCCTGGTCATCCGCCAGTACCGCCACCCCGTGCGGCAGCGGCTGTGGGAGATCCCGGCCGGCCTGCTCGACGTGCCCGGCGAGAACCCGCTGCACGCCGCCCGGCGCGAGCTGTACGAGGAGGCGCACGTCAAGGCCGAGGACTGGCGGGTGCTGACCGACCTCTACACCACTCCCGGCGGCTGCGACGAGGCCGTACGGATCTTCCTCGCCCGCGAGCTGTCCGAGGCGGAGGGCGAGCGCTTCGCGGCCGAGCACGAGGAGACCGACATGGAGTTGGCCCGGGTGCCCGTCGCGGACCTGGTGCGTGACGTGCTCGCGGGCAAGCTGCACAACAACTGCCTGGTCGTGGGCGTCCTGGCGCTGGTCGCGGCACGGCAGGGCGACGGACTGGACGCGCTGCGCCCGGCGGAGGCGCCCTGGCCGGCCCGCCCCTTCGAGTCGTGACGCCGGCGCGCCGGCGCCTCGCGCTGGGCGCGCTCGTCCTGGCGGTGACGGCGGCGGCCGGCACCTGGGCGGTCGCCGCCCTGAAGAGCCGGCAGGTGCACGTGGCGACGGTCCCCTCCCGCTCCGCGCTCGTCGGCACCTGGGAGGTGGAGGAGGGAGGGGGCCGGCTCCATCTCGACGCGGACGGCCGCTTCCGGGCCACGGACGTGCCCGCCGGGATCGTCACCCCCGGCCCATGGACCGACGGGACGACGAGCACCACCGGCACCTGGTTCCTGAGCCCCCATGGCGGCCGCGTGGCCCTGGCGCCGGACGACGCCCGCGGTACGGAGCCGGACGGTGCCTCCGGCACGGAGCCGGACGACCTCGGTCTGGGCGTCGTGGAGACCAGGGGTGCCACGCATCTGTGCGTGGAGTCGCAGTCCCCGGGAGTGCTGTGCGACCTGCTGCTGCGCCGGGCTCCCGGATGAGCCGTGCGGGCCCGGCACACGACGTGTCGCCGTCCGGTGTGACCATCGCCTGATCCGATCGGGCGATGTGCCCGCCGTGCCCGCCGTGCACCTCCCGGAACGTCGCAGAGAGTGAACTAGGCTCTTCAATGGCCCGCACCGGAGTCCCGGCGGGCTTGCGCGTTGCGGTGGGACGGAGTGTGGCCCGTGACGGATCAGGCGGTGGACGCAGGCGGCATGAACCTGTCGGGAGACGACCGGTCGCCGGCGCCCATGACACGCCTCTTCCTGGGCCGCACACGGGAGTTGAAGGAGCTGCGCGCCGACATCGAGCGGGCCGGCCTCGACACCATCTCCGGCCGCAAGGCCCCCCGCGCGCGCGTGCTCCTCATCGCGGGCCGGCCCGGCTCCGGCCGTACGGCGCTCGCCGAGAAGCTGGTCCGGCAGGTCGCCCACCGTTACCCCGACGGCGTGCTGCGCGCCCGGCTCACCGAGCCCGGCGGCACGCCGGTGCCGGTCGAACGCGCCGCCCGCGACCTGCTCACCGCGCTCGGCCTGCCCACCCCGCCCGGCGCGGCCGAGGACGACCTGGCGAAGACCCTGCGGGACGCCCTCGCCGAGCGCCGCGTCCTGCTCCTGCTCGACGACGCGGCCGGCGCCGACCAGGTCGACGCGCTGCTGCCGGACAACGCCGACTGCCTGCTCGTCGCGGTCGCCCGCGGCCCGCTCACCGGCATCGCCGACGTCCGCCCCTGCACCCTGGGCGGACTGGACACCAAGTCCGGGGTGGAGCTGCTGGGCCACACCATCGACCCGGTGCGCATCACCGTCGACCCGCGCGCCGCCGAGCATCTCGTCGAGGTGTGCCAGGGCCATCCGGCCGCTCTCGCCCTGGCCGGCGGCTGGCTCGCCGCCAGCCCCAAGGCGGCCGTCTCCGATCTCGCCAAGCAGCTGCACGCCGACCCGGAGGAGGGCGACCCGCTCGGCCGCGTCCTGCGGATCGTGCACGCCGCCCTGCCCGGCTCCGCCGCCCGGATGCTGCGCCTGCTCGCCCTCGCCCCGGCCGGTGACATCGACCCGCACACCGCCTCCGCGCTCGCCGGCTGCTCGCTCGACGGGGCCCGTGAGCTGCTCGACGACTTCGCCGCGCTCGGCCTGGTGCGGACCGTGCCGGCACCGCTGCCGCGCTACGAGGTGCCCGGCTGTCTGCATCCGCTGCTGATGTCCCTCGCCGACCGCCACGACCGGCCCGCCGAGCTCCAGCTGGCCCGGGCCCGGATGCTGGAGCGGACCGTGCGGCTGCTCCAGTCCTGCCGCGCGATCACCGAGACCGACAGCCCCGAGACCCGCGAGCGGCTCAAGAGCCTGCCGCCCGCGCTGCGCTTCGCCACCCCGAGGGCCGCCGAGGACTGGCTGCTCGCCCGCCGGCCCGCGCTGCTCGCCGCCGCCCGCCTCGCGGTCGCCGACGGCGAGCTCGACACCCTGGCCCGCCGGCTGATGTCGCAGCTGGTGCGGGCCATGGTCGCCCACCTGGGCACCCAGGCAGCCGCCGGTGACCTCTACGGCATCCACCGCCTGGTCCTGGACGTAGCCGAGCGGCAGAACCTGCCCCGGGAGCAGGCCGCCGCCCTGCTGAACCTCGCCGACCTGGACGCCCGCACCGGCCGTACGGCCCAGGCGCTGGCCCGCTACCGGGCCGCGCTGGACGCCGGACGCGCGGCGAACGACCCCTACGCGACCGGCCGCGCGATGGAATCCGTAGGCAGTGCCCATCAGGAGCTCGGCGACCACGACCGGGCGGCCGACTGGTACGGCCGGGCGCTCGCCCAGCGGCTGGCGCGCGGCGAACACGCCGACGCCGCCCGGCTGTACGGCCGGATCGCCACCGCGCACACCTACGCGGGCCGCTACGGCGAGGCGCTGCGCAACTGGCGGGCCGCCGTCGCCGCGCACCGCAGGACCGGCGATGTGGCGGCCCACGCCCGTGCCTTGAGCGAGCTGGCCCGCGTCCAGGAGTACGCGGGCCGGCCCGAGGAGTGCCTGCGCACCTGCCAGGAGGCCGTCGAGTGGGCCCGCCGCGCCGGGGACGTACGGCTGCAGGCCGCGCTCCAACTGCGGCTCGCCGACACCCTGGAGCGGCTCGGTGACCCGACCGCCGCGGCACTGCACCGCGGCGCGGCCGAGCGCATGCTCACCGGCGAGATCCGGCCGGACGGCGGGCCCCCGGCGGGCGAGGAGCCGGACGACACGGACGACACACCACGGGAACATGCTGCTGATGCCTGCGAAATCCGCAGCACATCCGGCGAAGATTGATGCAATGAAAGGCTAGACAGCGCGAACGCCTTCATTAGACTGGCTCTGCCGCTCGTTCTCCTGCGGTGTCTCCTGGTATGCCCCCGCATGCCGGGGTACGTCACTATTGCCCCACATTCCCTGAGCCAAGGACCGTGATCGACGTGAAGGTCGGCATCCCCCGCGAGGTCAAGAACAACGAGTTCCGGGTGGCCATCACCCCCGCCGGCGTGCACGAGCTGGTGCGCAACGGCCACCAGGTCGTCGTCGAGCGGAACGCCGGCGTCGGCTCCTCGATCCCGAACGAGGAGTACGTGGCGGCCGGCGCCCAGATCCTGGACACCGCCGACGAGGTCTGGGCCACCGCCGACCTGCTGCTGAAGGTCAAGGAGCCCATCGCCGAGGAGTACCACCGCCTCCGCAAGGACCAGATCCTCTTCACCTATCTGCACCTGGCCGCCTCCAAGGAGTGCACGGACGCCCTGCTGGAGTCCGGCACCACGGCGATCGCCTACGAGACCGTCGAGCTCTCCAACCGCGCGCTGCCGCTGCTCGCCCCGATGTCCGAGGTCGCGGGCCGGCTGGCCCCGCAGGTCGGCGCCTACCACCTGATGGCCGCCAACGGCGGCCGCGGTGTGCTGCCCGGCGGTGTCCCGGGCGTGCCGGCCGGCAAGGCCGTCATCATCGGCGGCGGCGTCTCCGGCTGGAACGCCGCGCAGATCGCCATCGGCCTGGGCTTCCACGTGACCCTGCTCGACAAGGACATCAACAAGCTCAAGGAGGCCGACAAGATCTTCGGTACGAAGATCCAGACCGTCGTCTCCAACGCCTTCGAGCTGGAGAAGGCCTGCCTGGACGCCGACCTCGTCATCGGCGCGGTCCTCATCCCGGGCGCCAAGGCCCCCAAGCTGGTCACCAACGAGCTGGTGTCCCGGATGAAGGCGGGAAGTGTCCTTGTCGACATCGCGATCGACCAGGGCGGCTGCTTCGAGGACTCCCACCCGACCACGCACGCCGAGCCGACTTTCCGGGTCCACAACTCGGTCTTCTACTGCGTGGCCAACATGCCCGGCGCGGTACCCAACACCTCCACCTACGCGCTGACCAACGCCACGCTGCCGTACATCGTCTCGCTGGCCAACAACGGCTGGGTGGAGGCGCTGCGCCGCGACGCCGCGCTGGCCAAGGGTCTCAACACCCATGACGGCAAGGTGGTTTACAAGGAGGTCGCCGAGGCGCACGGCCTGGAGCACGTCGAGCTGGAGACCCTGCTCGGCTGAGCCCGCGGCGAAGCGGTCGTCAAGTCACCTTGGAGTAAAAGGCGATACGTCAACACGTGTCGTCAACGCCACGCAACCGGCCGGACCTTGCCCCACAAGGTCCGGCCGGATGTGTGTATGGTCACTTCGCCGCACTCGGTCAACTCGCCTCGAAAGCAACCGTTCGACCGATTCACGCACCGGTGAAACCTGCCGTGCGACGGTCGTACGCCCTTGACAGAGGGATGTTTCATTGCCGACACATCAGGCCGGGTCCGGCTGATTGTGTTGCTGCGGACCGCCGACACGCCATAGAGTCGCCAACCGTCGGCATGGTGCCACGCTGACCTGTCTAGAAGTTTCCTGGTCACCAAGGAGGTAAGACGACTTGTGAATGAGTCGACATTTTCTCCCGGGGGTGGTCAACCAGGAATGCCTGCGCGGGGCCAGGGCCCCGCGGGGCTCGAGGCTGTCGGCTCCGTTGCTGTGCGCACCTTCGCAGCCCACCAGGGTCACCGGATGCAAGGGGTGACCCAGCCAGCACACCAGAGCATGGATGGCCATCACGTGAACGCCATGGCCGGCGACGGAAGTGGCGCGCCCCACAACCACTTCGCCGACTACGACGAACTGCCCGAGGGGCACTTCTACGACCCCGACGCCGAGTACGAGCCCGACCCCGAGTACGCGGCCACGCTGGCGCCCGACGCGGCCCGCCAGCGCCGCGAGCGCATCGGCCCGACCGGACGCCCGCTGCCGTACTTCCCCATCCCGGGCCCGCTGACCGACCACGGCCCCGCGAAGATCATCGCGATGTGCAACCAGAAGGGCGGCGTCGGCAAGACGACGTCGACCATCAACCTGGGTGCCGCGCTCGCGGAGTACGGCCGGCGCGTGCTGCTCGTGGACTTCGACCCGCAGGGCGCGCTGTCGGTGGGTCTCGGCGTCAACCCCATGGAGCTCGACCTCACCGTCTACAACCTGCTCATGGAGCGGGGCATGTCGGCGGACGAGGTCCTGCTGAAGACGGCGGTCCCCAACATGGACCTGCTGCCCAGCAACATCGACCTGTCGGCCGCCGAGGTCCAGTTGGTGAGCGAGGTCGCGCGCGAGTCGACGCTGCAGCGCGCGCTCAAGCCGCTGATGGACGACTACGACTACATCGTCATCGACTGCCAGCCCTCGCTCGGCCTGCTCACCGTCAACGCCCTGACGGCCGCGCACAAGGTGATCGTGCCGCTGGAGTGCGAGTTCTTCGCGCTGCGCGGTGTCGCGCTGCTGACCGAGACCATCGAGAAGGTCCAGGAGCGCCTCAACCCGGACCTGGAGCTCGACGGAATCCTCGCCACGATGTACGACTCGCGCACCGTGCACAGCCGCGAGGTGCTCGCGCGGGTCGTCGAGGCGTTCGACGACCACGTGTACCACACGGTCATCGGGCGCACGGTCCGCTTCCCGGAGACCACGGTCGCCGGTGAGCCCATCACCACGTACGCCTCCAACTCCGTCGGTGCCGCCGCCTACCGCCAGCTCGCCAGGGAGGTGCTCGCCCGGTGTCACGCCGAGTGAGTCTGCCGGGGGCCGACGAACTGTTCCGTACGACAGGGGGGACGGCGCTCCAGGCGTCCACTCCCCGGCGCCAGCCGGGCGGCGAGGCCAGGGTGCCCGCCCCCTCGGGGGAGAGCGACCCGGCGGCTGCCGCGGCCGAGGACGCCCCGCAGTCGGTGCCCGCGCAGGGCGGCGACGGCGCGGGCGCGGAGCACGTGGCGGCCGACGCCGAACCGGCCGAGGCCGGAGAGTCCCGCAGCCGGGGCACGGCGGGCCCGGGGGAGCGCTCCACGCGGCGCCAGGCAGCGCAGGAGGGTCCCGCCGCGAACGGTTCCGCGAATGCCGCCGCCGCGCAGCCGCGCAAGCGCGGCCGGGCCGCGTCACGCCGGCCCAGCGGCCGGGAACGGCACGACGAGAAGATCACGGTGTACGTGTCCGCCGAGGAACTGATGGACCTGGAGCACGCCCGCCTGGTGCTCCGGGGCGAGCACGGTCTCGCCGTCGACCGCGGCCGGATCGTCCGGGAGGCGGTGGCGGTCGTCCTCGCCGACCTGGAGACCCGCGGGGACGCCAGCATCCTCGTGCGCCGGCTGCGCGGGCGGTAGCGGTAGCCTGCGGGGGCCATGACCTCGAACGACGTACCCGCTCCCGGCGCAGACGCCGGCCGTCGGCGTGCGTTGGGGCGGGGGCCGGGGGTGCCGCGACCGGCTCCGCCGGTAGAACCGGTCGACCCGCCTCCTGCGGAGGTTCCGGACCCCGAGCCCCCGGCCGAGGTTCCCGCCGCACCGGAGGTTCCGGAGAAGACACCACCGGAGGTCCCGGAGGAGAACGGATCCTCCGACGGCGTCTTCAAGGTGCGGCTCTCCAACTTCGAGGGTCCCTTCGATCTGCTCCTCCAGTTGATCTCCAAGCACAAGCTGGACGTCACCGAGGTGGCGCTCTCCAAGGTCACCGACGAGTTCATGGCGCACATCCGGGCCATGGGGCCGGACTGGGACCTGGATCAGACCACCGAGTTCCTGGTGGTGGCGGCGACGCTGCTGGATCTGAAGGCGGCCCGGCTGCTGCCCGCAGCCGAGGTGGAGGACGAGGCCGACCTGGCGCTGCTGGAGGCCCGGGACCTGCTGTTCGCGCGGCTGCTGCAGTACCGCGCGTACAAACAGATCGCGGAGATCTTCAACGAGCGCATCGACGAGGAGGCCCGTCGATACCCCCGTACCGTCGGACTGGAACCCGAGCACGCCGAGCTGCTGCCCGAGGTCGTCATCAGCATCGGACCCGAGGGCTTCGCCAGGCTGGCGGTCAAGGCGATGCAGCCCAAGCCCAAGCCGCAGGTGTACGTCGACCACATCCACGCCCCGCTGGTCAGCGTGCGGGAGCAGGCCGGGATCGTGGTCGCGCGGCTGAAGGAGCTGGGCGAGGCCAGCTTCCGGGCGCTGGTGGAGGACACCGACGACACCCTCACCGTCGTGGCCCGCTTCCTCGCGCTGCTGGAGCTGTACCGGGAGAAGGCCGTCGCCCTGGAGCAGGAGGCGGCGCTCGGCGAGCTGATGGTGCGCTGGACCGGCGGGGACGAGGACGCGGCACCGATGGTCACCGACGAGTTCGACCGGCCGCCCGAGGAGCCCAAGGAGGAGAGGAAGCCGTGAGCGAGGACACCATTGAGGTTCCGGCAGGGCCGGGCACCGTCGCCGACCTGGACCTCAGGCCCGCCCTGGAGGCCGTCCTCATGGTCGTGGACGAACCCGCCACCGAGGACCATCTGGCCAAGATCCTCGAACGGCCGAAGCGGCAGATCGCGGACGCGCTGCGCGAGCTGGCCGACGAGTACACCGTGCAGGGACGCGGCTTCGAGCTGCGGTTCGTCGCGGGCGGCTGGCGCTTCTACACCCGGGCCGCGTACGCGTCCGCCGTCGAGCGGCTGGTCCTGGACGGCCAGACCGCCCGGCTCACCCAGGCCGCGCTGGAGACCCTGGCGGTGGTCGCCTACCGCCAGCCGGTCAGCCGCAGCCGGGTCTCCGCCGTGCGCGGAGTGAACTGCGACGGCGTGATGCGCACCCTGCTGCAGCGCGGGCTGGTCGAGGAGGCGGGCACGGAACCCGAAACAGGTGCGATCCTGTACAGGACGACGAACTACTTCCTGGAGCGGATGGGCCTGCGCGGTCTGGACGAGCTCCCGGAGCTCGCGCCCTTCCTCCCGGAGGCGGACGCGATCGAGGCCGAGACGCAGGAAGGCGTGCCGTCGTTCGACCCGGACGCCCCGGACCCGGACGACGGTCCCGGGACGCGTACGACCGACACGACGACGACCTACACGACGACTGACACGACGACGACGGAACTTTGATGCGAAGCAGCGGCAGCGGCAAGAGCGGCGGGCGCGGTAACTACCGCGGTGCCGGCAACGACAGGGACCAGAAGCAGGGGCAGGGCCGCCCCCGCAAGCCCCGCCCCGAGGAGCGCCGCTACGACGTCGGCCCCGGCGCCACCAAGGACGGCCCGAAGTCGGGGCGCGGCGGCGCGGCCCGCGGCGGCGCCAAGGGCGGCCCCAAGCAGCCCCAGCAGGGCGGTCGCGGGCGTACGGCCCCCGCGCGCTCCCGCGAGTACGAGGCGCGCGCCGAGGAGCGCAACCGCGAGCGGTACGCCGGCAAGAAGGACATCAAGCTGCCGAAGACCTTCCCGGGCGCCGAGCAGGAGGGCGAGCGGCTGCAGAAGGTCCTCGCGCGCGCCGGCTACGGCTCCCGGCGTGCCTGCGAGGAGCTGATCGAGCAGGCCCGGGTCGAGGTCAACGGCGAGATCGTCCTGGAGCAGGGCCGCCGCGTCGACCCGGAGAAGGACGAGGTCAAGGTCGACGGCCTGACGGTCGCCACGCAGTCGTACCAGTTCTTCTCGCTGAACAAGCCCGCGGGCGTCGTCTCCACGATGGAGGACCCCGAGGGCCGGCAGTGCCTCGGCGACTACGTCACGAACCGCGAGACGCGGCTCTTCCACGTCGGCCGGCTCGACACCGAGACCGAGGGCGTCATCCTGCTCACCAACCACGGCGAGCTGGCGCACCGCCTGACCCACCCCAGGTACGGCGTGAAGAAGACCTATCTCGCCGCCATCGTCGGCCCGATCCCGCGCGACCTGGGCAAGCGCCTGAAGGACGGCATCCAGCTGGAGGACGGCTACGCCCGCGCGGACCACTTCCGGGTCGTCGAGCAGACCGGCAAGAACTACCTGGTCGAGGTCACCCTCCACGAGGGCCGCAAGCACATCGTCCGCCGCATGCTCGCGGAGGCCGGCTTCCCGGTCGACAAGTTGGTCCGCACCGCCTTCGGCCCGATCACCCTCGGCGACCAGAAGTCCGGCTGGCTCCGCCGCCTGTCCAACACCGAGGTCGGCATGCTGATGAAGGAGGTCGACCTCTAGGAGGCCGTCGGGAGTCCGCTCCAAGAGGCGGTCCGAGGGGCCGCCCAGGGCTTGTGACCCGCACCCACCCCCTTTTATAGTCGAGATGACTCTAAAAGGGGGTGGGTGCGCGCATGCAGGGCTACGACAAGTACGCCTTCGAACCCTTCGCCGTCACCGTCGACCTCGCCGTCCTCACCATCCGCGCGGGCGCCCTGCACGTGCTGCTCGTCGAGCGCGGGCAGGAGCCGTACGCCGGACACTGGGCGCTGCCCGGCGGTTTCGTGCTGCCGGACGAGTCCGCGGAGACGGCCGCGCGGCGCGAACTCGCCGAGGAGACCGGGCTGTCGGACGTCTCCGGACTCCACCTGGAGCAGCTGCGCACCTACAGCGAGCCCGGCCGCGACCCCCGGATGCGGGTCGTGTCGGTGGCGTTCACCGCGCTGCTGCCCGACGCGCCCGAACCACGTGGCGGCGGCGACGCGGCCGAGGCCCGCTGGCTGCCGTACGACTCCGCGGGGCCGCTCGCCTTCGACCACGACCGGATCCTCGCCGACGCCCACGACCGGATCGGCGCCCAGCTGGAGAACAGCTGCCTGGCCACCGCGTTCTGCCCGCCCGAGTTCACCCTCGGCGAGCTGCAACAGGTCTACGAGACCGTCTGGGGCATCGCACTCGACCGCCCCAACTTCCGCCGCAAGGTCCTCGCCAGCCCCGGCTTCGTCGAGCCGGTCCCGGGCGCCGCCCGTCTCACCGGCGGCCGCGGCAAACCGGCCGCGCTCTACCGAGCGGGCACCGCCACCGCCCTCCAGCCGCCCCTGCTCCGCCCTTCCCGGGAAGGACGCCCCGAATGACGACCACCACGACCGTCCGCAAGCGCGCCGCCACCGGGGCCCTGGTGGGCCTGGCCCTCGGCGACGCGCTCGGTTTTCCGACCGAGTTCAACGACGTCCCCTCGATCCTCGCCAAGTGCGGGCCCTGGCGCGAGATGGAGCTGCCGCGGCCGGCGATCGTCACCGACGACACGCAGATGACGCTGGCGCTGGGGCGCGGGCTCCGGACGGCCATGGACCGGGGGCTGCTCACACCGAAGCGGCTGGAGCGGCCGGTGCGCGAGGAGTTCGTGGACTGGTACCGGTCACCGCAGAACAACCGGGCGCCCGGCCGCACCTGCATGGTCGCCTGCAGCCTCCTGAAGTCGGAACGCCGGCCCTGGCAGGAGGCCAGCCAGGTCGGCTCCAAGGGCTGCGGGGCCAACATGCGCGTGGCGCCCCTCGGGCTCGTCCCCGGGCTGAGCGACGAACAGCGGGCCGGCGCCGCACAGCTGCAGGCCGCGCTCACCCACGGCCACCCGACGGCGCTGGCCGCCTCCGACCTCACGGCGCACGCCGTACGTCTGCTCGCCCGGGGCACCGAGCCCACGGGACTGGTCGGGCTGTTGCGCTCGTACGCGTACGACAACCGCACCCGCTACCACCACCAGTGGCTCGGCGACCTGTGGACCCGCGCCCAGGACCCGACACCGGAACACTTCATCGCGCGCGGCTGGGACGAGTGCCTGGACGTTCTCGGCCGGCTGCGGGACGCCGTGCGCACCGTCTCGCCGGAGACCGACCCGTGCCTGGCCACCGGCGCGGGCTGGGTCGCCGAGGAAGCCCTGGCGACCAGGCTGCTGTGCTTCCTGCTCTTCGTCGACGACCCGCTCACGGCGCTGCGCCGGGCCGCCTGCACCTCCGGCGACTCCGACTCGATCGCCTGTCTGACGGGCGCCTTCGCGGGAGCCCACCTCGGCGCCGATGCCTGGCCGGCCGCATGGGCGGACCGGATCGAGTACCGGACCGACCTGCTGTCGCTCGGGGCCCTCTGGGACGCCTGACCGAGCCACCGCTCTACGCGTCGCGGGTACTGCTCACGGGCGTCCTCGGGAGTGCCGAGGCGCGGCGGACGCGGATGAGGAAGTCCTCGACGCACCGGCGGTCCGGTTCCTCGGGGAGGGGGGTGCGGTGGGTGGCCTGTTCGGTCTCGGTGGCCAGGCGGGCCATCCAGGACTCCACCTCGGACCAGGGGACCTCGCCGCGCTTCACCGCCAGCAGGGGCTCCCGCTGGTCGCCGACGTCGAGGGTCAGCTCGCCGGTGCGCAGCAGGTCACGGGCGCTCGTCAGGAGGCGGAGCAGGTGCATGGCGTGCTTCCAGCGCGGGGCGCCGTGGGTGCGCAGGTCGGCGTCGAGCTTGCGGCGCTGGCCGAGGGCGTAGCCGGTGAAGGTGGCATGGACCCGGCGGGAGAGGAACGTCCGGCGCAGGGCGAGGAGTTCGCGACCGGTGTCGTCGGCGTACTCCACGAGCGGGGAGTGCAGGCACTCCAGGATGTTCGGGTTCCCGCGCAGCGCCAGTTCGCAGAAGCGTTCCAGCTCCCAGCTGAACTGTTCGGACAGGGGTCCGTCCACATGCGTCGGCGGCTTGTCGAACCGCCAGAACAGCTCGGTGGGGGCGACGAAGACGCCCCGGCGGTCCGTGTCGCTGCCGTCCGTCGCCAGCCCGAAGGCCCGTGAGCCCATGACACAGGCGAAGATCGTGTGATCGCGTACCAGGCGGTGGCCGGGGTCCTCGGGCTGCATGCCCGGGAGGGTACGCGGATCCTCACGTCAGACGGATCGAATTTCCGTGCACCTCGATCTTCCGGGCGGCCAGCGGCCGGGTCGCCGGGCCGCCGGCCACCGAGCCGTCGGTGATGCGGAAACGGCTGCCGTGGCAGGGGCAGTCGATGGTGCCCTCCGCGACCTTGGCGACCGTGCAGCCCTGGTGGGTGCAGACCGCCGAGAAGGCCTTGAACCGGCCCTTCGCCGGCTGGGTGACCACCACCTTCTGCTCCGCGAAGACCTTGCCGCCGCCCACCGGGATGTCACTGGTGCTCGTCAGGTCCTGCGCCACTTCGGAGGCGCTGAGGGAGGCGTCGGCCTCGGGGTGGGAGGAAGGGGACGCCTCGGCCTGGGCGGGGGGAGTGGTCTCGGCCGCCGGGGACGCGTCCGTGGAGTTCTCGGTTCCGCTGCCCGTGGTGCCGCACCCCGTGGCCGTGAGTGCCGCCGCACCCGTGGCGAGAACCGTGCGCCGCGTCGAGCCGTGGGTCATGGGATCACTCCAGGGGTTGCCGAGGAAGGGGATGGGAGAGGCGGCGAGCTCCGGGGCGGAGCAAGCAAGAGCATCTTCGCATCGAAGAGCATCAAGACGAAGCAAATCGGGGGTGAGTGCTGTAAAAGGTGTTTTTCTGTGCGTACTCGTCATCGCTGATTGGTGCCGTCCACTGCCTCCCCGTCTCAGTGAGCGAGCGGTCGCACGCCCCTCGTACGTGCTCTGACTAGGCTGGACGCCCGAGAAGCGACACACACGTCGACAGCGAGACAGATCAGCACGTCAGCGAGGAGCAGCGCCGTGGCGGTACGAGCGGTCCGGGGGGCCGTCCAGCTGGAACGGGACGAGGCCGGACACATGAGCGAGCAGGTCGAGGCCCTGCTCACCGCCGTCCTGGAGCGGAACGGCCTGACCACCGACGACCTGATCAGCATCTGGTTCACCGCCACGCCCGACCTGCACAGCGACTTCCCGGCGGCCGCCGCCCGCAGGCTCGGCATCGTCGACGTACCGCTGATCTGCGCGCAGGAGCTGGACATCGAGGGCGCGATGCCCCGCGTCGTCCGCATCCTCGCGCACATCGAGTCCGACAAGCCGCGCGCCGAGATCGCCCATGTCTACCTCGGTGCGGCTGCCGCCCTGCGCAAGGACATCGCCCAATGAGGACCGCACTTGTCATCGGAACCGGGCTCATCGGCACCTCCGCCGCCCTGGCCCTGGTCCAGCGCGGCGTGACCGTGCACCTGGCCGACCACGACCCGCAGCAGGCCCGTACGGCCGCGGCACTGGGCGCGGGCACGGACGAGGCCCCGGACGGGCCCGTCGACCTCGCCATCGTGGCCGCCCCGCCGGCGCACGTGGCCGGGGTGCTCGCCGACGCCATGCGCCGGGAGGCGGCCCGCGGCTATGTGGACGTGGCCAGCGTCAAGGGCGGCCCGCGCCGTGAGCTGGAGTCGCTCGGCCTGGACCTGGACCGCTACATCGGCACCCATCCCATGTCGGGCCGCGAGAAGTCCGGGCCGCTGGCCGCGACCGGCGACCTCTTCGAGGGCCGCCCGTGGGTGCTCACCCCCACCCGGGACACCGACACCGAGGTGCTGAACCTCGCCCTGGAGCTGGTCTCGCACTGCCGTGCGGTCCCGGTCGTCATGGACGCCGACGCCCACGACCGTGCCGTGGCCCTGGTCTCCCACATGCCCCACCTGGTCTCCAGCGTGGTCGCCGCGCGCCTGGAGCACGCCGAGGAGTCGGCCGTAAGGCTGTGCGGACAGGGCATCCGGGACGTGACCCGGATCGCCGCGTCCGACCCGCGGATGTGGATCGACATCCTGTCCGCCAACCCGGGGCCGGTCGCCGACCTCCTCTCCGACGTCGCCACCGACCTGGACGAGGCGGTGCGCGCCCTGCGCGCGCTGCAGTCCTCCGACGAGTCCAAGCGCCGCGAGGGCAGCGTGGGCATCGAGGACGTGCTGCGGCGGGGCAACGCGGGCCAGGTCCGCGTCCCCGGCAAGCACGGCTCCGCGCCGCGGACGTACGAGGTCGTCGCCGTCCTCATCGACGACCAGCCCGGCCAGCTGGCCCGGATCTTCGCGGACGCGGGGATGGCCGGCGTCAACATCGAGGACGTCCGCATCGAGCACGCGACCGGC
This sequence comes from Streptomyces spiralis, assembly GCF_014654675.1. Lineage (GTDB taxonomy): Bacteria > Actinomycetota > Actinomycetes > Streptomycetales > Streptomycetaceae > Streptomyces > Streptomyces spiralis. The sequence continues at coordinate 34,664 of NZ_BNBC01000063.1, forward strand.
CAGCAGGCGGGCCTGGTCCAACTGATGGTCGAACCGAAGGCGGCCCCGGTCCTCACTGCCGCCCTGCGCGAGCGAGGCTGGGCCATCCGCCAGTAGCGGCTGCCCCGTCGCGCACGCGGTGCGGGAACCCGGCCCTCGCCGGGGCACGGCCCCCCGGGGCCAGGCGCCTGCGGCTGGGGCGCGGGGGTCGGACGTCCGTCCGTCTCGACGGGGCCGGATGTCGGGGCCGGGTCCTCGCCCGTCGTGCCGGGGCGGGCCCCTCGGTTGTCGTGCCGGGGCGGGTGCCCGGCCGTCTTGTCGGGGGCGGGGCCTCACTCGTATGGAGGGGTCCGGGAAGCCAGTAACCTTGTGCGGGGCGCTGTGAGGATTCGGCGTCCCGTGTACCCACCACTCTTCACCCAGGAAGGTGCCCCGCTGTGGAGAACGGCGCCGCCCGGACCGCCCAGCCCGTGATTGTCGCCATCGACGGCCCCTCCGGCACGGGCAAGTCGAGCACGTCGAAGGCCGTCGCCGCGCAGCTCGGCCTGAGCTACCTGGACACCGGCGCCCAGTACCGGGCGATCACCTGGTGGATGGTGACCAACGGGATCGACATCGACGACCCCACCGCGATCGCCGCCGTGGCGGGCAAGGCCGACATCGTCTCCGGCACCGACCCGGCCCACCCGACGATCACCGTCGACGGTGTGGACGTGGCCGGCCCGATCCGCACCCAGGAGGTCACCTCCAAGGTCAGCGCGGTCAGCGCCGTGCCGGAGGTGCGGGCCCGGATCACCGAGCTGCAGCGCTCCCTGGCCGCCTCGGCCGAGACGGGGATAGTCGTCGAGGGCCGCGACATCGGCACCACCGTGCTGCCGGACGCCGACCTGAAGATCTTCCTCACCGCCTCCCCGGAGGCCCGCGCCGCCCGCCGCAGCGGCGAGCTCAAGGGCGCCGACCTGCACACCACCCGCGAGGCCCTGATCAAGCGGGACGCGGCCGACTCCAGCCGCAAGACCTCCCCGCTGGCCAAGGCCGGCGACGCGGTCGAGGTGGACACCACCGACCTGACGCTGTCGCAGGTCATCGAGTGCGTCGTCACCCTCGTCGAGGAGAAGCGGGCCGCGAGGTGAGCCTTCCGTCCGAGCGGGGCGCCGAGGTCGGGCGGCGCATCGGCGTCGGCCTGATGCACGGGCTGTGGCGGCCGCGCGTGCTCGGCGCCTGGCGGGTCCCGGCGACCGGCCCGGCGATCCTCGCCGTGAACCACTCCCACAACATCGACGGCCCGATGGTCATGGGCGTGGCGCCCCGGCCGACGCACTTCCTGATCAAGAAGGAGGCGTTCGTCGGCCCGCTCGGCCCGTTCCTGACCGGGATCGGCCAGCTCCAGGTGGACCGGCACACCACCGACCGCACGGCGATCACCCGCGCCCTCGGCGTACTGGACGCGGGCGGTGTCCTCGGCATCTTCCCCGAGGGCACCCGAGGCGAGGGCGACTTCGCCTCCCTGCGCGCCGGGCTCGCCTACTTCGCGGTCCGCAGCGGGGCGCCGGTCGTCCCGGTGGCCGTGCTGGGAAGTTCCGAGCGGCGCGGACGGTTGATAGAGGGACTGCCCCCGCTGCGCTCGCGCATCGACGTCGTCTTCGGCGACCCCTTCGACGCGGGCGACGGCAGCGGACGGCGTACGCGCCGGGCGCTGGACGAGGCCACCGAGCGCATCCAGAAGCAGCTCACCGCCCACCTGGAAAACGCCAGGCGCCTGACCGGGCGCTGAGCGACACTCGAGTAGTGGATCACCACGGACCGTGGCGCTCCACCGATCACCACGAACGACGAGGTACGGACTTCATGAACGACGACATCCAGCCCGAGGGCTCGGCCGAGCACGAGTACGACCACGGGGCGCTCGGCGACGCCGAGTACGCGGAGTTCATGGAGCTCGCCGCGGAAGAGGGCTTCGACGTCGAGGACGTCGAGGGCGCCATCGAGGCGGCCGGGCACGGCCCGCTGCCCGTCCTCGCCGTCGTCGGCCGCCCCAATGTCGGCAAGTCGACCCTGGTGAACCGCATCATCGGCCGCCGTGAGGCGGTCGTCGAGGACAAGCCGGGCGTCACCCGCGACCGGGTCACCTACGAGGCCGAGTGGGCGGGCCGCCGCTTCAAGGTCGTCGACACCGGCGGCTGGGAGCAGGACGTCCTCGGCATCGACGCCTCCGTGGCCGCCCAGGCCGAGTACGCCATCGAGGCCGCCGACGCGGTCGTCTTCGTCGTCGACGCCAAGGTCGGCGCCACCGACACCGACGAGGCCGTCGTACGGCTGCTGCGCAAGGCCGGCAAGCCGGTGGTGCTGTGCGCCAACAAGGTGGACGGCCCGAGCGGCGAGGCCGACGCCGCGTACCTGTGGTCGCTCGGCCTCGGCGAGCCGCACCCGGTTTCGGCGCTGCACGGCCGCGGCACCGGCGACATGCTGGACCGCGTCCTGGAGGTGCTGCCCGAGGCGCCGCGGGAGACGTTCGGCGGGACCGGCGTCGGCGGCCCGCGCCGGGTGGCCCTCATCGGCCGCCCCAACGTCGGCAAGTCCTCGCTGCTGAACAAGGTGGCCGGCGAGGAGCGCGTCGTGGTCAACGAGCTGGCCGGCACCACCCGCGACCCGGTCGACGAGCTGATCGAACTGGGCGGTGTGACCTGGAAGTTCGTCGACACCGCCGGCATCCGCAAGCGTGTCCACCTCCAGCAGGGCGCCGACTACTACGCCTCGCTGCGCACCGCCGCAGCCGTGGAGAAGGCCGAGGTCGCCGTCGTACTGATCGACGCCTCCGAGTCCGTCTCGGTGCAGGACCAGCGGATCATCACCATGGCCGTCGAGGCGGGCCGTGCGCTCGTCGTCGCCTACAACAAGTGGGACACGCTCGACGAGGAGCGCCGCTACTACCTGGAGCGGGAGATCGAGACCGATCTCGCGCAGATCTCCTGGGCCCCGCGCGTGAACGTCTCGGCGCGCACCGGACGGCACATGGAGAAGCTGGTCCCGGCCATCGAGACCGCCCTGGCCGGCTGGGAGACCCGGGTGCCGACCGGCCGCCTCAACGCCTTCCTGGGCGAGCTGGTCGCCGCCCATCCGCACCCGATCCGGGGCGGCAAGCAGCCGCGCATCCTCTTCGGCACCCAGGCCGGCACCAAGCCGCCGCGGTTCGTCCTGTTCGCCTCCGGGTTCATCGAGGCGGGCTATCGGCGCTTCATCGAGCGCCGGCTGCGCGAGGAGTTCGGCTTCGAGGGCACGCCGATCCACATCTCGGTGCGGGTGCGCGAGAAGCGCGGCTCGAAGAAGAAGTAGCGGTCGGTCCGGGGAAACCCGGCAGCGGTGGAGACGGCGGAAAGGGCGGCCCTGTCAGGGGGGCCGCCCTTTCCGGTGCGTGGGGCCCGCCGGCTCTCACAGGCCGCGGCGCGGGGCGGGCGGCAGTGCCGCCGGGACGTGGTGCGTCCCGTTCTCCTGCCGCCCGATCGCGCCCACACGCTGCCACTGCGCCTGCTGCTGGCCGGTGCCGTGCCGGGTGCTGTAGGCCCCGGCGCTGTAGGCGATGTACGCCTGGGAGCCCGTACTGTGCGGGAGGTTCCCGAACGCGACGAAGCCCAGATCCTCCTCGCCGCTGCGGTCACCCGGCAGCGCTCGGTAGGACTTGACGTACTCGGCGTAGAGCGCGTCGTAGATCGGCGTGGCCGATGGGCCGCCATGGGGGTCCTGGACCGGCCGCGCGGACCGGATCGTCGAGTAGGACTGGCGGCGGGGAACGTCATATGCGTGCACGTATGTGCAAACGACCCCGGACCGGAAGGGATGCGGCTCAGGTCCCGGCCAGCGGCAGCGTGGCCGCCACCAGCCGGCCCGCGGCCGCGGCCTTGTCCAGGGCGTCGCGCAGCAGGTCCTCCCGCGGCTGGCGTCCGATGGAACCGACCGGCGCCGCGAACAGGAGCACCTGCTGGTGCTTGTTGGCGGCGGCCCGCCAGCCGTCGCTGACCTGGAGCGGCTGGTGCGCCTGCCACCAGGCCGTCGGCCGGCCGGCGCCACCGCCCGGCTGGAGGACCGCGTGCAGCTGGCCCATGGCAAGCAGCACCGACCAGCCGTGCAGCACCTGCGGTACGGAGTCGAGGTCGGCCACGGGCCGGTAGCCCTGCTCGACGAGCAGCGTCAGGAAGTCGTCGCCGGGGCCGGTCGTCCCCGGGCGCACGATGGGCGCGGTCGGCTCGACGACCAGGGCGGGGTGCAACTCGCCGGCGATCAGGACCAGTCCGCTGGTCACGCCCAGCACCGCCTGCTCGGGCACCACGTTCGGGGGCGCGCCCTGCTGGATCCCGGACTCCTGGAAGCCGTTCTCCCGGAAGCCGTTCTCCTGGAACCCGTTCTGCTGGAACCCGTTCTGCTGGAACCCGTTCTCCTGGATCCCCGCCTGCTGGGGTTCGCCCTGCTGCGGCGCGCCCTGCGCGGGCACTCCGCCGAAGGCGCTCGTGTCGGCGTTGATGGAGCGGACCGCGCCCCGCAGCTGTTCCTCGGTGACCTGGACGACCTGCGAGGGCAGGCAGGTGGCGTGGGCGAAGGCGAGGACGGCGGTCTCGTCCCCGACGAACAGGACGGTGCTGGTCCGCTCCTGTTCGCAGTCGCCGGGGGTGCGGCAGGACGTGCAGTCGTAACTGCCCGGGGCGTTCTCTCCGGCGAGCAGCCGGTCGGCTTCTTCGTCGCCGATCTCGGCGCGTACGGCGTCGCTGACGTCGAGCATGCGCGGCACGGGTGGCTCCCTGGGGATGCGGTACGTGACGGGACCGGGTGGCTCCCGGCCCGGGAACCGGGAGGGCCCCCGGCTCATGAAGAAGACAACGGACGATCTGTGGCGGGAGTCACGCCTTCCGGAGAACGGAATCGAACCATCCTGCGCACACGGTCACGACCGGTGCGGAATCCGGCACTCCCCGTCAACTCGCCAAAAGTCAAGGGGTGTTGACGGGGTGAAGTGAGTCACACGCCGACCGTGTCCTTGGTCGACAAATCAGGAAATCAGCGAATGAAGTGGGTGGCCGAAAAAAGTCGATACCCGCGGTAACTGGCAACTGGCCTGCCAGAACAGGCAATTGGTTGATCCGCGCTGGTCATGCTCCCTACATTCCTCGGCCGTGTGCACAGAGCACCACCCGGGCACGTCCGCCGACCGCACCATCCCAGCAGCACCCAGCACGACCCCGACCGGCGGACGGGGCGAGCGCGCCGACCGCGTCCATGCGTGGGAGGCGCGCCCCGCCCTGGGGGACCCCGGGTCCGTCGAGAGGGATGTCCATGTCCGAATGTGCCGATACCTACGCCGCTTCCCACGTCTCACCCGCCGACACCAAGCGCGACGGAGCCTGTAGGGCCCGGACGACGGCGGCCCTCGCCGGGGCGGCCCTGCTCGCCCCCCTCGGTCTGCTGGCCGCGAGTGGCGAGGCCCGGGCGGCGGACGGCGGGGTGTGGGACCGCATCGCGCAGTGCGAGAGCGGCGGCAACTGGCACATCAACACCGGCAACGGCTACTACGGCGGGCTCCAGTTCGCCGCCGGCACCTGGCGCGCCTACGGCGGCACGGCCTACGCGCCCACCGCCGACCAGGCCTCACGTGCCCAGCAGATCGCCGTGGCCACCCGGGTCCAGCAGGCCCAGGGCTGGGGCGCGTGGCCGGTCTGCTCGGCCCGCGCCGGAGCGTCCGGCGGCGCGCCGGGCGCGGGCCCGGCCGGGAGCGGGTCGGCGCACACGGAGCACAAGACCTACAAGGCCCCCGAGTCCCACAAGTCCCGCTCGTCCTACGAGTCGGCTCACGGATCGGCGCAGGACTCGGCACAGCACAAGGCGCGGAACGCCGCGCCGGACCGCGAGACGGAGCACACTGACCGCGGTGCCTCACGCGGCGCGTACACCGTCCGCGCGGGCGACACCCTGAGCGGCATCGCCGCCCGGCACGGCACCACCTGGCAGCGTCTCTACGCCCTCAACACGTCCGTCGTCGGGGACGACCCCGACCTGATCGTGCCCGGGCAGCGCCTCGCGCTGTGAGCCACGGCCCGTCCAGGCGACGGCCCCGTCCGGTCGACCGACCGGACGGGGCCGTTCGCTGTGAAATGCCTGTGTCTCCGCGGCCCTCGCGCACCGGTCCCGAATGGGGTGGGAATGGCCTTCCGGGATCCTTACCGGGCGTGCCGGGGGCGGACCCGCGGCCGTTGTCGTGGCGCTTTCCGCCGGGGTTTTCCGGACGTCGGCCGAGCCCGCGGGAATTGCGTTCGAATGCCTGTGGAAGCGGAACGGAACCGCCCTTGAGGGTGACGGAGTTCCTCCGTCCGGCCGTCGTGATCCTGTGACAGAAATGTGACAGGAGTGACGTAGGTGGCTGTTACCGCCATCCTGGGCTTCCGCGGCCGGGGGCGGGCGCCTAGCGTGGCCGTATGGCACCGATTCCCACTCCGCCCGCGGAGCCCCAGGACAATCCGGAGACGTACGTCGGCCTCGAGGCCGGGCGGGCCGAGCAACTCGCGCGGGAACGCGGCTGGTCGACGGTCAGGTCCCTGTCGCCGGGCGCGATCATCACCATGGAGTACCGGTTCGGGCGGCTGAACTTCGAGGTGGTGGACGGCCGGGTGGCCCGCGCCTGGAAGGGCTGACGCGGCGGCCGGGGCGCCGTCGTGACCGTCAGGGGCGGGCCGCCGAGGTCGTGCCGCGGGGCACACGCTCGGGGTGCGGCGGACGGCGGCTGCCGGCCGGGGTGACCGGTGTGCGCTCCGAGCGGGTCAGGTGCGGGCGGCCCGGGGCGAGGTGGACCGGGCTCCGCGAGCCCGAGCGGCTCGCGCCGACCGGCTCGCGGGCCGCGGCGGTTTCGTCCGCGGCGGTGGCACGCGGCTTGAGCAGCACCGGGGAACCCACGGGGTGGGCCGGTACGGGCACCGGGGCGGGGCGGCCACGGCGGGCGCGCCAGCGGTCGCGCAGGTCGAACAGGGCCGTCTCGACCCTGGCGATCAGCGGCTCGAACCACGGCAGCGCCAGCATGATGAGCACACCGGCGGCCCAGCCGAGGAGCACGTCGCTGAGCCAGTGCGTGCCCAGGTAGACGGTGGTGAGGCCGACCCCGAGCGCGGTCACCGCGGACAGGGCGGACAGCCAGCGGCGCGCTCTCGGGGTGGAGGCCAGATAGGCCAGGATGCCCCAGGTCACCACGGCGTTGGCGGTGTGGCCGCTGGGGAATATATCGCCGCCCAGGCCCATCTCGTTGGAGCCGATGACGGTGGCGTAGTGCGGTCCGAGGCGCCCCATGCCGAGCTTCGCGGCGCCGACCGTGAGGTTCAGCAGCAGCAGCGAGGCGGCGAGGGTGAGCAGCGGGCGCAGGGTGTGCTGCCGCCAGGAGCGCCAGCCCAGCCAGGAGGCGACCATCACGGCGGTGGGGCCGCGCTGGCCCAGCACCACGTAGTAGTCGAGGAACGCGTGGATCTGCGGCCACTGCTGGTACGGCCGGAAGAACATGACCTGCCAGTCCAGGCGGACCAGCCAGGAGGTGGTCACCACGGCCCAGACGATCGCCAGGTAGAAGGCCAGGGTCGCCGAGAAGAGCACGACCCGGTGCCTGCTCATTCTCGGCATGTCGATGTGCGCCGGCCGCTGCTGCTCACGGTCCAGCCTGGCGAACACCCGGTCCAGGCGGGTGAGGGTTCCTTCGGTACGCACCTAATCGACGTTACAGCGGGTGAGCTCAGTTCCCTGACGAATCACGGGGTTTGTGATGACGATGTGATGTGGGATTGCTCTCAACGGGCCTTTATTTCCACGGATTACGCAATCCGGGGACCCCTTCCGGAGCACATTAGCTCTGATCATTCCGGCAGTTGCTTATATCGCGCTTATGAATTCGTTAACCGGAAGCTCGGATGTAATTACCCATCTGCTCATCGGACGAGCGGGCGACCCGGTGGGCGATCGGCGGCGGTTCACGGGGGGCCGGAGCCGTTCAGCCAGAACGCTCCGTAGAGCGCCGAGGCCACCGCGACCGCGCCGACCACCAGCGCCGACCGTGAGGCCCGTGCCCGGGCGAGCGCGAGGGCCAGGGGCAGCAGCAAGGGAAAGGCGGGCAGCAGCAGGCGCGGCTTGGAACCGAAGTAGCTGGACGCGCACAGCGCGAGCGCGGTGACGACGCCCGAGTACACCAGGAGCGGCAGCGGCTGTCCCTGCCGTACGCCGATGACGTACAGCCAGATCACCGCGGCCACCCCGATGATCAGCCCGAGCCCCGCCAAGGCAGAGGGAAAGGAGGTGAACTTGTCGGCGACGAAGCGGGCGAAGGCGTATCCGCCGTCGAAGCCGTTGCGCCAGCCGGCCTGCACATCGAGATAACCGAGCACGCCCCCGCCGGTGCGGTGACCCACCCACAGGACGTAACCGGCGGCGCCGAGCGGCGCGAGCAGCATGCCGAGGAGGAGACGGGAGGGAGCGTGGCCGGGGACAGCGGGGGCGTGTGCTGCCTGCTGTGCGCCGTTCGCCGCCGTCGTACTCCGGTTGCGCACGGACGTGCTCCGGTTGCACACGAACGTGGTGACGGCGGCCGCCCACACCGCGGCCACGACGGCGAGTCCGACCGGCCGGGTCAGCCCCGCCAGCAGCGCCAGGCCACCCGCGGTCACCCAGCGCCCGGTCAGCACGCAGTACAGCGACCAGGCGGCGAGCGCCGTGAACAGCGACTCGCTGTACGCCATCGACTGCACGATCCCGACCGGCAGCACCGCCCACAGCAGCACCGCCCACATTCCGGCCCGCCCGTCTCCCGCCACCGCCCTTCCAAGGCCGTGCTTCGCGCCTTCTTCTTTTCGGCCGTACACATGGTCGACCACCGCGAAGATCCCCCAGGCCGCGGCGAGCGAGGTGAGCAGGCTCACCACGAAGCCCGCGTCCGCGTACGACAGCGGCCCCACCGAGGCGAGCAGCCGCTCCAGCCACGGCAGCAGCGGGAAGAAGGCCAGGTCGGAGTGGACGTCGCCGTTGGGCAGCCGCACCTCGTAGCCGTAGCCGCCCCCGGCGACCCTCGCGTACCAGAGGGAGTCCCAGCGGGCGGTCAGCAGGGTGTACGCGCTCTTGCCGCGCGCCGCGCTCCAGACGGCCAGGGCCACGAGGCCCAGGGCGCGGACGGCCGCGTACCCGAGGAGCGCCGGGGCGGCCCGGCGCAGGGCCGTGGGACGGGCCACCGCCACGCGTGTTGCAAGATCGGTCACGGACTCGATTATCGACCGGGCGCCCGGCGCATCGGACAACCGGCCCTGGCGGCCGGGAGGGCAGTGGCGTACGCCACACGGGTTGGCCGCGAAGTCTGAGAGGTGGGCCACGCGGCACCGGATCGGACTGGCGTACGCTGACGAGTCACTCGCACATCGTCGCGCGGGCCGGAGACCACCGCTCCTCTCCGGCCGCGCCGCGGGGAGTCCCCACCCCGCGGGCCCGCCGACGGCGAGGGTTCATCTGGGAGGTACGTACATGTCCGGGACGACCGCGGCCGCCGCTCGGCTGCGCCGTCGGGCGGCCGGGGCCGGTGCCAACCGCTGGGTCGTCCTGGTCGTGCTCTGCGTCAGCCTGCTGCTGGTCGCGGTGGACGCCACCGTCCTGCACGTGGCGGTGCCCGCCGTCACCGAGGACCTCAGGCCCGGCGCCATCGAACTGCTCTGGATCGTCGACACCTACCCCCTCGTCTGCGCGTCGCTGCTGATCCTGTTCGGCACGCTGGGCGACCGGGTGGGCCGCAGACGGATCCTGCTGCTCGGCTACGCCCTATTCGGCGTCGCCTCCGCCGTGGCGGCCTTCTCGCCCAACCCCCAGACGCTGATCTTCGCCCGGGCGCTGCTCGGGGTCGGCGGCGCCATGATCATGCCGGCCACGCTGTCGATCCTGCGGCAGGTCTTCCCCGACCGGCGCGAGCGGGCGCTGGCGATCGGCGTCTGGAGCGCGGTCGCGGCGGTGGGCGCGGCGGTCGGGCCGCTGCTCGGCGGCTTCCTGCTGGAGCACTTCTGGTGGGGTTCGGTCTTTCTCGTCAACATCCCCCTGATGCTGGTGAGCCTGCCGGTGGGCCGGCTGCTGCTGCCCGAGTCGACGGGCGAGCGGGACGGGCCCTGGGACGTGGTCGGCGCGCTGATGGCGGCGGCCGGGCTGTTCGGGACGGTGCTGGGGGTGAAGCGGCTCGGCGGCGACGAACCGGCGCTGAGCGTGCTCACCCTGGGACCGCTGGTGGTGGGCGTGGTGCTGCTGGTGGCGTTCGTCCGGCGGCAGCGGCGCCGGACGCATCCGCTGGTGGACCTCGGGATGTTCGCGCGGCCCGCGTTCAGCACGGCGGTGGGCTGCATCGTGCTGGCGATGCTGGCGCTGGTCGGCCTGGAGCTGATCGCGGCGCAGTATCTGCAACTGGTGCTGGGGCTGTCCCCGCTGAAGACGGGACTGCGGCTGCTGCCGCTGACGTTCGCCGCGATGGCGGCCGGGCTGCTGGGGGCGCGGATCCTGCGGCGGTTCGGGCCGCGGCTGATGGTGTGCGCCGGGTTCTGCCTGACGGCCGCCGCGGTGGTGGTGCTGACCGCGATGGGCGGCCGGGACGACGCCGGGTTGCTGCTGTCCGGCTTCGTGCTGCTGGGCTTCGGCCTGGAGACGACCCTGTTCGGGGCGTACGAGTCGATGCTGAGCGAGGCGCCGGCCGAGCGGGCCGGCGGGGCGGCGGCGATCGGCGAGACGTCCTACCAGCTCGGCGCGGGCATCGGCATCGCCCTGCTGGGCACGGTGATGAACGCCGCCTACGCGCCCGGACTCGCGCAGGTGCCGGGGGTTCCGGCGGCGGAGTCGGAGGCGGCGTCGCACTCGCTGGGGGAGGCCTACGAGGTCGCCGCGCGGCTCGGCGGGCCGGCGGGGGAGTCCCTGCGGCGCGCGGCCCGGGACTCCTTCGTGCACGGGCTGCATGTGACGCTGCTGGTGAGCGCGGCGTTGTTGCTGCTGGGCGCGGCGGCGGCGCTGCGCCTGCCGCGGGTGATGCAGTGCGACGAGGCGGACGAGGCGGCGGTGGAGCTGCCCGCCCAGCGGGAGGCCGCACGGTCGAGCGTGTCCGTGTGATCATCGGCAAGCCGATGTGATCACCGGCGCAGTGGACGTGATCGCCTGCGGGGTGGACGCGGCGGACACCGCGTCGTACCGTCGGGCCAGAACCACATAACTAGCGCTGCTAGTTTTAAGTCGCCGTTCCGGAGGGTGCCCGCATGTCCCCGTCCCCGAAGTCGTCGTTGCCCCCCTTCGACCCCACCGACCCGCTCGGGATCGACGATCTGCTGGACCCGGAGGACCTCGCGGTCCGCGCCACCGTGCGCGACTGGGCGGCCGACCGCGTACTGCCCCACGTCGCCGAGTGGTACGAGAAGGGCGAACTGCCGGTCATCCGGGAGCTGGCCCGTGAGCTCGGGAGCATCGGGGCGCTCGGGATGTCGCTGAGCGGGTACGGGTGCGCCGGGGCCACCGCCGTGCAGTACGGGCTCGCCTGCCTGGAGCTGGAGGCCGCCGACTCCGGCATCCGCTCCCTGGTCTCCGTGCAGGGCTCCCTCGCCATGTACGCCATCCACCGCTTCGGCTCGGAGGAGCAGAAGCAGCAGTGGCTGCCTCGTATGGCCGCCGGCGAGGTCATCGGCTGCTTCGGCCTCACCGAGCCCGACCACGGCTCCGACCCCGCCTCCATGCGCACCCACGCCAAGCGCGACGGCGGAGACTGGGTGCTCAACGGACGCAAGATGTGGATCACCAACGGGTCCGTGGCCGGGGTGGCCGTCGTCTGGGCGCAGACCGAGGACGGCATCCGCGGTTTCGTCGTGCCGACGGACACTCCCGGCTTCTCCGCCCCCGAGATCAAGCACAAGTGGTCCCTGCGGGCCAGCGTCACCAGCGAACTCGTGCTCGACGACGTACGGCTGCCCGCCGACGCCGTACTGCCCGAGGTCACCGGGCTGCGCGGACCGCTCAGCTGTCTGTCCCACGCCCGCTACGGCATCGTCTGGGGCGCCATGGGCGCGGCCCGCTCCTGCTTCGAGGCCGCCGTGGAGTACGCGAGGTCGCGGGAACAGTTCGGCAGGCCCATCGGCGGTTTCCAGCTCACCCAGGCCAAGCTCGCCGACATGGCGGTCGAACTGCACAAGGGGATTCTGCTCGCCCACCATCTGGGGCGGCGCATGGACGCCGGCCGCCTGCGTCCCGAGCAGGTCAGCTTCGGCAAGCTCAACAACGTACGGGAGGCGATCGAGATCTGCCGTACGGCGCGGACGATCCTCGGCGCCAACGGGATCTCCCTGGAGTACCCCGTGATGCGGCACGCGACCAACCTGGAGTCGGTGCTCACCTACGAGGGCACCGTCGAGATGCACCAGCTCGTGCTGGGCAAGGCGCTCACCGGTCTCGACGCCTTCCGGTGAGGCCCGGGCAGGGCAGGGCCGGCGTGCGGCCCTGCCTCAGCTCTGGTTGAAGAAGCCGTCCGAGCGGTGCGCCCCCGGGTCACCGCTGACGATCTCGGTGTCGGCGGGCGAGAGCAGGAACACCCGGGTGGACACCCGGTCGATGGAGCCGCGCAGGCCGAAGACGAGCCCGGCCGCGAAGTCGACCACGCGCTTGGCGTCGGCCGCCTCCATCGCCGTCAGGTTCATGATGACGGGCACGCCCTCCCGGAACAGCTCGCCGATCGCACGCGCGTCCCGGAAGCTGTCCGGGGTCACGGTGCCGATCCGGCGGCCCTTCTCCTCGGCCGTGTCCGTGGCCACCTTCACCCGGGGGTCGGTGACCCAGGCGTCCCCGGACTCGGTGCCCTCGGAGTAGTCGTCGTCGTAGTAGCGCTCGTCTTCGTTGTCGTCGACGAGGCCGAGCCACGCACTCGCCTTGCGTACCGATCCCATGGACGCCTCCTCTCACAGCGGTCTTTCATGCTTTCCGCGTCCCTATGGTCATCCATGATGCGGACGGCGCGCCAAGTGGATAGACGCCGCGCGGGGGGTTTGTGACGGTACTGGTGCACAGCGGATCCGTCGAGAGCCTTGTGCCCCAAGGGTCATGACCCACACGGCTGCTGACTGAGAGTGAAATATGATTGTCCCCGGCACACGGGTGAGGGACAGTGCGTACGGGTGAACGAACCGGCCGATACGATGCGGCAGCTCAGCGTCGTACACACCACGGGGGATCGTCGTGTTCGGAATCGTCAGGCCATGCCGTCATCGGCTCGGTGACCGTCTCGCGGCCCAATGGATGGCGCACTTGTGCGGGTTGTGCCTGGCGCTGCGCGGCGACCACGGCCAGTTCGCGCGGGTCGTGACGAACTACGACGGCCTTCTCATATCCGTTCTGACGGAGGCTCAGGCCGTATCGGCCGACAAGGACGGCAGGGGCGGAAAGGGCGGAAAGGACGGCAGGCGCGGGGTGGGGCGGCGTACGGCCGGACCGTGCCCGCTGCGCGGCATGCGCACCGCGTCCGTCGCACAGGGTGAGGGCGCACGGCTCGCCGCGGCCGTCTCCCTGGTGCTCGCCTCCGCCAAGGTGGGCGACCATGTCGCCGACGGCGACGGGCTGCTGGCCCGCCGGCCGGTGGCGCTCGCCGCGCGCAAGGTGGCCGGCAGCTGGGGGCGCGCCGGCGCCCGCACCGGAGCCGACGTCGGCTTCGACACCGCCGTCCTGGTCGACGCGGTGGACCGGCAGGTCGGCCTCGAGGCGCTGGCCGGGCCCGGCACCCCGGTCCTCACCGTCACCGAGCCGACCGAGACCGCGACCGCCGCCGCCTTCGCGCACACCGCGGTCCTCGCCGGCCGGCCGGGCAACGCCGAACCGCTCGCCGAGGTCGGGCGCCTGTTCGGACGGCTCGCCCACCTCCTGGACGCCGTGGAGGACCGCGAGGCCGACGCCGCCCGCGGGGCCTGGAACCCGCTCACCGCGACCGGCACCTCGCTCACCGAGGCCCGCCGGCTCGCCGACGACGCGGTGCACGGCATCCGGCTGGCCCTGCGCGACGTGGAGTTCGAGGACGGCCGGCTCGCCCATCTGCTGCTCGCCCACGAACTCCCGCGCTCCGTGGACCGCGCCTTCGGAACCGCGACGTGCGGGCACACGCCCGGGGCCGCCGAGGCCGGCGCCGCACGCGGCGCCTTCGGTCCGCCCCAGGGTCCGTACGCGCCCCAGGACCCCAGGGCACCCCACGATCCGCACACCCCGTACGACCCGGGTCACCCCCACCCCGGTGGCGGCAACCCCTTCGGCGGAGAACCCCCGCGGCCCGGCAAGCGCGGCTTCCTCGCCGGGTGCGCGGCCGCCCTCGGGCTGTGCTGCACCTGCCGGCTGTGCTGCGCCGACGAGTTCGAGGGGCCGTGGTCGCGGCGGCGACGTGAGGGCTGGTGCAGCAACTGCGACTGCGACTGCAGTGGATGCGACGGCTGCGGCGACTGCTGTGACTGCTGCGGGAACTGCTGCAGTTGCGACGGCTGCGACTGCGGCTGCGATTGCTAGGGGGTGTCTCGTCGATCAGGGCGGATCAGGGAGCGGTGCCAGGCGCCGCGAGCCCGGCCTGATCGACGAGACACCCCCTAGGTGTGCTGGCCGGACAGGTTGGTGACGCGGCTGGCTGGTGTTTGGCCGCTGATGCCGGTGTG
>NZ_BNBC01000064.1:0-5522 GCF_014654675.1 Streptomyces spiralis
CACAACATGCTCTGTGCGGGTCCGGATCGCCGTCCGCACCTGTGGCTGCCGATGTTCTGGTCCACCCAGTTCGGCGTCAACGTCAAGTCCGTGGGTGTCCCCCCGCTGGGCGACCAACTGGTCGTCGCCCAGGGGACACTCGCCGAGAAGCGGTTCGTCGCGGTGTACGGGTACCGCGGCCGCGTCATCGCCGCGGCGTCCTTCGACGGAGCCAAGTGGCTGGGGTTCTACGAGCAGCAGATCGCGGCCGACGCGCCGTTCCCGCCGGAGTACCGCACGGTCGACCTTCGCACCCAGGCACTGCAGCCGGTCGACCCGGCCTTCCCCCATCCTCACCTGCCCACCGCTCCTGTCCGCCGTACGGGGTCAGAACGGCACAGGCGACCCGCAGCCGCTTCGGCGCATGTTCGCCACGCCCGCCGGCCCCTCCAGGACCTGTGTGACGACGTCCTGTACCGGCTGCGCGCCGACGCCGTGCCCGGCAACGCCATCCTCCTTCTCGCCCGCACCCACCCCTTCCCCGCCAACCGCGTAGCCACCTGGCCGCTGGACGAAGAGCCCACCGCCCCCGCCCTCGCACGGCGGCACGCCCGGCACCAAGTCGCGGCTTGGGGCGTGGACCAGGACACCGCTTACGACACCCTGCAAATCGTCAGCGAGCTGGTCACCAACGCTCTGCGGTACGGCGTCCCACCCGTACGGCTGCGTCTCATCAACGACCGCGCCCTCACCTGCAAGGTCCAGGACCGCAGCACCTCTGCCCCGCGGCCGCGCCACGCACGGTCGGTCGATCGAAGAAGGTGGCCGCGGCCTTTTCATCTGCGCCCAGGCCGCACACAACTGGGGCATCCGTTACACCAACAACGCGAAGACGGTCTGGACCGAGCAATCCTCCCCCACATAGCACCCATAGGCCTCTGCGACGACGAGTCGTGCTCTGAGGCGCCCGGGCTCACCCGCAGCTGTTACGGGCCGGCGGAGCCTTGGTGTGGGGGGTGGTGGCCTCGAGTCGTCAGCGGCCGGCCGCGATCAGCGCAGGAGGACGCCGAAGACCATGCGGAAGAAGGCGTCGAAGGGAGCGGGGGACTTGTCGGCCCGGGCCGCGATCAGCGTGCCCTCCCAGGCGCTGAGGATGAACAGCGCGGCGTCCTCGACGTCGAGACCGGCGTCCAGCTCACCTGCGTCCTGGGCCTCGGTGAGCACCCGCCGGATGTGCGCGGCCCACCGCTGGAAGCCGCCCTGGACGGCGGAACGGATCTCCTCGGAGTGGTCCGCCACCTCGGCGCCGAGGTTGCCCACCAGGCATCCGCGCCCGAAGCCGCTGTCGACCGTGTCCGCGCCCAGGAACTCGAAGTGCGCCCGAAGCCGCTCCAGTGCAGGGCGTCCGGGCGTGTCGAGCAGGTCGAACCGCAACCCGGCCGCGTAGCGGCTCAGCGCCTCAAGGGCGCTCTCCTCCTTGCTGGCGAAGTGGTTGTAGAACGAGCCCTTGGGAGCCCCGGCCGCCGAGGTGATGTCGCTGATGCCCGTGGCGTTGAAGCCCCGCGTGCGGAACTGCTCCAGGGCTGCCTGCGCGATCTCCTCGCGTTTGGACGCGCGTGCCATCCTCACCACCCACCTCTCAGCGTCAATATGTCCGGCCCCTCGGCCCTGCTTGACTAAGTTGAAAGCGACCGGTCACATTAAAGTGGTCGGTCATATTGTCCACGCCACGACCCTCGTCGTCGGGCAGGCAGGCCACGGCCACCGAAGGCCCCCACGCCCTGGTGACCGCTGCGACCGGGAAGTTCTACTCCAACGGTCTCGATCTCGAATGGCTCGCCGCGCACAGCGACGAGCACATGGACTACGTCAACGCCGTCCACGGTCTGTTCGCGAGGTTCCTGTCCCTCCCGCTGATCACCGTAGCCGCCCTGCAGGGACACACGTTCGCCGCCGGAGCGATGTTCTCTCTGGCCCACGACTTCCGTCTCATACGTGCCGACCGGGGCTTCTGGTGCCTGCCCGAGGCAGAGATCAACATCCCCTTCACTCCGGGCATGTCCGCCCTCATCCAGTCCCGGCTGACCCCGCAGACAGCCCAGCACGCCATGGTCTCAGCCCGCCGTTTCGGCGGCACGGAAGCCGCCGCCGCCGGAATCGTCGATCAGGCCGTGGACGAGAGCGCCCTGCGCACGGCCGCCCTCGAACTCGCCCGGTCCCACGCGAACAAGGCCGGCGACACCCTCGGAACCATCAAGACGCGCATGTACGCCCCTGTCCTCACCGTCCTCCGCGACACGACCAATCCGCTGGACTGACACTGCGCTTGGGGCGGTCGCCGGCCCGGGCAGCACACGTCGTGCGCAGCCGCAGACCGGGCGGTCACGGTGATCACGAAGATCCGGGGGAATTACCGGACCGCTGGCAGTTGATGAAAGCCCGCGGCATCGGTGCAACTCTTATGACGTCACGAGCCTCGCGTTGGGGCGTAAGGCCGCTTACGACATGACAGTGCTCGCAAAGGAGCGCAAGCTGAGGGGAAGGCAGGGCTGACACCTGGCGATCGATCAGGCGAGGCACTCTGCAGACATGGCGCCGAGACCCGCCGGAGCTCACGTCGTTCCTGCGCAGAACCTCCACCGACTTCGTCGGGTGCTGAGAGACGAAAGGTCACTCATGCCGCAATCCATGCGCGCGCTCGTAGCCCGAGAGGTCGGCGAGCCGGACGATGTCCTGCGCCTGGAATCCCGGCCTGTTCCCACCGCAGGAGCCGGCCAGGCGTTGATCCGTGTGAAAGCGACGCCGATTCACGCCAGCGATCTGCACGTGCTGCGTGGTCGCTACGGCTTCTCCCCCGAGTTTCCCACTGTCGGCGGGCACATGGAATGCGTGGGCCGCATCGAGGCCCTGGGTCCGGATACCGAAGGACTGAAGGTCGGCGAGCGTGTGGTGGCCGTTGCCATCCCGGCCGTACCGGGGTCGCGTGTGGCCGGTACCTGGCAGGAATACCTCGTTGCCGATACACACAGGCTTCTGCCGGTCCCCGATCGTCTGAGCGACGCCATCGCCTGTCAACTCGCTGTCAACCCGTTGACCGCGCTACTCCTGGTGACTCGTGAGCTCGACATCCAGCCGGGAGAATGGTTGTTGCAGACCGCGGCGGGCTCCACCGTCGGCCGGCTCGTCATACAGCTGGCCAGGCACCTGGGTCTGCGCACGATCAATGTGGTACGGCGGCGCGATGCCGTTGAGGAGATCAAGGCGCTGGGGGGCGACGAGGTCATTTGTACTGAGGACGAGGACCTGTTGCAGCGTGTGACTGAGCTTGCAGGACCGGCCGGCGTGCGCAAGGCCATCGACTGCGTCGCGGGCCACGTTGGTGCTCAGGTGTTCCAGGCATTGGCTCCGGGAGGAGAGGTCGTGGTCTACGGTGCTCTCTCCACCCATCGGCAGACCGACCCACCAGCGCTGACCATCCCGTTGCAAGCGCGCTCGGTCATCTACGAGACCAAAGTGCTCCGTGGCTTCTGGCTGAACCGCTGGTTCGGCACGGTCTCGCCCACGGACGCGCTGCGCGCGCTCTCCGAGGTTCGCGGCCTCGTCGTGGACGAAGTGCTGAGCATCCCCCGAGGCCGGCCGTTCCCACTCGAACGCTTCACCGAAGCCATCTCGTTCGCCGAAACATCCGCTCATGGCGCCAAACCGCTCCTCGTCTTCGAAGACAGCCGGGACGAAGTCGACGAGTAGGGCGCTGTACTTGAACGAACTCGTCGCCGTCATCGAGCCCATGGCCAGGCGTTCTGCTGCTGTCAGCTGAAGTGGACGGCGCTGAGGTCGATCGAGACCATGACCTCATCGAGGGTGGGGTGGCCATCGGCATCACAGCGGTAGGCCCGGCGCTTGGTGGGCAGCACGATCCCGTCCGCTTCCACGCAGTCGTACACGTACTGCGCGGCGGCGAACCCGCCTGCCACGTCGACGTGATAGTCGTGTCGCCGCAGCAGTCGGTCGGAGCCGAAGTAGAAGTCCTGGTGGGTACTGTGGCTGGCGATCTCGGGTGGGAACGTGGCGCGAAGTCCTCGCCACAGTTGGTCTCCTTCCCGCCACGGCTCGATCTCGGTGACCGTGAAACCGGGCATGGCCAGCAGGAACGGTGTGGTGAGGTAGGTCCACAGGGCGTAGCCATTGAAGTAGGCCCGGTCCAGCGCGTCCCAGGGTGTTTCCAAAGTGTGGCCACTGAAGGACGACCGTGGGTCCTCGCGTTCGGCCACCAGTCGCCCATCGAGCTTGTCGATGCTCACGCGGCCGGGCGTGAAGTCGGTCTTCTGGTCAGGGGAGCCGAAGGGTCTGACCGAGGCGTGCTCCTCGTGGAGGAGAACGGTCATCTCGCGCGGCGCGGGATCCTGCGGCAAACCCTTCACGGCGAAGAGATGACCGCCGCTGACAAGGGTCGCTCGCGCCTGAGTCAGCCGGCGCCAACGTGCGTTCCCGCCATGGGCTTCGATCACCTCGGTGAGTAGTTCGTTCATATAGGTCTCCTGAGGTGCAGCGGCTGCGGAACTCAAGGCTGAGGGTGATGTGGTCGACACAGACGGTTCGCCGACGGACCCGGAGGCGAAAACGCTCTCCCGCCAGATCCACGCACAGGCGCCTCACACCAGGGGAATCCGTGGGCCCGCGATCAGCGGAACGGCAGACGAGTGCTTGAGTTCCGACAACCGCCTGTGACCAGCACCGCTCGCTCCCATCAGGCCGTGATCAAACAGCTTCAAGATGGTGCTTCTTCATCGTGCCGAGACCGATCACAGGACGTCAGCGCAGCGCAGCGTCGCCCGAGTGGACGGCGCCCAGCGCGCATGGCCCGCTCGATGGTCTCCTGGTTTTCGCCGACCGGAGCAACGTAGCCGATGGCGTCGCGCGCGGCATCCGCCCCGAGCATGCGGGTGATCACCCATGTGGCGAGATCAGCCGGTGGTCCGCGACCGCGTCACGCGTCTGCACGCCACTACCGATGAGCACGACATCGGCTTCGGCCACGAACTCCATCGGGCGCTGCCCTGTCACCTCTACACCGTTCATCGACGTGACCACAGGCGTCGCTGTCGTGACGAAGGCTTCCAGACCGTCCCTGCGGCATCGATTGATCAGCGCGGAAGCGATGAAGCTGTCGAGTTCGTTGAACCCGTCGAAGGTGACCACGGCTACCTGCATCACATCTCCTACAAGCACGGCATCAGATCTGTACCCTCCCCTGGCTCACTGGTCCGGGCGAGAGCCCGGTCAGCGGCTGGCTCGGATGCGGCAACCCGAACATGGCCGTGGTTCACCAGCGTGGGGCGCCGTCGGCAAGTTGGAGTTCGCCCCGGCCGAACGAGAAGTTCTCGTTCGGGACCGGAATCAACGCGATGAAGATGTCATCGGGCGAGACGCCGAGTGCCTCGACCACCAGTTTGTTGATGGTTGCCGCCACTGCCCGCTTGTCCTCCAGAGGTCGGTGGGCCCCGAGCTGAAGCGTGATGATCATGGCGTCGCTACTGCGCTGC
>NZ_BNBC01000064.1:5544-46323 GCF_014654675.1 Streptomyces spiralis
ATGCCCATGAACGTCGGATCCAGGAAGAGTTCGTTCTCGCCGTGCTCACTGATCATGATGAACCGGTCACCCTCGGGTATGCCGAGAGCCTGGACCAGTGACTGGTTCAGCGCATCGGCGAGAACGCGTTTCTGTTCCGAAGAGAAGCGGTTGGCGGGGACATGGGCGTTGAAGACGGGCATGAGCTGTTCCTCGGAAGGTGCGGTGTCGGCCTGTGCAGCCGGGGGATTGATCGGCTCCGGCCCCAGTGAGGGCTGGAAGACGCGGGGAAAGAGAGCTGCTCGCGCTCCCTGCATCGCGGACGTGGAGCGGATCAGGCTTCCGGCCACTACCGGTCGAAAGAGATCCGCGGGTCAGCTCCAGCCGTCTAAGTCTCCATCTGGAACCCAGAAGGCGTCAAGGCTGAGTTCCAAACCGGAACTCAAGCGGTACGCTGTGGTCATGGAGTGGCGAGAACTTGATCTGGGCAACTGCAGCGTCGCCGCAACACTGAACCTGGTGGGCGAGCGATGGACCCTGCTCATCCTGCGGGAGGTCTTCGCGGGACTGCACCGTTTCGACGCGATAGCCGAGCACCTCGGAATCTCCCGCAGGGCTCTCAGCGAGCGCCTCCGGCAAATGGTCGACGTCGGATTGCTGGAACGCCGGAGCTACCAGGAGGCCGGGCAGCGCTCGCGCCATGAGTATCACCTCACTGCGGGCGCCCAAGACCTGCAGTGGGTTCTAGCCGCGCTGCTCCAGTACGGCGACACCCACCTCGGCGACCCTGCGGCCCCGCCTGTCGTGCTGCGGCACTCCGGCTGCGGCGGCCAAGTCCACCTCGAGTTGCACTGCTCTTGCGGTCACGAGGTCGCTGGTTCCGACGTGGAGCCGGCCTTCGGCCCCGGCGCCGTCCGGATGTCCACCTGACGCAGTCGAGGCCGGGCTCGGCCTTCCGCAGCAATGCGCGGCGTCATCGGCGCTGATCACTTCCAGGACTGAGTCCTGTTCCGCTTGGGAGGTTGTTCATGGTTGAGCGCCAGGATGTCGAATTCGAAGCCGACGGCGCGGTCACGCTTCGCGGATGGCTATTCCTGCCGGACGGGCCGGGCCCGCACCCGGCGATCACAATGGCCCATGGCTATGCGGGGGTCAAGGAACACGGCCTGGAGCCCTTCGCGCGCGCCTTCGCAGAGGACGGGTTCGTGGTCCTGCTGCACGATCACCGCACCTTCGGGGCCAGCGACGGCAAGCCCCGGCAGGACGTCGACCCCTGGCAGCAGCTCGCCGACTGGCGGCGGGCCATCTCGTACCTGGAGAGCCGGCCGGAGGTCGATGCCGACCGGATCGGCCTGTGGGGTACCAGCTATGCCGGCGGGCACGCCATCGTGTTGGGTGCGACCGACCGCCGGCTGCGCGCCGTCGTCTCCCAGGTGCCGACCATCAGCGGCTTCGAACAGGGCCTGCGCCGTGTGGCACCGGACGCCGTGGCCGGCCTCGAGGAGTCCTTCGCGGCGGACGAGCGGGCCCGGTTCCGCGGCGAGGCTCCGCACACCGTGGCCATCGTCAGCAGCGATCCGGCGGTACCCGCCTCCTACCGATCGCAGGAGGCCATCGATTTCTACCTGCAGCCCACGCCCGACGGCGTGTGGGAAAACAAGGTCACGGTCCGTTCGACGCGCGCGGCGCGCATGTACGAGCCCGGGATCTGGATCACGCGGGTATCCCCCACGCCGCTGCTCATGGTGGTCGCCCTGGGTGACGCGGTCACCGTGACAGACCTGGCGCTTGCCGCGTACGAACGTGCCCTTGAACCCAAGCGACTGCAGCTGATCCCGGGCGGCCACTTCGATCCGTACACCGACCAGTTCGACCAGGCGAGCGGCGCCGCCCGCGCCTGGTTCCGTGAGCACCTCGCCTGACGGGCGCACGCACTCCCAGAGGCGCAAAGAAGGCCCAGATTGCAGTTTCGGCGTTGACCGGCTTCGACTGGAAGATGGAGAACATGGCGACCCCCCGGCAGCTGTTGGACAGGTCGGCCCGACCTCGCTGACGTTGCTTGTCGCTGAGCATGACGGCTTGACCGGCGTGCCGCTACCACTGAGTACCGAGCGGGGCGCTGCAGCTCAAAGCGTCCTGTTGTAAGACGGGTGCTTCGAGCCGTACCGCGCATGCGCAGTTCGAAACGCGTCCCACACAGCCCTGGAGTGGTTCCAGTAGAACCTCGGCCACTTCCCAGCTCTCCTCCGTATCCCCCTCACCCATAGGAAATGATCATGACGTTCGCCTACGCGTCGATTCAGACCCGAGAGGAGGCCGGTGTCCTGTTCGCCACCCTTGATGCCGGCCCCCTCAACCTCATCGGTGTCGACCTCGTGCGCGACCTGGTCTCGCTCGTCGACACGCTGTACACCGACCCCGGCGACGTACGGGTCGTCGTGATCGACAGCGCCTCACCGGAATTCTTCTCAGCGCACGTGGACCTCGCGGCGATCCCGCAGTACACCGCAGAGGCCGCGAAGGCCGGCGGTCCCGGTGACGCCTCGCTCGGCATGTTCCTGTTCAAGCTGGCGCACGCCCCAGTGATCACCATCGCCAAGGTGCGGGGCAGGGCCCGCGGCGGCGGCAACGAACTCGCCTTGGCGTGCGACATGATCTTCGCCTCGCGTGAGAACGCGATCTTCGGCCAGTTCGAGTCCGGCACCGGCGCTCTGCCTGGCGCCGGCGGAATACAGCACCTGAGCCGACGGCTCGGCCGAACACGTGCCATCGAAGCCGTTACCGGCGCCGACGACTTCGACGCCGATCTCGCAGAGCGCTACGGCTGGATCAACCGCGCCCTGCCCGACGCCGAGCTGGACAGTTTCGTCGAACGCCTGGCCAAGCGCATCGCAGGCTTTCCCCCCGAGGGGGTCAAGGCTGCCAAGCGCGCGATCAATGACCTCACCCTGCCGAACCGGGCGAACGTCCGCTCCGACTCGGCCACGTTCCTCGGCCTGGTTTCCCTGCCAGAAAGCCGTGAGCGCCTGGACTACCTCACGGACCGGGGCCTCCAGACGCCCGGTGAGCTTGAACGCGACCTCGGCGATGCCGTGGCGGATTTCCCCGGTTGAGGCGGCAGCTGCGGGTCGTACGGCAGCCCCAGACCCAGAACGCACTGCGGGTAGGCCTCGGGGCATCCGGGCAAGTGCTGGGTTCATCAGCCGCCCCGCACTGACGAACGGCTCAGTGCGTGGCCTCCTGGGCGGATGCCGCCGTGGATTGCACTGCCCAAGGCAGTGTCCTGGCCTTCTACACCGTGTCCCTCCTGCGAGCGTCCCCGTCTCCGGACACCCTCCGGCAGGTGCTGGCCCAGGCCGACCGGCCTCTTCAAGGTCTCTGCGACGACGTGCTCCACCGGCTGCGGGGCGAAGCCGATCACGGCGACATCTTTCTCCTCCTCGCCCGAACCCACGCCTTCCCCGCCGATGACGTGGCCAGATGGCATCTGGACCACCACCGCAAGGCCGTCCCCACAGCGCGTGCCCACGCCCAACACCAGCTCGCCCTCTGGGGAATGGACGAGGAATCCGCCTACACCACCGAAATGATCGTCAGCGAACTGGTCACCAACGCCGTCCGCTGCGGTTCCCCACCTGTGCGGTTGCAGCTCGTCAAGGACCGCACACTCACCTGCGAAGTTCACGACGGCAATTCCCTGGGGCCGCATCAGCGCCCGGGTCTGGGATGCGGGAGCGCGCCGGTGATCGGCGGCCTCATGTCCGGCCACGTGACCGGCGCGCTCCCCTGGTTCAGTCGGTCAGCACACCGAACCGTCGATGAAGGCTGCACGGATCGAGCCGACGTGGGAGCCGTGCAGCCCCAGGGACTCTGCTGTCCTGCCGTCGGCGACGAAGTCTCGTCCGCACAAGGTGTTGCTCAGGGCGATGAACGAGTCGGTCAGGGGCATGGAGAGGCCGATCTGGGCGGCCAGCGAGCTCCAGATGACCAGGCCGAACGGGATGTCCTCGGTGAAGTAGCGGTGGTTGACCGAGTCCGGTTCGGGGAAGGCCTGCCGGCCGTAGCCCTGCACGATCCGTTCGACGAAGGTGCCCTCGGTGACGCCGTAGGCACTGGTGAGGAAGTCCCAGAAACTTGTCGCCTCCACCCCGAGTGCGTGCGCGAGGCCGAGGCGCTCACGGTCCAGTGCGTCGATGACCTCGGCGATGCGGGGCGTCACCAGGGAGTGCTGTGGATGGCAGTCGGCGTCCTCCACCGTCTTGAAGTTCAGCACGGCCGGCGGCACATGATAGATGGGGTTGGCGTTGGAAAGCCCGACGGCCAGCGCGTCCCCGCCCGACACGTACCGCTCGCCGAAGTAGGTCCGCAAGATCGCAAGGGCCTGATGGGTGTCCGCGCTGGGTACGGCCGCCAGCGGGACCGAGTGCTTGATCGCCCCGACGTAGACGTTGGCGGGCTGACGCAGGCGGCAGGTGTAGAGACTGGTCGGTGTTTCCGCGATGAGGCAGCGCTTGCGGCCCGCCAGCGAGAACATACGGGCGAGCTCGACGCCACTGCCCAGCACACCGGGCTGGATGAGGACGAGTTGGGAGGGTTCCAGGACCGCCGCGAGTTCCTGCGAGATGTACGCGTGCGCGAAGGCCGGTACGGCGACGACGACGGCCTGCGCGCCGTCCACGGCGGCGGTGAGGTCGGTGGTCAGCAGGGACGGCCTGCCGTGGCCCTCCACTTCGCCGACCAGGTCGATGCCGCCGTCATTGGCCTTGATCGGTTCGAGATCGTGGCCCCACCTGTCGAAGAGTCGTACGTCGTGGCCCTGGAGCGACATGTGGCCGGCGATGGCCTGACCGACGTTGCCCGCGCCGATGATGGCGATGCTTCCCATGCGAGAGACTCTCTCTTCCTGTTCAGGTTCAAAACGGACCTCGACCTCGTCGAGGGTGGAATCCCGCAGGGGGTTCTGCAGTGGTGAGAACCGCCCTGGGGCATCAGGCTCCGGCTGCCGGCAAAGGGCTGTCGGCAACCGGCCCGACGGGCTCATCTGATGGGCACGCCCGGGCCGAGCGGGATCCCGAGGGTGTACCAGAGGGCGAAGAAGGCGGACCACGAGATGAGCACGGTGAGTCCGACGGGAACCGTGAAGGACAGCAGCGTGCCGATGCCGGCGCCCTTGCGGAACTGCTGGACGAATCCCAGGGCCAGGACGAAGTACGCGTTCATGGGGGTGGTGTTGGTCACCGAGTCGCCGATCGCGAAGGCAACCATGGCGGCCTGGGGGGCGAGCCCGATGTACATCGCCAGGGGGACGATCACGGGAGCGAGGATGGACCACATGGCCGAGCCGCTGCTGATGACGATGTTGAGGCCGCTGATGGCCACGACGATCACGAGCAGGATGACGAGGTGGGGCGCGTCAAGGGACTTGAGGAGTTCAGCGCCTTCCACGGTGATCACGGAGCCGATGCCGGTCCAGGTGAAGTAGGCGAGGAACTGCGCGACCGCGAAGAAGAGAACGATCACAGGCGCGATGGACCGGATCCCGTCCGCCATCGCGGATGGGACGGCCGACAGAGTGGGGATCGTGCCCACCTGCCTGCCATAGACGATCCCGAGGATCGCGAACAGCAGCGCGATGAACACTGCGATGTTCGCGACGACCACGGACTGGACGATGCTGCCGCCCTCGCCGCGGAACGGGGATCCTGGCCACAGGAGCGCGGCCACTCCCAGGACATAGACCGCGAGTACTGCTGCGGACACCTTCATGGCGCGCTTCTCGATGGCGGTCAGCCCAATGGCGTACGGGGTACCGATGTGCTCGCCGCTGTCTGCGTGTCTGGCGTTGAAGGCCTTGTCGGCGGCCGCCTCGTCCTCGGGTGTCGGCGTGAACTCGGGCCGCTTCGCCAGGAAGAGGTCGACGGTGAGGGCGATGACGGCGGCGAGGAACACCGAGGACACCGCGGTGAAGAAATAGGTGGCGACCGGAGTGATGGCGTAGCCCGGATCGACGGTGTGCGCGGCCGCGGTCGCCAGCGATGACCGGATGGCGTCGGACGGTGTCACCAGCGGACTGGCGTTGAAACCGATCGCTGTCGACGCGTACGCGACCATCAGCCCCAGCAGAGGGCTTCGCCCTGCGCTCCGATAGGCCAGCGCACCCAGAGGGATCATCACTATGTAGGCCGAGTCACTCATGACGTGCGCCGTCATGGCGCTCAAGGCGACCGAGAAGGTCAGCCAGCGAGTCGGCAGCCGGCCGATCGTGACGCGCAGTAGAGCGGTGAGCAGACCGCTGCGCTCCGTGACGCTGACGCCGAGCAGAACCACGACGACGACCGCCAGGGGCGGGAACCCGGCGAAGTTGTCCAGCGCGGACTCCGCCGCGAACTTGGCTCCAGCGGAAGAGAGCAGGTTCTTCACCGCGACGGAGTCGCCCGTCGAGGGCAGCGTGACGGACACGTGGGCGTCGGCCAGCACGGCACTCGTCACGCCGAGGACGGCTGCCAGGATCCAGAAGAGCCAGAACGGATGGGGCAGCTTGTTTCCTGCTCGCTCGATGGCGCTGAGCACCCGGAACAGTCGTTTCATGGAGCCGTCGGTGACCGGTCTGCTGCTCGCAGTTTGCGTCATCTCAGAGGCCTTTCGAGTCGATTGCGCAGGAGGGGTCAGGTCAATGGGGATGACTTGTCCCAATCGCACGTCTGACGGCTACACGTGCATCCGTGCGGCGAGGGCTGTTTCGGCAGGCGGCGAATCGCCTGGACGATTGAGGGGCTCCCGTGTGAAACCGTCCGGAGAATTGGGACGCGACCGGGGCGCTACGCAGGCCGGGCCGGTTCATTCGGGGAGAACTGCTTTTTCGAGGCACCGATCTGGACCTGCTGTGGGAGGCATCCTCAAGCAGACGGGCATGATCGGCCGAGGCCGTGCGTGCACAGTGGTGTCTTGCTTTCGTCGAGTGCCGAGCCGAAGTTGCGCTCGACGATCTCGAGCGCGGAACTGTCGCGCGGGCAGGCCATGGGCCTGGGCGGACAGAAACCGCGTGTTTGGTGAAGGGCTCGACGAGACCTCGGCAGACGGTGTGCCGCGTCGCATCGGTGAGCCGGGCACCGGTTGGATCAACCGGCGGACGTCGGGGGACTAGGGGGTGTCTCGTCGGTCAGGCCGGATCAGGGAGCGGTGGCTGGTGCCGTACATCGCAAGGCGGAGGAGGGAGTCGATGCGGAGCATCGCCGACCGACGACAACGCGGCGAGGTGCGGTGCCAGCCACCGCGAGCCCGGCATGATCGACGAGACACCCCCTAGGAGCCAGGTACAGGCTCAATAGTCTGTTCGAGGAAGAACTCGACCAGGTCGGGGCGGATGATGTCCCACCTCGCTTCGGCGAGTTTTCCGTCGGTCAGCCAGGTGAGCCGGCGCAGTCGGATCACTGCCTGGCCCTCGGGTACGCGCAGTTGTGCCGCGGTCGCGGCGTCGAGCGCGATGGGGTCGATGTAGATGCGGGATTTGGCCGCGGGGATGCCCATGCGGGCGAAGTAGTCGTGCACTGTCAGGTGGCCGAGATCCTCCTCTTGCAGCCGCGGTGCCAATGCGAACGGGACGACGCTGAGTTCGACGGCGATCACGTTGTCGTCGACGTCGAACTTCAGCCGGCGCAGTTGATGTACAGGCGTGTCGTCATTCACCCCCGGCATCTCCAGCCCGGCATCGCGGGCCTGGACCACCGTCGCAGACTCCACAGCATGCCGCCCGAGGATCTTCGGCCCCGGCAGGGACGTGTTGACGAAGCGCAGCAGGTTCTCCTGCCGCGCTCCCTCGGTGACGAAGGTGCCCCGCCGCCGGTGGCGCTCCACCAGCCCGGCCTGCGCCAGCTCGCTCAGCACCCGCTGCGCGGTCGCGCGACCGATCGAGTACAGCTGCTGCAGCTCGGCCTCCGTGGGAAGCCGACTGCCGGGAGGAAGTGTGCCAGAGCGGATCTGCTGCTCGAACTCGTTGCGGATCCGCAGGTACGCCGGGACTGCCATGGCCAGAAATGTAGCCCTACCCAATTGACCGGTCAATAGCCGATTTTTGCAGTCAATTGAGCTCGAGTTGTGCCCGTGTCCACCCAAGGCCCGTCTTCCGGGTCAGCGCTTCGCCGATGAGCTCGCGCAGCCGCAGGACGTAGGTCTGCAGGGTGTAGAGGTCGGCACGGCTCTGGGCGAGGGTGCTGGTGGACCCGCAGCACCCCGTCAAGGTCTCCCACTGTCTTCCAGCACGCCGAGACCGCGGGCGAACCGGCGGCACAGCCGGACGACGTGGCAGCGATGATTTCCGCGCGAGGTGAGAGTCGTTATCGGTGGGAGAGGAAGGAGAACCGCCATGACGGCACATCGACCCGCGCAGCAGCCCACGACCGAGCTCGACACCCGCTACAGCTCGGCGCTCAACCCCCGCCCGGGCGCCTCGGACGTCACCGCCACCGCATGGGCCGAGGCCCGACAGCAGTTGGAGAGCGCCGAGATCTTCTGGGTGTCCACGGTGCGGCCCGACGGCAGGCTGCACGTCACGCCCGTCATCGCCGCCTGGCACGACGGGGTTCTGTACTTCTCCACCGGCCCCGGGGAGCAGAAGGCGAAGAACCTCGCACACCACGCGCACTGCGCACTGACCACCGGCGGGAACTCGCTCACCGAAGGACTCGACCTCGTGGTCGAGGGCAGGGCGGAACGGGTCGCCGATCCGGCCGTGCTGGAGGAGGTGATCGCGGCGTACGAGAGGAAGTACGGGCCGCACATCACCTCGCCCGAGGGCACCTTCCACGGGATCGGCGACGCGTTCCGCAAGGGGGACGCGGTGGTGTTCGCGGTGGCCCCGGCCACCGCATACGGCTTCGGCCGCGACGGCGGGGTCTACACCCACACACGCTGGACGTTCTGAAGGACCGCGCGCCCACCGGGCGGTGGGCGGCGTTCCGGAACTACTTGAGCTGCGCCTCGATCCACTGGACGGCATCCGGCGTCACCGGGTCCGTGATGTCCGCGAACTCCTCGTGCTTTTCCAGGAATCCCTTGACGTAGGGGCAGACGGGGACGACCCGCTTGCCCGCACGGCGAACGTCGTCCAGGGCTTCGCGCACAAGCCGGGACGCCAGCCCCCGTCCTGCGAACTGTTCGAAGATCTTGGTGTGGTAGAAGACCCGTTGACGCTCGCCGCGATCGCGGTAGGCGGTGAAGCCGGCGGTCGTACCGTCCACCTCGATCTCGTACCGGAACCGGTCCGGGACGTGTCTGACGGTCGGGGAAGCCTGGTTCGTCATCGCGAGCCCTTCGCAGCGGGGACGGGGACGGGGTTCTTGCGCGGGGTGAGGACGGAGTGGGGAAGCGCGGGGGCCGGGAGGCGGTCCCCGGGGTAGCCCTCGACCGTGCCGAAGCGGTCCGTGGCGTTCTGCCAGGCTTCGCGGGCCTGAACGATGTCGTCGTGGGTGCGGCCGATGAAGTTCCACCACATGACGATCTCCTCCTCGAAGGGAGGGCCGCCCAGCAGCACCAGTCGTGCGGATTCCGGTCCCTCGTTCGCGAGGGTGAGCGTCCTGTGCCCGGGGGCGGCGTATCCGAGCTCCGACGGCGCGAGGGCCGTACCGCTCATGCGGACGTCGCCGGTGTCCACGAGGACTCCGTGCTCGAACTCCGGATCGACGTCGAAGGTCACGGCCGCGCCGGGATCCACCGACACCTCGGCGCCGAGGAGGGGCGTGAAGGTGCGTACGGGGGAGGTGTCGCCGGCCAGCGTGCCGAGGAAGACGCGGGCGCGGCCACCGCGCAGCGGCACCGGGGCCGGCACGTAGTGCTGGAAGTCCCGTTCGGTGTTGCGGTGCGCGTCGGGCAGCGCCACCCACAACTGCACTCCGTGCAGTGTCGTCGTACGGGCCGTCGACACCTCCGAGTGGCTGATCCCGAAGCCGCCCGTCATCAGATTGAGTTCGCCGGGCCGTACGCGGGCGTGGCTGCCCAGGCTGTCGCGGTGCTCGATCTCCCCGCTGAAGAGCCAGCTCACCGTCTGCAGCCCGGTGTGCGGGTGCGGGGCCACGTCCATTCCGCCCGTCCGGGAGACGTCGTCGGGGCCGTAGTGGTCGGCGAAGCACCAGGCTCCGATGAGGGTCCGGGCCCGCTGGGGCAGCGTGCGCCGTACCGTCATCGCCCGGGGGCCGCCGAGCGGGACCTTCCGGGCCGTGAGCACCTCGACGGCGGGACGGTCGCTGTCGGACTGCCCGCCCGGTCTCGAATCGGCGGGACGGGCTTCAGTGCTGCTCACCGTTCCGGTCCTCCCCACGAGGAAATGTTCGACATTCAACATTCACTCGCCGATGATAGACCGGAGAACAAGTGATCGGTCGACCAAGGAGATCATGTGACAGAGACGACAGCGGTGGGCCGCGGCGGCCGCGTCTTCGTCGACAAGCAGAGCCCTGAGGCGTACCGGGCGCTGGCCGCCACCGCGGAAGCCGTGAAAGGCGTGGCCGCGGCGGCCGGGCTGGACCGGATCACCGTCGAGCTGATCAACCTGCGCGTGTCCCAGCTCAACGCCTGTGCGTACTGCCTCAATCTGCACACCCGCGCGGCCCTGCGGGCGGGCGAGACCACCCAGCGGCTGGGAGTCCTGGCGGCCTGGCGCGACACCGAACTGTTCAGCCCCCGGGAACGCGCGGCCCTCGCCCTCGCGGAGGCCACCACACACCCCGCGGACGCCACCGCCCAGGCCGCGGCCTACGCGGACGCCCGGTCGGCGCTGTCCGACGACGAGATCTCCGCGGCGATCTGGGTCGCGATCACCATCAACGCCTTCAACCGGGTTTCCGTGATGAGCAAGCACCCGGTGCGGAGCAGTTCCGTGGTCGCTCCACGGTGACGTGGCTCGGCCGTGGCCGCAGCCGACCGGGGCAGCGCAGCCGCCGCCGGCCGCCGGGGGTCCGGCCACGGGCGGCGACCGGGGTCCTGCGGACCCGCCACGCCACGGACGACGACCGCACGGATCAGCTGTGCGAGCCCCACCAGGTGTACCGCGCGGGCTCGATGTCGGGGTCGGCCACGTACTGCGAGGTGGTGTAGACGGCGTCTCCGTTGGCGGAGGTACGGAGCAGGTTTCCGTTGAAGTTCTCCAGCACGTGGTAGTCGTTGCTCCAGAACTGACCGCCCGCGCTGCCGCACGGGCTCATCCAGACAGCGTTGGCATTGGTCTTGTTGTCCGTGGTGAGGCAATCGCCGTTGGCCCGGCTCACCAGGCGGCGGAACACCTGCCCGTCGACATTGGTGACCGATTCGGCGCCGTAGTACCAATTGCGGGTGTCGAGCGAGTCGTTGCAGCTGTCCGACCAGACCTTGTCGCTCACGGTCGACGAGACGAGGCAGTTGCCCTCGTAGTCGTTCATGAACGTCCAGTACGTCGTGGCCGACGCGGTGGACATGGCGCCCGCGACGGCGAGCACGAGGGCGGCGAGCGCGGTGGGCAGGGTCAGTCTCAGTGTTCTCGAAGATTTCATGATCGCGAGGATCGAGTACCGAGAAGATCCGCGCGCGAACAATGAGTGAACATGTCATGTCCACCACACCATCCATACCGGACGGCGTACGACGACAGCCCTACGGCCACCCTGCACCGAGGGCCGCGTCCGCCGAGGCCGCGGCGGCATGTTCCGGCGGGCAGCCTTTGCGGTCCGGCCACTTCCCGGCACCGCCGTAGTGATTTACAGTTCAACTACGTCGGGTGCCGCGAGGAGGTCGCACCATGAGGGAGCTCGGTCCGGCCGACACGGTCGGCATCCTCCGCCGGCCCGGTGTACGGGCACGGCACACCAGCTCCGGACTCGGCTGGGAGCGGCTGTATCTCTCCGCCCAGCAGGAGCAGCCCTATAGTGACCTGTTCGATCCGGCCCCGACCCACCTGCTGATCCTGCACCTCGACGGGCCCGTCACGGTGCGCCGCGGACGAGGCGGCGGCGCACGGACACGGACCGTTCCGGCCGGCGGACTCTTCCTGCAGCCGGCCGGCCGGGCGCTGGCCGTCGAGCTCGGCGGCCGACTGGACACGGTCCACGCCTATCTCGCGGACGAGGCGCTGCGCGACGCGAACGACGGCCGGCCCGTGAAGCTGTGCGAGGAACTGGGTGCCACCGATCCACTCGCCGAGCAACTGGTGCTCGCCCTGGAGGGCGCGGTGCGCTGCTGGGAGCCGTCCGCCCGCACGTACACCGACCAACTGACCGGGATGCTCGCCGCGCAGCTGGTGCGCCACCACGGCGTCGGCGGCTCCGCGGTGCCCCGCCCCGCGCGGTCCGGGCTCTCCGCCCGGCAGCTCGCCGCCGTACGCGAGCTGATGGAGGAGCGGCTCGCCGAGCCGCTGCCGATCGCCGACCTCGCCGCCTCTGCCTCGCTGAGCGGCAGCCAGTTCACGCGGCAGTTCCGGGCGAGCACCGGGCAGTCCCCGCACCAGTTCCTGCTCAGGCTGCGGCTGGAGCGGGCGTGCCGGCTGCTGCGCACCGGCTCGGCGCCGATCGCCGAGGTGGCGGTCGCCTGCGGGTTCTCCCACCAGGAGCACCTCACCCGGGTGATGCGCGCCCGGCTCGGCACGACCCCGGCCGCCCTGCGGCGGGCCGAGGGCCACCGGCCGGGCGAGGCCACGTACGTGGACTCCCCCGGGTGACTACCAGGCGGGGCGGCGCCGGACGACCGACGGCGCTCGGGCAGCCGCCTGTTCAGGTCTGACGCCAGGGGCGGTTTCGACGAGACGGGGCCCGCGGCGACGTGGACCTCCGGCACACCGCTGAGTCGAGAGCCTCCGCCGGCGAACGACTGTCCGTCCGCCCACGTCCGCCAGGGCCTTCTCGGCCGTGGCCACGAGCTTGTCCGTCTCGATCCCCTATCGCGCCAGGACGTGCCGGAGCGCGCCGAGCAGTTCGTCATGCGCCACCTGTGCGCTTTCCGGGGCGGTGGCCCGGCGCCAGGCCACGTGGCCGTCCGGGCGCACCAGCAGGACGCCGTCCTCGGCGATCTCACTGACCCGGCTCCATTCGCCGTACGGATCGCGGGAGTTGTCGGCGCCGACGCGCACCAGGCGCAGCGGCACGCCGAGGGTGTCCCGGCAGGCGCTCGCGGCCGAGTCCCAGACACCGCCCGACAGACCGGTCAGCACCGTGAGGACGCCGTCACCGACGAGATCCAGCGTGGACAGACGCTCTCCCCGCGCGTCGACGAGCCAGGCGTGCGGGAGTTTGGCGCCGGGCCGGGTCGTCGGCCGGTGCACCAGCTCCCGGTCCTCCTCCCAGACTTCGGCGCTGTCGTCGTCGGGAATCACCGCCGAGGAGACGTAACGCTGGTTCATCTCCACGCCGTGCGCGTTGAACTCGTAGTTCTTGAGCTGGATGGCCTCTCTCAGGAGCCGCCTCTTCTTGGCGCCCTCGGGCGTCCGCTCCCGTATCGCCGCGAGGCCTTCGGCGATGGCCTCCTCGTCGCTGCCGCCGCCGACGCCGAGCACCTCGAAGACCGGGCCGAACTGGTCCCGGCTGAGGTTGGCCCGCTCGACGATCTGCCGCCCCACGGGGGCGCGTTCGGCGCTGTAGCTGTCGAGCAGCGCCGGTCCGGCCTCGCCGCGGATCACCATCGCCAGTTTCCAGGCGAGGTTGTACGCGTCCTGGACGGAGGTGTTGGAGCCGAGCCCGTTGGACGGCGGGTGGCGGTGCACGGCGTCGCCGGCGCAGAAGACCCTCCCGGAGGAGTACTGCGTCGCGTAGGCGTGGTTGACGGTCCACAGTGAGGTCGACGTGATCTCCACCGGCAGGTCGGGATCGCCCACGAGATCACGCACGATCTGCCGCGCGGTCTCCTCGTCGACCTGAGGCGGCGGCTGCTCGATGTCGTAACCCCACACCAGCAGCCACTCGTTCCACGGGCGGACCATGCGGACCAGACCCATGCCGATGCCACCGGTCTCCGCCCCCGGCCGCAGCACCCAGTACAGGACGCTCGGCCGGTGGGCGCAGTACCGGCCGAGGTCGGCCTTGAAGACGATGTTCATGCTGCCGGCCTTCGCCATGCGCCCGGCGAAGGGCAGGCCGAGCTGCTCGGCGACCGCGCTGCGTCCGCCGTCCGCGCCGATCAGGTAGCGGGCCCGTACGGTGAACTCGTCGCCGCGGACCCGGTCGCGCAGCACGGCGGTGACGCCGTCCTCGTCCTGGGTGAAGCGGAGGAACTCGGTGTCGAAGCGGACCTTGGCACCGCGGGCCGCCGCATTGCTCACCAGGATCGGCTCCAGGTAGGTCTGCGGCAGGTCGATCATCTCGCACGGGCTCTTCGACGCGTACTCGGTGGCCGTCGCCGGGCCGGTGCCCCAGCTGCGGATGCGTCCGATCTCCTCTCCGGTGAGAGCCGTGCACAGCACGGTGTCCCCCATCAGCCGGGACGGACTGCCGAACGTCATCGCCTCGGACTCGACACCCAGGTCGCGCAGAACCTCCATGGTGCGCTGGTTGGTGATGTGGGCCCGGGGCGTGTTCGCCAGCCAGCCGTACTTCGTCACCAGCAGGGTGCGTATGCCGTAGGTGGCCAGCAGCAGCGCGGTAGAGCCGCCGGCCGGGCCGCTGCCGACGACAAGCACGTCGGTGTCGTACGGGTGGTGCGGGTCGGTGGTCTTCATGGGTGGGCGCTCCTCGGTCATCCGGCCAGGGGGGCGAGACGGAAGGTGTAGTCGAGACGGCACCACTCGCCGTCGAGCGGTCGGCCGTCGGGTGTGGGGCCGGTCTGGGGCGCGAAGTCGACGACGAGCTCGTCCTTCACGCCGAAGACGGTGTCGCTGTCCAGGTAGGCCCCGCCGGCCACGAACAGCTGGGTGACGAGCCGGCGGTGGCCGGGCGCGTCGAACATGAAGTGCAGGTGGGGCGCCCGGTAGGGGTGGCGTCCGACCGCGTCGAGCATCTGCCCGACCGGCCCGTCCCCGGGGATCGGGTAGTGCGAGGGCAGGATGGACCAGAACGTGATCCGTCCCTCGGCGTCGCTGCGCAGCCGGGCCCGCAGCACCGGCCCGTCCAGCTCGGGGAGCTGGACGTCGTAGAAGCCGTCCTCGTCGGACTGCCACACGTCCACGACCGCGTCCTTCACGGGGTGGCCGTCGGTGTCCGTGACCCGTACGTCCACCCACAGCGGGGTGCCGTGCAGCCCTCCGGAGATGTCACTGCCCGGCGCGGCCTCCGGAGGGCCCTCCACATAGAAGGGTCCGAGCACCGCGGACGGGGTGGTCTCGGGCGTACGGGAGTTGGTGAGCAGATCCACCGCGCTGGAGACGCCAAGGGTGTCCGACAGCAGGACGAACTCCTGGCGGGTCGGGCCGCAGATCTGTCCGGTGCGGGTGAGGAAGTCGATGGCGTACTGCCATTCGGCATCGGTGACGTCGTTGGCCGCGACGAAGGCATGCAGGTGCCGGACGAGGTCGCTCAGCAGGGTGCGGACGCGCGGGTCCGGGGCCTGCGCGAAACTGGCCACCACCTCCTCGGTGAGCCGGGCCAGCTTCGACTCCGCCGAGGGCGGGCCCTGGGGGCGGCGTCCCTGCCAGGCGCCGTCCAGCAGTTGGGCGATGCCCTCGGTGGTCAGCTCGCGCGGATTCGGGTACGGCGTCGAGGTGGCCAGCTCCGCCGCGCGGGCCAGGCCGGACTCCGGCATCCCCAGTTCGCGCAGCGAGGTGGGGCCGCCGAGGGAGACGACCAGGTCGTACACGCCGCTCGGGGCGTCGGGCACGCCCAGCGCCTCCGCGATGCGGCGCATCACGTCGGGCACGGCGGGCGCGTTGTAGGCCATGGCGTGCGGGAGCACGACGGTGTGCGTCTGGGCGTGTGGCAGATCGAAGCTGCCGCCGAGGGTGTGGCACAGCTTGTGGTGCAGGCCCATGCCGACCGTGGCGAGACAGTTCCCGGCGAGCCAGGCCGCGTGCAGCAGATCGGCCCGCGCCTCCCGATCGGCGGGATCGGCGGCCAGTCGGGGCAGCCCCCGCGCGATGCGGGAGACCGCGTCCAGGGCCTGCTGGTCGGTGACCGGGTCGGCGTCGGCGGAGTACAGCGCCTCCACGGCGTGCGCGAGGGCGTTGACGCCGCTGGTGACCGTCATGGGCAGCGGCAGGGTGAGGGTGAAGTCGACGTCGTAGACGACGGTTTCGGGCAGGATCGCCGGAGACGACCGGGTGACCTTGCGCCCGGCCCGGGTCTCGCCGAGCACGGGGGTCACCTCGGAACCGGCGTATGTGGTCGGCACGATCACCTGGGGGAGGTCCGTGCGCAGGGCCAGCGCCTTCGACAGGCCGGTCGTCGAGCCGCCCCCGACGGCGACGATGCCGTCGGCCGCGGCTCCCGTCAGCACCTCGAGCGCCTGCTCCGTCACCTCCACCGGGGTGTGCATCGCCGCGCCGTCGAACTCCGCCGCCAGCACGTCGCCGAGCGCCTCACGCACCCGAGCGGCGGCCTCCGCCACGGGCGGGCTGGACAGCAGCAGAATCCGGGAGCAGCCGAGCCGCTCGACCTCCTGACGCAGCCGGCCCACCGTGCCGGCGCCGAAGACCACCCGAGAGGGCGGGGATGTGTGGGCGAACGTCCGCATGGAGCTGTGCCTCCGCTTGTCAGCTGGGTACGTCGGTCGTCTGAGCCCCGAGTATGCGCAGCGTGACCAAGCGGTTTCCTGCACGTTGCGCGCGTCCGGCTGCACGAAACACGCGCGTGTTCCGCAGCCGGCGCGCCGCACACGACGGGCCTCGGGACGGCGCCTTCGTGCTTGTCCCGCGCCGCGGAGCGGCGGTCCCCCGCCAGGTTCCTACGCCGCCGGATTCGTCTCCCCCGCGGTGCCGGAGAACTGCCTGACGCGCAGCCGGGCGAGCACGCGGCAGCCGTCACGGCCGGGCCGGATCTCGACGTGGTCCGCCAGGTGTTCCACGATCCCCATGCCCCGACCGTGCTCGTCGGGTGCGACGTCGGGGTCCGCCACGTGAGCACGCGCGCCGAAGTCGGTGAGGGCGATGCCGAGCGTGTCGCCGTCGAGGTCCAGCTCCAGGGTCATGTCCGCGCGGCCGTGCAGGACCGCGTTCGCGGCCAGCTCGTCCACGATCAGTACGGCGGCGTCCTGCTCCTCGGTGCCGACCCCCCACCGGCGGAGCACGCCGGCAGCGAAGACGCGGACCGACGCCACCAGCACCGCCCGGGACGGCAGCGTCAGCACCGCACGCTGCCGCACCTGCCGAGAGCGGTCGCTCTCCCCGGGCACCCGTACACCGGAAGGCCTCGTGCCGATCGCGGTCATCGCCGCGCCTCCTTCCACCGGGAAGGACCACCTCCCCGCGCACTAATTGAACAATGAACAACTCCTTTCGCATTCCGGGCCCACGACCGACTCCGCTCCCGCCGATCCCGTAACGCCCCGTCAGAAG
Organism: Streptomyces spiralis; assembly: GCF_014654675.1. Lineage (GTDB taxonomy): Bacteria > Actinomycetota > Actinomycetes > Streptomycetales > Streptomycetaceae > Streptomyces > Streptomyces spiralis. Next base: position 22,958 of record NZ_BNBC01000064.1, read on the forward strand.
GGCTTGCGTGGAACCACGGAATCCCCCAAGGTGTTCGACGAGTTGGCCGCAGGCGCGGACGACGGTCATCTTCTTGTTCTCACGCGCCGGCCGTATCGATCACGAGCGTTGAGCAACTTGTCCGACGGGTGCGCAGCCCGCGCCGCCTCCGCACGCGACGGACTCCGCGGCACGGTGCGTGTCCGCCGCGGGGTCACTCGGCTGCGGGGGCCCACAAAGGCTCGGGGACGGTCGCCCCGAAGTGACCACCCCAGGCGTTCCGGCCGGCCACCTCATGGACCGGCCGCCGATTCGCGGCCACGCCCCAGCGGCCGAGCGGGTAACCGAGGGCGAGCATGACGTTCATCCTCCAGCCCTCGCCGGTGGGCACACCGAGGAGCTTGTGCACGGTGTCCTCCTCGTACCGCAGCACGGTCGTGATCACACCGCCCACCCCTTCCGCCCGCGCGGCGAGCAGGGTGCTCCAGATGGCGGGGTAGATGTTCGCGCCACCGTGATCGTCGATGGAGAACACGAAGAGCAGGAGGGGGATGTCGGCGAAGTGCTCGCTGAAGTAGTCGCCCGAGGCCTTGATCCTGCGCAGCGTGGCGGCGTGTTCCTCGGGGTCGTGGATCGTCTTGGCCAGCGCCCCTCCGGCGATGTCGGCGTACTCCTGTTGGCGGCACTTCCGGTAGAGCTCCGCGAGCTCGCTCTTGAGTGCGGGGTCGTCGACCGCCACGAAGTGCCAGCGCTGGGCGTTGCCGCCGTTCGGCGCCCGTATGGCGGCGTCGAGGATGCGGCACTGCGTCTCCAGCGGGACAGGGTCCTTACGCATCCGCCGCATCATCCTCGTGGTGTACAGGGCCTCGTACACGTCCATCCGGTCCTCCTGAGACGCCGATGACGGAGACGGCGCTGCACCACCGGGCGGGCACCCGGCTCCCCCAGCGGTTCGATCGACGAACAAGGGTTGGCCAACCTGGCACTCCCGTGACGCACCGCCGCTCATTACGTTACAGTCATTGATTGTAACGGTTGGCGCGGGCCGGCGGCCCGGCTGCCGACGACGACTTCTACGCCGGAGGACAGTCATGGCGAGTGACTACGAACGCGGTCGGGTGGGACTGCTTCTCGTCGACCTGGTCAACGAGAACTTCTCCGAGGACGGCAAGGCGTACTCCGTCTACGCCCCGGAGTACGAACGGCTGGGCACGATCGAGAACCTGAAGAGGCTCATCGCCGGGGTGCGGCGGCACAAGGACGTTCCCGTCTTCTACTCGAGGACCGCCTTCACCGATGAGGACTACTCGTCGTGGAAGCACGTCTCCGGGATCCACCGGCAGATGTTCGACAACCGGCTGTTCGAGGCGGACACCTGGAACACCGAGTTTCACGAGGCCCTGGCTCCCCAGCCGGGTGACGTGGTCCTCGCGCCGCACAAGAGCCTCGACGTGCTCCACCACACCGACCTGCAGTTCCAGCTGCGGCAGCGCAACGTCGAATACCTGGCCATCGCCGGGGTCTCCGGAATCATGGCCGTGGAGTCGACGGCCCGCACCGCGATGGAGTGCGGCTACCACGTCACGACGTTCACCGACGCCATCGCCGCTCCCGGTGGCCTGGTCACCTACCAGGCGATGATGCGCGGCCTGACCATGGTCTCCCACCGCGTGGCCGGCGTCGACGACTTCCTGGCCTCGCTCGGCGAGCCGGCGGCGTGACACGTCGCCATCGGTCCGGTGAAGACATCCGGTGAAGAGAGATGACGAGGGCATGCGGCGGGCACGAGTGAGGCCGGCTGACGTCCGGGATCGGTTCGTGGCATCCGATCCCGGTCTGCTCCGGCTGCTGTCCGCGCTCAGCACGGTCTGCGCGGTGCTGCTGGCACTCGGCGCCCTCGCGGCGCTGCACGCGCCGGTGCCGATCCTGGTGGCGGGCGCCCTCACCGCCATGGTCGGCACGGTGGCGGTCACCGAGCGCCGGCCGCACGACCAGGCGCTGACCCTGGCGGCCGGAGTACCCGTCTCGCTGGCGGTCATGGCGGTCGGCAGCGCGCTGACGCCGTACCGGGTCCTGGCGGACGTGGTGTTCGTGCTGCTGATCTTCGCCGCCCTCCACATCCGGCGGCTGGGCCCGCGCGCGACCACGCTGGGCGTCTTCGCCTTCCAGCTGTACTTCGTGACCCAGTTCGTCGGAACGCGCCTGGCACAGCTGCCGCACCTGGTCCTGGCCGTGCTGGTGGCCTTCGCCGGCTCGGCGCTGGTCCGGTTCGCCATCCTGCGCACGCCGCCCGAGCGGACGCTGGCGCGGCTGGAGCGGGCTTTCCGGCTGCGGCTGGGCTTGGTGCTGGACGCGCTGATCGAGGTCGCCGAAGGCGGACCGCAGGCGCCACGGGCCGAGCGGGCGGTCGACGACCTGCGCCGGCAAGTGGCCCGTCTGCACACGTGCGCGCTGATGATCCAGAGCTGGCTGGGAGCCGGAGCCCCCGGCCGGGGCGTCGCGGCCACGATCCAGCGCCGTGTGGCAGAAGCGGAGACGGCCGTGGAACGGCTGGCCATCCTCGTGATGCGGCTCCTGTGGCCCGGTGCCGACATCGACACCCTGACCCGGCACCTGACGCAGATCGGCGGCGCCGGCCCCTGCCTCGGCGCCCAGGACGCGGCGGGGCTGCCGGAGCTGACCGAGCAACTGCGTGTGCTGCGCGCCGCTGCCGGTCCGGGTCGGCCGCGGCCGGCGTGGACCGAGCGCGCCGAGGTCGGCGACCGCCGGCTCGGCGATCGGGACGAGGTGCACCTGTCCGACGTGTCCCCGGCGATGCGGGACGTCTTCCGGTCCGCCGGGGAGTTGGCGCGCGCCCTGTCCGGCCTGCGCCTGGCAGCCGACGGACACACGCCGGCGCCCCGGGACTCCCAAGAGCCGGCGCGGACCGAGGAGCCGGAGGCGGAGGGTTCGGCTTCGGCGAAGGACATCGTGCCGAGGTGGCCGGAGCGCACCCGCATCCGTCCCACCACCAGGACCGCGCTCCAGGTCGCCACAGGATCGGCGCTGGCCATCGGCGGCGGTGAACTGCTGTCGCCGCAGCGCTGGTACTGGGCCGTGTTCACGTGCTGGGTGGTGTTCATCAGCACCACCTCCACCGGGGAGATCCTCGTCAGGGGGTACCGCCGGCTGGTCGGCACGGTGGCTGGTGTCGTCACCGGGCTCGCCCTCTCAGCCCTCATCGGCGGACACACCTGGGCGGCCTTCGCCTTGGCGATGCTCAGCGTGTTCGGGATGTACTACACGACCGCGGTGTCCTACACGTTGATGTCCTTCTTCGTCACCACGATGATCGGCATGCTGTACACCCTGCTCCACGCCCTCACCCCCGGCGTGCTGGCCGTGCGGATCGAGGAGACCGCGCTGGGGATCGCGTGCGGGCTGGCCTCGGCACTGCTCGTACTGCCGGCGCGGACCCGGGAACGCACCGACCGGTTGCTGCACGAGGTGTTGGAGCGGCTGCGCGCGGTGCTCTCCCAGTCGCTGGCACGGATGGGCGGCGAACCCGTCGCGGATCTGCTCGGTCCGGCCCGCGCGCTGGATTCGGCCCTGGACAGCCTGCGCCTGGCAGTGCAGCCGCTGATCACTCCGATCAGCCCGTTGCGGTCCCGGCGGCGCACCGCGCTCGCCGTGCTGGGGCTGCTCGAGACGGCGGCCCTGCACACCCGCAGCCTGGCCGGCACCGCCGAACTGATGCCGGCCGGCATCCGCATCGGCACCGATCCGTACCTCGTGGACGAGGCCGGCCGGATCGACCGCAACCTCGCGGTTCTGATCGGCCAGGTGGCCGGCCAAGGCGGGGACGGCACCCCGCTCGAGCGCGGATCCGGGATTCCCGCCCACCTCTCGGTGGGTGCCGACGGGGCGCGTGCCGAGGACGCGTACGCGACGCGGCGGGTGCTACGGCACCTGCGACGGGTGGACGAGAGCATCCACGGCCTGGCTCGCGCGCTCAACATGTCCGTCTGCAACGACACGTGACGACGCTGATCCTTGGACGTCTGCCTCGGTGGACGCGACCCGGACCATCGTGGCGACGGGGGTCACCGCCCGCGTCGAGGCCGAAGACGTCCGGCCTGGCAGCAAGGAGGCGTTCGAGCAGGCGGTCGCCCGAGCCCTCCCCCGTGTTCCTCGAGACGGCGGCTGCCACAGCACAGCGTCGAACGGCACCGCGTCGTGGAGCATCCGCGGCGCCGCCGGCTGGTCGTGCGCCGGGAGAGCGTCGAGCACTACACCGTGAGGTTCCCGGCCTTCGTCGGCTTCCGCCGGTGGCGGGCGCCGGCGGGTACCTACTTCTACTTCGCGACGCCGCCCGGGGTGGAGCACACCCGCACGGCCCTGTCCGGGTGACGACGCCGTGCCCGAACCGCTCCTTCCCCGCCCCGGACGCCGTCCGTGGCCCGCTGTGGCGCCGCCCTATGCGGCCGCACCGGTGGACCGGGAGGGACGGATGTCGTAGGAGATGCGTCCGGCGGGCAGGTAGAACAGGGCGATCAGCGCGCCTCCCCGTACCTCGGGGTAGTGGTGGCTGCCCGGGGCGGGCGCGGTCCAGCCCGGTCCCTGCCAGCCGTTCGGCCCCACCAGTTGGGCGCCGGGGTCGACGGGGACGACGAGGTTCAGTTCGCCGTACGGGTGCGCGTGGTACTGGCCCCGGTAGCGCTCGATGCTGTTCATGTAGACGGCGGTGATGCTGAAGTAGTGGGTCTCCGCCGTGGGTTCGGCGATGACGCTGCGGCGGTAGCGGGGTCCGTCCACCTCGATGTTCGCCGCCCAGCCCTCCTCCACGACACCGATCCTGATCAGGCGCGCGAGGTCCTGATAGAGCTCGCTGTCGGGGCCGTAGGTGGTGTTCAGCCAGCTCTCCAGGTCGTTGCCGGCCGTACGGTTCCTGACCTCGGCCAGGAACGGGATGCTGCGCTCGATCAGTGCCTTGCGGCTGTCCTCGCTCATGCGCGGAGTCCTCTCATGTCGCCAGGGGGTCTGACACAAGAACGATGCCTGAGCAATTCGTTACAGTCAATGACTGTAACGAAAGGCTCGCGTCCGTGTCCGCCGAAGCCGGACGAAGCGGCGCCGGACGCGGTCCGGGGCCGCGCCCGCTCGGCACCGCCCCGAAGGCCTCGTCAGACGGGGCGGTTCCCGCCGTCCACGGCGAGCGCCGGCCAGACCGCGCCGACGACCCGCTCCGCGAAGTCGTCCGCGACCGCGTTGCCGGTCCGCAGGTAGTCGGCGAAGTAGCTGCCGAAACACAGGGTGACGATCATGTCCAGGTCCACGTCCTCGCGTACGGCGCCACGGCGCTGCAGCGAGACCAGCGTCATCAGGAGTTCCTCGCAGCGGGGCCGCACACCGTGCTCCCGCAACTGCTCGAGCAGGCCGGGCGCGCGCTCCACCTCCGCCATGAAGTTGCCGTGCAGGGCCATGGCCCGCTCGTTGTGGTAGCGGGGGTCAAGACGCCGTACCGCTTCGACGAGCGCCTCGCGCGGAGCCAACTGCTCCATGTCCAGCGGCGGGTAGGCCTCTCGCTGCTTGCGCAGCCCGTACTGCAGGGCGTCGATGACGAGGTCGTACTTGTTCGCCCACCGCCGGTACAGGGTCGGCCGGGTGACGCCGGCGTCCGCGACGACGTCCCCGATCGTCATGGAGGAGTAGCCGTCGGTGGCCAGCCGCTTGCGCGTGGCCTGGATGATCGCCTCCTCGATCGCCGGATCCCGGGGCCGTCCGCCGGCAGGCGCGGCCGGCTGCGCCTCCGCGCGCCCCTCGCGCGCACCGGCCCGCTCACCGGAACGCGTCGCCTTCGCCTTCGCCATCTCATCCCTTCCGACGCACCAGCCAGACGGAGCGGGGTCTGCCCTCGGCTCCCCCGCCGCACCAGCACACTACGCGAACTCCGGCCCGCCGCCCGTAGCGCCTCCATCGGCTCCTCAGGCGATTTTCTTTACAACCCTTGACTGTAACTGAAGTCGTCCTTAGCGTGACGCCGACCACGGAGGTGGTGACGTGACCGAAGGCGAGGACCCCACGATGGCGACCGCGCAGCTGCCGATCGACCACGGCGTTCCGGCGGCCGATGCCACCGGGAGCCGGAACGTCCGGGCTCGGACGAGACCATGGCCCCGGCGCGGTACGAGCCGGACCGCACCGCCGCCCGGAGACCGCCCGGCCACCGGGCGCCCGGAGACAAGGACGACGAGAGAGCCGGCCGCGACGGGCCGGCCGGCTCTCAGGGGCGCCACGACGAGCACACCGTCTCCCCCACCCGCCGGAGACGACGCCTCCGGCACCCTCCCGTCCACGGCCCGTGCATGGAAACGATCATGAACCGCACTCCCGCCACGGCGCCGACCCCCGCCCCGGCCGCCACCCCGGTCACGGTGGAGGACGCCCTCCGCAGCCGGCGCAGCGTGCGAGCGTTCCTGCCGACACCCGTCCCCCGGTCCACGGTCGAACGGCTCCTGGCACTGGCGGCCCGGTCCGCCAGCAACTCCAACTGCCAGCCCTGGCAGGTCCACGTCGTGAGCGGGGCGGCGAAACGCTCACTCACCGCGGCCCTTCTGCGGTCCCACGCCGGCGACGACGCGGGGCGGGGACGGGACTACGCCTACCAGCCGGAGCGGGACGGCTGGCACGAGCCGTTCCGGTCACGACGCCGCCGGTTCGGTGAGAGCCTGTACCGCGACACGCTCGGGATCCGGGCCGACGACACCGACGCACGGCTCGACCATCACCGGCGCAACTACGACTTCTTCGGCGCGCCCGTCGGCATCGTCCTCACCACCAGCCGCCACCCGCTGCAGAGCGCCCTCGTCGATGCGGGCCTGTTCCTGCAGGCCCTGATGCTCGCCGCGCGCGGCGACGGCCTGGACACCTGCCCCCAGGCGTCCGTCATCGACTTCTCTCCCGTGCTGCGCCGGCACCTGCCGATCCCCGACGACCAGCTGATCGTCTGTGGAGTCGCCCTCGGGTACGCCGACCCCGCGCACCGCCTGAACCGGCTGCGCACCCCGCGCGAACCCGTCGTTTCCTTTGCGACCTTCCACGAAGACGAAGCCGGCTGACCGCCGCCCGAGCCCGATTCGGTCCAGGCCCACGAAGGTCAGCAACCGCGCCGGCCGGGTGGTCCGCGATGTGCGTGGTCCGGTGCTGCGGTCGGGGAGTCGATCAGAATGTGGTCGGTGCGGGTGCGCAGCGCCGGCCCGAAGTCTTCGAACCGGTGGAGCTGCGTCAGGTACTCGCCGGTCTCCATCAGCCGCGCCGTGCGATGCCGCGCCGCCAGCCGTCCACCAGGGCCGGCGACCAGATCCACGCCATCGCCACGGCCCACGCCACCCACGGCAGCGCGCTCCAGGGCTGCCGTGCGGCGAGGGCCGGACCGTACCCGACGACGGGGATGGCGACCGCCGCCGTGAGGGGCGTGCCTGGTCCCGCCGGCGGGGCGTGCTGTCCGACAGGGGCTGGTCGTGTCCGTCCCGGGACGCCTCCGCGGGACCGGGTGCCGAAACGGCGCCTACGGGGGTCTGCGGACTCGCGAAGAAGGAGTTCACCCGCCGCACCCTAGGCACGCAGCACTCCCCCGGTCACGGCGGCTCAGCAGGACGTCAGACTTCCGCAAGGACCGAATGCGGTCCTGGACGACGTCAGACTTTCGTCACGAGCCGATCCGGTCACCTGCGAAGTTCGTGCACCTAGGGTCAGCCCACATGAAAGCCTCCCCTGCCCGCCGGCCAGGTCCCTGGCGCAGCCCGCTGCGCGGCCCATGGCTCACATCGGTGTTCGGCGCCGTGCTGCTCGTCGGCATCCCGGTGCTGTTCCTCACCGGCCTGCTGTCGTACGCCGCATACAACCCGGACCTGTCGCACGTGAACGACAAAACCCCGGGCAAGGGCCTGCTCGGCTTCTACCTCTTCTCCTGGCCCACGCACCCGTACTGGCTCTATCGGGTGAACCAGGGCGTGCACGTCACCCTTGGGATCGTGCTGGTGCCCGTGCTGCTGGCCAAGCTCTGGTCGGTGGTCCCGAAACTGTTCACCCTGCCGCCCGTGCGCTCGGCCGGCCACGCCCTGGAGCGGCTGTCGCTGCTGCTCCTCGTCGGCGGCGGGCTGTTCGAGTTCGCCACCGGCATCCTCAACGTGCAGCTCGACTACATCTTCCCCGGCTCGTTCTACCCTCTTCACTTCTACGGCGCCTGGGTATTCTTCGGCGCCGTGCTCGCCCATGTGGCGCTCAAACTACCCGCCGCGGTAAAGGCGTTGCGCAGTCGCGACCTGCGAGCCGAACTGCGAACCCCGACCTCCCGGACCCGGCCGGAGCCCTTCGACGCGACCGGGCTGGTCCCGCCGGACCCCGCGGCTCCCACCATCTCCCGGCGTGGTGCGCTCGGGATGGTCGGGCTCGGCTCGATCGCGCTCCTGGTGGTGACGGCCGGGCAGAGCATCGGCGGGCCGCTGCGCCGCACCGCCCTGCTCGCGCCGCACGGCCGCTCCCCAGGCACCGGCCCCGGGGGCTTCCCCGTGAACAAGCCCGCGGCTGCCGCCCACATCCGGCCCCAAGACGTCGGTCCGGACTGGCGGTTGACGGTCAGCGGCGTGGGCGGCAGCGTCCGGTTGAGCCTCGTCGACCTGCAACGGATGGCCCAGCGCCGCTCGGCTCTGCCCATCGCGTGCGTCGAAGGCTGGTCCACCAACGACCAGCACTGGGAGGGCGTGCGGCTGCGGGACCTCGCCGCGCTGGTCGGCCATACGGAGGATCCGCCGGGGGTGTTCGTCGAGTCGGTTCAACTGGCCGGCTCCTTCCGCGCGGTGGCGCTCAGCGCGGGCCAGGTGCGGGACGGCCGTTCGCTGCTGGCCTTGCGGGTCAACGACGCGCCGCTGACGCCCGACCATGGCTACCCGGCTCGCGTCATCGTGCCTGCCGCGCCAGGCGTGATGAACACCAAGTGGGTCGGCCGTCTCACCTTCGGCGCCACCGACTTCCCGGGGCGGGCATGAAGCGGCTCTTCCACGTCCTGTACGGCGAACCCTGGTGGCATCTCGTTGCCCTGCTCGCCTCGTTCGCCCTGTGCGGCTACGCCCTGGCCCAACTGCTCGCCGGCGACTGGTGGGGCGTGGTCCAGTGGGCGGTCGGCGCCGCCGTCATCCACGACCTCGTGGCCGTCCCGCTGTACGGCAGCGCGGACTGGCTCCTGCACCGGGCGGTGCGCGCAGGCCGGCCACGTTCGCCACGCCGCATCGCCGTCGTGAACCACATCCGCATCCCGGCGTTCGTCTCGCTCATCCTGCTCCTCGTCTACTGGCCGCTCATCTCCATGGACAGCAGCGCGCAGTTCCGGACCGCGACGCTGCTCGACCCGGGTGTCTTCCGGTCGCGGTGGCTGGCTGTCACCGGGGTGCTGTTCGGCCTCTCGGGCCTCCACCTGGCCTTTCGCCTGTGGCGTGATCGGGATGATTCGAAACCCACCACCTGAGGACGCGCATCCCTCTGCCCCTGCGGCTCTTGGCACCACACGCTGTCCAGCTCGCGAAACGTCACACCGCCATGCCCGACCAGGAGGTACCCCATGACACCCACCGCTGATGTTGTCCTGCCCTGCCTCGAGGAGGCCAGGGCGCTGCCCTGGGCGCTGGAACGGATCCCGCCCGGGTGGCGGGCCATCGTCGCGGACCACAGATCCAGCGCCGGTTCCGCGTGGACCGCCGCCAACCGGGGGGCAACCGCGGGGCGCGACCTGCGTCGAGGCTTCGGGGCCGCTCGTCACGCCGGACTCCTCCCCGCCGAGGCCGAGTTCGTCTGCGTCTGCGACTGCTACGTCTCCCTTGATCCTCCGCTGCTGGTCGGCTTTGCCGACCGGATCGCGGCCGTTGACACCGATCTCGTGCTCGGCCGCCGCCGACCGGCCGCTCGCGGCGCGTTCCCGCCGCACGCCCGCGCCGGCAATGCCGCCCTGGCTCGCATGCCGCGCCGGCGTACTGGCCTGTACCTGCGCGGCCTCGGCGCGATGCGAGCCGCTCGTCGCCGCACGCTGCTCGGCCGGAATGTCGAGGGCCGGCGCAGCGGCTGCCCGCTGGAGACCGTGGTCTCGGCCGCCGACGCGGGCCGGCGCATCGTCGAGAGGGGCATGCGCTACCGCCCGCGCACTGGCAGGTCCGAGGTCACCGATACCTGGCACGCCGTCCATGACATGCCCGCTGTCCTTTCCGCACCGGCACAGGCGGACCAGAGCCGGACAGGTGCCCGATGACGACGCTCATGGTGATCGCCGAGGAAACGGCGGGTGTGCGGTGACCCTCCCCATGCACCTGTCCGCGGCACCGGCGTGGTCCACCGCAGACCCGTACGCCGAGGCGCTGCGGACAGGACGCGGTCCCCTGTACCTGTGCTGTCCTGACGGGCGCCTGCTGCCGCTGGACGTCGAGCGGTGGTGCGCTCCGCCGGACCCGGCCGACCGCACTGTGCTGGCCGCCTGCGGCAGTCACGTGCTGGACGTCGGATGCGGACCGGGCCGGATGGTCACGGCACTGGCCACCCGAGGCCGGACCGTGCTGGGCATCGACGTCAACGCCGACGCCGTCCGGCGCACGCACGCCGATGGCGGGTCTGCCCTTGTCCGGTCGGTCTTCGACCGGGTACCCCGGGAAGGACACTGGCGTACCGCCCTGCTGATGGACGGCAACATTGGCATCGGCGGCGACCCCGGCGCGCTGCTGACGCGGCTGCGGCACCTGCTGCGTCCCGGCGGCATGCTCATCGTCGAGACCACGGCCGGGCCGCCGGACCGCGACGAACGCCTGCTCGTCCGCCTCCACGACGGCTCCCGAGCCCACGGCCCGCACTTCCCATGGGCCGTCCTCGGCCGGGACGCCCTGGAGCGACACGCCAGTGCAGCCGGATGGACCATGTCGGCGTCGTGGACCAGGGCTGGTCGCGCCTTCACCTCCCTGCACACTCCGGGAGCGCCGAGGTAGGCGGTTCTCAGGAACGCCGGACAGCCCTCGTGCGCGGGGCGACGGGCGCGGTTGCTGTACGCCTGTCTGTGGGGGTAAGGGTTGTGCTGCTGGCCGCCTGACGGGGTCGTTCGACCGCGCAGGAGCACGGGTGCCGTCCGATGCGGCACGGTTGGCTGCAGGAGGCCACCGGTGGCCGGAGTTGCCGTTCAGCGGCAGTCGCGTTCGATGATGAGGTCAGCCAGCTCTTCGAGGTTGCCGGCGACGATGTCAGGCTGCGGGCCGATGGGGCTGAGCACGGCGCCGGAGCGTTGCAGGAATGCCGCCTTGCAGCCGGCGTGCAGGGCGCCTGTCACGTCCCAGGAGTGGGCGGCGATCAGGCGTACGTCGGCGGGGTGGACGTCGAATGCGGTGGCGACCGAGAGGTACGGTTCGGGCGCGGGCTTGAGCCGGCGGACGGTGTCGGCCGACATCACACGGTCGAAGAGGTCCCGGATTCCGGCGTTGCGCAGTTGCTGTTCCGCCACGTCCTGGACGGAGTTCGTCAGGGCCACCAGGTGCAGGGGGGTGGCTGCCAGTCGTCCGAGGGCCGCGGGCACCTCGGGATGGGGCGGCAGTGAACTCATCAGAGCCACAGTGGCGTCGACCTGCTCGTCGTTCAGCGATGAGCCCGCACGCTGGGCGATCATGTGGAGGGCTGCTCGCTGGGCCGTGGTGAAATCGACGTAGGAGCCGGTGATGCCGCCAGTGAAGGACAGTTGCAGCATCTGGGTGAACCATTGCGCCCTGAAGGCGGCGTTGCCGAAGAGCGCTTCGAACGCCGGGTCCAGTGCGGTCAGATCCAGCAGCGTCTCGTTGACGTCGAAAGCCAGTACTCGGGTCACAGCAGGCAATCCGTTCCATGTAGGGGCGGGGCGGGTGTGCATCGGTCGCGCGACGACGGGGTCAGGGCTGTGTTGCCGTCAGCGGGAGTCGTGGACGTCCCAGACCTGGCCGGTGGCGTCGTCGGTGAGCCGGGCTATGAGAGAGAGCGCGGAGTCTTCGGCGCTGATCAGCTTGCCCTCCTCGTGGCTGCGTACGAAGCGCGTGTAGGTAGCCGCATCGAGGCGTCCTCCTCCGGTACGGCGGATCAGGGCCTGCATGGCGGTGTCCACGGATCCGGGCCTGTAGACATTGACGGTCACGCCTGTACCCGTCAGTTCGGTGGCGAGGTTGAGCGTGTGGGCTTCCAGAGCGGCCTTGGTGGCCGCGTAGGCGTTGCCGCCGATCATTGTCTCGGGGCGGGCGACGATGCCGCTCGAGACGTTGACGATGCGGCCCCATCCTGCTGCGGTCATCCGGGGCAGCAGTGCCGCGGACAGCGCGGCAGGGGTGATCACATTGAGGCGGAACGCTGCGTTCCAGGTGTCGGGCGTCATGTCGGTGCTGTGGCCGAGGGGTTCGACGGTGGCCGCGTTGTTGATGAGGATGTCGGGGCTGCCAAGCTCCGCGGTCACCCGGTGCACGATGTCCGGCACCGTGCGGGGATCGCCCAGGTCTGCGTTGACGGCGAGGGCGCTGCCACCGCGGGATGCAACGAGCTGGACGGTGCGGGAGAGCTCGTCCTGGCTGCGTGCGACGCACCCCACCCGCACGCCGGACTCGGCGAGGCCCGTGGCGAGGGCGCGTCCGATTCCTCGGCCCGCCCCCGTGACCAGGGCGACCTTGCCATACAGGGACACCTACTGCTCCGTTCGGATGGGGAGGGTGCCGGGCGTCGGCATGCCCGATGTGCGGGGCGGGTCAGCCGACCGTCTGCGCGACGGCCTTGAGGATCTGGATGGGCTCAGTGCGAGTGGTGTAGTTGGGGTGGACGTCGATCCAGCGCACTACGCCCTCGGCATCGACGACGACCACAGTCGGCATGACGATGTCAGGGGTACCGTCCGCGTTCATCTCGGCGAGGTCCAGACCGAGGGATGCCTGTGCCTGCAGGGTTCGGTCGTTGGGCCGGGTGACGATGCCCAGGGCGTGGCCGAGTACGTTGCCGGGGTCGGACAGGACGGCGTAGGACAACTCGTTGGTCTCGGCCATGGTCAGCGAACCGTCCGGCCTCTGCGGGCTGACAGCGATCAGGGCGACGCCCCGCTCTTCCAGCTCTGGGGCCAGCTCGCGTTGATAGGTGCGCAGAGCCACATTGCAGTACGGGCACCACGCGCCACGGTAGAACACGATGACGGCGGGCTGGCCTGCGCGCGTCTGCCGCAGGGTGGTGGGGTTTCCGTGGGCGTCCAGCAGTTGGGCCTCCGGCATGGCCGTGCCCGCCTCCGTGACGCCGGCCGGCACTCCGGCGGCATCCAGCTTCAGTTCCTCGGCGTGAAAAGCCTCCAGCGCGTCGGCCGGCACCTGAGTGGCCATGGTCTCGGTGAGGGCAGCTACCTGGTCGGCTATGGGACTGGTCATGTCCGTCCTTGCTACGAGGGGAAGGGGTGGGGAGCCTGGGACAGATTTTAGATCGACAGCTCTAATCCTGGGTCGCACAAATTGGAATGTCAACTCTAAAAATGGCGGGCCGACCTGTTAACCTGGCCGGGTGAACAGCAGTACGGAGACGCGGCGCCTGACCGCGAAGGGGCGTGCCACGCGCGACCGCATCGTGGCCGCAGCCGCGGCTGTCATGTACGACCAGGGCGTGGCGGGCACCAGCACGGAGGACGTCCTCACGGCCGCCCAGGTATCCAGTCCCTCGCAGCTGTACCACTACTTCGGCGACAAGAAGTCTCTGGTCCAAGCCGTGATCGAGTACCAGACCGAGCGTGTTCTCGGATTCCAGCGGCCCCTACTGCGCCGCCTGGACAGTTTCGAGGCACTGGAGGCGTGGCGCGATGCCGTCGTCCAGGCACAGCATGCGCGCGGCTGCCGGGGTGGCTGCCCCATCGGATCCTTGGCCTCCGAACTGTCGGATGCGGATCCGCAGGCCCGCACAAAGCTCGCGGAGGGCTACGCACAATGGGAGGGCGCCATCCGCGACGGGCTGGCGTCCATGCAGGAGCGAGGCGAACTGGATGAGGAAGCCGATGCCGGTGACCTCTCCCTCGCCCTGCTGACCGCGCTGCAAGGTGGTCTGCTCATGACGCAGATGCGGCGCGACACGCTCGCCCTCGAAGCCGTTCTGAACGCGATGATCGACCGCATCCGCTGCCACGCCGTCGGCTAGGGCTCCGAGGGCATACGTTCGCCGGGTCGGCGGCGTCGGTGTGGGAACGATTCGAGCGGTGGCGGAGCCGATCGAACTAGGCTCCCAGCATGTCTGGTCCGACGTTGGTGATCGAGTTGGCGGAGCCGCTCTCCCCGGCTGCGCTGCGGGAGTTCCGCGCGTTGATGGTGGGGCTCTCCTCCCACTTCGACGAGAAGCGGCCCGGGTTCTTCGACGTCAACGTGCCCGCAGAGCGACTGGGCGTCGAGGACAGGCGGGAGGAGGACTGGCGAAAGCCGTTCCCGCTTCCACTCCTCGGCAGCACCTCCGCGGACGAGGAGCTCACGGCCCTGGTGGGATTCAATCCGCAGCGCGAGGACTGGCGTCGGCCCTTCCTGGTCTACTTGATGGGGCCGGGTGTGGGCGACGAGAGCATCTTCGAGGCTGAGCACGCGGACGAGCCCGAGGTGGAGGCCGTCCTCGGCTTCAGGCCGACCCATGCCGTCAATGTCAGCGCCGGCTGCAATGGCGAGATCGACCACGTGGCCACGGCCCTGCTGACGGCCGCTGTCATGGACGTCATCGGGGGCGTGGCCAAAGCCGAACTGCTGGACGGACAGGTGTCGGTCGTCGCCGGCCTTCCGGGGGTGTTGGGGATCGCGGACGACGACTGGATGGTGCTGGGAACGGCGGAGTTCCTGCGGGCCTGGGTCGGCCACCCCGCCTTCCGGCTGGTCAAGTAGCCCAGAAGATCGGCTGCAGATCTTCTCTTTACGGATGCGGGCGCGCTCGCGCCGTTGGGCGGCCAGCACATCGGGCTGATCGCCGTACCGCAGATCCTGACCAGCACCTACGCCGGCGTCCAGGCCCTCGATCCCGCCGTCCGTGACGCGGCCCGAGGGTGTGGCATGACCCCGCTCCAGATCACCCTCAAGGTCGAACTGCCCATCGCGGCACCGCTGATCATCTCCGGCATCCGCAGCGCCACTGTTCAGGTCATCGCCACGCTGACCGTCGCCGCCTACGCGCCGCTCGTGGGCGCACTGGGACGGCTGATCGTCGACGGCCGGCAGGACCTCGCCGACCCCCGCCACGGCTACCCCGCGATGCTCGCCGCCGGCATCACCGTCGCCGTGCTCGCCATCGCGGCCGACGTCTTCCTCCCGCTCGCGCAGCGCCACCTCACGCGAAGCCCCCGGCTCCTCCCGGACCACCGTCCCGCACCAGGCCACCGGAGCCGGCGCCGACGCCGAGCCGGCGGCTCCCCTCCCGGCCTCCCCGGGGAGGGTCACCATGGGGGGTCGGCCGACTTTCCCGAGTCGGAGCTGCTGGCCCATCTCTACGCCGGCGCGAAGAGTGCCCGTGGCGTCGTCGTCCAGATCCACACCAACTCGGCGAGCGCGCCGCCTACATGAGCGCCCTCAGGCAGGGCTCCATCGGAGCGGTGCCCGAGTACACCGGGCGCCGTCCTCACGTATCTGGCGACATCGTGCCCCTCTTCAAGCGGGACGTCCTGACTCAGCCCATGGCCGATGCCTGCAACGCAGTTTCGGCCAAGCTGACCACGACCGTCCTCGGCGAACTCGACGCACAGGTCGCCAAGGGCGCCGACCCGGAAGCCGTTGCCCGCACATGGCTTTCCGCCGACGGTCTGGCCTGAATCACGATCCGCTTCCCGGCCAACCCGCAGCAGGCGGCATCGCCGTCCCTTCGACCATGGAGCAGGATCGTCGGCAGCAGCCAGCGCCTGCGGGCGAACGGAGCCGTGCAGGCCGGCGGTTTCGCCCCGTCCCGTGCCCGACATCGAAGCCATTCGGCACCACCATCTCCCACCGACGAGAGGCGTGCAGTTGTCAACTGACGAGCAGGATCCCTACGTTCTCGACCCCGCAGGCCACGACCTACGCGCGGAGGGTGCCCGGCTCCGCGCCCGAGGCCCCGTCACGAAGGTGATGCTCCCCGGCAACATCCCGGCGTGGTCGGTCACCAGCCAGACCGCCCTCGAACAGCTCCTGACCGATCCGCGGGTCTCGAAGGATCCCCGCCGGCACTGGCCCCGGTTCATCGCAGGGGAGATCACTCCCCAATGGCCGCTGTACGCCTGGGTGTCCGTCACCAACATGTTCACCGCTTACGGCAGCGACCACCGCAGGCTGCGCCGCCTGGTCACGCCGGCCTTCACGGCCCGCCGGACCGCGCAGCTGCGCCCTCAGGTCGAGCGCATCGTGACGGGTGTGCTGGACGATCTTCCTCGCGCCGCGGTCGACGGTGTGGTGGACCTGCGGCAGCACTTCGCCTACCTCATCCCGGTGCAGGTGATCACACAGCTCATGGGCGTTCCCGAGGGCTCCATGGCGGTCGGCTTCCGCACCTGCGTCGACAACATCTTCAACACGGGACTCAGCCCGCAGGAAGCCGCCGACAATTACCACACCACCTACGGCCTGCTCAACGACCTGGTCGAACACCGCAGGAGGCAGCCGGGGGACGACCTCACGAGCTACTTGGTCTCGGCCGGCGACAGCAACGAGTCACTGACCGAGGCAGAAGTCGTCGACACCCTCCTTCTGATCATCGCAGCCGGCCACGAGACCACCGTGAACCTGCTCGACAACGCCGTCTTCGCCCTGCTCACCAGCCCGGACCAGCACAACCTCGTCCGCACCGGCCAGGTCGCCTGGAACGACGTCATCGAGGAAAGCCTGCGCGTCGACGCCCCGGTGGCCCACCTGCCCCTGCGCTACGCCGTCGAGGACATCACCATCGCGGGCACGACCATCTCCCAGGGGGACGCCATCCTGGCGTCCTACGCGGCAGCCGGCCAGGACCCCGGGCGCCACGGCCCGACCGCAGGAGTCTTCGACGCGACCCGGGAGAACAAGGACCATCTCGCCTTCGGCCACGGTGTGCACTACTGCCTGGGGGCGCCGCTGGCCCGTATGGAGGCCGCCACCGCGCTCCCGGCACTGTTCGAACGCTTCCCTTCCCTCGCACTGGCCCAGCCGCCAGGAAGCATCGAGCCGGTGCCCTCGTTCATTTCCCAGGGACACCGCAGCCTGCCCGTGACGCTCGCCCGGAACAGCGAGGCGGCGCCGCGCACGACGGGTCACCGGACCAGGCGTCATCACCGTGACGATCCTGACGAGGAAGGGAATACATCGTGCGCGTAGCCGTCATGGGGGCAGGGGTGCCGGGGGCTGCTTCGGTGCCCGGCTCGCCGCAGGTGGCCACGAGGTCAGGTTCGTCGCCCGCGGTCGGCATCTGAAGGCCATACGGGAACGCGGGTTGCTGGTCCGCAGCCCGTAGGGCGAGCTCAAGGTGCCGGCGACGTCGGTGGTGCCGACCATGCCGAGGACGGCGGAGCTCGCTCCCGGGCCGAGGCTGATTCGGAGATGGGTTACGGCACCAGGACGATCTTCCCGGTGGTGTGACCGGCCATGCTCTCGCGATGGGCTGCGGCGGCCGCACGCAGCGGGTGGCTGGAAGCGATCAGGATGCGCAGTCGTCCTGCTGCCGCGGCTTCCGTGAGCTGCAGGCGGGCGGCCTCCCTGATCCCGGTGCCGGGGTCGGCGCCGGGCCCGCCGCCGAGGAGCTTGATCCCGGCCTGGGCCCCGCGCTCGAATCCCGCGATGGTGGCGATGCGGGAACGGTCGGTCACGAGTTCCACGGAGACGTCCACTGCCTCGTCGGTGCCCACCAAGTCGGCCGCCGCGTGGATCCCTTCCGGCGCCGCCACCCGTACGCGGCCCGCCAGTCCCGGCCCGTAGGCGACCGGGATCGCGCCCAGCTCTCTCAGCAGTTCGTGCTTGACCGGGTTTGCCGTCGCGAGGACGGTGGCGCCGCGTGCCACGGCCAGCTGGACGGCCACCAGGCCGACCCCTCCCGCGGCCCCATGGATCAGCACCGTATCGCCCTTGCCGAGTCCGATCGCTTCGAGGACGTGTACGGCGGTCGCGCCGGCGACCATCAGCCCGCCGGCCTGTTCCCAGGACAGTTCGGCGGGCTTCGGCACAACGGACGAGGCCGGTACGACGAGTTCCGCGGCGTACGCGCCGGGCGCGCGATAGGCGATCACCTCGTCGCCCACCCGGACGGGACCTGCCGGACCGGTCGCGTCGGCGCCCACCGCGGTGACGACGCCTGCCGCTTCGGCACCCAGCCGCATCGGCAGCTTCGCCGGATCGGCTCCGAAGGCGCCGCTGTACATCTTGTAGTCGAAGGGATTGACACCGACCGCTCGGACCGCGATGCGCACCTCGCCGGGCCCGGGTTCCGGAACCTCGACGTCGATCACCGACAGGGCCTCAGGACCGCCGTATGCGCTCGCCACTACTGCTTCGCTCATACCCGTCGGCAACACGTTGCTGAGGGCGATCATTCCGCCATCCCTCTCGGATCCTCATGCTGGTGGCTGCACCCCTGTTCCCCAAGGAGATCCACTGGATCGAGGGTGCCGGTCACGTCGACCTCTACGACGTGGAGCGCCATGTCGGCCCGGCGTTGGAGAAGCTGACGCTCAGGGCGTCCCCGGGGACGGGGCGATGCCGTCGATGAGGTTGGAGACCAGGGCGACGACGAAGTCGTCGGTCACGGGTTCGTCCGGGATCAGCAAGCGGTGGTAGACCGCGCCCCACAGCTGGTCGACGAGGACCTGGACGTCGACCTCGTCCCGGATCTGGCCCTGTTCCCGGGCACGCAGCAGTCGCTCGCCGGCCAGCCGTCGCCGTTCGGAGGAGTACAGCGAGCGGAAGGCAGTGGCCAGGTTCTCGTCCGTCTGGGACTGGCCGATCAGTTCGGTCACCACCCGGCCGGCCGGTGTGCGGGTCATGATGCGAGCGAAGGCACGAAGCTGGCTCGTGAGGTCGGCGCGGATGTCACCGGTGTCCTCGAAGGCGAGGGTCTCCTGGACGGCGTGGAAGTAGCCGTCCAGGGCGAGGGAGCCCTTGGAGGGCCACCACTTGTGCAGCGTGGTCTTGCTGACACCGGACAGGCGGGCCACCCGTTCGAAGGTCAGGTCGGCGATTCCCTCCTGCAGGAGGATCTCCCCGACCACGCGGAAGACGTCCGCGCGGACCTCGTCGGCCGGGCGGCGGCCGCGCCCGCGGGCCGGGCGCTCGTCGGCGCCCTCGGCCTGCTTCGTCACGATGTCTCTCCCTCGGTCGTTCTCGGACCGGATCAGTGTAGAAAGCCGTTCGTCAGCAGTCAGGACGGTGCTCCCTCGACGTGGAGGAGTTCGCCGAAGCCGAGACGGGTGACGAACTGCTCCTGGGCCCGGCGCATGACCTCGTTGACCTCCTCGACACCGGCCTGGCTGAAGTCGACGACGGTCCGGAAGGGGCGGGTGCCGGGCGGAAGAGCGAGAACACGGGCGATTTCCTCGGCCACGGCACGCGGGTGGGCGTCCACCCCGGGCGGGAACAGTGCCTCCGTGGCCTCCTCATTGCGGGCCACCATCGCATCCAGCGCGGCATAGGCGCGGGTGCGGTCCTTGTCTCCGGCGTGGCCGGCGTTGGGAAAGTGCTCCGTTCCCTGGGTGAAGGGCCCCGGCATCACGATCGTCGTCTCGATGCCGAACTGCCCGACCTCGTACGCCGTGACCTGGGCGAGCGCGTCAGCGGCGAACTTCGAGGCCACGTAAGGGCCCAGGAAGGGCGGCACCACCACCGAGGTCGTGCTGCCGACGTAGAGGAGAGTGCCGGAGCGGCGTGAGCGCATGTGCGGCAGGACAGCCCGGTTGACGCGCTGGATGCCGACCGCGTTGATGTCCAGCAGGTGCTGGACGTCCTCGGGGGTGAACGCCTCGACGTAGCCGACGTAGAGGTGTCCGGCGTTGTGGACGACCGTGTCGAGCCGGCCGGCCTCGTCGAGGACGGTCGCCACGGCCGCTTCGGCCGACGCCTCCGACTGCACGTCGAGTTCTACGACACGGATGTCCTGCCCCTCGCGACGGCCCAGTTCCAGGAGTTCCTCGGCATGGCTGGCATTGCGGCCACGGACCTCGCGCATGCTGGCGTAGACGGTGTGGCCGGCGGCGGCGAGCTCATGTGCGGTGAGGTTGCCGATGCCGGTGGCGGCACCGGTGATGAGAACGACGGATGACATGGGAGGTTCCCTTCAGGGTTGGCTTCTTCGAGTCGCCGGGTCGGTGGTCGTGGTGCCGGGTCGGGGCCGGTTGTAGTGCCGGGTCGGGGCCGTCAGGCGAGGCCACCGTTGGTGTAGAGGACCTGGCCGTTGACCCAGCGGGCGGGGCCGGCCAGGAAGGCGACCGACTCGGCGACGTCCTCGGGCTCGCCCAGCCGCTCCAGCGGGGTGGCCTTGGCGAAGTTGGCGATGGTGGCCTCGTCCTTGCCCTCGAGGAAGAGCGGAGTGGCGATCGGGCCGGGGGCGACGGTGTTGACGGTGATGTCCTTGCCGCGCAGTTCGCGGGCGAGGATCAGCGTGATGCCCTGCACCGCGGCCTTGCTGGCCACGTACGCGCCGTACGTGGGCAGTTGGGTGCGGGTGACGGAGGTGGACACGTTGATGATCGCGCCACCGGGACGGACGCGGCGGGCGGCCTGCTGGGAGACGACGAAGGTGCCGCGGATGTTCGTGCGGTGCATCCGGTCCAGGTCGTCCAGGTCGAGCGCGGCGATCGGTGCGAGCACCATGATCCCGGCGGCGTTGACCACGACGTCGATGCCGCCGAACGCGGTCTCGACGGCGTCGAATGCCGCTTCCATCGCGTGCTCGTCGGCGACGTCCCCGCCGATGGCGATGGCCTGACCGCCGGATGCGGTGATCTCTTCCACGACGGCGTCGGCCTTTGCCTTGTTACCGGCGTAGTGCACCCCGAGGGCGAATCCGTCCTTGGCGAGCCGCTCGACGACGGCCTTGCCGATGCCGCCGGAACCTCCGGTGACAAGGGCGACACGGGGAGTGGTGCTGTGGGTGGTGGTCATGGGTCTCTCTCTTCCGCTCGATATGAACGCTGAGTCCATATAACCAGAATATGAACGGCGCGTCCACATCTTTGGGTGAGAGCATCCTTGCCGGAGCGCTGCGACACCGCGGCGATGCCGCTGGGACGCCGCCGCGATGCCCGGCGCGTGGTTCCTCGAGGATCAGGACGGCCGGGTCGTTCCGTCCAGGCGGACGACGACCATGGCGATGTCGTCGCGGGCGCCGCTGGCGAGGTTCAGGCGGGCCAGGAGGGCGTCGGCGAGGTGTTCCGCGCCCATCCCGGTGCAGGTGGCGAGGGCGGAGGTCAGGCGGGTCAGGCCGACATCGATGTCCTCCCCGCGGCGCTCGATCAGGCCGTCGGTGTAGAGGATGAGGGTGTCACCGGGGGTGTAGGTCGCGGTGGCCTGGGGGCGGGGGACGTGTTCGAAGCGGGCACCCAGCGGTGGGTCGGTGGCCAGGTCGAGCAGCTCGCAGGAGCCATCGGGGTGCAGCAGGACGGGCGGGGGGTGACCGGCGCTGCTGTAGATGAGCAGTTGGCTGTGGCAGTCGACCAGGACCTGGACGACGGTGGCGGCCAGTGCCCCCTCGACCGAGCGCGCGTACAACCCCAGCACCTCCAGGGCCTGTGCAGGGCCGTGGACGGTACGGCTGGCGGCACTCAGCGCGCTGCGGAGCATGCCCATGACGGTGGCGGCCGCCAGTCCATGGCCGACCACGTCACCGACCGCGACGGCGAAGCGGCCCGAGCACAGGTTGACCACGTCGTACCAGTCGCCGCCCACGTTCAGTGAGCCGGCCGCCGGCAGGTACCGCACGGCGACGTCCGGATGCTGGGCCAGATCCGGAGAGTGGAGCATGGCTTCCTGCAGGGCGAGGGCGATGCGCCGCTCACGGGCGTGAGCCTGCCGCAGTTCCTCGTTCAACCGCTGCAGCTGCCGCGCCCGGGCGTACAGCTCGGCTTCCATGGCCGCCTCCCTGCCGGGACTGATCGACGGCAGGTGCGCCGTGCGGCGGCCCAGGACGACCTGGGTCATGTCCTCCGACCGGTGGATGATCCAGGCGACCTTTCCGTCCGGGCCGAGGACGGGCACGTTGATCGCGGACCACCACCGTTCCTTGAACACCTCGGGATTGTCGGCGACCGGGATGTCGTACTTCTGCAGCGGCATCTGATCGGTCTGGCCGGAGGACAGGACACGGTGCAGTGAGGATTTCAGCGTCGCCACCCCGTCGGCCTCCGGGTCGGCGGGGTTCTCCGGGAAGGTGTCGAAGAGGTACTGCCCGACGAGCTCGGCCCGGCTCCGTCCGGTCACCTCGCAGAAGGCCGCGTTGGCATCAGCGATCACCAGGTCCGTGCCGAGCACCAGGCACGGGCTTGGAAAGGCGGTGAACACCGCCGTGTAGTCGATCTCCGGTGCCGTCACACGCATTCCCTGCGTATTAATCACTCTTCCCTCAATTTACAGCTCCCGCGCCCGTCGAGCCCGCTCATGGGACAGTGGGCGGCGGCTGCGTACGCTCATCGGACGCGCCCCTTGGCCGGGGCCCGCGTGGCTGCCCGGGGTCCGGGCAGCCGGGGTCGTTCAGCAGGCGTCTGCGAGTTCTTCGATCTCGTCGGCGAGGCGGTGGTCGGGGTGGTGGAACTGAGCGCCGGCGAGTTCTTCGACTTTGAGGCGCTCGACGGCTTCACGCAGGGCCCCGGACGGACTCTCCGGCCTGCGCTGACCCCAGGCGTCGGTGGGGTGAGGTGGATGTCGGTGTCGAGGTTGAGAGCCTGGCCGGCCCAGTGGTCGGAGTCGCGGAGCTCACCGCGGACCAGGTGGAACAGGTGCAGGCAGTAGGCCGCGGTGGCGTTGCCGGCGCCTGCGGCGAACTGCCACCACCACAGGGCGCCGTCGGGTTCCTGGGCAAGGTTGAGCAGGCAGCCGAAGTGCAGGGCGCCGTCGGCGTCGAAGGGGATGTCGGCGATGCGGGCCAGGCAGCCGGCCGCTTCGGTGCTGTGGATGAGTTCGGTGGACAGGGATGTCAACGCGGCTTCCGCGCGGTCGAGGGTCGTGGGGTAGTAGCCCTCGGGGCGGGCCGGGCGCCGAACATCAGCGTGGCGGTGACGTCACGGACGATCTCCTGCTGCAAGGCGTCCAGGTCGGCTTCGGTGACCGTGTCCGGGACGGTGGCCTGGTCGAGAATCTCGTCGAAGCTGCGCGGCACGGTCTTACTGGCTCTAACAAAAGGCTGTTGATCATGTGACTGTCGGCTTGTCCGCTCGTTGATGTGGTCGTGGGGATGAGACA
>NZ_BNBC01000065.1 GCF_014654675.1 Streptomyces spiralis
ACGATCTGGCTGCACCCCGACGACCTGCCGCTGTGGAAGATGACCCACCGCGACCGGGACCCCGACGAACACCTGACGGACGGCCAGGTGATCGAGGCGGCCGGGGCCGACCTCACCGTCCTGCACACCCCCGGTCACGCGCCGGGCGCGGTCTGCCTCCACGACCCCGGGCTCGGCGTCGTCTTCACCGGCGACACCCTCTTCCAGGGCGGGCCGGGCGCCACCGGCCGTTCCTACTCCGACTTCCCGACGATCATCGACTCCATCCGCGACCGCCTTCTCACCCTGCCGCCGGAGACGAAGGTCCTCACCGGCCACGGCGACGCCACCACCATCGGCACGGAGGCCCCGCACCTTCAGGAGTGGATCGCCCGCGGTCACTGATCGGCGCCGGCAGAGGGACGTAGCCGACAGAAAGCCGACACAAAAGACGACAGAAGATGTCCGGCTTCCGCGCCACCCTCGACGAGGACACCGCGGGAAGACGCACAGGAGGCCGGGCATGTCACGTCCACGTCCACGTTCACGTTCACTGGAAGGCAAGGTCGCGCTGGTCGCGGGAGCGACACGCGGCGCCGGCCGCGGCATCGCCGTGGAGCTCGGCGCGGCCGGCGCCACCGTGTACGTCACCGGACGCAGCACACGCGCCCAGCGCTCCGAGTACGACCGCCCCGAGACCGTCGAGGACACCGCCGAGCTGGTGACCGAGGCCGGCGGCCACGGCATCGCCGTCCCCACCGACCATCTGGAGCCCGACCAGGTTCGCGCCCTCGTCGAGCGCATCGCACACGAACAGGACCGCCTGGACGTCCTCGTCAACGACATCTGGGGCGGCGAGAAACTCTTCGAGTGGGACACCCCCGTGTGGGAGCACGACCTGGCCGCCGGCCTCAGGCTGCTCCGCCTGGCCGTGGAGACACACGCCGTCACCAGCCACCACGCCCTGCCCCTGCTGCTGCGCCGGCCCGGCGGCCTGGTGGTGGAGATGACCGACGGCACCGCCGAGTACAACCGGAACACCTACCGCGTCAATCTCTTCTACGACCTCGCCAAGGCGTCCGTGCTGCGCATGGCCTTCGCCCTGGGCCACGAACTCGGCCCGCGCGGCGCCACCGCGGTCGCGCTCACCCCCGGCTGGCTGCGTTCGGAGATGATGCTCGACCACTTCGGGGTGCGGGAGGAGAACTGGCGGGACGCCCTGGAGCAGGTGCCTCATTTCGCCATCTCCGAGACTCCGCGCTACGTCGGCCGGGCCGTCGCCGCCCTCGCTGCCGACCCGGACGTGGCGCGCTGGAACGGGCAGTCGCTGTCCGGTGGCGGGCTCGCCCAGGTGTACGGCTTCACCGATGTGGACGGCAGCCGCCCCGACGCCTGGCGGTATCTGGTCGAGGTGCAGGACGCGGGCAAGCCGGCGGATGCGACCGGTTACCGGTGAGGAGACTCGGGCGGCCGGTACGGACGGCAGCGGCATGCACGCGGCCGGCACGGACAGCAGCGGCGCTCACGCAACCGGTACGGACGGCAGCGGCGCACGCGCCCCGTGGCCCGGCGGCAGCTCCAGGTCCGAGCGCACGGCGGCGTAGTAGCCCTCGCGCGCGGCGCGCTGCTGTGCCAGGAGCGTCTGCCAGGCCTCCGGCTCCCGCCGCCCCTCGCGCACGAACCGCTCCATCTCCAGCACCACGGCCACCCACACCCGGGCCTTCTCCACCGCCTCCTTGCTGCCCAGCATGATCAGCGTCTCGCCCGAGGGCTCCCGGGCGACGGCCGCCTCCGCCAGCAACGGCTGGGCCTCCGCCATCGGCAGGGGGTGCGGATGCGGGTCGGCGCCCAGATGGGAGGCCACCCGGTAGGTCAGCGCGACCGTCTTCTTCAGCGAGCGCGCGTAGTCGGAGTACACCGAGAGCCGCCGCTCCTCCCAACGTGCCGTCCGCTCCCGGAGGAACCGCGCCCGGTCGCTGCGCACGACCGCCGCATACGAACCCAGCGCGCCGATCACGACGCCGATGAGGGCGGGGAGTTGCTGTATGAACGCGGACATGACCGTACGGTATCTGCCCAAACGATCGCCGCGACGGTAGGTTCTGCCCATGACGGACACGAGGCGGTTCGAGGGACACGGAGTGCTCGTCACCGGCGCGGCCCGCGGCATCGGCGCGGCCATCGCCAGGCGACTGGCCGAGGAGGGGGCGCGGGTCCTGGTCACCGACGCCGACGCGACCGTGGCGGAGAAGACCGCGGCGATCCTGCGCGAGGGCGGACTGGCGACCTGGGCGTACCGCTGCGACGTGGCCGACGGGGACTCCGTGGAGGCGGCCGTCGCGCACGCGGTCGACGCGTTCGGCAGGCTCGACGTGCTCGTCAACAGCGCGGCCCACTGCACTCCCGACACCCCGCTCTTCGAGGACGGCACGGACGAGGACTGGGCGCGCGACCTCGACGTCACCCTCACCGGCGCCCACCGCTGCTGCCGCGCCGCCCTGCCCCACCTGGTGGCGTCCGGCCGGGGTGCGATCGTCAGCATCGGCTCCGTCAACGGCACCCAGGACTTCGGCAACCACGCCTACAGCGCCGCGAAGGCGGGCCTGGTCTCCCTCACCCGCACCCTCGCCGGGCACGCCGCCGCCCGGGGCGTCCGCGTCAACCTCGTGATGCCGGGCACGGTCCGCACCTCGGCGTGGGAGGGACGGGACGCCGAACTCGACCGGATCCGCGGGCTGTACCCCCTGGGGCGCATCGGAGAGCCGGACGACATCGCCGCCGCCGTCGCCTTCCTCGCCTCACGCGACGCGGCCTGGATCACCGGCACCACCCTCACCGTCGACGGCGGCCTCACAGCCGTCAACACCGGCTTCCGGACCGCCCTTCGCCCCTCCTGACAGCGACCCCCTGACGCCATGGCCGCGCGGGCATCCGGCCGGCGGCGCCGGGTGCCGAAGGTCACTGTTTCGTTTCGGCATGAAGCGGCTTACAACCGATCTCGCCCCATAGCTATCTATGTGTCCGAGAGCGCGGACACGCGAACGCACCACGGGGGAGAGAAGGACCACGATGAGGAACATCGGCAGGCGGGGAGCCGTCGTACTCGGCGTCACGGGGATGGTCGCGCCGCTCACGCTCGCGCTCGGCGCAGCACCGGCACAGGCGGCGAGCTGTACGACGAAGACCGGGCCGTACCAGAAGCAGGTGGAGAAGTTCCTCGGCCGGCCCGTCGACGGCCGGCAGTCGGCCGCCGACTGCACGGCCATACGCGCCTTCCAGACCAAGCACGGCATCACCCCGAACATCGGGTACGCGGGTCCGGTCACCTGGGGCGTGATGGATCTCATGAACAAGCAGAAGGCCGTGGGGAAAAAGCCCAACAAGGACGGCAAGTGCCCGACGAACAAGGGCCGCATCGCCTGCGTCAACCTCACCCTGCAGCTGAGCTGGATCCAGGACGGCGGCAAGCTCGTGTACGGGCCCGTGCCGGTGCGCACCGGCCGCAACGGCTACGAGACCCGCACGGGTCTGAAGAAGATCTACTGGCGTGACATCGACCACGTTTCGAGCCTCTACAACGTGCCGATGCCCTACAGCCAGTTCTTCGACGGCGGCCAGGCGTTCCACTCGGTGGGCCTCAGCATGTGGAACCCGCCCGGCTCCCATGGCTGTGTGAACATGACCACGAAGGACGCCAAGAAGTACTGGTCGCTGCTGAAGAAGGGCGACGACGTCATGGTGTACGGCCGCAAGCCCGGAACCTGAGGTCCGGGGCGGCGGGTTGCGCCGGTTTCACGTGATGAGCGACACGGTCCGGAATGTCCGTATGGCGTGCACTTACTCACAGCGCCTTCACGTCGAGCGGCATATGCTTCACAGCATGTCCACCACTGTTGAAGCCGCCTCCGAGCGATCGGCCGCGGAGGTCAACGAGGAGATCCGGGCCCTGTGGCGCCGGTCGGGCGGGACACTCACCACCGAGCAGCGCGAGCTGTACCAGCGCCTCGTCATGGAGTGGGCCGCGGCCGCTCCGCACGCGGACAGGGCCGCCTGACCGGCCTCGTGGGGCACCCCCGTCGAACGCGGAAAAGGGTGCCCCGACCTCAGCGCACCGACCTCTGTGACCCAGCGCACCGACCTCTGTTCGCACGGACCGCAGCCGGTCCGTTCCGGCGCCGCCTCCGGCATCGTCCCCGTCAGCCCCACGTGGCCGAGTAGTACCGCTGGTACGCCTTCCTGTCCTGCTCCGAGCGGATCCACCGGGTCGCCACCAGCGCGATCAGGCTGCCGGCGATGACCAGCAGCCCCGGGCCGACGTTCCTTGGGTCGGTGAGCCGGGTGAGCAGCGTCACCCCGGTCGTCGCGCCCGTCACCGGCGCCGACGCCCCGGGGGATACGGCGCCGGGCGCGATGGCGCTGTGGGTGGCCGGGGCGGACGGGGTGGACGGGGCGCCGGAGGAAGCGGCGCCCTGGCCGGCACCCTGCTGCGGCGCCGACACGATCAGTTTCACACCCAGCGCCGTCAGCGCCTTGGTCACCGGCTGGAAGAACGTCGTACCGCCCGTCGTGCAGTCGCCGCTGCCCCCCGAGGTCACCCCCAGAGCGATCCCCTCCGAGAACAGCGGGCCACCGCTGTCGCCGGGCTCGGCGCACACCGTGGTCTGGATCAGGCCGGTGACGGTGCCCTCCGGATAGTTCACCGTCGCGTTCAGCCCCGTCACCTCACCGTCGTGCAGCCCGCTGGTACTGCCGCTGCGGAACACCCGCTGCCCCACGGCCGGATCACCCGCGCCCGTGATCCGCACCCCGTTGCCCCCGCCGATCGCCACCACGTCCGCGCCCGGCCCGGCACGGCCGGAGTCGTACTTCACCAGCGAGAAGTCGCTGCCGGGGAAGCTGTCGCCGACCGTCGTGCCCAGCTGCCGGCTGCCCTGGCCGTCCGCGAACCAGATGGAGCCGGTGGGGCCGCAGTGACCGGCGGTGAGGATGAAGTCGCCGCGCCCGTCGGTCACATTGAAGCCGGCCGAGCAGCGCCCGCCGGTCGACAGAATGGGCTGCGCCCCGTTGAGGCGGGTGGTGAACCGGCCCCTGGCGCGCTGCATGTGCACGAACGAGCCGATGCCGTCGGCGACTTGGGACATTCGCGCCCAGTCGCCGGTGGAGACGGTGCTGTCCGCCTCGACCGTCACCCGGTTGGTCCGGTAGTCCGTCACCCACGCCGTGCCGGGCACCCGGGGCGCCGCGCGCAGGGCCGCCGTGGCCGACCTCAACTCGTCCATGCTGTGCCGCACGACCCTCGCCTCGGCCCCGGCCCGCCGGACCTCGGCCGCGGCACCGGTGTCCGTGACGGCCACGACCGGGCGGCCGTCGGCGCCGATCCAACTGCCCGCCGTGCGCGCCGTACCCAGCCGGGCCACCAGATCGGCGCCCGTCGAGGCGGCCGTGGCGGCACCTGTGGCGGCGGCTGACCGTACGGAGCCGGGCGCGGCACCGGCGGTGGCGGGGGCCTCGTCCGCCATCGCGGCCTGCGCGACCATCGCTCCTCCGAGGAGGAGTCCCGCCACGGCCGTCAGCCGTGTCACCCGCCTCACGACCCGTCGTCGTGCGTGCCTCATGCGTGGCTCCCGAACACCGAACACTCCCAACACAGCGCGGCGCACCGGTCCTTGGGCGCCCTCCCTCCATACGTGTCGCGGCCGGCCGGCGTTCAGCCCCGGAGGAGTCCCTGCCGTCGTGCGCCCGCGTCGTTCCAGGCGGCGGGCGAGGCCGCCTGTGCCGGGCGGACGAAGCCGCCTATCTTGGGCGCATGAACAGGATCCCGAACGACCCGACCGGTGAGCCGGATCCCCTCGGTGCCCAACTGGCACGGCTCGCGGCCGGCAAGTACCTGCTGCTCACCAGCTACCGGAAGAACGGCACCCCGGTCGCCACCCCGGTGTGGGTGGTGCGGGACGGCGACGCGCTCGGCGCGTGGACGGCGGCCGACTCCTGGAAGGTCAGGCGGATCCGCAACCGCGCCGACGTCCTCGTGGGCCCCTGCGACCTGCGCGGCCACCCGACGGGCGATCAGCTCCCGGCGACCGCCGAGATCTGCGACCCGGCCACCACCGCCCGCTACCGGGGCCTGATCGCCCGCAAGTACGGCCTCGTCGGCCGCCTCACCCTGCTCGGCAGCCGGCTGCGGCGGGGCGAGCGGGGGACCGTCGGGATCCGGGTGACCCTCACGCGCTGACCGGCGCGCGAGGGCCACCCGGGACGGCACGGCCCCGTCCCTGCGGGAGGCCCCGCCCTGGCAAGAGGCCATGGTCCGACGGGAGTCGCCCGACGGGACAGGCCCTACGACGCGTCCAGCACCGTGCCCGTCAGCAGCGCGCCGCCCTCCTGCGGTTCCCAGGAGTCGTCGGTCAGCTGGAAGCGCACCGACTCGGCCGGCTCCTTGACCCGGTCCTGAACCGTCGGGACCGTCACCTCGGTGCTCACCTCGCCCGGCCGGAAGCCCGCGACCAGATACAGGCCCTGCACCTGGGACAGCGGGCGCTCCGGGTCGGGCGACTCGCCGGAGACGTCCCGCAGCCACCCCGCGTCGACGTCCTTCGTGGACAGCTCCGGACCCTGGGCGACGGGCTGTACGAGGAAGGCCGCCACGATGTCGGTGTCGGCCGGCGCCGACAGGCCGATCCGCCACTTCAGAGGCTTCCCCTCGGTGACCCGGTCGGCCAGGGGCGTGACCGTGACGGTCGGCCGCGGGTCGTCGTTCTCGACCGTCACCCCGCCCCGGTGGGAGCCGACCACCGAGGTGTGCACCGCCTTCACCACCACGTCGTACGGCAGATCCTCACCGAAGCGGGTGTTGCCCGCCACCCGCACCGGCACGTCCACGGCGTGGCCGCCCGGCCGTACCGTCACCAGCCGGTCGCCGGCCTTGCCCGTCACCGGGTCCAGGACGTACAGCCGTATCTGCCCGGTGCCGTGGCCGGAGACCCGCACCGGCACCCGGTAGGTGCGCACGCCCGAATCGCCCTCCTTGACCGTGAGGCGGCCGATGTCGACGCGGGGCAGCGCGGCCGCCCGCACCGCCGGGGTGCCGGGGCGCCAGCCCCAGGCGTCCATCAGCCAGGCACGGCCCGAGCCGCTGCGCGGTGTCAGCTCCAGCGCCGCGATCCTGCGCAGGTCGAGCCCGGCGCGGGCGGCGGCGGTCAGCGGGACGCGCAGCTCGCGCGCCCAGTAGGAGGCGGTCCGTTCGGTGCCCGGCAGCCCGTCGACGCGCACCCGGCCGAGCACGGCCCGGCGGCCGGAGGCGTCGGTGAGGGCCACGTCCAGCCGGGTGCCGGAGCTGTTCGGCGGCACGAAGAGGCGCAGCGCCAGGCTCCCGGAGCCCTTCAGCGACACGGGCGCGGCGTACCGTATCCGTGCCGTCGATCCGGCGGCGGACCAGCGCAGCGCGACCGCGCGGCGGCCGGTCTCCCGGGCGGTGTCCCACTGGGCGAAGTGCGGTGACAGGCCGGTGGTGCCGGAGCCGAGGCAGGCGGCGGACGGGCTGGGGTCCACCGCCGAGCACAGCCGGCCCCCGGTCACCGAGACCGGCCCGTCCGGCAGTAGGCCGCCGGTGCGGCCGGCGCCGACGGCGTGGGTGAGCACGCGCGCCGGGTCCGCGGACGGCGCCCGGAAGCCGGAGCCGTCGAGCAGCGGGCGCACCCGGTCGTCGCCGGCGACGAACAGCCGGGCCGCCGCGGCGATGTAGGTGGCGCCGGCCCGGTGCTGCTGGTCGGCGGTCAGCCGGGTGCGGGTGCCCGGCGAGCAGACCGCGTCCCGGTGGTCGGGGTCGTCGTAGAAGTCGTCCTCGGCGGGCGCCTGCGCCCTGCCCGGGGTCCACTCGGTGTTGAAGAAGTTGTGGTCGGCGCCGATCACATACACCGCGCTGTGCAGGGCGGTGCCTCGGCTGACACCGCGGGTGCCGTCGACGTACACCTCGCCCTGCAGATCGGAGACGTCGCCGTCGCAGCCGGGCAGGATCGTCGTGGACGGCACGTCGGCGACCGGATTCTGGCCGAAGATCGTCGGGCCGATCAGCACGGTGCCGCTGATGTGCCAGCGGGCGGGTCCGTGGTAGCCGTCCTGGTCGGCGGGCGGCGGGTAGAGGCTGTCCATGGCCGCCCGGTTGACGCCCTCGCCGCCGCGCGAGTGCCCCACCAGCAGGACCCGCGACAGGTCCGCCGTCGGCGCGTGGCGCACGGCGTCGGGCGCGGAGGACAGGTGGGCGGCCCAGTCGGCCCACCGGGCCAGATGCTGTCTGACGAGCGAGGAACGGGCCTGGGCGCCGCCGTCCTCGGCCGCCCAGTCCTGTCCGTTGATGCCGTCGGCCGAGATCGACACCGTCACATAGCCCTGCGAGGCCAGGAGCCGCTGGTCCTGGAGATAGCCGCGGTAGCTGGGGATCGGCCGCGTGCCGGCCGGACAGGGCCAGTCGCCGGTGGCCTCCTCGCTGTGCGGCTTGTAGCAGGTGGCGTGGCGGCCGTGCAGGAACAGCGCGAGCGGCCGGCGGCCCGCTGCGCCCTGCGGCGCGACCACCACGCCCCGCATCTCGACCGGAGCCGAGAACCCGGGCAGCCGCACCGACTTGAGGCTGTACTCGCCCGTCACGGTGCGGTACGGGCCCGGTCTGCCCGGGTCGACGCCGTTCGCGGGGAGGGGCGCGGGCGGCTGCGCAGCCGTGAGAGAACTCCGGCCGGGTGCGTGCGCCGCGGCGCCGGGCGCGTCCAACCGCCGCCCGGCGGCGCGGACTTGCAGGCCGTGCAGGTCGGTGGTGCGGGCCTTGTCCAGGGCGAGGCGGAAGGTGCGGCCGTCCTCGCCGGGCCTCGGCCGCCCGATCAGCCGGTCGCCCGCGTAGAACTCGACACGCGCGTCACCCATGGGCACCGGAGTGGCCGAGTGCCACTCCAGCTGTCCGACGGCCCCATCGCCGGTGACGCGCCAGCCCGGCGGAAGCGCGCCGCCGTCGGTGCTCGACGCGAACGGCCGGTCGGCATGGGGTGGTTGAGGCTGTGCCGATGCGGGCGCCGTCCCCGCCATGGCGAGCAACGCCACGGCGGTGACACCTATGCACCGGGCACGGATCCGGGCACGGATCAATGGTCCCCTCCTTGGAATCCCCGGCAGGCGCGCACGTCCTGCCGCGCACGAGCTCAGGCGCCCCGTCGGTCCCGAGGGCCGCTCGCGTCCCGGAGGACGGGGTTGCAGTGCTGTGGGTTGCCTGTGAAGGGGAACGGGGCGGCGCGGGCGACACGATCACGCCAACCGGTCGCCAACCGGCGGTTCGGGCCCGGTGGTTGCGGTTGTCCGACGTGGGACGGGCGGGCAGGTGGAGCCCGGATGACACATATGTTCCGCGGGTTGTTTCTCCGCGTGGTGGCGTTTCGCGGGATGTGCGTCCGGCTACGTTGTGGGCGCCGCGGACAGGGCCGGCACCACCGGCCCGCCGGTGTCGCGGCGGGTGTGACGGCGTCGCGGACGTGACGGAGCTGGTGGAGTGAAGGCAATCCTGGCCCGGAGCCGGGGGATCGGCGAGTGGCTCATCGCTCGTGCCGGCTGGTGTCTGGCCGGCTCCCTGGCGCTGTACGCGCTGACCGTCGTCACGCATCCGTCCCACCCGCTGGACCTGCGTGTCTACCGCGAGGC
Organism: Streptomyces spiralis; assembly: GCF_014654675.1. Taxonomy (GTDB): domain Bacteria; phylum Actinomycetota; class Actinomycetes; order Streptomycetales; family Streptomycetaceae; genus Streptomyces; species Streptomyces spiralis. Next base: position 9,655 of record NZ_BNBC01000065.1, read on the forward strand.
CTCGCCGCACGTGCTCTCGGGCGGTCTGTACGACTACGTGGTGCGCACCGGTCCGCCCATCCCCGAGCTGCCGTTCACCTACCCGCCCTTCGCCGCGCTGCTGTTCCTCCCGCTGGCGCACCTGCCCTGGGCGGTGCTGGTCGCGCTGTGGCAGGCGGTGTCCCTGGCGGCTCTGCTCGTCATCACGGTGTGCGCCCTGCGACTGCTGTCCCCGGGCCCCGGCGCCCGCGTCCGGGACCTCGCCCTGCTCTGGGCCGCCGCCGGACCCTGGCTCGAACCCGTGCGGCACACCCTCGACCAGGGCCAGGTGAACCTGCTGTTGGGCGCCGTCGCCCTCGGGGGACTCGCCCTGTCCCGTACGGCGGCGGGGCGCGGCGCGGCCGTGGGTCTGGCGGCGTCGGTGAAACTGACGCCGGCCGTCGGCGGACTGTATCTGCTGGCCACCCGGCAGTGGCGCGCTGCGGCGTGGGCGGCCGCGACCGGCTGTGCGACCGTGGTCCTGGCCTGGTGCGTCGCCCCGGACGCGTCGGCACGGTACTGGTCGGACCTGGTGACGGACACAGGGCGGGTCGGCCCGGTGTGGTCGGTGCGCAACCAGTCCCTGCGCGGAGCACTCACCAGGCTGCTCGGCCCCGACGTGACGGACTCGGCCCTGTGGTGGGCGGCGCTGGCCCTGGTGACCCTCACGGCGGCCTGGGCCCTGCACCGCCGCGTCCGACGGCGCGACCTGCTCGGCGTCCTCGTCACCGTGGAGCTGTACGGGCTGCTGGTGTGCCCCATCTCCTGGAGCCACCACTGGATCTGGTGCGTGCCCGCCATGATCTGGCTGGCCCACGGCCCCGGCCGGCGGCGACCGCTCTGCCGGATCGCCCTCGCCCTGTGGGCGCTGGTCACCGTCACCCGCCTGGTGCCGCTGCTCATCGGTGCGGAGGACCGGCGGGCGCACCCCGGTCCGTACCCGGAGCTGCTCGCCTGGCCGGGCAGCGTCTACGCCGTCTGCGCGGTGCTGACGTTCCTGGCCCTGGCCCTCGGACCCGCTCAGGAGGAACGGCGTGCCGGCGTCCCCGGACCGGAACGGTCGCGGGACCTGCCGCACCCGAGGGTGCTGTTGTGACGGCGGCGGCCGCCGAGGGGCCGTCAGCTCCAGGCGCTGTACGGCTCGTCGACAAGCTGGAAGACGGGCTCGCCCCGTACCGGGTCCTTGGCGGTGGACAGCCGTACCCGGTCGCCGCCGTGGATGCCGATCAGCGGCCCCATGACCCGCCCCCGTACCACGAAGCCCTCGCTCATCTCTATCAGCGACACGTTGCGGGCGGCCGGGGTGTTGCGGTGCACCACCGTGGAGTGGCGGACCGTTCCCGTGCCCGCGCTGCGCTCGGTGCGCAGCTCACTGCCCCGGCACACCGGGCACAGCACCCGGTGGAACATGGCCGTCCCGCACCAGGTGCAGCGCTGGAAGTACAGGGCGTCCTGGTCACGGGCGCCGGGCTCGAGGAGGCCGGTCGCGGAGCCCGCCTTGGAGCCGGCATCTGCGTGAGCGACGCTGCCTGAGTAGTGGTACACCGCTGGTCAACTCCCTGCGCTCGGCCGGAATCCGGCGTGCCCGGACCACCCGTGCACACCCGTGCGCGGCAGCCGTGCCACCGTGCACGGCCAACAGGTTATGGCACTCAGTGCCAGACGTAAAGGTACTCCGTACCAAAATCTGGCTCGCTCGCGGTACGGAGTACCGCAGGACGGGGAGACGGGGGCGAGGCGGCCGGGGGACGGTGGGGGCAGGTCCGGGATCGCTGGCACTCAGTGCAGTGCGCGGAGGTGGCCCCGAGGGCCGGGCGAGCGCTCCGACCTGCCCGCAGTAACCTTTCCTCGCCTTCCTTCCACCGGACACACCACCCCGGGAGTCCCGCATGCCGTCCGCACGCCCACGCCTTCTGTACGTCACCGACCTGGCGTATCCGGCGCGCGGACGCCGCTACTGCGACGAGGACATACGGCTGACCGCCCGCCTCCGCGAGGAGTTCGACCTGGCGCTGTGCCACCCGCGGGACGCGGCGGCCCTGATGGACACCTTCGACGCCGTCGTCGTCCGCAACAGCGGACCCGTGCTGGAACACCAGGCCGCCTACGACGACTTCCGGACCCGGGCACTGGCCGGCGGGATCCGCGTCTACAACCCGCTCACGGGCCGGGCCGACATGGCCGGCAAGCAGTACCTCCTCGACCTGAGCGCCGCCGGGTACCCGGTCATCCCGACCGTCGACCGTCCCGAGGACCTGCACCGGCTGCCCGCCGCGGACCGGTACGTGGTCAAACCGAAACTGGGCGCCGACTCCATAGGGCTGCGCATCGTCACCGCCGACCGGCTGCCCGTCCTGGTCGACGGCACCGTCCTCGCCCAGCCGCACATCGACTTCGCCCACGAGATCTCCTTCTACTTCGTCGACCACGACTTCCAGTACGCCCTGTACGCCCCGGACCCCGGGCGGCGCTGGGAGTTGCGGCCCTACGAACCCACCCGGGACGACCTGGAGTTCGCCCGGCGCTTCATCGAGTGGAACTCCCTCGATCACGGCATCCAGCGTGTGGACGCCTGCCGCGCCCCGGACGGGGAACTGCTGCTGGTAGAACTGGAGGACCTCAACCCGTATCTGTCGCTGGACGCACTCGACGACACGGGCCAAGACGCCTTCGTGGCCGCGATGACGCGTTCCCTGCGTGGCTTTCTCGCAACCGCGGGAAAGGCGTAGCGAACGGGCGGGCGCGGCCGTGATGTGCTGAGCTGGTGCGGTCGGACGGGCGCGGAGATCGCACGGGCGCGGAGACCGGTACGCGGCGGACGGAGGGCTACGACATGACGGGCGTGGACGCGTTCCTGGGGCGGCTCGACCCCGAGGTGTACGTGGTGACGGCCGCGGCGGGCGGGGAGCGGGCGGGCTGCCTGGTCGGGTTCGCCTCGCAGTGCTCCATCGATCCGCTGCGCTTCGTGGTGTGGCTGTCCAAGGTGAACCGCACCTTCCGGGTGGCCGGGCGGGCGGACCGGCTCGCCGTGCATCTGCTGGCCCGGGATCAGTACGCCCTCGCCGAGCTCTTCGGCGGCGGCACCGGCGACGACGGCGTGGACAAGTTCGCTCACGTGCCCTGCACCCGGCGGCAGGACGGGGCCGTCGTCCTCGACGACGCTCCGGCCTGGTTCGTCGGCCGGATCGTTCTGCGCACCGACGGCGGGGACCATGTGGGTTTTGTACTGGAGCCGGTCGAGTCCGGGGGACGGGCCGGGCGCGACGAACAAGAGGAACCGGGCGAACAGGGCGAACGAGGTGAACCCCCCGAAGCAGGCGAACAGGGGGGACGCCGTGTCCCGTTGCTACGGCTGACGGACGCGGCCGCCATCTCGCCGGGCCACCCGGTGGGCTGACCCGGCCACCGGGCGGATCGGGAAAGCCCGGCCGGGCTACGCCGGTTCCGCCGGGACCCGGATGTCCAGGACGCAGACGTCGTCCCGCCGCTCGCCCTTGAGCATCGCGGTCAGCAGCGGGCCGAGGGAGCCGGGTGCGTCCGTGCGATGGACGGTGGTGGCCTCGGCGAGGCGTTGCAGGCCCTGGTGGATGCTCTCGCCGGGCCGCTCGACCAGGCCGTCGGTGTAGAACAGCAGCCGGTCGCCCGGCTCCAGCCGGCACTCGGCCTCCTCGAAGTGCGGAGTCTCGGCCGCTCCCAGCAGCACCCCGCGCGGGCGTTCCAGGTAGCGGGCCTCGCCCCCGCGCAGCAGCAGCGGCGGCAGATGGCCGGCCTGCGCCCACAGGAGCCGGTGCTCGTCCGGCTGGTACCGCGCCAGCACCATGGTCGCCGTGCCGTGTGCGTCGCGGGAGTGCAGCAGCAGAGTGTTCAGCCGGGCGAGCGCGCCGGTCAGCGAGGAGCCCGTGAAGATCATGCCCTTGGCGGTGAACCGCAGCTGGGCCATGGTGGCCACCGCGTCGATGCCGTGCCCGGCGACGTCCCCCACCACGAACAATGCGTCTCCGCCCGGGAGTTCGATGGCGCTGAACCAGTCGCCGCCGACGTGGATCCCGGACTCGGCGGGCAGATAGGCGAGGTCCACCCGCAGCCCGGCCAGGCGCACGGGCCGGCGCGGCAGCGGCAGCAGCGCGTGCTGGAGCCGGCCGGCCAGCATCCGCTCGGCCTGGAGGATCCCGTGCTGCGCCAGCATCGCCCGTTCGCTCTCCACCAGGGCCAGCTCCGCGCTGCGCTGCGCGGTGAGGTCCTGCACGAAGCCATGGACCTCGGCCGGTGTGCCCTCGGCGTCCGCCACGGCCTCGGCGACGGCCCGCAGGTGCCGTATGCCGGATGTCGCCCTGATACGGAACGGCACGTCGAACGGCTTGCCCTCGCCGAGGAGTTCCTCGACGGCCCGGACGAGCGCGGGCTCGTCCTCCGGCAGGGCCAGCTTCGGCAGTTCCTCCAGTCGCACCGGGCCGTCGACAGGGTCGCGGTCGCACAGGGCGTAGACCTGGGACGACCAGATGGCCTCGCGGGTGACCAGGTTCCAGGTGGCCCAGCCCAGACGGCCGAGGCGCTGGAGATCCGCCAGGCGCTGCTCCTGCCGGTCGGAGGAGTCCTGGCGCAGCCAGGTGACCAGCAGCCCGTCGCCCACGCGGGTGGCCCGCACCGAGTACGTGGACAGCTCCTGGGCGCCGGCCACAAGCTCCTGCTGCGCGTACGGCTCGCTCTCGTAGGGCTCACCGGTGTCCAGGACGCCCAGCCAGCCCTGCCACAGCGGCTCCTCGGCGACGGCCGGCCAGCACTCCAGGATCCGCCGCCCGGTGAGCTCGCGTCCGCCGCGCCCGGTCACATCGACGGTCTGCGGGGTGGCGGCGTCTATGCGGTAGTCCTCGACGTCACCCGAGGCCGAACGCAGCGGGGTGAGCAGCAGGGTGGTGCCGGGCAGCGCCTCGATCAGGGCGCGGACGGCGTCCGGGGCGCCCTCGGCGAGGTACTCGGGGCGGGCGTCGAAGGCGCGCAGCCGGCCGGCGCACAGCCGGGCGGCACCGCGCAGCAGTTCCCGGACGCGCGGGGTGAACGGCCCGTCCTGGGAGCGGAGTACGCCTATGGCCACGTGGGACGGGCTCCCGCCGACCACCGGCAGCCAGGCACGCGAACGCCACTGCTCGACGGGCTCGCCGATCAGCAGGTGCCGCTCGCTGTCCTCCGCGAGGTTCTCCAGCCAGCGCGGCTCACCGGCGTCGAGCGCGTCCAGCGCGGTGACCCCGCTGAGCGGCGGCACGTGCCGCCACTGGTCCGCCAGGGTCTCGTCGACGCCGGCGTGGCCGATCAACTCCAGCCCTCCGGCGGGCAGCCGCCGGTAGAGCATCACCGCATCCGCCCCGACGGGCTCGGCGAGATGCTCCCGCAGGCAGTGGGCGAGGTCCTGCGGGGTGCCGGCGCGGACCAGGGCCCGGCCGAGCACCGCGAGGACGGCGGAGTCGCCGCCGGGTCCGCCTGTCGCGGGCGCGACGACGGTGCCAGGGGACGGGGCCGGGCCCCGCGAGCTGCCGAGGTCGGGGTCGGCCGGGGCGGCGGAGACGGTCGCCGGGGAGCCGGGGGACGGTCCGTCACCGGCGTGGGTGAGCGGAGGCATCAGCGTGCCGAGCGTGATCCAGCACTCCTCCACCAGCGTGCGGCCCGCGGTCTTGGCACGCTGGAGCAGCTCCTCCTGCGCGGCCTCCGGGGAACAGCCGGTCAGCGCCATCAGCGCCCCCTTGGCCCGCTCGACCACGGCGGAGGTCGCCACCCGCTCCTGCAGTCGGTCCATCTCGGCCCGCTGCCTGGCCACCATCCTTGCCAGCGCCGCCGTGTCGGGTGCGGGGCCGGAGTCCGCGGAGAAGCCGGAATCGCTGGTCACGGGACGAGCATTGCACATCGGAACCGGTCCGATCGCAGGATTGTCGGTCCGTATTCGTGCGAGAAAACGGCGAGGAGGGATTCTCAGCGACCGCCGCCGCGCCCCACCAGCGCCTCCGACACGGCCCGGACGCTGCGGGCGATGTGCTGGAGCTGCAGCAGTTCCGCGGCGTACAGCTTGATCGTGTGCTCGATGACCGACTCCGGCATGCCGAGCCGGGGCAGGTCGGCGCGGGCGGTCTGCAGGGCGGTGCGGGCCACCCGGATCTCCTGCTCGACCTGGATCTGCGCGTGCCGGGCGAGCAGGACGGGGTGGCGCACCAGCGCGGGGTAGCTGCCGTAGCGTGCGGGCACCAGTTCGCGCAGCCACCTGGTCGCCGAACGCTCCCAGTCGTAGCTTCCGGGGGCCTTGACCTGGCAGGGCCAGTCCGGGCTGGTGCGCGTGGTCGTCACAGGCATGATCATCGCTTCCGGGTGTGCGGCGTCGTGGAGGGTGGTCCGACGAGGGCGAGGCGGCCCCGGCCTAGGGGATGACCGGGGCCGCCGCGGGCGCACGCGCAGGCGGTGCCCGACCGGACGCCCCGTGGAGCGCGCCCGGAGTGGGCCGGCCGCGATCCGTGAGCAGTATTTATATATGCCATCCGCTTTGCAAGACGTATGAAAACATTCATGCCTGCTTTGAACGGCATACTCCCCAAACGTTCCGATCAGTTCCGCGAACGATCACTCCGCGGAAAGCGAGAGACGTCCCGAGGAAGAGACGGGCGGCGGACGGGCGGCCCCCGTGACGGAGAACGGTCAGTCCTTGAGGAAGAACTGGTGCTGGTCCGCGAGCTGCTCGTACTCCTCCAGCCGGGCCTGGGTCCGCTCCGGATCGGCGTCGGTCATGGCCTGGAGCAGGGCCGCGCACATCACACCGGGCCCGGCGTAGGAGTCGAAGACCAGGCGGGAGCCCGTGCCGGTGGCGAAGGTGACGTCGGCCTCGTCGGCCACCGGGCCGAGCGCCAGGTCGGTGATCAGCGCCACCTTCAACCCGGCGCTGCGGGCGACCCGGACGGCGGTGAGGGTCTCGTGCGCGTGCCGGGGCATGGAGAAGGCCAGCACCCAGGTGCCGCCGGCCTCACGGGCCTGGAGCAGCGCGTCGTAGGCGACGCTCCCGCCGAGGGTGACCAGCCGTACGTCGGGGTGGATGCGCCGTGCGGCGTAGGCGAAGTACTCGGCGAGCGAGACGGAGATGCGCAGCCCGAGCACGGTCAGCGGGGTGGACCGCGACAGCTCGCGGCCGACGCTGATCACACGGTCGGGGTCGGCGAAGTCCCGGCGCAGGTTCTCCAGGTTCTCGATCTCGGCGTCGATAGCGGCCTGGAGTTCGTTGCCCCGGTCCTCCTCCGCCGCGCCCGGACCGCCCGCGAGCGTCCTGAGCGCGATGGACTGGAGCTTCTCGCGCAGGGCGGGGTAACCGCTGAAGCCGACCGCGCCGGCGAACCGCGTCACGGACGGCTGGCTGACGCCGACCCGGTCCGCGAGCTCGGTGATCGACAGAAAGGCCGCCTCGGCGATGTTCTCGATCAGGTACTGGGCGATGCGACGCTGCCCGGGAGACAGGTGGGGCCCGTCGAACAGCTCTCTGAGCTGGGACGCCGGGGCCGCCTCCGCCTGCGGCACCGACTTGCCCGCGGTGATCGCGGACGCCTGTGCCCGGGCCTGCTGCGGCGATGGCGCCTGGGCGCCTTCATTGTCTCCCACAGAGGTTCAACATAGCTCACTCACCGTCATGACCAGGGCTCACCGCCGGTAGAGCGTGATCGAGTGACCGACCTCGCCGACCGGGCTGGCGGACCGGATCAGCGCGGCCAGCCGCCCCTTCGCCTTGGCGGCCGCCGAGTCCGACACCACCAGCAGACCGTGCACCCGCTCCGGGGGCACCCCGCGCGGATCGGCCGCGTGGATGCCGTAGAAGGCGGGCACCCCGCTGCCCTTGTAGACGAGCCAGACCCGTTCCCCCGGGTACCGGGCGCGCAGCCGGTCGGCGAGCCGGCCCAGGTCCTGGCCCCAGTCCACGTTGGAGTCGTGCAGCCGCAGATGGGTCTTCGCCGGCCCGCCGAACGCCTCGTTGGAGTACGGCAGGTAGTACGGGAACGTCCGCAGCGAACTGACGGCGACGAACACCACCAGCGCCGCCACCACGGCGAGCTGTCCCCGCACGCGGCGGACGCTCGGCGCTCCGGCCGCGAAGGGGACCGCGCGGCTCGCGACGGAGAGCGCGCCGGCCGCGACGGTGACCGTCCCGGCCGTGGCGACGGCCAGGAACATGGGCAGGAACAGCGCGTACCGGGTGCCGAAGTCGCGCGAGGAGTGCATGGCCCCGGCCAGCAGCACCGCGGGCGGGGCCAGGACGTACGGCGCCGCGCGCCGCAGCCGTCGCACGGCCACCAGGGCCACGGTCCCGGCGGCCCACAGGGCCAGCGCGCCGAGCGGTGTCTTCACCAGCAGTGCGACCGGCAGGTAGTACCAGCGCGCCCCGGTGTACACGTGCCCGAACAGGAACCCCTGCCAGGCGTGGGCCTCCAGCCCGAACTGGATCCGCATCCCGTCGCGGTACGACCCGGGCAGCGGCAGCAGATCGACCAGCGCCCCGCGCAGCCCGTGAACGGCGGGCACCGTCTGCCGGGCGGGTGGGCGCAGGTGCGGGTCGACGACCAGATACGAGACCCATACGACGGCGACCGCGACCGCCCCGGCGACGGCGGCCCGTCCGGCACCGGCGGCCAGGACCCGGGCGGTCCCGGCCCGGGTGCCGCCGCCGGCGGCGGAACGGCGGCCTCCCGTCCAGGCCGTCAGCACCGCGAGCGCCAGCAGCACCGGCACGGCGGGCAGCGCGTTCATCTTGGTCGCCACGGCCGCGCCGAGCGCCGCCCCGGCCAGAGGGACGTACGGCCGTGGCCGCCGCCGTGCCCGCCACATCAGCCACGCCGAGAGGAGCACGAAGCCCGCCGCGGGCACGTCCAGCGTGGCCAGCGAGCCGTGCGCGATCAGATCGGGCGAGAACGCGTACAGGGCGAGGGCCACGAGCGCGCCCGCGGTGCCGGCGAGCTCCCGGGCGAACGCGAACACCACCAGCCCGAACAGCAGGGTCGCGACGATCACCGGCAACCGGGCCCACAGCATCAGCCGCCACGGGTCGTTGCCCGACTCGTACAGCAGATGCCGCCCGAGCAGCCCCTGGTCGCCCGTGAACGAGGCGTCGAAGTGCGGGCGGGCGACGGCCACCCCCGCCGCGATCAGCAGCTTGCCGAGCGGCGGGTGTTCGGGGTTGTACGCCAGGCTGTGCTCGTGGAGGTAGACCACCGCCGTGCCGACGTAGACGGGCTCGTCGATGGTGGGGGTCTGCTCGGCCGCCGCCGTGACCATCGCGACGGCCATCTGCGCCAGCAGCAGGACCGCGGCGAGCGGCACCAGCCACCGCCGGTGCCGCCGCAGCCCGGCGTACACGCGCGCCGCCCCGGCGCCCCCGGCCGCGCCCGGCGGCTCGGCGCACGTCTCACCGGCGGACGCCCGAGGGGACCCGTCGCCGAGGGGCCCTGAGGCCGGGGCCGGGTGCTGTTCGCCCACCGTCATTCGCCGCGTCACCGCTCCAGACTCGTACCGGCAGACCCTCTGCCGCACCCACCGGTACGGTCGCCGGCGGGCGGGGGTTCACCCGGCCGCTCAAGCGCGGGCGCCGGCGTCCGTGTCCGCGTCCGCGTCCGTGCCCGAACCGGGTGCCGGAGCGGCACACCCGCCCCGCACCAGCGCCTCCGGCACGACCAGGTCCGCCCGGTCGCGGGTCGCCGCCACCAGCTCCGCGTTGCGCTGGTCGGTGCCCAGGACCCAGGCGACCGCCTGCTCGTGGTCCTTGCCGAACTCCTCGTGCCGGGCGACCAGCCGGTGGATCCGCTCCCGCTCGTCGAGCTCGCAGAACCACACCTCGTCCAGCTGCGGCCGTACGCGCGCCCAGGCACCGGTGTCCAGCAGCAGGTAGTTGCCCTCCGTCACGACCAGCCGGACGGACGGCGGCACCGGGATCGCGCCCGCGAGCGGCTGCTCCAGGACGCGCTCGAAGCCGGGCGCGTACACCGTCTCGCCGCCGTCCGACGCCGCGCCCTCGTACTCCTCCCGCAGCCGGCGCAGCAGCGCCGCGTACCCGGCCGCGTCGAAGGTGTCCGGCGCGCCCTTGCGGTTCCGGCGGCCGAGCCGGTCCAGTTCGGCGTCGGCGAGGTGGAAGCCGTCCATGGGGACGTGCGCGACCCAGGGTTCGTGCGCGCCGTTCAGCGCCCGCACCAGTCGCTCGGCGAGGGTGGACTTGCCCGCGCCGGGGCCGCCCGCGATGCCGAGGATCGCGCGGTGCCCCTCGCGGACGAGGGACCGGGCCCGGATGAGGAGATCGTCGAAGGTCGAGGTCGTCGGCACAGGCCACAGTGTGTCACCCGGTCACCCGGTCGGCCCTCCATGCCGTCGCACCGGGAGCGCCTGATGGTCCGATAGTTGTCGGAAGGCATGCGGAAGGTATGCCGGAAAGTACGTCCTGTGTGGCGCGTGACACTCTCTCGGGCCCGCGATGTGGGGAAGGGTGCCTGTATGACAGAGCTCGGTCTGCCCCAGACAATCCTGGCCTGCCTCTTCGACCTCGACGGGGTCGTCACCAAGACGGCCGTGGTGCACGCGGCCGCCTGGAAGGAGACGTTCGACGCCTTCCTGCGCGAGCGGGAGGGCGCGGACTTCCGGCCGTTCGACGCCGTCGCCGACTACGACGAGTACGTCGACGGCCGCCCCCGCGCCGACGGGGTGCGCACCTTCCTCGCCTCCCGGGGCATCGAACTGCCCGAGGGCGGCCCGGACGACCCGCCCGGCGCGCAGACGGTCAACGGAGTCGGCAACCGGAAGAACGAACTCGTCCTGCGGAAGATCCGCACCGAAGGCGTCGAGGCCTACGACGGCACCCTGCGCTACATCGAGGCGGTCCGGGCCGCGGGCCTGAAGACGGCGATCGTCTCCTCCAGTGCCAACACCCTGGACGTGCTGCGCTCCATCGACGCCGAACGCCTCTTCGACGTCCGGATCGACGGCGTGGTCGCCCGCGAGCGGAAACTGCCCGGCAAGCCGCACCCGGACACCTTCCTCGCCGCCGCCCACGAGCTGGGGGTCGAGGCGAAGCAGGCCACCGTCTTCGAGGACGCCCTGGCCGGCATGGACGCCGGCCGCTCCGGCCACTTCGGGTACGTCGTCGGCGTCGACCGCGTCGGCCAGAGCGACGCCCTCTACGCGCACGGCGCCGACGTGGTCGTCAAGGACCTCGCCGAGCTCCTCACCGGCAAGGGAGGTGCCGCATGATCACCCACGGCGCGTACGCGGTGGAGCCGTGGACGGTGCGCGAGACGGAACTCAGCCTGGACGTGCTGGCCCAGAGCGAGTCCGTCTTCGCGCTGTCCAACGGCCATGTCGGCTGGCGCGGCAACCTCGACGAGGGCGAACCGCACGGCCTGCCCGGCTCCTACCTCAACGGTGTCTACGAGGCCCACCCGCTGCCGTACGCCGAGGCCGGCTACGGCTACCCGGAGTCGGGCCAGACGGTCATCAACATCACCAACGGCAAGATCCTGCGGCTGCTGGTCGACGACGAGCCGTTCGACCTGCGCTACGGCCGGCTCGTCTCCCACGAGCGCGTGCTCGACCTGCGCCGCGGCGTGATGGAGCGGACCTGCGAGTGGTGCTCGCCGGCCGGCACCCGCATCCGGGTGCGCTCCACCCGCATGATCTCCCTGACCCAGCGGTCCCTCGGCGCGGTGTCCTACGAGGTGGAGGCGGTCGACTGCCACACGCGGGTGGTCATCCAGTCCGAACTCGTCGCCAACGAGCAGCTGCCGCAGACCAAGGGCGACCCGCGCGCGGCGATGGCCCTCCAGGCGCCGCTGGAGCCGGAGGAGCACTTCACCTCAGGTCACCGGCTGCGCCTGGTGCACCGCACGCGCACCAGCGGACTGCGCGTGGCCGTGGCCGCCGACCACGTCGTCTCCGGCCCCGAGCGCACCACGACCAGCTGCGAGAGCCGCCCGGACCTGGCCCGGCTCACGGTCGCCGCCGTCCTGGAGCCGGGGCAGAAACTGCGCGTGGACAAGCTCGTCGCCCACGGCTGGTCCGGCACCCGCTCCCTGCCGGCGATGAGCGACCAGGTCGACGCGGCCCTGGCGGCCGCCGCGCACGACGGATGGGACGGCCTGGCCGCGGAACAGCGGGCGTACCTGGACGACTTCTGGGCGTGCGCGGACGTCGAGGTGGAAGGCGACGAGGAGATCCAGCAGGCGGTGCGCTTCGGCCTGTTCCATGTGCTGCAGGCCGGGGCCCGTGCCGAGGAGCGGGCGATCCCGGCCAAGGGGCTCACCGGATCGGGCTACGACGGGCACGCCTTCTGGGACACGGAGATGTTCGTGCTGCCCGTGCTGACGTACACCGCGCCCGGCGCCGTGGCCGAGGCGCTGCGCTGGCGGCAGAACACGCTGCCCGCCGCCCGGGAGCGCGCCGCCCAACTGGGGCTGCGCGGCGCGGCGTTCCCCTGGCGGACCATCGGTGGCGAGGAGGGGTCGGCGTACTGGCCCGCCGGCACGGCCGCCTTCCATGTGAATGCCGACATCGCGCACGCCCTGGTGCGCTACGTCTCCGCCACCGGCGACGAGGACTTCGAGCGTGACACGGGGATGGAACTGCTGGTGGAGACCGCCCGGCTGTGGCGCTCGCTCGGACACCACGACCACCGCGGCACCTTCCACATCGACGGCGTCACCGGTCCCGACGAGTACAGCGCGATCGCAGACGACAACCTGTACACCAACCTGATGGCCCGGGCGAACCTGCTCGCCGCCGCCGACGTCGTCGAGCGCTACCCGAAGGAGGCTGAGCGGTTGGGCGCCGACGACGAGGAGAGCGCCTCCTGGCGGGACGCCGCCGAGAGCATGAACATCCCCTACAACGCCGAACTGCGGGTGCACGAGCAGCACGCGGGCTTCACCCGCCTCCAGCGCTGGGACTTCGAGGGCACCCGCGCCGACCAGTACCCGCTGATGCTGCACTTCCCCTACTTCGACATCTACCGCAAGCAGGTGATCAAGCAGGCGGACCTGGTGCTTGCGCTGTACACCTGCGGCACCGAGTTCGACGAGGAGCACGTCGCCCGGAACTTCGCCTACTACGAGCCGCTGACCGTACGGGACTCCTCGCTGTCGGCGTGCATCCAGGCCGTCATCGCCGCGCAGGCGGGCTATTTGCGCCTCGCCTACGACTACACGGTCGAAGCGGCCCTGATGGACCTGGAGGACCTGGAGCACAACACCCGCGACGGGCTGCACATCGCCTCGCTGGCCGGTACCTGGCTGGCGCTGGTGACGGGCTTCGGCGGCGCCCGCCGGGCCGGCGAGACGCTGGAGTTCTCGCCGCGGCTGCCGGAGAAGTTCGGCCGTCTGGCCTTCGTCATGCTCTACCGGGGCCGCCGGCTGCGCCTGGAGTTCACCCAGGAGACCGCCACGTACACGCTGCTGTCCGGACCGGCACTGACGGTCCGCCACCACGGCGAGGCCCTCCGCCTCCAGCCGGACACCCCCGCATCCCGCCCGGTCCCCCCGCCGAAACACCTTCCGTCCCCGGAACAGCCCCCGCACCGACGCCCTAACGTCCGCTGAGGACGTGGACCGTCAGCGGACCGTCATGCGGGGCCCCTGGTGAGCAGCTCGCGCAGGGCCCGCTCCTCCTCGGGGCTCAGTCCGGTCACGAACTGCCGCAGGGCGGCGATCGGATCGGGGCCCCGGTCCAGGGCCTCGTGCATGGCCTGGGCGGTCAGCTCCGCGGCGTTCTTCGCGGGCCGGTAGGCACCCCGCCGCCCGTCGACCTCGCGGAGCACCAGGCCCTTGTCGTAGAGCCGTTTGAGGATGGTGTGCACGGTGTTGTAGGCCAGGTCGCCGCCTATCTCCAGCTGGATCTCGGCCGGTGTCAGCGGCCGCTCCGTCGACCACAGCGTCGCGAGGACCTCACTCTCCAGCTCACCCGAGCTGCGCCGTTCCGTCCTGCCATGAGGCCCTCTACCAGCCATGCCCTCAACCTTACAGCGCGTAGTGATGTCAGCCGTCCGGCGGTGTCCCGCCCGGCGGGGCGGCCCGGCGCGGGTTAGGTTGTCCCTGATTTCGCCGTTTGATCCGCTTCCTTGCCTTGCCTGATTGTTTTTTGCTTTTTGTCGATCCGTACGATGCTCGCCGAGTTCGCGGACATGTACGCGACGCTTTCCCGACGATTCCCCGACGTCTTACCCGGCTCCTACACCGATCCCGCAGACTGGGGAGCCAGAACCCTACAACGCGTAGGGGTGAGGGGTGGAGATGGCCGACAGTACGCACGCCTTACTCACCGGGACCCGGAGGGCCGGACCGGCGCCCGGCCTCGGCCGCGTCCTGCCTTCCCGCCGCGACGTGCCCCTGGCGGCCGTGGCCGCCGCCTTCACCCTGGCCCAGCTCCTCCTCGTCCGCCCCGGCATGGGCCTGGGCTGGGACGAGACCGTCTACGTCAGCCAGGTCAGCCCGCACGCCCCGGCGGCCTTCTTCAGTGCCCCGCGCGCCCGCGGCGTCCCGCTGCTGGTGGCCCCGGTCGCCTCCTGGTCGTCGTCCACCGCCCTGCTGCGCGTCTACCTCGCCGTCCTGTCCGGCCTCGCCCTGTACCTGGCCCTGCGGGTGTGGCGGCATCTGTTCCCCGCCGGGGTCCTGGCGCTGGCCGGCGCCCTGTTCGCCTCCCTGTGGGTGACGCTGTTCTACGGCCCCCAGGCCATGCCCAACTACTGGGTCGCCATCGGCGCCCTGGCCTGCGCGGGCTGCTTCCTGCGCGTCCGCGCGGACCCGCACGACCGCGCGGCGCTGTGGGGTCTCGTCGGCGGCTCCGCCCTCATGGCGTGGATGCGGCCGATGGACGCCGTCTGGGCGGTGCTCCCGCTGCTCGCCCTCGCCCTGCTCCGGCGCCGCTGGAGACCGCTCGCCGCCCTGCTCGCCGGACTCGTCGCCGGCTCCGCCGAGTGGGTGGTCGAGGCCTACGTCAGCTACGGCGGCCTGCTGCAGCGGCTCTCCGACGGCTCCGCCATACAGGGCGGCCTCGGCTGGCACGTCGCCGTGGCCGACCAGCTGCGCAGCCTGGGCGGCCGGACCCTGTGCCGCCCCTGCACGGGCGGGCTGCCGAACCCGCTGATCACGGCCTGGTGGTACGTCGTGCCGCTGCTCGCCCTGCTGGGCCTCGCCCTGGCCCGTCGGGCCCGGCGCACCCCGCCCACACTCATCGCGCTGGCCTGCGGCGCCTCGGCCGCCTTCCCCTACCTGTTCATGATCGGGTACGCGGCGCCGCGCTTCCTGCTGCCCGCCTACGCCCTGCTCGCGATCCCGGTCGCCGACGCCCTGGTCCACCTCGTGCGCGCCCCGGGCGGCACCTGGCGGCCGGTGGCGCTGAGCCTCGTCGGCCTCGGACTGGCCCTCCACCTGGGGGTCCAGTACGCCGTCCTCGCGCACACCGTCGACCGGACCACCGCCGACCGCCGGGAGTGGGACCGTGTCGCCGCCGCGCTGCACCGCCTCGGCGTACGCCCACCCTGCCTGCTCACCGGAGAGGAGGCCATCCCGATCGCCTTCTACACCGGCTGCGACTCCGCCGCGACCGACGGGCACAACGCCAACTCCACCCGGGCGATCATCGAGGAGACCGCCCGGCGGATCCCGGTCGCCACCCTCGTCACCGCGAGCGGCTCCCCGCCCGCCTACGCCCGCACATGGCCCTTCCAGCAGATGGGCGACCTGCGCCTGTACGTCGCGCCGCCGGCGCAGAAGGGTGGCGCCGCATGACCTCCCCGCTCCTCACCGCCACGGCCGGCCTGCGGGGCCGCGCCTGGTGGCACACCGGGGCCACGCTCACCGTGCTGCTGTGCGCGGCCTACCTCGGCCGGCGTCACTGGCCGGTGCTCGAGACCGGCGCCGGCCGGCTCGCCTCCGCCGACCAGGGGTGGCTGCTGGTGGCCGCGACGGCCGCCGTCGCCACCTGGGCGTGCTCGGCCCTCGCCCAGCAGGGCGCGGTGGCCGAGCCGCTGCCCGGCGGCCGGCTCGTCGCCGCGCAGTTCGCCGCCTCCGCCGCCAACCACGTCCTGCCCGCCGGCCTCGGGGCCGGCGCGGTCAACCTGCGCTTCCTGATGCGCTGCGGGCTGTCCGCCGGCCGCTCGGCGAGCGCGCTCGCGGTCAAGGCGGCCGCCGGCGTCCTCGCCCGCGCCGCCCTGATCGCCGTCCTGGCCGCCGCCTGCCCCGGCGTCCTGCGGATCCCGCACGTCCCGGGCACCGCCGTGGCCGCCGTCCTGGCAGCCACGGTGCTGGTGACCGTGCTGCTGCGCGGGCCGCTGCGGTCACGCTGCGGGCCCGCGGTGGCGTCGGTGGTGACCGACATCCGGGCCGTGCACTCCCGGCCGCACCGGGCCGCCGCCCTGTGGGGCGGCTCGCTCGCCTTCGCCTCGGCGCACTCGCTGGTGCTGGTCGCCGTCACCCAGGCCGTCGGACTGCCGCTGTCCCCGGCCCGGGTCGCCCTGCTCTACCTCGCCGCGAGCAGCGCCGCCGCCCTGCTGCCCACCCCCGGCGGCCTCGGCTCCCTGGACGCCGCGCTCGCCTTCGCCCTGACCACCGGCGGCGCCCCCGCCACCGCGGCCGCCTCCGCCGTCCTCGGCTACCGCCTCCTGACGGTCTGGCTCCCCCTCGTCCCCGGCCTGCTGGTCCTGACGGCCCTGATCCGCCGCAGGGCGGTGTGAGGGGCCGGGGGAGCGAGGAACAGGGCCGGGCCCTTCACGTCACCCGGAGTCCGGTCGTCTCGGGTCCCCGGGAGATTCGCGGGGCGTGGGCCGCTCCGGGGGGCCACCGGGTGGCGTTGTCATGTCGGCCCTGACACGTGCGGGGAGCCACCGGGCCGCTGCGCACAGCCACATCCCGAGCCAGCCCGCGGCGAAGAGCCAGCCGCCGAGCACGTCGGTGAACCAGTGCACCCCGAGATAGACGCGGGTCAGCCCCACCAGCATGCCCCAGCAACCGGCGACGACACAGAGCGCCGTACGGCCGCGCGGGGCGCGCAGGACGATCGCGAGGATCAGCAGTCCGGCGGTCAGCGCCGAGGTGGTGGTGTGCCCCGAGGGGAACGCCCAGCCCGAGGCGTACGCCTCCCAGTCCTGCCGCGGCGGCCGCGGACGGGCCACCAGCTCCATCACGCCGTGCCGCACGACCTGCCCGAGGGCCAGGCAGGAGACGCCCAGGGCCGCCGCGACCGTACGCTGCCGTGTCGTGCGGCCGACGGCGATCCCGGCCAGCACGACCAGGACGTACGGCACGACACCCGTCCCGGTGGCGGTCAGCCCGCGCGCCGCCGCCACCGCCACCTCCGGGCGGTGGCCCACGGACCAGGACAGCAGGTCCTCGTCCACGGACAGCGGGGTGCCACGACCGCCGACGACCAGGCTGACCACCGCGAACGCCGCCCACGCGCCGATCCCGAGGCTGCCCGCCACCTCCGCGGTGTCCGTCGGCCGTACGGGCCGTATGCAGCGCATCTGCCGTGTCTGCCGCGTCATGACACCGGCGGCTGACCGGGCCGGCCGAGGATCATCCGCGCGCCTCCTTCGCCTTCGCGGCGCGGCGGGAGCGCAGGACCTCGGCGACGAGCGGGGTCAGCGACGCGAGGACGATCAGCGCGATCACGGGCAGCAGGTATCTGTCGATGTCGGGGACCGACGAGCCGAGCGCGTATCCCGCCAGGGTGAGCCCGGCACTCCAGACGAGACCGCCCGCCACCTGCCACACCGTGAACGTCCGCACCGGCACCCCCAGGGCGCCGGCCATCGGATTGAGCACCGTACGCACGACCGGGACGAAGCGCGCCAGTACGATCGCCTTCGCGAAGCCGTACCGCTCCAGGAGCTCCTCGGCACGTCCCGCCCCCTCGCGCAGCCTGCGGGAGCGGCTGCGGGCGAGCAGCGCGCCGCCCGCCTTGCGGCCCAGCAGATAACCGCACTGCGAACCGGCGAGCGCCCCCACCACGGCGGCGAGCAGCAGCGGGGCCAGTGACAGCTTCACACCCCGGTCGGCCGTGCCCGTGCACAGCAGGCCCGCGGTGAACAGCAGCGAGTCGCCGGGCAGGAAGAAGCCGATCAGCAGCCCGGTCTCGGCGAACATCACCACGCCGACGCCGAGCACGCCGAAGGCGGCCAGCAGCGACCGCGCGTCCAGCACGTTCACCGCGAGCTGCGACGACAGGTACGAGGCAGCGATCATCGTCGCGGGCCCTTTCCGTCGGGTCGGCGGACGCGCGCGATCGCGCCCGAGGAGTGACTACACATCTGTAGACCGTCTACTGAACTGTAGACGAAAACCACTCCGGCGGCGTTCCCGAGCTCGCCCCCTCGGGTGAAACGTGGGCGCGGACGGGTGAATCCGCCGCCGGTGGAGATGATGCGTCACCGGGTGATTGGTCCGGCCGCGGCGGGAAACGCGAGTCAGGGCACTCCGACACCGAGCCCGCCGCGAAGGAGGACCCGTGAGCAGCGATCCGATGGCCGACGACGCCTACCAGCCCACCGGGAGCAACGAGGAGCAGGAGGACGCCGCGCCGCTGGACATGCAGGACGCGGTGGACGAGCGGACCTACGACGACACCCTGGACGAGGGGTACTCCCCGCCCGAGCGGCCGCTCGGCGTCGACAAGCACGGCACGACGGCCGCCGAACAGCACGACGGCGAGAGCCTGGACCAGCGGCTGGCCCAGGAGCGGCCCGACGTGGCGGAGCAGGAGGGCGACGACATCGGCGACCTGCCCGGCGGTGAGGGCGAGCCCGTCGACCCGGAGGCGGGCACGGACCGCGCCGGCCGCCTGGTGGCCCCGGACGAGGGCGCGCACGCCGACACCACCAAGGACGAGATCGCCGCCGACAAGGGCGTCGACGCGGGAGCCGCCGGAGCCGAGGAGGCCGCCGTGCACATCGTCGACGACGACAGCACCCTCCCCGACGACACCGGGCGCTGAGCCGCCGCGGTGCCCGCCGGCTCAGCCCCCGCGCACCGGCCGGCTCAGTCCCCGAGCCGGTCGATCTGCCGCAGCTTGTTCGTCGCGTCCAGGGCGGCCACCTTGTACGACTCCGCCAGCGTCGGGTAGTTGAACACCGCGTCGACCAGGTAGTCCACCGTGCCGCCGCAGCCCATCACCGTCTGCCCGATGTGGATGAGCTCCGTGGCCCCGGTGCCGAAGCAGTGCACCCCGAGCAGCGTGCGGTCCTCCGGTGAGACCAGCAGCTTCAGCATGCCGTGCGAGTCGCCGATGATCTGCCCGCGGGCCAGCTCCCGGTAGCGGGACACGCCCACCTCGAACGGCACCCGGTCCTCGGTGAGCTGGTCCTCGGTCCGCCCGACGAAGCTGATCTCCGGAATGGTGTAGATCCCGATGGGCTGCAGACCGTGCATGCGGCCGACGGGTTCTCCGCAGGCGTGGTACGCCGCCGCCCGGCCCTGCTCCATGGAGGTCGCCGCGAGCGCGGGGAAGCCGATCACGTCGCCGACCGCGTAGATGTGCGGCACCTGCGTGCGGTAGTGCTCGTCCACCGCGATCCGGCCGCGCGCGTCGGCGGCCAGCCCGGCCTTGTGCAGGTCCAGCCCGTCGGTGAGCCCCTGCCGGCCCGCCGAGTACATCACCGCGTCCGCCGGTATCTTCTTGCCGCTCTCCAGGACGGTCAGCGTGCCGTTCTGGTGCCGCTCGACGGCGGCCACCGTCTCCCCGAACCGGAAGGTGACGGCGAGGTCCCGCAGGTGGTAGCGGAGCGACTCGACGATCTCGACGTCGCACATGTCGAGCATCCCCGCCCGCTTCTCGACCACGGTGACCTTGCTGCCGAGCGCGGCGAACATGGAGGCGTACTCCATGCCGATCACCCCGGCGCCGACGATGACCATGGACCGCGGCACCCGCTCCAGCGCGAGAACGTTGTCGGAGTCCATGATGGTGCGCCCGTCGAACTCGACGCTGTCCGGGCGGGCCGGGCGCGTACCGGTGGCGATGACGATGTGGTCGGCGGTCAACAGCCGTTCTTCACCGGTCACTTCGCGCAGGGCGACGGTGTGGTCGTCGACGAAGCGGCCGGTCCCGGCGAACAGGGAGACGTGGTTGCGGGAGAGCTGGCTGCGGATGACGTCCACCTCGCGGCCGACCACGTGCCGGGTGCGCGCGGTCAGGTCGGCGACGGTGATGTCCTCCTTCAGCCGGTAGCTCTGCCCGTACAGATCGCGCTGGGTGAGTCCGGTGAGGTACAGCACCGCCTCGCGCAGGGTCTTGGAGGGGATGGTGCCGGTGTGGATGGAGACACCGCCGACCATGTCGGGGCTGTCGACGACGGCGACCCGGCGGCCCAGCTTGGCCGCGGCGATGGCGGCCTTCTGGCCGCCCGGTCCGGATCCGATCACGAGCATGTCGAAGTCGGGCACGCACCGGAGTCTGACAGCACAACGCCCCCCGCGGAAAGAGCCCGGAGGGACCGGGGCGGCATCCCCGGTCCCTCAGTCCCTCCCGGCTCCCTTCCCGACGGCCGGCGGACCCGCACGGTCCGCCGGTCGCTAGGGGGTGTCTCGTCGATCAGGGCGGATCAGGGAGCGGTGCCGGCCACCGCGAGCCCGGCATGATCGGCGAGACACCCCCTAGGGCAGCAGCTTGTCCAGGGCGGCCGGGCCCTCCGTTTCGATCTTGCGCTTGGCCCATTCCAGGTTGCGCGGGGTGATGTCCCGGCCCGCGGCCAGCACGATGTCCTCGGGCGAGACGTCGGTACCGGTACGGGCGTGGAGCACGTTGTCCGGGGTGCAGCCCCCGGCCCAACGGGATGCATCGGGTTGTGACGTCGACATGTGTCCTCCTCGGCTCCGGCCGGGTCCCCGCCCGGGTCCGGACTGCGCCGCCCGTGCTGCGGGACCGGGACCTTCTCCCACCATTGCCCGGCGCGCCGCACCCTGCATCCGGAAGGGCGCGCCGTACCGGCCGGGACGACCCCGGCCGGTTGTGGGGCACCTGCCCGCCGTCTCCGAAAACATCCCTCCCGGCCGTCCGCTCCTAAGCTGGAAGGGCCCGAGAAGGCCGGACAGCGACTCGCTCCGGAAGCTGTCCGCGTGCCCAGACAGGGAGGCCGCCGCGATGGCCGACACCCCGAGCCCCCACCCCGCGTCCGGCGCGCCGTCCCGGCCCGGCGCGTCCGGCTATGTGCCGATCGCCGAGCACGGGCTGATCGGCGATCTGCGCACCGTCGCCCTCGTCGGCAGCGACGGCACGATCGACTGGTACTGCTGCCCCGCCTTCGACGCCCCCAGCGTCTTCGCCTCGGTGCTGGACGCCGAGCGTGGTGGCTGCTTCGAGCTCGCCGCGGTCCAGGCGGCACGCACCAAGCAGTTCTACTTCCCCGACACCAACGTGCTGATCACCCGGTTCTTCACCGAGGACGGCGTCGGCGAGGTGCAGGACTTCATGCCGGTGACCGGGGCCTCGGGCGGTGGGGAGGCCGAGAGGCACCGGCTCATCCGGCGGGTGCTGTGCGTGCGCGGCACCCTCCCGTTCCGTGCGCGAGTCGCTCCACGCTTCAACTACGGTGCCGACCCGCACACGCTCCAGGCCCAGGGCTGCATGGTCCTGTTCGAGTCGGCGACCCTGTCCCTCGCCCTGACGGCCACCGTGCCCCTGGAGATCGACGGCCCGGACGTACGCGCGGACTTCAAGCTCGACGAGGGCGAGTCGGCGGTCTTCGCCCTCGATCAGGTGGGCGGCGAGGTGGCGCCGCGCCGGTGCGCGCACCTGGAGGCCGAGGAACACTTCTCGGCCACCGTGGCGTACTGGCGGCGCTGGCTGGCGCAGTCCCGCTACCGCGGCCGCTGGCGGGAGCGGGTGCACCGCTCCGCGCTCACCCTGAAGCTGCTCACCTACGCCCCGACCGGCGCCATCATCGCCGCGCCCACCACGAGCCTGCCCGAACGGATCGGCGGCGAGCGCAACTGGGACTACCGCTACGTCTGGGTCCGCGACGCCGCGTTCGCCGTCTACGCGCTGCTTCGCCTCGGCTTCACCGGCGAGGCCGAGGCCTTCATGCGGTTCCTGACCCAGCACATCAGCCCGGGCGACGGGAAGGCCAACGGCCCGCTGCAGATCATGTACGGCATCGACGGCCGCTCTGAGCTGCCCGAAAGCGTGCTCGACCACCTGGAGGGGCACCATGGCTCGGCCCCGGTCCGGGTCGGCAATGCCGCCGCCGACCAGCTCCAGCTCGACATCTACGGCGCCCTGATCGACTCGATCTACCTCTACGACAAGTGGGCCCAGCCGATCTCCAGCTCCCAGTGGGACGACGTCTGCGCCCTGGTGGACTGGGTGTGCGACAACTGGGACCAGCCCGACGAAGGGGTCTGGGAGACCCGCGGCGGCCGGAAGAACTTCCTGTACTCGCGTCTGATGTGCTGGGTGGCCATCGAACGCGCCATCCGGCTGGCCAACCGCCGCGGGCTGCCCGCCGACCTGCCCCGCTGGCGGCAGACCCGGGACGCGATCTACCGCCGCATCATGGACCGCGGCTGGTCGGCAGGGCGCCAGGCCTTCGTCCAGTACGAGGACGGCGACGTGCTGGACGCCGCCATGCTCATGATGCCGCTGGCCAAGTTCATCGCGCCTACCGACCCCAAGTGGCTGTCCACCCTGGACGCGCTGACGGAGGACCTGGTCTCCGACTCCCTCGTCTACCGCTACGACCCGCGCTCCAGTCCCGACGGGCTGCGCGGCGACGAGGGCACGTTCTCCATCTGCTCGTTCTGGTACGTGGAGGCCCTCACCCGGGCCGGCCGGCTCGACGAGGCACGGCTCGCCTTCGAGAAGATGCTCACCTACGCCAACCACCTCGGCCTGTACGCCGAGGAGATCGGCCGCACCGGCGAGCAGCAGGGCAACTTCCCGCAGGCGTTCACCCACCTGTCCCTGATCAGCGCCGCCTACAACCTCGACCGCGCCCTCGGCTGACGCCGTGGCGCCCGCCCCGCCGATGCGCGGGCGCCACGGCCGTACGGCTGCGTCAGCCGGTGCCGCGCGTCAGCCGATGGGGCGGGTCAGCCGATGTGGTACGGGTCCCCGTACACCTTCCAGTCCAGCGGCGGGTTGAGGTCGAGGTTGCGCCGGCGCAGGAACACCCGCTGCTCGGTGTCGACCCTGCTGGTGTCGCTGTGCGCCTCCTCCTGCTTCATGGCCCACACCCGCGCGTCCAGGAACGCGTCGAGGTACGTCACCTCGTCGCCGCCCTGCGCCGGCGGCTTCGCGGCGCGCAGGGCCCGCTTGCGTATGTTGCGGAAGCTGGTCGGGTCGTCGCCGTCACCGTGCATCACGATCGCGTCGTAGTAGGCGAACTGGCCGAGCGCGCGCAGCCCGTCCGCCTTGCCCTGCCGGACGGCCGGGTCGAAGTAGACGCGGTCCCGCTCGTCGTTCTGCGCCTGCTGGAAGGCCGTGTCCCGGGCCGCCTTGCGCCAGTCCCCGGGGAAGTCCGGGTCCAGCCCCTCGTGCGAGTCGGTGCCGTTCACCCGGCGCAGCGCCGGGAGGTACCTGGCCAGGACATTGCCGGGCTTGCGGTCCGTGTAGAGCTGGACCAGGTCGAGCATGTCGCCGGTGCCGGAGCAGAAGCCGATGATGCCGGCGGTGTAGCCGCGGCCGTCGCCGATGTCCTCGATGTACTGGTACTGCGCCTTCCAGTCCAGCGAGGAGTTCTCCGCGCTCGACACCAGCTGCATGGCGATCTCCTTCTTCGCCGGGTCGTCCAGGCCCGGTGCCGCCGCCGGTGCCGCCGCGACGCGCGGGGCGTCGAGCAGGGGGACGGCGGCCAGGGACACGCCCACGAGGGCGAGGACGGTACGGCGGGAGACGGCGGCCGGTACGGCCGTGCCGGGGTTCGGATGCACCACGGGGGCTCCAAGTGTGAGTGGGGGGTGGAGAGTTGGCGTCCGGAGCCAACTGATAGGAAGGTTTACTATCAGAGTCTCGAACATGTGGTCACCCGTCGAGCATGAAATTCGTAGAAATGAACGAGAGCGAGGTGCCGGGCCGTCAGGGCAGCGGCTGCTCCGCCCAGATGACCTTGCCGGTCGGCGTGTACCGGGTGCCCCAGCGTTCGGCAAGCTGTGCCACCAGGAACAGTCCGCGGCCGCCCTCGTCCGTCGTGGTGGCGTAGCGCAGATGCGGCGAGGTGCTGCTGCTGTCGAAGACCTCGCAGATCAGGGCGCGCTCACGCATCACCCGCACAAGGATGGGTGTGCTGCCGTATCGGATGGCGTTGGTGACCAGCTCGCTCAGGATCAGCTCCGTGGTGAACGTCAGGTCCTCGAGCCCCCACGCGGCCAGCCGCCGGCCCACCGCGGCCCGCACGTCCGCGACGGCCGCCGGGTCCGCGGGCACGTCCCACTCGGCGACCCGGTTCTCGCCCAGGGCCCGGGTGCGCGCGACGAGCAGCGCGATGTCGTCGCCCGGCCGGAACGGCTGCCGGGTGTCGAGCACCGTCCGGCACGTCTCCTCGGGCGACTCGCCCGCCGTGGCGAGCGCGTCGCGCAGCTCCTCCAGGCCGGTGTCGATGTCCCGCTCCCGGTCCTCCACCAGCCCGTCGGTGTACAGCACGAGCCGACTGCCCTCCGCGAGCTCGAGTTCGGCCGTCTCGAACGGCAGCCCGCCCAGTCCGAGCGGGGGACCGGCGGGCACGTCCGCGAACACGACCTCGCCCCCGGGCCGGATCACGGCGGGCGGCGGATGGCCCGCGCGGGCCATGGCACAGCGCCGGGAGACCGGGTCGTAGATCGCGTACAGGCAGGTCGCGCCGATGACGGGGGCGCCGGCGCCGTCCTCCGTCTCGTCCTGGTCGATGCGGCCGACCAGTTCGTCCAGCAGCACGAGCAGTTCGTCCGGCGGCAGATCCAGCGCGGAGAAGTTGTGCACCGCGGTCCGCAGCCGGCCCATGGTGGCCGCGGCGTGCAGCCCGTGCCCCACCACGTCCCCGACCACCAGCGCGACCCGTGCCCCGGACAACGGCAGGACGTCGAACCAGTCACCGCCCACACCCGCCTGCGCCGGCAGATAGCGGTAGGCGATGTCCAGGGCGCTCTGCTCGGGCAGGCTCCGTGGCAGCAGACTGCGCTGCAAGGTGACCGCCATGCCGTGCTCGCGCGTGTAGCGGCGGGCGTTGTCGATCGAGACCGCGGCCCGCGCCACCAGCTCCTCTGCCAGGGCCAGCTCCTCGGTGTCGAAGGGCTCCGCCTTCTCGGACCGCCAGAAGTTGACCAGGCCCAGCACCACGGACCCGGCCCGCACCGGAACCGTGATCAGCGAGTGGATGCCGTACTGGACCACCTGCCCGGTGCGCTCCGGGTCCTGCGCCAGCCAGCCCGGGGCCGCCTCCAGCCGCGGCTCCAGCACCGGCCGCCGGGTGCGCAGGCTGTCCGCCTGCGGAGAGGAGGCGACGAAACGAATCTGCCGCCCCACCGGGTACAGCGGGGCGTCGTCGCGGATCCCGCCGTACGCCGTACGCCGCAGGGCGTCCCCGGGATCCGGCTCCTCGCCGCGCAGCACGGCGTCGTACAGGTCCACGGTGACGAAGTCCGCGAACCGCCCCACCGCCACCTGGGCCAGTTCCTCGGCGGTCCGGGTCACGTCCAGGGTGGTCCCGACACCCACACCGGCGTCGTAGAGCAGGCTCAGGCGCTCACGGGCCACCTCGGCACGGCCTGAGAGCGCGCGCAGCTCGGTGGAGTCGCGCAGGGTGGCCACGCTCCCCGACGGGCCGCCCTCCAGATCGGTGGGGCGCTGGTTGATCGCCAGCAGCCGGTCGCCGACCAGGTGCACCTCGTCGGTGGCGACCCGCCCGGACGCCAGCAGGTCGGCGATGTCGGGGGCGAGACCGAGATCGGGCACGCGCCGCTTCTCCGCGTCCGGCGGCAGGTCGAGCAGGCGGTGCGCCTCGTCGTTGGCGAGCAGCAGTTCGCCGTCGTCACCGACGATGATCACACCCTCGCGCACCGAGTGCAGCACCGCGTCGTGGTGCTCGTACATCCGGGTCATCTCACCCGGCCCCAGCCCATGGGTCTGACGCCGCAACCGCCGGCTGACCAGCGCCGTACCCGCCGTGGCCAGGGCCAGACCCGCCGCCGCGGCGCCCAGTACCACGGGCAGCTGCCGCTCCGCGAGGCCGCCCACGCTCTGGGTGGTGATGCCGGCCGACACCAGGCCCACCACCGTGCCGTCCGGCGCCTTGACCGGCACCACGGCCTGCACCAGCTCCCCGATGGTCCCGTGGATCTCCTCGACGACGGTGCCGCCGCGCACCGCGGGCTCGATGGTGCCCACGAACTTCTGGCCGATGCGGCTCGACATGGGGTGGGTGTAGCGGATCCCGTCGGTGTTCATGACGACGATGAAGTCGACTTGCGCCGCCGTGCGGGCGGCTTCGGCCCGCGGCTGAAGGATCGCCGTCGGGTCAGGGGCGGCCAGCGCCGCGCGGGTCCCCGGCGCGTTGGCGAAGGTCTCGGCGACGGCGAGCGACCGGTTGCGGGCCTCCTGGGTGCTGTCGTGCTGCACCTGCAGCACCAGTGCCGCCACCGCCGCCAGGACCAGCAGCAGCACGATGACGACCTGAAGGACGAACACCTGTCCGGCGACAGTGTGTCCGCGCAGCGCCGCCCACACACCCGTGGACCGTCCGTCCGCAGCCCGGTTCCGCTGGGCGCGCTCACGGGCTCGCCGAGCGGGGCCAGGCGTCTGCTCGAGACGCTGACCGCGGGGACGGGTCGACCGGGTGCCGGTTCGACCCGGGAGTCGGACCATGAGCCGACTCTATCCGGCGGCCGGTACGTCCATGACGTCCTGCGTACGGCATTGGGGTCCGCGGCCGGGGCATCGCGGCCGCCGTCTCACGCCAGGTTTGTGAGATGTCCGTGAGACGCGGCCGCCGGCGGCAGCCCAGGTGACGCAATACCGCCCCGGCCGATGGAGGGTTCCGGTCCTCTGTCAGCCGTGGCCGTGACACGAGATGCCAACTGCAATCGAACGGAAGTTCTACAAGATCTTTGGTATATGAAGCCGTGCTCGAGCCTGCCTCTAGGGAAAGACCCGCCCCGCCAGAGGTTTCCGGTTCCAGCGGGGCGGGCGTCTCATGGGGTGTCGGCCGAGTGCCCGCAAGAGCAGGTCACTCGTCCAGGTTGGCGACGGCGGTGATGGACGCGGCGGCCACAGGCGGCGCCCCGCGGCGGGCACTCTTGGGCTGGCTAGGCAGGATCTGCACCGGTACGGGTCGAGGTGTCATGAGGTGACGGTCTCCTTCTTTTCTCCGTGCTGGCAGTAGCTGTGCAGCGGCGCCTTCGCCTCTTGGTAGTGCTTGGCCAGGGGGCGGCAGACCCGGCAGGTGCCGGACAAGGCGCAGCCCTCGCACCCTCCGGTGCGAAGCATCAGGCGGTCGGCGATCGCCCCGAGCCGCAGCAGTCCGTCCACTCCTTCGGCCATGAGGTCGATCTGGTCGTCCCGGCCGACCTTGCAGATCGACACCAGGCCGTGCGGATCGGCGTGGAAGAAGGTGTGGCCGGCGTTGCACCCGGCGAACGGCTTGCGCTGGCGCAGGTGGGCCCCGGACTGGGCGAGCAGCGGTTCCCCGCCGCCGCTGATCGTCGGGGTCATGTTCGTGTACGCGTGGTGCTCAATGCCCCAGTCCTCGGCGAGGGCGGCCATCGCGTCGGCCTCGTTCGCGCTGGCTTCGGTGACCACGAGGTTGAGGCGCAGCGGCAGGCCAGCGGCGCGGGCGGCGGTCATGCCGCGCTGGAACGCCTTCCGGGAGCCGCGGCGCTGGGTCACCTTCTCGTAGCTGGCCTCACTGGCGCCATAGAGGCTGATGACGAGCCGGTAGGGCGGGCAGTCCCGGAACAGTCGCAGCAGGTCGGCGCGCCACAGCAGGGAGCCGTTCGTGGAGATCGTAAGCATCATCCCCGCGAGCCAGGCGTACCGGTAGGCGCCCTCGAAGTCGCGGTCCATGGTGGGTTCGCCGCCGGTGATCTGTAGCCACAGGACGCCGACCTGGCGCATGCTGTCGCAGCTGGACCTTGTCTTCCCAGCAGAGGCCGGCGACTGGCCGTTCGCCGAGGTAGCAGTGGGGGCAGCCGTAGTTGCAGCCGAGGTTGATCTCCCAGGAGGCCCGGCAGTAGCCGTACGGGGACGGCTCGCGGACGAGCACGGTGTCGTGCAGGGGAAGCCTTGTGATGTCGAGGCCCCACGTGCTGGCGGCGGTGTCGGCCACCCACTGCGGGATGGTCTGCCCGGCGGATGCGGTCCGGAGCTCCTCGTAGTGGTCGGCCGGGATGCGTGCGCCCGACCTGGCGCCGGGGCGGAGCAGCAGGTGGCCGTCAAGGAACGGACTGGCGATCAGCTTGTGCGGCATGACGGCACCTCCCGTTCTGAGCGGCGGGGGCGCGACGTGCGTGGGGCAGGGACGGGCTGGGGAGCGGCGCAGTAGATTTCGCCGAGCCCGTTGCACGTGCCGCAGCTCTCGCCGGTCTTGGGGTTGGCGCCGCTGCCGCTACAGTCCGGGCATACCTCGGCGCATGGCGGGTCGGGGCGCCCGGTCGTCAATGGAGGTGCGGAAGTTGACACGCGAACTCCTTTGACGTGTCGGTGCGACGGGGTCAGAAGGCAGGTCAGCTCACGGCTCAGGTCGTAGGAGGGCAAGCCGTGGCGGTTCGCCGTCGGTCCCCTCTGGGATGTCCGCCAGCTGGTGTACGGCGGCGGCGATGAGCCGGGCGACGGTCAGCGGCGGGCAGAGCACCGCGGCGGACGGCATCGGGACGGACCAGTACGTTCCCAGTGGCCGGTACTCCACGGCGTCGACGCGGGGTACGCCGAGGTAGGTGCCGCATCCGAGGACTTCTACGTTCTGGGTGCTCCAGTCGTCGACGGCGGCGCGCCAGGTGCGGGGCACGCTGGCCGGGACGAGGGCGTAGTAGCGGTTTCCGCCCGGGTCGCTGATGACCGGGCCGCCGTCCAGTGCGTCCTCGAGGAACGTGTCGAGCTCGCGGGGGTCCGTGGTGGCGGCGACGGCTTGGATGAGCCTGCCGGGGATTCGTACCGCGGAGAACAGGGTGCCGAGCCGCAGTAACGCCACCCCGTGCTCGGCCCATTCGGCTCGGGCTTGCTTCGGCTCCGGGTGCGCGGCGAGGAGCCAGTGCTCGACGGCCAGGCGCCGGTCGGCGGCGGTGTGCACGCGCACGCCCGGCCTCGGTTCCATGGGCTCCGGGGCCGGAAAGCTGTTGCCCCCGCTCATGCTGACACCGTCCGTGGAACGCTGTCAGTGCCGACGGCGAGGACGCGTGCAATGCGTTCCGCGCACTGCTGCTCGTGCCCGTGCTCGCCGATGGCGTAGGCGAACGAGGTGACCCACTGGTCGCCGTCCGCGACAATGTCCTCGGTGAGGCGGCTGTTGAGGGGACTGGTTACCGTCAGCCGCATCTCGGCGCTGTTCACGGCGACCTGGAGGCCGTGTGCCTCCAGGTGACCGGCGAGGTTTTGCAGGTCTTTGGTGTCCACACGCAGACGATCCCAACCGCGCCGCCGGTGTGGGATATGACAACCTATGACACGGAGTTGATCTTGAGTCGTACGGTGACCATCACAGGCACCCGCAGCACCGGCCACAAGAGCCTCACCGAGTACGCCCAGCTCTTCAGCGCCTACCTTGGCCCCTTCGCCACCGGCGCCCACTTCTACATCGGCGGCGCGAAAGGCATCGACAGCCTCAGCCTGGTCTGGCTCGCCGGGAACACACAGGCCGCACTCACCGTGGTCGTCCCTGGAACCGTCGAACAGCAGCCGGCCGAAGCCCGACAAGCCATCGCCCGCGTCCGCGAACGCATCTCCGAGATGGTCGAACTCGCCGCACCCGACCTGAACTCAGCGTCCTACCACGCCCGGAACCGGTGGATGGTCGACCGCAGCAGCATGACGATCGGCTTCCCCCTCGCCGGCCAGCTGCAGTCCGGCACATGGCAAACCCTCAACTACACACGCGGTCAGGGGAAACCTCACCTAGTGGTCCCCATCTGACCGGTGTCTGCTGCACCATGGGCGGCATGGACGACAGGGCCGCGGGGGCGGAAGCGCTCAAGAGGTTACGTAAGCGCCGCGGCCTGTCCCTCGCCGGCCTCGCCCGCGCCCTCACCGGCATCGCGCAATCACTCCACCATCCGCCGCTTCCGGCCATCGCCAGCGTGCAGCGATCCGTCGCCCGCTGGGAGGCCGAGAAGCCGATGCTGCCCGACGAGCGCTACCAGCTACTCCTCGCCCACCTCTACGCCCGCACCCCGGCCGGCGAACTCCAGCTGGGCGTGGGCAGCGACTTCACCGAGTGCCTCCAAGCCCTCGGGCTTCTCGGCGAGAGCGAACGGCGTACGGCCGAACTACGCACCACCGTGCTGCGAGCGGCCACCGAGTCCGGCGGCGGCATGCTCGCGCTCCTCGCCCCCGGAATCCAGGCCAGCCTCGCCACCGCTCTCGCAGATCCGTCACAGGCGGACGACCACACCGTCACCGGCCTCGCATCGGTCGTAACGGACGTCAACGTGCAAGTCGGCTCACTCCCCATGGTCCGGCTGCAGCTGTTGCTCGCGCCGGTCGTGGAAGCGTCGCGACGTCTGCTGGCCGGCCCCATCCCAGAGCCCCTGGCGCCGCAGTTGCGCGAAGCCGCGGTCGCCGCATCAACGCTGGCCGGACGGCTTGCGTTCGAAACCCGGGACGATGCCGCCTCCCGCGCCTTCTACACAGAGGCCACCCGAGAGGCGACCCTACTCGGCACACCGTGGCGGCAGGCTGGCGTCCACATGAGCCACGCCCTCACCACCCTCTACTCCACCCAAGGCCTCGACAGTGCCCGGCACCTCGTCGATCAGGCGGTCCGGACCGCACGCACCGGTGAGAGCAACCTCGTCCGGGCCCGCGCCCATGCCCTCCAGGCGGAGCTCGCTGCTCGGGCCGGGCACGACAGGCAAGCGCAGACCGCGCTGGGACTCGCCTGGTACGACATGGACACGGACCACGCCAGCGACCCGGCACCCACCTCCTTCACCGCCGGGCACCTGGCCGGCTTCGAAGGCGTCTGCGAGCTGCACGTCGGCGACCCCGTGAAGGCACACACGCAGTTCGCCCGTTCGGCAGCGGCGCTGACGGCGCCCCGAGAGCAGGTGCAGCGGGCGATCGTCACCACGGACCAGGCTCTGGCGCGGATCCGGCTCGGCGAGCCCTGGGCAGCGGCCGAGCTGCTCCACCAGTGCGTGGCGGCCGCGTCCAGCACCGGCGGCCGCGTACCGGCCCTGCGGCTGCGGCGAGCGCGGCAGGAGCTGCGGCCGTGGCGGCGGGAGGACTGGGTGGCCAACCTCGACGACCACCTCATGGACGTTCTCGGAGCCTGATGTCAGTGGCCGCCCGTAGGCTTGAACCATGTCCCTAGAATCCGACGGCCGTGGTTCCGTGCGGTCTGCCGCTGCCGTGAACGAGGACATCCGCGCACTCCTGGTCCGTACGGGCGGCTGGCTGTCGGCAGAGGATCGCGCCGTGTACGAGCGACTCGTCGCGGAGTGGTCGGCAGCTGTGCGCGGCGAGGTCATCGAGGCGGCATAAGTCAGGGACCGGCGGGCCACACGGCCAGCGTCTCCTCGCTCTGCTCGTCGACGAGGGTGATGCGGGCGTCGTGCAGGCCGCTGTACTGCCCGACCCAGCCGCTGAACTTGTAGTGGGCGGTCGCCTCGCTCGCCCACCAGCCCTGCTGTAGCAGCCTGCCGCCTGCGGTCAGGGTGAGGTGGTAGCGCTGCGGGTCCACGGTATCCACGCTATGGCTGCTCGAGCTCGAATCCGGCGATCATGCGGTCGCGGCACGAGTCCAGCCAGCGCAGCCCGAACCCTGGCAGGTCGAGGCGGCAGGTGGCGACGGCTGGCGCGGCGCATGACGAGCAGCGCTTGTGATCCGGTGAGAGCGGGTGGATGCGCGCCCGGGAGCTGGGGTGGCGCAGCGGCCCGTCAGGCGCCGGGTCGAGGGAGGCAGGGTCGATGCCCAGGGCCGCGAGAGTTCGCAAGTCGTCGCGCATGGCCGCCTCCGTTCGCCTCTGATCTCTCGCAGTGAAGGTTGAGCATTCTCACCGAACATTGAGCGCGGGTCCGCCGCAGGTCAGAAGTCTGTTCAACCCTCAGTGGGCGTACTCACGGGCGAGCCAGCACGCGGTGCGAGACACGCTCCCTCTCCCGCTGCTCGGCGCAACGCTCTGACCAGCGCGCTTAACCACCGGTGAGAAGGAACGCCGGTCACCAGCCTTCGCTGAGAATCGCTCAGCCTTTGTTGCAAGGGGTCAGCCTTGTCCCCTCCTGGTGCTGGTGGTCAGCGTAGTGCCTAGAATCGAACACGTGAACGACTCCCTGCCGTCCTCCCGTCTCGAGATGCTGCGTTTCCTCGAGCGTGTCCAGGTCGCGGACCTGGAACGGACGCGGCGGTGGATCGCAGAGGAGGAGCGGAGGGCGGCCGAGCGGCAGCGGGGCGAGCAGGCCCGGCCGCCCGTGCCGGACTGGGTTATCGAGCGCGGCATCGGCCGGGACGGCCCGCCCGTCGCGGTCCACCTCGGTGGGTGCCACATGGCGAAGAAGCGGTGGAAAGGCGTGCCGCGGGATGTCGCACGGCGGGCGCTCGCCTAGGTGTGCTGGCCGGACAGGTTGGTGACGCGGCTGGCTGGTGTTTGGCCGCTGATGCCGGTGTGGGGTCGGT
>NZ_BNBC01000066.1 GCF_014654675.1 Streptomyces spiralis
CCTCGTCCGCGAGAGCCGCCCCCACGACACCCGCTCCGATGATCACCACTCGAGGTCCCGCCATCGCCCAACCTCCGAACTTGAGACCGGTTCAGTTGCTTGTTGCGCAACTCGACTCATGTCGCGCAACTCAATGTGCCCGTCGCCGTGGAGGGTGTCAAGGGGTCGGTGACGTCGGAAAACAGCCCGGGAAGCGGCAATGCCCGGCGAGCGGTGCGCGCAGGTGCACACCGCCCGCCGGGCGTCCTCCAGCCCCTCTTTCCAGCCTTGTGCCACTTCAGCCAGGCGTCGACCCTGTCGCGGTTCGCCTCGCCCCAGCCCAGCGGGTCCGGCGGCGACCACGCACGCGGCCCCGCCCTCGCGATCGGCGATTCCGGTTGTCCCGGTGCGCCCGCGCCCGACCCGGCGATCCACCGAAGTCGGGAGCCGTGGGCACGACAGACACCTTGACGCGCAGGCGGGTTCTGCTCACGCTTCTGTAGGCGCGCCCTGGTTCAGCATATCGATTGACGTTCGGCCACTCGAACATTTGAGGCGGCGGGGAACAAGGCGATCAGCAAGCGCGAACAGGCCGGCGAGGCTTCGGGGCCCGTGCTCGGTGAAGCGCGGCAGCCCCCGGGCGGCGCCGCAGGGGGCGTGACGCGACGTCAGGCCATTCAGCTCGGCGCGGTGGCCGCGGGATCGGTGGTTCTGGGAGTGGATCAGCCGGCGTCCGCCCTCGGTCGTGAGGCCCCGGAGCCGGGCAAGTGGGTGCGAGAGCGGTCCTTCGACGAGGACTGGCGGTTCTTCCGAGGCGACGTCAGTGGCGCTCAGGAACACCTCGTTCGACGACGGCTCCTGGCGGACTCCGGACCTTCCTCACGACTGGAGCATCGAGGACCTGCCGTACGCCACGTCCGGTGACGGCGCCGCGACGAGCGACCCCTCCCTGCCGGCGGTGAAGGACCCCGATCCGACGGCGCCGGAAGCACCTCAGGCGATCGGGCCGTTCGACCGGCTGAACAGCCAGAACGGTGACTCGACCGCGCACACGGTCGGCGGGATCGGCTGGTACCGCAAACACTTCGAGCTGCCGCGGTTCCCCGAGGACCCTGCGGCGTCGGCCCACGGCGGAAGCGAGGCGCACGTCGAGCTGAGGTTCGACGGTGTCTACCAGAACGCGGACGTCCGGCTCAACGGTGTCCATCTGGGCTTCCACCCCTACGGCTACACCTCCTTCGCCCACGCCCTGACCCCGCACCTGAACCGCGAGGGCACCAACGTGTCGGCCGTGCGGGTCGACAACAGCGGCAAGACCAGCCGCTGGTACTCGGGTTCGGGTATCTACCGCGTCCCCGACGCCGCTGGCGATCCTGCGCCCCGCCAAGCAGCCGGGCCGCCTCACGCTCACCGCGCAAGCCGCCGGACTGCGACCCGCGAGCTCACCCTGCCCGTCGGACGCACATAGGCACCCGCGGGTTTCAGCCGGCCGGTGACCGGGCGGACAGTGCCGCGGCCGCGGTGTGGAACGCGCGGCGTACGGCGGTGATGCCGTCCCCGTCCCGGGTCGGGTGCACTCGGTTGGTCAGCAGCACGGCATAGCGCTTCGCGGCGGGGTCGACCCAGAGGCTGGTTCCGGTGAATCCCGTGTGTCCGTAGGAGTCCGGGCCGAATGCGGTCCCTACGGGCGAGCCGACCACGTCGCGGCCCTGCCAGGCGAGCGCCCGCCGCAGCCCGAGGTGGTCGGTATGGGCAGCCGTCATCAGGGCGAACGTCTCCGGGCGCAGCACGCCCCGGCCGTCACCGACGAGTGCCGCGCCGAGCAGTTCCATGTCGTCGAGCGTCGTGAACAGGCCGGCGTGCCCGCCGACTCCGCCGAGCACGGCCGCGTTCTCGTCGTGGACCTCGCCGGTGACCAGGTGGCCACGCCAGGGGCAGTCCTCGGTGGCCACCGCCCGCGCGCGATGTGCGGGAGAGGGACGGAAGAAGGTCTGTCTCATTCCGAGCGGCGCGCACACCAGCTGGTCCACCAGGGTGTCCAGCGGCTGCCCGGTCGCGGCCTCGGCGATCAGACCGAGGATGATGAAACCCTGCGAGGAGTACTGGACGCGGGTACCCGGCCGTGCGGTCAGGGGCAGCAGGCGTACGGCTTCCAGGAGCGAGGCGCGGGTGGGGTGGTCGCGGTAGAGCGGTACCTGTCCGGGGATGCCCGAGGTGTGGGTGAGCAGTTGGCGTACCGTCAGGTCTGCCTTGTCGCCGTCCCGGTATCCGGGCAGAAGGTCGCCCACCGTGCTGTCGAGCGTCAGTGCGCCGCGCTCGACGAGCGCCATCACCGCGAGCCCGACGACCGGCTTCGTCACCGAGGCCAGATCCCACAGCTCACTGCCGTCCAGCGTGGGCCCGTCCCAGCTCCGGGTGCCGTGCCGGCCGCGGTCGAGCGGTCCGTCCGCGCCGCCGACGGACCAGGCAGCGCCCGAGTAGACGTGCTGTTCGCGTCCGGCGGCGATCGGCTCGGCCAGGGCGCTCATTCCCGCTCACCCCGATCGGACGTGCCCACCGCGCCCAGGGCCGGCGTCCGCGCACCGAGCCCGGCGGAGACCGTCCGGGCCGCGGCGCGCACCATGGGCCCGAAGACCGCCACGCTGTCGGAGTCCATGGTGAAGGTCAGGCCGGAGATGCCGATCGCACCCACGACGTGCCCCTGTGCGTCGAGGACGGGAGCCGCCACCGAGCGCACGTCCGGTTCGTCGTACTCGTCCTCGACGGCGTAACCGCTCAGTGCCGCCTGCGCCAGGAGCGCGCGCAGCGCGGCCGGGTCGGTGATCGTGTGCGGTGTCCGGGCCTCG
This sequence comes from Streptomyces spiralis, assembly GCF_014654675.1. GTDB lineage: Bacteria > Actinomycetota > Actinomycetes > Streptomycetales > Streptomycetaceae > Streptomyces > Streptomyces spiralis. Next base: position 2,826 of record NZ_BNBC01000066.1, read on the forward strand.
GACGCCGACGCGTGCAGGGAGGCGAAGGCGGCTCTCTCCTCGGCGGGCAGGGCGGAGAGCATGGCGAGCCCCACGCCGCAGGCGTGGAGCGGCGAACGGTGTCCGGGCCGCGCGCTCATACGGTACTCGCGGGCCGGCTCCGACTGCTCCACGTACACGGCCTCGGACGCGTGCCGCACCGCGTAGAGCGCGACGTGCCCGGTGCGCCGGCGCAGGTCGGCGAGGACGGGCCGGGCGAGTTCGAGGGCGGCGTCGTCGTCGAGGACGGCGGCGGCCAGGCCCAGCAGCCGGGGACCCGCGCGGTAGCTGCCGCCCTCGGCGGGCTCGGCGAAACCGTGCTCCGCCATCGTGCGCAGATGTCTGTGGACCGTCGGTTTGGGCAGGCCCGTGCGTCGTGCGAGGTCGCCCAGCCGGTGTGGGCCACCGGGCTGGACGAGTGCTTCCAGCACTTCCATCGCCTTGTCGACGGGGCCCTTCACGGGTTCCTGCTCGACGGATCGGGTGTTGACCGCTTTCGCCATGTCGCTTAGCTTAGCGCAACCACATTCCATCTGACGGAACGGACGTGTTGTTCAATGGAACGCATACGTCAGGGGCGCATCGTGGACCGCATCCATCCGCCCCGCCGCGACGTCCTGCGGGCCGGTGGTCTGCTGCTCGGAGCTCTCGGTGCTCCGGCATTCCTGAGCGGTTGCGGTACGTCGGCAGGCCGGGCCGGGAACATCCTTCGGGTCTCCCAACCCGGAGACCCCAAGACGCTGGACCCGCAGAAACAGGGCGACATGGTGTCGATGAACGTCCTGATCAACATGTTCGACACGCTCACCACACGCGGCCGGGACAACCAGTTGCATCCCCGGATCGCCCTGTCCTGGACCGCCACCGATGCCCGGACGTGGCGGTTCAGGCTTCGTCCCGGGGTGACCTTCCACAACGGTGAGGCGTGCGACGCGCATGCCGTCGCGTTCAGCATCGAGCGACTGCTCGACCCGGCGACGAAGTCACCCATCGTCGAGCTGCGCTACGTCAAGGACGTCGCCGTCGTCGACCGGCTCACCGTGGACGTCCACACCACGGTGCACGATCCGATCCTGCCCGCCAAACTCTCCCTGTTCGGCGGGGTGGTGGTGCCGCCCCGCTACCTGTCCGAGGTGGGCGACGCCGGATTCGCCGCACATCCGGTCGGTACCGGCCCGTTCACCTTCGTCAGCTGGCAGCGCGACCACGAACTGCGCATGCGGGCCTACGACGGCCACTGGCAGGGCCGCCCGAGCGTCGACGGCGTCGTCTTCAGCCCGGCCCCCAACGCCTCGTCCTCACTGGCCGCCCTCCAGAGCGGCGGCGTCGACCTCGTCGCCGGGCTCACCCCCGACGCCGCTCAGCAGCTCGACGGCTACTCCGGCGTCAGCCTGGACGGCTTCACCGGAATCCGCACCTCCTACCTCTCCCTGAACACCTTGGAGAAGGGTCCGCTCCAGGACCGCCGGGTGCGCCAGGCGCTCAACCACGCCGTCGACGTGCCCCTGCTGATCAAGGCGGTGCTCGACGGGAAGGCCACCGAGACCCCCGCCCTCATCCCGCGCGGCGCCTTCGGCTTCGACCCCTCCGTCAAGCCGTTCACCCGCTCGGTGAAAACCGCGCGCGCCCTGCTCGCCGAAGCCGGCTACCCGCACGGCTTCTCCACGACGCTCACCGCGTCCAACGTCGACTCCAATGTCGCGGAGGCCCTTTCGGGTCTGCTGGCCAGAGCCGGGGTGCGCGCGCGCGTCAACCTCCTCGACCCCGGAACGTACGCGGCGCGGCTCACCTCCGACAACCGGGGGGCGCTCGGCCCGATCTACCTGGCGGCCAGCACCGTGTGGACGCTGGACGGCGAAAGCATGGTCCAGTCGAACGTCCGCCGGGACCGCCGGCAGAGCCGCTGGCACTCGGCGGAAGCCGACCGCCTCATCGACATCGAAGAGCTCTCGCAGGACCCCGCGGAGCGCGAGAAGGCCTTCTCCGACCTGCAACGCCTGATGCGTGAGGAAGCACCCTTCGTCTTCCTCTACCAGATCGACAACATCTACGCCCGCAACAGCCGGCCCCACTGGAAGCCGGGATCCGCAGGCGTCCTTGCCATGGAGAGTGCGGTGATCTCCCGATGAGCGACATCGCCCTGGACCGACCGCCCGCCGCGACGTCCGACCGGAGGCACGACCGCCATGCCACACGGCTCGTGCTGTTCGTCCTGAGGCGCCTGGGCACCGCCGTGTTCGTCCTGCTGTGCACGGCGACCGTCTCCTTCTTCCTCGTACGGCTCTCCGGCGACCCCGTCAAGGTCCTGCTGCCCCCCGATGCCACCGCGGCACAGGAAAGCGCGCTGCGCGCCTCCCTCGGCCTCGACCGGCCGCTGTTCACGCAGTACATCGACTTCCTGTGGGGGCTGCCCCGCCTCGACTTCGGCAACTCCCTCGCCTACGGCCAGCCCGTCAGCCAGATCCTGGCCGACCGGCTCCCCGCCACGATCCAACTCGCCGCCGCGGCCATGGCCGTGACCCTCCTCATCGCCGTCCCCGCCGGTGTCTTCGCCGCGATGCGCCGCGGGCGCGGCTCCGACCGCGCCGTGATGACCGGCGTCCTGCTCGGCCAGTCCACCCCGCCGTTCTGGGTCGGGATCCTGCTCATCCTGGTCTTCGCCGTCGGACTGCACGCTCTGCCCGCCTCCGGCTACGGAACCTTCGCCAACCTGGTCCTGCCCGCCGTCACCCTGGCCGTCTACTCCGTCGCCGTGGTGGCGCGTCTGCTGCGCTCCTCGCTGATCGAGGTCCTGTCCTCCGACCACATCCGCAGCGCCCGTGCCAAGGGCTTCGGCCCGCTGAAGGTGGTCCTCACCCACGGACTTCGCAACGCCTCACTGCCGGTCGTGACCATCGTCGGCCTCGAAGTGGGCAGCCTGCTGGGCGGTGCGATCCTCACCGAACGGGTCTTCTCCTGGCCCGGAGTCGGACAGCTGACCATCGAGGCGATCTCCAACCGCGATTTCCCCCTGGTCCAGGCGACCGTTCTGTTCTTCGCCGCCACCTTCGTCGTGGTGAACCTGCTCGTCGACCTCTCCTACAGCTTCCTCGACCCGAGGGTGAGGACGTCACGATGACCGTCATGTCACCGGCCGCGGCGACCGGCCAGGCCCCCGCCGCGGCACCGGCCGCCGGCTCCGGCCTCCGCGTACTGCGGGCGCTGCTGCGCAACAAGCTCGCCGTCCTGGCACTCGCCGTACTCGTGCTCCTGCTGACGGCCGCCCTGTTCGCACCACTGATCGCACCGTACGACCCCAACGCGCAGAACCTGCTGCTGCGGCTGCAGCCGCCCGCCTGGCAGAGCCGGGGCAGCGGCGCCCACCTGCTCGGAACCGACCAGCTCGGCCGCGACATACTCTCCCGCGTCATCTACGGAGCGCGCGTCTCCCTGCTCGTCGGCGCCGGCGCCGCACTGCTCGCAGGAGTGGTCGGCACCGCCGTGGGACTGGTCTCCGGATACTTCGGCGGCTGGGCCGACCGGGTCCTCATGCGGCTCGCCGACGTCCAACTCGCCTTTCCGGCGCTGCTCCTGGCGCTGGCCATCGTCGGATTCCTCGGCTCCGGCCTCTGGTACGTGATCCTCGTCCTCGGCTTCACCGGCTGGGTCTCCTACGCCCGCGTCGTGCGGTCCGAGGTCATGTCGCTGCGCTCGCGCGACTTCGTCACCGAGGCACGGGCGATCGGCGTCACCGACATCACCATCATGCGCCGCCACCTGCTGCCGAACGTGACGGCCCCTCTCGCCACCATCGGCACCCTGCACGTCGCCGCCGCGATCGTCGCGGAGGCGTCCCTGAGCTATCTGGGACTGGGCGTGCCGAAGGAGACGGTGACCTGGGGCTCCATGCTCGCCGACGGTCAGCTCTACCTGGGCACCTCCTGGTGGGTCGCCGTGTTCCCCGGCATCGCGCTCATGCTCACCTCCCTCGCCATCAACATCACCGGCGACGCCCTGCGGGACGTCGCGGACCCGAAGGCCTACCGACGATGACCACGGACCGACCGGCACGCGACCGGTCCCGCCGCTCGGCGGACGCGAAACCACTGCTGGAGATCAGCCGTCTCAGTGTCGACTTCCGGCTCGACACCTCCGTCGTACACGCCGTCCAGGACGTGTCCCTGCACGTCCACGCCGGCGAGACGCTCGCCGTCGTCGGGGAGTCGGGCAGTGGCAAGTCCGCCACCGCGCTCTCCGTCCTCGGCCTCAACCCCACTCCGCCGTGCGTCTACGCGGGCGGCGAGATCCTCTTCGACGGACGGGACATGCTGAAGCTCTCCGAGAAGGAGCTCGGCGCGATCAGAGGCCGTGACATCGCCATGGTCTTCCAGGACCCGATGACGTGTCTCGACCCCCTCCAGCGCGTCGGCGCGCAGGTGGCCGAGGTGCTCAGGCACCACACCGGCGTGTCCCGCGCCGAGGCCAGGGAAGCCGCGCTCGCCGCGATGGACGAGGTCGGCATCCCCGACCCCGCACTGCGCTACCGGCAGTACCCGCACGAACTCTCCGGAGGCCTGCGCCAGCGCGTGATGATCGCGACGGCCCTGGTGGGACGCCCCCGGGTGCTGATCGCCGACGAGCCGACCACCGCCCTGGACGTCACCGTGCAGCGCCAGATCCTCGACCTGCTCGTCACCCTTCAGCACAAGCACGGCATGGCGGTCGTGCTGATCACCCACGATCTCGCCGTGGTGGCGGAGACCGCCGACCGGGCCGTGGTCATGAACAAGGGCAAAGTCGTCGAGAGCGGCGATGTCGTGGACGTCTTCGACCGTCCGGCCGACGACTACACCCGCAGACTGCTGGCCGCCACCCCGCGATTGGAGGCGGTGTGAACACCGAAACCGAGACCCCGGCACCCGCCGGCCAGGCCCTGCTGCAACTCATCGGGCTGCGCAAGGAGTTCGGCACCAGGACGGTGAACGTGGCCGTCGACGACGTCACACTCGACGTCCACGAGGGCGAGACCCTGGCGCTGGTCGGCGAGTCCGGCTGCGGCAAGACCACCCTGACCCGGCTGCTGCTCCGGCTCCTCGAACCCACCGCGGGCAGCGTGCGCTTCGACGGACGGGACCTCGCCGCCCTGTCCGCGGCCGAGCTGCGCGCCGTACGCCGCCGGCTGCAGGTCGTCTTCCAGGACCCGTACTCCAGCATGAACCCGCGCATGCGGATCACCGACATCGTCGCCGAGCCGCTCGTCACCCATGATCCGGCAGCCCGCGGGCGGCGCGGCAGGGCCCGTACCCGGCAGCGGGTCGGGGAACTCCTGGAGGCCGTCGGCCTGGACGCCGGCATCCAGGACCGCTACCCGCACGAGTTCTCGGGCGGCCAGCGCCAGCGCATCTCGATCGCCCGTGCTCTCGCGTCCGAGCCCCGCCTCCTGGTGCTCGACGAGCCCACCAGCGCCCTGGACGTGTCCGTGCAGGCCACCGTCCTCGACCTGCTGGCGGAGCTCCAGCAGCGGCTCCGCCTGACCTACGTCTTCGTCTCGCACAACCTCGCCGTCGTGGGGCAGGTGGCCGACCGGGTCGCGGTGATGCGGCGGGGGCGCCTGGTGGAAGTGGGAGAGGCGCGGCAGGTCTTCCGCAGCCCTCAGCACCCCTACACGCGGCAGCTGCTCGACGCGGTGCCGGTCATGGACCCGCGCAGGGGCCGCCGAGCCGCGGACCGCACGCCCCTCACCAGCGAAGAAGGCCGATGACAGCTCACGTACTACAGATGCGACAGGACGAGTCCGGCGCCGCCGAGCAGCGCCACATCGTCCACGGCGGCCTCGCTCACCAGCACCCGCGGTTCCTCGGCGCCCGCGAACGCGGCGGCGGCACGCAGCCTCTCCTCGACCACCGTGCGGAATCCCTCACCGCCCTCGCACGCCTCACCGTGCAGGATGAACAGGCCGGGCGCGAAGAGCTGCTGCACGTTCTCCAGCCCCAGAGCGAGGTTGTGCGCGTACTCCTCCACCACCCGCGCGGCGGGCCCGTCCCCACGCCTGACCAGGGCCTCCAGCGACATGCCGTCCCCGAGTCCGGCGGCCTGCGCCCGGGCACGCAGCCAGCCGCTGGTGGCGAGCGTCTTCCAGCAGCCGCGGTTTCCGCAGGTGCACAGCTCGCCGCTGGCCGCGACGGTCATGTGCGCGCCGCTGCGCCCGCCGGGCGGGGCCAGCACCTCGCCGTCGTAGAGGACTCCCACCCCGAGCACCTCGCCCGTGGAGACCGAGGCGAAGGTGCGCCGTCCGCGACCGGCACCGAAGAAACGGTCGCCGAGCACCTGCAGCCTCGCCCGGTGCTCCACCCGCACCGGCCGTCCGGTGAACGCGCGCAGCCGCTCCGTCACCGGATACCCGTGCAGTCCGGGCACGTCGTTGACTTCCAGGATCAGACCGGTCAGCGGATCCACGAGCCCGGCGGCGGCCACCCCGATCCCGCCGAGGTCATGACCGGCGAAGAACGCGGCGGCCGCGGTGAGGACCGTGTCGATGTCCTCCGGGGTCGCGGTGGCCGCGTCGTACGACGTCTCGATGCGTTCCAGGATCTGCCCCGCGACGGACAGCACCGCCGCCCTGACCCGGCCCGGTACCAGCTCGACGGCCCCCAGCCGCCGCGGTGCGCGGGGTGCGGTCCGCTGCGGCGCGGGCTCGGGCACCAGTCGCAACGGAGAACGTTTGTGAACCATGCGCCGACTTTGCCACGTCCCTGTTTCGGAGAGATAGCACCGTGAGTCAACTGAGACTGAACCAACTGACCTGGCGCGAGGTGCGCCAGGCCGGTGAGCGAGGCATCGCCCTGCTGCCCATCGGTTCGCAGGAGCAGCACTCCTCGCACCTTCCGATGGGCACCGACACCCTCCTGGTCGAGGCGGTCGTCGACCGCGCGCTGGACCTGCTCGCCCAGGAGGCGTCGGGCCCCGACGTCGTGCGGCTGCCCGCCCTGCCCTTCGGGCACAGCCCCCACCACCTGTTCGCCGCGGCCGTCTCGCTGTCCGCCGCCACGCTGGGCGCCGTCCTGGACGACGTCCTGGACTCGCTCGTCACCAGCGGACACCACCGCATCATGGTCGTCAACGGACACGGCGGCAACGACGAGATCATGCGCCTGGCCGTGAAACGGCTGGCCCTGCGCGCAGAGGTCTCCGTCGCCGCCTGCTCGTACTGGACGATCACCTCGGGCGACGACGATGGCGGCCGGCCGGACGTCACCCCGGGCCATGCCGGATGGTTCGAGACATCGCTGATGCTGGCGGCCCGCCCGGACCTGGTACGCCGGCCCGTACCCGCCCGCACACCGGTCGTGCCGCCCCCCTTGTTCGACCAGCCGCCCTATCCCGGCCTGACCGTGGAGCGCCACGGAGAGTGGGCGCGGGTGGGGGGTTCGACGGACGATCCCTCCGGCGCGGACGCCGCACGCGGCCGTGCGCTGCTGGACGACAGGGCACGAGGGCTGGCCCGGGCGATCCAGGCCTTCCACGCCGCGACGCGGTGAGGCCGGACACCGCGGCCGCTGAGGGCCGCCCCCGCGCGCACCGGCCGTCCCACGATTTCGAGGAGCAGCTATGAAGATCACCGATGTCGACGTCTGGGTTGTCAATCTCCCCCTGGTCAACCCCTTCACCAGTTCGTTCGAGACCAAGACGGGCGAGACCCGCACTGTTGTGCGCATCCGCACGGACGACGGCGTCGAGGGCTGGGGCGAGACGATGTGGGGCAGGCCGGTCGCCGCGATCGTCCGGTCCATGGCCACCGACCTGATCGGCACCAGCCCGTTCGCACTGGAACGCTTCCACCGCAGGCAGCACATGGTGCCGTTCTTCTACGGCTATCTCGGCTACGCCGCGCTCGCGGCCATCGACGTCGCCTGCTGGGACGCCATGGGCAAGGCCACCCAGCAGTCCGTCACGGATCTGCTCGGCGGCCCCGTGCGCGACGAAGTCCCGATCACCGCGCTCATCACCCGGGCGGACGCGCCCGGAGCGCGGGGCGCGGACCTGCCCGCGGCGCTGGCGGAACACGCCCGGCAGGTCGTGACGGAGGGCGGTTTCCAGGCCGTCAAGCTCAAGGGCACGAAGGACGCGGCCGGCGATGTCGCCGTCCTGCGCGCGCTGCGCGAGGCGCTTCCCGAGGTCGACCTGCGCGTCGACCCGAACGCGGCCTGGTCCGTGCCCGACTCCGTGCGCGCCGGGATCGCCCTCGAAGAACTGGACCTGGAGTACCTGGAGGACCCGTGCGTGGGCATCGAGGGCATGAGCCAGGTGAAGGCGAAGGTGCGCATCCCGCTGTGCACCAACATGTGTGTCGTCCGCTTCGAGGAGTTCGCGCCGGCCATGCGGCTGAACGCCGTGGACGTCATCCACGGCGACGTCTACAAGTGGGGCGGTATCGCGGCCACGAAGGCGCTCGCCGCGCACTGTGAGACCTTCGGCCTCGGAATGAACCTGCACAGCGGAGGCGAACTCGGCATCGCGACGGCCGCGCATCTCGCCGTCGTCGCCAGCACGCCGGTGCTCTCCCGCGCCATCGACAGCATGTACTACCTGCACGCCGACGACATCATCGAGCCGCTGCACCTGGAGAGCGGCAGACTGCGCGTGCCGACCGGAGCGGGTCTGGGCGTGAGCGTCGACGAGGACAAGCTCCGGCACTACGCCGCGGTCAACGAGCGGGAAGGCGACCTCACGGGATGAGCGGCGGCACGGGAGACGAGACCGGGTCCAGGGCAGGGGGACGACACACGGGCAGGGAAGCCGTACGCACCGCCGGCGCTCCCCGTCCCGCCGGGGCCTACTCCCAGGGCGTGGTGGCAGGCGGTTTCCTCTTCACGGCCGGGTTCGGCCCGCAGGATCCGGCCACCGGTGCAGTACCGGAGGGGGTCCGGGAACAGACCGCGCAGGTGTTGCGCAACATCGCTTGCGTACTCGCCGAGCGCGGCCTGACTCCGGAGGACGTCGTCAAGGTCACGGCGCATCTGCAACACCTCAAGCGGGACTTCGCCGGGTTCGACGCGGCCTACCGGGAGTTCTTCACCGAGCCCTGTCCGGTGCGGACCACAGTAGGGTCCGATCTGATGGACATCCTTGTCGAGATCGATGTGGTGGCCGTGGTCCACGAGGGAGCCGGAAGCGACTGACCTGCCCCCCGCCGTACCGTTGCCGGGCGGCGCGACGTGCCGTGTCATGTCGCGCCGCGTGGCGAACCGGCCCGGAACCTGGAGTCCGGGAAGTGAGTGGGCTGGGAATCGCCGTTTCAGGCCTGCGCTCGGCTAAAGCCGGGCCTCATTTCTTTGACCGCGCGCGGTGGCTGTGCCGCATCCCCAGCCAGACACAAGAAATAGCAAGGATCGAGTGGGAACGGTCCTCGGAGCGTGGGAGACGTTGGTCACGTCCGGCTCGCCCGGCCGGCGGTGCACATGACAGAAAGTCGGGCCCGCCGACCGCGCGCCTCAGTACTTCTTCGCCCCGGCCTGGATCGCCTCCCGGATGCGGTGGTACGTGCCGCACCGGCAGACGTTGCGGATCTCGTCCAGGTCGGCCTCGCTGATCTCCCTGCCCTCCTCGCGGGCCTGGCGGACCTTGGCGACGGCCGTCATGATCTGCCCGGGCTGGCAGTAGCCGCACTGGGCGACGTCGTTCTCCAGCCAGGCCTCCTGCATCGGGTGCAGATCCCTGCCCACGGTGGCGGGCAGACCCTCGATGGTGGTGATCTCGTCGTCGGCGCCGATGTCCTTCACCGGCACCGAGCACGGGTTGAACGCCTTGCCGTTGATGTGGCTGGTGCAGGCCTGGCACACGCCCAGACCACAGCCGTACTTCGGTCCGGTCACGCCGAGGACGTCGCGCAGCACCCACAGCAGCCGGACGTCGTCCTCGATGTCGACGGTCACCCGCTCGCCGTTGAGGATGAAGGTGTGTTCGGGCACGGTGGCTCCTAGTAGGCGCGGCCGAGGCCGTCGGTGGGCGACGCGGGGATGGGCGGGGTGGTGGGCAGCGGCTCGAAGCCGAGGGGGCCGTCGTGGTTGATCGGGAAGGTCGTCGGCATGGTGCCGGTGGCGCGGCCGTAGGCGCAGGCCACGGCGGCCGAGGTGGCCGGGACGCCCAGCTCACCGGCGCCGCCGGGCTGTCCGGTGGTGGGCGGCATGACGACGATCTCCAGCTCGGGCGGGGTGTTCCACTGACGGGTGTAGAAGTAGTTGTCCCAACTTCCTTCCAGGAAATGCCCGTTGTCGAGGTGGAGCCCCGAGCTGAGCGTGATGGCGATACCGTCCATGATGCCGCCCATCATCTGCGCCTCGAGACCGCGCGGATTGACGGCGAGGCCCACGTCGACGGCGCACACGACCTTGGTGACGCGCGGCCCCGTACAGGCGTCGCGGATCTTGCGCCCGGTGGTCTCCGGCCGGCAGTCGATCTCGGCCAGGACGGCGACGCAGGCGTGGTACTCGGGGTGGAGCGCGATGCCCTGCGCCGTCCCGGCGGGCATGCTCCGGCCCCAGTCGCCGACCTCGGCGACCTTGTCGAGCACCGCCCGGACCCGATCGTCCTTCGCGAAGGCGCGACGGAATGCGTAGGGGTCCTTCCCCATCCGCTTGGCCAGCTCGTCCACGACCAGCTCCTGTGCGCAGCGCACGTTCGGCGAGTAGATGTTGCGCATGGAGCCGGTGTTGAACCCCTTGTCGGTCTCGCTCAGCAACTGGGTGACGACACCGAAGTTGTACGGGGTCTGCTGGGTCAGCGCGAAGATCGTCTCCGAGAAGGTGAGGTCACCGACGGGCAGCCGGGCCGCCTCGGAGGTGATGATCTCGCCCACGCCATGGCCGAAGTCGGTGGCGACGGAGGTGTGCCGCTGGTCGTAGGTGAGAACGTTCCCCAGCGCATAGGTGGCGCGCACCCGCGAGGTGGCCATCGGGTGGGCACGGCCCTGCCGGAAGTCGTCGGTGCGGTGCCACATCACCTTGACCGGCTTGCCCATCGCCTTCGAGATCTCGGCGGCCTCGGCGGCGGCGTCGTGGAAGAGCTTGCGGCCGAAGGAGCCGCCGCCCTCGGTGACATGGACCTTCACCGCGGAGGCGGGCAGTCCCAGCTTCAGCGCGATCTGCTCCTGCGCGACGATCGGGGACTTCAGGCTTCCCCAGATCTCCGCCGAGCCCTCGCGCACGTCGGCGATCGCGCAGTTCGTCTCGAGCGCACTGTTGCTGGCGAAGTGGAACGTGAACCGGGCGTCCACCGACTTCGTCAGCAGATCCAGGGACGGAAGAGGGAGTTCGGCTCGGCGGAGTTCGTCCCGGATCGTGGCGTCCGAGGCGCCTTCCGCACTCCCCGGCCCCCAGTTGACCTTCAGCGCGCGCACGGCGTCGATGCACTGGCCGAACGTACGGCCGCGGACGGCGACACCGGTGGAGACCGTCACGACATCGGTGATGCCGGGCATCGCCCGCACCTCCGCGAGATTGTCCACCGAGCGGACCGTGCCGTTGATCGTCGGCGGCCGGCACACCATCGTCGGCAGCGCGTCCTGCACATGCAGGTCCATCGCGAACTTCTTGCGTCCGGTCACCGCGTCGCGGGCGTCGATGCGCCGCTGGGCGGTGCCGATGACCTGGAAGTCGCCGGCATCCTTGAGAGTGACCGACTGCTGACTCGTCGTCACGGACGCGGCCTTCTCCGCCAGATCGCCATAGGTCAGTGACTTTCCGGTCACCGTGGAGGTGATGACACCGGCCTTGGCGGACAAGGTGTCCAGGGCCACTCCGAGCTCCAGGGCGGCCGCCTCCAACAGCCGGCCACGGGCCACGGCGGCCGCCACCCGGATCGGCGTGAAGGTCGAGATCGTGGTGTTGGAACCGCCGGTGAGCTGGTTGAACAGCAGCTCGGGCCGCGCGTCCGCGAGCGTGACCCGGATCCTGTCCAGCGGCAGGTCGAGCTCCTCGGCGATCAACATCGCGCTGGAGGTGGTGATCCCCTGCCCCACTTCCGCCCGAGGCAGCGCGAAGGACGCCGTACCGTCCGGGTCGATCCGGATCGTGATCAGGTTCGCCGTCGGCAACGTCGCATGCGTGAGCATGTCGTTGAGGTCGTAGATCTCGGCCGGCCCCGGCAGCGACGGGACGGCGGCCGCCGCCTCGTCCGGCGCGAGCGCGGCCTCGCCGAGTTCGGCGGCCACGGTCAGCGTCGAGGCGGCCAGCACATACCCGAGGAATCTCCGGCGCCCCATCCCGGCCGGTGCGGATGCGTCGGCCTGTCGCACAGAGCGCTCGTCTGCTTCCGTCAACGGTCCTCCTGGCCAAGCGGATTGCTCGTGTTCACAACGGCTCCTTGCGGTGCTACCCGGGCAGGTTCCCGTCCGAGGATCCTCTCGGTCTCGGGCGTCGACCGGGAGTCCCGGGAGCATGGTGGTTCTCCAGTGGTTCGGTGTCGGCCTCGCGGCGCCCGGGTGAAGATTCTCGGCAGAGCCGTCCGGCGGGGCGTCGTGGCGGCGACCCGGCCTGCGTGCGCAGGCCGGCGTCGGCGTCGGTCACTGCCCGCCCGCCTCCCGGGCGATCCGGTCGAACTGGGCTCCCATGGCCTCGGCGAGCGCCTTGGCGGCGGAGAGCGGACGGACCATGACCAGGAAGTCGTCGATCTTCCCCTCCTCGTCGAAGTGGAGGAAGTCGCAGCCCTGGATCTGCTTGCCGTCGACGGTGGCGGTGAAGACGAAGGCATGGTCGCGGCCGTCCGGGTTCGCGATCTCGCGTACGTACGTGAAGTCCTCGAAGACGCGGGACACCCCGCGAAGGATCGCGGCGGTGATCGCCTTGCCGGAGTACGGCTTGAAGGCGACCGGGCTGGTGAACACGACGTCCTCGGCCAGCAGGGCCTCCAGGGCGGCGTGGTCTCCGGTCTCGACGGCCTTGCGGAACGGGTGCACGGGATCACCTCTAGTCAATTTGTTGAATATGTGCATCGAGTACTATGACCGGGCAGCGCGGGGTTGTCGACCCCTCTGCGGCGAGAGGGCGGCGCATCAGGGCGGGTCGACCGTGGTCACATCCATGAGTAATCAACGACGCGATAGCCTCCCGTCATGGCATTGCGCAACGCGGTGATGGCCGCACTTCTCGAAGGAGAGGCGTCCGGCTACGACCTGGCCAAGGGGTTCGACGCCTCCGTCGCGAACTTCTGGATGGCCACCCCTCAGCAGCTCTACCGGGAGCTGGAGCGCATGGAGAGCGAGGGGCTCGTCACCGCCAGGGTCGTCGAGCAGGAGCGCCGGCCGAACAAGCGGCTCTTCTCCCTCACCGAAGCCGGGATGGAGGCCGTACGTGCCTACGTCGCCGAACGGCCGGGCAGGCCGACGACGATCCGGGACGAGCTCCTGGTGAAGGTGCAGTGCGCGGACGTCGGCGACATCGAGGCCGTACGAGCGGCGATCGGCGAGCGCATGGAGTGGGCCACGGCCAAGCTCGCGCGTTACGAACGACTGCGGGAGCACCTCTTGAAGGGGCGCACGGAGGACGAGTACTTCGCCGAGGCCGAACGGGTCGGGCCGTATCTGACGCTGCTGCGCGGCATGGCCTTCGAGCGGGAGAACATCCAGTGGGGCGAGATCGCGCTCCGCAGGCTCGAGCGACGTGCGACGGCCACCGGTGGACAGAAGCGCGTAACGCCGGAGACGTGGCGCCGGAGAACGTGACGCCCCGGTCCTCACCGCTCGCCACCGGCCGCGGACGGAAGTAACGATGACGGAGGTTCATGCGCTGCAAGTAGTGAGGGTGTGCCGTCACTTCGAGAGACGAGATGGCGAACGAGGCGACTTTTGACAATTATTACTTTTGTCAGGCTGTAAAGTCCGCGTAAACCCCTGGGGTTGAAGGGACGCACGGGGGTACGGTTCCGGCGCTCGGCAGTAGGACATCAAGTGCGGCCGTAGGGGCGGCCACGGCCTACTCCGAAGAAGCCGGAGACAGTCCATGCGTGACTATTCCGCACGGCGCAGACCGCGCCGCGGAGCGGAAAGCAGGGGGCGGACGGCACTCGCCGCCGCGGCCGCCGCACTCCTGATAGCGGGGACAGGACCCATCGCCGCGTTCGGAGTGGACAGCGACTCGGGATCCAGCCGCCACCACGAGGCCGGCGAGGAGTCCCACGAGCTGATGGAGTCGATCGACGCGTTCGACGAACCGAGGCTCTCCCCCGGCGGCCGGATCGCGCCGGGCGCCTACGCCGACGCCTGGGCGCACATCAAGAACATGCCGGTGAAGTCCGGCAGTTGGTCCGAAGTCACCACCTCGCCGTACAACGAGGACGCGCTGCACTACCGCGACCGGTCCGCCTCCAACTCCGGTGGCGGTGCGGGCCACTCGGCGGGCCGGATCGCCGCCCTGGCCACCGACCCGACACACCGGGGCGTGGTCTACGCGGGTGCCGCCGGCGGCGGCGTGTTCCGCTCCACCGACGACGGCAGCACCTGGACGCCGATCGCGGACCGGCTGCCCGCGCTGTCCGTGGGGGCCCTCGCGGTCGCGCCCGACGGCTCGTTGTGGCTGGCCACCGGCGAGGCGACCACCGCCTCCGACAACTACCTGGGCAGCGGCGTCTACCGGCTCGCGAACCCGGTCACCGGCACCTTCAGCGAGAGCGACAAGGTGGGCGGCACCGAGCTGGACTCCAGCTCCATCCACACTCTCACCTTCGACAAGGCCGCCGGGTACGTCTTCGCGGCGTCTTCGCACGGCGTCTTCCGGCGCCCGCTGTCGGCAGGTCAGTCCGCCGCCTGGACGAAGGTCCTCGCCCCGTGTGCGGGCATCGGCATCAGCGGCGTGGGCTGCGGGGTGGACGGCCACTACGCGGACATCGCCAACGACATCGCCGTACAGCCCGGCAGCGACGGCACCAGGCTGCTGGCCAACATGGCCTGGCGCAGCGGCGCCGACTACAACGGCTTCTACTACTCCGACGACGCCGGCACCACCTGGAAGCGCGCCAACCCGACCGGTGCGATCAACCCCGCCGAGATCGGCAACGCCGCCTTCGCCTACGCGGCCGACGGCAGCAAGCTGTACGTCTCGATGGAGTCCCCGAAGCTTCTCAACAAGGCCACCGGCTCCGGCGTGTACTCGGTCCTCGCCGGCGTGTACGTCAGCGAGAGCGGCAACGCCGACGGACCGTTCAAGCAGATCGCGACCTCCTCGTCGCTGTCGACGTCCGGCTCCGCAATGAAGATCAACGAGATCGGCAGCGGCTACCAGCCCGGCTCGCAGGCCTGGTACGACCAGGTGGTCGCGGTCGACCCGAGCGACCCGAACCACGTCTACCTGGGTCTTGAGGAGATGTTCGAGTCCCGGGACGGCGGCGCCACCTGGAAGGCCATCGGCCGCTACTGGGACTTCGGCATGAAGTGCTTCTCGTACGACCCCGCCGAGAACTCCTGCGACGGCGACGTGATGCACTCCGACCAGCACGCCCTCGCCTTCTCCCAGTGGAAGGGAAGCGCCCCGGAGGTGTTCGTCGGCAACGACGGCGGCGCCTACGCCCGCCCCACCACGCAGACGACCACCGGCTGGCGCAACCTCAACGAGTCGGGCACCCTGCGCACCCTCCAGTACTACTCGGTGCGCGCGGGCAGGATGACCGACGGCAGCGGCGACGCCGTCTGGGGCGGCCTGCAGGACAACGGCGTCTCGCTGCTCGCACCCAAGGGCTCCACCTACCAGGGGCAGCAGCTGAACCCGGACGGCAAGATGGTCTCCCCGTACGGCGGTGACGGCGGCGACCAGCTGGTCAACCCCGACAACGGCTGCCAGACGGTCGGCGAGTACGTCGACCTCGCGCTGCAGATCACGAACAACTGTGGCTACACCGCGAGCGACGACGGCTCCGAGGACGTGATCACCGACATCGCGCCCGGCGACCCGGGGGCCCGCTTCACCGCCCCGTTCAGCGCGGACGAGACCGACCCGAACGGCCTGTGGGTCGCGGGCGGCCAGTACGTCTGGGGCAACACCGAGACGTGGCAGAGCACCTCCGGCGCCGACTGGACCAAGCTGTACGACCTGGGCGCCGGCCACTCCGCGTCGGCGGTGGTCAGCCGCAACCACGTGACGTGGGCGGCCTGGTGCGGCCCCTGCGGCTCGGTCGACGAGACCTTCGGGCGGGGCATCGCCACCAACTACGGCGGCACCTGGCACCAGGTCGGCCTTCCCGCAGCCTTCCCGAACCGCTACATCTCCGGTCTGACCATCGACCCGTCCGACGCCTCCGGCAAGACGGTCTACGCGGTGGTCAACGGCTTCTCACGGCACTGGAACGAGGGCCCCGGCGCCGGCTACGGCCACGTCTGGAAGACCGCGGACGGCGGAAAGACCTGGACGGACGTCAGCGGTGACCCCGCCGCCTCGGACTCCTTCCCGGACGCCCCGGCCAACGCGGCGCTGATCACCAAGGCCGGCACCCTCGTGGTCGCCACCGACCTGGGCGTGTTCACCAGCACCTCGGCGGGCCACTGGGCGCGCCTGGGCACGGACCTGCCCACCGCGCCGGCGGTCTACCTCTCGCCGAGCCCGGACGGCAGCCAGGTGTACGTGGCCACGCACGGCCGGGGCATCTGGAAGACACGGACGCCGTAGCGCGCCCCGATGCCCTGACCCCGCGGTGACACCACCCCGTTCGAGGCCTGGGCCCGCACGACGGTGTGCGGGCCCCGGTCCGGGTGCGAGGAGGTCCAGCCGCCGCGGGCGTCGGCGAGCCGGCCGCCGGTCGGCCGGGAAAAATGCCCGGTGGGCCTCTGCCGGCCCCGGTTATCCTGCCTCGTCCTGAACAGGCCAGGGAGGTCCCGCAGCATGAGCAGCACCACGTCGTCCTTTCCCGAGCGGATCGAGCTCTCCGGGGAGGGTCTCGTCCTGCGCGACTGGACGGAGGCGGACCTGGCGGCGATGCCGGAGCTGTTCGACCATCCCGACATCGCGTACTGGACGCCGATCGTCTCCCCCTTCGACGAAGCGGCCGCCCGCGCACGGCTGGACCGGGACCGGCAGCTGCGGGCGGAGGGCACGGCCATCCTGCTCGCCATCACCGTCGACGGCGGCGCTCCGCTCGGCGAGGTGATGCTGCGGCGTGCCCCCGAGGGCACGGAACTCGGTTACGCGGTCGGCCCGGCGCACCGCGGCCAGGGGCTGGCGGTGCGGGCGGTGCGGGTGATGGCCGCGTACGCCTTCGAGCAGTTGGGCGCGGAGCAGGTGATCCTGGAACTGGAGGCCGAGAACGCCGCCAGCGTCGCCGTGGCCACCAAGG
The DNA here is from genome assembly GCF_014654675.1 of Streptomyces spiralis. Lineage (GTDB taxonomy): Bacteria > Actinomycetota > Actinomycetes > Streptomycetales > Streptomycetaceae > Streptomyces > Streptomyces spiralis. The sequence continues at coordinate 20,136 of NZ_BNBC01000066.1, forward strand.
CGGGCTTCGGACTGCTCGACGTGCCGCTGATCAAGGGTGAGGAGAAGGGGCGGCCCTATGCCTTGCAGACCTGGGGTCTGCACCGCCCCTGAGCCTCGGCTCCAACCAGCAGGTCCGCACACCGTCAAGGGTGGGGAAACCACGGCGGTTCGCATCCGGAGCGGGCATCATGCTGCTCATGACAAATGAGCCCGCGCCGACGGACTGCTTCGTCTGCGGCAAGCACCGTGACGAGTCCTTGATGCCGGGGGGTCCGGTGTGGCACGACGAGCTCGTGGTCGTCTCGCACCTGTCCCCAAGAGCGCCCGGAGGCTCGGCGGCGGTCTACCTCGGCCATCTGCTCGTGGAACCACGTCGGCACGCTCCTGGTCTGGCCGATCTCACGGACGCGGAGGCACAACGGGTGGGGCTTTGGTGCACCCGTGCGGCGCGCCGACTCCGCGAAGTCGGCGGTGCCGAGCATGTGTACGCCGCCGTCATCGGCGACAACGTCCCTCACCTGCACGTTCACCTCCTTCCCCGCTATCCGGGAACCCCGCGTGAGTACTGGTGGGAACGCGTCGACGAGTGGCCCGATGCTCCGCGAGGCGGGGAGTCGGAGGCCGCCGCCCTGGTCGCGCGGCTGAGCGCGGCAGGCCGCTGACACACCGGGACACGTCGGGCGGGGACCACCGGCCGGAAGCGCGGAGCGGTCGGCCGCCGGTGAGGAGCGGTCGGACGTCCGGTCCGGCCGCCCTGTGACCACGACGGTCGGCTCGCCGCTGTCCTGCACAGCACCTTCCGCACCGCCGCGGCTTCCTCGGCACAGTGGAGCACGGTGTCGGCGCATACAATCGGGCCGTGTTCCTGACGACGCAACACTGGGTCAGGGCGGCGAAGTTCTTCCAGGAGCTGGGGTATGTGTGGAGCCTCCAGGCTCCCGCCAAGAACTGACCGCGACGAAGGGGGAACACCATGGCGCACGAGCGGACAGAGGCACCGGACAACACCGCGGTGCGGACCGCCCTCTGGCGGGCGATGCACCTCCAGGTCGACTCGCCCCCGCATGTGCTCGAGGACGAGATCGGCCTGCAACTGGCGGCTCCCGGTGATGACTGGCGCGACCGCCCGGACATGGACCCGAAGGCCACCAGCGGGTTCCGGGCGGCCATCGTCGCCCGCGCTCGTTTCATCGATGCGCGGGCGGCGCCCGCTGCCCTCCGGGCTGGGGGCGCCGAGCGACGATCCTGGGGCGTCGCTTGCGCCGGCGCTCGACGTGCCCTGGCTGGAGCCGTTCCCCGACGCACGGTTTGACCTGGAGGCGCGGACCGACCTGCGGCTGGCGTGGGTCGCGGCAGTGCAGTACCTGCCGGCGCGGCAGCGGGCGGTGCTGGTGCTGCGCGAGGTCCTGGGGTTCTCCGCCGCCGAGGTCGCCGAACAGCTGGGGACCACGGTCGCGGCGGTCAACAGCGCACTGCAGCGCGTACGCGCCGCTCTCGCCGGCGCGGGCGATGCCCATGCGGTCACCGAGCCGGACGATCCCGAGGTGCGCGAGGTGGTCCAGCGGTACATGCACGCGTTCGAGGCGGCGGACGTGCCCGCACTGGTGCGGCTGCTGGCCGACGACGCGGTGCTGGAGATGCCGCCGGTTCCGCTGTGGTACCGAGGCAGCGGCGACTACGGCCGGTTCATGGAGCGCGTGTTCGGCATGCGCGGTACCGGCTGGGCGATGCGTGCGCTGACCGCCAACGGTCAGCCCGCGCTCGCCGCCTACGCGCCACAGTCCGGCGGCGGCCATCGTCTGCACACCCTGCAGGTCCTCACCGTCATCGCAGGGCGGGTGGCGCGCAACGTCGTGTTCGCCGATCCGCGCGTCTTCGACGCCTTCGGACTGTCCCACGAGACTCCCGCCGACCAATTCCGCGGGGAGCGATGAGTCGGGGCGGTGCGACCGGTACGTACCGGTGAACACCAAACCGAAGGGAAACCCACATGCGTACGATCGCCGTCGAGTTGATCACCCTGGGCGGACTCGTGTCCGACCCGGACGGATCGCCAGGCGTGCCGCCGGGCAGCCGGATGTCCGGCCACGGCGGAAAAGCGGTCGGCACGGAGGAGAGACTCCGCGTCGGCCCCGCCGTCCTCACCCGGTATCGGAGGGCTGCCCGATGACGGCACGCTTCGTCGCCCTGTACGAGACGCCCATGCACCCCGAACTGTTCGACCAGCACTATCGCGATGTCCACATCCCGCTCGCACGACTTCTCCCGGGGCTGCGCCGCTACACGGTCGGCCGGGACCTGGTCGCCATCCGCGGCGGCTGCCCGTACTACATGGTCGCCGAGCTGGACTGGGACACGATGGACGAGTTGCACACCGCGTTCGCCTCACCCGAGGGGCGCGCGTGCGGCGCCGACGCCGCGCGCCTCCAAGAGCTCGCTCCCTTCCGCTCCATTGATCTTCACCGTGGACGACAGCCTTCTGTAGGCGATCTCGGCCGGCGTACGCATCGAACGAGAGGCAAGCCAGTGTCAACGGTCGCACGGCCGCCGCCTCATCGTCGGCTCGAATTCCGTGCTCGGTGCACGCTGAGGACCGTCGCCCCGGCTCTGCCCATGGTGATCAGGACGTGAAACGCTCGTCCGCTCGCTTCAACGGGCGCCGCCGGGGCGCCCGGGGCCGGCGGGCCGAACCAGTGGGAGTGAGAGCCGGTGGGCGACGGTCGGGATGATGATCGCCGCGGCCACCAGGTGCCCGAGCGCCAGCGTGAGCTTGGTGGAGGTCGCCGTGTGACCGGCGGTCAGCGGTATCACCAGGGAGACCACGGTGAGCCCCACGGTCGCCCCCACGTAGGCGACGACCGGTCGGCGCGCGTACCGTCCGAGGACCACGGCCAGGACCGTGCCCCAGAACGTGCAGATCAGCGTGCCCATGGCGAACATGCCGACCGTGATGGGCTGCGCCGTCGCGGCGCCGAGACCGGCCGCCGACATCGGGACGCCGGCAGCGCGGGCGGCGAGGCCGAACAGTTCGGTCGCGACGGCCGCACCCACCCCGGCGAGCGCGCTGACCTGCCACAACGGCCGGTCACCGGCGAACTGGGCAAAGCGGATGGCTGAAACGGTGTGCATCGTGATCTCCTGTACTGGACGCTGCTGTCGTCGGACAGACGGAGCCAGAAGGCCCGGCTCGACATGGCGCCGGAGAAGAGGCGAAGAAAAATCTCGGCGCCGGATGTCGAGTGACGGTGCACCTGCTTCGTCTGCAAGGTGACGGCGCGCCGACGGAGCGCGCCCGCCTGAAGGGAAGACCCGAGATGAAGTTCCTGCTGCTGATCTACGGCAACCAGGAGAAGTGGGACTCGTTCCCGGCCGAGTCGTGGCCGGAGGCGATCGCCAAGCAGGAGGCGTTCAACGCCAAGTACCGCGAGACCGGTGAACTCCTCGGCTCCTACGGCCTGGCCGACGCGGCGAACGCCAGGCTGGTCCGCCGCAAGGACGGGGCGCCCGCCGTCACGGACGGACCGTACCTGGAGACCAAGGAGTACATGGCCAGCTTCTGGCTGCTGGACTGCGAGAGCGAACGACGGGCCCATGAGATCGCGGCCGACATGCCCTGGGCCGACACCGCCCCGACCGAGGTCTGGCCGATCCTGCACGACAGCGCGGCGGACCTGTGACGGAACGAGCCGTCGAGGACCTGCTGCGCGAGCTCGCGCAGCAGGTCCTCACCGCGTTGGTCCGCCGCTACGGGCACTTCGACGCGTGCGAGGACGCCACCCAGGAGGCGCTGCTCCTGGCCGCCACACACTGGAGCGAGAGCGGCCTACCGGACAACCCCCGTGGCTGGCTGATCACCGTAGCCGGTCATCGGCTGCTCGACGCGTTCCGCAGCGAACAGTCGCGCCGGCGTCGCGAGGACGCCGTGATGGCCGCCACCCCGCAATCGGAGCTGCTCGCCCGCCCTGCCGACGCCGACCCGGGCGCGGACCGGGACGACTCGCTGACCCTGCTGTTCCTGTGCTGCCACCCTGCCCTCACGACACCGAGCCAGATCGCACTGACGCTGCGCGCGGTCGGCGGCCTGACCACCGCACAGATCGCCGCCGCCTTCCTGGTCCCGGAGGCCACCATGGCCCAGCGGATCAGCCGGGCGAAGCAGACCATCAGGACCAGCGAGATCCCTTTCGCGATGCCGCAGGCCGAAGAGCGCGCCGAGCGGCTGCGCGTCGTGCTGCACGTGCTCTACCTGATCTTCAACGAGGGCTACACGACCACCGCGGGAACGGACCTCACCGCACCGCAGCTTTCCGACGAGGCGATCCGGCTCACCCGCGGGCTGCACCGTCTGCTCCCTGACGACGGGGAGTGCGCCGGACTGTTGGCCCTCATGCTGCTCACCGACGCACGGCGGCCCGCTCGGATCAGCACGGACGGCAGCCTGGTGCCGCTCGAGGAACAGGACCGCACCCTGTGGAACCGCCGGCTGATCGCCGAAGGCACCGCGGTGATCACCGAAGCCCTGGCCCGCGGCCCGGTCGGCCCCTACCAGTTGCAGGCCGCCGTCGCGGCCCTCCACGACGAGGCGGACCACATCGACGCCACGGACTGGCCGCAGATCCTCAGGCTGTACGAACTCCTGGAACACATAGCACCCAACCCCATGGTGACCCTCAACCGCGCGGTCGCCGTCGCCATGGTGCACGGCCCGGCCGCCGGGCTCGAACTCCTCGCACCGCTGGCGTCCGACAAACGCATGGCGAGCCACCACCGCCTGCACGCGGCCCGCGCACATCTGCTCGAACGGGCCGGCGACCACGTCGCCGCCACAGCCGCCTACCGCGAGGCCGCGCGACGCGCGACGAACGCGCTCGAACGCCGATACCTCACCACGAAGGCCTCTCGGCGGCTGATCAGGTAGGGCCGCAAGGTGTCCAGCCGGCATCGGCAACGACGGGCCTGGTCTCTCGGGCACGTTCTCATCGTGGCCGGGCGAGAAGTACGGCGACGTCGTCGTGCGACGGTTCGGGCAGCAGGTCGGCGATGAGGTGGTCGCGGATTTCCCGCAGCGTCCGGCTCGGCCGGCGCAAGGCGTGCGCCAGTTGGTTCAGACCGTGATCCAGGTCGTGGTCGTGGCTTTCGATGAGTCCGTCGGTGTAGAGGACGAGGATGCTGCCGGGCGGGAGGGGGACGTGTTCGGTCTGGAAGGGAGCGTCGCGTGGGCTGCCCAGGGGTGCGCCGCAGGTTCCCTCGAGGAACCGGACTGTGCGGTGCGGATCGGCGAGGACCGGTGGAGGGTGGCCGGCGCGGGTGATGAGGCAGTCGGCGCTGGCCCGGTCGTAGACGGCGTAGACACAGGTGGCCAGTTCGCTCTCGCCGAGATCGGTCACCGCGGCATCCAGATGGTGCATCAGGCGGGCCGGTGGGACGTTCTGGGCGGCCAGGGTGCGGGCCATGATGCGTAGCTGGCCCATGACCGCCGCCGCCCGGATGCCGTGTCCCATCACGTCTCCGATGATCAGGCCGGTCCTGCCGTCGGGGAGGGTGAGGACGTCGAGCCAGTCGCCGCCGACTTCGTTCTCACTGCTGGCGGGGAGGTAGCCGCTGGCCAGTTCGAGTCCGGGCACGGCCGGCAGTGGCTTGATGAGGCTGCGTTGCAGGGTGAGGGCCGCCTGGTGGCGGCTGGCGTACAGGCGGGCGTTGTCGATGTTCAGTGCCGCCCGGGCGACCAGTTCGTCGATGAGCACCGTGTCCTCCTCGTCGAACGGCTCGCCGCGGGTGCGGGTGGTGATCACCAGACCGAGCACTTTGCCCCGGGCATTCAGCGGGACGACACGCGCGGTGCCAGGGGCGCTGTGGGCGAACAAGCCCTCGCCCGGGTCAGGGGGCACGGACCGGAGAACAGGCAGCGGCAGCGGTACGGTCTGCGGGCGCCGTTGACCCAGGACAGCGGCATACACCGATCCGGGTGGGATGCGGTGCGTCGCCTCGGGCGCCTGCTGAGCCGGCGCGGTGGGGGTCGGTCCCGCCGTGGCCAGGCGGTGCAGCAGGTCGTGAGCGGACGCACCTGCGTCGTCCGGTGCAAGCACTCCCTCCAGCAGCAGCACCTCGGCGGTGTCGGCGAGCTGGGGCACCAGCACCTGGGCCAGCCCGTCTGCCGCCTGTCGAAGGTCCAAGGTGGTGCCGATCCGTTCGCCGGCTTCGGCCAGCAACGCGAACCGCTGCCGCGCCCGCTCGGCCCGCAGGTGGTCGGCCTGCCCCTCGGTGATGTCGATGACGGAAGCGATCACACCGAGTGCTTCGCCATCGCTGTCGGTCAACGGGGCGTAGGAGGACGACCAGACGCGGTCGCAGCCGGGGTTGGCGTCGGTACGCCCGGTTCGGACATCGAGCACAGCGCGCCCGCTGTGGAGTACTTGCCGCATGAGGGCTTCCACCGCCCCGGGGTCAATCCCGGGGACGACCTCGCGGAGGCGCTTGCCCACGTGCGCGGCGGCGGGCCGGCCGTTCATGTCGGCGAGGGCATCGTTGACGCGCACGTACCGCAGCTCGCGGTCCAACAGCGCCAGGCCGATCGGCGACTGCGCGAACAGACCCTCCAGGGCAGCCAGCGAGTCCCGCATCCGCCGCACGGCAGAGGTCTCCGCGGCAATGACCAGCAAGCCGGGCTGCCCCGCGGGATCGGTGACCGGGGCCATCCACATCTCCATCTCGACCGTGTGCCCGTCCCGGTGCCGCACCGGATAGGACCCGACCACGGTCTCCCCGGCCCAGCAGCGGGCAGCCAATTCCTTGGCCAGTTCCCGGTTGCATTCCGGAACCAGGATGGGAAGCCCGTCATGGCCGATGACCTGATCCGGCCCCCAGCCCAGCAGGTCCTGCGCCGCCAGACCCCACTGCCACACACACCCGTCATGGCCGACGCCCCAGACCGCCATGGGCAGCAGGTCCCGGAACACGCCGGGATGGCCGACCACCGGCCGCCCCTCCGCCGGCTGCCCACCGTCCGAATCCGCCCGCTGTACGACGGCCATGTCCAACCCTGACCGGGCCCAGAAGAGGAAACTGCCCAGACGCCTGCTCTCCTGCGCGCCCTGCTTCAGACCTGCCTGATGCCTCTGCTTCCATCCAAGACGTCCGCCGCCTGATCGCAAGCCGGAACGAGACATCGCGTTGCTCGGTTTCGGCGGGGCCCTACATGGTCGCTGCACTGGCCACGACGGAGCTGTTCCTGCTGCCCGCAGCGCCGGGCAGTCCGACGGTCATCGGCCGAGCCGGGCCCGGACGGGCAGTGATCAAGGACGACCGCGAAACCGAGAACCGAGGGACGGCTTCAGGGACGGGTCATGGCTGCGCGCCGCGGGTGAGGATGACCGTATAGCGGCACTCGTCGTCCGTGGTGTTGGCGAAGACGCGATCGGCCGGTCCACCGAGTTCGATGGTGTCGCCCGCGTCGAGTTCGTGGACCGTGTCGCCGTCGTGGAAGGTCAGACGGCCGTCGAGGACCCAGACGACCTGTCGCACGAAGGCGAAGGCGGCAGCCGGATACGGCACCCGGGCGCCGGCGGGCAGGCGGATCTCGGCGACCTCCGCAGGGAAGTGGGGACCGGTGATCTGGCGGCGCCGGTAACCGGTGCCGGGGTCCTGCCACTCGGCCGCGTCCGTGCGACGGCGCACACCTGCGACGCCCTGGGCGTCGTCCCGCGCCTCGTCCTGCGCGCCTTCGGCCAGGGCGAGCAAGGAGGCGATACTGAGCTGGAATGCGGCCGACAGCTTGCCCAGGACCACGGCAGTGGGGCTGCTCTCCCCGCGCTCGATCCTGCTGATCATGGCCTGGGACACCCCGGAGACGTCCGCGAGCTGAGCCAGGGTCCACCGGCGCCGTTCCCGTTCGGCACGAACGCGCGCGGCGATCCGCCCCACCAGGGGATCTACTATGTTGGGCATGAATCCAATATATGAAAGGACTCGTGCGGACGTCACCGTGCGCCGGGCCCGCCCCGACGACGCGGAGGCCGTCCGGGCGATCCGCAACCACGCGATCGAGCACACCACGGCTCTGTGGACGCAGACCCCGCAGTCCCCGGCCGAGGCGGTCGCCTGGCTCGCGGCCCATCTGGACCGGGGCTCGGCGTTCGTGGCGGAGGCCGAGGGCGAGGTGGCCGGATTCGCGGTCCACGGGCCGTGGCGGCACCTGGACGGCTACCGTCACACGGTCGAGGATTCGGTCTACGTCCGTGAGGGACGGCATGGGCTCGGTATCGGCTCCGCGCTCCTGAAGGCCCTCATCGCCTCGGCCCGCGATGCCGGTCATCACGTCATGATCGCCGGCATCGAGGCCGGGAACACCGCGTCGATCCGGCTGCACGAACGGTTCGGCTTCCACCACGCCGGCACGGTGCCGGAAGTCGGCACCAAGTTCGGCCGCTGGCTCGATCTGACGCTCATGCGGCTTCCTTTGACCTGAGCGCCTCCGACATCGACGTGGGACCCGTTCGCGCATGCCCCATGGTCCGGCTGATGACGGCGTGTCAGGGCCGTGCGGGCTCACCCGAGTGGACGGCGCGCAGGGCGCGCTCGACGGTCTCCTGCGTTTCGCCGACCGGAGCCACGTAGCCGATGACGTCGCGCGCGGCGTCCTCTCCGAGCATTCGGCTGATCACCCACGTGGCGAGATACTGCGACGCCAGGCAGCCGCCCGCCGTGGCGATGTTCCCCTCGGCGTGGAAAGGCGCGTCCAGCACGGTGACGCCGCAGGCTTCGACGAAGGGCCGGCTCTTGATGTCCGTGCAGGCCGGCATGGACTCCAGCAACCCCAGCCGGGCGAGCACCAGCGCGCCCGAGCACTGCGCACCGATCAGTTGCCGTGAGGGGTCGAGCCTCAGCCGGGAGATCAGCCGGTCGTCGGCGACGACGTCTCGCGTCTTCACGCCGCTGCCGATGAGGACGACCTCGGCTTCGGTCACGAACTCCATCGGGCGCTGTCCTGTCACCTCGACGCCGTTCATCGACGTGACCACAGGCGTCGGCGTCGTGATGAAGGCTTCCAAGCCGTCCCTGCGGCAACGGTTGATCAGCGCGGAGGCGATGAAACTGTCGAGTTCGTTGAACCCGTCGAAGGTGACCACGGCTACCTGCATCACAACTCCTTCACTGACGGCATCAGATGTGCAGTCTGACCGGGTGCCCGGTCCCGGGGCGAGAGCCAATCAGTCTCTCGTGGCATGCCGGTGCCGCCGTCGGGACGGTTCTGCCGCACGTCGGGGCGTGGTCGCCGGGCACTGCTGCGCGAGATGTCCTGCTGCCCCCCTCACACCTGTTCCAGCGCCGTGCGCAGTGCCAGCGGTGTTGCGGCTGCCCACGCCTGGGGCGAGGACGCGTGGGGGTAGGGAACGGGGCCGGTGGTGGCGGCCCGGTCGTAGCCCGCGATGACTTCGGGCAGGCGGTGTCCGTACCGGGTGGCCGCCGCTACGAGGCCCTCGGTGACGAGGTCGACCTGTTCGGCGAGTCCGTAGCGGGCCAGGCCCAGGGCGATGAGGGCGTTGTCGTGCGGCCAGGCGCTGCCGCGGTGGTAGGACAGCGGATGGTACGGCCGCTGGCCGGCGGCCAGGGTGCGGATGGCCCAGCCGGAGAAGAAGTCCGGCTCCAGCAGGCGTCGCCCGACTCGGCGCGCGCGTTGGGTGTCGAGGATGCCGGACCACAGCAGGTGGCCGGCGTCCGACGCCAGGGCGTCGGCCTGGCGTCCGGTGCCGTCGAGTGCGAGCGCGGGAAAGTCGGCGTCCGGCATCCAGAAGTCCGCAGCGAAGCGGTCGCGCAGCCGCTGTGCCGCCTCGCGCAGGCGGCGCGCGTACGGCGCGTCCTGCCAGATCTCCTGGGCCAGTTCCGCGGTGCGCAGGAGAGCGTCGTAGGCGTAGCCCTGGACCTCCGACACCGCGATGGGCCCCTGTGCCTGGGTTCCGTCGGCGAAGCAGATCGCTCCCGCGGAGTCCTTCCAGTTCTGGTTGACCAGGCCGCCCGGGTCGGGGGTGTAGACGAGGTAGCCGTGTTTCTCCAGGCCCCCGTCCGTGAACATCCAGTCCACGGCCCGCCGGGCGTGGCTCTCCAGGCGTACGGCCAGTGAGCTGTCGCGGGTCGTCTCGTGGTGCGCGTGCAGCAGGACGAGAAACAGCGGTGTGGCGTCGACCGTTCCGTAGTAGCGGCCGTAGGGGACCTGCCGGAAGTGGGCGAGTTCGCCGTGGCGGGTCTCGTGGACGATGCGTCCGGGTTGTTCGCCGCTGAAGGCGTCGTGGCGCTGCCCCTGGACCGCGGCGAGCGCGCTCAGGGTGGCGGCGGCCGTCTCCGGGCGGTACGGCAGGAGGAAGTAGGACGTCAGCAGGGAGTCGCGGCCGAACAGGGTGAGGAACCACGGGATGCCCGCTGCCGGAACGTGCACCTCCTCGCCGTCGATGCCGGTCACGGGGATGGTCAGCAGGTCCACGTCGTCCAGTCCCCGCTCGCAGGCGCGGGCCAGGTCGTCGCCCGCCGGCGGTGTCCGCTGCCGCTGCGGACGCGGTGTGGCCGGCGGCCGGTCCGGCAGCCCGTGGGGGTGGGCGCGGACGGTGAGGCGGAGTTCGGCTTCGCCGTGGCTGTCGAGGCCGAGGTCCCAGGTGAGGGTGCGCGTGGTGGGCTCGGTCGTCGTGTGCACGGCGTCGGGTGCAGGGTCGCAGGTGAGGACGGTTCGGGAGTGCCAGTCGGCGCGCCGGTAGTCGAAGCGCAGTCCGTCGGCCGTGGTGTGCGTCTCGTGCCGGCCGCCGGGTTTGGGGTAGGTGCGGTCGTCGGCGCGCAGTTCGAACAGGTCGGCGAAGTCGGCGTCGACGGTGAGGTCGATGCGTGCGGTCACCGGTTCGGGGCGATTGCTGACCAGCCGCAGGTGTTCGGTCAGCGTGCCGGCGGTGACGGTCTGGCGGCGGAAGACGGTGTAGGCGGGCGGATCGTCGCGTGTGCCCCGGGGAGTGAGGACGCAGGAGGCGGTGTCGTCCGACTCCGCCGCGGCGGGGACCAGGGCGACGGGGGCGGTGTCGTCGACGGTGAGCTGCCAGCGGCTGAGGTGACGGGCGTCGCGCACGAACAGGCCGTCGGGTGTCGTCCCGCGGGTGCCGCTGATGCCTCCTGCCGCGTCCAGGTGGGCGAAGGTGGCGTCGCGCACCAGCTGGACGCGGTGGGCGGCGGTGGTCATGGCGTGGGCTCCTTCGGCTGCGTGCTCAGCAGGTCGAGCGTGAGGGCGGCGGTCCATGAGAACTGCCGGGCGCCGCGGGCGGTGCCGCTGACGGGGTCGACGTATTCGGCGAACCGCGATCGTCCCGCCTCGGTGAGGAAGCCTTCACGGAGGCGTTCGGCGTCCGCGTGGAGGTGGTGGGTGCGCAGTCCGCGGTGGATCAGCCAGGCGGTGTTGAACCAGGCCGGGCCGCGCCAGTAGCGCTGGGGGTCGAAGGCGTGGCCGGTGAGGTCGTAGCTGGGGACCAGCCGGGTGCCCGGCGCCTTGAAGTGCGGGCTGCCGAGGGTCGCGTGCAGTCGCCGGACGATGTCCTGCGGCAGGTGCGGGAGGATGAGCGGGACGAGCCCGCTGATGCTGCGTTCGTCCACCATGGCTCCGGTGGCCAGGTCGCGGGCGCGGAAGATCCCTGCGGTGTCGTCCCACAGCCGGTCGACCAGGCGCCGGCTGAGGTCGCGTGCGCGCTCCGCGTGCGCCGCGCCGGTCCGGCCCAGCTCGCGGGCCATTGCTGCGAGGGCCAGTTCGCTGACGGCGAGCAGCGCGTTGAAGCAGGGGTCCTCCACCGTGAAGCGGTGCCGGGTCGCGCGGTCGTCGTAGCCTGCCTCGCGGTAGTCGGCGGCCAGCCGGACATAGCGGCCGTAGTCGAGGTCGGTGGGCCGGTCGGCGGGGTGGCCGTGGTCGAGGTCGGCTCGGTGGAACTCCTCGGGCGCCGCGGGTTCGACGCGTTCCAGCGCCCGGTCCCAGCAGGGGCTGTTGTCCATGCCCGGTTCCCATGGGTGCACGACCGCGGCGAGGCCGGCGCCGCCGAGGTCGCGGCGGGTGAGGAGGTAGTCGTGCCAGGCGGCGAGCCGTGGGTGGACTCGGTCCAGGAAGCCGCGGCGGCGGGACTCGCCGGGATCGGCCGCGTGCACGAGCCAGGCGGCCAGTGCGTGCACGGGCGGCTGGACGAGGCCGGACGTCTGCGGCGCGGAGGGTGCGCCGGAGGGCCGGCCCGCGTGTGCGGACTGCCAGAAGTCGGGGCTGGGGAAGTACGCGTCGTACGGTACGGCGGGGTTGAAGACGATGTGGGGGATGCGGCCGTCGGCCCACTGCCCGGCCAGCAGGGACTCCAGTTCCTGCTGGGCGCGGCGCACCGAGAGGTGGCGCAGCCCGATGGCGATGAAGGCGGAGTCCCAGCTCCACTGGTGCGGATAGAGGGTGCGGGAGGGCACCGTGGAGGTGCCCGTCCAGTTGTCGATGAGGACCCGCGCCGCACCGCGCCGCAGTGTCAGGTCTGCGGCGGCGGTGGGCGCGGGCCGGTCCAGGAGGGACTTCACGCGCCGGACCTCTGCAGGAAGGCGGGGATGGAGCGCACCGCTTCCACGGGGTCTCCGGTGAGGCGGCACTCGGCGGCGAGGTGGCCGTCGTAGCCGATGGTGTGCAGGGCGCCGAGCCAGGCAGGCCAGTCCAGGTGCCCGGCACCGGGCTGGAAGCGGTTGGAGTCGGAGACCTGGGCGTGACCGATGAGGTCGGCGTGCGCGATGATCGCGGCCGCCGGGTCGCTCTCCTCGATGTTCATGTGGTAGCTGTCGATGCCGATCCGGATCGAGTCGAGACCGGTGGCGCGGATCAGGTCGGCTGCCTGCTCGAGCCGGTTGACCATGTGGTCCTCGTACCGGTTGAGCGGCTCCAGGAACAGGGTGACGCCTTCCCTGCGGGCGTGCTCTCCGAGTTCGGACAGGCCGGCCAGCAGGATCTCGCGGTCCTCCTCTTCGGAGCGCGGGGGCTCGAAGGGGGGAAGGCGGCGCGAGAACATGCCGTAGGAGGCGGGGGTCTGGGCGCCGAGCCCGCCGATCTCGGCGATCACGGTCAGCTGCGACTTCATCTGCGCGATGGCGTCGCGGCGCAGATCGGCGTCGAAGGCGCCGAAGAAGTGCAGCATGTCGACGCACACCGTCGGCATGACCACGCCGTCCTTGCGGGCCTGCTGGAGTTCGTCGATGCGGGAGGCGAAGTGGAAGTCGCCCTTGGCGCGCAGTTCGATGGCGTCGTAGCCGGCCTGCTGCGCGAACTCCCACTTGGCCTGGAGGGTGTCCCCGGGCAGGAGTTGTTCCTGTGCGGCGGTCTTGAGCATGAGAGGGCCTTTGCCTTTCAGAATTCCAGGACGACCTGCAGCGCGTCGGCCGGGCGCTCGTCCAGCAGCACGTACGCGTCGGCGGCTTCGGCCGCGGGGACGACATGGCTGACCAGGGAGGTCACGTCCACGTGCCCCTCGGCGACCAGGCGCAGGAAGGTCTGCTGAAGGCGTTCGACGCTCCAGCGGTGGGACAGCTGCGGGGGGACGCCGCCGATCTGGGAGCAGACGAGCTGGACGCGGTTGTGGTGGAACTCGTCGCCCAGCCGCAGGCCGATGCCGTCGCCCTGGTAGAAGCCGGAGGCCACCACGCGGCCGCCCGCCGCGACCGAGCGCAGGGCTTCGTGCAGGGCCGGGTAGGCGCCGCTGATCTCGATGGCGAGGTCGGCGCCGAGGCCGTCGGTGGCGTGGCGGATGGATTCGGCGACGGCCTCGGTGCGGGCGTTGAGGGTGTGGTGTGCGCCGTAGCGCTTGGCGGTCTCCAGGCGGCCGTCGAGGGCGTCGACGGCTGTGACGCGGGCGCCGTTGAGCTGGGCGAGCCGTGTGGTGAGCAGGCCGATCACGCCCTGTCCGAAGACGGCGACGTCCTCACCGAGGTGGATGTCGCCGGCCAGGACGGCGTTGTAGGCGATGGCGCCGACGCGTGCGAAGGCTCCGGCCAGGGGCTCCAGCCCGGTGGGCAGTGTGTGGCCGATCATCCGCTCGGCCGGGACGATGCCCTCGCTGCGGTGTCCCCAGATGCCCCAGACCAGGTCGCCGGGGCGGGGCAGGCCGGGGGTGCCCTCGAGTTCCGGGGAGACTTCGACGACCTCTCCGACCTCGGAGTACCCCCAGCCCGCGACGGGGTACTGGATGCCGGCCGCTCCCTCGTGGAACAGCCGCTCCTCGGGGTCCCAGGTCCGCGTCAGGTAGGGGTTGGTGCCGCGGTACGCGGTCAGTTCGGTGCCGGCCGAGATGCCCGAGTAGCGGGTGCGGACTCTGAGGTGGCCTTGGGGCAGTGCGGCTCGGGCGTGCCCGGCGACCTCCACCTGGCGAGGGCCGGTGAATTGGACGACGCGTTCCACGGGGGCTCCGGAGGGGTTGCGGATGTTGGTTGCGTCGACGATATCTCCAACTTATGTCTTGTCAACCAGCAAAAGTGATGCTGAGATGCGTCCTCAGTAGACGTAAGTCGGAACGAGGACACGCAATGCACACCAAGAGCCGGCGGTCGACGACGACCGCGGTGGGCATCACCGCAGCCCTGGGACTCGGGCTGCTCACGGGCTGCGCCGGCAGTACCGGGCCCGGAAAGCCGGACCGCGAGATCACGGTCTGGTCCCAGGAGAACCTCCCGGACCGGGTCGCCGCGACGCAGAAGATCATCGACGGGTTCGAGAAGAAGACCGGGATCAAGGTCCACCTCGTCGGGGTCGACGAGGGGCAGATGCCGCAGCTGATCATGTCCGCCGCGGCCGCCGGCAAGCTGCCCGACGTGATCGGCGCGGCGCCGATGGGCCAGGTGTGGCAGATGTACACCAACGGTCTGCTCAACACCGACATCCCGAAGAAGATCGTCGCCGAGCTGGGAAGGAGCACGTTCAACGCGAACGCGCTCCAGCTGACCTCGGACGGGAACACCAGCCTCGGTGTGCCCTCCGACGCCTGGCTCCAGCTGCTGGTCTACCGCAAGGACCAGTTCGACGAGAAGCACCTGGCCGCCCCCGACACGTACGCACGGGCTCTGACCGCCGCCAAGGCACTCACCACCAAGGGGCACGACGCCGTCTCCGCGGCCACCGACCCCAGTGACGTCTTCACCTCCCAGAGCTTCGAGAGCCTCGCCCTGGCCAACGACTGCCAGCTCGTCGACGCCCACCACGACGTCGCCCTGGAATCCCCGCAGTGCCGGACCGCGTTCCGCACCTACGACCAGCTCGCCCGTACCTACGGGTCCCCCGGAACGCAGACCGTGGACTCCACCCGCGCCACCTACTTCGCCGGCCAGTCCTCGATGATCGTCTGGTCCTCGTTCCTGCTGGACGAACTCGCCGGCCTGCGCAAGGACGCCCTGCCCAGCTGCCCCGCATGCAGAAACGATCCCCGGTACCTGTCCGACAACAGCGGGATCGTGACGGCGATGAAGGGTCCCGACGGCTCCGAACCCGCCCAGTTCGGCGAGATCACCTCATGGGTGACCACCAAGACGGCCGAGACCGCCGCCTCCCGCGAGTTCATCGAGTACATGATGGGCACGGGTTACGAGTCCTGGTTCGGCATGTCACCCGAGGGCAAGATCCCCGTCCGGAACGGCACGGCCGCCCAGCCGCGGCGCTACCTCGACGCCTGGCGTCACAGCCCCATCGGCGTCGACACCCGCAAGCCCTTCGACCAGGTCTATCCGCCCACCCTGCTCAACCGGCTCGCCGCCGGCGTCAGCCACATGCGGCGCTGGGGCATCACCCAGGGTGAGGGAGCCCTCGTCGGCGCCACCAACGGCGAACTGCCCGTTCCCAAGGCCATCGGCGCCATGACCGGCGGCCAGATCTCCGCCACCGAGGCGGCACGCGAAGCCGACGCCGACGTCGCCGCCCTGAAGAAGTCCCTGCAATAGCCGCCCGCCTGCACGTCGCAAAGGTCCCCTCATGACTACAGCTCCCGCCGGCGCGCCACAGCGCCGGGCGACAGGCCCCCGGTCCACCGCCGGGCCCGCCTCCCGGACCTCCCGCCCGATGACCGCGAGCCGCCGCGCCAACCGCGCCGGCCTCGCCTTCGTCTCCCCCACCTTCGTCGTGGTCCTGGTGGTGGTGGTCCTGCCCATTCTGTGGACCGTGCTGCTGGCGTTCCAGAAGGCCAAGCTCGTCGACATCCAGGGCATGGGGCTGTTCGGCCACTGGTCCCTGGACAACTTCGCCCAGGTCTTCGACTCGGCCGGCTTCTGGTCGAGCCTGACCACGACCCTGCTGTACACCGCGGGTGGCACTCTGGGCTCGGTCGCTCTCGGCCTCGTGGCCGCGCTCGCGCTGCGCAAGCCCTTCCGCGGCCGCGGCCTGCTGCGCGCCGCGATGCTGCTGCCCTACGTGGCCCCCGTCGTCGCGGTGGCCTTCGTCTGGGAGGTCGCGCTCAGTCCGCAGTACGGCGTCGTCAACGATTGGGGCCGGCGCCTGTTCGGCTGGGACCACCCGATCGCCTTCCTGTCGACCCGGGAGTACTCGGTCCACCTGCTCGGTGTGCACGTCGACGTCCCCCTGGCCCTGCTGACCGTGATCGCCTTCGAGTGCTGGCGCTACTTCCCCTTCGCCTTCCTGTTCATCCTCGCCCGCCTCCAGGCGGTGCCCCACACACTCGAGGAAGCCGCGAAGGTCGACGGGGCCACCCCCACCCAGCGCTTCCGCCACATACTCCTCCCCCAGCTCATGCCCGTCATCGCCCTGTTGTGCGTCCTGCGCTTCATCATGACCTTCAACAAGTTCGACGACGTCTACCTGCTGACGGGAGGCGGCGCCGGCACCGACGTCGCCGCCGTGCGCGTGTACGACTTCCTCACCGCCCGCTACGACGTGGGAGCCGCGGCCGCCCAGGCCCTCGTCCTGGCCGCCTCCCTGATGCTCCTGCTGGGCCTCTACTTCAAGTTCTTCGGCAACAAGGTCCAGGAGGAATCGTGACCCGCAAGGCCGCTCCGAGCAGGGCGCAGTTCGAGGAGCGACTCTTCGGCGTCCTGCGCCGGCTCGTCATCGCGTTCCTCGCGGTGATCACCCTGCTGCCCTTCTACTACATGCTGCTGCTGTCGGTGAAGCCCATCGACGCGCTCCTCCTCGACCCCGGATCCCTGTGGATATCGGCCAAGGACTTCACGCTGTCGACCTACCACGACGTCCTGCGGTCCACCGACGACGGTGGGCAGGGCTTCGTGAAGTTCCTGCTCAACTCCGCACTGGTCTCCCTGGGCACCGTCGCCCTGACGCTGCTGGCCGCCGTACCCGGCGCCTACGCCGTCAGCCGTCTGAAGTTCTTCGGCCACCGCCAGGTCAGCGCACTCTTCCTGGCCGTCTATCTCTTCCCGGCGACCCTGCTGGCCGTTCCGCTGTTCGTGATCTTCGCCAGGATGGGACTGTCCTCCAGCCTGGTCGGCCTCGCCATCGTCTACGTCGCCCAGACGGTGCCGGTGTCGATCTACATGCTGAAGAACTACCTCGTCACCATCCCCTACTCCATCGAGGAAGCGGCGGCCCTCGACGGCTGCAGCCGGCTGCAGACCGTGCGCAAGGTGATCCTCCCCCTGGCCCTGCCCTCGCTGATGGCGACCGGGTTGTACATCTTCATGATCGCCTGGAACGAGTTCCTCTTCGCCCTGCTGTTCCTGGCCGCCGACCCGGACAAGTGGACGGTCTCCCTGGGCCTGGCGCAGCTCTCCAACGGCATCGAAGTGCCCAAGACCGTGCTCATGGCCGGTTCGGTGGTCCTGACGATTCCCGTGGTAGTTCTGTTCTTCGCCGCCGAGCGCCTGCTCACCGAGGGCCTCACCAGCGGCGCCGACAAGAGCTGAAGCGTGGGGGATGGACGATGACACCGAATCAGGTAAGCGCCGGAGAACTGCTGCAGCTGATCCGCAGCGGCCGTGCCAACACCCGCGCCGCCCTGCAGCGCGCCACGGGACTGTCCCGCTCCACCGTCGGCCAGCGACTGGACCTGCTCAACCGCGCGGGATGGCTGCGCCACACCACCGGCACCTCCACCGGTGGCCGCCCCTCGGACCGGATCGTCTTCGACCCCACGCACGCATCGGTCATCGCCGTCGACCTCGAGACCCGGCACGCCCGCACCGCGGTCCTGGACCTCGCGGGCACCATCCTCGCCGAGCACACCGGCCCATTGGAGATCACCCGTGGCCCGGAGGAGGTGCTGGACCACCTGGCCGCCTCCTTCCCGGACCTGATCGCCGCCGCCGGGGTCGGCCCCGACCATGTGTGCGGCATCGGCATGTCCGTGCCGGGGCCCGTCGACTGGGAGACGGGACGCGTCGTCGAGCCGCCCATCATGCCCGGCTGGGACCGGTACCCCATCCGGGAACGCCTGCAGAAGGCCTACGCCGAGCATGTGGCGTCCGGCCCCGAGGACGGGATCCCCGTCTTCCTGGACAACGACGCCAACCTCATGGCCCTGGCCGAGCGCCAGGCCAACCACCGTGACTGCTCGGCCTTCGTCCTGGTCAAGGTGTCCACCGGCATCGGCGCCGGCGTCGTCATCGGGGACGGTGTCTACCGCGGCATCGACGGCGGCGCCGGCGACATCGGCCACATCCGCCTGCACGACCAGCCCGACGCGCTGTGCATGTGCGGCTCGCAGGGTTGTCTGGCCGCCGTCGCCAGCGGCCGGGCACTCGCACGGCAGCTCTCCGAAATCGGCCTGGAAACCACCTCCGGATCCGACGTCAAGCGCCTCCTCGCCGAGGGTCACCCCGACGCGATCCGGCTGGCCCGGGAGGCCGGACGCCGAGTGGGAGAGGTCCTGGTGACCGTGGTCACCCTCCTCAACCCGGGCGTTCTGATGCTCGCCGGAGACCTCTCCGGGGTGCCGTTCATGACGGGCGTCCGCGAACTCCTCTACCGGCGTGCCATGCCCCGCACCACCGCGAACCTGCAGATCGTCACGTCACGACTCGGCGACCACGCCGGTGTCATCGGCGCGGCAGGCATGGTGGTCGAAATCCTCTACTCCCCCGCCCAGGCCGACGCCCGCCTCGCACGCCTCGCCACCTGAACCCGCACGAGGCACATCACTGTGCGCAGCACGAAGCACAGCACCGTGCGCATACCGACAGGAACACCGTGACCACTGAACCAGCCCACTGGAAGCACCAGCCCGTCGAGGTCGGCCTCGTGGGCGCCGGCCCCTGGGCCCGGGCCATGCACGCACGCATGCTGGCCACCGGCCCGGAAACCCGGCTCGCCGCCGTCTGGGCCCGCCGCCCCGACGCCGCGCGACAGGCCGCAGCCCCCTACGGCGCCCAGGTCGCCACCGAGTTCGAGGAACTCCTCGACCGCTGCGAGGCGGTGGCCTTCGCCGTTCCGCCCGCGATACAGGCGGAACTCGCTCCGTCGGCCGCCAAGCGAGGAAAGCACCTGCTCCTGGAGAAGCCCCTCGGTCCCGACCTGACCACCGCGCAGCGGCTCGCCGATGCCGTGGCGGAGGCCGGTGTCGTCTCGCAGCTCGTCCTGACCAAGCGCTACCACCCCACGACCCGCGCCTTTCTGGACACCGCCCGCGGGCTGGAGGTGGCCGGAGCCCGCTCCTGCTACCTTCACGGCGCCTTCCTGGGCGGCGACTTCGCCACCGGCTGGCGTCTCGAGCACGGCGCGCTGCTCGATCTGGGGCCCCACCTCCTCGACCTGCTGGACGCCGCCGTCGGTCCCATCACCGCCGTCCGCGGCAGCGGAGACCCCCGCCGCTGGATCGAGCTCACCTGCGAGCACGCCAACGGCGCGATCAGCCAGGCGTCGCTGTCCGGTGCCGTCAACCTTCCCCGGGCCCTGACCCGGGTGGAACTCTTCGGAGCCGAGCCGCCGTTGACGTACGACACCGCAGGCATCGACCACGAGGAGTGCTGGCCGATCCTGCGCCGGGACTTCGCGACCGCCGTGCGCACCCGTACACCGACGGAACTGGACGCACAGCGCGGCTTGTACCTGCAGCGGCTCATCGATCAGGTGGTCGACGGCTGAACCCGCCGGGTGCGGCGATGGACACGAGGGTGCCTCCGGCGGGTGGCGGTGGTGGTCCGCCGGAGGCACGGTCGTCAGCAGTCGGGGATGACGGTGCCGTTGTTGTCCTTGGCCTCGTCGTTGCCC
>NZ_BNBC01000067.1 GCF_014654675.1 Streptomyces spiralis
CACCGAACCCAGAAGGCCCTCACCTGTTCAAGCACCCAGCACGCGTGTCACCAACGTCCCGGGACAACACACCTAGGTCGAGCGTGTGTCATCGGAGCTTGATCGACCCCTCTGCCGGTCGGAAAGAGGCAACCGAACGACAGCGGTTCCTCCGGCCAGGTCGACCGTTGTTCCATTCGGCGGCGCTCCGTCATCCTCGTTGTCCGGTAGGACCAGTGCCGACTGCCGTTCCTTCAGCTCATGCTGCTTGCCCGGCGAGAGGCTTGCGTGCAGCTGCTCGAATCCGGTGGCTGAGATCTGGCCCTGACGTGCATTGTTCCGCCATGGCAGCACTCCCGCCCGTCCCATGCGCATGAGCAGCTGATCGACGAAGGCCAGCAGCGTCAGCACGACGACCAGGCCGGGCAAGGTCATGAAGAAGATGAACTGCATGCTTCAGTATCCGCGTCGCGAACTGTCGGCACTCAACCTTCGACGGCACGCGCTCAAGAATCGCTGACACGGACACCCTGGATTGCGGTCTTCCACCCCGGCGGACGATCGGCGAGCCGCCGCAGGTGCGGTGCGTGTCAGCCCGAGTCACGGCGAGGTACCTCTGCTGTGGTCCGTCACGTGGTGACGGAGGCGCGTTCGCGGGCGGCACGGACCGCTGCGGTGAGGCTGGTGAGATTGTAGGCACCGTGGTGTCTGCGGCCGTTGATGAAGAAGGTGGGCGTTCCGGCCACGCTGCTGAGATCGGCCGAATCCACGTTCTCGGCGATGCGGGCCGCGCCGGCGTGGGCGCGCATGTCTCGTTCGAAGCGCTCCATGTCCAGGCCGATGTCGGCCGCGTGAGTGTACAGGTCCTCGATGCGGAGGGCTTCTTGACGGCTGAGCAGCAGGTCGTGCATGTCCCAGAAGCGGCCCTGGCGTGCGGCTGCTTCGGAGGCCTCGGCGGCGAGTTGGGCGTGGATGTGCACGTCGGTCAGGGGAAGGTGGCGCCATACGTAGCGCACGTCTCCGAAGTCGGCGAGAAGTTCACGGACGACGGGCTCGACCTGCCCGCAGTAGGGGCATTCGTAGTCGCCGTACTCCACGACAGTGACCGATGCGTGGTGTGGCCCTCGGATGTGATCGCGGTCGGGGTCGACGGGTACGGCCAGGTCGACGATCATCTCCGCCTTCCCGAGCAGGGCCCGGAGCCGCAGGGGAGCCGGCAGAAGGCCGATCACGGCGGTGACGAGCCGGGCCGTCAGGAAGGAGCAGACCAGTGTGGCGAGGATGCCGATCTTGGCCTCGTCCAGGCGTGCACCGTGGAAGGCGAGGGTCGCGATGAGCAGGGAAACGGTGAACCCGACCCCGCACAGGGCGCCGCCGGCGGTTGCCGCTCCCCAGCCGACCGGGAGGCGCAGCCCCCCGCGGGAGGCGAGAGTGGCGAGCGCACAGGCCCCGAGGATGCCCAGTGGCTTGCCCAGGACGTAGGCGACGAGGATGCCCAGGGTGACGGGCGAGGTGAAGGCTCGTGCCAGTTGGTCGCTGCTGATCTCGATTCCGGCGTTGGCCAGGGCGAACAGCGGGACGATCAGGTAGCTGGTCCAGGGGTGGTAGATCCGTTGCAGGCGGTCGTTGGGTGAGATCGCCGAGGCGATGCCGGCGCGGACGGACCGCTCCAGTTCCGGAGTGGGCTGCTCGCGGAACAGCCGGAACAGACCGCTCGCATGTTCCAGGTCGGCGCGCGCGGCAGGGTAGGCGTAGGTGAGCAGTCCCAGGGCGAGTCCGATCACGACCGGGTCCACGCCCGACTCCAGCAGGGCGACCCAGGCGACGACGCCCAGAAGCGCGTACACGCTGCCCCGGCGCACGTCGAGCCGCCGAGCGAGCAGGACGAGTGCGAGGGTGCCAATGGCCACGACGAGTGGGGGCACGGCGATGCGGTCGCTGTAGGCGAAGGCGATGACGCCGAGGGAGAAGAAGTCATCGACCACGGTCAGCAGGAGGATGAACACCCGCAGCCCGGGCGGCATGCCGCGGCCCACGACGGCCAGCACGCCCAGGGCGAACGCGGTGTCGGTGGACATCGCCGCACCCCAGCCCTGCTCGCTGCCGTGGCCGGCGTTGACGGCGAGGTAGAGGGCGATGGGCACGATCATGCCGCAGAGCCCCGCGACGAGCGGCAGCGCGAACCGCTTGCGCTCGCGTAGTTCTCCCACGTCGAACTCGCGGCGGGCCTCCAGACCGACAACGAAGAAGAAGAACGTCATCAGGCCGCTGTTGACCCACTCGCGCAGACCGAGCGAGATCCCGTACGCGCCGAAGCGGACAGACAGGCGGGTGTCCCAGAACGACGTGTATGCAGAGGGTGCCACGTTGACCCAGACGAGTGCGGCGAGTGCGGAGGCGACCAGGACGGCGGCGCCGCCGGTCTCGGTGCGCAAGAAGGCACGCAGCGGGGAACGCCATCCGCTGCCGCACAGCGTCTGGCCCGTGTAAGCGTCTGGTTCACTGGACATGGGTCAGATTCTCGTCCGAGGAGCGGACGGCTACGGTCCTGCGGACGCAGAGCCGGTGTGTCGGCCGGGGCGTTCGGTCGTCGGCCAGGCTCTCGTGTCATGGCGGCGCCAGCTACCGGGTTCGCGGGGCCTCGCCAGCTCGGCCCCGGCACTGGGCGGGCGGCGGGCGGACGGACGGACGGCCCCGGCATACCCCGTGCGTGGCGCATCGGCCACGAGGGGCCGACTGGAACGACTTGGCCACGACCGAGACGTTCCGAGGCCGTCTGATCGAAGCCCGGCCCGGCCAGAAAAATGGCTTATGGCTGTCCTCGGCAGGTGATCTGGCCGCCGGGTACAGATCGGGCAGGCAGGGAGGTTGTCCGGTCGCAAGGACGCGACACCGACCGGACGCGTCCACGGACCAAGGAGTAGACCGTGACGAGCTCAACCCCTGCCTATGTCACCGCCTTCCCCGACCTGGCGATGAGCCGGACCGCATGCGGGGTGCTCACCTTGCGGTTCCATACCGATCAGAGAAGACCGCCCCCGCGTGATGCCGCCGGTGCAGGGGCGAGGGGCCCTCGACGCGGGGTCTCTCGCCTGAGCCGCAGGCGCTGGAAGGCCACGGCGAGCGAGAGTTCCTGTCCAGTGCCGGGCGGGGTGCACCTCGGATGAAGTCCTACACTTTCAGGCCCACCGCCCCGACGGCGTGGCCCTGCTCCTGGGTGATGTCGGCGGAATCGGAGTCTGGACGCCATTCGGCAGATCTCACCAGGCCTGGCTCGACCAGAGTCAACCCGTGCAGAAAGCTCCCGATGTGCTCCGGTGTGCGCAGGTGGTACGTATTGACGGACTGTGCGTTGTATCCCTCGACGGCCGCCTTGAGTGCTTCGCTGGTGTTCGTGCCATCGCTCAAGGCCACGTAGCTGCCCCGTGGCAAAGCATCGATCAGCTGGGCCACGATCCGCTCGGGCTCCTCCTCGTCCGAGACCTGGCCCATGATGTTGAGCAGCATCAGGCCGATGGGCTCGTCGAAGTCCAGTGTGTGAGCCGCCTGGGTGAGGATCTTCTGCGGATCGCGCACATCGGCATCGAGGTAGGCGCACTTTCCTTCTGGTGTACTGCGCAACAACGCGTCCGCGTGGGCGAGGACGATGGGGTCGTTGTCCACGTAGACGATCTTGCTCTCGGGTGCGATGCTCTGGGCGACCTCATGGGTGTTGTTGGCAGTGGGCAACCCGGTACCGATGTCGAGGAACTGGCGGATCCCGGCCTCGCGCGCCAGAAACCGCACCGCTCGTACCAGGAAGCGCCGTTGCACCCGGGCGAGGGCCGCAAATTCAGGGAAGGTCTGGAGGATCAAGTCACCGGCCTGACTGTCCACCAGGTAGTGGTTCTTTCCGCCGAGCAGGTAGTCCCACACACGCGCTGAGTGCGGTCGATCAGTCTGCAGCCTTCTGCCCCAGTCGCCTCGGTCAGTCATGATCAGAGGATGACACACGTCGGGCCCTCATGACCTCAACTCCCGTACTTGCGCCCTTTGTTCCCCGTCGATGTGGCCTGTCGGCGGCTCCGGCTCCGGCCTACCCGCCACGTCCCCCGGACCCTACCGCCCCCGGGCCTGCTCCAGGTTCGACCGGTGAGGGCCGAAGAGCCAGTCCGCGTGCGGCCCCAGACGCGCGTCGACCGGATCCTCTCCTCGCCGGAGCGCCTCGATGTAGGCACGATCGGCGGCGAGGCGGGCCACCACCTCGGGACCCTCGGCAACGGCGCCGTGGCCGGGGACGACGACATCGACGTGCCCGGCCGCTTCACCCAGCCGGTCGAGCGCGGCCGCGTAGGCTCCCGCCTGATCGTCCTGGCGAATGTCGAGCATCGGGATCAGGACGTCGGAGAGCATGTCGCCGGCGAGCAGGACACCACGGTCCGCGAGGAGGACCGCCGCGTGACCGACAGCATGCGCCTGATGCTCGATGACCTCGCCCGGCACCGGTCCGCCGTCCGCGGGCAGCGGGGTGACCAGAGCCACCAGGTCCAGAGGGACACCGGACGCGCTCTCCGCCGCCATCGCCTGCGACCGCTCTCGGGCCTGACCGGCAACCTGCGCGGCGGCGGGACTGGCATAGCGCGGCACATCGCCGAACCGGGAATGCCACAGCAGGTGATCCCAGTGGGGATGGGTGCAAAAGCCGGCGACCACCGGAACGCCGAGCCGGCCCACGTCATCGGCGAGTTGATTCAACTCCGAGCCATGGATGCCCGGATCGACCAGGACCAGTCCATCCCCCCGCGCACCACGACGGAATTGGCCCAGACCCACTCGCTCTGCCGGACCCAGACACCATCGGCCACCTGACTCAGCCTGCCCATCACCACTCCGATCGGTTGGCTACAGGACTGAGACTGCGAACCACCGCCGAATTCATCGCTTCCAGCGTCTGTTTCGGACAACGCTGAGTCTCACAACGGACCTTGCATCAAGGCGACAGCGCAACGAGACGGCGCCGGCTGGGCCCCGGCGCGCGTGCGAATGTTCACGAGAATTGACAGCACGCTGCTCGCACGGTCGGTCCGGTGCGATGATCACCAAGCGGCTTCGCACCCGGCACGCCATCCGGCAGCCCGAGCCGCACCGCGGCAGCCGACCGACGGAAGGAACTCGACGTGCGCAGGCTCGTCCACTACATCGCCACTACCCTCGATGGCTTCATCGCGGGCCCGGACGGCGCGGACCCCACCGGTCCGAACGGCTTCTGGCCCATGTCGGAGGACTACATCCAGCACCTTGTAGCCGAATTCCCGGAGACGCTGCCCATACAGGCCCGGGAGGCGCTGTCCGTCACGGCGACAGGTACGCACTTCGACACCGTGCTCGAAGGACGGCGCAGCTACGAGATCGGTCTGGCTGCCGGGATCACCGACGCCTACCCCCACCTGCGTCACCTGGTCTTCTCCCGGAGCCTGACCGAGAGCCCGGACCCGGCCGTCGAACTCGTCGCCGACGATCCTGTGGCGACCGTGCGGGAGCTCAAGCAGCAGAAGGGCAAGGACATCTGGCTGATCGGCGGAGCCGAGCTGGCCGGCTCTCTGTACACCGAGATCGACACACTGATCCTCAAGGTCGCCCCGCTCACCATCGGCGACGGGATCCCCCTGTTCTCCCGCAAGGCCGCCTTCGACCCGCGTACCTGGACACTCACTGACCACACGGTCCTCAAGAGCAGCGCGGTGATCCTCACCTACATGCGTGTCACCAGCTGACGCTCCGGGCGAGGAGCGCTGCGCAGGGCCCTGGTGCTCGCCGTCGCCGCGATCTCGGCGCGATCCGTGGCGCCGGCCGGATTCGGCCTGGACTCCCTGATCGAGATCGGTGACTCCGCCGTGGTGATCCGGGAGCTGTCCGGTACCGGTGAGGACCCTCAGCGCCGTGCGCTGAAGCTGATCGGTGTCGGCGTCGGGCTACTGACGGTGTACCTGCTGGTGCAGTCCACTTGGGTGCCGGCCGCAGGCTTCCGGCCCCACCACTCGCCGCTGGGCATCGGCTGGACTGCGGTGACGGCCGCGGTGCTGTCCGCGCTCGCCGCCGGCAAGGCCCGGCCGCCGGGTACGTGCTGGTCGGCTACGCGCTGCGCGAGGTCAAGGAGGTCTTCGGCGACCACTGACAGCCGGGACCAGGTTGTGGCGGGCCCTGCCGGCCGGCCTGTGCGGCGATCAGTCGACGGTTCCTGCCGGGTCACCAGTTCGCGGGGGTCGTGTAGGCGCGTGCCCACAGGGTGACATGCAGGACGACCGCTTTCGCCCATGCCGCGTACATGCGCTCGACCTGGTCGGGACTGTGGCCGTGCCCCTCCAGGAAGGGCTTGGTGGTGAGGATGAGTGGGGCGGTGAAGGCCAGCAGGTGGCGCAGGGGGATGTGGTCGGGGGCGTCGGCGTCGTCGGTGCGGTTCTTGGCGGTGCGGGTGTGGCGTATCCCGATCTCTTGCTGGTAGTCCAGCCATGCCTGGTCGTAGGGGCGGGTGCAGACATCGATGATCCACTGGGCGAAGCGCGGCTTGGACGCGGCCGAGTACTCCGGGTTGGGCCGTCCGTCAGGGTGGGCGGAGTAGGCGGCGAGATGCGGCTGCTCGGCGATGAGCCCCCGCCAGGTGTCGACCATGGCTTCGGCCTGTGGGGACAGGACATCGGCGGCCATGCGGAGATAGTGCTCGTCCTCCGATGTCAGGCCCACGCTTCCGCGCAGCTCGTCGAGTTCGGCGAGCGAGACCGGGGAGCGGGCGGCCTCGTCGGTGCCGTAGGTGTATCCGGAGGGCTCGGGCATGGGTGTTCTCCGCTCGTTCGTTGCTGTGGTCTGCGCCGGGCTCCCGCACGTCGCCTATTCCCTTCGACGGGACCGGTCGCGGCCGGTCCGCGGGATGAGGGCACCGGGCAGGAGGCAGACCGCGAGGAGCCCGGCGGCGAGGTAGAGCAGCGCCGAGCCGGCAGCGACGGTGTGGAAGCCGCGCAGGAAGTGCGAGGCGCTGCCGGGCTGTCCTGCGATCGCGCCCGCGACTGCGATACCGATGGCGCCGCCGGCCTGGCGTGCGGTGTTGTTGATGGCCGAGGCGAGCCCGGTGCGTTCCCCGGGCACGGCGGCGATGGCCGCGGCGACGACGGCGGGTGTGAGCAGGCCCAGTCCGATGCCCCAGAGCAGGAACGCGGGGAGCATGACTGCGTAGTCGGACGACGGGTTCACTCGGATCAGCAGTGCCAGTCCTGCGGCCGCGATCAGCAGTCCGACGGTGGCCGGGAGGCGGGCTCCGATCCGGCTGGTGAGCCGTCCGCCGAGCGGCGCGAGGACCGCGAGCGGCGCGAGGACCGCGAGCGGCGCGAGGACCGCGAGCGGCGCGAACAGCGGAACGATCGCCAGCCCGGCGGCGAGCGGCGGATGGTGCTGGAGGGACTGCAGGAACAGCATCAGGACGAACAGCGTGCCCAGGGTGCCCAGATTCATCGTCCCGGCCGCGATGTTCGCCACGTCGAAGCCCGGCCGCCTGAACAGGGCCAGCGGCAGCATCGCCTGGTCCCCGCGGCGTCGCTCGACGACAACCAGCGCGCCGAGCGACACCAGGGCCGCCACCGCCGCGACCACGACGTGCACGGATCCGGCGCCGGAGCGACCTGCCTGGATGAACGCGTACGTGGTCGCCAGCAACAGCAGGCTTCCCAGCACCACCCCCGGCAGATCCAGCTCCCGGCCCTGCGGTTCCCTGCTTTCCTTGACGATCATTCCGGTCCAGGCCAGGGCCGGCAGCACGATCGGCACATTCAGCAGGAAGATCGCGCGCCAGCCGAAGCCGTCGACCAGAGCCCCACCCAGCAGCGGTCCCGCGGGCAGAGCCAGGCTGCCGATGCCCGCCCAGACACCGATCGCCTTCGCCTGTCCGGCGCCGTCGGGAAAGGCGTCACTGATGATCGCCAGTGTTCCC
This sequence comes from Streptomyces spiralis, assembly GCF_014654675.1. Taxonomy (GTDB): domain Bacteria; phylum Actinomycetota; class Actinomycetes; order Streptomycetales; family Streptomycetaceae; genus Streptomyces; species Streptomyces spiralis. The sequence continues at coordinate 7,937 of NZ_BNBC01000067.1, forward strand.
GGCAGCAGCAGCGCTGCTCCCACGCCCTGCACCACGCGCGCGGCGACCAGCACCGCGACGCCGGGAGCCAGCCCGCACGCCAGTGATCCCGCCCCGAAGACGATCAGCCCGGTCACCACGATCCGCTTGTGACCGCGCAGATCGCCCAGCGTGCCGGCGGTCAGCATCAGCGACGCCAACGCCAGTGCATAGCCGTCCACCACCCACTGCAGGCCGCTCACATCGGCGCCCAGCGAGCTGCCGATGCGCGGTAGCGCAACGTTGACGATCGTGACGTCGAGCAGCACCAGGAAGTAGCCGACACACATCACGACCAGCACCGCGTGCGGCGAGCCGCCCCTGCCGCCCCGGCGCGTCGTCCGCCGCAACACAGTGGCAGCATCAGACACGTCCCCCTGGGTACCCTCACCCACCGACACCCATTCTCCTGAGCGCGACCGAGACCGCACACTGGCTTGAACGGCAGGACTGGGCCGTCCCGATTCCGGGAGTGCCGTTCGAACCCGAGACCGGCCGTCTCACGATCCCTGAGCCAACGTCAGGTCGGGCCGGCCGACGGTGTGGCGCGGCCGGCGCTCCGCCATGGGCGTCTCAGGGGCCGCTTTCGGTGTTCACCCGCGCAGGCGGCGCTCGTGCAGTGCCGCCGTGTACACCTCCGCTGTCGCCACCGCGGCCGTGTCCCAGCCGAAGCGCCGGGCGTGCCGGGCCGCGGCCGCGCCCATCCGGGCGGAGAGTGACGGGTCGTCGGCGAAGCCGTACAGCGCCCGCGCGTAGTCCGCGGGATCGTGCCCGCGTACGAGTACGCCGCTCACGCCGTTCCGCACCGCCACCGGCAGGCCGCCGACCTCGGCGGCGATCACCGGTGTGCCGCAGGCCTGTGCCTCGACGGCCACGAGGCCGAAGGACTCGCTGTAGGACGGCTTGACCAGGACGGACGCCGCGCGGTACCAGTCGGCGAGTAGGTCCTGGCCGACGGGCGGGCGGAAGAGGACGACGTCGGAGATGCCCAGCCGGGCGGCCAGCTTCTGCAGCCCTTCCGGCCTGGCCAGACCGGTGCCGCTCGGCCCGCCCACCACCGGAACCGTGATCCGCTCACGCAGCCACGGCCGCTCGGCGAGCAGGTAGGCCACCGAGCGCAGCAGGATGTCGGGCGCCTTCAACGGCTGTATGCGACCGGCGAAGAGCGGTACGAACGCGTCCTGTGGCAGACCGAGGCGGGCGCGGGCCGCGGCCCGGCCGGTCGCGATGCCGCGGCTGTCGGGGCGGAATCGCTCCAGGTTGACGCCGGGATGGACGACGGCGACCCGGTCCGTGTCGGCGTCGTAGTGGCGCAGCAGTTCCGCCGCTTCCCTGTCGGTGTTCGCTATCAGCCGGTCGGCTGCCCGTACGACGTGTGTCTCGCCGGTCACGCGCGACGCGGGCTCGGGGGTGTCGCCCTCGGCGAGGGAGGCGTTCTTGACCTTGGCCATGGTGTGCATGGCGTGCACCAGCGGTACGCCCCAGCGCCCGGCGGCGAGGCGGCCGACGTGGCCGGAGAGCCAGTAGTGCGAGTGGAGCAGGTCGTAGTGACCGGGGCGACGGCCGGCCCAGGCCTGAGTCACGCCGTGGGTGAAGGCGCAGAGCTGGGCGGGCAGGTCCTCCTTGGCCAGCCCTTCGTAGGGTCCGGCGGTCACGTGCCGTACCAGGACGCCGGGTGCCAGTTCGACGCTGGGCGGGAGTGCGGCGGAGGTGGCCCGGGTGAAGATCTCCACCTCGATGTCGAGGGCGGCGAGGCGCTTGGCGAGCTCGACGATGTAGACGTTCATCCCGCCGGCGTCGCCGGTGCCCGGCTGGTGCAGCGGTGAGGTGTGGACGCTGAGCATGGCGACACGCCGGGGGCGGCTGTGGGTGCCGAGGGACCGCGGCCGGGGCGGGGCGAGGGGGGTTCCGGCGTGGGCACGGCCAGGAAGTACTCCGGTCCGCGTCATGTACTGGCTCACTTCGCCAGCCCTCCTTCCGGATCGGTGACCACGGCTCCGGCCCGTTTCCTCAGCACTCGATGACGTTGACGGCGAGTCCGCCGCGGGCGGTCTCCTTGTACTTGACCTTCATGTCGGCGCCGGTCTCCTTCATGGTCTTGATGACCTTGTCGAGGGAGACGTGGTGCCGGCCGTCGCCGCGCAGGGCCATCCGGGCGGCGGTGACCGCCTTCACCGCGGCCATGCCGTTGCGCTCGATGCACGGGATCTGGACCAGGCCGCCGACCGGGTCGCAGGTCAGGCCGAGATTGTGTTCCATGCCGATCTCGGCGGCGTTCTCCACCTTTTCCGGGCTGCCGCCCAGCACCTCGGCGAGGCCTCCGGCGGCCATCGAGCAGGCGGAGCCGACCTCGCCCTGGCAGCCGACCTCGGCGCCGGAGATGGAGGCGTTCTCCTTGAAGAGCATGCCGATGGCGCCGGCGGCGAGAAGGAAGCGGACGATGCCGTCCTCGTCGGCGCCGGGGACGAAGTTCAGGTAGTAGTGCAGGACGGCGGGGATGATGCCGGCCGCGCCGTTGGTCGGGGCGGTCACGACCCGGCCGCCGGCGGCGTTCTCCTCGTTCACCGCCATCGCGTAGAGGGTGACCCATTCCATCGCGCGGCCCGTCGGGTCGCCCTCGCTGCGCAGCGCCCGAGCCGCCGCCGCGGCCCGCCGCCGGACCTTCAGGCCGCCGGGGAGGATCCCCTCGCGGGACAGCCCGCGGGAGACACAGCCTTCCATGACCCGCCAGATCTCCAGCAGACCCGCGCGGATCTCCGCCTCGGTGCGCCAGGCCTTCTCGTTCTCCAGCATCAGCGCGGAGATGGACAGGCCGGTCTCGCGGGCGAGCCGCAGCAGTTCGTCACCGGTGCGGAAGGGGTGGGGCAGCTCGGTGTCGTCCGCCTTGATCCGGTCGGCGCCCACGGAGTCCTCGTCGACCACGAAACCGCCGCCGACCGAGTAGTAGGTCTTCTCCAGCAGCGGCACGCCGTCGGCGTCGTACGCGAAGAGGATCATGCCGTTGGCGTGGTACGGCAGTGAGCGCCGACGGTGCAGGACGAGCTGGGTCGAGGCGTCGAAGTCGATCTCGTGGGCGGCGTCGATCTCGGCGCCGAGGAGGCGGATCCGGCCGGTGCTGCGGATCCGCTCGACGTCCAGGTCGGCCTGGGTGACGTCGACCGTGTGCGGTTCGTTGCCCTCCAGGCCGAGCAGGACGGCCTTGGGGGTGCCGTGGCCGTGGCCGGTGGCGCCGAGGGAGCCGAACAGCTCCGCTCGCACCGCGGTGGTCTGGGCCAGCACGCCGTCCTTCTTCAGCCGGGCGGCGAACATCGCGGCCGCGCGCATCGGGCCGACGGTGTGCGAGCTGGACGGGCCGATGCCGATGGAGAACAGGTCGAAGACGCTGATTGCCACGCCATACTCCGTGGGATGGGCGGGCCGTGCCGGGCGGTCCCGGTCACGCCCCTGCGGGAGGTGTGTCGGTTGCGGGGTCAGGTGTCGGACGGCTCGAACCGGGTCATCGGCGGACTCCTTGTGTGTGGGCGCAGTGGGCGGCGTACGCGTCGGCGGTCAGTGCGCCGGCGATGTTCTCCACCCTCAGGCGGAACAGCCAACCGCCGGTGTACGGCGCGGAGTTGACAACGCCGGGGTCGTGGGTCAGCGCGGTGTTGACCTCCAGGACCCGGCCGGTGGCGGGGGCGTACAGGGCGCCCGTGCCGGTCGAGGAGGTGATCTCCCCGCAGATCTCCCCGGCCTCGACCCAGGTGCCGACGTCCGGCAGCCGGAGGTGGACGACGTCGCCGAGGGCCTCGGCCGCGAACGCGGTGATGCCGATGGTGGCGTTTCCCTCGTCCACGACGAGCCACTCGTGGTCCCAGGTGTACCGCAGATGCCGCGGAATCCTCATGTCGATCTCGCGGTGGACCAGGGGGAGTTGACGCGCGGGGCTCATGAGGCGGCGGGCACGGCGGCGGGGGTGAGGGTGCGGCGGAGTCGGTTGAACAGCTTGGGCTGGTTCAGGGAGAGCACCGCGACCGGTGTGTCCTCGCGCCGGTAGACGGCGGTGAAGCAACGGCTGTCGAGGTCGCCGTCGACGACCTCCGGCCGGGCGCCGGGAGCGACGTGTCCGGCGAGCTGGATGCGCACCTGGTACTGGTCGGACCAGAAGTAGGGCGCGGTGACCGGTGCGGCGGCCGGCACACCCGACAGCAGCGTGCGTGCGGCGGTCGTCCCCTGCTCCGTTGCGTTGCTCCAGTGCTCGATGCGGGCGTGCCGCCCGGTGAACGGGTTGGGACAGCGGGCGACGTCACCGACGGCGACCACACCCGGGACGGTGGTGGCGCAGCCGGCGTCGCACACCACGCCGTCGTCCACCTGTACGCCGGAGCCGTCGAGCCAGTCGGTGGCGGGCCGCACGCCCACTCCGACCACCACGATGTCGGCGGGGAGCACGCGCCCGTCCGCCAGTCGCACCCCGGTGACCCGGCCCTCGCCGATGAGTCCCGCGACGCCGATGCCGCACAGCAGGCCGACCCCGTGATCACTGTGCAGCGAGGAGCACACCCGCCCCATCTCGCGTCCCAGTTGGCGTTCCAGCGGAACGTCGAGCGCCTCGACGACGGTGACGTGCAGCCCTAGCCGGTGGGCGGTGGACGCCACCTCGGCACCGATGAAGCCGGCGCCGATGACGACGACCCGGGGCAGGCCGCTGAGCAGTTCGTCGCGCAGGGTCTGGGCGTCGTCCAGGGTGCGCAGGGTGTGGACGCCGGCCAGTCCGTCCATGCCGGGGAGCGTCCGCGGCGCGGCACCGGTCGCGATGACGACGCCCTCGGTGCGCACGTGCCGTCCGCCGGCCAGTGTGACGGTCCGGGATGCGGGGTCGAGCCGCACCGCGCGCTCGCCGAGCAGCCAGTGCACGTCCAGGTCCTCGTATTCGTCCGCGTCGCCGAGCGCGAGCGCGTCGGCGTCGAGGTCTCCCTTGAGGAACTCCTTGGACAGCGGCGGCCGGTCGTAGGGGGCGTGCCGCTCCTCCCCGACGACGACGATCTCGCCGTCGTAGCCCTGTGTGCGCAGCGCGCGGACCGTGCTCAGGCCTGCCAGTGACGCGCCGACGACGGTGATGCTCCTCATGCGGGCTCTCCGAGGGATGTGGCGCCGTCGGCCGCGCGGTGACAGCAGGTGCGGCGACGGCGTGAGAGGGTGACTGTTCCGAATGCTTGTCTCTAATAGCACAACATCATTCGTTATACGCAACATGCTTTCCGTTGCTCCGGACCGCTGTCAAGGGGACGGGACACACCAGTCCCTCATCGCGAAGAAAATTGCGCACTGTGCAACACGGCGGCGCGTAGGAGCAGGTGACGGGCCGATGTCAGAGGGCGGACTCGTCCCACTCCTCGAGCAGGGCTTCGTCCAGGCCGGCCTCGGGGGCCTCCAGGGACTGTTCGCTCCAGATGACCTTGCCCCGGGCGGTGTAGCGGACTCCCCAGCGCCGGGCGTACTGGGCGACGAGGAACAGACCCCGGCCGCCCTCGTCGGTGGTGGCCGCGCGGCGCATGTGCGGTGATGTGCTGCTGCCGTCGGCGACTTCGCAGATCAGACTGTCCTGGTTGAACAGCAGGCGGAGCTGGATCGGCTCGCTGCCGTAGCGGATGGCGTTGGTGACCAGTTCGCTGAGGATGAGTTCGGTCGTGAAGGCGATCTCGTCCAGGCCCCAGGCATCGAGCCGGCGGGCGGCGGCGGCACGCAAAGGAGCGATGGCGGCGGGATCGGAGGGCACGTCCCACTCGGCGACCCGGTCCGGGTCCGTGAGCCGGGTGCGGGCCACGAGGAGGGCGATGTCGTCGCTGGGACGGTCGGGCAGCAGCGCGTCGAGCACCGCCTGGCAGTCCTGCTCCGGTGTCCGGTCGGGCCGGCCCAGGGCGCCCGCGAGGAGCCGCAGGCCGGTGTCGAGGTCACGGTCGCGGTTCTCGACGAGTCCGTCGGTGTAGAGAACGAGCCGGGAGCCCTCGGCCAGCTGCAGCTCGGCGGTCTCGACGGGCATACCGGCGCACAGGCCGAGCGGCGGGGAGACGGGAACGTCGGGGAAGACGACCGTGCCGTCGGGGCTGACGAGGGCGGGGCCCGGATGGCCGGCCCGGGCGACGCAGCAGCGGCCGGAGACGGGATCGTAGATCGCGAACAGGCAGGTGGCACCGGTGATGGCGGCGCCCTCCTCCGAGGTCTCGGTCTCGTCGATCTGCGCGACCAGTTCGTCCAGATGGCCCACGAGTTCGTCGGGGGGCAGGTCGAGGGCGCAGAAGTTGTGGATCACCGTGCGCAGGCGGCCCATGGTCGCCGCGGCGTGCAGTCCGTGGCCGACGACATCGCCGACGACGAGGGCGACGCGGGTGCCGGGCAGGGGGATGACGTCGAACCAGTCCCCGCCCACCCCACCCACCCCGGCCTGCGCGGGCAGGTAGCGGTAGGCCACGTCCAGGGCCGGCTGGTCGGGCAGGGCGCGGGGCAGCAGGCTGCGCTGGAGGGTGGCCGCCATGGTGTGCTCACGGGTGTAGCGGCGGGCGTTGTCGATCGCGACCGCCGCGCGGGCCGCCAGCTCCTCGGCGACGGCCAGATCCTCGTCCGTGAAGGAGTCCTGCTCCGAGCGCCAGAAGTCCACCACCCCCAGAACGATGCCGCGGGCCTGCAGGGGCACGGTGATCAGCGAGTGGATACCGGAGTCCAGCATGCGGCGCGCCCGCTCGGGATCCTGCTCCCGCCAGTTCCGCGTCGCCCGCAGATCGGGCTCCAGCACGGCGTGGCCCCCGCGCAACGCCTGTGCCTGCGGTGTCGTCGGCTGCCAGGTGATCGTCTCGTCCACCGTGTGCAGCGGATGGTCGTCGCGGATGGCGCGTACGGCTGTGCGGTGCACGACCAGGCTCGCGCCGTCGGGTTCCTCACCCCGGCGCACCGCGTCCAGCAGTGCGACGGCGGCGAAGTCCGCGAACCGTGGAACCGCGATCTCGGTCAGCTCCTCCGCCGTGCGGACCACGTCGAGAGTGGTACCGATCCGCACCCCGGCGTCGTACAGCAGTTGCAGGCGTTCCCGCGCGACCCGGGCGCGGCCCGCCAGCTCGCGCAGCTCGGTGGTGTCCCGCAGGGTCGCCACGCTGCCGCCCGGACCGCCGTGCGGTGCGGTCGGACGCACGTTGACCGCCAGCAGCCGCTCCCCCGCCAGCACGACCCGGTCGGTGACGGTCCAGTCGGAGGCGAGCAGCCTGGTGGTGGGCGGGGACAGGCCGAGCTCGGTGATGCGCCGGCCCGTCGGGTCTTCGGGAAGGTCCAGCAGACGGCAGGCCTCGTCGTTGGCCAGCAGCAGCCGCCCCTCGGCGCTGATGACGAGCACGCCCTCGCGGACGGAGTGCAGGACCGCGTCGTGGTGCTCGTACATCCGGGTCATCTCGGCCGGTTCCAGACCGCGCGTCTGCCGCCGCAGTCGCCGGCTCACCAGTACCGACCCGCCCGTGACCAGCACCAGACCGGCGGCGGCGGAGCCGAGCAGCAGCGGCAGCTGTTCCATCACCATGCGGTCCACGCGCTTGACCGTGATGCCGACGGACACCATCCCCACGACCTTGCCGTCGGTGTCCTGGACCGGGACCATCGTGTCCACGGCGCGGCCGACGCCGGGCGTGTTGTACACGTCCTGGTGCACCTTGCCCGCCAGCGCGTCGGCGTAGGAGCCGACGACGTGCTTGCCGACGAGGTGCGGGTCGGGGTGCGTCCAGCGGACACCGGACGGGCTGAAGGCGATGATGTAGTTGACCCCGGACCGCTTCCGGGCCTCCTCCGCGCGCGGCTGCAGCAGTTTGCTGGGATCGGCGGACTTCATGGCGGCCAGCGTCCCCGGAGCGTGCGCGAAGGTCTCGGCGCCGACGAGTGAGCGGTTCCGGGCCTCCTGCAGGCTGGAACTGCGGGCCTGCAGCACCAGGGCGACCACCGCGGCGACGACGATCAGGAGCACGACCCCCACCTGGAGGATGAGGACCTGTCCGGCCATGCTGCGCACGTTGAGTACGGAAGGCAGGCGCGCCGTTGATCGCCGCGAGGCGTCGCGCCCGTCCGCGGGCCGGGCCGGGCCGGCTGGGTCCGACTGCCGGGAGTCACGCCGGTGCATGACCATGCCTCCAGTATGGGCGCTCCCCACGGAACGTGACCGAAGCGGACGGCCCGGTAGTCTGAAAGCCTGATGGCCCGTCCACCTGCCGGGAGACCGATCGGCAGGTGGACGGGCGGTATCAGGGGGCGGTGTCAGCGGTCGGGCCGGACGTCGAGCCTGTCCTGCAGCCAGCTGTGGAAGGCGCCGATGTGGTGCTCGCTGGGCACCAGGACGCCGCCCTTGGCGTAGGCCCGGGAGCTCATCCCGGGCTGGGTGCGCTCGCAGGCGGCGAAGTCCTGCTGGTTCACCCGGTGGAACAGTTCCACCGAACGGTCCACGTCCTTGCCGCTCTCCACCACATGCGGCAGGTACAGCCAGTCGCACTCCACCACCGTGCGGTCGTGCGCCATCGGGTACATCCGGTGGAAGATCACGTGGTCCGGCACCAGGTTGATGAACACCTGCGGCTTGACCGTGATCGCGTAGTAGCGGCGGTCCTGGTCGTCCGCGACGCCCGGGATACGGTCCAGGCCCTCGCCGCCGTCGACTGTGAAGCCCTTGACCTCCTCACCGAACTCGGCGCCGTGGCCGACGTAGTACTGCGCCGCGTAGCCGTCGGCGAACTCGGGCAGCACCTCGGTCAGCTCGGGGTGGATGGTGGCGCAGTGGTAGCACTCCATGAAGTTCTCGATGATCAGCTTCCAGTTGGCCTTCACGTCGTACGTGATCCGCCGTCCGACCTCGAGGTTCTCCACGCCGTAGTTCTCGATCGACTCGGTGTCGCCGAGCCGCTCGACCACCGCGCCGATCACGTCCTCCTCGAAGGACGGCGGGGTGTCGGCCAGGCACACCCACACATAGCCGAGCCACTCGCGGACATGGACGTTGATCAGGCCGTACCCGGTGCGATCGATGTCCGGCATCGAGGTCAGGTTCGGCGCCGCGACCAGCTTGCCGTCCAGGCCGTAGGTCCAGGCGTGGTACGGACACTGGAACGCGCGCTTGGCCTCACCGGACTCCTCCAGGCACAGCTTCGCGCCCCGGTGCCGGCAGATGTTCAGGAACGCCTTGACCGAGCCGTCCCGGGAACGGGAGACCAGCACGCTCTCCCGGCCCACCTGGCAGGTGCGGAACCGGCCCGGCCTGGCCAGCTCCGAGGCGCGGGCCACACAGAACCACATGGCCTCGAAGACGCGCTCCTGCTCCAGTGCGAAGACCTCGGGGTCGGTGTAGTACTCCCCGGTCAGCGTGGCGATCAGGCTGGGGGGAAGGCTGGTCGTCGTCATCGTGATCACCTCGGAATGTGTCAGACGCGCACGCGGCGCGGGTCGAAAAGGGCGATGGGGTGCTCGGTGGTGCCTTCGGTGGCCAGGTCGGCGATGATCTCGCCGATCACGGGGACGAACTTGAACCCGTGGCCGGAGAACCCGCAGGCCACGGTCACCTGCGGATGGTCTGGGTGCTGGGCGAGGACGAAGTGCTCGTCGGGGGTGTTGCTGTACATGCAGGCCGCGCCCTTGAGGAAGCGGCCGGGCAGGCTCGGGATCCGCGGACGCAGGTGGTCGGCCATGGCGGCGATCTCGTCCGGGTGGATCTCCCGGTCCAGGGTGTCGGGGTCGCTGGGGACGCCCTTGCGGAAGAAGGCGACCTTGGCGCCCCCGTCGGGGCCGTCCAGGGAGGGGAAGCCGTAGATCTGGGTGCCGTCCGGGTCCTCCCAGATGTAGACCGGGTGCCGGTCGGCGGTGAACGGACCGGTTCCGCCCTCGGGCTGGAACCAGTACATGACCTGTCGTTCGACCGTGACCTTCACCCCGAGGCCGGAGAGCAGCTTCGGCGCCCAGGCGCCGGGGGCGAACACGAGCCGGTCGGCGGTGTAGCAGCCGCGGTCGGTGACCACCCAGGACTTGCCGCCCGGCCCGTCGGCCTCCCAGCCGAGGACCATTTCCGCGAAGTGCAGCTCGGCGCCGTGGGCCTCGGCCAGCTCCAGGTGGGCGGTGACCGTCGCCTCCGGCCGGGCCACACCGGCCCTGCGCTCGTAGAAGGCGACGTCCTCGGCCGCCGGGGTGAAGGTGGGGAAGCGGCGCCGGATGTCGGCGGCGGTGAGGACCTCGTGGTCCAGGCCGAACTGCCGGGCGCTGCGCAGGGTGCCGGCGAACGCCGCGCTGTCCTCGCGGCCGATCATCAGGCCGCCCGTCTCGGTGAAGACCTCGCGGCCGGAGTCGACGGCCAGCTTCTCCCACAGTTCACGGGCCCTGAGCAGCAGGGGCACGTAGGCCGGGTCCTCGAAGTAGGCCTGCCGGTAGATGCGGGATCCGCCGTGGCTGGAGCCCTGGCTGTGGGCCGGGCCGAAGCGCTCCAGGCCGAGCACGCGCTGACCGCGGGCGGCGAGGTGACAGGCGGCCGCGCTGCCCATCCCGCCCAGGCCGACGACGATCACGTCGTACGTAGAGGCCATGTGTCCATCTCCTGGGAGTGGTGCCGGTGGTGGATTGGTTGTGGCCGGGGCCGGCTCAGCGCCGGATCCGCGACATCTCGGGGTCCAACAGCGGCTCGGCGGCGGTGACGGCCGGGACCCTGGCGCCGAAGTACTCGATCTCCACCGGGGTGCCGGGGGCGGCGTGCTCGGCCGGCAGCCAGGCGTAGGCGATCGGCGCGCCGATCGTGTAGCCGTAGGCGGCGCTGGTGACGTATCCGGCCGGGCGGCCGGCCGCGTACACCGGCTCGTGGCCCATGACCACGGACTGCTGGTCCTGGATCACCAGCGGGACGAGCCGGCGGCCGACCGTGTCCTCGCCGATCCCTTCCAGCGCGGGCTTGCCGGTGAAGTGCGGCTTGGTGCGGCGGACGGCGAAGCCGACGCCGGCCTCGTAGGGGTTGTGCTCGGTGGTCATGTCATGGCCCCACGAGCGGTAGCCCTTCTCCAGGCGCAGGCTGTTGAAGGCGCTGCGCCCGGCGGCGATGATCCCCAGCTCCTGCCCGGCCTCCCACAGGGTGTCCCACAGCCTGGCGCCGAGGTCGGCCGTGGTGTACAGCTCCCAGCCCAGCTCACCCACGTACGACAGCCGCATCGCGGTGACCGGGACCTCGCCGAGGCAGGCCCGCTTGGCCTTGAAGTAGCCGAAGCCCTGGTGGGAGAAGTCGGTGTCGGTCAGCGGCTGTACGAGGTCGCGGGCGAGCGGGCCCCATACGCCCAGGCAGCAGGTCCCGGCGGTGATGTCCCGCACCTGCACCGAGCCGTCCGCGGGCAGGTGCCTGCGCAGCCAGTCCAGGTCGAGGTTGCCGTTGGCGCCGACCTGGAAGCGCTCGGTCTCCAGGCGCGCGACGGTCAGGTCGCTGCGGATGCCTCCGGCCTCGTCGAGCAGCAGGGTGTAGGTGACCGATCCGACCGGCTTGTCCAGCTGGTTGGACGTCAGAAGCTGGAGGAAGGCGAGTGCTTCGGGGCCCGTGACCTCCAGACGCTTCAGCGGGGTCATGTCGTACAGGGCCACTCGCTCGCGGGTGACGAGGGCCTCGGCGCCGGCGATCGGGGACCAGTAGCGGGACGCCCAGGCGTTCCGGCCCGGGACCAGGGCCACCTCGGGCAGGGAGGCGTTGGCCTCGTACCAGTGCGGCCGTTCCCAGCCGCCGCCCTCCAGGAAGACCGCGCCGAGGGCCTCCTGTCGGGCGTGGAAGGGGCTGACCCTGAGGGAGCGCGGGGCCTCGATCGGCTGCAGCGGGTGCAGGATGTCGTACACCTCGACGAAGTTCTGGCAGCTGCGCTCGTGCACGTACGACGGTGCGAGCTGGACCTCCTCGAAGCGGTTGATGTCGCACTCGTGGACGTCGGTGCGGGGCCGGCCGTGGACCAGCCACTCGGCCATGGCCCTGGCGACGCCGGCCGAGTGGGTGACCCACACCGCCTCCGCCAGCCAGAAGCCCTGGACCTCGGGCGACTCCCCCATCAGCGGCATGCCGTCGGGTGTGAAGGAGAAGATGCCGTTGAAGCCCTCCTCGATCTTGGCGTCCGCGAGGGACGGGAGCAGGGCGAGGGAGTCGGCCCACGCGCCCTCGAAGTCGGCCTCGGTGAATTCCAGCGAGGACGGCATCGCGGCGTCGCGCGGGTGGGCGACGTCGTCCAGGGAGACCGGCATCGGGCGGTGGGCGTAGGAGCCGATGCCGATGCGGTCGACGAGCTCGCGGTAGTACAGGCCGGCGTCCTGGTTGCGCAGGATCGGCAGGGACGCCTCGGTGCGCTCGTCGTTGAGCCCCTTGAGCCGCGGGAGCGGGGTCGTCCTGGCGTACTGGTGGGCCAGTGGTACCAGTGGCACCTCCTGCCCGACCATCCGTCCGATCCTCGGACCCCAGAAGCCGGCGCAGGAGACCACGATGTCCGCCGCGAAGGGCCCCTGGTCGGTGATCACGGCGCTGACCCGGTCTCCGGTGGTCTCGATCCCGGTGACCGTGTGGTGGCCGTGGAACCGGGCTCCGCGGGCCATCGCCAGCCGGGCCTGGGCCTCGCCCGCCCGCACCGCCTTGGCCAGGCCGTCGCTGGGGATGTGGAAGCCGCCGAGGATCCGCTCGGGGTCCAGCAGGGGGTGCAGGGCGGCGGACTCCTCAGGGGAGAGCAGGCGGCTGTCCACCCCCCAGGAGGTGAGCCAGCCGTGCCGGCGCCGGATCTCCGCCAGCCGCTCGGGGCTGGTGGCCACCTCCAGGCCGCCGACCCGCTTGAAGCACCACTGCCCGTCCAGGGTCAGCGAGCTGTACTTCTCGCCCGTGTAGCGCGCGAACTCGGTCATCGTCTTCGAGCCGTTGGTCTGGAAGACCAGACCGGGGGCGTGCGACGTGGAGCCGCCCGTGGCGAACAGCGGGCCCTGCTCCAGTACGGTGACGTCCGTCCAGCCGCGTGCGGTCAGTTCGTCGCTGAGTGCGCACCCGACGATGCCGGCGCCGATGATGACCACCTTCGGCTGTGCCGCCATGGTCTTCCTCCAGGTTGGTGTCGTGGCGGGCGGGTCAGTGCCCCCGGGCGATCCAGGCGTCGAGCCGCGGTGCTTCGGCCCCGATCGAGGTGTCGTCGCCATGGCCGGTGTGCACGGCGGTGTCGGCGGGGAGCGTCAGCAACCGGTCGCGGACGGAGGCGATGATGGTGCCGAAGTCGGAGTAGGACCGGCCGGTGGCGCCGGGGCCGCCCTTGAACAGGGTGTCGGCGGAGAACAGCGCACCGAGCTCGGGCGCGTACAGGCAGACGGCGCCGGGCGAGTGCCCGGGGGTGTGCAGCACGTGCAGGCCGGTACCGGCGACGGTCAGCTCCTCACCGTCGATCAGTTCCCGGTAGCCGGGCTCCCGCGGGGCGTGCGCCGCCTTCCACAGCACCTCGTCGGCCGGGTGCAGCAGGATCGGTGCTCCGGTGCCGGCGGCCAGGTCGGGAGCGGCGTTCACGTGGTCGTTGTGGGCGTGGGTGCACACGACGCCGACCAGGCGCCGCCCCGCGACGGCGGTGGCGATGGCGTCGGCGTCGTGCGCGGCGTCGATCACGACGACCTCGTGGTCGTCGCCGACCAGCCAGACGTTGTTGTCGACCTCCCAGCGCCCTCCGTCGAGTTCGAAGGTTCCGGAGGTGACCAGGTGCTCGATCCGCGCGGTCACAGGACGACCACCGAGCGCAGGACCTCACCGCGGTGCATCTTGGTGAACGCCGCCTCGACCTCGTCCAGGGCGATCGTCTCGCTGACGAACTCCTGCAGGTCGAACCGGCCTTGCAGGTAGAGATCGATGAGGGCGGGGAAGTCGCGGGAGGGCAGGCCGTCTCCGTACCAGGAGGACTTCAGGGCGCCGCCGCGGCCGAAGACGTCCAGCAGGGGGAGCTCGACGGTCAGCTCGGGGGTGGGTACGCCGACCAGGACGGCGGTGCCGGCCAGGTCGCGGGCGTAGAAGGCCTGCTTGTAGGTCTCGGGGCGGCCCACCGCGTCCACGACGACATCGGCGCCGAAGCCGCCGGTGAGGCCGCGGACGGCCTCGACGGCGTCGGTCTTGGAGGAGTCGACGGTGTCGGTGGCGCCGAACCGCTCGGCCCACTTCAGCTTCCGCTCGTCGACGTCGACGGCGATGATGCGGCTCGCGCCTGCCACCTTGGCGCCGGCGATGGCGGCCATGCCCACGCCGCCGCAGCCGATCACCGCGATCGAGTCGCCGCGGCCGACGCCGCCGGTGTTGACGGCGGCGCCGAACCCGGCCATCACACCGCAGCCGAGCAGACCGGCGGCCGCGGCCGAGGCGGTCGGGTCCACCTTGGTGCACTGGCCGGCGGCGACCAGGGTCTTCTCGGCGAAGGCGCCGATGCCCAGGGCCGGGGACAGCGGGGTGCCGTCGGTCAGGGTCATCGGCTGGGTGGCGTTGTGGGTGGCGAAGCAGTACCACGGCTTGCCCTTGCTGCAGGCGCGGCAGTTGCTGCACACGGCACGCCAGTTGAGGACGACGAAGTCGCCGGGCGCGACGTCCGTGACGCCCTCGCCGACGGCCTCGACCAGGCCGGCCGCCTCGTGGCCGAGCAGGAACGGGAACTCGTCGCTGATGCCGCCCTCACGGTAGTGCAGGTCGGTGTGGCAGACGCCGCAGGCCTGGACCTGCACCAGCGCCTCTCCCGGGCCGGGGTCCGGTACCAGGATGGTCTCCACCGAGACCGGGGCGCCCTTCTTGTGGGCGACGACGGCGCGTACCTCGTGTGTCACTGCCGATCTCCTCGTTGAGGGGCGGCCGAATGCGGGCTTCGGCCGGTGTTCTTGATGGGGAGGTCCGATCGCTCCGCGGAGCGTTCGACGAGGGAAGAGAGTTGCGATCGGCGGTCACGGAGCCTGGGGAAGGCCGAGATCGAGCCGCCATGGTTGTTGCGTAATGTGCGACGTAGTTCGCCATAAGCAACGGTCACACTGTCATGCCTCTGGGTGACCAGTGTCAAGAGGTCGGCCGGGCGAACTTCAGTGGTTCCTGGACGCACGCAGCCGGCCGACCCCGAGGGGTCGGCCGGCTGCGTGTCAGGCGGTTCGGCGCGGGTGCGCCGTCAGGATCGTTCGAGGTCACGGTCCCTGTCGGCGGTCGCGGGCCGGGCAGCGCCGGGCAGGGCACTGGTCTCGGCGAGGGTACGGCCCCGGGTCTCCTCGGCCCACAGGAAGGACACCACCCAGCCCACCAGCGTGATGCCGGCGCCGATCAGCATGGTCGTGCCGATGCCCAGCCGGTCGAGCGAGATGGGCAGCAGATAGGTGCCGGCGGCGGCGCCGATACGGCTGATCGAGGTGGCCACGCCTCCTGCGGTGGCCCTGATGCCGGTCGGGAACAGCTCGTTCGGATAGGTCCACTCCAGCACCGTGGGGCCGCCCGAGAAGAGGGCATAGGCGCAGAAGCACGTCACGACCACGGCGATGGGCAGCGCGGAGCCGCCGCCGAGCACCGCGAGCGGGACCACCATCAGGGCGAACGACCACACGATGACGGGACGGCGTCCGATCCGGTCGACCATCCGCAGCGCGGGGACACAGCCCAGGACGAACACGACGCTGATCAGCGCCGAGCCCAGGTTGCTGCTGTTGCCCTCACCGAGGCCGAAGGAGCCCAGAATGGCGGGGCCGAAGGTGTACAGGGCGAACATCGGCGTGATCTGACACATGTAGAAGATCCCGCAGAACAGCGTCCGCCGCAGATAGACGCCCTGGAAGAGATCGCGGAAGCGGCTGTGCTCCGCCGACTGCTCCTCGGCCGCGGCCACGACCAGTTGCTGGATGGGAATGGTGCGACCGAGGGCCTTCTGGATCGACTTCTGGGCGTCGGCGGTACGGCCCTTGTTCACCAGCCACAGCGGCGACTCGGGGGTTCCGATGCGCAGCAGCAGGATCACGGCACTCAGCACGGCGCCCGAGGCGAGCATCCAGCGCCAGGTGCCGGAGCCGCCGATCTCGGCCATCGCATAGCCGATCACATAGGCCGCCGCGGCGCCGACGTACCAGGCCAGGATGAGGACACCGAGCAGGCGGCCTCGATGCCGGTTGGGCACCCATTCGGCGAGCAGGGACGTCGCGATCGGATAGTCGGCTCCGATGGCCATGCCGAGCAGGAAGCGCAGTGCGACGAACTGCCAGGTCTCGGTGGCGAACACCGACAGGATCGACCCGCCGACCAGCACCGCGAGGTCGATGGTGTACATCGCCTCACGGCCGAGCTTGTCGGTGACGGCACCGAAGAACAGACCTCCGACGAAGATGCCGACCAGGGCGGCGGCACCGATGAGACTCTCGTCCCCCGTGGACAGGTGCAGTTCGTTGCTCATGCCGACGAGTGCGACGCCGATGATGCTGAGCAGATAGCCGTCGAGGAAAGGACCGCCGGCGCAGGCCCAGGTGAGCTTGCGGTGGAATCTGCTGAGTGGCGCCTCGTCGATGGCACGGATCGACATCGGACCTCCTGGTCTGGGGACTGGGACCGGGTTGCGCTCCGTAAAACGCGTCTCTATACACGCAACCGAACATCGATGGCGTTTCGGCGTCAAGACAAGAGACGGAAGCTCTTGTAACTTCCCCGGACTTACCTCCATCATGTTGCGCAATGCGCGTCTCGTCTCGCATTAGGAGACATCAATTCTTCCGCGTGCGGCGCGGACGCACCTCACGGTCCCTATGAAGAGGAGATGGGTATGACCATCAGCCTGGACGCCGGTTCGCTGTCCTCCGACGAGCTCGAGGACGAAAAGGACCTGGCCCCGCCGACGGCCACGCCGCTCGCCGGCCCCATGCGGACGCGCGGCCGGCGCATCTTCAGCTCGGACGACGGCCGGATCGTCAGTGGAACGTGGGAGTGCGACCCCGGCGAGTCGGCGTGGGACTTCTCCGACCGGGGCGAGGTCGTCCACGCGCTGTCCGGGCGCATGACGTGCGCGGAGAAGGGCGGGGCGACGACCGAGGTCGGCCCCGGCACCACGTCGGTCTTCCCCATCGGCCGGCAGGGGACGTGGACGATCCACGAAACGCTGCGCAAGGTCTTCGTCATCTACCGGTAGAAGAGATGAGCGACAGCATCGAGGGCCGCCCGCCGCCCGAGCGGGCGGGGTTCCCGCATCAGTCGCCGTCCCCGGTTCAGTCGGTGGACCGGGCGGCGGGCATTCTCGAGTTCCTGGGACGTCAGGAAGAGGCGGGCGTCACGGAGATCGCCGCCGAACTCGGCGTCCACAAGTCGACGGCGTCCCGGCTCGCCACCGCCCTGGAACTGCGCGGGCTCATCGAGCAGACGGAGGAGCGCGGCAAGTACCGCCTCGGGCTGGGCCTGATCCGCCTGGCCGGCGCCGCCTCCGTCCGGCTGGACCTCTCCCGGCAGAGCCGCCCGGTCTGCGAACGACTGGCGGCACGCGTCGCGGAGACCATCAACCTGGCCATCCTGGACCGGGACGCCGCGATCAACATCGACCAGGTGCTCGGCCCCTCGGCCATCACCACCCACAACTGGCTGGGCCGGCGTACACCGCTGCATGCCACCTCCAGCGGCAAGGTGCTGCTGGCACATCTGCCGGAGCCGGAGCGCGAAAGGCGCCTCGCGGCGCCCATGGAACGCTACACGCCGCACACCGTCACCGACCCCTGCACTCTCCGGGCGCAGCTGACGAGCATCCGCGCGGCCGGCTGCGCCTACAGCGTGGAGGAGCTCGAGAAGGGCCTGAACGCGGTGGCCGCGCCGGTCGTCACCTTCAACGGGCAGGTGGTGGCCGCGCTCAGCGCTTCGGGGCCGTCCTTCCGCCTGTCCGTGCAGCGGCTCCGGGAGGTGGCCGCCCTGGTGCGGACCGCGGCCCAGGAAATCTCCGGCCGGCTCGGCCATCTCGGCCGCCCCTGAGGCGAGTTGTTGCACATAGCGCATCTTCTTGCACCAAGCAGAACGTACCCCTTGACCCGGCACCGTCCGCACCGGACCATGTTGCGTATCACTCTCACTGTTGCGTACTGCGCATTAACGGAGGATGTCATGTCCCCTCGCCCGCAGCCCGGCCGCGAGTTCGTCCTCACCCTCTCGTGCCCCGATCGGGCCGGCCTCGTCCACGCCGTCACCAGCTTTCTCGTGAGCCATTCAGGCAACATCCTCGAGAGCCAGCAGTTCGACGACCGCCGGCAGGAGCGCTTCTTCATGCGGGTGCACTTCGAGGTCACCCACCCGGCGACGTCCCTGGAGCAGCTGCGCACCGACTTCGGCCCGGTCGCCGAGACGTACCGGATCACCTGGCAGCTGCACGACGTCACCACCCCGACCCGCGCCCTGATCATGGTGTCGAAGTTCGGCCACTGCCTGAACGACCTCCTCTTCCGCCAGTCCACGGGCTCGCTCAACATCGAGATCCCGGCGATCGTCTCCAACCACCGCGACTTCGAGCCGCTGGCCCGGAACTACGGCATCCCCTTCCACCACGTCCCGGTGACCCAGGAGACCAAGGCCGAGGCGGAGGCCCGGCTGCTGGAGCTCGTGGCCGAGCTCGACATCGACCTGGTGGTGCTCGCCCGCTACATGCAGATCCTCTCCGACGACCTGTGCAAGCGGCTCGACGGCCGGGCCATCAACATCCACCACTCGTTCCTGCCGAGCTTCAAGGGAGCCCGGCCGTACGAGCAGGCACACCGGCGCGGCGTGAAGCTCGTCGGGGCGACGGCGCACTACGTCACGCCCGACCTCGACGAGGGCCCGATCATCGAGCAGGACGTCGTGCGCGTGGACCACTCCCACACGCCGGACGAGCTGGTCACCATGGGCCGCGACGTCGAGGCCCGGGTCCTCGCGCGCGCCGTGCAGTGGCACAGCGAGAGCCGTGTGCTGGCCAACGGCAACTGCACGGTCGTCTTCCGCTGATCCCACCGGTTCACGGCCCGCCGAACCGCCGACGACGGCTCCCCTGCCGGAGGAGCCGTCGTATAACCTCCCTCCTGACTTTCCCTCCGCAACCCATGGGGCACACGGGCCGACATTGCCTATAGTTGCGCCATGAGCAACTACGTCGCAGATGGCGAAACAACCGCTCCGGCGGTGAACGGGGTGCAGTCCGTCGACCGAGCCGTCAGCGTGCTGGAGATCCTCGCCCAGCGCGGGGAGGCGGGCGTCAGCGAGGTCGCCGCCGAGATCGACGTCCACAAGTCGACCGCGTTCCGCCTGCTCGGGGCGCTGGAGGCGCGCGGACTGGTCGAGCAGGCCACCGAGCGCGGCAAGTACCGGCTCGGCTTCGGCATCGTGCGTCTGGCCGGCGCGGTCACGGGCCGCCTCGACATCACCCAGCAGGGTCGGGAGGTGTGCGAGCGGCTCAGCGAGGAGATCGGCGAGACCGTCAACATCGCCGTCCTGCAGGAGCACTACGCGGTCAACCTCTACCAGGTGCGCGGCCCGGGCGCCGTCGGCACCCACAACTGGGTCGGACAGCTCACCCCGGTGCACGCCACGTCCAGCGGCAAGATCCTGCTCGCGCACCTGCGGGCGGAGGAGCGCGACGAGGTGCTCGCGGCCTCCGGGCTGCAGAAGCACACCCCGCACACTCTGACCTCCCGGAGGAAGCTGGAGAAGGACCTGGCCGAGGCGCGGGAACGCGGGTACGCGGTGACACTGGAGGAGCTGGAGATCGGGCTGCACGCCATGGCGGCCCCGATCCGCTCCCACCACGGCGAGGTCGTCGCCGCCCTCAGCTCCTCCGGCCCCGCGTACCGCTTCACCGAGGAGCGCATCCACGAGCTGGCACCCCTGCTGATCAAGGGTGCACAGGAGATCAGCCACAGGATGGGGTACGCGGGCTGAGTGCCCTCAGCGGCGTTACGCGTACGGCGGGCACTGCCCTCGGCTCAGGGGGCCGGCGCCGCCTCGGCACCCCAGCGGGCGGTCACCCGTACCGCGTCGAGGGTCGAGGCCACGTCGTGCACGCGCAGGCACCACGCGCCCTGCGCCGCGGCGAGGACGGACACGGCGGTGGTGGCGGCGTCCCGCAACGGCGCCGGGCGCGGCTGTCCCGTCGTCGGGTCGGCCAGCACCTGGCCGAGGAACGACTTGCGGGACGCACCCACGAGCACCGGATGGCCCAGCGCACGGACCTCCCCCAGCCGGGCCAGCAGTTGCCAGTTGTGCTCGGCCTCCTTGGCGAAGCCGAGCCCGGGATCGACGATCAGGCGGCCGGGCGGGATCCCTGCCTCCAGCGCGGCCCCGGTCCGCAGGCGCAGCTCGCCGACCACATCGGTGACGACATCACCGTAGACGGCGTTCGCCCGCATGCCGGCGGAGTGGCCGCGCCAGTGCATCAGTACGTACGGCATGTCCGCCCGGGCCATCAGCGGCAGCATCGCGGGGTCGGCGAGGCCGCCCGAGACGTCGTTGACCATCCGGGCGCCGGCGTCGAGAGCACGGGCGGCGACCTCGGCCCGCATGGTGTCGACGCTGACGAGGGCGCCCGCCGCGGCGAGTTCCCGGACGACGGGCAGCACGCGCCGCAACTCCTCCTCGGCCGACGGGCGCCCCGCGCCGGGCCGGGTCGACTCGCCACCCACGTCCACGATGTCGGCCCCCTGCTCCAGCAGGGCGAGTCCGTGCGCGACGGCGGCCTCCGGGGCGAACGACCGCCCTCCGTCGGAGAACGAGTCCGGAGTGACGTTGACGACGCCCATCACCAGTGCCCGACCGGGTCGTGGCAGCCCGTACGGATGAACGTCCGGGGTCCCGGGGTGTGTTGAGGCGGTGACGTGCAGGGTGGCGGTCACCGGGATCCCGCCCTTTGCACCGCGTCCGCGGCCAGCTGCCGGCGCCACCGCATGAACGGCCGGGTCCGGTTCACGCCGAGCACGGCGACCGGGCGGTCCGCCTGCCGGTAGACGGCGAGGAAGCTGCGGTCGTCCGCCGCGCCCTCCTCGAGGGTGACGCGGTCGGCTCCGGCCGCGTATCCGGCGAACTGGATGCGCACGCCGTACTGGTCGGACCAGAAGTACGGCGGACGAGGCGGCTCGGGCGTCACCGCGCCGCCGGAGAGCAGTGCGGTCACGGCGGCCGTGGGCCGCTCCCGCGCCCCGGTCCAGTGCTCGACGCGGCGGTGCGCGCCGACCGCAGGGTCGTACCAGGCCGCGCAGTCGCCGACGGCGACGACACCGGGGATGTTCGTGGCTCCGGCGGCGTCACAGCGCACTCCGTTCTCCAGCGCCACGCCCGAGCCCTCGAGCCACTCGACGCAAGGGCGGGCACCCACCCCTACGACCACGGTGTCGGCCGGGAGGCTGCGGCCGTCCGCCAGCAGGACCGCCGTCACTTTGCCCTGACGGCCGGTGAGCGCCTCCACGCCGACACCGCACAGCAGCCGCACGCCGTGGTCGGCGTGCAGGGCGGAGACCAGCTCGCCCATGGCGGTGCCCAGCGGACCGGCCAGCGGGGTCGGCGCCGCCTCGACGACGGTGACCTCGAGCCCGAGGGCGTGGGCGGTCGAGGCGACCTCGGCACCGATGAACCCGCCGCCGATGACCACGAGCCGGCCGCCGCGCGCCAGGTCGGCCCGCAGGGCGCGGGCGTCGTCGAGCGTACGCAGCACGTGGACGCCGTCCAGCCCGTGCCCTCCCCCGAGGGTGCGGGCGGCCGCTCCGGTGGCCACCACGAACCCGTCGGCACGGACCGTACGGCCGTCCGCGAGCCGAACCGCGCGCTCGGTGCGGTCGAGCCCGACGGCACGGGCGCCCAGCAGCCACTCCGCGCCCAGTTCCTCGCCGTCCGCTTCGAGCAGCAGCTCGGACTCCGCCGTCCGGCCGGAGAGGAACTCCTTGGACAGCGGCGGCCGGTCGTAGGGACGGTGGGTCTCGTCGCCGATCACGACGAGCCGTCCGTCGAAGCCTTGGGCGCGCAGCGCGCGGGCGGCCGACCACCCGGCGAGCGAGGCGCCGACGACCGCCACGGTCCTCACGTGCCGGCTCCGGCGACCGGGACACCGCCGAGCCGGGCGGCGACGCAGGAGGGCGGAAGGTTCGGCGGGGCCGCGGAGAGCTTGACGTAGATCATGCCGTCCTCGACGACGACCTCGTGGGTCCGCACGGGGAGCCGGGCCGGGGGCGCGTCCACGCCGCCGGTGCGCAGGTCGAACTTCGAAGCGTGCAGGGGGCATTCCACCTCGCACCCCTCCAGCCAGCCGTCGGCCAGCGAGGCGTCCTGGTGGGTGCAGGTGTCGTCGATCGCGTAGACCTCGCCGTCCTCGGTGTGGAACACGGCGACGGGCGGGTCGTTCTCGAGCCGGAACGCCTCGCCTCGTGGCAGATCGGCGAGAGGGCACACGGGAATCATGAGGACCACCTCGGTGCGTATTACGAAACTTAATGCACTTAGCGCAACGTCAGTCTGAGGTCGGCCCCCACCGTTGTCAAGAAGTCGCCTGGGCGTTCAAGGGAGTTCGTCCCCCCGCCGCCACCGCGAGCAGCCGGGACGCCTTCAGCTCGGTCTCCCGCCACTCCCCCTCGGGGTCGGAACCCCAGGTGATCCCGGCGCCGGTACCGAAGCGCAGCATCCCGGCCTCCCGGTCGATCCAGAAGGTGCGGATGCCGACGGCCAGCTCCCCCACGCCCCGGTCGGCGTCCACCCAGCCGATGCCACCGCAGTACGGCCCGCGCGGGACCGTCTCCAGCTCCTCGATGATCCGCAGGGCGCTCGACTTCGGCGCGCCGGTGACCGAGCCGGGCGGGAAGGCGGCGGCGAGCAGCTCCGGCCAGCCGGCCCCGTCGCACAGCTCGCCGCGGACCTGGGAGACCAGGTGGACCAACCCCGGGTGCTTCTCGACGGCACACA
This sequence comes from Streptomyces spiralis, assembly GCF_014654675.1. Lineage (GTDB taxonomy): Bacteria > Actinomycetota > Actinomycetes > Streptomycetales > Streptomycetaceae > Streptomyces > Streptomyces spiralis. Next base: position 30,855 of record NZ_BNBC01000067.1, read on the forward strand.
GGTCGGAGACGGTCACGCTGCCGGTGGCGCAGACCCGCCCCATGTCGTTGCGGACCAGGTCCACGATCATCACGTTCTCGGCGTAGTCCTTCTCCAGAAGGTCCGCCTCCGTGCGCCCGGTCCCCTTGATCGGTCCCGACTCCACGACACGCCCGTCCCGGCGCAGGAACAGCTCCGGCGAGGCGGTGGCGATCTCCACGCCGTGCTCCGGCAGCCGGAACGTCCCCGCGTACGGCGCCGGGTTGCCCCGGGCCAGCAGCGCGGTCAGGGCGTCCACGTCGGTGTCCGGGGCGACCGGCGCGGACAGCACCCGGCAGAGGTTCACCTGGTAGACCTCGCCGGCCGCGATGTACTCGCGGATGCGCCGGACCCCCGCGGTGTACGCGACCCGGTCCAGGGAGGACGTCCAGTCCCCCACCGCCGGTCCGCGCCGGCCGCCCGGCACCGGGGCGGGCACCGGCTCCTCGCGGACGTCCGCGAAACGGGCGCAGGTGAGCCGCCCCTCGAAATCGGCGCAGACCGCCCAGAAACCCGTGGAGTCCAACGCGGCCGGATCGCTCGTCACGTCGAGGAGGCCGGTGGCGACAAGGTCTCCGAAGCGGGCCAGGGGGGCGAGGTCGCGCACGGCTGCGGGCCTTTCTCGTACTCGTTCTTCGGGCAGGCGGTCGGCCCCCGGAGCGGAAATGGAACGGCGGTGCCGGGCCGACCGTCCGCGTCGGCCCGGCACCGCCGGGTCATCTCTGCCGCCCTGCCGGGCCGCTCACCGGTATTCGACGGCCGCGTCCAGCAGCCAGTCCGCCAGATAGCCGGCGAAGGAGGAGCGCACCAGCACCCAGAAGCCGGCCCTCGGCTCGTCGCGGGCCACCAGGACCACCTGGGTGCGGGCCAGCGTCGTCTGCGCACTGCGGCCGGGGCCGAAGGCACGCGGGTGCAGGTCCAGCGAGCAGCCGTGGGCCAGCAGGTCACGGGCGCGGGGGCCGGCGACCAGGAGGGTGGTGCGCTGGGCGGAGACATCGGTGACGGAGACCGGTTCGTCTCCGGCGGCCGAGCGGATCCTGCCCTCCAGGTCCCCCTGAGTGCCGGGCCTGCCCACCACGAGCCATTCGTCGGGGCCGAGCCACACCGCGGTCACGTCTCCGGCGTGCACGACGGTGTTGGCCTCCAGGGGCAGTTGGAGGCCCAGGGCCAGGCCCACGGCGTCCGCCGCCGGGCCCTTGGCGTCCAGGCGGACGTTCACCTGGGCCAGGAAGGGGAGTTCGGCCAGGCGGATCGCGCCCCGGGAGGAGCGCGTCACGGCGGCCAGGCGGTGGGCGGCGTCGGCCAGGGGGCTGCGCTGCCATGCGGTCAGGACGGTGTCAGCCATCGCGGCGGGCTCCCTCGGGGTCGTAGAGGACGGGACCGGCGACGGTCACCGGGACCAGCCGGTCGCCGACGGGTGCGTAGAGGCGTTCGCCGATACGGTCGCGGCCGCCCTTGATCAGGGCGAGCGCGAAGGTCCGGCCGAGCGCCGCGCTGCGGTAACTGGAGGTGACGTGACCGAGCATCGGCACGGGCGGCGGGGGCAGTTCGCCGTCGGCGACCAGATGCGTGCCTTCCGGGAGGAAGACGGCCGGGTCCTCGGTGAGCAGCCCGACCAGGTGCTTGCGGTCGGGGCGGACGGTGTCGGCGCGGCCGTAGGAGCGCTTGCCGATGAAGTCGGGCTTCTTCTTCGACACCGCCCAGCTCATGCCGAGGTCCTGCGGGGTGACCGTGCCGTCGGTGTCCTGGCCGACGATCGGATACCCCTTCTCGGCGCGCAGGACGTGCATGGTCTCGGTGCCGTAGGGGGTGATGCCGTACGCGGCGCCGGCCTCGTACAGCGCCTCCCACAGCGTGCGGGCGTCCCACGGGGACACGTTGATCTCGTAGGCGAGTTCGCCGGAGAAGCTGATCCGGCACACGCGCGCGTCGAGGCCGGCGACCGTCGTCTCCCGCCACGCCATGAACGGGAAGTCGTCGTTGGACACGGCCAGTTCGGGCGCGAGCGAGCCGAGGACCGTGCGGGACTGCGGACCGACCAGGGCCACGGTGGCCCACTGCTCGGTGACCGAGGTGCAGTGGACCCGCAGCTCGGGCCACTCGGTCTGCAGCCACTCCTCCATCCAGTCCAGGACGGTCGCCGCGTTGCCGGTCGTGGTGGTCACCAGGAACCGGTCCCGGTCGAGCCGGATGACCGTGCCGTCGTCGAAGACCATGCCGTCCAGGCGGCACATCACGCCGTACCGGATCATGCCGACCTTCAGGGTGCTCATCATGTTCGTGTAGAGCCGGTCGAGGAACAGCGCGGCGTCCGGGCCCTGCACGTCGATCTTGCCGAGCGTGGAGGCGTCCATGAAGGCCACGCCCTCGCGGGCGGCCCGGCACTCGCGCAGCACGGCGGTCTCCATGTCCTCGCCGTCCTGCGGGTAGTACCAGGGCCGCTTCCACTGGCCGACGTTCTCGAACAGCGCGCCGTGCTCGACGTGCCATGTGTGCAGGGCGGTCGTGCGGACCGGGTCGCTCAGCGCGCCGCGGTCGCGGCCGGCGAGGGCGGCGAAGGAGACCGGGGTGTACGGCGGCCGGAAGGTGGGCAGGCCGAGCGCCGAGATGTCCACGCCGAGGAGTTCGGCGACGACCCCGCTCGCCAGGACGCCGGCGGTCCTGCCCTGGTCGCCTCCGGTGCCGGCCGTGGTGTAGCGCTTGGTGTGCTCGACCGAGCGCAGGCCCGCGCCGGTCGCCCGGGCCAGGTCGTCGACCGTGACGTCGCGCTGGAGATCCACGAACCGGGGGGCGTCGGTGTCGCCGGGGACGGTGAAGACCTGCATGGGCGGGGTGTGCGGCTGGGCGGCCACGGCCGGGAGGGCGGGCGCCTCGGCGGTGTATCCCTCCGCCTCGGCCGCGCGGGCACCGGCGGCCGCGCCCTGCGCGAGGGTCACGGCGAGATCGAAGGCCCCGTTCGCGCTGCCCGCGACCTCCACCGCCTGACGGCAGCTGTCGGGCACGAACGCGCCGAGTGCCTCGTCGTGGCGGAGCTTGCCGCCCGACTGGCTGAACAGGTGCGCGACCGGGTTCCAGCCGCCGGAGACCAGGAGCAGGTCCACGGCGAACTCCCGCTGCCCCACGGACTCCCCGTACGGGGCGACCGTCACGGCGGTGAGCCGGTCCGTGCCCCGGGTGCCGGTGACCGCGTGCCCTGCGAGCACCTCGATCCCCGCGGACCGGGCACGCTCGGCCCACTCCCCCGGCTCCGGCCGGGTGTCGACGATCGCGGCGATCTCGACACCCGCGGCGGCCAGGTCCAGCGCGGCGGCGTAGGCACTGTCGTTGGTGGTGAACACGACCGCGTGCCGGCCCGGCAGCACGGCGTACCGGCGCAGGTACGTGCGGGCCGAGGACGCCAGCATCACGCCGGGGCGGTCGTTGTCGCCGAACGCCAGAGAGCGCTCGTGGGCGCCGGTGGCGAGGACCACGCGCCGGGCCCGGATGCGCCAGACCCTCTCTCGGGAGACGTTCGCCGGGGCCTCGGCGCCGAGGTGGTTGGTGCGGCGCTCGACGGCGAGGAGGTGGTTGTCGTCGTAGTGGCCGAAGACCGTGGTGCGGCGCAGGACCCGTACCTCGGGCGCGGCTTCGAGCCGGGCGCGGGTCGCCTCGACCCAGTCGAGGTGCTCGCCGGTGCCGAGCAGGCTGCCGCCGGGTTCCGGCTGGTCGTCGGCGATGATGACGCGCGCGCCGCCGCTCGCCGCTGCTGCTGCCGCCGCCAGGCCGGCCGGGCCCGCGCCGACGACCAGCACGTCGCAGTGGGCGTGTACGGCGTCGTAGCGGGCGGGGTCGGGCTCGGTGGCGAGGCGTCCCTGGCCGGGGAGGCTGCTCGCGACCAGGCCGTCGTAGAGCTCGACGGTCGTGGCGGGGAGCATGGGCTCGGGGAAGGGTTCCTCGATCTGGATGACGGCGTTGGGCTCCTCGACCCCGGCGGAGAAGATGCCGCGGGGGCGGCCGAGCTTGATGCTGGTGGCGGCCTGGATGACGCCGTTGGCGAGGAGGGCGGAGGCGAGGGTGTCGCCGCGGTAGCCCTGGTATTCGGTGCCGTCGAAGGTGAACGTCAGTCGGTCGTCGCGGTCGATGCGGCCACCGGTGGCCAGGCGATGCGGTTGGCTCGCCAGCCGTGCCGGGTGCTCCGCCCCCGGACCACCGGACGGCGCTGGGCGGGCCTCGGCCTCGAGCGCCGGACCGGCTGGTTGTTCCGGACGCGGTTGAGCGATGGCCGGACGCGGCTCGAGCGTCTCCGGACGCGGCTCGAGCGTCTCCGGACGCGGCTCCCCCACCTTGTAAACGGCGAGGATCTCGTTCGTCGCCGTGTTCCGCACCGCGTTGAACCACTTGCGGCAGCCCGCCGCGTGGCTCCAGCGCTCGGCGAAGGGGCCCTTCGGGTTGTCGCGGAAGAAGAGGTAGCGCGCCCACTCCTCGTCGGTGAGGGCGGCGGGGTCCTCGGGGTAGGGGACGTGGGCCTGGCCGCCGTAGTGGAACTCGGCCTCGTCACGGGGCCCGCACCACGGGCAGGGGATGAGCAGCATGGTTCGGCTCCCTAGTGGGCCACCGCGGCAGCGCCGTGCTCGTCGACGAGCGCGCCGGTGGTGAAACGGTCGAGCGAGAAGGGGGCGTTCAGGGCGTGGGGGGTGTCGTGGGCGATGGTGTGGGCGTAGACCCAGCCGACACCCGGGGTGGCCTTGAAACCACCGGTCCCCCACCCGCAGTTGAGGTAGAGGTTGTCGACCGGGGAGAGGCCGACGATGGGCGAGGCGTCGGGGCTGACGTCGACGATGCCGCCCCAGGTGCGCAGCACGTGGGCGCGGGCGAAGACCGGGAAGAGTTCCAGGGCCGCCGCCATCTGGTCCTCGATGATGTGGAACGCCCCGCGCTGCGTGTAGGAGTTGTAGGCGTCGATGCCGGCGCCCATCACCAGTTCGCCCTTGTGCGCCTGGCTGACGTACACGTGGACGGCGTTGGACATGACGACCGTCGGGTGCACCGGCTCGAGGAGCTCCGACACCAGTGCCTGCAACGGATGGCTCTGGACGGGCAGTTCGATGCCCGCCATGGCGGCGAGGACCGAGGTGTGTCCGGCCGAGCACAGGGCCACCTTGCCCGCGGCGATCGGGCCGAGCGTGGTCTGTACGCCGACCACCCGGCCGCCGACCACGTCCAGGCCGGTGACCTCGCAGTTCTGGATGATGTCGATGCCGGCGGCGTCCGCGGAGCGGGCGAAGCCCCAGGCCACGTAGTCGTGCTTGGCGATGCCGGCGCGCGGCTGGTAGGTGCCGCCGAGGACCGGGTAGCGCACGTCGGGTGAGGTGTTGACGATCGGGCAGACCTCTTTGACCTGTTCGGCGTCGAGCCACTCGGCGTCGACGCCGTTGAGCCGGTTGGCCTCGACCCGGCGCACGCTGTCGCGGACGTCCTGCAGGCTGTGCGCGAGGTTCAGCACACCGCGCTGGGAGAAGAGGATCGGGTAGTCCAGCTCCTCCTCCAGCCCCTCCCACAGCTTCAGCGCGTGCTCGTAGATCCCCGCGCTCTCGTCCCACAGGTAGTTGGAGCGGATGATCGTGGTGTTGCGGGCCATGTTGCCGCCGGCGAGCCAGCCCTTCTCCAGAACGGCGACGTTGGTGATGCCGTGGTTCTTCGCCAGGTAGTGGGCGGTGGCCAGGCCGTGGCCGCCGCCGCCCACGATCACCACGTCGTACGACCGCTTGGGCTCGGGGGTGCGCCAGAGCCAGTCCGGGTGGTCGGGCAGGTCGGCGCCGGGGGTGCGGGGGCTCATCGGGCGTCTCCGTCGTGCGAGAGGTGCGGGTAGAGCGGGTGCTTGGCGGCCAGCGCCTCGGTGCGGGCACGCAGCGCGGCCACGTCCGGCTCGGGCTGGAGGGCCAGCGCGATCACGTCGGCGACCTCGGCGAAGTCGTCCTCGGTGAAGCCCCGGGTGGCGAGCGCCGGGGTGCCGATGCGCAGGCCGGAGGTGACCATCGGCGGACGCGGGTCGAAGGGCACCGCGTTGCGGTTGACGGTGATGCCGATCTCGTGCAGGAGGTCCTCGGCCCGCTTGCCGTCGAGTTCGGAGTCCCGCAGGTCCACCAGGACCAGGTGGACGTCCGTGCCGCCGGTCAGCACCTTCACTCCGGCGGCGGCCGCGTCGGGCCGGCTGAGGCGTTCGGCGAGGATGCGGGCGCCGGCCAGGGTGCGGGCCTGGCGTTCGGCGAACTCGGGGGACGCCGCGACCTTGAAGGAGACCGCCTTGGCCGCGATGACGTGCTCCAGCGGGCCGCCCTGCATGCCGGGGAACACCGCCGAGTTGATCTTCTTGGCGAGATCGGCGTCGTCGGTGAGGATGACGCCGCCGCGGGGGCCGCCGAGGGTCTTGTGCGTGGTGGTGGTGACGACGTGCGCGTGCGGGACGGGGCTCGGGTGCAGTCCGGCGGCCACCAGGCCCGCGAAGTGCGCCATGTCGACCATGAGGAGGGCACCGACCTCGTCGGCGATCCTGCGGAAGGCCGCGAAGTCCAGCTGCCTCGGGTACGCCGACCAGCCCGCGATGATCATCTTGGGGCGGTGCTCCTTGGCGAGCCGCTCCACCTCGTCCATGTCGACGAGGTTGTCCGCCTCGGAGACGTGGTACGGCACGACGTTGAGCATCTTGCCGCTGTAGTTGATGCGCATGCCGTGGGTGAGGTGACCGCCGTGCGCGAGGTCGAGACCGAGGACGGTGTCCCCGGGCTGGAGCAGGGCGAAGAACACGGCGGTGTTCGCCTGGGCACCCGAGTGCGGCTGGACGTTGGCGTAGCCGGCACCGAACAGGGACTTGACGCGCTCGATCGCCAGCCGCTCGGTGACGTCGACGTGTTCGCAGCCGCCGTAGTAGCGGCGACCGGGGTAGCCCTCGGCGTACTTGTTGGTCGCGACCGAGCCCTGCGCCTCCATCACCGCGGTGGGCGCGAAGTTCTCGGAGGCGATCATCTCCAGGGTGGACTGCTGGCGATGCAGCTCGGCGCGCAGGGCTTCGTGGACCTCGGGGTCCAGCTCGGCGAGGCGGGTGTTCAGGGTGTTCATACGGTGTTCGCGTTCCTCTCGGCGGCCTCGACGACATTCGCGAGGAGCATCGCTCGGGTCATGGGTCCCACACCCCCGGGCATCGGGGCGAGCCATCCGGCGACCTCGGCGGCCTCCGGGTGGATGTCACCGACGAGCCCGTGCTCGGTGCGGGTGATGCCGACGTCCAGGACGGCCGCGCCGGGGCGCAGCATGTCCTTGGTGATCAGTCCGGGCGAGCCGGCCGCGACGACGACGATGTCAGCCTCGCGCACATGCCAGGCCAAGCCCTTGGTTCCGGTGTGGCACAGGGTGACGGTGGCGTTCTCGGAGCGGCGGGTGAGCAGCAGTCCTATGGGCCGTCCGACGGTGATGCCCCGGCCGATCACGCAGACTCGGGCTCCGGCGAGCGGGACGTCGTAGCGGCGCAGCAATTCGACGATGCCGCGCGGGGTGCACGGCAGCGGGGCGTCCACGCCCAGGACGAGGCGGCCGAGGTTGACGGGGTGCAGTCCGTCGGCGTCCTTGGCCGGGTCCATGCGGGCGAGCACGGCGTTGGCGTCCAGGTGGCGCGGCAGCGGCAGCTGGACGATGTAGCCCGTGCAGGCGGGGTCGGCGTTGAGTTCGTCGATGACGTCCTCGACCTGCCGCTGGGTGGCGTCGGCGGGCAGTTCGCGGCGCAGGGAGGCGATACCCACCTGCGCGCAGTCGCGGTGCTTTCCGGCGACGTAGGCGTGGCTGCCCGGGTCGTCACCGACCAGGACGGTGCCGAGGCCGGGTGGGCGGCCGGTCATGGCCGTCAACTTGGCCACGCGCTCGGCGAGTTCACGGCGGATTGTGGCGGCAGTTGCCTTGCCGTCGAGAAGTTGTGCGGTCACCGGCGGTACTCCTTCCCCGGGGCTAGCCACGGAGGCGGGACATGGTCGGGTCGAACAGGGGCTCTTCGGTCACCACCGCTTCCACGCGCTGGTCGAAGTAGCCGATGTGCACGGTCGTGCCGGGCTCGGCCAGTTCCGTCGGGAGCCAGGCGTAGGCGATGCCCTTGCCGATGGTGTAGCCGTA
>NZ_BNBC01000068.1 GCF_014654675.1 Streptomyces spiralis
GGGGGGCGGTGGCACGGGGGCGGGGCCCCGTGCTGCTCCGGCCGGTGGGCGGTCGGTGGGTTTGCGTCCTGCCCGGTGCCGTGCAACGACGACCATGTTTAGCCAGGGCCGGGGTGGGTTGCAAAGGTGTGACGTACTACCCGACATCGGAGAGATGTCCAGAATGTGCCGCTATCTGACTCTATGACCGTGCTGGATGTGGTCTGTCTGCTACGACCCTCGGTAGGATGTGATCTGGCTCCTATGGACAGCCTCACACTCACAGGCCCCGTCGAGGCGGCCACGGAGGCGCCAAGCGTTGCCCCGCTGCCGTGATCCGCCGCCTGTCGATCTTGGAAGGCGGTCCCTGAAGTCGGGCGAGGGCGTGTTGTGCTGCGTTGTAGCCGCACATTCCGTGGGCGCCGGCGCCGGGCGGGGTCGCGGCGGAGCAGAGGTGGACCCCGGGCACGCCGGTGGCGTACGGATCGAGCGCCAGGCGTGGGCGGAAGACCAGCTGCCAGGGGTCGTTGGCGCCGGTCACGATGTCTCCGCCGACGTAGTTGTCGTTGTGCCGGCTCAGCTCCGTCGTGGAGCGCACGTGGGTGGCCAGCATCCGGTCGCGGAAGCCGGGGGCGTACTGCTCGATCCGCGGGGTGATCGCCTCGGTCGCGTCGCCGGTGAAGCCGGCGGGCACGTGGGCGTAGGCGTAGAGCGGGTGTATGTCCCCGGCCGAGCGGGTCGCGTCGGCGAGGTACTGCTGGCCGATCAGTACGAACGGCCGCTCGGGCATGCGGCCGGCGGCCACGTCCTGCTCGGCGGCCGCCATCTCCTCCACACCGCCGCCGAGGTGCACCGTGCCGGCCGAGCGTGCACCCTCGTGCGTCCAGGGCACGCCGCCCTCGACGGCGAAGTCGACCTTGAAGGCGCCGGGGCCGTGCCGGTACCGCAGATACGCGCGGCGCACGCGGGCCGGCATGCGGTCGCCGGCGATCCGGGCGGCCGCGGGCGGCGAGATGTCCAGCATGACCACGTCCGGGCTGTCCAGTTCGCACCACGCGTGCACGCGGCCCTCGGCGCCCCGCCCCGGGACTGGCCGGCTTCCGGCACACCCACGAGGACGCTCTCCAGGCCTTCCGGGTGGCCACGTTCGGCAGCGACGAACCGACGCCGGTCGTGAGCTGCACCGACCCCGGTGTCCGCGCCGCAGCCCTCCTCGCGCCCGACCTGCCCCGCACCGCCGCCTGGTGACCACCTCGCTGGGTGAGCTGGCCGCCCGCACCGAGAGCGCCGCCCGGCTGCGCGAGACCCTGCTCACGCTGGTCCAGGAGCGCGGCAGCCTCGCCGCCGCGGCGGACCGCCTGCATGTGCACAAGAACACCGTCAAGTACCGCGTCGCCCGGCGCGGCCGCCCGCTGGAGGACGACCGCCTCGAGCTCGAGCCGGCACTGACCGCGGTGCACTGGCTGGGGGAAGCGGTACTGCCGGAGCGCTGACCGCCTCCTCACGCTGTGTCCCGCGCCCCAGCCGTGTGCGGCGTGCGGGAAGTCGCTCGGGAGGGCGACATCGCGAAACCCCTGGCGGCCGGTCCCGCGCCGTGAGATCGTCCGCAGGTGATTGACGCCGCCGGTGGAGAGACGACCTCAGGACGACCCGACGACCGCACCTCGTCCGCGCTGCGGTTCGCGACCGAGCTCGTCGCGTGGGTGGCCACCCCCTGGGCCCTGGCCGAGCACTCATGGCTGCTTGCCGTCCTGTCCGTGGTGGTCCTGATCGGTCTTCCGACCTGCTTGTCCACCCCGGGGGACAAGGCCAACGTGATCATCGCGGTGCCGGGATGGGCCACGGTCCTCCTGGTGCTGCTCCAGCTTGCCGCTGCCGTGGTCTCCTCCTGGTTCGCCTGGCCTGCTTGGGCAGCGGTGCTCGTGACCGTACTGGCCGCCGCGACCGTCGTGACGGAGCGCCGACGCTGGAGTTGGCTGCTCTCTTCGAGTCAACCGGTCCGCTGAAGCCCTCATCCGGCGTGTGTCCCGGTCGGCCGATGAGGGCCGACCGGGACGTCGGGCTCAGGCGAGGTCGAACCGGTCGAGATTCATCACCTTGTTCCACGCTGCCACGAAGTCACGTACGAACTTCTCTTCCGCATCCTGGGATGCGTAGACCTCCGAGACGGCTCGGAGCTGGGAGTGCGCACCGAAGATCAGGTCGACTGCGGTGCCGGTCCACTTGACCTCCCCGGTGACGCGATCCCGGCCTTCGAACACGTTCTCGTCCGTAGCCGACGCCTTCCACTCCGTGCCCATGTCGAGCAGGTTGACGAAGAAGTCGTTGGTCAGGATTCCCGGCCGGTGGGTGAAGACACCGTGGGAGGACCCCTTGAAGCCGGTGTTCAGAGCCCGCATGCCACCGATCAGCACCGTCATCTCCGGAGCGGTCAGCGTCAGCAGGTTGGCGCGGTCCAGCATCAGGGTCTCCGGCGACAGCTTCTCGCCCTCCGGAAGGTAGTTGCGGAAGGCATCCGCCCTGGGCTCCAGCACGGCGAACGACTCCGCGTCGGTCTGCTCCTGCGAGGCGTCCGTACGCCCCGGTGCGAACGGAACCGTGATGTGGTGCCCGGCGTTCCTCGCGGCCTGCTCGACGGCCGCGCACCCGCCGAGGACGATCAGGTCGGCGAGGGAAACCCGGGTTCCGCCGGTCTGGGAGACATTGAAGTCCTGCTGGATCCGCTCGAGCGTGCGCAGCACCTCGGTCACCTCGGGGAGGTCGTTGAGTTCCCAGTCCTTCTGCGGCGCGAGCCGGATCCGTGCTCCGTTCGCCCCGCCGCGCTTGTCGGTGCCGCGGAAGCTCGCCGCCGACGCCCAGGCGGTGGTGACCAACTGGGGGACGGAAAGGCCCGAGGCGAGGATCCTGCTCTTGAGGGCAGCGATGTCCTCGTCCCCGACCAGGTCGTGATCGACGGCGGGAACGGGGTCCTGCCACAGTTGCGGCTCCGGAATCCACGGGCCGAGGTAACGCGAGACGGGTCCCATGTCGCGGTGCAGCAGTTTGTACCACGCTTTGGCGAACGCCACCGCCAGCTCGTCCGGGTTCTCGTGGAACCTCTTCGTGATCGGGCCGTAGACCGGGTCCACCTTCAGCGCGATGTCCGTCGTCAGCATCATGGGGGCGTGCCGCTTCGACGGATCATGGGCGTCGGGTACGGCGTTCCTGGCCTCGGGATTCGAAGGGGTCCACTGGTGGGCACCGGCCGGGCTGCTCGTCAGCTCCCACTCGTACCCGTAGAGATTGTCCAGGTAGCCGTTGTCCCACTTGGTCGGCTCGGTGGTCCATGCACCCTCCAGACCACTGGTGAGCGCGTGGGGGCCCGCGCCGCTGCCGTATGTGTTCCGCCAGCCGAGGCCCTGCTGCTCGATGGGGGCGGCCTCCGGTTCCGGGCCGATATAACTGGGTTCGACGGCCCCATGACACTTACCGAAGGTGTGGCCGCCGACGATGAGTGCGACCGTCTCCTCGTCATTCATCGCCATGCGCCCGAACGTCTCCCGAACGTCCCGGGCGGCAGCCAGCGGGTCCGGGTTTCCATTGGGCCCTTCGGGATTGACGTAGATCAGTCCCATCTGTACGGCGGCGAAAGGCCCGGTGAGTTCCCTGTCGCCGCTGTAGCGTTCGTCCCCGAGCCATGTGTCCTCGGGCCCCCAGAAGATCTCCTCGGGTTCCCAGATGTCCTCTCGCCCGAAACCGAACCCGAACGTCTTGAACCCCATGGATTCCATGGCGCAGTTTCCGGCGAAGACCAGAAGATCGGCCCAGGAGATTTTCCGGCCGTACTTCTGTTTGACCGGCCAGAGCAGACGGCGCGCCTTGTCCAGGCTCGCGTTGTCGGGCCAGCTGTTGAGGGGGGCGAAGCGCTGTGCGCCGCTGCCGCCACCGCCGCGGCCGTCCGCGATGCGGTACGTTCCCGCGGCATGCCAGCTCATCCGGATGAAGAGCGGCCCGTAGTGACCGTAGTCGGCAGGCCACCAGTCCTGGGATGTCGTCATCACCTCGAAGACGTCATGCTTCAGCGCGTCGACGTCGAGGGTCGCGAACTCTTTCGCGTAGTCGAAGTCCTCGTCCATCGGGTTGGCTCGGGGGGAGTGCTGGTGGAGAACCTGAAGGTCCAGCTGATTCGGCCACCAGTCCCGGTTCGTCCTGGGCCGCGGAGTCGGTGTGGGCGTCGGTGAAGGGATTACAGGATTCTCACTTTCACTGCCGGACATGCCCGTCCTTCTTCCTGTCTCGGTGTTCCTTCTGCCGGCCGCCGCTCTCGACGCCGTTGGATTTGCTGGTGCCGAGTACGTCGACCCACACAATCAGCGCGCCATGGCGCCCACCGGCTGGAATATGTGCTGTGCCGCGTCCGTATGGTCGCGCACCGCAGGCCACACCTCCATGAAACACGCAGAGCACCCCTGATGACAGACATGAGAGAAGGGACGGCCTTTCCGCTCCGGTGCCGACTTCCGGCGCGAGCCGGATCGAAAACGACAGTCCCGGTTCCGCGCGGATGGAGTAGAAGACGGCGGGCAGCGACCGCTACGGTGGCCGACCGGGGCGTGCGGTGAGGTGGTTGCCTGTGACGGCCGCGGTCGCCCCGGGGAGCTGAAGCTCGCACGACCTTCCGGCGTCGGTTCACCGTGCCGGCGGCGATGTCCGGCATGGAGCGCGCGTACCTGCGCGACCGCCACCCTTGAAGGCCACAACGTCCTGACCGACGCTCTCTCATCAGATCCAACGGTTCTGCAGCCGGGGTTGGTTCCCGATGGGGATGTGACGTTTCGCCCAGCCGATCAACCTGTCGCAGCACACCGTGGCGGCCCCATACTCCAGGGCCTGACGAACCGACGGTCGAAGGAGCACGGTGAGCGCAGCGGCGGCAGCAGGGACCTGGAAGCTCGGGGACCTGGAGGTGAATCGCATCGGCTACGGCGCGATGCGGCTGACGGGCAACGGCATGATGGGGAACTCCGACGGCACACCGATCGACCGCGACAGGGCCGTCGGCCTGCTGCACAGCGCGTTCGAGCAGGGCGTCAACCACATCGACACGGCCGCCTTCTACTTCTCGGCCCTGCGGTCCGCGAACGAGCTCATCAACCGCGCCCTGTCGTCCCGGTACAGCGACGTGGTCGTGGTGACCAAGGTCGGCCCGGCGCGCGATTCCTCCGGGGAGTGGCTCCCCATGGCCCGCCCCGACCAGCTGCGCGGTCAGGTCGAGGAGAACGTGCGACAGCTTGGCCGGGACCATCTGGACGTGGTGAACCTGCGCGTCGGCGGCCCCGGCATGTCCTCGATCGCCGAGCACTTCGGCGTTCTGGCCGAGTTGCGCGAGGCCGGGCTGATCCGGCACCTCGGGCTCTCCGGCGTCGGGCCGGAGCATGTGGCCGAGGCCCAGGCGATCGCGCCCGTGGTCTGCGTGCAGAACTCCTACGGCCTGGACTGGCGCCGCGCCGACGAGACCGGGCTGGTGGACCTGTGCGGGGAGCAGGGCATCGCCTTCGTCCCGTTCTTCGCGGTCTCCGGCCTGCGGCGCGAGGCAGCCGCAGGTCAGGAGCACGACGCGCGCGTCCACTCCGTCGCCCGCGCCCACAACGCGACGCCGGCCCAGGTACGGCTCGCCTGGACCCTCCACCGCGGTCCGCATGTACTGGCCATCCCCGGCACCACAGACCCGGCGCACCTCGCGGAGAACATCGCCGCCGGAAGCCTGCGCCTGTCCGAGGAGGAGCTGGCCCTCCTCGACAAGCCGGACAAGGCCGCCGACTGAGCCTCGGCCGGCGATACAGGTCACCACGGTCCTCGGCGGAGCCGGCATCTCCTGGATCGTCGGCCGATGCGGGACGCACTTGCCCCTTGACCTGGTCAAGCCCTAGCATGAATGCGCTTTCATCGCAATGTGCATGCGCAGTGACCAAAGAGGGGGAACCTGCCGATGACCACCGCCCCCACCGTGTACGACGTGGCCGAACGATCCGGCGTGTCCATCGCCACGGTCTCCCGTGTCTACCGCAACCCCGACTCGGTGCGGGCCCAGACCCGAGAGCGGGTCCTGGCAGCGGCTCATGAACTCGGTTACGTGCCCAGCGGCAACGCACGGGGGCTCGCCAGCCGCTCCACCGGGGTTCTCGGCCTGTGCTTCCCCGACTACTCCGACCCGGACGCGGAAGCGGCCGATGCGGAGGACGAGGACGCGGCGATGCTCTACTCCGACCAGATCATCCGCGGCATGGAGCGCGCTGCCCGTCGCCACGGATACGCCCTGTTGATCGCCGCATCGCTGAAGGGCGGACCGGAGAGTCTGGTGGCCAAGGTGGCCGGGCGCGTGGACGGCTTCGCGGTCCTGGCCCGGACCGTGCCGACCGAGGAACTCGAGGTCATCTCCCGGCGCCGGCCCGTCGTGATGCTCGCCGGGCCGCGTGAGGGCGCCGACCACCTGGACCACCTTGATCACATCGAGGTCGCCAACGCCGACGGACAGCGGCAGCTGACCGAGCACCTCATCAGCGACCATGGTCTGCGTCGCCTCGCGTACGTGGGTTCCGCGGAGGAGTCACCGGATGTCGAGGCCCGCTTCAGCGGGTTCCGGCAGGCGTGCCGTGCCGCGGGCGTCGAATGCGGCGAGGAACCGGCGCTGCGGGTGCCGATGATGACGCAGGCGGAAGGCGCCCGCGCCGCGGACGCCCTGTGCGACCGGGGCGGCCCCCTGCCGGAGGCCATCTCCTTCGCCAATGACCAGATGGCCGTCGGCGCGCTGTACGCGCTGGCTCGCAGAGGCGTGAAGGTCCCCGACGACATCGTGGTGACCGGGTTCGACGGCATCCCGCTGAGCCGTCTCGTACACCCGTCGCTCACCACCGTTCACCAGCCCACGGTGCGTATGGGGGAGGCGGCGGCGGACCTGCTGGTGCGGCGGCTCGGCGGAACCCAGGACAAGGACCCGGTGTCGATGATGCTCCCCGTCACGGTCATCCGGCGCGCCAGTTGCGGATGCCCGGCAGATTGAATCCCTTCCCTGAAGGGAGGGGATTCCGCCCGACCGTTGCTGTAACTGAACAGAAAGGAGGGGGTGGTGTCGGCAGGACATGCCGGCACCACCCCCTTCTTCTCGTTCGTGGTGGCTGTCCGAGCCGTTGCGGTTGACTTCAGGGAACGGGTCTGGGTGTTCGTGTGCAGGCCACTCGCAAACGGCCACTCCGGGAGCGCTTTGGGGACCGTCGCCCCGGCTCCGGTCGAAGTGAGGCCCGCCCCCGGGTTGTCATGGACGAGATACTCGCGCCCGACGTATCGTGCGTCGGCTGCGCGAACACCACCATGCAGCGGCGCAAGGCGATACAAGGGCCGTTCGGGACGGGTACTCCGGGTGCCGTCCAGCGCCTTGCGGAGCCGCTGACCGACTGACCTCCGCCCCTTTCAGCCCCCGCAGGCCGCCCGGGCCTTTTCACCTCTTCCCAGGTCGCCTCCTTCCGCGTGGTGACGGCCTGCTCGTCGCGCTCGGCGACCCGCTGGCGCGGGGACCTGCGGACTGAGCCGAGCCGGTGCATCAGCCTCGTCGCCCCGGAGACGTCAACCGTGCGCCGCCGGGCCCTGCTCGAGGTACTCAGCCAGCTTCTCCGGACGGCGCGAGGACAGACGACATCGGGATCCGCTCGGGCCTCCCCGGGTTCGTCATCCTGCCCCGCCGCCGGGTCGTCGAACGCTCCCTCGCCTGGGTCATGCACGCCTGCCGGCACGCACGCGACTACGAGCGCCTCATCCAGCACGCCGAATCACGGATCGCCTGGGCGGCCATCACCCTCATGAGCAGGCGCATCACCCGCCGAAGCTCCCGCAGAAACGGACAGGCGGCATCCCGCGAAGCAGACCGGGACTGATCGCTTTCAAGGTCAGGGTCATGCCCTCGCCCCCTGACCCACGCCGGAAGGCCACTGGCCCATCACTGGCCGTGCCCCCTCAGCGACATGACCCGGCCGGGGGCGTCCCCTCGCCCAGGACCGGGTCTCCCAGCAGCCGAGGCGCCACCCGGAGGAAGCTGATGGTCCGGTCGAGTGCCTCAGGCGCGGACACCGGAGCGAGGAGTGGCCGGACCGGACGGCGCACTCCCGGTGGCGTCAATCTCTGCGTGTCACTGCGATCCGGCGGCCACCAGCGTTGCGGTGATGGGTTCGAGCTCGGCGACCAGCTCGTCGCGCTCGGCGGGAGACAGGGCCTCGTAGGGCGGGGCGGCGAGCTCGTCGGTCAGGGCTTCGATGCGGTGCTTGGTTTCGCGGCCGGCGTCGGTGAACCGGCCCTCGCTGTCGACGAGCCCGCGCTCGCGCAGGCCGTCCATGACCGCGGCCAGGCGCTTCTTGGGCAGGTGATGGATGCGCCCGAACGACTCCGGTGGATGGATGCCCTGCGCCAGCGCGGAGAGCACGTGGGCCTCCGTGCCGCCGATGCGTGCGCCGACGAGAGCGGCGATGTGTCCGTCACCGCGGTGCTCGCGCAGCATGGTCGCGGAATGCCACAGCCGGGCAACTGGGTCGCTCGGCACCGGCAGGGTGCGCATCCCGGCGTACATCACCCGGCCTTGTGTGGGGGCGCTCGTCGCGGCCTTGGTGGTCAGGTCGGCGGCGCGTGCCAAGCCCGGGGAGCTGGCCAGCGCCTCGCCGAGGATCCGCCGTAGGGAGGCCGTGCTGCCCCGCTCCCGCGCGGCGACGGAGGCCTCGGGTGGGATTGTCTCCCACGCGCTCGGGATGTGCCGTGCGGCCTCCCCGTCGGCGAAGTTGTAGAACGCGGCGTGCACGACCTGCGCCGGCACACGCCCCAGCGGTGCGGCGCGGCTGGCGAAGTAGCCGTCCCAGTAGGTGCGGTGGCCGAGTGCGGCCAGCTCCTCGTTGCACTCGTCGGCGCAGTAGGTCACCAGGCAGATCGGCTCCAAGAGCTCGAACATGCGACGGGCGATGTGAGTCGTCGGATGCAAGTGCGCCTTGCCCATCGGGCTCTCCATTCGTTTCGTTGTGCCGGATTGGACCATCCGGCAGAACGAAACTCATCGGTGAGCGAACCGAATCAGTGCAAGACGGGTTGGTGCCTTCGCATCGCGGCGTCGGCTACGTGCCCGCCGTCGCCTGCTCGGCTGGTCAGCCTCGCGCCGTTCACGACCAGATCGCCGAAGAACTCGTCCTCTCCGTCCTCACCGTCCGCACTCACATCCAGCGCGCCATGACCAAACTCGGCGCCCGCGACCGTGCCCAGCTCGTCGTCATCGCCTACCAGAGCCGCCTCGTACGCCCCACCTCCACCGGCTTCTGAACCTCTCCAAAGCATGTCGAGTCCTCCCGGCAGGGCAATCAGCCGTACCACGCAGGGCGGGCAGTCACGCCACGCCCCCGGCCGGACGCCGCTCCCGCCATCCGACCAGCCCCGGGCCATGGCGGCAGCGGCGTCGACGGCAGATGTTGCCGCGCCTGGTCCGGCAGGTGTGGCCGGGCATGGGTGAGGGCCCGAGCCGGTCAGGGTTGCTCGGGCCCCCACTGTGTTCGCGTATCCGCAAGGGGTCGGACACGTCTATACGCGGCAGTGTGCTCGACGATCTCTCTGGCTGTCGGATACGGCAGGCCGGCCTCGGCCGTGGTGGGATGTGCAGCACCGTGGCCCCCGAGCCGGCTGGGAACCTGGCCGGTCGTCCTGTGCCGCGGAAGGTTGAGCGTGTGCCATCGAAGTCGAGCCATCAGCTGAGGTAGTTCGCGCGCCCTTCGTCGTCGAGCTCGAAGGGACCCTCGGGGATGATGCAGAACTCATTGCCCTCGGGATCCGCCATCACCAGGAACCCGCCGTCGGCGTACTGCTCCAGCCTGCTCCCGCCGAGCAGCTCGACCCGTTGCTGCTCGGCGGCGGGATCGGGAGAGGTGATGTCGAAGTGCATCCGGTTCTTGCCCGACTTCGGCTCCGCCGTTTGCTGAAAGCCCAGCCCCAGGCCGTCTTCCCGCCGCAGCCAGACGTATGGGCCCATACGGCCCACCACCGGCCTGCCAAGCAGTTCGGACCAGAACACAGCGAGCCGCTCGGGGTCTGTGGCGTCGACGATGAGGGCATTGATCTTCATGGGTGAGTCCGCCATGCCCCGATCCTCTCAAGCGGCCCAGAGCCGCTCATTATCTGCTGTGACCATGGCAAATCAAACTTCGATGACTCGAGCTGGCCTGTGGTCAGACTTCGCTGGCATCTGCTCAGGGTGCGATGGCACAGGACACCGGTCACCAGGAGGGATGAAGCTGCCCGCCAGGCTTGGCCAGAAAATCAAACACGTGACCTAATGGTGTGCATGGAGCACGCGACCCTCTTTCCCCACACCTGATGCAGCTCCGAGCTGACTGGCACCGCACCTATGAGGCCCTGGCCGCACCCGGCCGTGGCCGCACCCGACCTACCCGGCCCGGACCACCGTGCTGCGCCGTCGGCGGCAGTGGCTGTCCATCCGGCTGTGGTGGCACCCCTGCTGGACCGGACCCGGACGCATGCCGGCGGCCCGGACCGAGTTGCGCCACCAGGCCCGCGCCCTGCAGGAGCAGTCGGGGGTTGTCTGAGCATGGGCAGCTTCGATAGGACTGTCCGCGTGACCGATCAACGCAGCTTCGCCCGTGGCGTCATCGCGTTCTCCCTGGCCGTGATCGCCTGTTGTGTGCTCACTGTCACCATCATGCTGCTGGCTGGGAGTCCTGTCGTGCAGCCGCAACGCGTCCTGGATCAGGATGCGTTGGCGCGAGCCGTGCTCAACGCCGTCGATACCGACGACGCCTTCGCGAAGACTCCGACCATCGACGATGTGGTCTGCCCCGCTTCCATCACCGTCGAGGGGGGCCGGGAGTTCGAGTGCAATGTCGTCGGCGTCGGCGACGGCAACAGCAGCGGCCACGCCTGGGTCAAGGTGAAGATCAAAGACGATCAGGGCAACCTGTCGGTGGACGCGACGACGTAGATCTGTCCGCGGGCCGGCAGCGGCCGAGGGCTCCGTACGGCTGGGGCGTCACGAGGCCGCCGCCTCGCGCTCGGGGCAGTGCTCTGCCGCCCGCCCGCGCGCTGTGCCAGGCCCTCGACCTGCCGATCCTCCCGAAGAACACCGAAGGTATCCGCTCCAAACTGAAACCCCTGGTCAGCCGAGGCATCCCCGTCGAACCCGAACCTGGCCTGTTCACCCGCCCCGGCGCCTGAGGTCCATCCCTCGCCCGCGATCAGCGGTCCGTGTCCCACCTCAACGACGAAACGGACAAGAGCTTACGCTCCGTACTCTGATACGAGACGGCCGCGGTTGGAACACCTGCCGCCTCGGCCGCTGACCCGCACGCAAGGGCTCAACTGGCTGTGCTGCGCTGTGACCTGCTGTGGTCGGGGTGGTGCGTAGCCGTTGCACCGTGGTGCGCAGGGAATGCGCAAGCCCTGTCTACAGGCCCGGGGAGTGGCCCCAGCTGAGGGTGCTGCCGGGGTGTTGGGCGGGGTGCCATACGGGCTCTGCAGGGCCGCCCTGCAGCAGGTCGATGAGCGGTGCCGCCAGGATGGGGACGTCGCGTTGGAAGCCGGCCAGCGCCGGCTCCGTGGCGGCCGCGCGCAGGGCCCGCACAGGACCCCGCACCGACAGGTGGACGAAGAAGGCCGGGCCCCCGCCTGAGTTCCGCGACGGGGAGCACCGACGTCAGGTTTTCTGAGCAGCGCCGAAACGGCCGTCTCCATGACTACACCCGTTTCGCCCCCGAACCCTGCGGCAGCGAGCCCTCCGCCCTGTCGCGGGGAGAACCGGTACCGTCCATCCTTCTCCAGACCGGGAAGATCACCGGGCACAGCGTGGCGAGCAGATACGCGCCGCCAACCGTCAGCAGCGTGGAGGACAGGCCGGCCGAATCCACGAGGAAGCCCGCAGCCAGCCCTCCCAGGGGAGTGACCAGCTGGACCGAGGCTGTCGTCGCACTCAGCACGCGGCTGCGCAGGTTCTCCGGCACCGTCTCATACGTCACTGTGGCCATGATGGGGTTGAGCACGCCGCAGGCGAGACCCTCAATCGCCATGATCACGGCCAGCGGCGCGAAGGTGTCGGTGAAGGCGGCCACCACGAAGCGCGGCAGGCCCACAATGAGGAACGCGATCGTGAACACTGGCCACCGCCGAAAGCGGCTGCCCACCGCCCCGTAGATCAGCGCCCCCGTGAGTGCGCAGATGCCGAACGCCGCGTTCAGCAGACCGAGATCGATGGAACCATCAAGCTCCTCACGGGCATGCACGGGCAGGAGTACGGCACTCCATCCCTGGTCAAGTCCCCTGGTGACCAGCGTCATCAGGCACAGGCCCAGCAGCAACGGCTTGGCCGCCAGGAAGCGATAGCCTTCAGCCAGTTCACGACGGTAGGCACGCAGCGATCCCGGCGCAGCCTGCTGCTGCGCCTGTGCCTCGGGCAGACCGCGCACCCCGAACGCGAACAGCGGCGCGGCCACGGCAAAGGTCGCGGCATCCACCAACAGGACGTTCTCGGCACCGAGTACGGCGATCAGCACACCTCCGAGAGCCGATCCCGTCAGCGCCGCACAGCGTGCCGCACCGTCGTACAGCCCGGCAGCCCTGGTCAGCGGCATTCCGGCGCGTTCGGCGAGCGTGGGCAACAGTACGCCGCGGGCCGTCTCACCCGGCGAACGGCACAGCCCTGTCATCGCCATCAGCACGCACAGCATCCAGAACTGCAAGATGCCGGCGAACTGCAGCAGCGGGATCGCCGCAACCGCGATGCCGCAGGCGAGATCCGAGGCGACACTCACCCGCCGTCGCCCCATCCGGTCGATGACCGGACCACTCACGAGCGCAGCGAGCACTGCGGGCAGCAGTGTGCAGAACGCGACGATCCCGGCCTTGGCGGCACTGCCCGTGCTTTGCAGCACGAACCACGGCACGCCCATGTATGTGAGGCAACTTCCGGTGATCGAGACGAGGTTGGCGGCGAGGACCGCTGTCAGAGGACGGCGATCACCCGTCAAGAAGTCTTCGGGCACTACGGTGGTCTCCCATGCGGGGAAGCGCCCACCGTGAACGAAGCAGGTCAGCCGGTGGGCGAAGCGAAGTGGTCAGCGTCTGGCGCGCACAGCGAGGCGCACCGCGATGCGGTGTTCACAAGCAGCGCCTCCAACACTTCGCCGGGACGACCACCCGGCACCTCCACGCATTGTCACCTCGGGCCCGGGCCTTCCGCAACGACGATCTGTCGCAATGAGCGGGCTCGCATGGGGGATTGACCGGGTTATGACGACAAGGACAGATCCGGCTGACCATCTGGATCTCGGAGCGCCGTGCTTCAACGCGCCAGGAAGAAAAACACACTGAGGCGGCGGGGGAGGGATGACGGGAGCGGCAGCTGCCTGGCCAGGGAGGGGTGCCGGTCAGGCGGTTGGCAGCGGCGTGTAGGAGGAGAAGACATGGCGGCCCGGTTCGCGCAGGGCCCCGGCGGTTGGTTCCACGGCCGCGGGGCTGGTGTCAGCCGGGCGGGTGTACGCCTCGGTCTCGCTGTTCCAGGCGAATCCCCGGGTGGTGAGGGTCCCCTCGGTGCCGGGCGTGAGGTCGTCAGAGGGTCTGGGGCGGCGACCAGCCGGTGAGCGGGGTCGGGTACGACCAGGAACACCGGGTCTCCTTCCGGCGCGGACCGCCCGGACGGGGCGGCCCGCAGGTCAGGGCGGACGGCTGATCAGTGAGTGACGGTGACGGTGTAGTCGGCGTCCAGGGCGGCGAACGCGGCACCGATGGCGGCGCGGGTCTCCGTGCACGGCACCGAGTAGGGGAAGTCCAGGGCGTCAGGCGCACGGCGGGGCCCCGCGGACGTGCGCCGCGCCACACTCCTGACCTGCGCCGATGGGCTGAGCTAGGGTCGACGGATGTGCACGGCAGTAGTACCCGTCGGTCCCGCGTCGGCTCCGGTGTAACCGACGTCATGCAAGACCCGTCCAACGGAGCCGGGGCGCGCGGAGCCCGAGGCCATAGCGCTCCTTGATGTCCCAGTCGTTACGTGAGCGTTACCGGACGCCCCTTGCCCCTCCCTCACCTCTGCCACAGAGTGATGTATGCGCTTACAGGATGCGCATACATCGGCCACTCGAGGAGGAGCAGTCCATGTACCGCCCCGCCACAACCGCTGCCATCGTCCTTACCGTGGCGTCTGCGCTCACCCTCACCGCCTGCGGCGGGTCCGGTGGCGCGGGCGTGGCCGCGGACGCCAAGCAGACCCTGACCGTCTGGGCCATGGGCACGGAGGGCGAGAAGCTCGCCGACGTCGCCAAGGCGTACGAGAAGTCGCACACGAACATCACCGTGAAGGTGACCCCGGTCGGCTGGGACGTGGCCCACCAGAAGCTGGTGGCGGCCGCCGCCGCGGGCAAGCTCCCCGACGTCGTGCAGATGGGCGGGACCTACCTGGGCGAGTTCGCCGACATGGGCGCCCTCGAGCCGATCGACACCAAGACCTTCAAGCAGGGCGACTTCTTCCCCGCCGCCTGGCAGCAGGCGTCGTACGGCGGCAAGACCTACGGCGTCCCGTGGTACGTCGACACGCGAGTCCTCTACTACCGCACCGACCTCGCGGCCAAGGCCGGCATCAAGAGCCCGCCGGCCACGATGGGCGACCTGCAGAAGGCGGCCGAGGCCTACCAGGCCAAGGCCGGCACCAAGTGGGGACTGTCCATCCAGCCAGGTGGCCTGGACACCGTCCAGAGCTTCTACCCGTTCCTGTACTCGGCCGGCGGTGAGATCCTCACCCAGGACGGCAAGCCCGTCGTCAACAGCCCCGAGGCCGTCAACGCGCTGAAGAACTACGGCAGTTACTTCAGCAAGGGGCTCAGCGAGAAGTCGGTGCGTCCCGGCTACGACGTCACCAAGGACTTCAACAACGGTTCCGTCCCCATGTTCTTCGGCGGCCCGTGGGTGATGTCCCTGTTGGACGACAACTACCCGGACCTGAAGGGCAAGTGGGCCGTGGCCGCCGTACCGGCCGACAAGTCCTCGGTGTCCATGGCCGGCGGATCGAGCCTGGCGATCTCCGCGGACAGCGAGCACAAGCCCGCCGCGAAGCAGTTCATCTCCTACCTCGCGGACGTCAAGGGCCAGGCCGACTGGTACCAGCGCACCCGCGACCTGCCCGCCAACAAGGCCTCCTGGGAGTCCGGCGAACTCGCCACCGACGCGAACCTGAAGATCTGGCGCCGGCAGATGGAGACGGCGAAGACACCTCCGTCCGAGCCCAAGCTCACCGAGTTCACCTCCAAGGTCGACGCCGCAATCGAGCAGGTCACCCAGGGGCACTCCGCCCCGAAGGCCGCGCTGGACAAGGCGCAGTCGGAGATCGAAGGGCTCACGAGGTAACCGGAATGTCCCTGCTGACCGGATCGGCCGCCGACGGCGCGGCCACGGCCGGAACCAGGCCGGTCACACCGTCCAAGCGGCCGACGCGGAGGACGGGCCGACGCCACCCGCTGGGCCGGCGCAATCTGCACGGCTGGCTGTTCTCCACTCCGTTCCTGGTGCTCTTCGCCCTCTTCATGCTCTTCCCGATCGTCGCCACGCTCGTGATGAGCTTCACCGACTTCGGGGCACGCAACGTCACCCGCCCGCTGGAAGCGAAGTTCGTCGGCGTCGACAACTACGTACAGCTCTTCAGCGACGACACGTTCCGCACGGCGCTGTTCAACACCGCCTACTTCGTGGTCGTCGGTGTGCCGCTGACCATCGTGCTGGGACTGCTGGTGGCCATCCTGCTCAACAACGGCATCGACCGGGCCCGCACCTTCTTCCGGGTCGGCTTCTACGCCCCGGTGGTCACCGCCATCGTCGCCGTGGCCGTCGTCTGGCGGTTCGTCCTCGACCCCTCGGACGGCCTCGTGTCGGGCCTCGCCTCCGAGCTGGGCATGACCGCACCGGACTTCCTCGGCTCGGGAACCTGGGCCATGCCGTCGCTGATCGCGATGGCGGTATGGCGCAACCTCGGCACCGTGATGGTGCTGTTCATCGCGGGGCTGCAGGCCGTCCCGACCGAGGTGCGGGAGGCCGCGCGGCTGGACGGCGCCGGCGCCTGGCAGGAGCTGCGCCGCATCACCGTGCCGCTGCTGCGGCCGACGATGCTCTACGCCACCGTCATCACCACCATCGGCTACCTCAACGTCTTCGAGGAGCCCTTCGTGATGACCCAGGGCGGCCCCTCCAACTCCACCCTGACCGTCTCCCTGGACATGTACCGGGAGGGCTTCAACTTCTTCCACATGGGCTATGCGAGCGCCATGGCGTATGTGCTGTTCGTGGTGATCATGGGCATCACGGTGCTCCAGCTCCGACTGCTGAAGGACAACACCCGATGAGCGCGCCGACAGCACCCGCCCCCGCCCCTGCCCACCGCCGCACGTCCCGCGTCCGCACACCGGTGCTCTATGCGGTCGCCTCACTGGGTCTGCTGGTCATGGCCGCACCGTTCCTGTGGATGGCGCTGTCGGCGTTCAAGACGAAGAAGGACCTCACGGCCAGCCCGCCGGTGTGGATCCCCGGCCAGTGGACGCTGGGCAACTTCCGCGATCTGCTCGATCAGCTGGACATGCCGCGCTACTTCATGAACTCGCTGATCGTGGCGGTCCTGGTGACCGTCTGCAATCTGCTGTTCTGCTCCATGCTCGGCTACGCCCTGGCGAAGCTGGAGTTCACCGGCCGCTCCAAGGTGTTCGGTCTCGTGCTCGCCGCCCTGATGGTGCCGGGCAACCTGCTGATCCTGCCGCTGTACGTGCTGATGAACAAGCTGAACCTCATCGACACCTACGCCGGGCTCGTCCTGCCCTTCGCCGCCGGAGCCTTCGGGGTCTTCCTGATGCGGCAGTTCATGCAGTCGATCCCCGACGAGTTGCTCGAAGCGGCCCGCATCGACGGCGCCGGCGAGTGGTACATCTTCTGGCGCATCGTGCTGCCGCTCGTCAAACCCGCCCTGGCGACTCTGACGATCTTCACGTTCCTCGGTTCCTGGAACAACTTCGTCTGGCCGCTGATCGCCACGAACGACCCCGGCAAGTACACGCTGCCGGTGGCGCTGGCGACGTTCGCCAACGACCCAAACCGTACGGTGGGCGGCGGCAACGGCATGCTCATGGCCGGTTCACTGCTGATCGTGCTGCCGGTCCTGGCCGTCTTCGCCGTCCTGCAGCGCCACTTCACCCAGGGCATCGCGACCGCCGGGCTCAAGTAGCCGCAGCCCTTCTCCGCACCCACTCATCCCCATTTCACCGCCCCATCCCCGGTTCACCGGCGCGCACTCGTGACACGTGTGCGAGCCTCCACGGCCGGGCCCGCACGCACCAGAGAAACAGAACGGACGATGACGCAGACTTCCACGCCCTTCCCCGACGGCTTCCTGTGGGGCGCCTCCACCGCCGCCCACCAGATCGAGGGCAACAACGTCAACAGCGACTGGTGGCGGAAGGAACACGACCCGGCGGCGAGGATCGCGGAGCCGAGCCTGGACGCCTGCGACAGCTACCACCGCTGGGAACAGGACATGGACCTGCTCGTCGGCCTCGGCTTCACCGACTACCGCTTCAGCGTGGAGTGGGCCCGCATCGAACCGGTCCGCGGCACCTTCTCGCGAGCGGAGATCGCGCACTACCGGCGCATGGTGGAGGGCGCCCTGGCCCGCGGCCTCCGTCCGATGGTCACCCTGCACCACTTCACCGTGCCGCAGTGGTTCGAGGACCTCGGCGGCTGGACCGCCGCCGGGGCCGTGGAGCTGTTCGCCCGGTACGTCGAAGAGTGCGCGCCGATCATCGCGGACGGCGTCCGTCATGTGTGCACCATCAACGAGCCCAACATGATCGCCGTGATGGCGGGCGCCGCCAAGGCCGGGGACCAGGGCTTCCCGCCCGCCGGACTGCCGACGCCCGACGAGGAGACCACCCGCGCGGTCATCGCCGCACACCATGCCGCCGTCAAGGCGGTGCGAGCGATCGACCCCGGTATCCAGGTCGGCTGGACCATCGCCAACCAGGTCTACCAGGCCCTGCCCGGCGCCGAGGAGGTCACCGCCGCCTACCGCCACCCCCGCGAGGACGTCTTCATCGAGGCCGCCCGCGGGGACGACTGGATCGGCGTCCAGTCCTACACCCGCACCAAGATCGGCCCCGAGGGTCCCATCCCCGCGCCCGAGGACGCCGAGCGCACCCTGACGCAGTGGGAGTACTACCCGGCGGCCGTCGGTCACGCCCTGCGCCACACCGCCGACGTCATCGGCCCCGACATGCCGCTGATCGTCACCGAGAACGGCATCGCCACCGCCGACGACACCCGCCGCGTCGACTACTACACCGGCGCCCTCGAAGCGGTGGCCGCAGCGATCGAAGACGGCCTCGACGTCCGGGGCTACCTCGCGTGGAGCGCCCTCGACAACTACGAATGGGGCTCCTACGAGCCGACCTTCGGTCTCATCGCCGTCGACCAGGTCACCTTCGCCCGCACCCCCAAGCCCTCCGCCGAATGGCTCGGCGGCCTGGGCCGCACGCGAGAACTGCCGCGCGCCGCGCGCTGACGGCCGTGATCGCGCCCCTGATCCGGGAGCCGGTGGCCCCTGACACCACCGGCTCCCCGCACCACCACCTTCACCGACAGGACTCGCACCGACCTTCCACCCGTTCCGCCCGCATTCCTCCGGGAGTTGGACCGCATGAAACGTCGTACGTTCCTCACCGCCGCCGTCGCCGGTACCGCAGCCCTGGGCACCGCCACGTCCGTCGCCCCGGCCACGGCGGCGTCCCAGCCCCGCGCCGCGTCCGACCCCGGGCTGCTGCGCACCTGGTTCGAGGCGACCTACCGCTCCCTGACGGCCATGACGACCGATCTCGGCCTGGCCGCGGACAAGATCGACGTCAGCGGAGCCGGCACGCCGGTGCCCTCACCGCAGACCTCACCGACCAACATCGGCTGCGGGCTGTGGTCGACAGTGGCGGCGGCCGGCCTGGGAGTGATCTCCCCCTCCGTCATGCACCAGCGCCTCGAGCGCACCCTCACGGCCGTGGAGGGCCTGGAGCGAGCGCACGGCTTCTGGTTCAACTGGTACGACCCGCACGACGGTTCGGTCCTCACCAGCTGGCCCGAGACGGGCGACCCGGTCCGTCCGTTCCTCTCCACCGTGGACAACGCCTGGCTCGTCACCGGCCTCAGGATCGCCGCCGACGCAGACCCGGAACTGCGCCCGCGCATCGCCCGACTCCTCGCCGACGCCGACTGGTCCTACTACTACACCCCCTACGACCCTGCCGACCCGGTGGCCGGACCGGGCCAGCTGCGCGGCGGATTCTGGCCCGACAAGCCCGGCAGGGGAGAGCCCACAGGCCACCACTACGGTGCCTTGAACACCGAACCCCGCATGGCCAGCTATCTCGGCATCGCCGACGGCTCCCTGCCCGCCGAGCACTACTGGCACCTCTTCCGCACCCTGCTGCCCGGCATGGGACAGGAGCAGCAGCCCGAAGGCGCCTACGTCACGCTGGACGGCGTACGGGTGTGGCAGGGTCACTACACCTACCGCGGCCGCAAGCTCGTGCCCACCTGGGGCGGCTCGATGTTCGAGGCCCTGATGGTGCCCTTGTTCGTGCCCGAACCCGAGTGGTCTCCCCAGTCGTGGGGAGTCACGCACCAGCGTTACGTACGCAGTCAGATCGAACACGGCCTGATCGAGGAGAAGTACGGCTACTGGGGCTTCTCGCCCGCGAGCATCCCCGAGGGCGGCTACCGCGAGTACGGCGTCGACGCGATCGGCATGCAGGAGGACGGTTACAACTCCCTGGGTGTCGTCACCCCGCACGCCTCCTTCCTCGCCCTGCCGTACGCCGCGACCGACGCGATGGCCAACCTCACCGCTCTGGCACGCGACTTCGGCGCCTACGACGACCGGTACGGCTTCCGCGACTCGGTCGACACCGCCACGGGCCGGGTCAGCGACTTCGTCCTCGCGCTGGACCAGGGCATGATCGCCGCCGCCATCGCCCAGCAGCTGCACCCGGGTCTGCTGCAGCGACCCTTCCGCACCGGTGGCTTCCGCTCACGCGTGCGGCCTCTCCTCGGCAAGGAACACTTCAGTCTCTGACGGAACCGAAGGGTCCCGCACTCCACCGGCTCGTCCGCAGCGCGCGAGCAACGGCCCCGCACATGGCGAGTGCGGGGCCGTTGCTCCTGGTTTCGAGCGAGTTCGTCGCAGTGGTGTCTTCGACGTGATCGTTGTCGCTGTCACGCGTTGGGGTCGAAGGGGATGCCCGAGGGCATGGAGTGCGCCAGGGCGTACGCGAAGTCGCCGTCCTTGATCTTGATGGTGGCATCCCCGAAGTCGGCGCTCATCAACTTGTCGCGGAAGCCGGGAGGGTAGCCGTTCCAGCCCACCAGGCGGGGGTAGAACCAGCCTCCGGTCACGTTCTCGGGGGGTTCGTCGTTGCTGTTGGCGAAGCGGAAGTCGTGGGTGGAGAGGCCGTCCTTGTGGTAGACGATCTTCGGGTGCGTGCCGTCGAAGCGGACCGAGGAGCGGGCCGCCACCTGGTAGCTGCTGTGCTGGGACACCGAGACGTACTGGACCTCGTTGTTGTCGATCCACACGACGACGTGTTCCCAGTCGTGGGTGTGCCCGATGGCGAGCGGGCCATAAGTCGCCTGGTCCTTCTCGAAGTAGCTGGCGTACATGACGGCACACCAGCCGTTGTTGCACTTCTCGCGTGAGTAGGTGTTGGCGTTGGCGAGTTGGGCGTAGTCGTGACAGTGACCGTTGACGTCGCCGCCTAGTTTCAGACCCGGGTTGGTGGTCCCGTCGGCGCCGATGGCCGCGGTGGCGTAGCAGCCGTCGCCGTCGTAGTCGTAGGCGGGGGAGAAGGTCTGTTCCAGGCCGTCGGCGTCTTGCGGCAGCAGGGTGAGGACGTTCGCGTGGGCGCTCGCCGGAACGGCCACGACGAGCGTCATCGCGCCCAGTGCCGCGAGCAGGGCCTTGGTCAGGGACTTCACGTGGGGCATGACGGCTCCTTGTCGGGCAGCTCGCGTCAGCAGTACAGGTTGCTGCCCGGTGAGACACCGAGGATCTGGGTGAAGCGCTGGTAGGCGTCGACGCGGCTCTGCACCTGGGCCGGGTTCTTGCCGTCGCATTCGAGGGAGCCGTTGATGCTGCGGATGGTCTGGCCGAATCCGGCACTGTTGACCATGGCGTTGTGCGGGGTCATGCTGCCCGGTCCCGACTGGGTGTTCCAGTACCACAGGCCGGTCTTCCAGGCGACCGAGGCGTTGTTCTCCACCTGCCAGGGGTTGTTGAGCAGGTCGATGCCGAGCGCGTCACCGGCGGCCTTGTAGTTGAAGTTCCAGCTGAGCTGGAGCGGCCCGCGCCCGTAGTACGCGGCCTGTCCGGCGGGGCAGCCGTACGGCTGACTCCAGTCGCAGTAGTGGGGGTAGTTGGCGGTGTTCTGCTCGACCACGTAGACCAGCCCGCCGGTCTCATGGCTGACGTTGGCGAGAAAGGCGGCGGCCTCCTGCTTCCTGACCGTGTCGCTGCCCGTGTTGGCGAAGCCGGGATAGGCGCCGAGGGCCGCGGTGAGACCGCTGTAGGTGTAGAACGAGTTCCGGTTCGGGAACATCTGGTTGAACTGCGACTCGCTCACCACGAAGCCGGACGGAGTCCCGCCGCCATCGCTCGCGGGCGCGTTCCACTTCTGGTTGGCGCCGCCGCTGCAGCTCCATATCTGCGTCCGGGTGCCGTTGGCGGAGTTGTTGTCGGTGACGTCCAGGCACTTGTTCGCCTGGGGATTGACGATGTCGTGCGCGGCGGTGACGGTCCACTTCTGGTTCGCACCGCCGGTACAGGACCACAGCTGCACCTTCGCCCCGTCGGCGGTCGAGTTCCCGGTGACGTCCAGGCACTTGCCGAGGGCGCGGATCGTGCCGTCGCTTCCGACGGTCCACTGCTGGGCGTTGGTGCCGTTGCAGTCGTAGAGCTGGACGGGGGTGCCGTCGGCGGAGCCGGCGCCGGCTACGTCGAGACACTTGCCGGCCAGGCCGGTGATGCTGCCGGTCGCGGCTTGGGCGGGGCCCGCGGTGAGCAGGCACGCGGAGAGACCCAGTGCGGCGGTGAGAGCGGCTGCTGGAAGGGATCGGGCCATGAAGGGGTGGCCTTTCACATGGGGGGTGGCGGCCGACGCTTCACCTCATGAACGGTGGGGGGCGTCGTACGATGCGTGGCTGAGCCGTGAACCTAGAGCCGCCGACCACTTTCGTCAAGTAGTGAAGTAAGGCTGAGGGAAAGGGCGTTGGACTTGAGTGGCGCATTATCGACCCTGCTGAACCCGGTCCTTCGGGCGGGTCATGCCGGGTCTGCGACGGTGGGGGAGGCGGGGCGGGGGACGGTGCCTGCCGGGGCGTACTGGGCCGCTTGAGCCTCGAACATCGAGGCGTAGCGCCCTTGGGCGGCCATGAGTTCGTCGTGGCCGCCGTGCTCGACGAGCCGTCCGTGGTGCAGGACGTAGATGCGGTCGGCGTGGCGGACGCCGGACATGCGGTGGGTGACCAGGACGACGGCGCGGTTCGGGGCGGCGAGCCGGCGGATGCGGTCGAAGGCGGCGATCTCGGCTTCCGGGTCGAGGGCGGAGGTGGGTTCGTCCACGATGAGCACGCTGTCGTCGTCCGAGGTGGAGCTGCGCCAGTGGGTTCGGGCGAGCCCGATCTTCTGCCACTCGCCGCCGGAGAGTTCGCTGGCGCCTCGGAACATCCGGGCCAACAGGCTTCCCAGGCCGTCGGGGAGTTTCGCGATGACCGGTCCGGCCCCGGCGTAGTCGACGGACGGCTGAAGGTCGTCGGTGCCGGCCTGCCGGGCGGGCCGTCCGATCCGGATGTTCAACGCCGCTGTCACGGGCCAGCGTTGGAAGTCCTGGGTGAGCAGGGCGACGCGGTCGAAGACCTGGGAGCGGTCCAGGGAGGCGACGTCGGCATCACCCCACCGCACGGTCCCGCTCTGCGGCAGCAGCAGGCCCGACAGCACCTTCATCAGCGTGCTCTTGCCGGAGCCGTTCTCGCCGACCACGGCGGTCACCGAGCCCATGGGCAGCGTGAGGGAGACTCCGTCCAGGGCGGGAGTGTCCCGGTCCGGGTAGCGGTAGCCGACTTGGTCGAGGACCACCTGCCTCACCCGAGGGGGAACAGGATCGCCCCCGCCGGGGATGGTGCGTCGTGCCGCCTCGTCCAGGAACCGGGCGTGGTCGCGGACGTAGAGGGACTCCTCGTGCAGCTGGTTGATGTTCATCACCAGCGCGCCCAGGCTCGCCGAGCCGGACCGGACGGCGATGACGGCGGTGCCGGCCACGGCCAGACTCATGTGCCCACTCATGATCAGCAGGAACATCGCCGCGTACGTCGCCGCCATGGCGAGTCCGGACAGCGCGGCGGCCACCCACTCGGTGACGGCTTTGCCGGCGGCCAGCCGCTCCTGCTCGGCCTCGGCGCTCTCGGCCATCCGCTCGTAGCGGCTGAGCAGGAACGGCCCGACGGCGTGGACGCGCACCTCCTGTGCGGCGGTGCGCTCCGTGAGCAGGTTGCCGATGAGGCGGCCGGCCCGCACGTGCTCGATCCAGCTCATCACCGACACGTACCGTTCCTGCGCCACCCGCATCGCACCCCAGCCGCGCGGCGCGGCGATCAGGATCAACATCGGCAGCAGCACCGGGTGGAGGAGGGTGAGGACACCGGCCGTGGAGATCAGGGAGATGGTCCCGTTCAGCGCGGCCACGCAGGCGCTGATCATGCGGCGGGCGGATGCGGCGCCGTACTGGGCGACGTCGATCAGCCGCCGGAACTCCGGGTCCTCGATGGCCTCCAGCTCCACCGACGCGGCGGCGGCCAGGTACTGGGTCGTGGCGATCCGCTCGACCAGCGGCTCCAGCCGGCCCGCCCGCGAGGTGGACCATCCGGCCAGGCCCGAGTTGACCACGGCTGCCCCGGCGGCGGCGAACAGACCCGGCAGGACCGCCTGCAAGCGCTGCGCAGGCGTGCCCGAGCCGAGCAGCGCGTGCATGACGGCGTTGACCGCGAGCAATCCGACGGCCGCGGCGATGCCCTGCCCGATCTCGCTGACGGCGACCGTGAGCAGGGCGCGGCGGTCGGCGTGCCACGCCATCCGCAAGGTCGTCCCGACCAGCCTGGGCATGGAGCGCAGAGCCGACATCATCGTCAGGTCGAGCCAGGCACGCTCGTGTTCCGACCAGCCGGTGTCGTAGCGCAGAGGACCGCCGAAGAGCTCCTTTTCGGCATCGGAGACCTCCGGCTCGGCCATCCGCACACGTCCGAAGAGCCTCTTCACAGGGCGCCTCCGGACCCCGGCCGGCTCAGCGTCCGGAGAGCCGGCGTGGGCGTCCGCCGCGCCATGGTGACGACCGTGCTCATCCGCACGGGAGCCCTGAGGCCGGAGCCGTCGCGGAACGCGTACTCCTCGCCCCGTGCCAGACCATGGGGAGTCGCTTGTGCTGGTGTCTTGGCCGAAGTCAACGTGGTCCCCCTCGACGGTTCTACGGCTGCTTCCTGCGGCTCAACGAACCAGCCAGAATTTCGAACACATGTGTTTCGGCCGAGTCGACAGCCCCGGGATTGAGCGCGCACCGGACCTTGCGGCTTGCATCGACCCTTGCGGTGCAAGGGCCGGGGGCCGGAGTGGCGATGGCCGAAACGCCGAGCGTGCCGCTGCGAAGTTCCGTCCTCGCGCTCTCCCGGCGGCTGCTTGTCCTGGAGGCTGTGGTCAGGATTGGCTGGAGGAAGACTGTGGCGGACAGTCCTTGAGGGGGGTGCCGTTCACGGCGCCGCTGGGCAGGGCGGTGTAGGTGCAGGTGCAGCACTGGGCGTCGTCGTAGGCGGAGATCTGCACCACGAGGACGGTGCCGGTGATGTCATACGGTGGTGGGCGGAAGCCGGTAGGTGTCGGCCAGGGCGGCGATCGTCTGCGCCATCCGTGCCCTCAAATCCGTGGGTGCCACGACTTCGGCCTCCGCGCCGAGCCGGAGCAGCATGCCGACGGCATGGTCCACGGACTCGATGGGGATGACGACTTGGGCGCGGCCGTCGGGGCCCGGTGGCCCCGCGCTGTCCTGGGCGGCCCGTGCCACAGCCGGTTCCATGAGGTCCGGAAGCTGTTCCAGGATCCGAGGCGAGAGCCGTACCACCGCCTCGCCCCGGTGACGGCGGGCGTCGAAGTCGGCCAGATACGACTGCCAGTGCGTGGCCAGGTCGAAGCCCGGGGGCCGCTCGAAGCGGTCGGGGAGGGCGTGGATGCGGAGGATCTGTGACACGCGGTAGGTGCGGATGGGCTCCGGGCTGCCCGCGATCAGGTACCAGCGACCGGACTTGAGTACCAATCCGTAGGGCTCCAGCGTCCGGGTCACTTCCTGGGGAGCCTTCCACCGCCGGTAGCGGACGCGGATACGGTGCTGCCGCCACACCGCCTCGGTCACGGCGGCCAGATGCGGGGTGGCGTCTGCCTCGGCGTACCAGCCGGTGGTGTCCAGGTGGAACCGCTGCCGTAGCGCACCGGTCCGGTCGCGCAGTTCGTCGGGCAGGGCGGCCGTCAGCTTGAGCTGAGCGGTGGCGAGCACGGCGCCGAGCCCGAGGTCTGCGGCCGGGCCGGGCAGCCCGGCCAGGGAGAGTGCCTCCGCCTCCTCGCGGGTCAGCCCGGTCAGCCGGGTGCGGTACCCGCCGACCAGCCGGTAACCGCCGTCGTGACCGGGGTCGCCGTAGAGGGGAACACCGGCTGCGGCGAGCGACTCCATGTCCCGGTACACCGTGCGGACCGACACCTCCAGTTCGTCGGCCACCTGCTGGGCGGTCATCCGGCCCCGGGTCTGGAGCAGCAACAGGACGGACAGCAGTCGGCTCGCACGCATGACGAAAGTCTGCCGCACTTCCCTGACAGGAACTGTCAGGGGACCCGCAATAGCTTTCCGGTCGGGCGCACGCCCCAGCGCACCGGATACGGCAAAGGACATGTGCAGATGAGCGATCCATCCACCCGCGAGCCCGGTATCGGCGACTTCGACTTCCTGGTGGGCACCTGGAAGGTGACGAACCGGCGCCTGGTCGCGCCGTTGACCGGCAGCACCGAGTGGGACGAGTTTCCGGCCACCGTCGTGTGTCACGGCACTCTGTTCGGCGGCGCCGCGAACCTCGACGAGATCAACTTCCCGACCAAGGGCTTCAGCGGCCTGACGCTGCGCCTGTTCGACCCCGTGCGCGCGCAGTGGTCACTGAACTGGGTGAACAGTCGGACAGGACTGCTGCAACCACCCGTCGTCGGCCGGTTCCACGGCGAGGGGTACGGCGAGTTCCACGGCGACGACACACACGAAGGCACCCCGGTCCTGTGCCGCTTCATCTGGTCGCAGATCACATCGGTGTCGGCTCACTGGGAGCAGGCGTTCTCGACCGACGGCGGGCAGAGCTGGGAAACCAACTGGACCATGGCCTTCCGCCGGACCGAGGAGGGTTCCGCGTGACCAGGGCGCCGGCCGCACAGGAACTCTCGATCCAGCCGGTCGGGTCACTGACCGTCTGGCAGGGGGCCGCACTGTACGTCGGAGCGGTCCTCGGCACCGGTGTGATCGCCCTTCCCGCACTGGCCGCGCGAGCGGCCGGACCGGCCTCGCTGCTGGCCTGGTTCGCACTGGTCCTGCTGTCGGTGCCCCTTGCGGCCACGTTCGCCGCGCTGGGCGCCCGGTACCCGGACGGCGGCGGCGTCTCCACCTACGTCCGGCATGCCTTCGGGGCACGGGCGGCGGCGGTGGTCGGCTGGTGCTTCTACTTCGCCGTACCCGCCGGTGCTCCGGCGGCGGGGATGTTCGCCGGCGCGTACGTCGCGGCGGCGGTGGGCGGCGGCCGGCGCACGGTGGTGGTCACGGCGGTGGTCCTGCTGATCCTCGTCACGGCGGCCAACAGCTTCGGTCTGACCGCCACCGGCCGTATGCAACTCGTACTCGCCGTACTTCTTGTCGCGCTGCTGCTGGCCGCCGTGGTCACGGCGCTGCCGCACGCCCACGTACGGAACCTGCATCCGTTCGCGCCGCATGGCTGGCCCGCGACCGGCTCGGCCGCGGCGCTGCTGGTGTGGAGCTTCGCGGGCTGGGAGGCCATCACCCATCTGGCAGCCGACTTCCGCCGTCCGGCGCGCGACCTGCCCCGGGCCACCGCCCTGGCGGTCGCCGTCGTCGGCGTGCTCTACCTCGCCGTAGCCGCTACCAGCGTCCTCGTGCTCGGCCCGGCCGCCGGCACCTCCGACGCCCCACTGGCCGAACTGCTCGCCCTGGGCGTCGGTGGAACAGTCCACGTGCTGGCCGCGATCGCCGCGCTGCTGCTCACTCTCGGCACGATGAACGCCTACTTCGCCGGCGCGGCGAAACTGGGCGCCGCACTCGGCCGGGACGGCGCGCTGCCCGCGTGGCTCAGCCAGGGCAGCAGCGTCGGCGAGGTACCACGCCGCAGTCTGGCAGTCGTGGCGGGGTTGTCGGGGCTCGCCCTCACCGTCACCGCGGTCGCCGCCGTCGGCCCGCGGCCCCTCGTCCTGCTCACCACCGGCTCGTTCGTGACCGTGTACGCCCTGGGCACCGCCGCCGCCCTACGCCTCCTTCCCCGCGGAACCCTGCCCCACCGCTGCGCACTTCTCGCGCTGCTCGCGGTCGCGGTACTCCTCGTCATGACCGGCTGGTACCTGCTCTGGCCACTGATCGTCACAGCGAGCGCACTGTGCTACCTGCGATGGCGCCGTGCAACTGTCGGCCCCGTGTCCTGACCCGGTGGCCGGCTCGCCACCGGCCCTGGCTGTCGCTCAGCGCGCCAGGACTTCGCCCGCCTTCGCCCGGCCTTCGCGATGTCCTTGACCCGCCGATCCCGCCACAAGAGGAAGCCTCCTTCGGCCATCTGACCGGTCAGCTCCCGAAGGCGCTCTGCGGCGGTTCCCAGACCGAGCAGTCATGGGCGAAGAGCACACGTCGTGGATCGAAGCCGGCGAGTCGCTGCAGCCAGGGCTGACAGGGGGGAAGCGGCGGTTCCTCGCCGTTGAGTGCCGCGTGACGGGCCAGCAGGTCGGATGCGAAATCGGACGCGAAGTCGTGTGCCTGGCCCGCCAGGACCACGGTGCCGTCCCCTTGGCGGAGGACCAGCGACTGATGCCCTTGGGTGTGCCCGGGCGTCGGAATGATCCAGACTCCCGGCCAGACCTCGGTCTCACCGGCGAGCTCCTCATAGGTTGCGCCGGGGAAGTCGATGAGTTGGTCGAAGGTGTAGTTGCCCCGGCGGGCGGTGGCCAGTTCGAGGTCCTGAACCAGGATGGGCCTGCCGCCCAGGAGGGGGTTGCCGCCGCAGTGATCGAAGTGAAGATGGCAGTTGACGACCAGGGAGATGTCATCCAGGGCGACTCCGGAAGCCGACAGGGCGTCCTGCAACGCACGGCGCCGGGGACGGTAGTGTGCTTCGGTCTCGGGGTCCGCCTTGCCGATGCCGGTATCGAAGAGGATCAGCCCTCGGTCGTGTTGCACGAGGTAGGCGAGAACAGGTTCGACCCGCGGTTGTGGGCCACCCGTCTCTGACGCAGGCCGAATGAAGTACCCGAGATCGAGCCGACGCACCGCCATGGTCTTCCTCATGCGGCCATCCTGGCAGGTCTCGGTGTGACGTCCAGCCGGTCTGCCGACAGCCGAGTCATCACCGACATCGAACGGCCCGAAACCCGTGAATCTTCCGTGCGGGTCCAGCCTGCGACCGAGTCCCGGGCGGCTGCGCCGGCCTGGGCGAGGGCGCGGAGGACCGGGAAAAGATCTCGGGCCCCGGTCACGGAAACGCCGTGACCGGGGCCTTGAGGATCAGCTACCGCGCAGGGTGCCGACCGCCGCTAGTTCCGGTACCGGAACACGATCCGGCCGCGCGTCAGGTCGTACGGCGGGAGCTCCACCAGCACCCGGTCCTCCAGCATGATCTTGATGTAGTTCTTGCGGATCTTCCCGCTGATGTGCGCGAGCACCTGGTGGCCGTTCTCGAGCTCCACGGTGAACATGGCGCTGCGCAGGCACTCGACGACCTTGCCCTCGACTTCGATGACGTTCTTGTTCCTGGTCATCGCACCAGCTCCAGGTTGCTGCCCATCGGCCGGGCGCCGATGCCCTGGAACAGTGCCGAGGCTGCTTGGTTGGACTCGTGGATCTCGGTCCAGGCAGCGGGGGCCCCGGAGCGATGCAGCGTTCCCAGCGCGTGGGCCAGCAGCGCCCGTGCGATGCCGCGGCGCTGCTCGCCGGCCCGGACCGCGACCAGCCCGATGCGCGGCCGCTTCACCCTCACCACCCGGATCAGACCCAGGTAGCGGTCCGGTCCCGCGGCCGCCGCATACTTCGACAGGTCGACGATGGTGTCGCCTTCGAGACGGGGAATCACCTCCGCGGGCATCGACTGCCACCACCCCACGCTCGCCTCGACTTCGTCACGGATCGCGCGGTCCGCCTCCCGCAGCAGACTCTCGTCCGCCTGACCGGCGGGCACGATCGTCACGCCGGAAGGCGGAAGGACTGCTTCGAGCCCTGTCACCTGCGGGTCGGTCGGCACGACGTACTCCCACTCGCGGCGCCGGATCGTGAAACCGGCCCGCCGCCAGGCGGTCGTCAACTCGGCATCGGCTTCGTCGACCACCGTGTACAACGGCGTCGGCAAGGCCGCCAGCATCGCCTCGGCGAGCCGGTCGAAGGCGGCGTCGTGCCAGGCGTCGATGCTGACGAACAAGCGTCCGTCGGGCCGGTGCTCCGCATGCCCGCGGCCGACCACAAGGTCGTCATCCAGTGCATGCCATTGCCTGTCCGCGACACGGGTGATCATCACCGCGTTCTCGCTCAGGCCGGATGTGAAAGGCTTTGTGTTCATCGGAGTCTCCTTCCAGGAGTGCCTCGATCTCAGGCGCTCCTGGCGACACCGAACGTCAGCCGCCGGACCGCGACGGGTTGAGGGAGCACCCATGGGTAACTTTGTTCACGGGTCTCACCTCCATACGACGACTTCACGGTCCACCGCGAAAGTAGCAGCCGGGCTCCGCCTCACTCAAATCTTTTTCCATGAGCTCTGGCGCGATCGCCTTGGATCGCGTTCCTCGCGCGGCCAGTGCCGGGATGAAGCTCGACGTGGTCGTGTCTCCTGCTCACGCGGAACTCGCCGAAATCGCCTCGTCGAGTTGGTCGAACATCCTGTGCCACGCGTCGCGGGTCGTGGCCGGATCGACACCGGTTTGACGGAAGAACATCTCGCTGCCTTCCGGTACGGGCCTGATGTCCACTCCGACCTGGGTGATTCCAGGAAAGTGCCATGGCACCTCGAGCGTGAAAGCGAGCCGGCCGGGCCGGTCGACCTCGATGTAGGTGCCGAAGTGGTCGACCTCGACTTCACCTTCCTCGCCTTCCTCGCGTCGCTCGACGATGCTGAACGCCCCGCCCACCCGGGGGTCGACGTCGATGCTCACCAGTTCCCCCGAGTCGCTCGCGAACAGCCATCGCCGCATCACGGGTGAGGTGATCCAGGCGTCGAACAGGACGTGTGGTGCCACGGGGAACCGTCGCCGGATCTCAACCGGCTCGAACGGCGGGACGCTCATGCCTGCCTCGTCGCCCTCTCGGATCAGTGCGAGGCACCATGTGTAGTCGCGGTGCACGTAACGCTGACAAAGTAGCGCAACCCGCGCAGATGCCATCGTGGCCACGAAGAGGCCAAGAAGGCATGCAGAACCTCACGTCGCCGCGAACACCCGGCCACCTCCGTGGACGTACAAGTACACGCCATCGGTCCGATCTCGCCGCCGGACAGCTCCCATCGCCTCCGGCTCCCATGGAGACTCCACCCCATTGACGCCCACTCAGCGCCGTTCCTACACTGCCGAAATCGATTTCACGTGACGCGGTCGCTCACTTGGGCCTCGGCCGCCGGACAGGTCCTGGCGCAACCCCAGCACCGCCGCCGATTCGGCACTGCCTGTCGGCGGCCTCCTTCCCCCCCATACGGAGCCAACCATGGTGGAACTGCCCGGAAAGCGGCGGAGACCGCTCCTGCGCACCCTCGCGGGACTGGTCACCCTCGTCCTCGCACTCCTGCCCACCGTCGCCCATGCCGACCGGGCGACTGCACGCACGGCAGCAGCCGTCGACGCCGCGACCTTCACCAACCCCGTCCGGCAGCACGTCAGTGACCCGTACGTCATCCAGTACGGCGGCTACTACTACATGACCAGCACGGACGGCTGCGACGCCGGCTACCTGTGCGTGTGGAAGTCGGCCACCATCACCGGCTTCGCCACGGCCGAGAAGTACGACGTGTTCCGCATCCCCGCCGGACAGTCGAACTCGGCCGAGGTCTGGGCGCCCGAAATCCATTATGTGCAGGGCCATTTCTACATCTACTACACCGCGACCTCGGCGGGCGACGGGGCCGGCCACCGGCTCTTCGTCCTGCAGGCCGTCGGCGGCGACCCGGCGGGCCCGTACACGGAGGCCGACACCGGCTACGCCCACGGGCAGCTCCACGAGTCCAGCGACCTGTGGGCGATCGACCCGACGGTGTTCGCAGGGAGCGACGGAAGGCTGTACATCGCCTGGTCCGGATGGCCCACCGCCAACGCCCATCAGCAGAACATCTACCTGGCGACGATGAGCGACCCGCTCCACATCAGCGGCAACCGGGTGCAGATCTCGGCGCCGACCCGGCCGTGGGAGACCGTGGACCTCCCGGACAGCCCCAGCAGCGGCACGGTCGGAAACTTCCCGGTGAACGAGGGACCCGAGGTCTTCCGGCACGGGAACAGGAGCTACCTCACCTTCTCCGCCAGTTTCTGCGGGACCCGCAGTTACGCGGTCGGGCTGCTGACGAACACCGACGGCAATCTGCTCGATCCCTCGTCCTGGGCCAAGACCGGGCCGGTGTTCAAGTACCACGGCAATGTCCTCGGATCCGCCTCGTTCCAAGCCATCACCTCGCCGGACGGCAACGAGGACTGGTTCCTGGTGCACTCCAACACCCGGGGCTGTGACGCCGATCGCGAGCTCCGCGCCCAGCGGCTGTACTGGGACGCCCACGACGGCTCGCCCCTGCTGGGATACCCCGTCAACGACGGAGTGCCGCTGGACGTGCCCTCCGGGGAGCCCGGTTCGGTGCCCTCTGCCGACCCGTACGCCTCGGGCTGGGGCGACGCGTTCGGCGATGCCGCCGAGGGCGACGGCACCGACGGCCGGAAGGCCGGCACCTGGACCGTCACGGACGCCCGCACCGCGAGCGTGACCTCGCTGAACGGCGTCCCCTGGTCCCAGCTCTTCTACGCCGCCAACCCGAACTACGAGAACTACACGGTCTCGGCCGACGTACGCTGGAGCGCCACCGGCACCACCTCGTCGTACCCCAAGTACGGCGTCTACGCCTCGTACGCCGACAAGGACAACCACGTCGAGGTCTTCATCGACCGCAAGTACGGGGTGCTCGCCACCCACGCCGTGGTGCAGGGCGTCGAGCAGCCGTGGCAGAACTCCGCCCTGCCGGCCGGGTTCGATCCGACGCAGTACCACACGCTCAAGGTGGTGAAGGCGGGCGCCGGTTACACGTTCTTCCTCGACGGTGCCCAGGCCCAGCAGCGCACCTTCAGCGGCACGTCCTTCCCGGTGCTGCTCAACGGGCAGCCCGGTCTCGTCACCGAGGACACCGCCGCCGACTACCGCAACGTCACGGTCGGCAACACGTTCTGAGCGCGTTTGCGCCGACCCTTGTTGGAGCCCGCGCCGCGGTGGTCTCCATCAAGGGTCCGGGCCGGCCGTACGGGTTCTGCCAAATCTCTGGCGTTCCCGCTCCCCAGCTCTTGAAATCGATATCACAGCCGCTATGGTGTGGGCGCGGCGGCAAACTGGGCCTGTGGCAGGCAATCTGACACAGGCCCAGCCCCACCGTCGACGTGATCCGCGCTCCCCAGGCGGCAACGATTTCACGCGGCCCGGGTTCTCAACTGGCACGCACCACCCATCAAGCGTCGTTTGTCATGCCCACGCAATAGAGAGGTGACATGCATCTGACCGGACCCGGCCGCGCCAGACGCGCGGCCCGCGCTGCCATAGCCCTGCTGCTCACCGCGGCATCCGCGGCGCTGACCGCGCACAGTGCGCAGGCCGCGACCTCTGCCACCCACGAGGTGGCCTACCACGGATACCACCTCCGTGTCCCGGCCGACTGGCCGGTCATCGACCTGGCCACCGAGCCAGGCACCTGCGTCCGCTTCGACGTACACGCCGTCTACCTCGGCCACCCCGCAGCCCAGGAGCACTGCCCCACCCACGTCGTGGGCCGAACCGAGGCCCTGCTCATCGAGCCCCTGGACGGCACCGGCACCGCGACCGTCGACCGCGACACGGTCGTCGCGGCGAAGGGGACCGCGACCTACACGCCCCGACGCACCACCGCGGCCGAGACCGGCCAGATCCGGCTGGCCGTGCCCTCCGCCGGGGTCATCGCGACCGCCACCTACGGCACCGGCAAGCCGTCGGCCGAACGGATCCTGCGCACGGGCCGGCTCGACGGCCAGGCCCGGGCCGGCGCCGGCCGTCTCCCGGAAGCGACCGCCTCCGCCGCCACCCTGGACGTCGCCGCACAGCCCGGCACCTACGCCGGCAAGGGCTTCGACGCGTGTGCCGCCCCGAGCACCTCCACGATGAACGCCTGGGGGGCGTCCCCCTACCGGGCCGTGGGCGTCTACATCGGCGGCAACAGCCGCGCCTGTGCCCAGCCCAATCTCACCTCGTCCTGGGTCAGCACCGTGACCGCCAACGGCTGGCACCTGATCCCGACCTACGTCGGTTCCCAGGCGCCCTGCAGTTCCTTCGGCCACCGGGTGTCCACCGATCCGGCCACCGCCCGCAGCCAGGGCACCGCGGAAGCCGACGACGCCGTCGCCCAGGCACAGACGATCGGACTCCCGGCCGGCAGCGTCCTCTACGACGACATGGAGGGCTACGACAACACCAACTCCTCCTGCAGCACCGGCGTCCTGAACTACCTGTCCGCGTGGACCGACGAGCTGCACGCGCGCGGCTACCTCTCCGGTGTCTACTCCAGTGCCGGCTCCGGCATGCGCGACCTGGCCGCGCAGTACACCACCGGCGCCTACAGCATGCCGGACCACATCTGGTTCGCCTGGTGGAACAACGCCGCCGACACCAACTCCGGCACCTACGTGCCCGCCGCCGACTGGCCCGACCACCAGCGCATCCATCAGTACTTCGGGGGCACGAACGAGACCTGGGGCGGTGTCACCGTCAACATCGACGGCGACTACCTCGATGTCTCCGACGGAGGCAGCGTTCCCCCGCCGCCGCCCGCGAAGTACTGGGTGGACACCTTCGCCACGGCCCCGGTCTACGGCTCGCCGACCAGCACCACCCAGACGGGGACCCTGAACGCGGGCACCAACTACGTGTACTGCAAGGTGTGGGGCCGTCAGATCGGTGATGCCACGACGTACAACCACTGGTGGCTGAAGACCGACCCCGACACCGGGCCCGCGAACCAGTACGTCTCCGCCTACTACCTCTCCCGCTGGGGCAACGACGAGGCCAAGGACAACAACGGCACCGTCATACCGGACTGCTGACCGCCCCTCACTCCTTGCTGGAGCACGTCTCATGCATGCTGCGACAACCCCTTCCCGCCCTCCTCGCCCCCCGGGACTCCGCAAACGCCTCGCCCACCTTCTCGCCGTCTGTCTGACGGTGCTCGCCGCCGGCACCGTGGCGGCACCCGCCGCGTCCGCGGCCACGCCCGTCTTCACCGCCAAGGGCCCGGTCGGCTGGGACACCCTGCGTCACCTCGACGCCTTCGACATCGTTCCGCGCGGCGTCCAGCTGAAGCAGTTCTCCAGCTTCGACCGCAAGCAGGGCAATCTCGATCAGCGCAACTGCCTGCGCACCATCGGCGCCACGGGCTGCGTCATGGCGGAGGCCACCGGCCCGGGTGAGATCGACCAGATCTGGCTGACCTCGATCACCAACGGCGTGCAGGGCGACGTCTCCGACCTGGGCAACCTCGTCGTGGTGCTCGACGGCACCACAGTGATCAACTCCAGTCTGCAGAGCGTGGTGAACGGCTCGCTCGGCGCGCCGTTCGTGTACCCGCTCGTCGCCAACGCCTCGCAGTCGTCCGGCGGTGTGCACATCGACGTGCCGATGA
This sequence comes from Streptomyces spiralis, assembly GCF_014654675.1. Classification (GTDB taxonomy): domain Bacteria; phylum Actinomycetota; class Actinomycetes; order Streptomycetales; family Streptomycetaceae; genus Streptomyces; species Streptomyces spiralis. The sequence continues at coordinate 35,257 of NZ_BNBC01000068.1, forward strand.
CCTACACCTCCTCGATGCTCGTCTACACCACCGCGACGCCCGACCCCGACTACTACCACGTCGACTACCGGACCTTCGCCGACGCCTCGGGCGTGACGACCTTCGACCCGAGTGACAGGGCGAGCGACGTCCTGGCGATGCTGAACGCGGCCGGCACCGCGGACCCGAAGCCCGCGCAGAGCGGGGCGACTACCAGCACCACCCCGTTCACACTCGCGCCCGGCGCCTCCACGCAGGTCGCCTCGGTGTCCGGCCCGGCGGCCCTGTCGGCGGTCCGGCTGAAGCTGCCCCAGCTCGCCCCGCCACCAAGCCAGTTGGACCCTGCCGACGACGGGCGGGCCTTCGGCTCCGGCGGCTCCAGCCGGTTCACCGTCGCGATCGACCCGGCCAACCAGGGCGTGCGGCTCACCCGGAGGCTGGACCAGTCCGTCGCGAACCAGGTCGCGGACGTCCTGGTCAACGGCACCCGGGTCGCCCGGTGGACGGCTCTGTCGCAGAGCACGGGCCGCTTCGTGGACCAGAGCGTGGACCTGCCCGCCTCCGTGACCGCCGGCAGGTCGCAGCTCACCATCACCAACCAGTTCGTCTCCTCGGCGGTGGACTTCAACGAGTTCACGTACTGGGCCGACTCCGTGATCGACGGCGGCCTCAAGCGCACGGACACGGTGAACGTCGGCGACTCGGCGTCGGAGTCGGGGCACTCGTACGCCATCGCCGGACAGACCTGGTCCGGTACGCGGGACCGGAACGCGCTCACCTATGCGGCGAACTCGGTGCCCCTGATCACCGACGACGGGCGGGCCTTCGGCTCCGGCGGCTCCAGCCGCTTCACGGTCGCGATCGACCCGGCCAACACCGGAGTACGGCTCACCCGCAGGTTCGACTCCACCATCGCCGACCAGGTCGCCGACGTCACCGTCGACGGCTCACCGGCCGGGAAGTGGACGGCTGTACCGACCGCATCCGACGGCCACCTCTGGGTCGACCAGACCCTCGACCTGCCGGCCTCGCTGACCGCCGGCAAGTCGAAGATCACCGTCGCCAACCAGTTCGTCTCCTCGGCGGTGGACTTCAACGAGTTCACCTACCAGGTGGACTCCACCGTCTCAGGCGGCACCAAGCGTACGGACACGGTCGACGTCGGCGACACGGCCTCGGAGTCGGCGCACGCGTACACCGTCACCGGACAGACCTGGTCGGGCAGCCGCACCTCCGGGTACACCCCGACCGGAGTGCTGGACAGCAACCAGATCCTCGCCTCCGCGCGGATCCGGATCAGTTTCGACGGCACCCAGACCGTCGACGCGCCACTGGGTGAGTTCTTCGGCTCCAGCCAGTACGACGGCCGGGTGCGCTCGCTGATGACCGGGATGGACCCGGGCGGCACGGGCTGGCTGTCGGCCTGGTGGCCGATGCCGTTCTCCGGCACGGCCACGGTCAGCGTCTACAACGGCTCGAACCGCACCGTCAGCGGCGCCACCGCCGAAGTGACGTCCGCGCCGTGCAGTGCCTGCGCCTCCCAGCTGTCCGCCGGGACCATCGCGCACTTCCACGCCACCTCCCATGCCGTCTCGGCCGACGACCAGAAGGCCGGACAGGACTACCGGATCCTGCACGCGGCCGGGCACGGCAAGTTCGCCGGTGTCGCCCTCGGCATGACCGGCCCGAGCAACCGGGCCTACCTGGAAGGCAACGAGCACGTCTACGTGGACGGTTCGGCCATCCCCGACCCGAACGGCACCGGCACCGAGGACTACTTCAACAGTGGCTGGTACTTCATCAACGGCCCGTACACCCTGCCGCTGACCGGCAACCCCTCGCACCAGGCCGCCGGCTACGGCTGCCCGGCGAACACCGACTGCACCTCGGCCTACCGGCTGACGATCCAGGACGCGGTGCCGTTCACCTCCTCGATCACCTACGACCTCGAGCACGGTTTCGACTTCCACGCGGCGGACGGCGGCCACGGCGACGACGTCGCCGCGTCGTTCTCCTCCACGGCGTTCTGGTACGGGGACCCGGGCCCGGTCGCGCGTACGACCGACACGCTGAACGTCGGCGACACCGGCGACGAGAGCGCGCACTCCTACACCTCGGCCGACCCGGGTACCGCGTCGACGATCACCGCCACCTACGAGGGCAACGACGGTACGCAGACTCCGGTCACCGCCACCGGGCGGGCGACCACCGCGAGCACCAGCTTCACGCTCGCCGTCGACCCGGCCAACACCGGAGTGGTCCTGCGGCGCACCGGCGACCAGAGTCAGAAGTACCAGAAGGCCGCCGTCTCGGTCGACGGCCAGAGCGCGGGCACCTGGCTGGAGCCGCTGGGCAACGCCGACCACGCCTGGCTGGACGACACCTACCAGCTGCCGCCGTCGCTGACCCAGGGCAAGTCGAAGATCACCGTGACTGTCGCGCCGGTGTCCGGCTCGCCCGCCTGGTCTGCGAGCCGCTACCAGGCGGTCTCGACCGTACCGGTGTTCACCGACACCACGCCGCCCGCCACGGTGGCCGGTGCGCAGGCCCGCGCCACCGGCGCGGGCACGGTGGGGGTGACCTGGGCAACGTCGACCGACGACGCCGCGGTGGACCACTACGCGGTCTACGCCGCCCAGAACGCCGCGCCGGCCATCGATGCCGGACACCAGGCCGGCACCACCGCGGTCCCCTCGTTCGTGCACGCCGGTCTGACGGCCGGCCAGACCTGGCACTACCGGGTGGTCGCCCTCGATGCCGCGGGCAACGCCTCGGACCCGTCCTCCGACGTCCAGGTGACCGTGACCGGGTCCCCGGTCAAGTACTGGGTGGACACCTCTCCCACCGCACCGGTCTACGCCTCGCCGACCAGCACCACCCAGACGGGCACCCTGAACGCGGGCACCAACTATGTGTACTGCAAGGTGTGGGGCCGTCAGAT
>NZ_BNBC01000069.1 GCF_014654675.1 Streptomyces spiralis
CTCCCGCCACCCTGCGTACCGCCCTGGGTGTTCCCACTCCCGCCACCCTGCGTACCACCCTGGGTGTTGCCGCTGCCATCACCCTGCGTACTGACCCGAAGCGGGCTCTGCGTCTGCGACGTACCCTTGCCGGCGTGCACCTGAGCAGGTGCCGCTGAGGCGGAAGTCCCGATGGTGAAGACTCCTCCCACCAGGGCTGCCGAGGCTATTGCTGCGGCTATCTGCCGCTTCCGGCTGTTCCGCATGGGCCGTGCTCCTCTTTCTTCCGTGCATCTGTGACTCAGAGGTGGCTCAATTCCCATGCTGTTCTCGCACTTCGGCCCAGTCAACTCAAGCCGCGCACGGCAAACGGTTATGACCCCCGACCCTGTCACCGGAATTGACCACACGGACGGGCGATCGTCGGGAATCACGGAATTCGGCACCGGTACGTCCGAGAAACCGGTGTCACGGACGTCGGCACCGCGGGCGGTGCCGGTGCGGGCGCCGACGACGGGGAGTTGACCTTGGGCTGATGTTCGAGGGAACCGGGAGGATCCGCCGCCGGGGAGACGGGGCAGAACACAACCGACGACTCCTCCCCCCACGGCACCTTGAGGGAGTTCCCATGCTGCACGGCATCGACGTGAGCGCCTATCAGTCCGCCACGTACGACACGCACGGCCTCTCCTTCGTCTTCATCAAGGCGACGGAGGGCCGCTCGTACGTCAACTCACGGCTGAACGCCCAGACCAAGCACGGCCGCGACGCCGGTCTGGTGGTCGGCTTCTACCACTTCCTGTGGCCCGGCAACATCACCGCCCAGGCCGAGTACTTCGTCTCCCACGCCCCCGAGAAGGCCGGCGACATCCTCGCCGTCGACTGGGAGACCACGGGCGACGGCACCCACGCCTCCAACTCGGAGAAGGACCACTTCATCCGCAAGGTGAAGGAACTTCGCCCGCACAACCGGGTCGTGCTGTACACCAACCGCAACTTCTGGCTGAACATCGACACGACCTCCTATGCGGGCGACGGCCTGTGGATCGCCGACTACGTCACCGCCGGCCACCCCCGCATCAAGGCCAAGTGGCGCTTCCACCAGTACACCGACGACCCGCACGACAAGGACGTGGCGAACTTCTCCACCGCGGCCGCGCTGCGGGAGTGGGCCAAGCCGTGACGGCCCGGCCCCGACCCGCCTGTCCGGACTAGCCCCGGAAGTCGGCCGGGCGTTCCGGGGACGCCTCCGCCAGGGCCTTGGCCACGGTGTCGGCGCCGGCCCGCAGGCCGTAGACCGGGGTGCCCGGCTGCTGGCGCCAGGAGTCGTCGATGCCGCCGGCGTCCACGGTGTCGAAGCCGATCTCGTCGATCAGCGCGCGGACCTTCGCCTTGGCCGCCTCGTCGTCGCCCGCCACCGGGAGCGCCATGCGGTCGGGGTCACCGGCCGGGCGGGGACGCTCGAGGAGGTCCTGGGCGTACGTGCCGTTGAACGCCTTGACCACGGGGTGGCCGAGCTGCCGTTCGGTCCAGCGGCTCTCGGTGATGCCCTCGTCCTCGATCGCGGCGATCCTGCCGTCCCGCTCCCGCGGGTAGTAGTTGCCGGTGTCGATGACCGCCACACCGTCGGCGGCCTCGTCGAACAGGCCGGACGGCAGGCCGGGGACGGCCTTCAGGGGGACGGTGACCACGACGACCTCGGCGCCGCGTGCCGCCTCCTCGACGCGCACGGGGGTCGCGCCCGTCTCCTCGGCCAGCGCGGTCAGGGTGTGCGGACCGCGGGAGTTGGCCACGGAGACGTCGTGTCCGGCGGCCGTGAACCGCCGGGTGAGGTTGCCGCCGATGTTGCCCGCGCCGATGATGCCGATCTTCATCTCTGCTCGCCTCGCTCTTCCGGAGTCCCGGAGCTCGGTTCTGGTGTCCTTGCACAGGCCTTGCAGGCCACGTGCAACCTCCGGGCGGCGCGGGCTATTCCGGGCGTATGGCGAACGGCGTACGGATGCCCGGGCGAGGAACGCACGGCGAGCGGCGTACGCCGAAGGGCGCCCACCGCCGAGCGATGGGCGCCCCTCAGGTCCGTGCCGGGCGCGTCACTTGCTCAGGTAGGCCCAGAACTCGTCGAACGACAGAACCTTGTCGCCGTTCAGGTCACGGGTCCTGATGATCGCCTCCGCCACCGTCTCGGTGACGTTCCAGTCGCCCTCCTGGGCCAGGGCGGACTTGAACTCGGCGGCGGTGATGAAACCGTCACCGTCCGCATCGATCCGCTGGAACTGCTTGCGTGCTTCCTCGATGTCGGCCACCGATCCGCCCCTCTTGTCGTACCTGACTGTCGTGCTGTCGCAGGTCAGATTAGCTGCCCGTGCGGGCCTGGAGCGCAGCGGCCACCCAGGAGAACTCGTCGGCGTAGGAGTGCACGGGCGTGCCCTTGAGGATCCCCAGCAGTTCCCGGTAACGGGCGAGCCTGACGTTGTGGGTCGCGCTGATGCGTTCCAGGACCGCCGTCGGGTCGGCGTCCCCGAACAGGTCACGCAGGACCTGGTCGGCCTCCGGCGCCTCGGGGGCGATCCCCCGCTCGCGCGCCTTCCCGACCAGCTCGACCAGCCTCTTGGCGAACCACCGGGACGCCCCGGCGGGCGTGTCGGCCCCGCGGTCGGAGTGATTGAGCTCGGCCGCCCTGCGCATCTGCGCCCGGAACTCCGCGTCCTGCACCAGCTCGGCCAGCTCCACCCAGGCGTCGACCTGTTCGGGCGTGGGGTCGTCCGGCAGGTTCACCGCGGTGTTCTGCATCCTTTCGCGGATGTCCGGGTCCACGCTGTCGAGCCCGTGGAACATCTCCTCCACGAACTCTTCCATGATCCGTCTGCGCTCGGCCGCCGACAGCCGTGCCAGTTTGTTCATCAGGGTCGTCTCCTCCGCACTCGATCCGCGTCGCGCCACACTCGACAGCACCGCGCGGGTCACCTTCAGCGACCGGATCTGCGCGTCCAGCGCCACCACGTGCGCGGCGGCGACCTCCGCGACCGTCCGCTCCCCGGCCAGCACCCGGCGCACGTCGTCCAGGCCGAGGCCCAGCTCGCGCAGGGTGCGGACCAGCTCGAGCCGGGCCACGGAGGCGGCGTCGTAGAGCCGGTAGCCGCCCGCGGAACGGGCCACCGGGGGCAGGGCGCCCTCGTCCGACCAGTAGCGGATGGTGCGCACGGTCAGTCCGGTGGCCCGGGCCAGCTCGCCGATGGTGAGAAGTCCGGTGCTGTCTTCGCTCACGTCTGCGAGTCTGGGCCTTCCAGTGGGTGGAGACTCAAGCGGAGGGGCTGCCGCTCAGTGCCACGGCTGGTAGTACGGGTTGCCCTGGCACTCGCTCATGATCTCGGCCTTCGTCGTCTTGTCGACCGGGCAGGCGCCGACGATGTACTGCCGGGCGATCCCGCCGGGGAAGGCGACCTCGACCTGGTCGGCCCATTGGTGGGTGTCACCGATGGTCTTGTTGACGTCGATGCCGCCCGGGGCGTCGATGTAGTAGTTGTACTTCGACTTCCAGGTCTTGTAGAGGTCGTGGTCGTACGTCGTCGAGACGTACGGCGAGGGCTGGTTGACCAGGACGTACTGCTCGATGTCGTACTGGCCGTTCAGCACGTCCCGGGGGTAGAAGCCCTCATCGAAGATCGTCGCCGGGGCCCGGTTGTCGTTGCGCCACAGGGTGCCGCAGGTGGTGCGCCAGGCCGGAGTGGGCGTGATGCGGTCGACGTCGACGCGCCGGTCGGCCGCGGCCTTGATCCTGTCCTCGAACTGGGGGCAGGAGGGCGCGGCGGCCCGGGCGGGCGCCACGGCGGCGGGGCCGCCGGCGGCGGTGGTCGTGGGGGCGGTGGCGGCCGTGGTCGCGAGGACGGCCGAGACGGCGAGGACGGCGGCAGCGGCCCGCCGCCGCAGACGAGTGATGATCATGCGCAGCACGATCCCGGGTCCGCGGCGGCGCGAGGTGGATCATCACCTGATCGGAGGCGTGTCCAGCACCCGGGTTGTCAGCGGAAGATTCCGGTGTGGCCGAGCGAGTAGCGGCCCGGCTGCGGGTAGACGGCGAGGCCGTGCGGGCCGCTGCCGACCTTGATGCGGGCGAGCTGCCGGCCGGTGCGGGTGTCGATGGCGTACACCTCGGAGTTGTAGCGGCCCGAGAGCCACAGGACCTTGCCGTCGGCCGACACGCCGCCCATGTCGGGGCTGCCGCCCTGCGGCAGGCGCCACTTCTTGGTGAGCTTGCCCTTGGTGAAGTCGAAGACGGAGATGCTGCCCTCGCCCCGGTTCGAGATGTACATCTCGCGCGAGTCGCGGCTGATGTAGAGGCCGTGGGTGCCCTTGCCGGTGGGGAGGAACACCGGCTTGCCGAACGTCTTTCCGTCCAGGATCCACAGGCCGTCGGCGACCATGTCGGCGACGTAGAACTTCTTGCCGTCGGGCGAGACCTTCACGTCCTGGGGCATGGCGCCGCGGTGGTCCAGCTTCTGCGCGCCGACGATCTTCATCTGCGCGGTGTCGACCTTGAGCAGTTCGCCGCTGAACTCGCAGGAGACGATGAAGTAGCGGCCGTCCAGGGAGAAATCGGCGTGGTTGACGCCGGCGCAGGGGACCGGGACGGTCTTCACCCGGTCCATGGTATGCGCGTCCCGGAAGACGAGCTGGCGGTCCTTGGAGGCCATGACGACGGCGTACTTGCCGTCGGGCGTGAAGTAGAGGTTGTACGGGTCGTGCACGTCGACCGGCTTGCCAGCCTTGCCGGTCCTCGGGTCGATGGGGGTGAGGGAGTTGCCGAGGTCGTTGTTGACCCAGAGCGTCTTCAGGTCCCAGGACGGCACGACGTGCTGGGGCTGGCGGCCCACCGGGATGGTCTCGATGACCTTGTACGTCGCGGGGTCGATGACCGTGACGGTGTTGGAGTTGGTGTTGGGGACGTAGACCCGGGAGGGGAAGTCCTTGACCACCGGGGAGAGCTTGTTGGGGCGGTCGGCGGCGTAGACGTCCTTCGGGTCCAGGACGGGCGGCATGCCGGGCAGGCCGTCGGCGGCCTGCCGCTGCTTCGGCTGGGGCTGCACGGGCGCCTTGCTGCCGAGGGCTTCGTCGGCGTGGTGCCCCGAGTCGCCGGCGCTGCAGGCGGACAGCGCGGCCAGCGCGGCACAGGCGGCCCCTGCGAGCAGGGCCCGGGCGGTACGGCTCAGTGAAGGACGGTGCATCAGCTCAGCAGCTCCGTGGTGGTGACCGCGTGCATGCCGCGGCGGTCGAGTTCGTCGAGTACGTCGGGGAGGGCGGCGACCGTGTCGGCGTACCCGAAGTGCAGGCTCACCACGGATCCGTCGCGGACCTCGGCCATGACGTTGCGGGTGACGGCCGCGGCGCCGGGCCGGGTGTAGTCGAGGGAGTCGACGTCGTAGGAGAGCACGTGCGGGTATCCGGCGGCGCGGGCCAGTCGCTGGACCAGCGGGGAGGCGGTGGGGGCGCGCGAGGGCCGGAACCAGGTGCCGATGGAGCCGGTGAGCCGTCTGAGGCGGTCGGCACAGCCGGTGATCTCCGCGCGGGCGTCGGTCTCGGACAGGGCGTTGACGGCCAGGTGGCGCTGGGTGTGGTTGCCGAGGTCGTGGCCGCCGTCCAGGATCCGGCGGGCCATCTCGGGATGCTCGTCGAGCCAGGTGCCGACGGCGAGCACGGTGAGGCGGGCCCCGTGCTTCTCGGCCGCGGTGAGCAGGGCGCGGGCCAGCGCGGGGTCTCCCTGGCCGTGGAAGGTAAGAGCGACGCGGGGCTTGTCGCGCGGGCCGTGAACGATCTGAGCGGGCTGCCGGGAGAAGGCGCGCGGGGCGGGGGCGGCGGCGCGCGAGGCGGGGGACGCCGCGTCCGGGGCGGCGTCGGACGCGGCGGAGTGCGGGGCGGCACCGGTGGAGGAGCACCCGGTGATGAGTGCGCCCCCGGCGACGAGTCCGGCACCGGCCCGGAGCACGCCACGGCGATCGGTGGTGGTCACCCACACCATTTAAGAGGCGCAGGGTAAGAAAACGGGCGATTCACACGCGCGGCCGGGGTGGTGAGGGCCTGTCAGCCACGGCTCTCGCCGGGTACCTGGAGGCCGGCGGGTTCGACCAGACGGCCTCCGAGCGGGTCCGGCCAGCGAACCTCGCCAGGCCGGGCCAGGCGATCCTCGCCGGGGTCCGGCCGACCGCCCCTCGCCGGGATCCGGCCAGCGAACCGCCAGGTCCGGCCAGGCGACCAACGGCGGGTCGGGCCGGGCCCAGCGGATTCAGCATGCGGCCCGCGCCGGGTCCGGCTAGGCGGTCCCCGCGGGGGTCCGGCCAGGCGACCCACGGTGGGTCAGGTCAGACCCGGCGGGTCCAGGCAGGCCCAGCGCATTCGGCCAGCGGCTCGTGCCGGGTTCGGACACGAGACCCCCCTGCCGGGGACCGGCCAGCGAACCTCGCCAGGCCGGGCCAGGCGATCCTCGCCGGGGTCCGGCCAGGCGACCCACGGAGGGCCGGGTCACGCCCAGCGGGTCCAGCCACGCCCAGCGGATTCGGCCGACTGCCCGTGCCGGCGCCGACGGGTTCGGCCAAGCCCAGCGGGTTGGGCCGGGCCCGACCGGTTGGGCCAGGTCCGGCGGTTTTGGCCGGGTTCCCGGGGTCAGCGGTCCGCGACGCGCATCTCGAACCAGGTGGTCTTGCCGCGGGGCAGCAGGTCCACTCCCCAGCGGTCGGCCAGTTTGTCCACCAGGAACAGGCCCCGGCCGCTGATGTCCAGTTCCTGAACGGGCATCAGGCAGGGCAGCCCGCGCGAGGGGTCGCGGATCTCGATGCGGATCCAGCCCCGGCGGCGGCGCATGCGCAGGCCGAACGCCCGGGCGCCGGTGTGCCGTACGGCGTTGCCCACGAGTTCGGAGACGAGGAGGACCGCGTCCTCCGTCAGCTTGGGGGTCAGGCCCCACTGGCGCAGGACGACGACCTGGACGAGCCGGCGAGCGGTGGCCGCGGACTCGGGACGGGACGGCAACGGAACCTCGGCTTCCGTAGGATTGCCGTACAGTTCCAGCGCGTTGAGCGCCCGGTCGTCCTCGACCGCGGGCGACCAGCGTGCCGCGGCCGAACGTCCCTGTCCCCGCGGCTGTTCGATGCCCTCCAGCCCCGCCATGCCCCCATCATGGCCGTCCGCGGCGGTCTCCGTGGCCGTTCCGGCGGAATACGCCCCCGGAGCGCCCCCGTTGTCCACCATGCGCCCGGCATATGCCCACGACACATCGGCCGCCGGAACAGCCCGGCCGACCTGCACGAACGGCCCGTGCGGCGGCAATCGCCCGGCCCCCTCGACGGATCGGCCTCAAGGCTGCCTTGAGGCCCGCACAACCGCCCCATCGAGGGACCCGCGATCAGACGTCACGTCAACAGCAAGGGGTAAGCGGCCGTTCCTCAGAGGAACTTGGCCTTCCCCGGGCCCTCTTCCACGAAGCTGCGCATCCCGCGCTCGCGGTCCTCCGTGGCGAACAGTCCCGCGAACCAGTTCCGCTCCACGGCGAGACCGGTGTCGATGTCGGTCTCCAGGCCGGTGTCGATCGACTCCTTGGCGGCGCGCAGCGCGATCGCCGGGCCCTGGGCGAGCTTCGCGGCCCAGGCGTGGGCCGCCTCGTACACCTCGGCGGCCGGGACCACGCGGTCCACCAGGCCGAGCGTGAGCGCCTCGTCGGCCTTGACCTGACGACCCGTGAAGATGAGGTCCTTGGCCTTGGACGGCCCGATCAGCCGGGACAGCCGCTGGGTGCCGCCCGCGCCGGGGATGAGGCCGAGCAGGATCTCCGGCTGGCCCAGCTTGGCGTTGTCGGCGGCGATGCGGTAGTCCGCGCAGAGCGCGAGTTCGCAGCCGCCGCCGAGCGCGTAGCCCGTGATCGCGGCGACCACCGGCTTGGGGATGCGGGCCACGGCGGTGAAGGAGTCCTGCAGGGCTCGGGCGCGCAGGACCATCGCCGCGTGGTCCATCACCTGCATCTCCTTGATGTCCGCGCCGGCCGCGAACACCTTCTCGCCGCCGTAGATCACCACGGCGCGCACGTCCTGGCGGCCGGTGGCCTCCTCGGCGAGCTCCTTGAGCCGGTCCTGCGTGGCGACGTCGAGCGCGTTCATGGGCGGGCGGTCCAGGCGCAGCGTGCCGACGCCCTCGGCGACTTCCAGAGTTACGGTCATGGGAAGCAGGTTAACGGGCACTAACGACAGTGGGCCCGGTGCCGTCCGTCACAGCACCGGGCCCGTCCCTCAGGAGGGACTCACTTCTTCCAGTCGGCCCACGACATGTTCCAGCCGTTGAGCCCGTTGTCCGGGGCGACGGTCCGGTCGTGGGAGTTCTTGACCTCCACCACGTCGCCGACCATGGAGTGGTTGAAGAACCAGGCGGCCGGCACCTTGCTGTCGTAACCGCCGCGCACGTCGCGCAGGCCGACGCAGCCGTGGCTGGCGTTGTAGTTGCCGAAGGCGTCGCCGCCCCAGTAGTTGCCGTGGATGAAGGTGCCGGAGGTGGTCAGGCGGATGGCGTGCGGGACGTCCTTGATGTCGTACTCGCCGCCGTAGCCGACGGTCTCGCCGTTCATGCGGGTCACCGTGAGCTTCTCGCTCATGACCATCTTGCCGTTCCAGGTGTCGTAGCCGGGCTTGCCGGTGGTCACCGGAATGGTCTTGATGACCTCGCCGTCGCGCATGACCTTCATCGTGTGCTTCTTGGCGTCGACCACGGAGACCTGGCTGCGCCCGATGGTGAAGGTGACGGTCTTGCTCTGCTTGCCGTAGACGCCGGGGCGGCCCTCGACGCCGTCCAGGTTCAGCTTGACGGTGACCTTGGTGCCGGCCTTCCAGTAGTGCTCGGGGCGGAAGTCGAGGCGGTCGTTGCCGAACCAGTGGCCCTCGACGTCGACGGCCGGTTCGGTCTTGATCTGGATGGCCTTCTCGACGTCCTCCGGGTGGGTGATGCCCCGGGTGAAGTTGACGGAGAACGGCATTCCGACGCCGACCGTGGAGCCGTCCTCGGGGGTGAAAGTGCCGACGAAGGTGTTCTTCGGCGTCAGGGTGGTGAAGCTGGAGTCCTCGGCGGCCTGGCGGCCGGCGGAGTCCTTGGCGACCGCGTGGACCGTGTACCGGGTCGAGGCGGCCAGATGGGTGGACGGGGTCCAGGAGGTGCCGCCGGCGGTCATCCGCCCGGGTATCGCGGTGCCCTTGGGGTCCTTCACGACGACCTGGGTGAGCGTGCCCTTGCTCGCGGCGACCTTCAGGGCGCCGCTGGTGTCGACGGACTTCTCGCCGTCCTTGGGGGCGATGGTGACGACCGCCTCCGACTGCTTGCTCGGCGCGGCGCTGGATTCCTTGCCCTGGCTCTTGCCCGACTCGGAGTCCGAGTCGCCTCCCCCGCACGCGGTGACGGCGAGCAGCAGCGCTCCGGACACCAGGGCCAGCAGTGCCCTGCGTCCCCCGGCCGCGCCCGGCGCCCTGCGTCCCCGCGCGTCAACCGACGCCCCCGATATCGGCCGCACGTTCAAGTTGGTCTCCCCTCCCCGGGTCGGTCGAACCCGCACCCCGGCGCACCCCAGCGCGTCCTGCGCGCCGCACACTCGCGCATCGTAACCACAAGGTCAGAGGCAGGGTGTCAGGCAATTGTCACTGTTCCGTCCCAACTTCAACAGCTGACGGCAACGTTCCCCATCGGTCCTCAACTCCTGCCGCCGGGCTGCTTACTTGACAGCATGTCCGCCTTCCACGGCTCCCGTTCCAGGCTCCCTGCGCGGTGGCCGCCGCCGCTTCCGTCGGCGGGGCGGTCCGGTGCGGCCCCCGCGCGCCGTACGCGCCGTCGTACGTGCCGCATGGGCTGACCGGCGCCCGGCCCGCTCCAGGGAAACGTGAGTGCGAGCCACGCTCTGGGCAGAACAGTGGGGAGGACCGAGCGACGGGGAGCCGCACCCGGGAGACGGACACGGGAGGAGAACACTGGGGCGGGCCGGTTGGCGAACGAGCCGCGACAGCCGAAAAGGGGCCGACCAGGTGTCCAGCGCAGCCGAACAGGAGGCGGTGGCGGGCGGGCGCGCCACCGGGAACGGGCGTGCCCTCGACGAGCGGCGCCCGTCCGCCGTCGTGAACGGTGCGCACCGTGCCGCACCGCCGCCCGCCGTGCCCGTGTGGCCGGGCGCGTCGACGCCGCTGGGCGCCCGCTTCCGGGTCGGCCCGGACGGGGTGGCCGGCACCAACTTCGCGCTGTGGGCGGGCGGCGCGGAGGCGGTCGACCTGTGCCTGTTCGACGAGGCGGGCAAGGAGACCCGCGCCCGGCTCACCGAGCTGACGCACGAGATCTGGCACGGCTTCGTCCCCGGGGTCATGCCCGGCCAGCGCTACGGCTACCGGGTGCACGGCCGCTGGGACCCGTGGACCGGCGCCCGCTGGAACCCGGCGAAGCTGCTGCTCGACCCGTACGCGCGCGCGGTGGACGGCGAGTACGCCGCCTTCGGGCTGGCGCCGGAGCTGTACGGGCACGTCCGGGACTGGCCGGACCAGCATGTCGCGGACACCGTGCGCGACGACCGCGACTCCGCGCCCTTCGTGCCCAAGGGCGTGGTCGTCCATGACGACGACGACTGGTCCGACGACCGCCGCCCCAAGACGCCGTGGGCGGACTCGGTGATCTACGAGCTGCACGTGCGCGGCTTCACCCAGCGGCATCCGGGCATCCCGGAGGAGCTGCGGGGGACGTACGCGGGTCTGGCGCACCCGGCGGCGATCGAGCACCTGGTCAAGCTGGGCGTGACAGCGGTGGAGCTGCTGCCGGTGCACCAGTTCGCGCACGAGGACCACCTGTTGCGCCGCGGCCTGCGCAACTACTGGGGCTACAACTCCATCGGCTACTTCGCCCCGCACGCCGGCTACGCGGCCTCCGGCACCACCGGCCAGCAGGTCGGCGAGTTCAAGCGGATGGTGCGCGCGCTGCACGCGGCCGGCATCGAGGTCGTCCTCGACGTGGTCTACAACCACACCGCTGAGGCGAGCGAGTTCGGCCCGACGCTGTCCCTGAAGGGCATCGACAACCAGCGCTACTACCGCCTGACGCCCGACGCCCGCCGGTACGCCGACTACACCGGCTGCGGCAACACCCTCAACGTCGTCCAGCCGCACGTGCTGCGCCTGATCACCGACTCGCTGCGCTACTGGGTCACCGAGATGGGCGTGGACGGCTTCCGCTTCGACCTGGCCGCCGCGCTGGCCCGCTCCATGCACGACGTGGACATGCTCTCGCCGTTCCTCGCCGTGATCGCCCAGGACCCGGTGCTGCGCCGGGTCAAGCTGATCGCCGAGCCGTGGGACGTCGGCTCGGGCGGCTACCAGGTGGGCGCCTTCCCACCGCTGTGGACGGAGTGGAACGACCGCTACCGCAACGCCGTACGGGACTTCTGGCGGCACGCCCTGCCGGACGTACGGGAGATGGGTTACCGGCTGTCCGGTTCCAGCGATCTGTACGCCTGGGGCGGCCGCAGACCGTACGCCTCCGTCAACTTCGTGACCGCGCACGACGGTTTCACGCTGCGCGACCTGGTGAGCTACGACCGCAAGCACAACGAGGCCAACGGCGAGGGCAACCGGGATGGCACGGACGACAACCGCTCCTGGAACTGCGGGGCGGAGGGCGAGACCGAGGACGAGGGGGTACGGGCGCTGCGGCGCAGACAGCTGCGCAACCTGCTGACCACGCTGCTGCTGTCCACGGGCGTGCCGATGCTGGTGGCGGGCGACGAGCTGGGGCGCACCCAGCGCGGCAACAACAACGCCTACTGCCAGGACAACGAGATCGGCTGGCTGGACTGGTCCCTGCTGGAGGACCCCGGGTGGCGGGCCCTGTTCGAGCTCACCTCCCGGCTGATCGCCCTGCGCCACCGCCACCCGGTCCTGCGCCGCCGGGCCTTCTTCTCGGGCCGGGCGCACTCGGCGGACGGCCTGCGGGACCTGGCCTGGTTCACCCCGCACGGCACGGAGATGACGGAGGGCGACTGGTACGCCCCGGCGGCGACGCTGGCGATGTACCTGTCCGGCCGGGACATCCCGGGCCGCGACGAACGCGGTGCCCCCGTCCGCGACGACAGCTTCCTGGCCGTCCTGCACGCCGGGGACCGTCCCGTGCCCTTCACGCTGCCCGGCCCGCCGTGGGCGGACCGCTACGAGGTGATCGTGGACACCTCACAGGAGGACCAGGCGGACGCGCCGGGGTCCACGCACCGGGCGGAGACCGAGATCACGGTGCCGGCCCGGTCGGTGCTGCTGCTCAAGGTCGTGGACTGAGGCCGCTCGAGCTCGCGGGGCGCTCTTCGGCTAGCCGAGGATCCCGCGGTCGTACGCCACCGCGACCGCTGCCGCGCGGTCGTTGACGCCGAGCTTGGCGTACAGGTGGGTGAGGTGGGTCTTGACGGTGGCCTCGCTGATGAACAGTTCGCGGGCGATCTCCCGGTTGGAGGTGCCCTTGGCGACCAGCGCCAGCACCTCGCGTTCCCGGGCCGAGAGGGGCTCGTTGCCGGGGGCGGGGGCGCGGACCGCGGAGACCAGGCGGGAGGCCACGGCCGGGGAGAGGACCGTACGGCCCTCGGCGGCGGCCCGGACGGCGGTGAACAGCTCGTCGCGCGGGGCGTCCTTGAGGAGGTAGCCGGTGGCGCCCGCCTCGATCGCGGGCAGGGTGTCGGAGTCGGTGTCGTACGTGGTCAGCACCAGCACCTTGGCGCGGGCGCCGCGACGGGTCAGCTCACGGATCGCGTCGACGCCCGAGCCGCCCGGCATCCGCAGGTCCATCAGGATCACGTCCGGGTCCAGGGCCGCGGCCCAGGCCACCGCTTCGGTGCCGTTCGCCGCTTCCCCGAGCACCCGGAAGCCCGGGGCCGACTCGAACATGCCGCGCAGGCCGTCGCGGACCACCGGATGGTCGTCGACGATCAGGAGGGTGATGGCGGGCTCAGCGGTCATCGCGGACCAAGGGTACGCGAGCGGACACCGCCGTGCCGTGCCCCGGCTCCGACTCCACCGTGAGGGAACCGGCGATGCGCTCGGCCCGGGCCCGCATGCCGTCGAGGCCGAAGCCGCCGCTGTGCGTGCGCTGCGGTACGGCGGCCGGGTCGAAGCCGGTGCCGTCGTCGCGGATGTCCAGCGTGACCTCGTCGCCCATGAAGGACAGGGTCACCCCGACCCGGGCCGGGCGGGCGTGCCGGGCCGCGTTGGACAGTGCCTCCTGGGCGATGCGCAGCAGGGTCGCCGAGACCTCGTCGTGCAGCTGCTCGGCGGTGCCGGTGACCGTGAACCCGGCGCGCACTCCGGCGCGCTCGCCCCATTCGGCGACCGTCTTCTTCAGCGCCTCCGGCAGTCCGTCGGCGGCGAGGGCGACGGGGGCGAGGTTGTGCACCGAGCGGCGGGCCTCGCCGAGGCTGTGCCGGGCGAGGTCGGAGGCGCGCTCCAGATGTGTGCGGGCCGTGGTGAGGTCGGGGGCGTTCGCCACGACCTGGAGCTGGGCGATGATCCCGGTCAGGCCCTGGGCGAGGGTGTCGTGGATCTCGGCGGCGAGCCGGCGGCGCTCGTCGGCGACGCCCGCCTCCCGGGCCTGCACCAGGAGTTGGGCGTGCAGGGCGGCGTTCTCGTCCAGGGCCTGCTGCAACGCCGTGTTGGTGCGCTCCAGTTCGTCGATGGTCTCGGCCTGGACGCGGGCGCGTTCCTGCTCCTGCTGGGTGTATCGGGTGAACACGCTGACCATGCCCATGTTGACGGCCAGGACGAGGAAGAAGCCGAGCCACAGGAACGGCCCGTGCGGCGGCCAACCGCCGATCTCACTGCCGGACATGGTGACGGCGGTCAGGAAGAGACCGGGCAGCACCAGACGGGGGGGCAGCTCCCGAGGCGCGGTGTAGTAGCCGGTGACGGCGTAGAAGGCGAAGAACGGGTTGGCCCAGGTCAACACGAAGGAGATGGCCCAGCGCAGCAGGTAGAGGCAGACACCGGTCCGGCTCGGGCCCGGCCGCTTCCGCCTCACCCTTCCCCAGCACAGCTGCAGCACGACGGCCGCGGGGACGAGCACGGCGGAGGCGACCGTCCCGAGCCGGTCCATGCCGACCGCGCGGGCGGATATCGCCGCCGCCACGACACCGGCGGCCAGCAGCGCCCAGGGTCCCCATGTGTCGAAGGAGGCCCGGGGCTGCTGCTGCGCGGCGGTCGTCATGGCATCAGTGTCCGGCACGGCTCGTTCAATCCCAGCGGAACCAGCGGGCCGCCCCCGCCGTCAGCAGCACCGTCCAGCCCGCGAGCACCCCCAGGTGCGCCCAGCCGGGCCAGTCGCCGGCGGCCGCCTCACCCAGAGCGCGGGCCGCCGCACCGAACGGGGTGAGCTGCACCACACGGGCCAGCGTGTGCGGCATCTCCTGCACCGGCAGCCACACGCCCGCGCAGAACATCATCGGGAAGAACACCGCGGAGCCGATGGCGCCCGCGACCTTCGTGGTGCGGGACAGCGCCGAGACGACCGAGCCCAGGGCGAGGGCCGCGGCGGTCGCGAGCAGCAGGGCCAGCAGATACCCGGCCGGCTGCTCGGGCAGCCGCACGCCGAAGGCGAGCCGGCCGACGGCGAGCGCGAGCAGTGCCGAGGCCAGCGCCACCGTGCCCTGTACCACCATCTGCGAGGACAGCAGGGTGGAGGGCCGTACGGGAGTGAGCCGCATCCGGCGCAGGATGCCCCGCTCCCGGTGGCCGGTCAGGGCCTGGGGCAGCGACTGCACCCCGGACATGATCAGGGCGATCAGGACGGCGATGGGCGTGTAGGCGTCGACCGGGCGCAGCCCGCCGAGCGCCTTGTCGGCGTCCCGGAAGGACGGGATGGAGCCGAGGATCACCAGCAGCAGCGTCGGGAACAGGAAGATCCAGAAGACGGCGCCGGGTTCGCGGCGGAACAGGCGGAACTCGGTGCGCAGGACGGCGGTGTTCATGCCGCGGCCTCCTTCGTCCGGTCGTCGGTCAGGTCGAGGAACGCGTCGTCGAGGGTGGCGTCCAGGACGCGCAGCTGATGGGCCGTGATGCGGTGCCGTGCGAGCAGGGTGACGACCGCGTTCACGGTCTCGTCGGTGCCGGAGAGCGTGATCCGGCCGTCCTTGCACTCGATCGAGGCGATGGCCGGGAGGGAGGCGAGGTCGTGGTCGTCCAGCGGGGCCGACGGGGTGAAGCTGATGACGGTGGCACCCGCCGACCGGCGGATGAGCCCGGCCGGGGTGTCCAGCGCCGCGACCCGCCCCTTGTCGATCACGGCGATCCGGTCGCACAGCCGCTGCGCCTCCTCCATGAAGTGGGTGACGAGCAGGACGGTCACCCCGCCCGCCCGGACGTCCTCGATCAGCTGCCAGGTGTCGCGGCGGGCTCGTGGGTCGAGGCCGGTGGTGAGCTCGTCGAGCACGACGACACGCGGGTTGCCGATGAGGGCGAGCGCGATGAACAGGCGCTGCCGCTGCCCGCCGGACAGCTTGGCGAACCGGGTGCCCAGCTTGGCGGTGAGGCCGAGGCGTTCGGCGAGGGGGCGCCAGTCGGCGGGGTTCGGGTAGAAGGAGGCGTACAGCTCCAGCGCCTCGCGCACGGTCAGTTTGGGCTGGAGCTCGCTCTGCTGGAGCTGGGCGCCGAGGATCCCGGCGACCTCGTCGTGGTCGGCGACGGGGTCCAGGCCGGCGACCCGGACCCGGCCCGCGTCGGGGACGCGCAGCCCCTCGACGCACTCGACGGTGGTGGTCTTGCCGGCGCCGTTCGGGCCGAGGATGCCGAAGATCTCACCCTCGTCGACGGCGAAGGAGACGCCGTCGACGACGTTCCGGCCGCCGTAGGACTTGCGCAGTTCGCTGACTTCGATGACGGACATGGCTTCAGGGTCCCGGCGGGCGGGGCCGGCGGGCATCGGCCGACGCGCTCGGAGCGGCATCAGCCGATCGGTTGATACGGCGCTACGACCGGACGGCGGCCACAGGGGTTCGGGCGGTCGAACGCGCAGGTCGTAGGACCAACGGCCGAGCGAGGTCCGGCAAAAACTCGGTGGGCGATGTCAGTGGCGATCCGTACGCTCGCTCATGATGCCCACCACACCCGCCACCGCCCCTGTCCCCGCCGGCCGTACCGACCGGTCGGCCGTCCGTTCGCTGCTGCGCCTGTGGCCCTACGTCCGGCCGGCACGGGCGCGCTGGTCCCTGGCCGCCCTCGTCGCGATCCTCGCCTCGTGCGTGGGACTGGTGATCCCGCTCGTCCTGAAGTGGCTCGTGGACGGGCCGGTCGCGGGCCGTGACCCGGGGGGCGTGTGGCTCGGCGCGCTGTACCTGCTGCTGCTCGGTGTGGCCGAGGCGCTGCTGTTCGGGCTGCGGCGGTGGCTGGTGGCCCGCCCGCTCTCCCGGGTCGAGGCGGAGATGCGGGCGGGCCTCTACCGGCATCTGCAGCGGCTGCCGGTCGCCTTCCACGACCGCTGGCCCTCCGGGCAGTTGCTCTCCCGGGGGACGACCGACCTGATGCTGCTGCGCCAGTTCCTCGCCTTCCCGCTGACGTTCCTGCTGGTCAACGGGGTGACGATTCTGGTGGGCGTGGTCATCATGCTGCTCCAGGACTGGACGCTGGGGCTGGTGATGCTGGCGCCCGCCGTGCCGCTGATCGCCCTGAGCGCGGTCTTCGAGAAGCGGTACGCGCACGTGGCCCGGCTGGCGCAGGACCAGGTGGGGGACCTGACGACGGTGGTCGAGGAGAGCGTGCTCGGCATCCGCATCATCAAGGGGTTCGGGCGGCACCGCAGCCAGGCCCGGGCGTTCCGCGAGCTGTCGGTCACCCTGCGCTCCACCGAACTGCGCAAGGCCCGTCTGCTGGCGACGATCTGGGCGGTCATCATGACCCTGCCCGAGGTGGCCATCGGGGGCACGCTGGTGGTGGGCGCGGTGCAGGTCTCCGACGGGTCGCTGTCCGCGGGCACGCTGGTCGCCTTTCTCTCCACGGCGCTCGCGCTGCGGTGGCCGGTGGAGTCGATCGGCTTCCTGCTGGCGATGAGCCAGGAGGCGGCGACGGCTACGGAGCGGTACTTCGAGGTGATGGACGCGGAGCCGGAATCGGACCTTGCCGCGGGCGGTCGTTCCGCCACCTCGGTGGGCACCCGGTCAGCAGGCGCCGAGGACAGCGGACTCCGGTTCGACGGTGTCCGGTTCCGTTACCCCGACGCCCCCACCGACTCCCCGCCCCTCCTCGACCGGATCGACCTGCACATCCGCCCCGGCGAGTCCATGGCGCTGGTCGGCGCGACCGGCAGCGGGAAGACGACGCTCACCGCGCTCGTCCCCCGCCTGCACGAGGTGACCGAGGGCCGGATCACCCTCGACGGCCGCGACATCACCGCCATGCCCCGCGAGGAACTGCGCGCTCTGGTCGCCGTCGCCTTCGAGGAACCCACCCTGTTCTCCGCGAGCGTCGCCGACAACGTTCTCATGGGCGCCGACGGCACGGCGGGCAGCGTCGAACTGGACCGCGCCCTGTCCGTCGCGCAGGCCGGCTTCGTGCGCGCCCTCCCGCAGGGCACCGCCACCCAGGTCGGCGAGCAGGGTCTCAGCCTCTCCGGCGGCCAGCGGCAGCGTCTGGCGCTGGCCCGCGCGGTCGTCGGCCGCCCCCGTTTCCTGGTCCTGGACGACCCGCTGTCCGCCCTGGACGTGCACACGGAGGCGGCCGTGGAGGCGGCCCTGCGCCAGGTCCTCGCCGACACCACCGCCCTGATCGTGGCGCACCGCCCGTCCACGGTGCTGCTGGCCGACCGCGTCGCCCTGCTGTCGGACGGCCGGATCTCCGCCGTGGGCACCCACCACGAACTGCTGCGCACCAACGCCGAGTACGCCCGGCTGATGTCGGGCGCTTCGGAAGACGAGGAGGACGACGACCGATGACGGCCCCCACGGCCTCCGCCCCCACCGCCGAGGACCAGGCGGACCCGCCGCCGCCCCGGGACGAGGGCGACCCCTTCGACCGGGACGTCCTGCCCACTCCCCCGGGCGCCACCGCCGCCCTGCTCCGCTCGCTGCTGGCGCCCATGAGGGCCCGCGTGGCCGGCACCACGCTCCTGCTGCTGCTCCAGCAGGCGGCGGTCCAGGCGGGCCCGCTGCTGGTGGCGTACGCCATCGACACGGCCGTACCGGCGCTGCGCGACCACGACCGCGGGCCGCTGATCGCGGTGGCCGTCGGCTATCTGCTGTGCGCGCTGGCCTCGGGCGCCCTGCAATGGGCGTTCATCGTGGCCGCGGCCCGGATCAACCAGGACGTGCTGCTGGATCTGCGCGGCCGGATCTTCCGCCACGGCCAGGCGCTCAGCGTCGACTTCCACGAGCGGTACACCTCGGGCCGGCTCATCTCCCGTTCCACCACGGACGTGGAGTCGCTGCGCGAACTGCTCAGCGAGGGCCTCCAGGAACTGGTCACGGTCATCCTCTCCTTCGTCTCCATCTCGGCGATGCTGCTGTGGCTGGACGCGGGCCTCGGCGCGGTAGCGGTGGCGAGCTTCGTACCGCTGTACCTGCTGGTGCGGCTCTACCAGCGGCGCGCGGGGCAGGTGTTCCGGGAGCGGTCCACGGCGATCGCCGCGGTGATCGTGAAGTTCGTGGAGACGATGAACGGCATCCGGCCGGTGCGCGCGTTCCGCCGCGAGGCGGCCAACGACGCCGAGTTCCGCGTCCTCAACGGCCGCCACGAGCGCACCAACGGCGACGTGCTGCTGGAGATGGCCCGCTATGTCGTCGGCTCCCGGCTGGTGGCCAACACGGCGGTCGCGGCGATCGTGCTGTGGGGCGCCTGGCGGGTGACGGACGGCTCGCTGGAACTGGGCGTGCTGGCCGCGGCGGTGCTGTATCTGCGCCGGCTGTACGACCCGATCGACCGGCTCGGCATGTTCCTCAACTCCTACCAGTCGGCGGCGGCCTCGCTGGAGAAGATCGCGGGTCTGCTGGCCCAGACCCCGTCGGTGCCGGAGCCGTCGGCGCCGCGCCGGCTCCCGCCGCTCGCGTCCGCCCTCCCCGGCCGCACGGTGGTCTTCGACGGCGTCCGCTTCGGCTACCGCACCGGCGGCGAGGTGCTGCCCCGCTTCGACCTGACCGTCCCGGCCGGCCAGACCGTGGCGGTGGTCGGCTCGACCGGCGCGGGCAAGTCCACCCTGGCCAAGCTGCTGGCGCGGTTCTACGACCCGACGGACGGCCGGGTGCTGCTGGACGGGGTGGACCTGCGCGAGCTCGCCGTGCCCGAACTGCGGCGCGGGGTGGTCATGGTGACGCAGGAGGCGTTCCTGTTCTCCGGCACGGTCGCCGAGAACATCGCCATCGGCCGCCCGGAGGCGACCCGCGAGGAGATCGAGCGGGCCGCGAAGGCCATCGGCGCCCACGACTTCATCAGCACCCTGCCCGACGGCTACGACACGGACGTACGCAAGCGGGGCGGCCGCATCTCCGCCGGGCAGCGGCAACTGGTCGCCTTCGCACGGGCGTTGCTCGCCGACCCGTCGGTGCTGATCCTGGACGAGGCGACCAGTTCCCTGGACATCCCGGGGGAGCAGGCGGTGCAGCGCGCGATGGACACGGTCCTGCGGGGACGTACGGCCGTGGTGATCGCCCACCGCCTGTCCACCGTGGAGATCGCCGACCGGGTGCTGGTGATGGAGCACGGCCGCATCGTGGAGGACGGCTCCCCGTCCGACCTGATCGCGGGCACCGGGCGCTTCGCGCATCTGCACCGGGCCTGGCGCGACAGTCTGGCATGAGCGGAGGAGACCGGTCCGACCCGAGCGGACGAGACGAGTTGCGGCCTTGACGGACGAGACGGGGGCGACGTGATCGACGCGTACGAGGACCCGGGGACGCCCGACCGCCGGGGCGGCTGGCGGTATCTGTGGTGGCTGGTCAGGTGCCAGCCGGGGCGGTCGGCGGCCGGGGCGCTGCTGGCCAGCGTCTGGATGGTGCTGCTGGCGGCGACGCCGTATCTGATGTCGCGGGCGATCGACGACGGCCTCGCGCCGGGCAACACTGCGGCGCTGGCGGGTTGGACGGGCGCGCTGTTCGCGGTCGGGGCGTTCAACGCCTGGCTGAGCATCATGCGGCACCGGACGATGACCCGGGTGCGGATGGACGCCAACTTCCGCACGGTCAAGGTGGTGGTCGGCCATGTGGTCCGGCTGGGCGCCGCGCTGCCGCGCCGGGTCGGCGCCGGGGAGGTCGTCACCATCGGCGTCGGCGACGTCCAGACCATCAGCCAGTGCCTGACCGTGGTCGGCCCCGGGGTCGGCGCGGTCGTCGTCTACGCGGTGGTGGCCGGGCTGCTGCTGTCGATCTCGGGACCGCTGGCGGCCGTGGTGCTGCTGGGGGCGCCGCTGACCGCGGTGCTCGTCGGGCCGCTGATGCGGCGGCTCCAGGGCGCCGAGGGCGAGTACCGGGAGCGGCAGGGGGTGCTCACCGCGCGGATCGGCGACCTCGCGGGCGGGCTGCGCGTGCTCAACGGGCTCGGCGGCAAAGGGCTGTTCGCGGAGGCGTTCCGCCGGGACTCGCAGCGGCTGCGGGCGCAGGGCTACCGGGTGGGCGCGGTGGCCTCCTGGCTCCAGGCGCTGGGGGCGGGGCTGCCGACGCTGTTCCTGGCCGTGGTGACCTGGCTCGCGGCGCGGCTGGCCGCCGAGGGACGGATCACCATCGGCGAACTGGTGTCGGTGTACGGCTATGTCGCGGTCCTGGTGACACCGGTGGCGTTCTTCGTCGAGACGGGCTACCAGCTCAGCCGCGGTGTGGTGGCCGCCCGCCGGGTCGTACGGCTGCTGCGGGTGGAGCCGGAGGAGGACACCGGCACCCGGGAGGCGCCCGCCGAACCGTCCGTGCTGCACGACCCGGAGTCGGGCGTCCGGGTGCCACCGGGCCGGCTGACGGCGCTGGTGTGCGCCCGCCCCGCCGACGCGGCGGCGGTGGTCGACCGCCTGGGCCGGTACGAGCCGTCCGAGGCCACCTGGGGCGGGGTGCCGCTGGACGAGATCGGACTGTCCGCGGTACGGGAGCGGATCCTGGTCGCGGACAACGAGGCCGACCTGTTCGCCGGTCTGCTGCGGGACCTGGTGTCCGGGCACCGGGAGCGCGACCCGGCGGAAGTGGCGCGGGCGTTCCGCACGGCCGTCGCCGAGGACATCGTGCGGGGGCTGCCCGACGGCCTCGACTCGCCCGTGACCGCGCAGGGCCGCAGCCTGTCCGGCGGCCAGCGGCAGCGGGTGCGGCTGGTGCGGGCGCTGCTGGCCGACCCGGAGGTGCTGCTGGCGGTGGAGCCGACGTCGGCGCTGGACGCGCACACCGAGGCGGCGGTCGCGGAGCGGCTGCGGCGGGCGCGCGCGGGGCGCACGACACTCGTCACGACCACCTCGCCGCTGGTGCTGGACCACGCCGACACCGTGCACTACCTGGTCGACGGCAAGGTGGCGGCCACCGGCGGCCACCGCGAACTCCTCGACGCCGAGCCGGGCTACCGCGCCCTGGTGGCGCGGGACACCGAAGAGGCCATGGCGCCGGACGCCGACGAGGCCCCGGGCACCGGCCCGCTCACCGCGAAGGGGGCCGTGCGATGACGGCGGGAACGGCAGGCACGGCGGGGACGGCGGGAGCGGCAGACACCGGCGGCCGGCTGCCGATCGCCGAACCGGTGGACGTACGGCGGGCCGCGGTGCGCCTGGTCCGGGCGGACGGGCGGGCCTTCACGGCGGTCCTCGTCCTGAACGCGCTGGCCGCGGGCACCGGGCTCGCCGGTCCCTGGCTGCTGGGCCGGATCGTCGACCACGTCCGGGCCGGGGGCGGGGTCGGTGCCGTCGACCGGATGGCGCTGGCCATCGTGGTGTGCGCGCTGGCCCAGTTGCTGCTGGCGCGCTGGGCCCGGTACGTGGGACACCGCTTCGGCGAGCGCACGCTGGCCCGGGTGCGCGAGGAGTTCGTGGACCGGGCGCTGGCGCTGCCGGCGTCGGTGGTGGAGCGGGCCGGCACGGGTGACCTGACCACGCGCGGCACCGCGGACGTGGCCACCGTCGGCACCACCCTGCGGGACGTGGGACCGGAGTTGCTGGTCTGCGTGGCGCAGGCACTGTTCGTGCTGGTCGCGGTGTTCCTGCTCGACCCGCTGCTCGGGGCCGTCGGGGTGCTGGCGCTGACACCGATCTGGGTGGCCCTGCGCTGGTATCTGCGCCGCGCCCGGGACGGCTATCTCGCGGAGGGCGCGGCCGGCTCCGAGGTCGCCGAGATCCTGGCGGCGACCGCCTCCGGGGCCCGTACCGTCGAGGCGTTCCGGCTGGCCGGACGGCGGGTCGCGGCGAGCCGGGACGCCCTGGAGACGGCCCGGCGCGCCCGGCTGTACACGCTGTTCCTGCGGACCGTGTTCTTCCCGGCGGTCGAGGTGTCGTACATCCTCCCGGTGGCCGGGGTGCTGCTGGTCGGCGGGGTGCTGCACGCGCGGGGGGCGGTGACGCTGGGCGCGGTGGTGGCCGCCGCCCTGTATCTGCGGCAGTTCACCGAGCCGCTGGACCAGATCCTGATGCACGTGGAGCAACTGCAGAGCAGCGGCGCCTCCTTCGCCCGTGTGGAGGGCCTGGCCCGGGCCCCGCGCGCGGCCGCGGCCGGCTCCCCCGCCCCGGCGGACGACCGCATCGACGTCACCGGGGTCCACTACGCCTACGACCACGGCGGCGAGGTGCTGCACGGGGTCGATCTGACGGTACGGCCCGGGGAGCGGCTGGCCGTGGTCGGGCCGTCCGGGGCCGGGAAGACCACGCTGAGCCGGCTGCTCGCGGGCGTCGACGCGCCGGGCGCGGGCTCGGTGACGGTCGGCGGTGTGCCGGTGGCGGGTCTGGAGCCGGAGCGGCTGCGCCGCCAGGTCGTGCTCGTCACCCAGGAGCACCACGTGTTCCTGGGCACGGTCCGCGACAATCTGCGCATCGCCGAGCCGGCGGCGACGGACGAGCGGTTGTGGGCGGCGCTGGCCGCCGTGGGCGCCGATGCCTGGGTCGCGGAGCTGCCGGACGGGCTGGACACCGAGCTGGGGCCGGACGGGTGCCGTACGGACGGCTCGCGGGCCCAGCAACTGGCCCTGGCCCGGGTGGTCCTGGCCGACCCGCACACGCTGATCCTGGACGAGGCCACGGCCCTGCTCGACCCGGCGACCGCCCGGCACACCGAGCGTGCCCTGGCGGCCGTGCTGGAGGGCCGTACGGTCATCGCCATCGCGCACCGGCTGCACACCGCCCACGACGCCGACCGTGTGGCGGTGATGGAGAACGGCCGGCTGACCGAACTCGGCACCCACGAGGAGCTGGTGGCGGCCGGCGGGGCGTACGCGGCGCTGTGGCGCACCTGGCACGGGGACGGCGCCGCCGTAAGCTCGCAGGGTGATTGAGACCATCGCGTTCGACGTCGGCGAGACGATCACCAGGGACGACCGCTACTGGGCGGACTGGGCGGACTGGCTGAAGGTCCCGCGTCACACCCTGTCCGCGCTCGTCGGCGTCGTCGTAGCGCGGGGCGAGGACAACACCGAGGCCCTGCGGCTGGTGCGCCCCGGTCTCGACGTCGTGGCCGAGTACCGTGCCCGGGAGGTCGCGGGCCGCGGCGAGTACCTCGGCGAGGGCGACCTCTACGGCGATGTGCGCCCGGTGCTCACGCAGCTGCGGGCGCGGGGGCTGCGTGTCGTCGTGGCCGGCAACCAGACGGCCCGGGTGGGTGAGCTGCTGCGCGCCCTGGACCTCCCGGCGGACGTCGTGGCCACCTCCGGCGAGTGGGGTGTCGCCAAGCCCCGGCGGGAGTTCTTCCGGCGCGTGGTGGAGGCGGGGCGGGCGGAGGCGGGCTCCACCCTGTACGTGGGTGACCACCCGGTGAACGACGTGTTCCCGGCGAAGGCGGCCGGGCTGCGCGTGGCGCACCTGCGGCGGGGGCCGTGGGGGCATCTGTGGGCGGACGACCCGGAGGTGGTGGCGGCGGCGGACTGGCGGATCGACCGTCTCACCGATCTCACGGCGCTCCTCGACGACCCGCGTCGGCACCGCGGCTGACCTGCGCCGGAACAGCGACGCGGCCCCGTGGCGGGTTCGTATACCGAACATGAACATCCGGACAACGAACGATTTCCAGCCAAGTTCGTGACGCGCCCCTGACAAGCGCGGCCTTCTCCTGCCACTCTTCCCCTCGGCCGTTCACAGCCACCCCACAGCATCCCCCCACGGTTCCACGGCGGTGACCCGGCCGGCGCTCCACACGCCTCACGCACTGCGCAGTCCGTACCGGCACCTCGCACCTGCACCTCGCACATCGCACAGCTGGTTCCGCGTTCCACGCAGTTCTGCCCGGACGTCTCACCCCGCGTCCGGTTCTCCCCCTGGCCGCGCGACCCGTGGCCACGCAGAAGGAGTCAGTGTTGAGTAGCAGCAGCTCTCGCAGACGCACCTCCCACACCACCCCCCGGCGGGCCGCGGGCATCGCCCTGGCCGGTGTCGCCGCCCTGATCGCCACGGCCGTCCAGTCGGGCGCGGCGAGCGCCAGCCCGGCGCAGGCGCCGCACTCCGGGAAGATCAACCCGGCGCATGTCGCGGTCAAGCTCACGCCCTCGCAGCGTGCCGAGCTGATCCGGGACGCCGACGGCGCCAAGGCGCGCACGGCGAAGGACCTCGGGCTCGGCGCCCAGGAGAAGCTGGTCGTCAAGGACGTCGTCAAGGACGCCGACGGCACCCTGCACACCCGCTACGAGCGCACCTACGCCGGCCTGCCGGTCCTCGGCGGCGACCTGGTCGTCGACACCGCCAGGTCGGGACAGACCGAGCGCGTGCTCAAGGCGACCGACGCGACCGTGAAGGTCGCGAGCCTCACGCCCAAGGTGTCGAAGGCGACCGCCGAGAAGCAGGCCGTGCGGCGCGCCGAGGCGCTGGGCAGCAAGGCGTCGGCCGACCAGTCGTCCCGCACGGTGATCTGGGCGGCGAGCGGCAAGCCGGTGCTGGCCTACGAGACGGTCATCGGGGGCCTCCAGGACGACGGGACCCCGAACCAGCTGCACGTGATCACCGACGCGAGCACGGGCAAGGAGCTGTTCCGCTACCAGGGCATCGAGACCGGCGTCGGCAACACCCAGTACAGCGGCCAGGTCCCGCTGACCACGACGCTGTCGGGCTCGACGTACACGCTGAACGACGGCTCGCGCGGCGGCCACAAGACGTACAACCTCAACCACGGCACGTCCGGCACCGGCACACTGTTCAGCCAGTCCAGCGACACCTGGGGCAACGGCACCACGTCGAACGCCGCCACCGCGGGCGCCGACGCCCACTACGGTGCGGCGGTCACCTGGGACTTCTACAAGAACACCTTCGGCCGCAGCGGCATCCGCAACGACGGCCGGGCCGCGTACTCGCGCGTCCACTACGGCAACTCGTACGTGAACGCGTTCTGGGACGACAGCTGCTTCTGCATGACCTACGGCGACGGCTCGGGCAACGCCGATCCGCTGACCTCGCTGGACGTGGCCGGCCACGAGATGAGCCACGGCGTCACCTCCAACACCGCGGGCCTCAACTACAGCGGCGAGTCCGGCGGTCTGAACGAGGCCACCTCCGACATCTTCGGCACCGGCGTGGAGTTCTACGCCAACAACAGCACCGATGTCGGCGACTACCTCATCGGCGAGAAGATCGACATCAACGGCGACGGCACCCCGCTGCGCTACATGGACAAGCCCAGCAAGGACGGCGCCTCCGCCGACTACTGGTCCTCGGGTGTCGGCAACAAGGACGTGCACTACTCGTCCGGTGTCGCGAACCACTTCTTCTACCTGCTGAGCGAGGGCAGCGGCGCCAAGGTCATCAACGGCGTCAGCTACAACTCGCCCACGTCGGACGGGCTTCCGGTCACCGGCATCGGCCGGGACAAGGCGCTGCAGATCTGGTACCGGGCGCTGACCACCAAGTTCACCTCCACCACCAACTACGCGGCGGCCCGCACCGGCACGCTCGCGGCGGCCGGTGAGCTGTACGGCACCTCCAGCGCCGAGTACAAGGCGGTGCAGGACGCCTGGGCGGCCGTCTCGGTCGGTTCGCGCTCCGGCGGCGGGGGCGGCGGCACCACGTTCGAGAACAGCTCCGACGTGCAGATCCCGGACTACCCCGGATCGGCGGTCACCTCGTCCATCACGGTCTCCGGGCGCAGCGGCAACGCCCCCTCCAACCTCCAGGTCTCGGTGGACATCGTGCACACCTGGAGCGGTGACCTCCAGATCGACCTGGTCGCCCCGGACGGGTCGACGTACCGGCTGAAGAACAGCGCCTACGACCCGACGCCCGACGTGCACGCGACCTACACGGTCAACGCGTCCTCCGAAACGGCCAACGGCACCTGGAAGCTGCGCGTCCAGGACCTGGGCGCGCAGGACACGGGCTACATCGACGACTGGAAGCTGACCTTTCCCTAGGAGCTTCTGGTAGGCGGCAGAACCCCGAGGACAGGGCGCCGTTCCGGTGGTGGACCACCCGGAACGGCGCCCGTTCACACTGCCGAAACATCGACGCGGTCGTCGATTTTCGGTCAACATCACTTCGGGGTCATGACATGTACGCGCCGTTAATGCCACTCTTCCTGCACCCGCCGCACGAGCAAACCAACCTGACCCTCTCTCCGGCCCGGCAACCCCACGCCCGCCGGACTCCCCCACAGAAGGAGCTTGTGTGACTCCCCGCTACGCGCGTCACAAGCGCACCACTCTGGCCGTCGCCACCGCCGTCGCCGCCGGAGCCCTTCTCAGCACCGGTCTGACCACCAGTGCCTCCGCCCAGACCCCCGCCGACTCCGCGGGCCACGCCACACTCGCCGCCGCCCCGACCGCGCTCTCCGCCGCGGCGCGCACCTCCCTCCTCCAGCAGGCCCAGTCCGGCGCGGCCGACACCGCCCGGGAGATAGGCCTCGGCGCCAAGGAGAAGCTGGTCGCCAAGGACGTCGTCAAGGACGCCGACGGCACGGTGCACACCCGCTACGAGCGCACCTACGCCGGCCTGCCGGTCCTCGGCGGCGACCTGATCGTCCACACCGCCGGCTCGGGGAAGACCGAAGGCGTCACCAAGGCCACCAAGGCGGCCATCAAGGTGGCCTCGCTCACACCGAAGGTCGCCCCCGCCAAGGCGGAGAAGCAGGCGCTGACCCTCGCCCAGGACGCCGGTTCGGCGAAGACCTCCGCCGACCAGGCCCCGCGCAAGGTCATCTGGGCGGCGAACGGCACGCCGGTCCTCGCCTACGAGACCGTCGTCGGCGGCCTCCAGGACGACGGCACCCCGAACCAGCTGCACGTCATCACCGACGCCGCCACCGGCAAGAAGCTCTACGAGTTCCAGGGCATCGAGACCGGCACCGGCAAGACCCTGTACTCGGGCACGGTGACGCTCAGCACCTACCTGTCGGGGTCGACGTACCAGCTGTACGACACCACGCGCGGCGGCCACAAGACGTACAACCTGGCCGGGAGGACCTCCGGCACCGGCACCCTGTTCACCGACGCGGACGACGTGTGGGGCACCGGCACCGCCTCCAGCTCCACCGCCGACCAGACGGCGGCCGCCGACGCCGCCTACGGCGCCCAGGAGACCTGGGACTTCTACAAGAACACCTTCGGCCGCAACGGCATCAAGAACAACGGCGTCGGCGCCTACTCCCGCGTCCACTACGGCAACAACTACGTCAACGCCTTCTGGGACGACAGCTGCTTCTGCATGACCTACGGCGACGGCTCGGGCAACACCCACCCGCTGACCTCGCTGGACGTGGCCGGCCACGAGATGAGCCACGGCGTCACGTCCAACACCGCCGGGCTGAACTACTCCGGTGAGTCCGGCGGTCTGAACGAGGCCACCTCCGACATCTTCGGCACCGGCGTGGAGTTCTACGCCAACAACTCCGCCGACAAGGGCGACTACCTCATCGGCGAGAAGATCAACATCAACGGCGACGGCACCCCGCTGCGCTACATGGACAAGCCCAGCAAGGACGGCGGCTCCGCCGACTACTGGTCCTCCAGCGTGGGCACCAAGGACGTGCACTACTCGTCCGGTGTCGCGAACCACTTCTTCTACCTGCTGAGCGAGGGCAGCGGCGCCAAGACCATCAACGGCGTCAGCTACAACTCGCCCACGTACAACGGCTCCACGGTCACCGGCATCGGCCGGGACAAGGCGCTGCAGATCTGGTACAAGGCGCTGACCACGTACATGACGTCGACGACCAACTACAAGGCCGCCCGCACGGCGACCCTGAACGCGGCGTCGGCCCTGTACGGCTCGACCAGCACCGAGTACAAGACGGTCGCCGCGGCCTGGTCCGCGGTCAACGTCAACTGAACAGGGGGCAGCTGACGAGGGGCGGCGCCCGGGAGTCGAGACTCCCGGGCGCCGCTCCGCTGAACCCCCAGGGGGTGTCTCGTCGATCAGGCCGGATCAGGGAGCGGTGCCAGACGCGGCCCGGCATGATCGACGAGACACCCCCTAGGCTTGGGTCCCATGTCTTCGGAGGACTTCACCTACGAGGAGGTCGGCGCGACCCGCGAGCGGGGCCACTACCCGCCCGGCTTCCACCCCCTGCACGTGCGCACCCGCATCGGCGAGGGCGAGGAGGTGTTCCGGCGCGCCGCCGAGGCCGTGCTGACCTGGGAGCTGCACCGCGCGGTCGGCGTGGGCGTCGACGCCTCCGCCGACCGCGCCGTCCCCGGCGCCGACGTCACGGTGACCCTGGCCGGCATGATCAAGGCACCCTGCCGGATCGTGTGGACGGTGGACGAACCCCGCCGCGCCGGCTGGGCCTACGGCACCCTGCCCGGCCACCCGGAGACCGGCGAGGAGTCCTTCGTCGTCGACCGCACCGGCGACGGCACGGTCTGGCTGACGGTGAGCGCTTTCAGCCGTCCCGCCAAGTGGTACGCCCGCGCGGGAGGCCCGGCGACCCGCGGCTTCCAGCACGCCTACGCACGTCGGTGCGGAACGGTGCTGCGCCGACTGTGTGCGGAGTTCCAGCCCGAGTAACGCTGAGTCCCCTGTGTCCGCTGGGACATATGAGGCTTGCTAGATTGCGCTTCCTCCGAGGAAGCACTGCGTAGGGGTGGGTTTGAAACGTCATCGATTGACCCGTAAGAGACGGTTCCTGATATATGGCGTGGCGTCCGGTGTCGTCGTCACGGCGGCGGTCGGATCCATCGCCATCGCCGCGCAGGGATCGTCGGACACACCTCCCGTCGCGGCCAGTGCGCGGTTGCAGCAGGAGTTCGACCAGGCGGCCCGCGAGTTCGACGTTCCCAAGAGCGTCCTCATGGCCGTCTCGTACCAGTCGTCGCTGTGGGACTCGCACGACGGTGAGCCGAGCACCACGGGCTCCTACAACGTCATGGGGCTGACCCGGGTCACCTCCGACGACGTGGAGCAGCCCACCGACCAGGAGCGGCTGTCCCACCTCAACATGAGCGGCGACCCGGCCGTCGAGAAGCACTTCAACGCCAAGCGCGCCCTGAAGTCCGCCCCGCCGGTCGTCGACACCGGCGATCCGCGGCTGCACACGCTGGACGAGGGCGCGAAGCTCATCGACAAGTCCGTCGACGACGTGCAGAACGACACCGAGCAGAGCATCCGCGCGGGTGCCGCGCTGCTGGCCGAGTACCAGCGCGATTCCGGCCGTTCGCTGTCGACGGACCCCGGCCAGTGGTACCCGGCCGTCGCACGGTACAGCCAGTCGCCCGACACCAAGGGCGCGACGCTGTTCGCCAAGCGTGTCTTCGACACGATCCGCGAGGGGCAGAGCAGCGTCACCGCGGACGGCCAGCAGGTGACCCTGCCCGCCGACCCCTCCGTGACCCCCGCGCCCCCGGCGAAGGTGCCGCTGGCGAACCAGGCGACCTACACGACCGCCCAGGCTCCGGAGTGCCCCTCGGGCCTCAACTGCGACTTCAAGCCCGCCGGGTTCGCGCAGAACAGCAGCACCCCGGACGACTTCGGCAACTACAACGTGTCCAACCGCCCCTCCAACGGCGAGGACATCCGCTACATCGTCATCCACGACACCGAGGGTGGCT
Organism: Streptomyces spiralis; assembly: GCF_014654675.1. Classification (GTDB taxonomy): domain Bacteria; phylum Actinomycetota; class Actinomycetes; order Streptomycetales; family Streptomycetaceae; genus Streptomyces; species Streptomyces spiralis. The sequence goes on from NZ_BNBC01000069.1 coordinate 30,111, forward strand.
ACGACGGGTCGGTGGCCACCTTCCAGAACCCGGCCGCCTACGCGAGCACCCACTACCTGATCCGTGCGTCCGACGGTCTGGTCACGCAGATGGTGGCCACCAAGGACGAGGCCTGGCACGCGGCCAACAAGACGCTCAACATGCACTCGATCGGGATCGAGCACGAGGGCTACGCCGTCAAGGACGGCAGCTGGTACACGCCGTCCCAGTACGAGTCGTCCGCGGCCCTGGTGAAGTACCTGGCGGCCCGGTTCAACATCCCGCTGGACCGCGAGCACATCATCGGCCACGACGAGGTGCCGGGCGTCCTGGACAAGAACGTCGCCTCGCAGCACTGGGACCCGGGCCCGTTCTGGGACTGGAACCGCTACATGTCCCTCCTGGGCGCGCCCACCGGCAGCGGCGGCGCGGGCGGTCCGCTCAAGGCCGGCCAGGTCGTCCGCGTGGTGCCGCCGTTCACGACGGCCAACCAGCCGACGCTGACGTACAACGGGAGCACGGTCACCAAGCAGCCGGCCAACTTCGGCTACCTGTACACGTCCCCGTCGACCGGCTCGGCCCTGATCACCGACCCGTACATGCCGACCGTGAAGGCCACCGACGCGCCGAACTGGGGCAACAAGGTCGTGGCCGGCGGCGAGTACGTCGTCGCGGAGGCCCGCAACGACTGGACGGCCATCTGGTACGGCGGCCAGAAGGCCTGGTTCTACAACCCGGGCGGGCAGTTCACCGCCCCGGTCGGCACGTCCGGCGTCTCGGTGCTGAAGGCCAAGGCGGGCGCCACCTCCATCCCGGTGTACGGGCGCGCCTACCCGGAGGACGCCGCCTACACGGGCACCGGTGTGGACGTGCAGACGGACAACGACGCGTCGCTGACGAAGTACAGCGTCCCCTCGGGCCAGGCGTACGTGCAGGCCGGTCCCGCGCAGCCGGGCGACTACTGGTACGCGGGCACCTTCGCGGGCACCGCGGACCACGACCGGACACTGGTCACGGGCACGCAGACCTTCTACCCGATCCGCTACAACCACCGCATCGCCTGGGTGAAGTCGAGCGACGTGGAGACGGCCACCAGCACCGCCCCGGACCCGGGCACCGACCGCTACGACGCGGTCGCCCGCGACAGCTCCGGCGTGCTCTGGCAGTACCAGGGCACGGGCAGCGCCTCCGCGCCCTTCTACGCCCGCTACCGGGTCGGCTCGGGCTGGCAGCAGTACAACGTCGTCACCCCGCTGACCGCGCTGCGCGCGGACGGCACGGGCGACATGGTGGCGCGCGACGGCAGCGGGACGCTCTGGTACTACCAGGGCAGCGGCAAGCTGAGCCAGCCGTTCCGCTCCCGGGTCCAGGTGGGCACCGGCTGGAACACGTACAACGCCCTGTGGGGCGCCCGGGACCTGACCGGTGACGGGAAGCCCGACCTGCTGGCCCGGGACTCCTCGGGTGTGCTCTGGCTGTACCCGAGCACCGGCACGTACACGGCGAAAACGCAGTTCCTCGCCCGCCAGCGGATCGGCAGCGGCTGGAACACCTACAACCTGATGACCTCCACCGGGGACATCACGGGTGACGGCAAGGCCGACCTCGTGGCCCGCGACAAGTCGGGGGTGCTCTGGCTGTACCAGGGCACCGGCAAGGCGACGGCGCCCTACGCCGCTCGCACCCAGATCGGCGGGGGCTGGCAGATCTACAACACGCTCGCGGGCGTCAGCGACCTCGACCGTGACGGGATCGCCGACCTCATCGCCCGGGACACCTCCGGCGTGCTGTGGTTCTACAAGGGCACCGGCAAGGCGACGGCGCCGTTCGCCAAGCGCACCTCGATCGGGCCGGGCTGGCAGAGCTACAACTTCGTGATCTGACACCCGCACCGCCAGTACCACCCCGGGCCCTCGGCTCCTGTCTCCCCCACGGGCGACGGAGCCGGGGGCCCGAGCCCTTCCACGGCGGCCGCGGCCGAGCCCTACGGCCCGTGTGCGGCGCCGGCGGGTGTCCTACGCCGATCATGCCGGGCTCGCGGCGCCTGGCGCCGCTCCCTGATCCGGCCTGATCGACGAGACACCCCCTAGCGCAGCAGCACTCCCGCCGCCTGCCCCGAGTCCTCGGGGGGCACGGTCATCAGGCCCAGCTCCGCGCTGGAGGCGAGGAGGCGGTGGGTGGGCAGGATGCGCACCGTGTAGCCGTAGGGGCCGGTGCGGTCCAGGGAGAGGGGGCCCTCGTAGACCCAGCGGCCGTCGGCGTCGGGGGCGCCGTTCGGCTTCAGCGGGACCGTGGTGGCGTCCGTGATGCGGTCCTCCTCGTCGACCCGGCCGGAGACGGCCTGGACCTCGACGTCGTCCGGGCCGAGGCTGCCCAGACCGACCCGCACCCGAAGGCCCAGGGTGGAGCCCAGCTCGGCGGAGGCCGTGGACGAGGGCGCCTCCGCGCGTTCGGCGACCGGGGAGGAGGTCTCCACGTGGTCGACCGTCACCTCGGGCCAGGCCGCGCGCACCCGCGCCTTCCAGGCCGCCAGTTCCCGCGCCGCCTCCGGGTCCAGGGCGCGGTGGGCATGGGCGGCGGGCGCGTACAGGCGGTCGACGTACTCGCGGACCATGCGCCCCGCCAGCACCTTCGGACCCAGCAGGGTCAGGGTGCGGCGGACCATCTCGATCCAGCGGTCGGGCAGCCCGCCCCGGCCCCGCTCGTAGAAACGGGGCGCCACCCGCTGCTCCAGCAGGTCGTACAGCGCGGCGGCCTCGAGGTCGTCGCGGTGCTCTGTGTCGTAGCCGATGCCGTCCGCGGTCGGGATGGCCCAGCCGAAGTCGGGCTGGTACCACTCGTCCCACCAGCCGTCCAGCACGGAGAGGTTGAGACAGCCGTTGAGCGCCGCCTTCATCCCGGAGGTGCCGCACGCCTCCAGCGGGCGCAGCGGGTTGTTCAGCCACACGTCGCAGCCGTGGTACAGCTTCTGCGCCATCGCCATGCCGTAGTCCGGCAGGAAGACGATCCGGTGCCGCACCCGCGGGTCGTCGGCGAAGCGGACCAGTTCCTGGATGAGGCGCTTGCCGCCGTCGTCCGCGGGGTGCGCCTTGCCCGCGACCACGATCTGGATCGGCCGCTCGGGGTGCAGCAGCAGGTCCATCAGCCGGTCGCGGTCGCGCAGCATCAGCGTCAGGCGCTTGTAGGAGGGCACCCGGCGCGCGAAGCCGATCGTCAGGACGTCCGGGTCCAGCACGCCGTCGATCCAGCCCAGCTCGGCCGTCCCCGCACCGCGCTGCCGCCAGGCCGCCCACAGCCGCTTGCGCACCTCCACGACCAGCTGCTCCCGCAGTTCGCGGCGGAGTTCCCAGATGTCCTCGTCGGGGATGTCGGCGACCGCGTCCCAGCGGTCGGAGCCGCCCACGGACAGCGCGTCCTCGGTGCGCTGCGCGCCGATCTGCCGGGCGCCCAGCCGGAACACCTCCGGCGCCACCCAGGTCGGGGCGTGCACGCCGTTGGTCACCGAGGTGATCGGCACCTCGTCGGGGTCGAATCCCGGCCACAGCCCGGAGAACATCCCCCGGCTGACGCTCCCGTGCAGCAGCGACACGCCGTTGGCCCGCTGGGCGAGCCTGAGCCCCATCACCGCCATGTTGAACAGGTTCGGCTCGCCGCCCGGGTAGGTCTCCATGCCCAGCCGGAGAATACGCTCCACATCGATGCCGGGCAGCTCGGCGTCGGGCCCGAAGTGGCGGGCGAGCAGCTCGCGGTCGAAGCGGTCGATGCCGGCCGGGACGGGCGTGTGGGTGGTGAAGACCGTGCCCGCGCGCACCGCCTCCAGGGCCGCGTCGAAGTCCAGCCCTCCGTCGCACAGCTCGGCGATCCGTTCCAGCCCGAGGAACCCGGCGTGGCCCTCGTTGGTGTGGAACACCTCCGGCTCGGGATGCCCGGTGAGCCGGCAGTACGTCCGGACCGCGCGCACCCCTCCTATGCCGAGCAGCATCTCCTGAAGCAGCCGGTGCTCGCTGCCGCCGCCGTAGAGCCGGTCGGTCACCCCGCGCTCGCCGAGGTCGTTCTCCTCGACGTCGGAGTCCAGCATCAGCAGCGGAATCCGGCCGACCTGGGCCACCCAGATCCGGGCGTGCAGGGCCCTGCCGCGGGGCAGGGCGAGCGAGACCCGGGCGGGGCTGCCGTCGGCCTCCCTCAGCTGGGTGACGGGCAGCTCGTTGGGGTCGAGGACCGGGTAGTGCTCCTGCTGCCAGCCGTCCCGGGACAGAGTCTGCCGGAAGTAGCCGTGCCGGTAGAGCAGGCCCACCCCGATCAGTGGGACGCCCAGGTCACTGGCCGCCTTGAGATGGTCGCCGGCGAGGATGCCGAGGCCGCCGGAGTACTGCGGCAGGGCGGCCGTGATGCCGAACTCCGGCGAGAAGTAGGCGACGGCGGCCGGCAGGCCGTCGGAGCGGCCCTGGTACCAGCGGTCGCCGGTCACATAGTCGCGCAGGTCGTCCGCGGCGGCGGTCAGCCGGCGCAGGAAGCGGCGGTCACCGGCCAGCTCGGCCAGCCGCGCCGGGCGCACGCTGCCGAGGAGCCGTACCGGGTCGCCGCCCGAGGAGGCCCAGCGCTCGGGGTCGACGGACTGGAAGAGGTCGCGCGTCTCGGCGTGCCAGGACCAGCGCAGATTGCGGGCCAGCTCGCTGAGGGGCTGCAGGGGCTCGGGAAGAACGGGACGGACGGTGAACCGACGGATCGCCTTCACTCTTTCCACCTCGGCGCGTTCGCTGATGGACGCACGTCACGGTGCGCTTCGCTGGAAGGACGCACGGCACTGTGCGCCCCGTCACACAAAACCGTACCGGTGCCGGTGCGGGTGCCGCTGGGGCCGCGCCTGGCAAGCGGGCCAAGACGAGGCCAACTTTGTGTGTGGACATACGCGTGAGTAGTTAACAAAGTGCCGGATTGCTCACCCGAATAGGGTGGGAAGGCTCCTCCGGTACAACCGACAGTAGACCCGCAGGACCCACCTCCCCACACATATCCGCCCTACACACTCGTTGACGCGGACAGGAGCGGTCATGCCCGCCACGCACCACTCGGCACCACCCCCGACCACCAGCACGAGCAGCGAACATCCCCGGAGCTCCGACACCGTGGCCCCGACCCCGGACCGGGCCCGGACCTCCGCCCCGGACCCGGGCGCGTCGCCGGATCCGGCCGCGACGCCGGAGCGGGACCCCGTCGGCCACGCCACCGCCGTCGGCCGGATCCCCGTGCTCGACGTCCGGCCGGTCGTCCAGCACGGCCGCAGGCCCGCCAAGGCGGTGACCGGCGAATCGTTCCAGGTCACGGCCACCGTGTTCCGCGAGGGCCATGACGCCGTGGCCGCGAACGTCGTCCTGCGCGATCCACAGGGCCGCCCGGGTCCCTGGACGCCGATGCACGAGCTGGCGCCCGGCACCGACCGGTGGGGCGCCACCGTGACCGCGGGCGAGCCCGGCCGCTGGACGTACACCGTCGAGGCCTGGTCGGATCCGGTCGCCACCTGGCGCCACCACGCCCGGATCAAGATTCCGGCAGGGCAGGACACCGAGCTGGTCCTGGAGGAGGGCGCCCGGCTGTACGAGCGGGCGGCGGCCGGGGTCCCGGAGGAGAGCGGTGAACGGGAGATCGTCCTGGCCGCCGTGCCCGCCCTGCGGGACGAGAGCCGGCCGGCCGCGTCCCGGCTGGCGGCGGCGTTGACGCCGGAGGTGGACGCGGTGCTGGCCCGGTATCCGCTGCGGGAGCTGGTCACCGCCTC
>NZ_BNBC01000070.1 GCF_014654675.1 Streptomyces spiralis
CGTGACGATCAGTCGAATTGCTCCGCAATTCGACTAGGAATTCGCTCCGCGAATTCCGAAAAGCGCGCCTAGGGGGTCGGGGGTCCGGTCCGCCCGGTGAGCTGACGTTTCTGAATGGAATTGAGGCTGATTCAGCTTGAATTCTTTCCGCCTTCCTCATCCCATCCTAATCGCAAGGAAAGTTCATGAACCCTCAGATGACCCGGCAAACTGATCTTGCGTGAATACCGGGTTAGTTATTTGTAGTTCGGGACGGTACGTCCATCGAAGGCCGTTCGGCAAGTCATGGCCAGAGCACGGGCCGTGCGTGGATGATTGCTGTCTGATCCGGGCGCGCCAGCGCCCGAGCGCGGAGGCCCGCCGACGCGCAACTCAGGCCTCCGGCCCCGATCCCCGATGCCGCCGCGCCGCCCATGCCCGCCCCCACCTCCTTCTCTCATTCGTGGAGAGAGAGCGGCAGCAGAGGGGATGTCAGCTCCCTGACCATGGGCGAATGGCCGTCTGACCTGTGGCGATCGGAGGCCGGCCGCCAGGCGGGGGCAGGAGATGGCGCAAGAGATGGCGCAGGAGTTTGCGCGTGGGGTAGTGCAACAGATCAGTGCTACTGTATTATGGAACATGTCGAAGGGTGGCTCCCTACCGGCACCGCCGAACGTTCGTCGACAGAAAGGCGTAAGCGTGGAAATCGTCATCAGCGGAGGCAAGGTGGCTCCCAGCGCGGACGAGATCACGACTCCTCAGGCCGCAAAGGCCCGCCGGATCGCCAATTTCCTCCCGCGCCCGGAACTCCTTCGAGACGCTGTCATCGTTCACAACCAGGACGAGAACACCACGTCCATTCGGTTCGACACCACGGCCGGACCTATCCGGGTTCTTCTGCCCGTCGCTGAGGAGTTTGAGTTCCACGTCATCCACGACAGCGACACTGGACCGCGCATTCTCGGAACGTTCCGAGGCGCAGCCCTTTCGGTGCGAGCCGTCGCATACCGCATCAGCGAATTCCTGCGGACTCGCGGCCTGAAGTAAGGGCATTCTCGGGGGTCCGGTCCGTCCGGGCCCCCGGTCAAGCCCAGACCCTCAGCAATCGAAAGGAAGTCACCGTGAGCATGACGAGCATTGAGCCCGCGCACCGCGCCGTTCCGGCGAGCGAGGGTGAGCGAGAGCAGATGGAGGCCGCCTTCCGGGCCGCCCTGGAGCAGCTCCCCGAGAACACCGGTTTCCCGCACGACGCGCGCGAGTTGGCCCGGCCCCTGTTCGAGGTGGGGTGGATTTCGGGTGTGCGGACCGGACACACTGGGCCTGCGCTGGCCGATGTGCCCTTGCCGCCCCACACGTTCGGTACGGCACTGTCCAACTTGACCGCCGCCCTGCGCGCGGACAGCGGCCCCAGTATCGGGCAGTTGGTCAGCTATCACGGGTCGCAGGAGTGCTGTCACGGCCGCTATTGGGTGACGCGCATTGAGCGGGTGCTGGACCGCCGAGGACGAGAGTCCGTGCTGTACCGCCTGAGCGAGTATAGGAACGGCGCGTTCGTCACAGCGCTGACCGGAGTTCACGCGTGGAGCATCACGGCACTGCCCCAGCACTGGCAGTAGTGAGCCCGTGCGGAGGGCTACTGATGTCGTAGCCCCAGGTCAGCGGGTCATCCCGGGGGTGGGGCGCACCGGAGATTTAATCGGTTGCCCCACCTCTGGAGATAGGTATTATGGAACCAGTTCGGGAGGGTTGGCCCCCTACCGGACCCCGCCGAAAGTTCGTCACCAGAAGGGAAGCCCAAGTGGCTCACGAGATCGAGCAGTTCACCGACGGCACCGCCGCTTTCGCCTCCGCCAACACAAGCGCGTGGCACAAGCTGGGCACCGTCACCGACGGCGCGATGACCGCCGAGGAGGCCATGCGCATCGCGTCCCTGTCCGGGTGGAACGTGCGACTCCTCCCCCTGACCGCGACCGAGATCACGGCTGACGGAACCACGCCGGTGGAGGTACCGCAGCACTTCGCGACCGCGCGCACGCACCCGAAGACCGGCCGCACGCAGACGCTCGGAGTGGTCGGCAGCGACTACCACCCCGTCCAGAACGAGGAACACGCCGAGTTCCTCAACCTGCTGGCCGACGAGTCCGGGGCGCACTTCGAGACCGCCGGTTCGCTCAAGGACGGCCGTCAGGTCTTCCTGACCATGAAGATGCCGCAGGGTCTCACGATCGGCGGGAACGACGACGTCGATCTGTACATCGCAGCGTTCAACAGCCACGACGGAGGCAGCGCGTTTCGCATCGTGGTGACGCCGGTCCGGGTGGTGTGCGCGAACACCATGCGCGCGGCCATCCACGGGGCCCGCTCCTCGTTCGTGGTACGGCACACCGCCGGAGCCAAGGCCCGAATCGCGCAGGCCCGTTCCGCCCTCGGTCTGACCTTCCGGTACGCCGAGGAGTTCGAGAAGGCCGCACAGCGGATGATCGAAGCCGAGATGACGCTCAGTGAGCTGAAGTCGGTGGTGGACGAGCTGTGGCCGGTCAAGGACAGCGACCACGCCCGTGCCAAGACCAACCAGCGTCAGCGGTGGGGGGCAATCTCGAACCTGTTCGAGTACGCCGACACACAGGCCGGTATCCGGGGCACGCGGTGGGCCGGATACAACGCGCTCACCGAGTACGCCAACCACGTCGCCCCCACCCGGGGCAAGACCGACGCCGACAAGGCTGCCGCCCGCGCCGAGCGGGTCATCAGCGGAGCGGCCAACGACCTGATGGAGAAGGCATTCGCCCTCACCACGGTCTGACCCCCTGACCGCCGGGCGGGCACCCAAACTCCCCCACGGGGGTGCCCACCCGGCCCCACCGGCCAGCAGTGGCCGCACCCGCCCCGAGCGCGGAGCGCTCAACCACCCATCAGGAGCGCGGAGCGCTGCCCGCCGGCCCCTGCCGCGTAGCGGCAGCGCGTCGCGTCTGCGGAGCAGACCGCGCGCCAAGAACACGCCACCCCTCCCTGCGCCCAGGCCGCGCCGGCGGACGCCCAGCAGCTCGACACCCACCGCCCACCCACCACCCCACGGAAGGCCATCCATGCCCATGCCGAAGTGGAAGATCAAAGGCATCGTCGACGACATCACCGAGTGCGGTTGCTGCGGCCGCCGCGGACTCAAGCGCACCGTCGCGATGATGCCGCTGGACGCCGACGGGAACGAGGACGGCACCGCCGAAGACGTCGTGTACTACGGCACGTCGTGCGCCGCTGACGCGCTGAGCTGGACGCAGGGCAAGGTGACCGACACCGCGCGCGCCGCCCAGGCCGAGCGGGACCAGCGCGACAACTGGGCGCGCCGGATGATCAGCATCTACGCCCCGGTGGAGTTCGCCCCCGTACGCGACAAGGCCCGCGTCTACTACGGCCGCAACCAGCACCAGCGGGACACGGGCGTGAAGGCGACCGAGGAAGTGGCGAAGCTGCTGGCCCAGGCCCGCGCCACGCTGGCCGACACCACCACCGGCCCGGCCCGCCCCTCGCGGATCGAGGACTGCCGCCGCTACCTCGTGATCTTCACCAGCGACGAACGGATCTCCCTCGTACGGCGCCTGCCGGAGGAGGAGGCCGAGCGCCAGGAGCAGGCCGCCGCCGCCCAGCGCCGCGCCGACGACATCCGGGGCAGCGTCCTTGTCGTGGCCGCCCTGGACGCCGAGGCCGCGCGCGACGTCGCCTACGCCGACGAACTGACCCGCGAGTGGAACACGAAGGCCTGGCAGGCAGCCCATGCCTGAGACCACCCCCGCACCCAGGTTGTTCATCGGTAGCCACGTCACCTACCACGGCAGCATCACCGAGATGCACGACCGCCCCCTGTACCTCATGCCGTGCACATGGTTCGGACACTGCGACGCCTGCTGGGAGCAGGACGACGAGTTCGGCGAGCAGCACCCGATGGAGCGGGACCACTTCATGGCGGTCGACCTCACCACCGGCCGCCGCCTACACCACGCCCGCCGAGCGCACCTGACCCCGATCCCGCACGAGTGGCCCGCAGACGCCGTTGCGTTCAACATCAACGGCTACTGGTACGCGGCCGCCTACACCACGGCAGGCGGAAGCGGCCGGGCCCGGGCGGTGCACTTCTACACCACCGAGGACTTCATGGGGCGCACCTGGTGCCACTTCCGGAAGCCCACGCCCGACGTGCGCCACCTGAACGAGCAGGGCCGCCGCCGCCCCGTCATCTGACCCTGTCCCGCGCGCCACACCACGCGGGACACCCCGCCCGCCGCGCGCAGCCGGCCCCCAACCCGTCGCCCCGCTGGAATCACCGTGACGAGCCCGCACCCCGACCAGCCCGCCCGCACCGACCGCCGCACCCTGCCCTACCCCGGAGACGAAGCGCGATCACCGCCGCCCACGACCACGCGCACCAGGCATTCGCCCAGCCCTTCACCGCCCTGGGTGCCGGACGTCACCGCCTGCACCACGCCGCGGTGGACGTCGAAGGCCGGCATGCCCTGGCCCGCGCCACCGTCGACGTGACGACCGCCCCCGCATGGCACCTGAACGCCGACCCGCACGAGTTCACCGTCATCGAGGCCGCCGTGACGGCCGCCCTGGAAGGCAGCTGCACCGTCCTGGCCACCCTGGTCGTACAGACCGAGCAAGCCCCGGGCCCGATCGTGTGCGGGTGGCGGATCAAGCGCGGATGGCTGCACGGCATGAGGACCGCCGCGGTGCAGGCCGCCGTACGACCCTGCGGGGGCAGCTCAGCGCCCGTCGCCCGCGCGGTTCCTGCCGGACCCATCCGTCACCGGCTGCGGCCCCCGCCCGGCCCCAGCGGGGGCCGGGACGCCCCGCCAGCTCCCCATTCCGTACCGTATGCCCTGTGAGGAGACACCCTGTGATCACCATTGGAACCCCGTCCGGCACCGTCCGCGCTGTTCCGTCCGAGGCGGACGCCACCGGCAGCGTGCTCTACACCCTCACCGGTGCCGCCAGCGGAACCGTCCACGTGACCGCGACCAGCAGCCCCGCCCGATGGGACCGCTTCGACGCCGTCCGCGCCAGTCTCGGATCCGTCAGCGCACACGAGCTCCCCGCCGAGCCGCTGGTACGCATCCGCGGCCGCGCCTACCAGGGCAACACGGTCCGGGTGCTCGCCCACTCCGCCGATGTGCCCTGGGGATGGCAGGGCCCGATGTCCCTGCTCGACACCGACGACCGCCCCGCGCCCGAGCAGACCAGCCAGACGCTGACCGGCATCCTGCGCGCGTGCGCCGGCGACTACGCCGCGCGCAGCGACTTCCCCAGCCTCCAACACGCGGCCCGCCGCCACGACACCCCGCAGCTGCTGAAGTGGCTGGACGCGATGATCTCGCACGCCGAACGGACACAGACCCGCTGGCTGGACGAGGCGGAGGCCCACCGGACCCAGGCCACCCGCAGGTCTGGCCGCGTGGTGGACGCTGGCCCGCTGGTACACCGACCGCCCGCACCCGATGCCCCGGACCGCGAGAGCCTGGCCCACCGAGCCGAGTACCTGCCGAGCCGAGACAGCAGGGGCGCAGCCGCGGAGGAAGGCCGCCGTCTGACGCTCTTCCGGTCGCAGTACGAGGGGCTGACCCGGCCCGCCGCCGCGTCAGAGAGCGAAGAGCGAGCGTACTTCGTGATCGGTCGGTGGAGGGGCGGGGGCGACTTCGACAGCTGGCACGTGGAGGAGGCCCCCCGCCGATCCGGCGAATGGGCCGACGTCCACGAGCAGCGCCAGGAGGACGCCGAAGGGATCTTCGGCAGCGTCAACGTCGTCTACGCCGCCAGCCCGCAGGCAGCAGCCGACCAGGCCCGCAGGGAAGCGCGCGAGATCAGCGACCGCATCCACCGCGAGCGCACCCGGCCGTAGGCCGACGAGTCCGCGCCGGGATGGCTTGCCGCCAGGCCGCCCCCGCCCCCGCCCCCGGCCCCGGGCCCGGGCCGACCGGGCAGGTGTTCCCGCGGCGGACTCCAAGGCTCGCCGATCGGCCAGCCCGTATCTCCCTGCGGCTGTCGGTCTGATCCTGGCCTAATCCATGTCCTGGTCGCGGAGCAGCCGTCGGCCGAGGTCGTCGGCCCATTCCTGGGCCCAGGCCATCAGCTCGTCGATCAGTGCGGGAGGCGCGCCGTACGCCTCGAGTTCGGCGTCGTCGAGCCAGGCGACGGCGGTCAGCCGGGTCTGGAGGGACTCGAGGTCGAAGCGGTCGCGAGCGTGGCGGCGGCCGAATTCCTCGAGATCGGTCGTGGTCCAGCGGCGCGAAGCGGCGAAGACGTCCAGTGCGTCACGGGCCAGGCCTCGCTCGGCCAGCGCGCGGACCTTGGTCCCGATCACGTCTTCCTCGGCGAGCACCGGCCCGTAGGCGCTGGAGGCAGCTGGCCGGGTGAAGACCTCCTTGAGGACGTCCACCTCGCACGTCTCCTGGACGCCGGAGCGGGTGTCGGTGGCGTTGAGGCGCGCGGAGAGCGGGGCGACTTCGATCACCTCGATGTGCCAGCCGCGTGCGGTGAGCCCCTCGGTGAGGGTGCGGACGATCTCGTCCATCGGTGCGGGGTTCTCGGTGGCGACATCCAGGTCCTGGCTCGGGCGTGCGAGGAGTCCGTGGGCCTGGACGGCGTAGCCACCGGTGATCACCAGAGGGTACGGGGAGCCGATGGCCAGGACGTCCGCCAGCAGGCGGGCGTGCATGCTGGGAAGTCTCACGCGGCCGCCGGCCCCTGGTGGGTACGCCGTCGCCGGGCCGGGGGCCGGGCGGGAGGAACGTCGGCCAGAGCCCGTAGTTCCGGAAATCGGTCTTCCCACACACCGCGGACCGTGGTCGAGACCAGGATCCGCAAGGTGGGCCACGACCGCAGGAGGATGTCGCGGTTCAGTAGCGCGCACAGGTCCTTGCGCATGCCCTCTGCGAGGACAGTGCGGTACAGGCTCATCCGTTGACGCTCGTTAGCGAGGTCGAAGGCACGCAGCCCGGACCAGACAACGGTGGTGGGCGGTTCCACGACCCCCTCCGCGGGACCCCGCAGCTCAACCAACGAGTCCGGCAGCCGGCGCCTGAACTTCTCCCGGTAGAGCTCCACATCCGTGCTGCCCGAGCCTGAGTTCGCGGCCGCGTCTGCAAGGGGCGGCGCGGGAGCTGGGTGCTGCGGCGTGGCGGGCATACCCCCATTATGACGGCTGTCGCCCGGCGCCAGACGACGGTGGAAGGGAGACGGGGCAGCCCTCGCGAGTAGGGGCGGTCGGCCAGCCAGGCCGGTGGGAGGGCCATCTCTCGTGCAGGCTGGCGCCCACAGCATCGAGGCCAAGCTGTTCACGGTCACCGCCCAGCCCGCCCGCGCCCCGACGAGACCCAGTCCAAGGCCACCGCCCAGCACACGGCCGACCACATCCCACAGCTGCTACTGCCCGCACAGACCGCCGCCTTGACCGGACTCCTCGACCGCGCCGCAGCGCCGGGTAACGATCTCCGAGCAGCCGGAACGCCGCCCGCTGGGACTGACCACCCGGTGCGCCGTCACCTGAGGGAACACTCTCGACGGCCCCTCCCGCGCCCTGGCACCGTCTATGGCCGACGCTCTGCGCCGGGCCGGGCTGGCGACGACGGAGCCGCACGGCAGCGGCGACGTGTTCTTCGCCGAGCCCCCAGCCGAGCAGCCCGACACACGGTTCCAGATCGCCCCTCCGCCCAGGGCGAAGGCTGGGAGGTGGTCGACCAGTACTCCGGCGCGTGCGGACGTACGACGACCAGGAGTGGGGCCGGGGATCGCCGAGCGCGTGAACAGTGAGGCGGACGCCGCCCGGCGCGCTGCTGTCGCGTCGCTGGACCTGCCGGGGCTGTCGGAAGATCTGGTCGAAGAGGAGCAATGGCGGGCTCTGGCCGTGGAGTTGGCCACCGCCGGGCACATGCCCTACGGCCTGGATGGCGTCGACTACACGCAGACGCCGGGATTCCACATCTACCCCAGCGGGGAGCCGGGTACCGCCAAAGTGGCACGGCTGCTGGAGCCCTGGGGAGCGATCCGGCCCGGAGCCCGCTTCGAGGCCCCCGAACGCGAAGTCGCACGCTACGACGAGGACATGGAGGCCTACGCGCGGCTCCTGACCAGGCCCGACCGGACGGTGGCCGTCATGCTAGACGGCATCCAGGTCACGTACAGCAACCCGCCGACCAGGCCCTGACCTGCGCGTTCCGGGGCAGCGTCACGAAAACCGGTTGCCCCACTGCGGTGCGGGCGGTGGCAGGGTGGATTCGTCGGGGGTGGGGGGCGAGGGCAAGGAAACGAACCCTCCGACCTCGTAGCCGGGGAGCCGTCAACGTCTCAGTGGCTGGCACGCGGGAACGTGCCCCAATGCAGACTTCACTTCGCGTTCCGTGTGTCCTTGAGGTTGCCCCAGTCCCAGCGAAAGAGCGGGAGACCGAGGGAGCCGAGGAGGTCGTATGCCTCGCGACCGTCGATCTGGGCACCGCCGGTCACCTCCGCGATCAGGTCCGGGCCGTAGTAGAGGCCAGAACCGACCAGGATGAACAACTCCCGGTTGCGGAGATCGTTTTGATGGAGAGAGCGGAGCCGGGCCGCGGCGGCGTGGATGTCGCGCCGAGTAATGGTGTGGGTCTTGCTGCCGATGGTACGGGTGACGCTTTCGGGGTGGGTGCTCATAGGTGGGTCTCCGTGGTCAGTTGACGGGGATCGGGCAGGCTCGATCGGCGATGATCCGGCGGAGGCACCCGGAAGGGGGCCGGATGCACGGGCCGCAGGGCAAGCGCGCACGGTTCGGTCCAGTTCAGTTGACAGCACAGCCCCGCAGCAAGTCCACAAAGGAGCAGATAGTTACAAGGGACGCGCTCGTAGCGTGGGCTGAGTCGCGGTACCCAGACAGCCAAGGCATCGTGCGCTCGCACCGTAGAAGGAGCTCATTAGGAACCCAGGCTCGCCCGCTGCAGCCGCCGCGTGCCATGCCCCGGCTGCATTGCGCACAGCTCAAGACCTGCCTGCCGCATGCCGGGCCAGGTCTGCCCTTCCCCGTCCCGGCATGCGGCCCCTACAGTGGACGAAGAATGACCATGGACACTAACCACACCGCCCTGCTTCTCGACCTCGCCGCCCGCTCCCAGCACCTCAGCAACCGGGAGGCGCTGCAGGGCCTCCTGGCCACAGGCCACCGCGCCTGGTGCAAGGGCTTCGCCGACGTCCAGGCCGGCGTTGACCGGGAGGCCATGAGCCTGTCCGACGCCGAGCTCGCCGAGCGGTGCGCCGCTGCGTGCGTACCGTGGGAGCAGGGGATGACGCGCAGCGAGGCGGTCTCCGCTCTCGCCTTCATGACGTGGGATGCCGCGCCGGCCGCGATGGCCTACACGGAGCTGGAGGAGCGTGCGGCGCACTTCGGGGTGTGCCTGCTGGGCGAGGAAGTGATGTAGGACGGCTTTGGCGTCAGGCTGGACAGCAAACCATCTACTTTGGCATTATCGAACATGTCGCGCTCGTCCGAGTGCCGGCACCGCCGTGCTGATCCTTCCAAAGAGGCCCTGATGTCTTCCGCCGACCGGCTCGTGGACACCACGCAGATCGTGTCCGAGTTCGGCACGAGCAAGCCCCGGATCAGCGACTGGAGCAACAACCCGGACAGTGGTTTCCCCGCGGTCGCGCACACGGAAGGCCGCAAGCGGTTCTGGCGCCACGACGAGGTCGCGGCGTTCTTCGCGCAGCGTGCTCCGAAGAAGCGCGCGCTGCCGGCCGCGGTACTCGAGGCCGACCAGGACGAGCTGCTGACCAAGCGGGAGGTGTCGCAGCTTCTCGGCTACACCCGCACGTCAACCATCGACGGCTACTTCCGCGACCGGCCCGGTTACTTCCCGGAGCCCGACGCGGACGTCGACGGTCCGATGTGGCGCCGCGGCACGATCGTGGCCTGGGTCGCCAGCCGCCCCGGCAAGGGCCGGCGCAGCTCCGCTCCGGCGGCAGCGCGGCATGAGGTGTCGGCGGACGGGGACCCCGACGAGCTGCTCGGTACGGCCGAGGTCGCTGCGCTGCTCGGCTACGGCAGCCCGGCTTCCTTTTCCAGCGCCCTCTACCAGGGGCGCATCCCCGAACTGCCCGAACCGGACGCCCTGCAGAAGGAGGAAGGCAGCCGCGGCCCGGGCCGCAAGAAGTGGCGGCGGGCGACCGTCGTCGCTGTCGCCCGCAAGCGTGGTGTGCTGCCGCCGGCCGACCAGGACGAGCACGAGGACCTGGTCGGCGCCTCCGAGGCAGCCCGGATCCTCGGATACGGCAACGCCGACAGTTTCATCAGTGCGCTCGGGCACGGGCTCCTGCCCGACCTCGAGCAGCCCGACGGATACGAGTACCGGCGCGGCAGCGCCGGCCGTCCTCGTCAGCAGCGCTGGAAACGCTCCCGCCTCGAGGAGCTGGCCGCGCGCCGCTCCTCGACGTCCTGACTGCAGCGCACCGACCCGCCTCGCAGGCGGGATACCGTAAGACCGCGGCCTCTGGTTTAAGGGATCGACGAACTCCCGGCGGGCCAGACGCCGCACGATGGCCGGTATGGAGAGGCCAGCCACCCCTCCCCCGCGAAGCCACACAGCTCCGCGGAACCGGCCATCACCCCTTTTTCGCCCGACCACGCATGGCAGTTGTCAGCAAGGCAACGCAGGGCGTGGACACCGCAGCTCGCCTGCCCACGACCAGGGCCATGGGCGGTCCGACCATAGACCCGACCACGCATGGCCAGCCCCTGTTCTCGAGGGCTGCGCAGTCCCTTCCCAGGTAGCGTGCACAGGCTGCTGCGTACTCAAAGCCGTGCACCTGCCGACTGACGGGCACTGCTTGGGTCCCATGCGCAACGCGGCACCCTCTCGTCGGCCTGCACGAACCGGTACCCCTGCTGGGGAGAACACCTCTGCGCACGCTGCGCGCATGGTTTTGAAACCCGTCTATTAGGCATTCTGCGGCCAGTGGTGAGGCGCGCCACTCGAGGCTGTCGGTCGGGTCCTCGTCCGCCCGGCCGCTGGCTCCAAGGGTGCGGCGCCGACTCCTTCGATCTCGGTCAGCGGCCACCAGAGTCCACACTCCGCTCAGCAGCAAAGGCAGATCGGGCCACCCCGGGGGCCGTCGGGGGCCGACCCCCACAACCGCCGCAACATGCGGTGACACCGATCCGCTGCCACGAACGATCCGCGTCACACACTTGGTGCGGTCGGCGGGTCGCCGGGGAACTCGCGGCTCGGTGCCGACTTACGCCCCGTGCCGCTGAGCTCTGCGATGCTTGGGGCAACGTGCGAAAGGGGCGGCGTTCATGCAGTGGAAGACCCATGGCGAACGGCAGATCTACACCAACCAGTGGGTGAACCTGTGTCTGGTGGATGTCCAACAGCCCGACGGGCGCCGCTGGGAGCACCATGTCGTGCGTCTGCGGCACCTCGCCGTGGCTGCCGTCGTGAACGATCGCCGCGAAGTGCTCATGATGTGGCGGCACCGGTTCATCACCGACGCGTGGGCGTGGGAGCTGCCCATGGGGCTGATCGAAGACGGCGAGACGCCGGAGCAGGCGGCCGCCCGTGAGGTGCTGGAGGAAACGGGCTGGCGGCCGGGGCCGCTCAAGCCGCTGATCTATGCTGAGCCGGCGAACGGGATCACGGACTCCCAGCATCACGTCTTCCGCGCGGCCGAGGCCACCTACATTGGACCACCGACCGAGAAGAACGAATCCGACCGCATCGAGTGGATCCCGCTCGCTGACGTGCGCGGCATGATCGATCGCCGCGAGATCGTCAGCAGCGGCTCGCTGGTCGGCCTGCTGTACGTGCTCATGGACGAGGCGTTCGGCTGAAGCGGGCGGTTTTCAAACGGTGAGGAGCTCCCGCAGCCGGCCCTCGAACGCTGTGGCGACGGGCTCTTTGCGATAGGGGCCCAGCAGGTTGTAGAACTCTTTGAGGTGGCCAGTCACCCGTGGGGACGCCACGGCTGAGGCTCGCTCCAGTGCCTCTGTGGCAGTTTGGCACGCCTGGTCCAGTTTGCCTTGCTGCAACTGGATCCGGGCGAGCCAGAAGGCGTGGAAGGCGCGGCCCCTCTCGTTGGTGCTGCGGCTTTCCCTGCGCAGAGCATCCGTGACCAGTGGCTCGGCGGTGGCTGCCTCGCCCAGACGCCCGTGGGCGATCCCGGTGTCCGCGATCAGCTTGGGCTCGTCGAAGTAGGTCACCCAGGCGGGGTCGGGATCGCCCTGCCGGATTCGCTTGAACTGCTGATGCGCATCGAAGATGGCCGTGTGGGTGGCGTTCCGGTTGCCGAGGGTGGCGTGCGCGAAGGCTTCCCGCATGGACAGCATGGACAGTACGCGCGGTGTCGTGCCTACGGCATCTCGGGCTTCGTCCTGGGCTGCAGTGACGTAGGCCAAAGCGTCCCCGGGTTTGTCTTGGTAGGTGGCCTGGAGGCTCATGCATGCCAGCACGTTGGCCATGAACTGGCGGTCGTCGATCTGCTTGGCCAGTTGCAGGGCCTCGGCGAAGTACGTACGGGCCTGACTGTACTGGCGTGCGTCGAAGTGCGTCCAGCCGGTCAGGCGCGCCAGTTCAGCTGCCACGGCGTACAGCTCGTGCTGGACGGGCTTGTGCCGATCCTCCTTGATGAGCTCGACGACGTACCGGAGTTGGCCGACGACCGCCGGCCTCAGCGCTTCTCCTCCGTGCTGGTCGTCCCGGCGCCAATAGTCCTCGATCGACGCTCGCAGTGCCTTGAGTGTGGAAGGGCTCGGGCGGGTCCGTGAGGTCAGAGCAAGGAAGCTGTCCGCGTCTAACCCCGGCAGAGCGCTGGGTACTGCCTCCTGTTGTGGTTCCTCACGGCGGGGCAGTTGCCGCTCGGTGGTGGTAAGAGCGGCAGGCGTCTCCCATGGACGCCGGGCAAGTCCGACCATGTGGCCAGGGATGCGCAATCCGTCGGCGACACGCTCGATCACGTCCATGTGGACCAACTGCCGACGCGCTGCCATGACTTCGCCGACTCGGCTGGGCGTCAGGTCACAACGGCGGGCGATCATTGACGGGTAGATGCCCGCATGGACCTTGACCAGCCGGAACACGCGGGAGAAGTCACGGACGCGGCATGCCTCGATCATCTCAGGGTCGGTGAGCAGCCGGGCAGGAAGCTCCTGCGGACGGGACGGCTCGGCCATCGCAAAGCTCCCAGGTCGAGGACTACTCAAGGTTGCTTTAGGTCACCTGCCGTGATGATACCCAACTTGGGTAATCAGCCGGGCCTTTCTGCGTGCTTTCCGAAATCGCGAAGCTCTGAGTATGGCGAACGAACAGACGACGGCCGCGGCGAGACAGGCGCAGTCCTCCGACTCCGAGCCGGTTCGTCCCGATGGTGATGCGGCGGTGGCCGTCACCGGCAGTATGTCGCAGCCCGCGGTGGGGACTTTGCTGGTGGACAGCCGCAATGGCCGGGTGGGCGTGGTCATGAGCCACGAAGGCCCCTACGTCCAACTCCGGCCGACACTCGGAGGAAGGGAGGGAGTTGTCTCCATGTCCCCAAGACACGCCGGATCGAGCCTGTTAGAGGCTCTGCCCCACGCCAGTGATGCTGTTCTACCGGGCTTCGGTATAGCGATCCGTTCCGAGCCGGCGAGCGTGGAGGTCGCGCGGCGCGTCACAAGGGCGTGGGCCCACTATTGCCGACTTCCCGGCGACCTGGTCGATGCATTCTTGATCGTGGTGTCGGAGCTGTGCACGAATGCGGTGCTGCACGGGCGGTGCGACGTGTTCGACGTACGTGGCTGGATGACCGCGGCAGGCGAACTCCGCTTGGAAGTCCACGACAGAACACCTTCGGCGGTCCCCGAACCGCAGCAGCCCCGTGCCGGGGTCGAGCATGGGCGCGGGCTGCTCCTGGTGGATGCTCTGGTCACGGACCTCGGCGGCTCCTGGGGCTTCACCGAGGACGGCACGTGCGCGTGGTGCACCATCGCTGTGCCCGGGCAGGGGCGGTGACCGCCGTCGTGCAGCACGGGAGGCATCCTGTACCTCGGTGGACGCCTCCTGTGGAGCCTGAGGTGCTCCAGGACATGCTCGCCAGGATCCGCCGGTGGCAGCCGTTCGACGGTGATGCGCTCCTGGAGGATGTGGGGGCCGTGCTGGATGACTGCATTCCGACCGAGCAGCACGTGGATGAGCTCGCGCAGCGTCTGCGCGGCCACCTGGTGCGACTGGTCGACATCGCCGTCGCCACCGGGGCCGAGCAGCGCGACACCGCCACAGCCGGGCTGGTGGAACGTGCGCACGCCGTGTGCCGTGAGGCGGTGCCTTGTGACCGCTGGAAGGCGGTCGGTTACCTACGCCGGATGGGTTGGACCGTGCAGGAGCTTCATGAACGGCTCGTGGTCACGGACTGCTTGAGGGAAGCGGCATGAGCCCGGTCCTGGTAGGCCGAGCCAGAGAACAGACGAGAGAGATGACACCTTCCGTGCGTACTGCCACCGACACAGGCCTGGTCCCCTTCATCACGTTGCGAGAGGGGGAGGAGGCCGCGCCCGACAACCTGATCATCCTCTCCTCGCCTTCGGGGCTTCGCCTGTACTACGCCGATGAGGACCCCCGCGACCGGGACCTGCACGGCGTCCTCATGGCACGGTGCAGCTTCACCATGGACCGGCACAAGATGCCCACGGGCAGGCCGCAGTGGAAGCTAATGCACCCCCACCGGCAGATGATGACCATGCAAGCCATGCGCTGCCAGATCTGCGCCGAGCCCGCCCGGACCCCCCTCGGGTTCGTCTTCCTCGCCGGGCCCGGCACCATCGACCCCGAGCAGGCGCCGACCCTGACGAACCAGCCGCCCGTCTGCGCCCAGCACGCCGTCCCAGCGGCACGGCTCTGCCCGCACCTGGCAGGCCACCCCATGGTGTTCATCGCGCGCAGCGCACCCCTGTACGGGGTGCAAGGCGCCCTCTACGGCTACGGAGAAAGCGGCGTCCAGGTCGTGGCTCAGCCCGACGAGCCGCTGCCCTACGGGCACCCGAACCTGCCCACCTTCCTCGCCTCGCAGATCGTGCGCCGGCTGGGCTCCTTCCGCGTCACCGGCATCGACGACCTGGAGCGCGAACTCAAGCACGCCGCATAGACCCCGCCCGATGGCCCGGATACCCCTGGCCGTGGCCATCGGGCGGCCCAAGCTCCCGGCGCGGGGACTCACTCCGACCGTTCCCCCACGGCAGGCCCGCCCCCGCGCCGGGGCCCGCCTTGAGAATTGGAGAGGCACCATGCACAGACTGATCACCAGTCCGTTCCTGGGGCAGTACCTCGTCCTCCGGCCCGGTCACGCCAAGGGTGTGGGCATACCCGAGTCCCGCTACGAGGAACTGCGCACGGCCGTCGCCGACGACCAGCCAGCCCCCTCCTGGCTGCGCGACGCGACCGCAGCGGCCTGGCAGATGCCCCTGCCCGCCGAGAGTCTGCGCAATGTCCTCTTGGTCCGCGAGCACTCTCCGTGCGGGTACGTCAAAGCGTCGTGGGAGATCAACCTCGGCTGTGACCACGACTGCGGGTTCTGCTACCTCGGGGAGAAACGGTTCGAGGGCCTGGAGTGGGACGACAAGGTGCGCCTGCTCACGATGCTGCGGGACGCCGGCGTGCTGTGGCTCCAGATCACCGGAGGCGAGGCCCTGATCGACCGGCAGTTCGCCGCCGCGTACGAGTACGCCACCGGCCTCGGCATGATGATCCAGATCTCGACGAACGGCAGCCAACTCCACAAACCGCGCATGCAGGAACTGTTCGCGCGGCTGCGGCCGTACCGGCTGACGGTGAGCCTGTACGGCGCCACCGGGAAGACCTACGACGCCGTCACCCGTAACCGTGGCGCCTTCGACCGGTTCACGCGTGGCCTGGACGCCTCCCGAAAGGCAGGACTGCCGGTCCGGCTGAACATCATCGTCGCCGCCGAGAACGCGCACGAGGTCGACGCGATGGTACGCCTGGCCGAAGACCGCTGGGGCTTCCCGTACCAGGTGTTCACGAACATGTCCCCGACGATCCACGGGGAGGCCGGCCCGCTCGCCTCGCAGGCCCAGAAGTACGTGAAGACCCGCCGCGTCTTCACCGGCTGCAACGCAGGTCACACGTTCTTCCACGTCGATCCGCACGGCATCGCGTCCATCTGCAAGATCGGCCGCGACCCCAGCGTGAACCTCATGACGGAGGGCCTGGAAGCCCTCCCCCGACTCAGCAGCATCGCTGAGTCCCTACAGCTCCGCACCGGTGGATGCTCCGACTGCTCGAAAGTCGGCACATGCAGGACATGCCGGCCGCTGGCCAAGCTCCACCAGGAGGCGGGGGACAACCGATCGCTCTACTGCCAACACGGAGGTTACGGAGCATGACACCGCCCACCGCAGCACCGACGCGGCCCGCACCGGTCCCGGTGACCATCAGCCTGCGCCCGCCCGCGCAGACCCCCGGCACCCTGCCCGTGCCGCTGCCCCCGCCCTCGGTCCCCGAGGGCACCTTCCAGGTCATCGACGACCTGGACCTCGACGTCGCCGAGTCCGCCGGATGCAGCTGCTCGGCCGGTGACGACCAGCCCTACTAGACCGAAAACTGCGCCACCACGCTGCCCCGGCCGTACGCTGACCGGGGCAGCCCCACCCGCCCGCACCCGAGGAACAGCGCCGTGTCCATCCCCCGCCGCCACTTCCACGACCTGCCCGCCCAAGCACGCCAGGCCATCGCCGACAAGGCGGGCCCCGTCCACGCCGCGCGCACCGCCGACGGCGGACTGAACTCGGGAATCGCAGCGTTCATCGACACCGACCACGGCATGATGTTCGTCAAGGGCATCCCCACCGATCACCCCCAGGCACCAGCGCAGCGCCGCGAGGCCGCGATCGCTCCCCACCTTCCCCGTGCCTGCCCCCGCCTGTACTGGCACATCGAGGCGGCCGGCTGGGATCTCCTCGGGTACGAGGTCCTCCAGGGACGGCACGCCGACTACGCTCCCGGCTCCGCCGACCTTCCCCTCGTCGCCGCGGCGGTCCAGGAGCTGCAAGAGATCACCGCGCCGACGGACATCCCGATCAAGGCAGCCGAACAGCGCTGGGCCGCGTACGCCCCGCCCGGCACCGCCGACCTCTTCGCCGGGGACACCCTCCTGCACACCGACCTCGCCCCGCACAACGTACTCGTCGACGACCGGGCGCACATCATCGACTGGGCCTGGCCCACACGCGGCGCTGCATGGATCGATCCGGCCGTCCTCATCCTGCGCCTACTCGAGACCGGACACTCCCTGGCATCGGCGAACACCTTCGCCCACCGGTTCCCGTCCTGGCACAGCGCACCGCCAGCGGCCGTGCAGGCATTCGCCGCCGCCAACGCCGCCGCCTGGGCAGAGATCGCCCACGCCGACACCACGCCGTGGAAGACGGCGATGGCCCGCCACGCCGCCGACTTCCACTCCCACACGCTCACCATCCCCCACAGGTAAACGGGGACGTCGCGGTCACCGCGGTACAGGCGGAGCTTGCGCTCGTTCTTCTCGCCGCAGATCCGGCGAAGGACGTCGAGCACCGAGGCGTCCATGGCCAGGACGGTGTCCGCCCAGTCCAGCATGTCGAGGGTGATCTGCCGCGCACGGTGGGCGGTGAGGTCGAGGCCGAGCCGCCGGACGGCCTCGACCATCGCTTCGTGGGCGGGCTCGCCCTCCCACTTCCCGATCAGCCCGCCCCGCACGGACGTCCAGCTCGGCGGCTACGCGACAACCCACCGCATGGAAGCGGTCCCCGGCCGGCGGCAGGGCGGCCGACCATCACCGTCGAAGAGGGGGTGGCCCGCTACGCGACCTGGCCGACCAAGACCCCCGAAGCGCTCCCCGCATGGCTGACGGCCAAGTCCGCGGCCACGACTAGCTGATCAGATGACCGGTGGCCGGTGGCCGGCCCAGGCGGGTCATCCGCCACACCGTGGACCACCTCATCGGCCGACGCGGCGGACACGGGGTGCCAACGCCCTCGGCGAACCCGCCGAACCAGGCCCTCAGCCCCGCCGCCGACCGTGTGCGGACCACGGTCACAGCGGTCCAGATACCCAGATAGACGGGAACGAGGAGGGCGGGAAGGTGCCTCTTGGCAAGCCAGACCCGGTTGCGGGCCACCATCCGGTAGAAGACCGCGTGCCGGGTCGGCGACGTCCACGGATGCCGGAGCACCAACTCCGGCTCATAGAGCACCTTCCAGCCCGCCTCCAGCGCCCGCCAGGCCAGGTCTGTCTCCTCGTGCGCGTAGAAGAACGGCTCCGGCCAGTCACCGCCCGAAGGAATCTGGTCAGTTGATGCCACTCCTCCGGTGCGCCGACCCCGGTCGGAGCGGATTTGCGGAGTCGTGCTCAGCCCAGCCAGACAATATCCAGGAGGTACAAGCGCCCAGCGGCGGGCGTGGTTCGGGGAGCCCGAGGCGGCCCCTCCCCGCGGGTGCGCGGGGAGTACTCGGCGATGTAGCCCGTGCCGCCGATGGCAGTGGGACCATCCCCGCAGGCGCGGGGAGCACTTGTCCACGGCCGCCTTGGTGACGGAGTTCTCGGGACCATCCCCGCGGGCGCGGGGAGCACCCGGGCCGACGCCGTCGATCGGGTCGAGGGCGGGACCATCCCCGCGGGCGCGGGGAGCACATCATGCCGCCGAGCCCGGCGCGGTTGACGTCGGGACCATCCCCGCGGGCGCGGGGAGCACATGAACGACGACAGCGTCACCCTCACCGTCCGGGGACCATCCCCGCGGGCGCGGGGAGCACCCGGCGATTGGCCCGAAGGGCTGGGCGTTCCTGGGACCATCCCCGCGGGCGCGGGGAGCACGGCTGGAGCCGGGTGGGCGGCTTGGGCGGGTGGGGACCATCCCCGCGGGCGCGGGGAGCACACCTTCAGGTCGTCGCCCTGCGTGATGCCCTCGGGTCCATCCTCGCTGGCCCGCGGGAGCACGTGGCCGACCTCGCCATGCTGCTCGGCAGGTCGGGACCATCCATGCCGCGCAGGGAGCACATAAAACGGCTCAGGCACGGCCCCCTGTCCCACCCCGCACCCACGAGCCTCGCCAAGTCCGCTGCGCCGGCACCCACCATGACGGGAAACCATTACTGTCGGTTGATGCGCCGGAACCGCGCGCAGAAGGCTCTGCCCTGTTTACCTCACGAGGATCAGTCCGCAACTGTAGGCACGCGCATGGCCGATGCCCTGGGTGAGGGCGGCGACAAACGTCTTCGGGTCGGTCACCGTGAGGGTTCCTTTGATCTCCGCACGAGCGATGCGCAGGCCCTTGTGCGGTGCCGGACTGGAGACTCGCGGGAGCATGCGCAAAGCGAGTCGCTCGGTGTCCGTATCGGCCCCGATGCGGGTGACACCGTTGGGGGCTACCGCGGGTTCGCCGGCTGGCTGCAGACGGTGCGAAAACCACGTCCTCACGTGCTCGGGGCGGGTATGGGCGACGCGGGTGCCGCGCGTCTTCAGCGGTGAGCCCGGCGCGGGCGGAATGCTGCGGACCGGATTGACGACCGTGCGGAAGTCGACACGGTCGCCGGTGCGGAAAGTGCGGTCTACGGTGAGGGTCTCTGGTGCCTCGGCCAAGGCTCCCCGGGGAATGTTGCTCCAGTCGGCGGGGACGGACGACTGAACCACCAGGTTCAGCCGTGCCTGCCGGAGATCGACGGTCCAGGTCGACAGGATGCCCATCTGGGAACGGGCGTCAGGGCTGCCGTTGTCCACCCAGCCGAGGAAACCGCTCATGACGGTCCGGTGCATGTCCTGTGCGTCGATGAGCGATTTGGCGGCGAAGGGGTGCCGGGCGTCCAGGGTCAGCAAGGTGTGCGTGGTGACGAACCTAGCGGCACCACCCGGGCCTGTGGGCGCATGCGACGTGGTGGCTGTCGTGTTCACAGGATGATGTCCCATCCGCGGGCGTCTGAAGCGATAGTGATGCGGTGACGGGTCTCCCAACGGAGGCTGTGGACGCCGCCGTCCGCGCCGAACCGCACGGGCTGGTCCGACGGGGGGCCGATGCCGGAGAGCGGGCGCAGGCTTTCGATCCAGGCCCACGGGCGTACGTCTGTCACCGGAGCCTGCGGTTCGCCTTCGTAGCAAGGATCTTCTGGGAGCAGGGCGTGGGTCTCGAATACTTCCCTGAGGGTGCCTGGAACGACGCCTAGAGCGAGGTCGCCCGAGGGCGGACAGGCCTTACGGCCGAGCCAGAGCAGGCGCTTGGGATGCTCCAGGGCGTTAGCGATCCGCTCCAGGAGTGCTGCATCGGGGTGCTCCAAGCCGACGAGGAAGGCAGCGTCGGCGAGATACCAGCGCTCTGTGATCAGTGCGTGGCGGCGGACCTCTCCGGAGACGAGGGCTCCCGACGTCGGGTCCGCGGTGACGTACTTTGGAGAGCCGTACCAGGCTTCCAGCTCCCCGCGGCCGAACGGGCCGGGCTCCGTTCCCTCCGGGGCCGAGGCCGTCACGGCCTTTGCGGCCCGTTGGTGGTCGGTGAGGAGGTCCCGGGGGCGCAGAGGGTAGGTTCCTCCGCCGACCGTGTGGTAGTCGCGAAGCGGCGTGCCGGGCCGGTCGGCGCGGACCCCGAAGCGGACCTCGGCGAGTTCCCCGAGGGGTTCCTCCCGGGCGAGGCCTAGAGCTGCGGCGCACAGGCCGATCACGCCGGACTTCGTGGGACGGGTGTGTGTGTCACGGCGCGCGAACCGGCCGGTGAGGCCCCACGATTGCAGAGGTCCGGCCAGCCGGACGAGCAGGACGTGCGGATCGTTCACGGGGTCAGGTCCTCGGCTCGCTCCACCACGGTCAGTGACTGCGGCAATCCCAGCTCCGCCAGGAGTGCGTCGATCTCGGGGTCGTAGGTGAGCACCCGCGCGGTACGCAGGTCCTCGCGGCGGCGGCTGACGAAGGTGTGGTGGCGCAGCAGCCTGCGAACGGCCGCGGGACCTGCCGGTCCCTCCCCGCCTGCCGACACAGGGCTTTCGTCCACTGGCCGTTGAAAGGCGGACGCGTAGTTGTAGGGACGTTCCCCCTCGAATGCGAGAACGAGCGCGGGAAGGGATCCGGTGGATGCGGTGGAGTTCTTTTTCGCCTCCGGGAACGCCTCCACGAAGGCGTTCACGAACTCCTTCTCTGCCTCGGTCGCGGCCGTCTCGGCCTCCTGCCCGTCCATACCTGCCACCCGCAGATTGGTGCGCAGCTGGATGCGGTCGAGGACGGCATGCCGGTAGAAGGTACCGGAGATCAGGGACTGGTACCCGGTCATGCCGGCACCCGCTTCGTCGGCGGCGTCGAGGAAGCTGAGGGCGGTGCGCTTGCGATCCAGTTTGGCGTCGTCGGCGGCCGCGTAGAAGTCCTCGATCTGCTCGGCTTCGTGGACGGTGAAGGCGTGTCCGGTCTGGACGGCGCCGTCGACGTTCGGAGAGTCGGGGATCTCGGCCAGAAAGCGGCCATAGAGAGCGATGTCCACAGCGTCGCGGGGTGCGAGGGCAAGCAGAACGGCGTCGCGCGTGGCCTTGGGCAGCGGCGGCAGAGAGACGGACGCGGCAGGTTCCGCCGTGGAGGTCTCCTCAGACTCTTCCGTCTCCGGTGACGATCCGGCCTTCTTCTTGGCCCCACGGCGGGATTTCTTCGCCGCCTCGGCGCGGGCCTGGGCTTCGAGGTAAGCGTCGCGCCACTCCTCGACCTCAGCGGCCTGCCCGGCGATGTGGTCCGCGATCCTCGATGCAGCATCGGATGGCGCGAAGACGAGCACCTTCGTCAGGTTGGCCACCGTCTTCTTCTTGGGGTCACCGAACTTGAGGCCGCTCGCCTCCATCACGGCGCGGGCCGTGACCAGGGTCCTCTCCTTCTCCCAGCCGTGGGCGGACTCGAGCTCGCGTCCGGCCAGGATCGCCCATTCCCGGGTGCGGACGCCCATGCTTCGTCCCTTGAGCGCCCCGCGTCCGGTGTTGGCGCGGTTGCGGGCGTGGACCCGCTCGGCCCGCCGACGGGCCTGACTGGTGATCATGTGGCGTTCCACGCCTCCGAAGACAAGGGTCTTGGGCTGGGCGTTCTCGTCGCGCACCGGGAGGACCGCCGCCAGGGTCTCGATGAGGTGCAGGGAGAGGAATTGACTGCGAAGTGCCTCGGTCACGAGCTGGTGTCCTTCCGCGTCGTCGGTTCGTTCTGTGGTTCCCGGTCTCGTGCCGGCGGGGTGTGGAACTCGACCGACCATCGGTAGGCGACGCGCGCCTTGCGGTCGTTCCATTTGATGAGGTCCTCGGTCAGTCCGGTCCAGGACGGGGGCGGCTGTTCTCAGGACCGCAGCCGGGTGACCGCATGCTGGAGGTGGCGCCAGGGGATGCGCCGGCTGGCGACGATCCGGTCCAGGAGGCGCTGGGCTCCGGGGTTGTTGGGCCCGCGTCCGGTCCCGTCTCCGATCCGGCGGGCTGCGGCGCCGAGGCTGCCGTGGCCGTATGAGGGCGCGGGGCGCCCTTGGTGGTAGATCGCGAACAGGAAGGCCATCTGCTCGAACAGGTCGCGGTGGTCGTCGCCGCCGTACCAGCCCGCGCGGATGTGCGCGTTGGTGCCG
Organism: Streptomyces spiralis; assembly: GCF_014654675.1. Classification (GTDB taxonomy): domain Bacteria; phylum Actinomycetota; class Actinomycetes; order Streptomycetales; family Streptomycetaceae; genus Streptomyces; species Streptomyces spiralis. The sequence continues at coordinate 22,573 of NZ_BNBC01000070.1, forward strand.
CCGCTGGCCCGGCGCAGCTCGGCGAGGGTTCCGTACTCACGGTTGCGGACGAGGGCGGTCAGCCACGCCGTGAGCGCCGCACTGTCGTGCAGAAATGGAGGCCGCTCCGGATTGGTGCTGGCCGACAGGTCGTGCTCAGTCACGCGCGATCTCCCCTCGTAGTTCGGCCGGGGCCCGGTCACCGGACATGGCGTCCTCGAAAAGCCGCACGGCGCGGGCCCGCGCGCGGTGGTTGCGGTCGCTGGGCGGCAGGGCGTCGAGGCGCTGGAGCATCTGGGTGCGGGCCGTCGTCATCAAGCCCGTCGCGTATTCGATCAACGGCTCGGAGACCGGGTCGTCGTCCTCCGGCCCTCGGTCGATCACCTCGTCCAGCAATTCGTGAAAGGGGTCCTCGGCCGCGGGCCAGAAGGCCCACCGGGCATCGAGTCGCGCCACCTGGCCGGCAGGCCAGGTGCGGAAAGCGTTGGACCCGCTCCTGGCCGATGCCCATGTTCGGCGGCCATGACGGAGCGGGCCCGAGCGCATGGCCGTCTGGACGCGGTGGACAGGCTCGTGGAGGAGATCCTGTCCACCGCTGCGGGGCGTTATCGATGCGGTGGGCGGGCACGGCGCAGTCACCCCGCTGCGTGAGGGAAGAGGAAGGTGTAGGAGAGCAGACAGGGCCGGGCCCTTCGGGCCCGGCCCTGGATCTGACGGGGTTCAGGCCGCCAGGCGGGCGCCGCGGCGCCACACCGCGCGGGTGTTGAGGGTGTCGGTGATGGTGGTGGTGGGGTCGCCGTCGACCAGAAGCAGGTCGGCGCGCAAGCCCTCGGCGATCCGGCCTCGGTCGGAGAGGCGGAAACGGCGGGCGGTTGTGGCGGTGGCCGCGCGCAGCGCCGCCGCAGGGGTCAGACCGGCCGCCACGAGGTGCTGCATCTCCTGGTGGACGCTGGCGCCGTGCGCAAGGCCGCCGAGGAAAGGCATGGGCTGGGAGACGTCGGTGCCCACCAGCAGGTCGACCCGGGCGTCGGCGAGGGCCTTGACGCTGTCCAGAACGTCCTGGAGCTTGCCCTGGGGGTAGTGGCCGAAGCAGGAGCGCAAGGTGGCGTCCCAGTCGCTATCCAGGCGGGAGGCCACGCGCGGGTCGTCGGCGAGTTGGTCGCCGGTGATGCCCATCATGGAGGCGTTCAGCACGGTGCAGGGCACGATGAACACCCCGGCGTCTTTGACCATCGCGATGATGTCGTCGGTGGCGGGTTCGACGAACAGGTGGACCAGGCCGTCGATGCCGGCCTCGATGGCCATGCGGGTGGCGTCGATGGTCAGTGCGTGGGCGACGGTCAGCGCGCCGTGCTTCTGCGCTGCGGCCACCCCGGCGTTCAAGGTGGCCTGGTCGAGCATGGGCAGGCCGGGGTGCCCTTCAACACTGCCGTCGTCGATCATGAACTTGATGTAGTCCGAGCCGTGCGCGAGCAGCTGCGGAATGGACGCCGCGGCAGCCTCGGGGCTGGTGGCGTCGGGGTGGTGGGGCGGCTCGCCCCGGTGCCCGCCGCCCTGTCCGCCGCCAGCGGGCCTGCCCGGGTGGAAGTCCTCGGGGAACAGCTCGCTCGGGTGCCCGCCGGGCGGGGTCAATGCAAAGCCGGACGAGCGCACATCGGCCACCGAGTCGTCCTCGCTGATCGGTGTGCGCCGGTCGCGGGTGTTCGCGCCCTGCATCTCCAGTTCGGTGGTGACGCCGAACTTCAGGGCCAGCGCGAGCGAGGCACGGTCGGTGTGGACGTGTGCGTCGATCAGGCCCGGCAGCAGCGTCGCTCCGGTTCCGTCGACGATCTGGGCCCCGGCCGGGGCGTCGCCGCCGACCTGGACGATCCGGCTTCCTTCGATCACGACGGTGGTGACGCCCAGCGGCTTCTCCCCGTCAAAGACCTGTGCGCCGGAGATGGCGGTAGTGCTCATGATCGTGCCTCGCTTCGGTGGACCAACCCAACGATCAATACCTTAAGTCATATATATATGTTACGCATGTCGATCTGGCGTGTTGTAGATTATGGGCGTGACCAGTCAAGGACAGCCTGTGCCCTCCGACGACGACTCGCTCCTCGATGACGTGGGGCCGGCGCTATCCCGGCTACGCAGGCGCGTGGGCTCCGGACGTGGGGACCTGACCCGCAACATCGTCCTGAACGTGGTAGGCGACGCGGCAGGCCAGATCACGGTGGGGGGTGTTGCCGAGGAAATGGGCGTCGCTCAGCCGGTCGCCAGCCGTGCCATCGCCGCGTGCATAGCGGAGGGCCTGCTGCGCCGCGTCGCCTCCCAGCAAGACGGGCGCAGCAGCCTGCTCGAACTCACCGACGCGGGAGAGTCGGCGCGCAGGGCCTACGCCACTGAGCAGCGTCGCGCCTTCGAGGAGATCACCGCGAACTGGGACAGTGCGGACCGCTTGCAGTTCGCGCGCTTCCTCACCCGCTACGGCCGGGACGCGAGCGCCTGGACAGCCCGCGGTAAGTCGGAAGGTTGAGCCGACCGCTCAGTGAAGGCCATAGGTGCCCTCGACTGTGCGAGCCGGCCTGGCCGCCCTCCGTCGCGGTCAGCCGCTACTCCAGCGCATCCGAGGAGGCCGACGCGGGCGGCTCGTTGGTGGGTTCGCCGACATTTTCGCCGGCGATGCCGCCCATGGTGTGTTCGGCCTCGACGATGGTGAGCAGGGTCTTGGGGGCCGGGCTGAGCTTTCACCGCCCCGGACCACCTGATACCCCCTTCGGCACGGTCTCCGCGAGACTGGTAGCGCAGCAGCCTCATCGGCGGATGTCACCCTGACACCGGGACGACATCACGCCAACAAGCTCAGACGGCGGTCCGGCCCCCATCGACAGGAAGAATCGCGCCGTGTACCCAGGAGGCGGTCGCGAGGTAGGCCACGGCCTGTGCGATCTCCTCAGGGGTTCCGGGTCGGCCTGCGGGCGCCTGTGCTGCGGCAGCATCGAGTGCATCGCCCAGGATGGCGGTGCCCTCGGTCCGAGTCGGTCCTGGGCTGACGGCGTTGACGCGCACGCCGCGGGGCCCGTACTCGGCTGCCCAGGACTTGGTGAGCAGGACCAGGGCGGCCTTGGACGACCCGTAGAGGGCCAGATGGGGGACGCCGAACTCAGCAAGCGGGGTGGTCACGTTGATGATTGCGCCGTCTCCTCGCTCGGCCATGCGTGGTGCCAGCTCGGCGACCAGGAAGAAAGGCACCTTGACGTTCACGGCATAGACGCTGTCGAAGTCAGCCTCGGTCGCCGCATCGGTGGGGCCGAAGGGAAAGATGCCAGCGTTGTTCACCAAGATGTCGACGTGGCCCTCGCCCAGCTCGAGCGAAGCGCGGGCGAGGCGCCGAGCTGAGCTCTCGTCACTGAGGTCTTCGGCCACGAAGGTGCCCGCTCCGCCCGCTTCAGTGATCTCGTTCACGGCCTTTTCACCGCGGGTGGTGTCGCGGCCGCTGAGGACAACCTTGGCGCCCAGGGCAGCGAGATGGAGGGCGGCGGCACGGCCGATGCCACTGTTGCCGCCGGTGACGAGCGCGGTCTTCCCTGAGAGTGATGGCATGGAAATCTCCTGCTGGTCTGTGATCAAAAGCCGGGAATCAGAAGCCTGAGGCCCCCGATGGTGGAGGGCTTCCTCATGCGACTTACGGCCGATAGGTACGTTTGTTGGTTTGTTGGGTGCCGGCCATGCGGAGCGGTGCAGAACAGCGGTCGTTCGGCCGGTCTGAATCTGCGCACCGTCTTCAGATCGCGCTGTACGGACCGGGCGTTCCGCTCTCGTTGACACCTCGGCTCGGCCACTGAAGGTGGGTGCCGAACTGGCTGATATTCGGTCCGGCAGCGCCCGAACACGACGCTCTCACCGAGCCGAGGGGAGCGCGCTCCTGCGGAAGCTTCGATCCCCGCTTCGCGAATTCTCGTACGGCGATACGCACCTCGATAGTGATGATGATCGCCACCCGGGCTTGATGCCGGCACTCGAGAGCGCTACCTGATGGGAGGCACTCCGGCTCACTGCCGGATTGGGCTTACTTGCTGGTGATGCTCCACGCAGCGTCGCCGTCCTCGGCGGCGCTGCCGAGGGTCGTCCACTCGGAGTCGTCGAGGCCGAGGACCGCGCGGAGGTAGGCCGAGATCGTGTCGGCGATGAGGACGACGCGGGCAGGGTCCTCGTCGGTGGTCTCGGCGACACTTTCCCCAGCGATGCCGCCCATGGAGTGCTCGGCCTCGTCGATGGTGAGCAGGCTCTTGGGGGCCGGGCTGAGGTGGTAGGCGTCGGTGAACCACTCCGGGCCCCGGGTGGAGAGCTGCGACTGGTCCTTGCCACCCGCGATGACCAGGGCCGGGGTTGCCATGGTGGAGAAGTCCGGCTTTATGAACGGGAGGTTCTCGGCGGCGAACGGGGTGAGGCTGTCGCCGGTTCCGGTCGCGGCGATCAGCGCGCCGGCCGACACCGCGGAGTGGGAGAAGTCCTCGCCGGGAACGCCGTCGGCGTCGAGTACGCGGGCGCCGAGGACGGCGCCCGCGGTCTGGGCACCCCAGGAGTGGCCGACCACGGCGATGCGCTCACGGTCGACGCGGCTCTCCAGGCCGGCCTGGGCCAGGATGTCGCCAAGGTTGTCGAGGACCGCGTGGAGATCGGCTACCCGCACGCGCCAGATGGTGGCGAAGCGCGGGTCTTCCCAGCCGATGGCGTTGCGGCGGGAGTCCAGGTGGGTGGGCTGAACCACGACGAATCCGGCGGCGGCCCACCGGTCGACGAGAGGCTCGTACGCGTCCATGGACCAGGCGTTGCCGTGGGAGAAGACGATCACGGGCAGGTTCGGGCCCGACCGGGGGGCGGTGACCCTCACCTGCAGGTCGATGCCGCGGTCAGGTGCGGGAACGAGGATGGGCTTGACCGAGACGATCTGGTGGCCGAGGGGGCGGGAAGACATGGTAGACGTGTGCTTTCCTTACGGAACGGCTCCGCCACACTTTGACGGAGCGTTGTTCCGCGACTTTAGCGGAACATTGTTCCGTGAGTAAAGGGGGCCCTCCGTGCCGGAGTCGGTCGGGGTACGCCAAGCACAGGCGCAGCGCACCCGCAGAGGCGTACTGGAGGCTGCCGCGGCAGTCTTCGTCGAGCAGGGCGTCCAGGCGCCCGTCCGTGACATTGCCGAACGCGCTGGCGTCGGTGTCGGTACGGTCTACCGGAACTTCCCGACCCGCGCGGACCTCGTCACCGCTGTCTATCGGCACCAGATCGACGCCTGCGCCGCTCTCGCTCCCCGGCTCCTTGAGGAGTCCGCCTCGCCGTTCACCGCGCTGACCCTGTGGACGGACGCGTTCGTGGACTTCCTCGTGACCAAGCACGGCCTCGGCGCGGCGCTGGGCTCCGGAGATGCGGGACTGGAGAACCTCCACACCCTCATGCTCGACGCCCTGGTCCCGGCCTGCGCGAGGCTGCTGGACGCCTCCGCCGCCGCCGGCGAACTTCAGCTCGGTGTCACCGCCTACACACTCATGCGCGCCATCGGAAACCTCTGCATCACCGGCCCCGACTACGATCAGGTCGACGCCAAGCGCATGGTCGCCGTCCTCCTCACCGGATGTCGCAACACGGCATGACAACAGGCCCGGCGCCCGTGCTGCCCGCACCCGCCACGCCGGTCTCCGTCGACTGCGCTAGCCGCGGAGTGGACCACGGCTGCCGCTGCCCGCCACTGGTAGTGGCGCCCTGCAGAACGCCGTGCGCGTCCTGTCCCGTCACACCACGGTTCCACCTCCTCTGCGGTACCGGCACATCAACGACCGGGAGAGGCAGTGGTTCGAAGGCCGAGGGCGGCCGATCAGCGTCGGGCGCCAGCCGGGGCCAAACAGACGGCGCCACCCCGATGACCGCCGCAGAGGGCTTGAAACAGCGGCGGACATTCTCGGCCTTCGTGTGCCGGGACTCGGCCATCAGCATCAGCCGGAGGTGCCCTGCTCGCCAAGGTGGGTCAGGCCGGAGTGACGGTACCCGTGCAGGTCCCAGCCGGTGCCCGGCCCCGGCCATAGGAGAGGCGAGCCAGGCCGGTGCCCGGGCAGATGAGCCCGGGCGGAGACGACCTCGCCAGGGCGGGGGCGGCGGTGGGTGAAAAACCCGCGGGTGCGGCACTGGATCAGTCTCTGCAGCAGCCTGGCGGTGCCGGCGTCCCGGCACACCGTCTCCAGCACGTAGTCGGCGCGGTCGGCACCGCGGCGACGGGGCCACCCCGAGTCACCCGAGGAGTGATGGTGCACCAATGCCTGAACCGGATCATCGTCAGGGTCGCGGGCGGTGAGTGGATCGATCCGGACCGGATCTCCTTCGTGAAGGTCCTCAAACACGTCCGGCGCAGCGTGCTCACCCAGGCCAAGGACGCGGTGTCGGCCGTCGGATCCTTCCTGGCGATGCTGGAGAACAAAGCCCGCCGCAAGCTCGACAGCGGTCCCCGCCGCCACCACACTGCGCCGCGGGTCCTCAAGCGCCCGGACTCGAAGTACTCACCCTCGGTCAAGAAACGGCAGCACGGACCCACCCAGCGCGTCCCCGCCAACGTCATCATCCTGAACCCGGTGATGCTTCACTAGCTCAAACAACGGCATTGACCCGGCACATCGAAATGGAACAAGGCCGAACACCGGCTGTTCTCCCACATCACCATGAACTGGCGCGGCAGGCCCCTGACCAGCCATGAAGTCATGCTTCAAAGCATCGCCGCGACCACAAGCCGCAGCGGCCTCACCGGCCATGCCGAACTCGACAGCGGCCAGTACCCCAACCGGCATCCGCATCAGCGACGACGAGATCGCCGCCCTGCCCACCACCCGCCATCGCTTCCACGGCGACTGGAACTACACCCTCCACCCCCAGCGTCCGATGGACGTGGCGACCACCGGCAGAACACCGGACGAGGTCCTGGCGGACAGACCGACTCGCCTCACGCGGCGTTCGCTCCAGGGCCCGGAATTGACCGGGATGACCCGCCGGTAGCTCAGCGAGCTCATCGACTCGTTGACTCCAGCGATGGAGGTTCAACGCGAGCAAGCGCTCCGCACACGTCGAGGCCACGAGCGCCTGGTGGCCCCCGGCATCCGTATCCCCGCCTCAACAGCCCGTTTCCGCCCGTCAGACGACATCGCCAGGTTTCTCAAACCGGACGAAAACCAAGATCAAACCAACGTGTTGATTGCCGGCAATCCCTTAACTCCTTATACCAGAATGAGTTGACCTATTACGGCTGATGTGACAGGTCGTCCTCTTCCGCGGACAGGGGTGACGGTGTGAGCAGCGGCAGGAAGAACTGCACCAGGGGGCCGATGGTCAGGGCGTAGACGAGGGTGCCGAGACCGATTGTGCCGCCGAGCAGAACGCCCAGGATCAGGACGAAGAGTTCGATGGCGGTCCGGATGAGCCGCAGGGAGCGCCCGGTCCGACGGTGGATCCCCGTCATCAGGCCGTCCCGGGGCCCGGGGCCGAAGCCCGCGCCGATGTACGCGCCACTGGCGACACCGTTGAGAACGATGCCCGCGGTGAGCAGAAGGAGGCGCAGGAGCAGACCGTGCGGGGTGGGCAGCAGCCATGAGGTGGCGTCCACCGTCGGCCCGATGACCAGGACGTTGCTCACCGTGCCGAGCCCGGGCCGCTGCCGCAGCGGGATCCACAGCAGCAGCACCACGACGCCAGTGATCAACGTGGCTGTTCCGAAAGAGAGGCCGGTCCGATCGGCGAGGCCCTGGTGGAAGACGTCCCAGGGGTCGAGGCCGAGGGCGGCGTGGAGCATCAGGGCCAGGCTCACGCCGTAGAGCGTGAGGCCGACGTAGAGCTGGCAGAGGCGGCGGAGCAACATGATTACCCTCAAGAGGTGGGGTCGAGACGGTCACGCCACTTCCAGCTCTCCGTCGAAGACGTGAGTGACGGGACCGCCCACCCAGTACGAGGGACGTTCTGCGTGTTCGATGACGGTGAGTGGTGTTCCGGCGCGGTTGTGCACGCGCACCTGCCGGGCGACGTCGACCAACCCACGGCGGGCGGCGGCGACGGCCGCGGCGACGGCACCGCTGGCGCAGCTGAGGGCCTCGCCCTCCGCCCCACGTTCGTACGTACGGATCGTCAGCTCCTGGGGTCCAAGCAGCTGGAATACGCTGACGTTCGCGTCGGCTGCCGCCGGGCCGCGGTCGCGGACCAGGTTGACCAGGCTCTCGACGTCGAGCTGGTCAACGTCGTCGACGAGTGCCACGAGGTGCTCTGCACCGACGTGTACGGCATCGAACCGTACGGTGCCGCCCGGCCACGTTTCCGTGACCCGCTCCGAATAGACCTCGCCGGCCTCGACCGTAACGCGTACGTGCGTGCCGTCGACCACGGCGTCGTGCGGCACGCCCGACATCACCAAGCGCATCGTGGTCCACCCGTGGTCACGGGAAGCGCACCAGGCGACGCAGCGCAGCGCGTTGGCGCACAGGGTCGCGACCGACCCGTCCGCGTTGACGCACAGCACGTCCAGCACGGCGGAGTCTTTGCGGATTGCGCTGCTGACGACCAGCCCGTCCGCCCCGACCCCGGTACACCGCGCGCACAACCGCGGTCCCCACGCACGCCAGTCCCGTTCATCGGCGGCACCGATGATCAAGACGAAGTCGTTTCCGGCCCCATGGACCTTGCGGAACCTCACCCTCACGACGGGCTCTCATTCTGTCGGTTGCGGTCTATCAGTCGCGGCTGCCGTTGCGGTAGCCGACCTTCGGGGCCGACCTGAAGGGCCTCGGCGGGCAATCAGTGGACGACACGGTGCTCGGCGTTCACCCGCAGCGCGCGGCTTTTGCGCAGGTCGCGGACGACGAACGCGCGTTTGAGCCACCGGCCGCTGCCGTCCGTCCGCCCGGGAATCTCCCGGCGGCCGTGCACCGCCTTGAAGTTATCGATGAAGAGCAAATCCCCAGATTCCAGCACCGTTTCGCGTAACGTCATATTGACCGCGTTCTTGAGGCGATCGAAGGCCTTCTCTGCGGCAACGTCGTCCCCGAAGCCGGCGATGTAGTGGGGGTGCACCCGCAGATAGGGGCTGTCGGGGGCACCGAAGAGCGCCGGCACCCGCTCGGGCTCGTCGAACATCCGGCGGACGCGGGCGTGGCTGCGGGCGACGGCCTCGGCGCGCGGATCCGTCGGCTCCGTTGCGGCCTTCTCGGGCTTGTCGGCGACGCGGTTCGCCTCGTCGGGGAGATAGGGATACGCCGGGCGGAAAAGCTGCTCGCGGGTCTCGTCGTCGAGATCCAGGTCGTCGACGGAGGCGTAAGTGGTGGGCACAGCATCGTGATTGCGGATGCAGAGCAGGGCGACGTAGTCCATCCGTTCGGGGTGGAAAGCGGTCTCGGTGTGCCAGTAGAGCTGGTCGGTACTGGTGCCGAGTTGGCCGCCCTCGTTCCCGGCGATGGGCAGCACCTGGTGGATCACGCGGCCGCCCTGTTCCGTGGCCCAGGCAACGGTTTCACCGAGCAAGTGGGAGCAGAGCTGGAGGTATATGTCCTCGCGCCGGGTGCGGGCGCGGGCGTCCTCGTCGTTCCAGTGCGGCGGAGTTGCGCCCACGGCCGCGTCGTCGATTTCCCAGCCGCGTACGAGGCAGATCGGTTGCGCCTCCTGCAGTCGGAACCGGATGAGTCCTTGCCGGAGCGAAGTGGGCAGCCGATGCGCATGCACGGGGACGTCCAGCAGGAAATCCCGGCCCTCCAGGTCCTGATACCGTTCGTCGAGTTCTGAAACCAGGACGCTGACTGTCGCTATCTCCTCATCCGTCAGGCGTATTTCGTGCATGATTAAGGCGTTCTTTGGCATCTGGAGCTCCTTAAGTTCAATCTTGCCCGAAAGATCGACAGGCGCAGAACTTGGCGTTACATCCGAAGTAGCGACGCGGTGCCACAGTGACCAGCGTCCTTACTCGCCCAGTGGAGCAATCGGGGGTCACAGTGAATTGTTGGAGCCGTCATCACAGACGGATCGCCGTGCGAGGGTGCGAACGGTCCATTGACTCCTTCTCGGTAACGCCTTGTGACGTTTGTGACTTTCGTAGGAGGTAGCGGTCGTTCAGTGGCAGGGACGAAGGCTGCTCGGGCGATCCGGGTGATGGCTGCGGAGGAGAGGTCGACTCGGCTCAGTGCTTTGAAAATGGCTTTCAGTCAGGCGTTGGCGTGTTCGGCGAGGGCGTGGACGCCCCGGGATCACGGCGTTGATACGCCTCGTCGTACTAAACGGTGAACTCTCCAGAGTGGTTCACCGTCCACGACAGGTTCCATCAGATACTTTTGCAGCGCTGCGGCAACGCCCGTCTGATGGCCGCCGCGCGCACGCTGCGCGATGAAGCCACGCTGTACCGTCGGTGGTCGTGGCCTGTCGGCCACGGAGCGTTTTCAGCGTTGACGCTCCAGGGTGAGGACGGCAGCGGCGATGACCGACATGCGGTTGGGGCTGCACCGGGCTCTGCGGAAGACGCGCCAGGACTTCAGCCTCGCGACGCTTCTTTCGACCGGTGCTCGTGCCGCTGACAGGGCTCGGTTGATCGTCCGCTGGGTCGTGGTGAGGTCCTGGTGTGGAAGACGTCTGATCGGCGTGGTCACCCAGGAGCCGGCGCCGATGTAGGCGCGGTCGGCGAGGATGGACACGCCCTGGCGTTCGCAGGTCCCACTGTGTCTTTCCCGCCCGCTTCACCAGGGCCCGCAGGTATGTCGACAGCTCGATGCTCTCGGGCGTCGCGTCCTTGTGAAACCCGCCGTATCCCCGACCGCCCGGCTTCTTCTCTGCCATGACCCCTCCCAGTCACCCGGCTCTCCCCCGCCGTGCACGGACGATCAGCGTACGCACAGTCAGAAACCGGCGTCAGAGCGCGACCACGCGTTGTCCAGCCACAGCTGCCGCCCGGACCAGTCCGGCCATGTCCGGCCGCCACCTGCACAAACACGACCGGACAACCGCCGGAGAACTCCATCCGGGCAAGGCTTCTCTCAACGCCCCGGCCCTCCCCGACCCTGGAGTCGACCCGCATGACCCGCCACGCCGCCGGCACCACCCCCAGTGCCCCTCCCCGCCCGCTCGCTCTGCCCGCCGGCGCCACCCGCCGCAGCACCCGCAGTAAGCTGCCGCGGATGGACCAGCTCGCCGTCGACGTCGCCGACCACGGACGGATCATCGACCTGCGCCGCGACCCCGACGCCTCCGCCCGGCTGCCGCACGGCCGCGCCAACGGTCGCTACCGATGCCTGGCCTGCGGCCACCGGCTCCCTCTGATCCATTCGTGCTGGGGACCAGCTGGGCGAAATGACACCTACGGATCCGCGCTCGCGCATCCTGGCAGGTCGCAGGGCGGCCAACTGCTACTGACCTTTGCTGCGTGGTGTCGTTGGGGGCTGACGATGTGTGATCGTCGCGGTATGCCTGTTGTGTGAGGTA
>NZ_BNBC01000071.1:0-21329 GCF_014654675.1 Streptomyces spiralis
CCACTTGACCTTGAGGTTGCCGACCTTGGCCACGTACACCGTGCCGTCGCTGTGGAGGCAGAAGGCGTTGGTGTTGAAGCGGATCGACTGCCGGGTGTCCTTCTTCGACTTGTACCGGGGTGGCCCCACCCTGCGGCCCTGCCGCTTGCCCTTGACCGAGTCGAAGAAGTTCTTGTAGGCGGCATCCAGATCCCGCAGGGACTGTTGCAGGACGACCGCTGAGACGTCGGCGAGCCAGGCGCGTTCCTCGGTGCGTTTGGCCTGGGTGATGCGAAGCCGGGACAGCTCGGCCGACTTCACGTACGGCAGTCCTGCCGCGTGCGCTTCCTTCCGGTCGCGCAGGCAGTCGTTCCACACCACGCGGGCACACCCGAACGCACTGGCCAGCGCACGGCGCTGTGCGGCGTCCGGGTAGGCCCGGTAGTTGTAGCGGAGCTGCACATCCAAGACCCTACCCATATCGGTTCCGCGGCGATGACGAATGGTTCCCGCGCCTCCAGATCTGGGACTGCAACAGCTCCGGCGCGCTGATGTACCGGCCCGAGGAACCCACCGTGCTGATGTACCCCATGCACGCCGGGGAACCGGCTGCCAAGGGCGCGGACGCCCTCGGCCCCCTACTCGGCCGCACTCGCGCGGCCGTCCTTGCCGCTGCACGCCACCCGGGCACCACCACCACAGTTCGCCGACCGCGTCGGCATCTCCCTGCCCTCCGCCAGCCAGCACACCACCGTCCTGCGCCACGCCGGCCTCCTGACCACCACGCGCAATGGCAGCGCCGTCCTGCACACCCTGAGTCCTCTGGGGGAAGCCCTTCTCCACGGGGACACCGCCATGCGTTGAGCCCTCCCAGCAGCCCCTGGGGTGTCACCGACTCGCACCGGTCCGCGCGGATGGTTGCACGAGGCCGCTCCACAGGCAGGCCTTCAAGCACGCCGGCACAGAGTGAGCGGGACGGGTCGAGCATGGCAGCCCTCTCCTGGCCGATCCCTTCCAGGATCGACCGTTGCGACAGGTGCCGCACACGCTGGATGCTGCTACGACGACCCAGGCGCTCAGCTCGCCGAGGACGTGGAAGACGATGCACCTCGGGCGTCGTTCGCGAAGTTGGCCCTGACCGCGGTCGGCCTTGCCCTGGTTCACGCAGTTACGCAGTCCCTCCGGGCTCACTCCGATCTCCCGGGCGACCTCGGTGACCGTCTTCCCCAACGTTGGACCAGCGCGACCGCGTCTCGTTTGGACTCGGCCGTGTACTGCTTGCTCGTGTTGCTCTTCTTGCTCGCTACCTGGGACTGCTTCCCCCGGGACTCAGCGGGGGAACTTCACTCACTGTCAGGTGTGACGATTTGTTCGGCCCAGATGGTCTTGCCGGTGGGGGTATGGCGGGTGCCCCAGCGGTCGGCGAGTTGGGCGACGAGAAGGAGGCCGCGTCCGCCTTCGTCGTAGAAGCGGGCGCGGCGCATGTGGGGGGTGGTGCTGCTGGTGTCGGAGACTTCGCAGATGAGGGTGGTGTTGTGGTGGATCATGCGGAACTGGACGGGGGGTTTGCCGTAGCGGATAGCGTTGGTGACGAGTTCGCTGACGATGAGTTCGGTGATGAAGCCGGCCTGGGTCAGTCCCCACGTGGAGAGCTGGGCGATGGCATTTTGGCGGACGCGGGCGACGACGGCGGGGTGGGGTTGCAGGTCCCAGGCGGCGACGCGGTCGGCGCTGAGGGCGCGGGTGCGGGCGATGAGCAGGACGATGTCGTCGTCGGGGCGGTGGGTGAGGGTGGCGGTGAGGACGTGGTCGCAGACGGTGTCGAGGGTGTGGGCGGGGCGGACGAGACCGGCGAACATCTTGTCGAAGGCTTCGTCGATGTCGTGGTCTCGGCGTTCGAGGAGGCCGTCGGTGTAAAGGGCGAGCAGGCTGCCTTCGGGTAGTTCGGTCTCGGTGGCCTCGAACGGCAGGCCGCCCAGGCCGAGCGGGGGGCCGGCGGGAACGTCGAGGAGGTAGGCGGCGTCGGGAGTGACGACGGCGGGCGGGGGGTGGCCGGCCCGGGCGAGGGTGCAGCGGCGGGTGACGGGGTCGTAGACGGCGTAGAGGCAAGTGACGCCGATGCCGCCGGCGCCTTCGGGGACGCCTTCGGGGGTGGCTTCATCGGCGGAGAGGTGGATGACGAGGTCGTCGAGGTGGGTGAGCAGTTCGTCGGGCGGCAGGTCGACGTCGGCCAGGGTGCGTACCGCGGTGCGCAGCCGGCCCATGGTGGCCGAGGCGCGGATGCCGTGGCCGACGACGTCCCCGACGACGAGGGCGACGCGTGCGCCTGACAGCGGGATCACATCGAACCAGTCGCCGCCGACGCCGGCCAGGGGGTCGGCGGGCAGGTAGCGGGAGGCGATCTCGAGGGCGGCCTGCTCGGGCAGGACCCGCGGGAGCAGGCTGCGCTGCAGGGTCATGGCGCTGGTGCGTTCGGGGGTGTGGCGCCGGGCATTGTGGATGCTCAGGGCGGCCCGGGCGGTGACCTCCTCTGCCAGCTGCAGGTCCTGGGGGGTGAAGGGGGCGGGGTTGTGGTGGCGGCTGAAGAGGGCGGCGCCCAGGGTGGTGCCTCGGGCGCGCAGCGGCACCACCATGAGCGAGTGTGTGCCCCACTCGCGGAGCCGGGCCGCACCTGGGTCCTGACCGGCCCACCGGGCAAGGGCAGGGCCGGTCATCTCGTAGAGCGCCCCGCGGTCCTTTGCCAGGCATTCGGCCACCGGGGACAGCGCCGGGTAGGTGCTGGACTCGCCGACGGCGACCGGGGACTCGGGGTTTCCTTCCAGGACCGAGCGCACGGCGGCGCGGCGCATGGTGATCGGCCCGGCCAGGGCGGTGGCGCCCGCTTCCCCACCGCGCGCAGGGAGCAGGTCGACGGCGGCGAAGTCCGCAAGGCGGGGGACGGCGACGTCGGTGAGTTCCTGGGCTGTACGGGCGATGTCCAAGGTGGTGCCGATACGGGTGCCGGCCTCGTTCAGCAGCATCCGCTCCCTCTCCGCGTGCCCCTGGTACGCGGTCAGGCACACGCCCCGCAGCCGGCCCGCTCCGTCGCGCAGCGCGGTGAGCGACACTGGCCGGCCGCTTTCTGGGCCGTCAGCGCGTCCGGCGTGGGCGGCGGGGAGGAAGGCCTCGGTCCACTGCGGCTGGCCGTCCTGGAGCACCCGGCGCATCCGCGCCTGGATCTCCTCGCCCACGGGGTGCGGCGCGATGTCCACCAGGCGCAGCCCACGCATCTCGGCCTCGGTGAGCGAGAGGGCGCGCTCCATCCCGGTGTTCGCCGCGATGAGCCGCAGATCCGTGCCGAAGACGGCCAGGGTGCACGGGGACTGCGCGAACGCCCACTCCTTCAGCTCCCTCGGCGCGCCCGGCTCCTCCTCCTGCCCCCGCTCGCCCGGTGTGTCTTGTGGGCAGTTTTCGGGACGTGGCGGCGGGCTGGTCACGGCGCAGAGAAGGAGCCACTCGGTGGCCGCACCGCCGGTGGGGGTGCGGCGGTGGGCGAGCAGGTGCTGTTCGAGGCGGCCGCCGTCCCGGTGGCGCAGCACTACGGTGCCGTTCCACCGGTCCTCGCCGGCCGCCTGGTGCCCGGCCGCCCGGCGGGCGGCCTCGCCGGCGTCGTCGGCGAGCAGGCGGGTGGCAGGGCGGCCGATGATCTGTGAGGGCTCGTAGCCGAGCAGGCGCCGGGCGCCCTCGTCCCACCCCGTCACGATGCCGTGTTCGTCGACGGTGGCCGTGGCCGTGACGGTGGCGGTGCGGGGAGGCTCGAGCGGGGCCTCCGCCTCGCCCGGCCGTTCACCAGGAGGAGTAGGAAGGTGCTCCATCGGCGCTCATCTCGCCTCGCTCGTTCCTCGACCGCTGTTCCCGGGGGAACCTCCGCGGCCAGGGCCCTACCTACAAGCATGATCCTGCGGGGCAGGAAGCACCAGCACGGTGCTCGGTGAGGTGCCCGGGCCAGGCGGGGGGCGCGGACCGCCCGCGGTGGGCGGTGCGCTGTGTGCGGGGCCGGGTGCCGAGGGTGGTTCTGTACGTCACCGAAATGGGCAGACAACGAAAATTTCAGGAAATAGGCGACGGCATAGAACCGGCCTGGACCTGCCCGTGTCAGTTAGGAACAAATAACCACATTTCGGCATCCGTGTAACTCGAAGATGCGAGCCGGGACGACCGGACCGATGCGCCGAAGGAAAGCCGCCATGAGCCTCGCACCCGCCCTGTGCGCCAAAGCCCCCGCCTCTGCCTTCGTGCGGGCCGGCTGCGCTGGCCCCACGTGAACGGGAGGCGCTGCAGCACATCGCCGCCGGGCGCACCTACGTACAGACGGCCCAACGCATGGGGCTCTCGAAATAACCGCCTCGATCTCCCACGGGTAGACGTTGAAGCCGCCACAGATGACGAGGTCCTCTTGCGGTCGATGGTGGAGAAGTAGCCGTCGTCGCCGATGCGGAGCCGGCCCTCCACGTCGGTCTCCGCGGTCGCATCGAGGCGTCCCGACCCGGCCGCTGGGGCACGACCGACCCCGCACCCTGCCTGCCCGCGCCGTGAAGAACCTTGGAGAACCCGCCACCGCAACGGCCATCCGGAAATCTCCCCCGCCCGGACCCGAGATATCCACCTGGAAACCGATCACATCCCGTGATCAGGCATTACGCGTAATGACCATTTCTCGGCGCTCGCGCTTTCCCGCTCCTGATCCCGACACCGCCGCGCGGAACCTACGCGGGTTACACCCGTTCTGGGTGACTTGCCGTTCTTCGAGCGATATGCAATACGTGGAGAGAGACTCTTCAGCGGCCGCCGAGGAACCCCTGCTGGCCGTCCTGGAAGAGGAGCGCCATGTCAGGAGCGCAAGAGGCCGCCGGGCGCGTGATCATCGGACGTTACCGGCTTCTGCGTCGGCTCGGTACCGGTGGCATGGGACGTGTGTGGCTGGCGTACGACCAGGAACTGGCGTGCGAGGTCGCGCTCAAGGAGATCGTTCTGCCGCCGGACGTCCCCGAATGCGAGGTGCGCTGCCGGGTCGCGAGGGCCCGCGGCGAGGCCCGGCACGCCGCCCGGCTGCGCAACCATCCGCATGTCGTCACCGTGCACGACATCGTGGAGGAGGGCGACCTGCCGTGGATCGTCATGGAGTTCGTGCCCGATGCCATGGATCTGGAGGCGGTGGTGCGCGAGCAGGGGCCGCTGCCGCCCGGCGAAGTCGCCCGGATCGGTCTGGCGGTCCTCGACGCCCTGCTGGAGGGACACCGGCTCGGTGTCCTGCACCGGGACGTCAAACCGGCCAACATCCTGCTGACCCATCCGGGGCCCCAGCCCTCCTATCCGACGGAGGGCGGCGGCCAGGTGATGCTCACCGACTACGGCATCGCGCTGGAGCCGAGCTCCGGGGAGGACCGCCTGACCGCCACCATGGAGGTCCTCGGGACGCCGCGCTTCATGGCCCCGGAGCGGGCCAACAGTCAGCCGCCCACCCCTGCCGCCGACCTGTTCTCGCTCGGGGCCACCCTGTACTACGCCCTCGAGGGGGCCGGTCCCTTCGACCGCGACACCGCCCTCGCCACTCTGAGCGCCCTGCTGTTCGAGTCCCCGAGCCTGCCGCGCCAGGCGACGGAGCTGACCCCGGTCCTCATCGGGCTGCTGGCCAAGGACCCCGCGGACAGGATGGACGGTGAGGAGGCCGCCCGGCGGCTCGCCTCCATCGCCGGCCAGCCCCACGCGTCCCCTTTGCAGCAACCGGCTCCCTCACCGGAGGTGCCGCCGCCCGAGCGGCCCCCCGCCTCGAAGCCGTCGCGCCCCCAGGAATCGGCCCCGCCGACCGTGATCCTGTCGCCGGCCGAGCCGGAGGAGCCGAACGGCCCGCCCCTGGAACCACTGCCGCACAAAGGGCACGAGGCCCGGCTGCGGCCCCGCCCGCCGCGGCCCGGAAACCGACGGACCAAGCTCATTGCGGTGGTGGCGCTGGTGGCGCTTGCCGCGACGGGCGGCGTCATCTACCTGGCACAGTCCCGTTCCTCGGGTCCCACCGCACCGTCCGTGTCCTCGATCCAGGTCGGCAAATCCCCGGGCGGGGTGGCGGTGTCCCCGGACGGACGCCGGGCCTACGCGACCAACTACTTCGGCCCGGCTTCGGTGTCGGTGATCGACACCGAAGCCAACCGCACCGTGGGCAACCCCATCGGTGTCGGTGACAAGCCGTACGAGGTGGCGGTGTCCCCGGACGGAGGCCTGGCCTACACGGCCAACTTCGGCTCGGATTCGGTGTCGGTGATCAGCACTGCCACCAACCGCACCATGGGCAACCCCATCCATGTAGGCACGAAGCCAATCGGGGTGAAGGTGTCTCCGGACGGACGCTGGGTCTACGTGGCCAATGCCGGCTCGGATTCGGTGTCGGTGATCGACACCGCCACCGACCGCACCGTGGGCAACCCCATCCATGTCGGCAAAACGCCGTACGGGGTGGCGGTGTCTCCGGACGGAGGCCGGGTCTACGTGGCCAATGCCGGCTCGGATTCGGTGTCGGTGATCGACACCGCCACCAACCGCACCATGGGCAACCCCATCCATGTCGGCCACACCCCGGAGGGGGTGGCGGTGTCTCCGGACGGAGGCCGGGTCTACGTGGCCAACGCCCGCTCGGATTCGGTGTCGGTGATCGACACCACCACCAACCGCACCATGGGCAACCCCATCCATGTCGGCAAGAAGCCAGTCGGGGTGGCGGTCTCCCGGGACGGGCGCCGGGCCTACACGGCCAATGCCGGCTCGGATTCGGTGTCGGTGATCGACACCACCACCAACCGCACCGTGGGCAACCCCATCCATGTCGACGGGTACCCGGTGTGGGTGGTGGTCTCCCCGGACGGACGCCGGGCCTACGCGGCCAACTCCGGCTCGGCCTCGGTGTCGGTGATCAAGTTCTAGCCTCCCCTTTTCACCTGGGGCGGCGGGAGTCGAGTTGGTCGCGGTGGGCCGGTGGTCTTCGACTGTTGATCGCCGGGCGGGCATGGCTGCGGCCCGACGCTGGGGTCACCGCCCCCGCCCCACTGCACTCCCCCACTACCTCCAGGCCGTTGACCAGGGAAAACATAGTGGTTGACAGTGGTCCGGCTGCAGTACCAAGCTGGAGCACTAAACCGACAAACAGTGAGTAATACGCCCAAATTCAAGGGAGATCATCATGATGACAAGTACCCGGAAGCGCATCCGACACCTCGTCGGTGCGTTCTTCGTTGCTGCGCTGCTCGCCGGAGCGGTGGGCGTGACGAGTGCTGAGGCAACGCCTCAGACAACGAAGGCCACGGCGGAATCGCCAAGCGAGGGCTGCATAGGCCCCTCGAACCCACCGGGCTGCGTGTGAGGCACGGCTGGGGCAGGTGTCGCCCACTGCGTGGGTCCGTCTTGAAAGCCGTTGCGCGGAGTGTTGTCGGCGTACAACCTCATCTGTCCACCCACGTACGAGCTAACCTCGATCTTGCATGACGGTCCGTCGACGGAGTCGGTGGACCGTTTCGCTTTCTGCGGCTGATGGCGGGCACGTCGGGGACCCGAGTGACACGTCGAGTGGTCGCCGGGTTCCACTGCTCCGGGCGGGGTGGCGTTGTTCGCAGGTACGGAAAGCTGCCGTGTCAGCCGGAGTTCGGCAGGAGAACATGCCATTCGAAGGCGCCTGTGATCTCGCTGGTCCCAGGGCCAGTGACGGATGAGGCGGAGGATGCGGCGCCGGCCGGTGGTGATAAGCCGGGCGGCCGCGGAGACAGGCGGAACCGCAGACGGCGGGACTTCCCGGAGCCGGGCTGGCCGGTCAGGGCGAGCATGAGCATCCAAGGCCAGCAGGTCGAGCGCGATCAGCCGTCCCAGCCAGCCTGAAAGGCCGGTCGAAGACCGGCCACACCCGGCCACGGACCAACCGCCTCGCGCCCAGGCGACGCAAGGTCTCCTCCCCGGCAGCCCGCTCGCGCGGTCCTGCCGGCCGGCGTCCGAGGGACACACACCAACGGACCGGACCCGGCCGCCCTGTGCAGCCCACCGGCACCAGGACGTGGACCAGGACGGACCGGTCCGCACAGAGACGCGACGAGCGCCTCCTCGAGGGCATCGGGCCCGGGCCGGGTCAGACCCTGCCCGGCCCGGCCCCTCGGTACCAGACGGGCCTGCCTCCGTGAACCGGCGGGGGCCGGGCCGCCCGGCCGCTCATCCGTAGCGGCTCAGTTCATGGAAGAAGTCCTCTACGACGTGCAGATGCCCGGCGCGGGCCACCTCGTCGTACACGTGTTTGCCGACGGCGAGGTCGAGGACTCCGAGGCCGAAGGGCGAGAAGACCACGGGCCGGTCCTCCGGGAGCGCCACCCGGCCGGTCATGACGTCGTCCAGCGTTCCGGTGAGAAAGTCCCTGTTGCCGGTGAGCTGTTCGGTCAGGTGTGGTGAGGTGTCGGCCTTGAGGCAGTGGTCGACGTCGTCGACGATGTTCGCCGATGCGAGCACGATGTCGGGGGCGAGGTCGCGCAGCGACATGTGCAGCACCAAGGGGTTGTGGTCGAACCATGCCGGGTCGGTGACGTGCGGCCGGCCGGCGATGGTGGCGAAGACCACCAGGTCGCTGGAGCGGATCAGCTGCTCCGGGCTGTCGTGCGTCGTGATCCGTGGGGCCGCATCGGTGTGTTCCAGGTAGCTGTGGAAGCCGGCAGCGTGGTCGGGGGACACGTCGTGGATGCCGATCTGGTCGAAGTTCCAGCCGGTTGCGGTCAGATAGGCGTGGATGTAGCGGGCGATCAGGCCGGTTCCGAAGAATCCGACGCGGGTGGGGCGTCGGCGGTGGCGGCTGAGCCAGTCGGCCGCCGACGCGGCCATCGCGGCCGTTCGGCTCGCGCTGATGATGGAGCTCTCCAGGCAGGCGAGCGGATAGCCGGTGTCGTGGTCGTTGAGGATGAGCACGGCCGAGGCTCGCGGGATGCCGGAGGACACGTTGTCGGGGAAGCTGGAGATCCACTTCAGGCCGTCCACCCGTACCTGCCCGCCGATCGACGCGGGCAGCGCGATGATCCGCGCCGTCGGCCGGTCGGGGAAGCGCAGGAAGTACGACGGCGGATTGACCGAGTCCCCGGCTGCGTGCAGCCGGTAGGTCGACTCGACGAGATCGACGATCTGCCGTTCTCGGCCCTGCAGCGTGTGCTGGACCTGGGCACCGGGGATCACGGCGAACGGTGGCACCGCGGCCTGCGGTGGCGTCGTGCTCGGCTGGGGCATCGCGGACTGGGGCATGGTGCGGACTCCTTGGCGCAGGAAGGGGGGCGTGGTCATCGGGCGTTCTCGTCGAAGGCCGGCGGGCAGGGGGCCAGGTGCAGCGGTTCGGCCATGGCGACGACGACGTCACGCGGCGGTTCGAAGGGCTCCCTGTTGTGTGCCATGCGGACGTTGTCGACGAGCATCAGGTCGCCGTCCTGCCACGGCTCGCGGACGGTGTGCCTCTCGTACACCGTGTTGATCAGCTGGACGACGTCCTCGCCGATCGGATCGCCGTTGCCGAAGCGCGTGGTGAAGGGCAGTCGGTCGGGGCCGTGGACGTCGATGAGGTACTCCCGCACCTCGGGGGCCATCGTCCACTCGTTGAGGAACGCGATCTGGTTGAACCAGCAGCGTCGGCCGGAGACCGGGTGGCGCACCACGGCGCGGCGGCGCTGGCGGGTGTGCAGGCCTCCGTCGGGCAGCCAGCGGAACTCGATCCTGTGGGCGCGGCAGTAGTCCTCGACAGCAGTCCTGTCGTCGGTGCCGAACGACTCCGCCCAGGAGGCCCCGATCTCGTCGTGGTACGTGCGCGTGAGCAGCCAGCCCTCCTCTTCGAACCGCTGGACCAGCTCGGGCGGCAGCGCGTCGAGGACGGCGGTGGCGTCGGCGAGAGCGGTGGCTCCGCCGGTGCGGGGCGCAGCCAGGCAGGCCAGCAGCAGCAGGCTGGGGGGCGCGTGGGTGTAGCTGAGTTCGTGGTGCATGCACATGGGCTGGTTGGCCGGCCAGGTGGTGGAGGAGTAGAGGCCCGGCGCGCGGGTGCGGCGGGGCGCGAAGGCCTCCCTCTCGGTCATCAGGCCGGGAGCCAGGTGGTAAAGGACGGCCCCGGCCTGGTCGTCCTCCTGCAGAGCGAGGCCGCGGATGAGGAGCGCGCCGTGTTCGGTGACGAGGCTGCGGACGGCGTGGCGGTGCTCGGCCGCCCAGCCGGGCGCGTTCCCGCGGGCGTGGACGCTGGTGTGCAGGACGGGGGGTTTGCCGGGGTGCATGTCGAGTTCCGTCCCGGGCGTGGGGAGGGTGGAGGTGGGGAGTGACATCTTTCGTGTCCTTTGCGTGGTGGGGGGATGTTCCGTGGGTCGGGGAAGTCGGACGAGGTCAGGCTGGAGCCTGTCGCGTGGTTGACGGCTGCCGGCCAAGCTCCTGCTCCTCCAGGAGCCGGGCCAGGTCCGTGAGGACGGGGTGGCGGGTGATGTCCGCCAGGGACACCAGGCGGTCCAGGCTGATGGCGAGTTTCACGGCCGACAGCGAGGTGCCGCCCAGGTCGAAGAAGTGGTCGTGGCGTCCGATCCGGTCCTGCGGGACGTCGAGGGCGCCGGCCCATGCGGCGGCCAGCCGCCGTTCGGTGGGTGTAGCGGGCGCTTCGACGTCGTCCTTCGCGGCATGAAGCAGCTGGGTGGCCAGGGCCGTCAGGGCTTTGCGGTCTACCTTGCCGTTGGCGGTCAGCGGGAGGTCCGCGCACCAGTGGACGGCCGAAGGGACCATGTACGGGGGCAGTACGGTGCTCAGCCGGTCCAGCAGGACGTCGGTGTGCAGGGGGCGCGGGGAGGTGTAGAAGGCCACCAGGTGTGTGCTGTGGTCGGGTCGTTCGGCGACCAGCACGGCGCTGTCGCGGACGCCGGGCACCTGCAGCAGGGTGTTCTCGATCTCGCCGGTCTCGATGCGGAAGCCACGGATCTTGACCTGGGTGTCGTGACGGCCCAGGAACTCCAGCTTGCCGTCGGGCCGCCAGCGGCCGAAGTCGCCGCTCAGGTAGAGGCGCCGGCCTGGGCGGTGGGGATCGCTCAGGTAGGCGGGCCGGGTGCGCTCGGGGTCGTTGACATAGCCGCGGCCGACGCAGATCCCCGAGAAGGCGATCGCGCCCGGCGCACCGAGCGGCACCGGGTTCAGGCCCTCGTCGACGACGTAGAGGTGCACGTTGTTGACCGGCCGGCCCAGCGGGACCCGGTCGCCGTCCGGTGCACGGTCCATGATCTCGTGGTTGGTGTCGTCGGAGGTCTCGGTCAGTCCGTAGGCGTTGACCAGCTTGACGTGGGGCTGGGCGGCGAACCAGCGCTGGGCGAGTTCCCTCTTCAGCGTCTCGCCGGTGACCGACACGTACCGCAGGTCCGGCAGTTCGCGCGGGTGCTGCTCCAGGTATGTGAGGACGACTTCCAGGTACGACGGAACGACCTGGAGGACGCGGACCCGTTCGCGGGCGATGGTGTCGACGAACTGCCGGACGTCGAGGATCACGTTCTGCTCGACCAGAAGGGTCCGTCCCCCGGCCAGGAGCGCGGCGAGCAGTTGCCACAGCGAGATGTCGAAGCACTGGGGCGCGGTCTGGGCGACCACCTGTCCTTCGGCGACCTCCAGGTCGTCGATCTTGGCGTGGAGGTGGTTGAGCATGCCCCCGTGTTCGCACATGGCGCCTTTGGGCCTGCCGGTGGAGCCGGAGGTGAAGTAGATGTAGGCCAGTTGGTCGGCTGCCACGGCGATACCGAGGTCGTCGTCGGCGTGGCCCTCCTCGTCGGCGGTGTCGGTGTGCAGCGTCCGCACGGTGGGCAGGGACGCGAGGGCCGTTCGGAGGGTGGTGGGGGCGGTCGGTCCGGTGAGCACCAGCGTGCACCGCGAAGCGGTGAGCATGGCCTTGACGCGTTCGGCAGGCAGCTGCGGCTCGATGGGCAGGTAGACGCCGCCGGCCTTGAAGACGGCCAGCACGGCGGCCGGCCAGTCCAGGTTTCTGTCCATCACCACCGCGACGACGCCTTCGCGGTCGAGTCCTCGCGCCAGCAGGGCGCGGGCCAGCCGGTTGGCACGGGCATTGAGCTCCCGGTAGGTCCACTGCCGGTTGCGGTGCACCACTGCGACCGCGTGCGGGTCGTGCCGTACGCGCTGCTCGAACAGCTCATGGGCCCCGGCGTCGGGCAGGCTGCGGTGGGGCCCGGCGAGCCCTTCGAGCTGGAAGCGCCGTTCCTCGGCGGACAGCAGGCTCTGCCGGCCGTGCTCCGCGGCCGGGTCGGCGACGATCAGGGCGAGCGCGGTGAGGTGGTAGCCGACGATGCGGGCCGCGCTGTCGGCGTCGAGGACATCGGTGCGGTAGCGCGCCCGCAGCGTGAGCCCGCCGTCGTCGTGGTGCGCAATGCCCATCCGCAGCACTGCGTCGGTGGCCGGGGCGCTGCTGTCTGCGGCGGGGGCGTCGCCGAAGCCGGTGGCATCAAGTGCGGTTTCATACGACGGCTCGGGAAGGCCGAGTTCGCGCCTGAGGTCGTCGACCGGGTAGTCCCGGTGAACGAGCACCTGCGAGACGGCCTCGTGGGTGTGCACCAGCAGGGCCCGCCAGGAACGGGGTGCCGTCGTCAGCCGGCACGGCAGCGGCCGGCCAGGGGCGAGCCCGGACAGGCCGATGGTGGCGGCGCTTTCACCGGTCAGCGCGGCCAGCACTTTGACATGCGCCGCCAGCAGCACGGTACTCAACGGCACGGCCAGGTCGTCCGCCAGTCGGCGCACGGCTGCCGCGTCACTGAGGGGGATCGGTGCGTGGTGCTCGGCCAGTCCGGCAACCGGCTCGCGGGTCCAGTGCGGAAGGGGCGTACAGCCGCCGGACTCCGTCAGGATGCCGTGCCAGAAGCCTCGGGCGGCGGGAGTGTCGAGTGCCATCAGGATCTGTCCTTCGTTCGAGTGCTGATGTGGTCTGATGTGGCGGGGTGCGTGCGGCACGGCCTCAGATGCGGCCTGTCAGAGAGACGGGTGGGCGGAGGGTGTTGTCGGGCAGCTGACGGGCTGGGTTTCCGCCCCACCGGGCCTGCGAGGGGACGTGTTCGCCCTTCATGAGGAAGGAGTCGCAGGCCAGGTCGACGTGGTCGGCCAGGGCGACGCCGTAGTGGACGAATGCGCCGACACCGAGCGTGCAGTCGGCACCGATCGTGGTGCGGTCGGACTTGAAGGCGCCGTCCTCCTGCGAGTGACACTGGACCACCGTGCCCGCATTGAGGGTGCAGTCGTCCCCGATCGTCACCAGCGTCCGTTCGGGGAAGAAGGAGCCGTCGTCGAAGACCCGCTTGCCGATCCGGGCACCCTGCAACCGCAGAACCACGTTCTTGAACGGGGTCCCGCTGAACATCTGGGCGTGATCGACCGCCGCCATCTTCCAGAAGCGTTCGTGCCGCCAGAAGGACGGCTCGTAGATGGAGCAGGTCAGCGGCCGTTGTACCGTGAATCCCGTGGCGGCCCGCTCGATCAGGGTGAAATAGCAGACGCTGAAGACGAGGCCACCGACCATGGACAGGGCAATCGCCGATGCGCCCATGGAGGGGTAGAGGCTTCCGGCTCCCAGCGTCAGCAGGGTGACGACGAAGACGTGGAACCACCGCGCCAGCAGATACAGCACCGCGGTCACGGCGTTGTGCCGGTTCTTTCGGACGAGGCGGTGGCGCAGTTCGCTGCCGCCCGCCACGTTGTTCAACCGGGCGTCCCGCATCACGGTGCGCGGAATGGTGAAAGGAGGCGAACCCAGCAGACCGACGCCCTCCCGTATCTCTCCGTCGATGGGCACCATGACCTTCGTGGCCAGCAGGCAGTTGTCGCCCATCCGTGCCTGTGCCGGATAGGCGATGCGGTTCCCGAGGAAACTTCGCGCTCCGATTGAGGCACGGCAGAGGCGGAACGACGTGTTGGAGAAGTCGGCGTTGATGACCGACAGGCCGTCGGCGACCATCGTGTTGCTGCCCACCGAGGTAAGGAACGGACTGTCGTGCTTGAGTTCCGTGCCGAAATTCGAGCCGGTCTGCGTGAAATGGCACAGGTCGTAGCCGAGGTAGCGCAGGTAGTGAACGATCGCGGAGCTGTCCCCGAATATCGTGGTGAAGAACTTCCGGTTGGTCAGAAGGGCGATCGCCCGCTGCAGACCGTAATGGAAGCCGTAGAGCGGGTAGACCGTGTCCGGCTTGATCGCGCTGTTGAGCAGGCGCGGCACCACGCCCTGGAGGGCAAGCCCGGCGAGTGCGGCGCCGAAGAACAGTGTGAAGGAAGCGGCCAGCGCCCCCAGACACAACGCCGAGCCGGCGTGCGGCCATGACCCGGGATCGAGGGGGGCCTTCAGCTGCGGTACCGCGGCGACCAGCAGGGCCGCGCCGCCCGTGGCCAGGGGCAGATACACGAGCAGCAGGGCCAGCAGCTGCCCCAGGGCGTAGCGGATCTTTGTCGTGGCGGAGCAGTCGGCGGCGTGCGTACTGCGGAAGTCTGTGCCGGTGGGCTCGGCCGGTGAACCGTGCCAACGCTCCCCGGCGGGCACGGCCTGCCCGGCGTACAGGGACGAGGCATGACCGAGCTGGGACGCGTCGCCCATGGAGGTATGGATGTCCAGGACCGTCTGTTCACCGACGACGACGTCCTTGCCGAGAGTGACCGGACCGGTCTGGATGAGGCCGGCATGGGCGCGGTAACAGGAGAACAGAGAGTCCTTTCGTATGACCGCCCCGTCTCCGATGGTGAGCAGATCCGTACACACAGGAATATGTGTGGAAAAGATCGCAACATCGTGACCGATTTTCGCGCCCAGCGCACGCAGATACAGCACGAACAGCGGCGACGCCGTGAACAGGCGGACGGGGCTGGTCCGGATCAGGGTTTTGACGATCCACCAGCGCAGGTAGGTGAGGCTCCACACGGGGAACTGACGGGGGGTGAAGCGGCCGATGAGCGTCCATTTGGCCAGGATCGGCACCGTGCACAGGCCGATGAATCCGGCACTGCCGACCAGCACGGAACGCAGGTAGCGATCGGCGAGGGCGGAGCCGTCGCCGATCCATGCGTAGCCCCGTGTCGCTGCCAAGGCAGCCAGGTAGCAGTACCCGAGGAAAAACAGCAACTGCAGCAGTCCGCACAGCACGTACTGACGCGTGCCGGCTCGTACTGCGGCCCCGTGCGAGGTCTGTGCGGCGTTCGTGGCCGGCACCGGCCCGGAGGCCGGGACGGACGGCTGATGGGGCATGGATACGGGTGTCGGAGGCACCGTGGGGGTCGACGCGCTGGTCGTGGATCCGGTGCCCGCGGTCGCCGCACCGGTGGCAGCGGATGCCAAGGCCGTGGCTTCGGGCCCGGTCAGCGCAGCGGCGAGAGTCTCGACCGTGGAATGCCGGTAGACGTCCTTCATCGACACGGGCGGCAGGTCCGCCCGCTTCCTGACCCGCGCACAGAACTGGGCCATCACCATCGAATCCGCGCCCAGGTCATCGAAGAAGTGGCTGTCGGCCGACACGTGTTCCACGCGCACGACGTCGGCCAGCACCTCGGCCAGCAGCCGTGCGGTGGCGGCCGGCGACCCGGCGGTCCCGGCGTCAGGCTCTTCGCTGTCGTCGGGGCACGTGGAGAGGCGGGGCGGGCCGGCCGTCCAGGTACGGGGGGAGTTCCCTGCCATGTGAGCTCCGATGTCGTCGGTGTGGTGGAAGTGGGCTTCTCCCAACCGCAAAGGCGCCAGAGCCTTTCGCGGCGGATTCCTGACGCCCGCCCCACCAGTACGCCCGGCCGGCACGACTTCGTCACGCCGCTGAATCTCGTAACTTGACACCACGCATTGGTGGCGGTAGGCGCCGGGACAAGCCCGGGTGAAAGGCACCGAGCCCGCTGCAGGCCCCTCCTCGAATCCCAGGAATCCGTGCCGCTACGCGTGAGCCCGGCCGTTGTCAAGCCCCGAATTCCGGTGGCATGACGGAACCACGGGTGATCCCGCGTACTGGTGGAGATGGTTCACACACGGATCAGGAGGCAACCGTGCCGGTCATATCCGCCCCTCAGGAATTCAACGAGAATGACCTCTACATCGACCTGGAGGCGATCACCCGGCACCGGTTGTTCCTCAAATGTGAAGGTTTCAACTTCGCCGGCTCGATCAAGCTCAAGGCTGCCGCCGCCATGGTCGAGGCCGCCGAACGCGACGGTCTGCTCACCGACGGCGCGGTCCTCGTCGAGTCCTCCTCCGGCAACCTCGGGGTAGCCCTGAGCATGATCGCGGCCAGCAAGGGCTACGAGTTCGTGTGCGTGACCGACACCCGCTGCAACCTGCCCACCCGGCTGCTCATGGAAGCGCTCGGCAGTCAGGTCCACATCGTCACTGAGCCCGCCCGGCAGGGTGGCCTGCTCGGCGCGCGCATCGACCACGTCCGCGCACTATGTGCGTCGGACGACCGGTACGTGTGGCTCAACCAATACACCAACCCCAACAACCACATGGCCCACTACCGCACCACCGCCCCGGCCATCGCCCGCCGCTTCCCCGACCTCGACGTTCTCTTCGTCGGAGCCGGTACCACGGGCACGCTCATGGGCTGCGCACGCTACTTCCGCGAGTGGCACAGGCCGGTGCACATCGTCGCCATCGACACCGAGGGCTCTGTCACCTTCAAGGACACTCCAGGCCGGCGCATGATCCCCGGCCTGGGTACGAGCGTCCGCCCACCGCTGCTGGACGACTCCTACGTGGACGAGGTGATACACGTCAGCGAAGCCGACACCATCCGCACCTGCCACCAGCTGGCCCGCCGCGGCTTCCTCTTCGGAGGCTCCACCGGCACGGTCGTCAGCGGCGCCACCCGTTGGCTCGCCCAGCAGTCGGCACCCCGCCGGCAGCCGACCGCCGTGGCCATCTCCCCCGACCTCGGCGAGCGCTACCTCGAAACCGTTTACCACACCAACTGGGTACAGGACCTCTACGGGGACGACGTACTCGAAGACGCTGCCGCCCACACCCCCGCCGGGGGCGAAGTGCGGACCGCGACCAGACCATACGGGGAACTCCTTGATGCGCCCTTCGTCGGCGAGGGACAGCAGGTCGATGGCAGGGAGCTGCGTGCCGCCGGCGGTGGCCCAGAGCGGCAGCGCCGCTGAGGACACGGCGCGGACGGTGTGCGTCAGCCCGCCAGACCACACCGAACAGCTCGCTCCCCGCCATGGCCTGCGCCCGGACCGGCCACCGTCGTCACCGAGGCCGACGACCCTTGAGTACGGCACCTGGGCGCCGAACCGCGACCGCGGCGGCGTATCCGTCGTCCACGGCCACATCCCTGATCGTCCATCCCCGCACAGTGGCCGGTGCGCTCCTGCGAGCTCCCAGGTAGTCCAGTGACATGGCGCGTCCCAGCCCAGTGCCCAGCCCTTTCAGATAGGCCTCCTTGCGCGCCCAGACCCGAGCGAAAGCCGCCGGCCTGTCCACCGTCCGCAGCTCGCTCAACTCGGCGCTCTCCCGCGGATGCAAGCAGGCCCCGACCTCATCGGCCACCGCGAGGCCGGGGACCGTCTCGACGTCCACGCCCACCGGCGTCGCCGCGAAGGCCAACAGGCACAGCCCCCCGCTGTGGGACAGCGAGAAATGCACGGGATCGCCACGCACCGCAGGACGCCCGTGCGGCTCCCCGCACTGCGGGCACGGCAGCCGCTCCAGCGGGACGTCGACGGGCGGGACGCCGAGGTGGGCACCCAGCAGCAGGCGCATGGCCACGTGCCCGCTCAGATACGTGTCCCTGTCCCGGGTCTCCCTCAGCGCCGCCGCACGCTCCGTCTCGGCCCCGTCCAGGACCGAAGAGGCCAGACGTGCCGCCACCGGCCTGAAGGCCTCCGCCCGCACCAGCCACAACCCGGGCCGCCCCGCCGTCCCCGACGCCATCAGCGGCTGCTTCCACCCCCCGTCCCGCAGCTCCGTCGGGCGCCACAGCGCACCAGCCATCACACCGGCAGGATACGAACCCGTACACGCCCGGTGCAGCCGCCGCCGGCCCGCACCGGCGTGATCTTGTGGAACCGTGCCCGCAGGCGGGCGGCCCGGCGGTCGATGACGTCGGCGGCCCACCCCAGCACCAATGCCGTTGTCAGGACCGTGTCCGATCAGAACCATCCTCGTGATCGATAGAAATACGGCCTCTCAAACCATTCCGCCCTTCCTGTGACGCGCCTGTGACAGTCGGCGGACACGGCCATGACGTCCGGCGAGCAATCTGAAGAAACCAGGGCAAATCGCCCTAAACGGTCAGATCCCTCGCCGGAGGACAGCACCATGAGCTCCACCCTCGCCATTCCGCACACCGAAGCCCCCGCCCCCGCGCTGGCTCCGCGCGAGCGTGAGACGCTCCGGCACATCGCCGCCGGCCGCACCTACCTCCAGACCGCTCGCCACATGGGCCTCTCCACCCACACCGTGGACGCCTACCTGCGCCGTATCCGGGCCAAGCTCAACATCACCAACACCGCCGAACTGACCCGTATGGCCATCGCCCTGGGCCTGTGACCCAGGGGGCCACGACCGGCTCCCTGTCGACCCGCGCACGCCGGCGGCGGTGGAGGGCCGGGCGCAGTCCGCGGACCGGACGCCGCCGCCGCTTTGCGGTCAGAAGCCGTTGTCCTTTCGATCCTGAGTACGAGCGATCGAAAGGACAACGGCTTCTTACATGAGTTCGCCCGGTATTCGATCATGACCGCGGGCAGGGAGGGACTCCACAATCCGCCATCGGGTCCGTAATGGGCGCAGTGCTCGGATGTACCCGGTTTTCCGGGAGTGATGACTTGCATGGCCAGGCTTTCGCCGCTGCGGCCCCAGCCCCCAAACGTCGTGCCGCGCCAGAAAAAGATTGGTTGCCCGTACCCGTCTACGCTCGGAGAACGGGTCCCGATCACCGCGGTCAGATAACCGCCGGACCCGTCTGCTGCCGTGACCGGGGCGCTGGACGGCGCGCAATGCTCCCAGGGGTCGCCTGTCTCGACGGTCGTGGTCATCACCCGCGCGATCGCGCTGGGACTGGGCACGTCGGGCAGGAGCCAGGCAGCGCCCCGATCGTCGCAACGGCACTGGCCGCGCCCCCTCCGGCGGGGGCGCGGCCAGTGCCGTTGCGACGATCGGGGTCAAGACGACGGCGGTGGCAGCGAGGGCGGTGTACAGAACCGGGACCGGAGTGCGGGCCTGGGCTGTCTCGGTGGAAAGCCCTGGGCAGGTGCGGCCGCCGCGGGCGCCGGGTGATGTGTGCGTGGGTAAGTGCTCATGGGTTTTTTCCTTTCGGGGTGCAGGGTTCGGCCCGGCACACGGATCGGTGAATTTGCGCCGTGCACCGGAGCCGCCGCATCGCGAGGGATGAGGAAAAGCGCTGCAGTGGGGTTCGTGGCCTTCGAGGTTCTGCATCGAGCCGGCCCGGCCGAAAAACCGCCAGGGAACGAGGAATCACGGCTCGACACGTGCGGTGGTCCAGAGTGCCGGGGCTGCCCTGTCCGGTGCCGTCACTGCTGGTGCCCCGCCGGTGCCGCCAGGGCTGCCGTGGTCGTGGCCCTCCTGGTGGCGCTGCCCGCGCCGAGGGCGGTCTCCCCGCGCCGCAGCGCCAGATACCTCCGCCGGCCCCTGCCGGCTTCCCGTCGTACCCGGCGCAGTACCGGGACCTGGGTGGCCCTGTGCAGCTGGTAGTGCCACGGCGCCTGGGCACCCTGGCGTACCGACATCGCGTAGGCGAAGTCCACCAGATCCTGCTCGAGGTAATGGTCGAGATGCTCGAACCAGGCCATGCTCGTGCGGGCCGCGGCCTGCACGGGATGGAGCGCGGCCCGGCGGTGCTTGTCGTAGGCCTGCAAAGCGGCAGGCAGCTCTGCCGCCGTATACAGGCTGTGCGCGAGCTCGATCGCATCCAGCAGCGCCAGCCGGGTGCCCGAGCCCAGGGTGTAGTGGGTGGTGTGGGCGGCATCCCCCAGCAGCACCACGTTGTCGTGGCACCAGGTGGCGTTGCGTACCTCGGTGAAGTGCTGCCAGCGTGCCGGTTCCCCCCGGGACTGGCCAAGCAGCGCGTGGCCGTCCAGAGCGGAGGCGAAGATCTTTTCCAACAACCGCACACCGTCGGCGGTGTCGGGCGTATCGAGCCCCAGCCCCCGCCAGGTCTCTGGGGCGCATTCGACGACGCAGGTGCTGATTTCCGCGCTCGAGGGGTAGGCGTAGAACCAGATCCACCCGGCCGGGGTCGGTTCGAAGGCGAAGGTGAAGCGGGGGAACACCTTGTCGGTGCCCAGCCATATGTAGGGGTTGCGGCCGACTTCCAGGCGGGTGCCGAAGTGGTCGCCGTGCAACTGGCGCACCCGGCTGTTGGCCCCGTCACAGGCGACGATCAAGTCGGCGTCGGCGAGCTCGTCCAGGTCGTCGACCTTGCGGCGGTGCTGGACATCCACCCCCAGCTCGGTTGCGCGTCGGGTGAGGATGTCGAGCAGGGTGGCGCGGGCGATGCTGTAGCCGTACCGGCCCAGATACGCGGTCTGTTCCCCGCGGCGGACCTCCTGGTCCTGCCACAGGGCCGAGGCCGCACGCACCGCCTGGGCGCTGTCGGGGTCGTTGCGGTAGAGGTGGTCGAGCAGGTCGTCCCCATACCCCACGCCCCAGCCGTAGGTCGCCCCCGGCGGGTCGCGTTCGATGACGGTGATGTCAAGGCCGGCATCGCGGCGCTTGGCCGCGATCGCGAAGTACAACGCGCCCGGTCCACCGCCGACGCACACGATCTTCATGGCGTGTCCCGTTCTGGCTGCACGGCCGGGCGGCCGCATCGCGGCTGCGGCACCCTGGTGCGCGGTCGGTGTCGGGGTCGGGCCGCCCAGCGGCGGAAGGGCTGTCCCGGCCGGCGTCCCCTGCCGGTCGGGTCCTTGGAGCAGTGGTCGCATGGGTTCCTCTTCCTGGGTTGAGTCTCTGGGTTGACTCGGTGGGTTGGGTCTTGGTGCCTGTGGGTCGGTGCGCGCCCGAGGGCACAGAAGGGGCTGGACCTGTGCCCGGCCCCGGGCGCGCGGGTGCGGCGATCTCAGACCTGAGGTGTGTCTGCCGCACCCGCGTCCGGGCCTTGGCCATCTGACCGGGGGCCCCTCGTGGCCGCGGGGGTCAGGGCAGCGTCGGTGCCGCCTGCCCCGGGTCGGCTACCCCCAGCTGTCGGAGCTGCCCCAGCTGCTGCTGGAGCTGCCCCAGCTGTCGGAGCTGCCCCAGCCGCCCCAGCCACCCCAGTCGCTCGAGCTGCCCCAGTTGCTGTCGGAGCTGCCCCAGCTGTCGGAGCTGCCCCAACCGTCGC
>NZ_BNBC01000071.1:21356-33441 GCF_014654675.1 Streptomyces spiralis
AGTCGTCGCCCCAGTTGCTCGAGCTGCCCCAGTTGCTGTCGGAGCTGCCCCAGCTGTCGGAGCTGCCCCAACCGTCGCCGTCGTCGCCCCAGTTGCTCGAGCTGCCCCAGTTGCTGTCGGAGCTGCCCCAGCTGTCGGAGCTGCCCCAACCGTCGCCGTCGTCGCCCCAGCCACCCCAGCTGCTGACGCTTGCCACAGTGGTGGCGTGTGTCGTGGCGGGTGCGGCCTGGGCGGCGGCGCCGCCGCCCAGGAGCGCCCCTGCGGCGGTTACGGTGATGGCCGCGAACTGGGCGATCTTCTTACTCGTTCGAAACACGATCTGTCCTCCTTTCGGTGGATGAGCCTCGCTCCGGATCGGTGAGGCCGTGTTTCGAGTAAGCCCGAACGGGTCATGCGTCGTCACGCCACTGAATGCCGTGACTTGACGCCCGCAAATGATCTTGATACAAGTCCGCGTCCCACCCAGGCCAGCCCGGTGCCCAGCCCCGTGACAGCCCTGCCGCCCCTGGGACTGGCCCCTTGAGGTGCCAGCCCTGTAGACCAGCTGGACGGTCACCGCGACCCCGCCCTCCGCACCGGCCCCGGCGTCGTCGCGGTCTACCTGTACGCGGCCAGTCCGAAGCTCGCGAAGCGGATCATGAACCTGGTGCTCGCGGGCGTGGCCCTGGCGATCTCCAGCTTCTGGCGGACGGCGGCCGCGTCCGCCGGTGCCCGCCTCGGAACGGCCGTACATCGGCGTCGCCACGGACGGCACCGCCTGAGACCTGATCATGGGCTACAACGGCCTCGGCCGGGCCTTCGGCGGCAAGAGCAACGGCGGAGGCGGCGGCTTCTCCGGCGGCCAGCAGGGCAACGGCAAGACGGGCGGTACGTCCCGAACGGCACCGGCGACAACGGCCGTAGCGGCGGCACGGCGGCCGGCCCGGCGGTGCTCACACAGGCGGCCGTCGTCAGTCCAACGGCGAGGCCGACGACGGGATCCTGCTCGCGGACGACTTCGCGTCCCCTGTCGGCCGGCGCCTGTGCTTCACCAAGGAGTGGGCTGGCGACGAGGAACGCCGCGAGCTGACCGGCGTCCGACGATCTGTGCTTCGCGGCCAAGCCGCGCCTCGAGGCGGACCGCGGGCGGGAGTGCGTACCGTCTGCCGCGAACTGGGCCTGGGCTACGTCGTGGGAGTGCGCTCCAACCACCAGGTCACCCCCCCGGCCACGAAGCTCAGCGCGACCAAGGCCGCCACCCGGCTGCCGAAGCGGACTGGCAGCGGATGCGGACCGGCGCGGGGCAGAAGAGCGTACGCGACTACGACTGGGCGATGATCGAGGTCACCGCCGACGACACCCCGACGGGCAAGACCGCGACGCAGGGACATCAGCGCTGCTGGTCCGCCGTCACCGCTACACCCGCACCGTGTCCTACTACCGCCGCTTCGCCCCGGGCCCGGTGACACTGGCGCGACTGGTGTCACTGGTGCCTTTAGTGGCCGGTGAAGGACTGGCCGTCACCGCCGCTCTCGAACGAGCCCCCAGACCGGCCGGAACGACCCGGCCGAGGCCGACCTCGTTCCCCTCAGCAGCCACGAACTCCTCGGCCTGCTGTGGGCCTACCCGGGTGCGGATTACCAAGTACACCCACTCCTGTGTCCGGTTGCAGCACGACGGCGGCGCCACGCCGGTCATCGATCCCGGCGTCTGGAGCGAGCCCGAGGCCCTCGCCGGCGCGGACGCGGTCCTGGTGACCCGTTAACACGACGATCACGTCGACCTGTTGCGGCTGAAGGGACTGGGCGTGCCCGTCTACGCCCCAAAATCGGCGCAGACCCCGGGCCTGGGCTTCTGTCAGTCCGACAGTCACAGTCCGAGCGGGGGCGCCACCTAGCAGTCGGCCTCGGAGGATCCCTCGTCATACCCCGCGTAGTAGTTGTCCTCGAAGTTTTCGTCGGGGAAGCTCTCGTACGCTCCAGGATCGGGATCTCGGCACGCCTGGCCATCAATGTAGCCCTGCGTCCAGCCGGGTCCCTCCTGACTCGGACTCAGCCTGAGATCGTGCTGAATGTCAGCAGGTTCGCTTCGCGGCGAGGCGATCACTGTTTTCGCCGGGGAAGAGGCGGCAAATGCCTGCGATGCCATACCCGGACAGAATACGGCGAGTGCAAGGATCATCGAAGGGGCCCAAAGGATCGATCGCTTCGTGGACACGGCCATCCTCCCTTCTCGTTGCATTGCCAGGGCAATTACTCAGGAAGCAAGCGCGTTGAACATTGCACGAGCGGATAACACACTTGAATTGAAGCGGCCAGTCAGCACTTCCGAACGTGCCACATTCGCACATTCAAAATGTGCGTTTCCATCACTGTCCCACCTCCACCCGGGATACGCCATCTGGGGTACGGCATACCAAAGTTGCGCGCACTCCGGGGACCCCTTCGGTCCCAGACGTCTGCACGGGCACAACCCTGCGAGTGATCAACGGGCCTGCGAAGCGGGTCGTGATCACCAGGACCCGCTTCGCGAGGTGCACGCCAGCTAGGGCGCGATGGTGACGGTGGTCTCGACGGCTCCGTTCGGGTTCGACGCGCAGGCCATGTAGATGCGCTCCGTGGTTCCGCGCTTGGCATGTTCATTGATGTTGGTTATGCCGACGAGCGTTCCCGCGGGGTACTCTCCAGTGGCGTCGGGCTTGAGCTCCGTAATCCCTATGGGGGATCTCGCCGTGGTCTCGCCGCCGATGAGCGCGCCCTCGGCAATCCCGCCCTGGCTGGGATCCTCGCAGCTGCGCAGGGTCAGGATGACGGTTGCGCCGGGCTTTGCGGTTTTGGGGCTGACGGTGGCAATGAGGCTGGAACCGTCAGTGGCCATCGCAGCGGGGGCCGACAATCCCAGCACGACGCACCCTGCGACGGCGGCAGCGGGTATCCGGAGCACGGTTGCCTCCCTCGGGCGCGGCCTTCGGGGGTCTGCCGAGCAAGATGACCGCACCCCGTCCTTTCCGACCGTAGGAACTCAGGGCGTGCGCCGCGATGTCGATTAGCCCGCATGGGTGAACGCGGAAGGGCAGGTGAGCGCGCATTTTCTGGCGCACCCGCCTGAAAAACAGAGGGTCGGCTGTGCCCTGCGTACCCACTGCGTACCCGTTCAGAGGGCACGCCCGGGGGAACCACAGGGAACCACGGCCAGGTTCGCTCCCCCGCCCAGGTCAGTGCCTTGCCAGGTCCGCCGGTAAGCGGATACGCCGTCTTCCAAAGCGGCGACGGCCAGGCCGGCAGGCTGGGCCGTCTCTGGGTCATGTGAGGGTGCCCCAGGCCGACCAACAACGACAGAAGCCCACAGCGTCTGAACTGGTCAGACATCCCATGGCGCTGGGATGTCAAGCGGCTGGGGCGAGGCCACCGCGTGGTGTGACCACGCCGTGGCCTCGTCGTAGAGGGTGCGGGTCTTGAGGCACCGTGGAGGATGCCGACGAAGCGGTTTGCCGAGCTGCCGCAGGGCGGGGTTGTAGCCGGCATCTCGGGCGCGCTGCTTGTCGTAGTAGCGACGCGCTCCGGGCGGGGTGTTGATGGCGCAGAACGCCTGCTTGTGGAGGGCGTCGGCGAGGTGGCCGTTGCGTGCGTGCAGGGCATGGACGGCGTAGGTCCTGCCAGAGGCGCGGGTGATGAGGCTGGTGCCGGCGTAGTTCTTGCGGGCCTTCGCGCCGGTGTAGTGAGTGGGGTCGTCCCCGAACTCGGCGAGCACCCGGGGCGCCGATCCTGCCGATGCCAGGCATCGGCAGGCAGATCTCAGCGTCCGGAGTCCGCAATGGCCCGATGGGACCGATGTTCGAGACTCGCTTTCTGCCTCTGCGTCAGGTGCAGACGGTGCCCACGGGTGGGAGCTGACCGCTCAGCAGGTAGCGGTCGATGGCGGTGTCGACGCAGGTGTTGCCCTGAAAGAAGGCCGTGTGGCCGTCGCCGTTCCGGGTGAGGAGGCGGCCCGAGGAGAGCTGGCGGGCGAGCGCCTGGGACCAGGCGTAGGGCGTGGCCGGGTCGCGGGTGGTGCCGGCGACCAGGATCGGCGGGGTGCCGGGTGCGGTGATGCGATGCGAGGGCTGGGTCGGCCCGACCGGCCAGTGCGTGCACCCTTGGAGGAAAGTCGAGTAGAGCGCCCCGAACTGGGGTGAGACACGGACGAACTCGGGGAGTGCCGCCTCAGCCTGCGCGGTGGTGAACCGCGGGCCGAGCGGGGCGCTGAGGCAGTCGACCGCCATAGAACCCCAGTCGCCGACGACGGAGTCTTCCTGGTCCGCGGCGGAGAGTTTCTGCACCCCGGTGGTGACGCGGTAGGCCACCTCGCTCAGCAGCGCGCGCAGCTCCTCCCACGCGGGCGCCCGCAGCGCTTCCGTGACAACAGCAAGGAGCAATTGGCCGGTGATGGTGACGTCCTTGCCTGGCTGGAGGGGGTTCTGGTCCAGTGCGGCCACCAGGGCGTCGAGGGTGCGGTCGGCTTCCTCGACAGAGTGGCCGACGGGGCAGTCGGTGCGGGTGGCGCAGTCGGCGGCGAAGGACTCCCAGGCGACCTGGTATCCGTGCGCGACGTCCAGGAACCGGTGGTAGCCGTCGATGGAGGGGTCTACGGCTCCGTCCAGGACCATGCGCCCCACACGGGAGGGGAAGAGTTCGGCATAGGTGGTCCCGAGGTAGGTGCCGTAGGAGAAACCGATGAAGTGCAGCCGATCGTCTCCGACGAGGGCGCGCATGAGGTCCAGGTCCCGTGCTGCCTCCAGGGTGCCGACGTAGGGCAGTAGCCGCCCGGCGTGCAGTCGGCACGCATCGGCGATCTCTTCGTCCAACGCGTCCACGCTCTCGAAGTCCGGTTTCCCGGCGGTGGTGATCACACCAGCGTTGAGGAGGGTCATGGCCGTGTTGTTGTCGCAGTCCACCGGGGTGCTGTCGCCGACCCCACGCGGGTCGACCGCGACCAGGTCGTAGGCGGCGCGCACCGATGGCGAGAAGGCATCAGCGACGTCCCACAGAGCGGTGATGGCCGGGGAGCCTGGACCACCGGGGTTGTACAGCAGGGAGCCGATCCGTTTCGCGCCGGTCCCGGTGGCCCGTTTACGGGTGGCCGCCAGCGTGATGTCGCCCGCGTCGGGGTGGGCGTAGTCCCGCGGCGCCTTCAGGGTCGTGCACTGGAAGGCCGGTTTGTCCGGGCAGGGCTTCCAGTCCAGTTGCTGCTGGTAATAGCGCAGCAGACCTGCCGGGACAGGGATCGTGGCGGCGGTGGCCTCCGTTCCGGCGGGGATATGTGCCGCGCTCAGCCGCACGTGGGTGACCGTGCACGAGGTCAGCAGCAGCCCGCACGCGCTCAGCACCGCAAGCGCGCTGCGGAGCCTGCGCCGGGGTATTCGGTCACTGGTCGGGTCAGCGTTCATCGCCAGCCTTCGCTTCCGCCCGCGCGGGACACGGGACGTGTGGGGATCGAGGGTGAGGTCGCGATCGTCGGCCCTGGCGCGGAGACCCGTCCTCGAGCGGCGCTCTCGCCGATCCGCCTCGCGATGTGTAACCAGATCACCACAGATCGTGTTCGTGTGGCTGTTCGATTGAGCCGAACGTGTGAACTGTGCTGCTCCACGTTTCAGACGAGGCGCCGCCACAAGTTCCCACGGCCATAGGCGGGGCCATGGGTGATAAAACCTCCCTGACCTGCTCTTTTCGCAACGGCTACCGAGCCCACCGTCTTCTGGAAACGATCGGCACGAGGCGCAGTCAGCAGCTAGGTCGGCGTAGCGACTTCGGCTGGTCGCGTTGATCAGGCCGTGAGCAGTTCATGCAGGCGCTCGGCTGGGGTTTCCCAGCCGAGCGTTTTGTGTGGGTGGCTGTTGAGTGCGGCAGCGACCGCGTCAACGGTCGCCGCTCTGGCCCTGCTCCCCCTGTCCACATCCGCATCGGCCACCGGCGGCGCCAGCCCGCGTGCCGGGATCGACTGCCCGTCGGGGTACGTGTGCATCTACCCGGAGATCAACTTCGCCGGTCAGCCGTGGGTGCGGCGTGCCGTGGACGGCGGGGTGAAGGACCTGCCCTCGGCGATCCGTGACCGCGGAAGCTCGATCCGGAACAACTCCGACCGCACCGCCCGCGTCTATGAGAAGCGGAACTACTCCGGCCGGTGGGTCTGCGTGACCCGAAGCGGCGACTCCATCCACGACCTGCGCGGCTACAACCTCAACGACCAGACCCGCTCCCTGAAAATCAACCGCAACGACTGCGGATAGAACACCCCGGCCAGCTGCGGACCCGGATCTCGGTGCCGTCGACGAGCCCGTCCGGGCATAGGCAGGCTCGGTCTGACCACAGCTGAGCGAGGCTGCACTGTAACTGCCGGAGTACGGCTGCGGACTCTGGGCGACGTCATCGACTACCTCGGCGTGACCGGGGAGACCGGCATCGTCGACGGCACCGAGATCCGGGTCCGGCGGCCGGCTGCCGGACGCAAAGACCGGGACAAGTTCATCTCCGGCAAAAGCAAGCAGAACGCAGTCAAGACCATGGTGCTCACGGACAGGGACGGCCGGGTGCTGTTCTGCAGCCCGCCCAGGCCCGGCAGTTGCGCGGACATCACCCATGCTCGCGAGTTAGGGCTGGTCAGGCTCCTGGCCGATGGCCCCGCCGTGGAGATTCTCGCCGATGCGGGTTACCAGGGTCTGGGCGCGCAGACTGGCGGCCGGGTGGTGACACCGCCGCACCGCAAGTTCAAGAAGAACGCCCCGGAGTGGTACGAGGAGATGCACGAGCGGCAGCGCAAGGCGCACTCCTCGCGACGCATCCGCGTCGAGCGCGGCATCGCCCATCTGAAGAACTGGCGGGCGCTGGCCCGTCACCTCGGTCGGCGCGAGCATATGAGCGACATCGTCCAGGCCGTAGCCGGCCTGCTGTCCCATCAGCAGACCGCGGACCTGGTCCCGCCGCGGCAAATGTGAACGCCGGGACCCGCCGAGGTCCTCGATGTCTCACCGCCTACCGTGCACGAGCTCGTTATTAGTCGGGTGAAGGGGCTACAGAGCTGGAGCCCTGTGTGCCGCACCATTCGGTCAATGCTTTACGGGCCGCGTCGATGCGATGTTCAGGTGACTCGTCCGAGATGGCCCATGCGATATAGGCGTCTGGTCTGACCAGAACACTCTTTTTGGTAGCGCCCTTCGGGGATACGATCTCCACCTCGCCGGCCCACTCTGTGATCAGTGAGGGGAAGCGCTCCGTGTCGGACGGTGTGACCAGGACGAACCGTCGCTTACGGAGGGCTTCGTAGAGTCTGCGTCCGTCGCTGAGGGGGACGTCAGGTGCCCGCTTCCCGACAAGGGGATGCGCGCCGACCGCGGCGGCGTAGGAAATGTCGATTCCCGAGATTGCCATGGCCAGTCGTCGGGCCACTGGTGGGGTTTGCAGCACCGTACGCGCTGACAAGTCACGGAGGCCGCACAATGCCCGTGGTGTGGTGAGGACGCCGCGGAGCAGTGCCCCGCTCATCCGCAGAACCCGGCGTCCCACCGGGTGCCGTTCGTTCTGGTAGCTGTCGAGCAGGGTGTCTGGTGCGCGGCCACGCTGAACGGCTGCGAGTTTCCAGCTCAGGTTTGCGGAGTCCTGGATGCTGGTGTTGAGGCCCATGCCACCGGCCGGGGAATGGACGTGGGCGGCGTCGCCGACGAGGAATACTCGGCCTACTCGGTAGCGGGGTGACTGGCGTTCGTCGCTGTGGAATCTGGAGAGCCAGCGAGGGTCGTGCATGCCGAAGTCGCTGCCGAGCGCCTGGCGGGCGACGTCTTTGATTTCCTCCAGATCGACCGAGGCGTTGTCGGGCATGGGGTGGTGGCGATTCCAGGCCATGACCCTGAACCAGCCGTCGCCGAACGGGACGACAATGGCGAAGGCGTCTCCGGTCGCTGCCACGGTGGGCGGCTTCTTCGGCGGATCAGCCATCCGGACGTCTGCGAGCATCATGGAGCGAACGGCGGAGCGGCCGGGGAATGGGAGGCCGAGGGACTGGCGCACGCAGCTGTTTCGTCCGTCTGCGCCGACGACGAAGTCTGCGCGCAGGCTGTGTTCAGTGCCGGCTGGTGTCTTCACGGTGACGTCGACACCGCTCGGGTCTTGCTGGACGCCAGTCACTTCGTGGGCCCGCATGATGTTCACGCCGTGTGTCAGGGCGCGGGACAGGAGCAGTCGCTCGGTGTTGTACTGGGGCGTCACGAGCACGTGGGGGTAACGGGTCGGCAGGTGCGACAGATCGATCCGCAGAAATTGCAAGATCGGGTTGCGGAGGCCGGTCAGAAGCAGGTCGTCGGCCAGGCCGCGGGCGTCCAGTTGCTCCATCGTTCGGGCGTGAACGGCGAATGCGCGTGTCAGCTGGGATTCTTTTTCTCGCCGTTCCACGACGGTGCAGCGCACTCCGGCCTCGGCCAGGTCACCTGCGAGCAGCAACCCCGCTGGACCAGCACCGACGACCAGCACGTCAACGTCGGATCCCATGTCCTGCCCTCCGCGTGTCACAGAACGAGTAGTAACGACCCGTGATCACCTGGCTGCCGCCCGCCACCGGTAATGATGTTCAGGGCGGGTGGGTGACTGTGCCCGGAGTTCACTCGGGTGGCGTAACCGGTGAATTCTCCTGACCGTGGATGTGCCCGTGGCATGTAAGGCCACCGTACGAGACAGACCACTTCCTCGCTTGTCAGGCAACGACCGTCCCACTCGTACCGAAGCGGTGTTTCCAGACGCGCTGAATCGCTGCGGCGACAGCTCCTTGATCCGAGAATGGACGTGGTTGAGCGGCTGGTGCCGGACGGACTGTGGGAGATCTTCCAGGACGTGGCGCCGGAGCCACCGGTACGTGCCCAAGGAGGAGGCCGGCGGCGCTGCGATGACCGGGCGGTCCTGGCTGCGATCATCTTCGTAGCCACGTCAGGGTGCGCTTGGCGCCAGCTGCCCCCGGTCTTCGGCGCCTCTTGGCAGACGGTGCACCGGCGTTTCACGGACTGGTCGACGGCACGGGTGTGGGCCAAGCTGCACCGTGTGGTCCTCGATCGACTTGGCCTGAACGGCGAGCTGGACTGGTCGCGCTGTGCGATCGACTCGGTCAGTGTCCGGGCGGTCAAAGGGGGCCCCTGACCGGACCGCATCCGACCGATCGCGGCAAGCTCGGGTCGAAGATTCATGTGATCTGTGACCGCAACGGGCTACCGCTGTCGGTTGGCATCTCCGGCGCCAACCTCCACGACAGCCAGGCGCTGGTCCCGTTGATGCGCGGCATCCCGCCAGTCCGTTCCCGCTTTGGACCCCGGCGCCGCCGCCCAGCAAGGCTGCATGCGGACAAGGGCTACGACTTCGATCACCTGCGAGGTTGGCTGCGCCGTCGGCAGATCGTGCCGCGCATCGCCCGCCGTGGGGTGGAAAACTCCAGTCGCCTGGGCCGGCACCGCTGGGTGGTCGAGCGGACGATGTCCTGGCTGAACGGGTGCCGTCGCCTGCACCGCCGCTACGAGCGCAAGGCCGGCCACTGCCTCGCCTTCGTCGGCATCGCCAGTGTCCTGATCTGCTACCGGCGCCTTTGCCGATCAGGACATTCTTGGAGTCCCAGGCAGGACGGCTAGGCAACAGGAGGTGGCAGGGATGCTCGTGTCGTGGACAGCTACGGACTTGGAATCGCGACGGTTCTCCGCGATTGAGCGAAGCTCGGACCTGGCAGATCTGACGGATCACTTCACCGCTCTGCGCACGCATGGCCAGGGGTACTTGGAAGTCCGCCTGCCGGGCAGCGAGTTTCCCTTGCTGACCTTGGGCTTCCGAGACGATCAAGCAGTCATCCATCTGTTCAGCGATGCTGAAAGGTCGTCCCTCCTCGTCGGCGATGGCACCGCCGCAGCGGATGCGGTCGTGCAAGTGCCGATCATGGACGACCCGGCTGTGTTCAGTGGCGACTGTGTTCTCGCCGCCGATCGCGCATGGGCCCTCATGCGCAGCTTCATCCAGGCGGAGAGACCCGGCGAGCTGGGCGAGTGGCGGGAGTTGTAATCACGGCCCGATCTCCAATCAAGACACCGTCTTTAGCGCCGTCCCCCGGTCCTGGGTCAACGGCGGCGCTGCCGTTGACCCAGGACACTGCCGGCCAGTGGCGCTGTAAATTGGCCGCCCGGGAGCACGGTTCAAAGATGTCCCGGGCAACCATGTCCGGAGCGCCTGAAACTGGTTCGGCAGCCTGGGCGATGGGTTCGCCGTGTCAGCCGATCGGGCTTGCGCCCTGCTGGAAGACGTTGATGAGGTTTCCGTCGTTGTCGCGGATCGCGGTCGAGATGCTGCCGTCGCCGAGGTCCATCTGCTCCCAGACGGTCGTCACGCCCAGGTCACGGAAGGTGCGGGTCACGCTGGCGAGGTCCTCGACGCGGAAGACCAGGGCCTTGTTGCCGATCGGGCGGATGTGGGCGGGGGGCTCTGCCGTCAGTTCGGGGATCCGCACACCGTCCGCGGGCTGGAGGAGCTCGAGCCGGAACCCGGGGCCCTCCAGGAAGGCGACGTCCGCTCCGATGGCGTCGAAGCGGGACTTCGCCAGCAGGGTGAGGCCGAACACCCGGTTCCACCACTGGATCGACGCGTCGAGGTCACTGACGGAAATCGTCACGTTGTCGAGGCTGTAGGGGAAGGGCGGCTGAGCAGCGGTGGTCATGGTGATCACATTCCGTTGGGCGGGTGCAGGCGTTTGTGGTGAGGCACGCGAGACCCCTCGCGCATTCCGCCCGGCTTCTCTGTGCCGTGCGGCGGAACAGTCTGTGCCCGTCTGCCGCCGACCCGACGTCTACTTGCAATAGCGAAT
The DNA here is from genome assembly GCF_014654675.1 of Streptomyces spiralis. Taxonomy (GTDB): domain Bacteria; phylum Actinomycetota; class Actinomycetes; order Streptomycetales; family Streptomycetaceae; genus Streptomyces; species Streptomyces spiralis. The sequence continues at coordinate 32,190 of NZ_BNBC01000071.1, forward strand.
CCGCGGGTCGTAGGCCAAACGTAGACCTTATGGACCGTACAGTCAAGAACTTGTGTCCTCTTCAGGTGCATTGCGAAGTCAGTGGATCAATACACCAGTTGGCGAATCGCCGTCGGCGTGCGGAAGTGAGGCGCGAGCGAGGTCCCGCGCGGACTTGGGTAGCCTGGAGACTTTGCCGTCAGGGCCCCTGCGCAATGGGCTGGCGCCGTCGGCTGCCGGAGCGTCGCCGGCCCGCGTTGCGGCGCAGTCGATGGCGCAGCCGCCCGGCCGGAGTGCCTGCTCAAGGGCATGGTGAAAGGGGCAGGCCGTCAACCGCGCTGGGGCGGGCGCCCGGGGCCACTCGTGGGGGTGCTCGGAGGGCAGGTAATGCACGTGCTCGCAGCCGACTCAAGCGGGCCCACCCGGGTCCCTGCCGGTCGGCACGTCACCCGTGAAGGGTGCTGGCCCGCAGGATGGTCAGTGTCGGGAGAGCTGCTTGAGGGCGGCCTGGCTTATCTGCAGCAGAGCCGAGCCGTCCATGCCGGTCTTCGCGAGAAACTCGATGCCTTGCATGACGGCAAGGAGCAGCCGCCCGACCTCCTGGGCGTCCGCCCCCGGTTCGACCGTCCCCTCGTCCTGGGCTTCCTTCACGCAGGCGATCAGAAGATCTTCGACCGCTTGGTAGCTGCTCCGGGCCCGGGAGACGACGTCCGGATCATTGCTGTGCAGCTCGGACGTGCTGTTGACCAGAAGGCAGCCGCGCCGCTGCGGGTCCTCCGTGAATCCATTGGCCACGCCCTCAACGAGCAGGGTCAGGCGTTCGAAGGCCGTACCGGGCCCGGTCAGGACCGCCCGGACGCCGTTGAGCTGTTCGTCGCGGTAGCCGTCCAGCACGTGCAGGAACAGCTGCCGCTTGTCACCGAAGGCCCCGTACAGGCTCCCCTTGCCCAGTCCGGTGGCGTCCATCAGGTCCTGCAGTGACGTAGCCGCGTACCCCTGATTCCAGAACTGCTCGCGCGCAGACTCCAGAACCTGGTTCTCGTCGAAATTCCGCGGTCGTCCCATGTTCAACAGCATACGTCCTTCTTGACCTATCGGTCCAGATCATGGGCGCCCGGCTGCATGCGACACCGCAGGGGGACAGGCTGGGTGGTGGCGGGGTGTGTGGCGCACGGCTCCCCCGCCACCCCGGCGCGCCCTAGGGGGTGTCCGCAAAGTCGGTTGCTCGTTGGTCGGTTCGTGGTGCGTCGTCATGAGCTGACTGATGAGTCGT
>NZ_BNBC01000072.1 GCF_014654675.1 Streptomyces spiralis
CGAACGCGACCACGTCCACCTCCTGGTGCACTACCCGCCCAAGGTCGCCGTCTCCAAGCTGGTCAACAGCCTCAAGGACGTCTCCGCCCGCCGGATACGACAGGAGTTCACCGGACAGATCAACCGCGCCATCATGCACGGGCACCTGTGGTCGCCCTCATACTTCTCCGCATCGTGCGGCGGAGCACCGCTGGCCATCGTCCGCCAGTACATCGAGCAGCAAACACGTCCGCTCTAACCTGCACGTCAGAGCAGCCTTGAGATGCATTCAGCCCCGGCGTGAACGCCGGAGCTTTCTGCAAGAATCCCGGTAACCGCCAGGGGGTTCACGATTCCGCGATCACAGTGAGCCCTTGCCGGAGATGTTCACCGGCCAGGGCGTATCCGATGACGTAGCCGGCCGGTCCGACGGGATGCCGTGCCAGGCCGGAGCGGACGATGGCCTGTTCGATGGTGTCGATGCGTACCTGGACCGCGCCGATGCGCGCGGCCAGCAGTCGCGCCAGGGTGGTCTTGCCTGTGCCGGGCAGTCCGCCGATCACAATGAGCATGTGCTCATCCTGCCGTGGCGGTTCAGTTCCTGTTGTCGGCGTACGCCTGAACGTGCTCAACCCCGTACAGGTGAACGTGCTCAGTTGGCGATGCGCTGACCACGGGTTCTCGTCAGTCCGCAATGGACGGTCGACAGCGTCAGACGGCCGGGCCCTTCTCATGCCACCTTGATGACAACCTTGCCCGAGGTGTGACCGTTCTCGACGGTGGCGAGGGCGGCCGGGGCGTCGGAGAGCGGATGGACCGCGGTGATTACGGGTGCGAGAAGTCCGTCGAGGGCCAGCCGGGCCGACCGCTCCAGGTTCTCGCGGTCGACGCGACGCTCGACGAAACGCCCACCGAGATCGGACACAGACACATCACCCACAGCGATGACGTTGCGGGGATCCTGGGCCAGCGGAGCGACCGTCCGCAGCGAGGTGCCTCCCGCCAGGTCGACGATCCCGTCGAAGCCGTCCGGAACCAGCTCGCGTGCCGCGGCGGCGACGTCCTCGGCGGTGTAGTCGATGAACCGCACCCCGATGGCCTCGGCGTGCTGGCGCTTTGCGGTACTCCCGGTGCCGATCACACGCAGCTCGCGCCCGATGGCCAGCCGGGCGACGGCGAGGCCGACCCCGCCCCCGACTCCGTTGACCAGGACCGTGGCACCGGCCGGGAGGCTGAGCTGGTCGAGCACGTCCACCGCGGTCGTCCCGGCTACGGGCAGCGTTGCCGCCACGGTCGCGGACAGACCCTCCGGGATGCGCGCGGTGTTCGGCGCGGACAGCACCGTCGTCTCGGCGTAGGTGCCGCCACCGGTGAGTGCGAAGCCGAAGACCGCGTCACCCACCTCGAGCCCGTTGACGTCCTCGCCCCGGGCGAGAACGGTTCCGGCTGCCTCCATGCCCAGCACGCGGGGAAACGGACGCCCGCCGTCGAGCCCGTCGACCAGACCCGAGCGCAGAAGGTGGTCGAGGGGATTCACGCCGGCGACGTCGACCTGGATCAGCACCTCGCCGCGACCGGGGACGGGGTCGGGACGGTCGAAGAACTCCTGCACCTCGGGCCCGCCATACCTGCCGAAACCCCACGCCTGCCCCATCTTGCGCCGCCTCTCGTATGACCGACCCGGTGATTCCGGGCGTGGTCGCCATCCTCACCTCTGACATTGATGTGAGGGGCAACCGGATGAGATGCAGATCACAGAATCAGGCCGACTGCGCCACCGGTTCCGGGGCCGTGGACAACTCCGCCCGGTGTCGGCTGTTGGCCTTGATCAGCACGTCGAGTGCATCCCGGGTCTCGATCAGGTGCGCGATGTCGGCGTCGATCCGGTCGCGCTCGCGCATCATCGCCGTGAACGTCTCCTCGGCGACGCCCAGGTCACCCGGGACGTCCACACACGGCAGCACAGTCGCGATCACCCTGCTGGACATACCTGCGTCGAACAACTGTCGGATGAGTGACACGCGCTGGACCGCAGCATCGGAATAGTGACGCTGCCCGGCGTCGGAGCGTGAGCTCGTCAGCAGGCCCTGCTCTTCGTAGTACCGCAGTGAGCGCGGACTCACGCCCGTGCGCTTGGACAACTCGCCTATCCGCATCCTTGAGAGCCTACGCCCGCGTGCTCCAGGTTCAGACCGCCGTCGAGTCATGGACGCTCGCATCGATGCAGAGAAGATCGACTCGGCCGTAGCGGGCGATGGTCTTGGTCAGCACCTTCTCGTCCGCGGCCTCGACCAGCTCGTTGACGAGTTTGGTGGCGAGTGTGTAGCGGACCCGGTAGCCGGCCATCACGGCTTCGGTGCCCAGGGCGATCAGCAGGTGTGACTTGCCGGTGCCGGAGTCGCCGGTCAGGCAGAGCGGCAGGCCCTTCTTGACCCACTCGCAGGTCGCCAGGGTGTGGATGACCGCCGGGTCCACGCTGGGGTTGGCCTCGAAGTCGAAGGCCCGCAGTGTTTTCTCGCGTGGGAACTGGGCGGCCTTGATCCGCCGTTTCGAGCGGCGGCGGGCCCCGTCGTCGCATTCAGCCATCACCAGTTCGGCGAGAAAGTCGCGATACGACATCTGGTCACGGGCGGCTGCTTCGGCCAGCTCGGGGAACTGGGCCCGGATGGTCGGCAGCCGCAGCATCCGGCATGCCTAGTTGTTGCGGGCCAAGGCGTTGATGTCGGCGGTCACTTGCTACCGGTCCAGGGCAATGGTCGTCGACCGCGAATCCCTCACATCGGATGATCAAGAGTCCCAGACGAATGTCGCGCAGTCCGCGCACTCCTCGAGGTACCGATGGCGACACTCGACGGTGTGCCGGAGGAAGGTGATCGCTTGCTGTCTGCTGCGGACCTCACTTTCGAGCGCAGCGATCTTCGCACGCACGACCTCCTGCGCTGCGGACTTCTTCGGGGACATCGCTGCGGTGACCTCTGGCAACGAGAGCCCGACTTGTCGCAGTTTCAGCACGGTTCGTGCCTGCTCCAGGACGTCGTGGTCGTAGAGGCGGTAACCGTTCGCGTCCCGGTGCACCGTGAGTGCTCCGACGTGCTCCCAGTGCCGTAGGACATGGGCCTCGACTCCAAGCTGCGCAGCCGCCTCGCCGATCGTTATCGCCATTCCGCCCTTGCCTTGATGTCGACTTGAACCTTTAGCCTCCCCAGCATGCCTGACAGTTCTCCCACCCCGCCCACTCCTGCTCGTTCCCGATCGGTCCTGGTCACCGGCGCGACGGGCAACCTCGGCCGTGAGCTCCTCGCCCGACTGCAAGCGCGCGCAGCAGCTGTGCGGTGCCTCGATCGTCGCCATGTTGGCCCGCGACCCGGCATCGAGTCGGTGCGCGGTGACCTGACCGACGCCGACTCCGTCCGTGCGGCGCTCGACGACATCGACACCGTCTTCCTCATATGGCCGCTGCTCGACACCGCCCCCGCCGAGCCTCTGATCGCAGAACTCGCCGCAGCAGCACCGCGCGTCGTCTACCTCTCCTCGACTGCGATCGATGACGCCTCATTTCGCCAAAGCGACCCGATTGTGCAGGTACACGCGGACATGGAACGCCGGCTCCGTGATGCCGGCCTGCAACCCACCGTGCTGCGCAGCGACACGCTGGCGTCCAACACCCGGGGCTGGGCGGCACAGTTGCACGCAGGCGACGTGGTCAGAGGTCCGGACATAGCGCGCACAGCAGTCGTGGACGAGGGTGATGTCGCGGCCGCAGCCGCGGAGGTACTCCTTCGACGCCAGGACGATTTGGATCGCACCCCCTACCTGCTGACCGGGCCCGAGCCCCTCAGCAGGGCCGACCAGGTTGAAATCCTCGGTGCCGCCCTCGGACGAAAGTTACGTTTCGAGCCGGTCCCCGTGGATATCGCGCGCGCACGAATGCTCGCGGACGGCCGTCCCGAACGGCTGGTCGATGCCCTCATCACGGCGTCAACGCGGCGACCCGAATCACGCCTTGTCACCGATGATGTCGAGCGCCTGACCGGTAGGCCGGCCCGCCCCTTTGCGCAGTGGGCCATCGACCACAGCACCGAGTTCGGCCCGCGGCCATGACCACACACATCAGTCAGTGAGCGTTTTCCAACCTCCGGCTGACGGGGGCAGGGGTCAAAGGCGGGGTCTGGAGCAGCGCGAGCAGTCGTGAGGTAGTACCGGTTGCGCCCCAACCTCACCGCCGTTTGGGACAGAAGCTGCCCTATCTCACGCCTATCGTCGTTGCCGGCAACCAACATCAGCGAAAGGACCGCGATGCCCGAGCAGACGAGCCCCGCGCCGGAGGGCTACACCTCCGTTGCGCCCTGGGTCGTCACCGACGACACGGGGGCCTTCCTCGACTTCGTCACCCAGGCATTCGGGGGCGAGGAACTCGGGCGGGTGTCGACCGAGGATGGCTTGATCGGTCACGCTGAGATCCGAGTCGGCGACACCGTCGTGTTGGCCTTCGACCGACACACGGACTGGTCCGCCATGCCGAGCCTGCTGCGCGTGTTTGTCGCCGATGCGGACGAGGCGTTCTCACAGGCCGTCGCAGCTGGCGGCCATGTCGTCACTTCCCTGGCCGACGACGCCTTCGGACAGCGCGGAGGGCGTATCAAGGACCCCTTCGGCAACATCTGGTGGGTGGTCAGCTGCGTTGAGGACGTCTCTGAGGGCGAGATGTGGAAGCGGCTGCAGGACCCCGTATACGCCGAGGCCATGCGCGTGGCTCAGGAGACACTCGACGCCGAGCTCAGCGGTCGACGCCACGGGCGCAGCAGTGCACCCGTCACGACAACCAGCTAGACCCACGATGTCGGGGTTCGCATGCGCCAGACCGGTAGCCAAGGAGGTCTTCATTCTGCTTCGGCAGCTTGCCGGTTGACCTGACGCACGGGTGAAGCCCCTGGTAGATGGGTTTTCGGCCAAGAAATCCGTCTCTACTAGAAGCTTCACCTGCTTGTTTACCCCTCCGGGCTGGACGTGTCCAGTTCCGCCCTCCGCTTCCTCTCAGCCCGTCTGCGGGAACACCGCCGTGGTCTCGGCACCCGGTGGCGGCGCCTGAGTGCAGGTCGGCAGGCTCTGCTCGCCCTCGCCCATCTCCGCAACGGTCATCCGTATGTGCAGCTCGCGGCCGGGTTCGGCGTGGGCACCACCACTGCGTACCACTACGTCACCGAGGCAGTTGAGGTTCTGGCCGCCCTTGCCCCGACGCTCGCCGAGGCGGTCCGGGCGGCGTCGATGAAGGCGTTCGTCCTGCTGGACGGGACGCTGCTGCCGATCGACCGAATCGCCGCCGACCGGCTTTTCTACTCGGGCAAGCACAAGAAACACGGGATGAACGTGCAGGTGATCGCAGATCCTTCCGGCCGCCTGCTGTGGGCCTCGCCGGCCCTGCCCGGGGCCGTCCACGACGTCCGTGCGGCCCGCGAGCACGGCATCATCGACACGCTTGCCGAGGCCGACGTCAACTGCTGGGCCGACAAGGGCTACCAGGGCGCCGGAGGCACGGTCCGTGTCCCCTGCCGCGGCCGGTGGGAGACGCTCTCTGCAGGGCAGCAGGCCGTCAATCGATCCCACGCCAAGATCCGGGCGCTCGTCGAGCAAGCCGTCGCCACCCTCAAGTCCTGGCGACTCCTTCGCAAGCTCCGTTGTTCGACCACCCGCATCACGGTCCTCGTCCAGGCCGTCCTCTGCCTGCATCGGGCCAGCTCAGCTTGAGGATGGAAAACGCTCAATGTCGAAACCGTCACGGGAAACTGCCCATGAGGCACGCCAACGCTCCACTGACGTTTTCTCAGCGTTGATCATAGGCCGTCGGCGGCTGCCTTCTACAGCGCGGGCAGTGTGTGGATGCGTGTGGCGATGATATCGGGGGTGGAGCCGGGCTCGACGTCGGAGAGACACGAAATGACTCGTGGGTGGTCAGTCGATCAGGCCGTTATGGGTTCGAAGCGGATGGTCCCGGAATCCCCGGAGGAGGCCCGGAGGGCCTGCGGGACGTCTCACCGCGCACCAACACCAAGCTGCCAACCGTTGCTCAGCCCATCTTGGCATTCCCCCAGGGAGGCGACCTGCCGGAGCCCGAGCGGGACGAACAGGGCGCGGCGCGTGGCTCGTCTCAGACAAGGAACTCGGCGAGCGGGAAGGAGCGATGGCGACGTGGTGGAACCAGATAGTTCTGCCGGTGGGTCGTGTGCAGGACCGAGTTGATGCCGGCGTGGGGGCTGCGCGGTGCGATAGGGAGTGTCCTATCGGGATAGTGGCCGTCCATCGAGAGTCGAACGCGATTGAAGATTGCAATCGTCGGCTGGAACGAAATGAAGTGCAACCCGGCCGCTGGATTCTTGCTGTAGTGATCTGCCGTCGGATCGGATGTGTAGTGGAATGGATTGTCCAGCGTGTCGAAGTCGCCGCGCACGGGGATGGTCGTTCCCGTAGGGTATGCCTTCCCGTAGTTGCTGGTCGTCGGCGATGTGGTGCTGTCCACCTGCGACATGCTCCCAGTATGGCCGTAGGCGTGGTACCGCTGGACCCCCTGCGCTACTTCGGCCTCACTTTGGCCTGGCGGTTGGAGGGCAAGCGTGCCCGGCGCGGGTGTGGGCGAGAGGCCGGGGTGGAGCATCGCCTGGACGCGATCCGCGTACTGAGGGAAGTTCTGTTCGTACCAGGTCACCAGATCTTGAAACAGGTGCGAGAGATGCATGGTGGTGCCCTGTTTGAAGTAACCGTTGGGCCACTGATCGGTGAGGCCCGGCAGGGTCTCCAGATTGGCGATGTTGCCGGGTCCCATATTCGAGTCCAGGGTGGTGGCGAAGCCGAGGAAGCCCTGCGCCTGTCGAGGAATCGACTGTGCACCGGGGATATTATGTGCCAGCGCCAGCTTGCTCGGCAGGCCCTGTTGCCCGTAGAAACCGCCCCCGGAGAAGCCCTGTCGGATACTCGTCACCTTGAACAGGCTGCCCGCCTGGTTGCTTCCAAGCCCGAAGAGGGCGTTTTGGGCTGCCTTAATATTGGCGAGCGAGTCACTGCGGAGTAGCACGGCCACGTCATTCTGTTCCAGGCGGACCGGCCCGAAGCCAAGCGGGGGCTGGTCGCTGGGGAACGTCCTGGCCTCCTGCAGCGCATATACGGTACGGCCCTCCGTCTTGGAGGCCATCAAATCGAATGGCAGATACGCTGGGTAAGATGTTCCCGCCTTGAAAAAGTCTGACGTCTTGCCCAGAGTCGGGATGTAGTGGTGGAAGTATGGAAGTCCCCAGGCTACCGTGGAGGCCACTCCTGTGGGAGTGGGCGGAAATTGGCGCTCCAGATCCAGGAGGGCGGACTCGAGGTGGTGCTGCGCCTCCTGCAACGCCTTAGCATTCGCCGGCACATTCAGCCTTGCGGTAATGACATGATCGTGCAGGGCTGGCACCCGGACCGCAATCGTGCCGTTGCCACTCTTCACGCCCGAGCCATTGACCATGACCACCTGCTCGTTCTGCAGGATATATTGCTCCTGGATGGGCGGGCTGCCGACGTTAGCGGCCCGCTCCGGTGGTTTTGCAATGCTGTCGATCATCTCATAGATGCCGGCGGATGCTAGTGCAGCACCGAAGGTGCCCACTGTCCCTTGAAGAAGACGTCGCCTACCCAAGTTCCTGCGTGGTTGTCCCGCACGCGCATTCTCGTTGCCATCTGTCATGAAACGCATTCCTCAACTGTGGAGTAGATGTCCGCCACCACCCAGCATCGAAGGTCTGACCCGCACGCGTAACCGGGACTGACCTTCCTGCCACTAATGCGCATCGGAGGGGTCAGGGATTGAAATAGAGGCTGAGGACTTTAGCCTGCTACCACATCTCCCCCATAAGGGTCTGCTCGCGATGCGGGTTTCCCAGCGCCGATACAACCTTGCGCACGTGCCGCCAGATAGCCGACGACGGTGGGTGCGCTGACTAGTTACCATCGTCGTCACCTTCGCTCTCGCGATATAACCACACGCGGTCTGAGGCATTGAAGCCAACACGCGGCCTAAGGGCTGTCCCGCAATGATCAAGGAGGCCAGCGGCACTTTTCTCCTGCGGGTTGGCCCACGGGGCGCCGGGGGCGGTTGAATGCCGTGGTGACGGACTGGACGAAGGTGGTAGACGCCCACGGGGAGACTGAGCGAGTGCCGGCGCTCCTAGATTTGGTCGAGCGCGAGGAAGCTCCTGAGGCGTGGGAGGAGCTTTGGGACCGTCTGTGCCTGCACGGTGGGACGGTCGCCCCGGCGAGCTTCGCCGCTCTGCCGCGCTTGGCGGTCCTGGCGCCCACGACTGCCCAGGCGCTTGAACTGGCTGGCGCCATCGTGCGCGGTACCTTGCAGCACCCTGCTGAGGGAGAATTCCGAGGCGCCGGCCCATCCGCTTTCGAAGACACGCTCGCCGTCGCCCAGCCGGACCACCGCAGACGCGTTGGGGGTGGGGGCGATCCGGACCTGGGGCGTCTCGACTCCCTCGTACGCCAGGGCGTCGCTCAGCACCTGCCCCGCTGTGTCGCTGCCCAGCACGCCCACATAGGCTGCGGTGGGGAGACACCGAGCTCGCCCGCACGATGAACTACGTGCCCAACAAGACGACGCTCGCCCCGGCCGTCGCGGGCGAGGAGGGCGCCGCCGCCATGGCAGCGGGCGCCGCCCACGGCCGGGCGACCCCCAACACCCCGCAGTGGGCGACCGTCGAGGCAGACAACCCGATCCAGGCGCCGGAGCCCGCCTCCCCCGGACTGTGGTCCACCAGCAGCACGACGGAAAGGTCCTCGGGAACGGACAGGTCGCGCAGCGCGACTATGGCGTGCAGGACGACGAGGAGGCTGACCGACTCGACGAGGATCACCGTCGTCCCGGCGGCCAGTGCGTCGTCGAGCCATTGCCCGGCGAGCTGCTGCGGAGCAACGTACAGCGGGGCGGGCAGGGCCAGGCCGAACCGTTCGAGCGCCGCAGCGAACCCCTCCCAGCGGTCCGTCTGCGGCTCGTGGCGCTCGGCCTCGCCGATGTAGGCGAACCTGCGGTGTCCCATGGCGACGAGGTCGTCCACGATGCGTCCGGTCGCCGACCGGTAGTCGCCACCGACTTAGGCGATCTCGCTGGCCGGTACCTCGCGACGCCCTATGTAGACGAAGTGCACACCGGACGAGAACCGGAAGCGCAGCAACTTCTACATGACTTCGAACGCCGTATGGCAGGCCGAACTCCCCGGATTCCGTAACACGGGGAAAACCTGAAACGGGTTCACCACGGGAACAATCCAGCCAGCGTCCCGCACCGGTTCAACAGGCAACTAGGAGTCTCGTCATGTCCGACACACAGAACGTGGCCGCCCGGCCAAGTGCCGCACCTCCGGCCGTGAACAGCCTCGACCGGTACTTCAGAGTCTCAGAACGGGGCTCCACCATCGGCCGTGAGATACGCGGCGGCTTCGCCACGTTCTTCACCATGGCCTACATCCTTGTCCTGAACCCGATCATTCTGGGCAGCGCCAAGGACAAGTTCGGTCACCAACTGGACACGGGTCAACTGGTCACGGCCACCGCACTGGTGGCCTGTGTGATGACGATCATCATGGGCGTCGGTGGCAATCTGCCGCTCGCCATCGCCGCCGGCCTCGGCCTCAACGCCGTCGTCGCCTTCCAGCTCGCCCCGCTGATGAGCTGGGCCGACGCCATGGGACTCGTCGTCATCGAAGGTGTCCTGATCTGCGTCCTGGTCCTCACCGGACTACGGGAAGCGATCATGAACGCGATCCCGCAGCAGCTCAAGCAGGCCATCGGCGTCGGCATCGGCCTGTTCATCGCCTTCATCGGCTTCGTCGACGCCGGGTTCGTCAGCCGGATCCCGGACGCCGCGAACACCACCGTGCCGGTGCAGTTGGGCTCTGTGGGTCGGCTGACCGGTTGGCCCGTCCTGGTCTTCTGTCTCGGTGTGCTGCTGACCATCGCGCTGCTCACCCGCAGGGTGAAGGGCGCGATCCTGATCAGCATCGTGGCCATGACCGTCGTCGCGATCGTCATCAACGCCGCGGCCGACATCAAGAGCTGGGGCCTGACCACCCCGAAGGTCCCCGACAAGGTCGTAGCGGCCCCCGACTTCGGGCTCGTCGGTCACTTCAGCCTGTTCGGCGCGTTCGGCGAGACCAGCGCGATCACCGTGATCCTCCTGATCTTCACGCTGATCCTGTCGGACTTCTTCGACGCCATGGGCACCATCGTCGGCATCAGCGCGGAGGCCGGGCTGCTCGACGAGAAGGGACAGGTGCCGGGCATCGGCCGCGTCCTGTTCATCGACGGCGCCGCCGCGGTCGCCGGCGGTGTGGGATCCGCCTCGTCCAACACCGCGTACATCGAGTCCGCGGCCGGTGTCGGCGAGGGTGCGCGCACCGGTTTTGCCAACCTGGTGACCGGCGGTCTGTTCGGCCTCGCGCTGTTCCTCACCCCGCTGCTGACGATCGTTCCGCTCCAGGCGGCGGCCCCCGCCCTGATCGCTGTGGGCTTCCTGATGATGACGCACGTCAAGCACATCGACTGGGACAAGTACGAGATCGCCATCCCGGCGTTCCTCACCATCGTCGCGATGCCGTTCACGTACTCCATCACCGACGGCATCGGCGCCGGCTTCCTGTCGTACGTGGTCATCAAGACGGTTCTGGGCAGGGCCAAGGAGGTCAACTGGCTGCTGTGGGGCGTCTCGGCGCTGTTCCTGGTGTACTTCGCGATCGATCCCGTGGAGCAGATCCTCGGGGTGAAGTAGGAACGGGCGGTCACTCGCGCCCGTTGGGCGCGGGTGACCGCGCGACCAGCCGAAAGGAACCCGCGGTTGAAAAGGGGGCCCGCAGTGCTCAGCTCGTCAACGCCGCCTGCATCATCGCCCTTGCCACAGGCGCAGCCAATCCGTTGCCGCTGACCTCAGAACGTGCCGCGTCCGACACCTCGACCGCCACCGCCACGGCCACCTCCCTGCCCGTCGCGTCGGACGTGGCGTACGACGTGAACCAGGCGTTTCTATGCGCGCAAGCACGCCGAGGGCTAGGGCCTGTATTTGGTCGTGATCATGTGCCGGGGCAGAGGCGGTCCCGTTGGATGCGTTCCCTCGGCCCGTCGCGGCGCCGAGTCGATTGCGCCGTCACATCCGCCGGAAAATAGTAGCCATGGACATAGTAGCCATGTAATGTATTCGCCATGAGCAAGGGTTCACCGGGCCCCACGCCCGGCTTCCTGGTATGGCGGCTCGCCAACAAGTGGCGCGTCGCGGTCGACCGCGCGGTGGCTCCGCTGGGTCTCACCCACGCGCAGTACGTATTGGTCGCGTCGCTGCACGGCATGCAGCGCGCTGGCGAGCGGCCCAGCCAGCGCCGGCTCGCCGACCACACCGGTCTGGTGGCGCTGTATGTCTCGAAGCTGGCGCGCGCCCTGGAGTCGGCCGGTCTGATCGAGCGCACCCGTGATCCCCGCGACCCGCGCGCCGTACAGCTCGCCCTCACCGAGCAAGGACAGGCTGTCACGCGGCAGGCCATCGCGGTGGTCCAGGGACTGCTCCAGCAGCTGCTGGAGCCGCTCGGCGGCCTCAACGCCCCGCGGACGCGCGCGTTCACCGACGACCTGACGGCCCTGCTCGACGTACCTCTCGCTCCATCCGTACCGAACGACCAGAGCACTCAGGGGACAACACCATGACCACCATTGCGTCCACCACCGAGCCTGTCGCCAATGCCCGCGACCTCGCCCTGGCCCACTACGCCGCCCGCGGCGTCCTGGAGCACGTCCTGGCCCGGCACGGCGCCACATTCCTGCAGCAGGTCGCCCTGCGCGCCGCCATCACCACCGAGACCCCGCAGACGCCGGACGATCTCATCACCCAGGTCCAGGGCTCCCTCAAGGCCGATCCGGCCGACATCCGCGCCACCCTCGACGAACTGCTGGCCAAGCAGCTGCTCGTCGCGGACGGCGCGCACCTTCGCCCGACGGACGCGGGGCGCGACCTGCTCGCCGCCACCGGCGCGGAGACCGCCCCCATCTCCGCCCGCATCTGGGGCGGGATACCCGCCGACGACCTGACCGCCGCCGGCCGCGTCCTCGCCCTGGTCACCGAGCGCGCCAACGCGGAGCTTGCGGCGCTGACCGCCTGACCTCGCGACCGGTCCTGTAACTGGCTGTGAGCACAGGCTGGTTCGGGTGAGGTCGTTGATCCAGATCATGGAAGCGCGGAGATGCAGGCCGGCGAGGTAGCTCTGCGGGGTCTTGTCGTAGCGGGTGGCGATGCCGCGCCAGGCTTTCAGCTTGTCGATCAGTCGCTCGACAGTGTTCCTTGCCTTGTAGAGGTCGGTGTCGCGGCCGACGGGCCGACCGCCTCTGCTGCCCTTCTTCTTCCGGTTGGCGGCCTGGTCCTCTTTCTCCGGGACGACCGCCTTGATCTGGCGTCTTCGCCGGTAGGCGCGGTTGCCGCGGGACGAGTACGCCTTGTCCCCGGCGACCGCGTCGGGCCGGGTGCGGGAACGGCCGACCGGCTGGCGGACCCGCACCTTCTTCAGCACGGGGATGAACTGCGGGCTGCCGGCCGCCTGCCCGGTGGTCAGTACGGGCGCCAGCGGGCGGCACTTGCGGTCGGCGGCGACGTGGACCTTGCTGGTCTGCCCGCCGCGCGAGCGCCCGAGCAAGGCGGCCTTCAGCCGGAGTCGGTGTCGACGCCGTCGGCGGCGGCGCTCTTCCCGGGCGCTGTCACTGTCGGCGGATCGCCCGTCTTGTCCTTGCTCATCGCCCCCTTTGACCGGGCCTTCTCCTCCTCGGCGGCAGCCTCCTCCAGGGCGGTGAGCACGTCCTCGCCGAGTTGCATCCCGGCGGCATCGTGGTGGGCACCGGCGGTGGTGGAGTCACGCTGACCAGCCGGCGACAACGCGGCCATGGAATCCCTCTTCAGCCTGCTGCAGAAGAACGTCCTCGACCGCAGAAGCTGGACCACCCGTGAGGAACTGCGGATCGCGATCGTGACCTGGATCGAGCGGACCTATCACCGACGCCGCCGACAAGCCGCACTCGGCCGGCTGACCCCCGTCGAATTCGAGACCGTCATGACCACACCGGCCCTCCAGGCCGCGTGACCGAACCTGTCACCCGAACCTGCACCAGACCCTCTCTCTCAATCAAAAATCGCGCTGTCTGTTGTGGGCCACGCGGGGGCTGACCTGCCTGGTGGCGGCGCCAGTAGCGGGCCACTCTCCCCTCCAGATCTCCCAGGTCCACGCTGCCAGTCCTGGCCAGAACGACCGATCCTTCTGGGCCTTCGGGGGCAGTCAGAGCCAACACGCCACCGTCCGGTGAGCACGCCGCTGTGTACTCACCTTCATCTACGTCAATCGCCTCAATCCAGTTCGTAGCGTGGACGAAGGACTCCAAGACGAAGAGGTTCTCGTCGCGATCGAAGATGAGCACGGTGTCGGGAGAAAGCTCCATAGGAATCACTGTGGCAGTCCCGTTCGTTGTGCTGCGACCAAAATGAACGACGTCCTACAGGTCGTTTTCACCTTCAATGTGAGCTTCATCCAGCATCTTTCGGTGTGGGTTGGTCGTTATGCTGGGTCTGCGCGGCCATTGATCGAAAAGTTCAACTGTGCGACCTGCTGGCCGCCACCGCAGGCAACCCGTCGACCGCTGCCGCGAGCAGAGGCAGGAGCTGGGCGAGTTTTCCCTGGTCACCGACGGCGTCGAGAAGCCGGGTTTGGTCGGAGTGGACGCGGTGGGCGGCGCGCTGTTGGAGGATGCGGCCGCGGGCGGTGAGGTGCAGCAGGACGCGGCGGCGGTCGTCGGGGTCGGGCCGGCGGTAGACCAGGTTGCCGGCGACCATGCGGTCGACGAGCTTGGTCAGAGTGGGCGCCGGCATGAGGGCGTGGTCGGCGATTTCGGACATCGGGTGGCCCTGCCCGTCGGCAACGGCCGACAGGACGCGCCACTCCTCCACCGAGCAGCCCTCCTCGGCCAGCACCACGGCCAAGCGCCGACCGAGGCGTCGCTCGGCGTGACTGAGGAGGTGGGCAAGGTCCGGGGAGGAGGGTTCGGACAGCATTGCCGGTGTCCTTCCGATAGGTCTAGTGTTCGGGCAGATAACGAGCCTCCGCGAGGGCGCCGGGGCCCGGACCGGGATCCGCGCGCCCAGTACCCTCACGGAGGTGGTCTGTGCATCCGGTGCCGCCCAGAGGGAACGGCGATTCGAGCACGACACTGGTCGTGGCCCTGGTCGTGCCGCTGCAGGGACCCGCGGGGGTCTTCGGCCCGTCGTGCGAGCTGGCCGCACAACTGGCCGTCGAGGAACTGAACGCCGCGGGCGGCGTGCTGGACCGGGAGGTCCGCCTGGTCACGGTGGACGGCGGGGCATCGCCGGAGCGGGTGGCGGCCGAGGTCGAGGCCCTGGTGTCGCTGCGCGCCGTCGACGGGGTGGTGGGCTGGCACACCTCGGCCGTGCGCCAGGCACTACTGCCGCGGATCGCGGGCCGCGTGCCCTACGTCTACACAGCTCAGTACGAGGGCGGCGAGCGCACACCCGGGGTCTTCCTGACGGGCGAGACCGATGCCGCGCAACTGCTGCCGGCGATGCGGCTGCTGGCCGAGGCGACCGGCGCGCGACGCTGGTGCACGGTGGGCAACAACTATGTGTGGCCGCGCGTGACCGCCCGCGCCGCACAGCGATACGTCCGGGCGTGCGGCGGTCTGGTGCGCGACGAGGTCTTCGTGCCGCTGGGGACGCATGAGTTCGGGCCGGTGCTGCGCCGGATCGAGCGGTGCGAGGCGGACGCGGTGCTGATGCTGCTGGTCGGCGACGACGCGGCACGCTTCAACCGGGCGTTCGCCGCGTACGGCCTTCACCAGCGGTGTCTGCGGCTGAGCACCCATATGGACGAGAACATCCTGCTGGCCACCGGTGCCGAGGCCACCGACGGGCTGTGGGCGACGGCTGGTTTCTTCGAGACGCTCGCGACCGCCGAGAGCCTGGACTTCAGCGCCCGTTACGCGGCGCGGTTCGGTGTGGAGGCACCCGTCGTTGGCAGTCTGGGCGAGTCGTGTTTCGAAGGGGTGCGCCTGCTGGCGGCGTTGGCCGAGCGGGCGCGGTCGCTGGACGTGCGGGCGATGTGCACGGTGGGCGAAACGGTCTCCTACGAGGGCCCGCGCGGCGTACTGCGGCTGCGCGGCAACCATCTCACCCAACGGCTGTACCTGGCACGGGCGGATGCCTTCGACTTCCACATCGCCACCCAACTCTGACCCCGCTCCCCGTCGTTGACATTACCTTGCCACAGAAATACTTTCTACGGGAAGCATCTGGCGGAGGCGAAGCATCCGTATTCAATCGGGCCCTTCGCTCGCCGCAGTCGCCCATGGACGGGCACCCCGACCGACACGGTTTCGCTCCTGTTGGCAGGCTATCTACGCGCGTCGAATAAAGGCCCGTTAAAGACCTTTCCCTTAAAGGAAGCGAAACGTTCAAGAAACAGTGTGGCGCGACTCTTCCGTGCAATCACCCGGGGTCGCCCGGGTCGTCCCCAGTGCTGGGAAGAGGGAATGTCGTGACGGAGATCGTCGACAAGGAAGCACCGCCGGCGAGTACGGGCGGACGGACATACAACAACTGGGCGCAGAACGACACGTTGGAGGACTACTCGCTGCGCTACGCGCCGAAGTCCTTCCGCCGCTGGACCCCTTATGTGGTGGCCACCACGGCACTCGGTGGCATCGCCTACCTCGCCGACTTCGCCATCGGCGGCTCGATCGCCATCTCCAACGGCTTCTCCAGCGCCATGGTCGCGATCCTGGCCGCGGCGGTGGTCATCTTCCTGACCGGCATCCCGATCTCGTACTACTCGGCGAAGTACTCCATCGACATGGACCTGCTGACCCGGGGCGCCGGCTTCGGCTACCTCGGATCCACGCTCACTTCCGTCATCTACGCCAGCTTCACCTTCATCTTCTTCGCCCTCGAAGGCTCGATCATGGCCCAGGCCCTGGAGCTGGGCCTGCACATCCCACTCGCCGTCGGCTATCTCATCTGCTCGCTGATCATCCTGCCGCTGGTCATCTACGGCATGACGGCCCTGTCGAAGATGCAGGTGTGGACGCAGCCGGTCTGGCTGGTGCTGATGGTCGCGCCGTTCGTGTCCATCGTCATCCAGGAGCCGGACAAGTTCTCGCAGTTCACGCACTTCGCCGGCAACTCCCCCACCGGCTCCAGCATCAGCATGCTCGGCGTCGGCGCGGGCGCCGGCGTGGCCCTGTCGCTGATCGCCCAGATCGGCGAGCAGGTCGACTACCTGCGCTTCATGCCCGACAAGACACCCGAGAACAGCAAGAAGTGGTGGGGCGCCGTCCTCTCCGCCGGCCCGGGCTGGGTGGTGCTCGGCGCGGCCAAGCAGATCGGCGGGGCCTTCCTCGCCTTCTACATCGCCGGCAGCGTCGGCCTGTCCAAGGCCAACGAGCCCATCCAGCAGTATGTCCACGGCTTCAAGACCTTCGCCGCACCCGTCGCCCTGGGCCTGGCCACGTTCTTCGTGATCCTCTCCCAGATAAAGATCAACTCGACGAACTCGTACTCCGGTTCGCTGTCCTGGTCGAACTTCTTCTCCCGCCTCACCCACCGCCACCCCGGCCGCGTCGTCTACATCTTCCTCAACGTCGGCATCGCACTGGCCCTGATGGAGGGCGGCGTCTTCGGCTTCCTCAACACCGTCCTCGGCTTCTACTCCAACGTCGCCATCGCCTGGATCGGCGCGGTCGTCGCCGACCTCGTCATCAACAAGCCGCTGAAGCTCAGCCCCTCGTACATCGAGTTCAAGCGCGCCCACCTGTACAACTTCAACCCGGTCGGCTTCGGCTCGATGCTCATCGCCTCCGCCGTCTCCATCGCCGCCTACTTCCAGGCCTTCGGCGACTACGGCAAGGCGTACTCCCCCTTCATCGCGCTGTTCCTCGCAATGGTCCTCTCACCGCTGTTCGCGGTGCTCACCAAGGGCAAGTACTACATCGCCCGCGTCGACGACCTGGAGGAGCCGCTGCTCGGGGCGGACGGCCTGCCCTCCGCGGCCATGCTGACCTGCACCGTGTGCACGACCGACTTCGAACGGCCGGACGTGGCGAACTGCCCCTTCCACGCCGGGGCAATCTGCTCCCTGTGCTGCAGCCTGGAGAAGGACTGCCACGACTCCTGCAAGAGCGGCTCCGGCACTGGAGCGGTCGCCCTCGCCATGCCCACCGTGCGATCCGTGAACTGACCACCATCACCTTCCCGTGTCCCGTTTGGCTCCGGCTCGCGTTATTCGACGTGGGCCGGAGCGACGTCGTCAGTCGGTCAGGTCAGGTCTGCTCTAGCGTCGCGGGCGGACGGTGCTTCGAACGGGCATGCGTCGGTCAGCCCTTTGGCTGGTGCTGGACAGGCAGGACACGAACGACACCGTCGCTGCCGGCGGACTGCCGCAGCTGCTGGTTCTCGGCCTCCAGGACGTGCACGACCCACACCAGTTGCCGGCAGTCTGTACGCAGTTGGTTGTGCTCTGCGCGCAGGCGGTGAGCTTGTGCTGCAATTCGTCGTTCTTCCGCTTCAGGTCGTCGACGACCTTCGGACGTGCATTCTGCATCCGGACCAGGGCGTAGAACAGGTCTTTCAGCCCGGTGTGCTTGTGGGTGAGTTTGTTGCGCTTGAGGTCGGCTTCCTCGGCGAGTGACTTGATGGTCAGCTGGCCGTCGGAAAGCAGCGGCGTCCCCACCAGTGCATGAAACCGGCACGGCCGTCCGTGCCGGCCTGACGGATCAGGTGCGGCGTGACGACGCGGGCCTGCTGGCACGCACGCGCGCCGTACCGGCGGAGGACATCGCTCACTGGGAGGCCGCTTGACGGTCTTCAAGGCCCGCAGGTGGCGGCGCAGGTCCCGTCGCCGCACCAACGTGGTCGGCATCTGCCCCGACCGCACCGCCGTCGTCCGGCTCGTCGGGGGCGGTCCTGGCCGAGCAGAACGACGAGTGGACCGAAGCCCGCCGCTACACGGGCCGCGAGCCCTTCGCCAAGACCCGACTCCACCCGATCGAGTCAGAAACCAACGACACCGTCCTGCCCACCGAACTCACCGCTTAGCCTCAAAGACGAGATCACCGAGTGGCCGTCGATACACCACTCCAGCGGACGTGACCCACTTCCGATCTTTTGCGCTGTCCGGAGATGCGGATGTACCGCGCCTACCAACAGCTTTCCCCTGTCGTATGCGGTCGGCTGTTGGCCGGCCGCTGTCGTTGGAGCGTTCCTGTGACAGCCATACCGGTTTCGGCCGTACCCCGCGAGTCCCTCTGCGAGCACACAAGCAGCAAAAGCCGCGTCCTCGTCCTGCTGGCCCATGGCTCCTGGAACGCTACGGATCCCCCGCCGCCCTGCGAAAGGCAGGCCGCCGCAAGCTCGCCGCCCGCGAGCCGGTGCCGTCCCCCACGTGCGGAGGCATCCTCCGCAAGGCGGACGAGACCAACCTGCCGCAGTAAGCACGGAGATCCCACTGCGGACCGTGTCCGCTGCTCAGACCGCCGCAGTGGACAGTCGGCCCGCAGGGACCCCACTCGACGAGCAGCCCCTCGACGCCACCGGCAGCGGCATTGAAGAGCTGGCGGACGGTGCTCGCGACGGGGTCTCCCCGCGCTCGTCGTCACCTTGCGGCCCAGTCGTCGCTGGTGCCTCCGCGGTTTAAGCGGGGCCCGTCTCGTCGGTGATTTGGAAGGTGATGACGTCGACTTCGTCGGTTTCCGCCAGATCTGGGTAGTGGCCCTTGAGGCGTTCCCGGAGTTCGGCTGCGGTCGTCAGTCCCTCGGCTTGGGCGTCCTGGTTGGTGAGGTCGCTGACCATGCAGTGCCTGATGTCGGTCACCTCTGCCGGCAGGACGACTTCGGGGTCGCTTTCAAACACCAGCCGTGCCGGCCCTAGCTGGGCCGGGTCCCGGAAGCGGGTGGTCTTGGTCTTGGCGCCGGAGCGGACGACTTCGAGGTAGCGGGGGTTGAACCGGATGATCGGGGGACCAGCCGTCTCGGGATCTTGGTAGAGCGATGGGTCGAGACCGTTCATTCCCGCCTCCGGGGTCCATCGCTGAGCCAGCGGCATCAGGTCGGCAGCGAGAACGGACCTGAGCCCCGCAGGCGTGGGCACGATGACGCGCATGGCGGGGTAGTAGTCCACGAAGACCTGCCGATCGCGCCCGCACGGGCCTATGACCCCGCGCCCGTGGTTTCCCACGGCGACGATGCAGCGCATCTGGCGGGCGCCCTGGGCTCGCGCGGCTCCCAGAGCCACGAGTTCGGCGCAGGGGCCGCCGGTGAAGTGGTAGAGGTTCACGCCGGCGAACATCCGGTAGTCGGCGGCCATGACCGCGGCGCCCACCGTGTGGATCCCCTCTTCGTTCGGCCCGGCGTCAGTCTGCGCGTCTATGGTGCGGCGAGCCAGCTCCACGAGTTCACGCTCGTCATCATCGAGAGACCGTGCAGATGACGGAACGTACACCTTTTTGACCTTCCCTTCCGTCAGCAGTCGCCCAAGAGCATTCCACGCCATGCACGTGGGCTCCACAGGGTTTCGGCTTACCTTGGCCGGGCCCCTATGGTGGTCTCGTGGGCAGGGACAGAGCGGCTGGTCGTGGTCACGGACGACGATCCCGAGGCCTGGCTCTGCCGTGGCTGCGGTGGCCCTTGATGCCGACGGTGAAGGCGGCGGCGGTGTTCTCCTCGTCGGTGTGCAGCTGTACCCGGTGCTCAGGGCCGTCCGCGAGGCCCTGACCCGATACGGCCCCACCACGTCCAACGAGCTTCAGGCATCCGGCTGTCCGCACACACGTAGGGGAGCAACGTAGGCGACGGTGCGGACGTTGTGGCACCCGTTGGCCGCGAGGTCCGCTGTCAGCGCCCGGTGGAAGTCGGGGGACGGCTCGATGGCGACGACGCGGCCGGCGGGCCCGACGAGCCGGGAGGCCAGCACCGTGAAGTAGCCGGTGTGCGCGCCCGACGCCGACACCGCGGCCGAGGTGCTGACCGAGCACCTCACCCAGACCGGTGCCGCACTGGCCGGCTCCCGGCATCCGTACCGAGGCCGCCGTTGAGCAGCGCGGGTGGGCGCTTACTCTGTCGGCGCCGCGCAAGCGCCCACCCTCGAACTGCGCTGCCGTCCCCGGCGGCAGGGTCGGCCGCGGACGTGGGTCCTCCGTTCAGATCGGGTGAACCCGCCGTCAGATCGCGGTGAAGCCGCCGTCCGCCGCGATCACAGCGCCCGTGATGAAGCTGGAGCGCGGGGAGGCGAGGAAGCAGAGCACTTCGGCGATCTCCTCGGGCTGGGCAACCCGGCCGAGCGGCTGGGCGTCGGCGAAGGAGGCCAGGTACTTTCGGCTGTCGGACCGGAAGGAGTCGAGGAAGTCCGTCTCGATGACGCCCGCGGCCACGATGTTCGCCCGGATCCCCAGCGGGCCGCCTTCGACGGCGAGGACCTTCGTCAGCTGGGCCAGAGCACCCTTGGATGCGCTGTACGCGCCGCCCTCCGGCAGTGCGACGGTGCAGGTGTAGGAACCCGTGCTCACGATGGCCCCGCCACCTCGTTCCTCCATCGCGCGGAAAGCCTCACGGGCGAAGAGGAAGGACCCTCGGGCGTTGACCGCCATCGTGGTGTCCCAGTCCTCCGTCGTCGTCTCCGTGATCGGCTTGTTGAGGGTGCGCCCCGCATTGTTGACCAGGATGTCCAGGCCGCCGAAGGCATCAACGGCTTCCCGCACCGCGTGATGGGCAGTCGCCTCATCCATGACATCGCCGATCAGAGGGTGAACGCCCGGGAATTCCCTGGGCAGTTCGCCCACCTCCTGGCGCTGGTCGACTGCGATGATCCGCGCGCCTCCGGTGTGCAGAAGCCGGACGGTCTCCTTACCCACGCCGCGGGCCGCTCCTGTGACGATGGCGACCTTGCCCGTGAACTCCCCGGAGTCAACGGGGTGAGTGGGGGTGACCATGGTGCTCTCCTTTGTCGATGCCACTACGGTCGATGCCGCTGCTGGCGGTACCGCTACGAACAGCGGCGCTGGTGGGGATGGCGGTACGCACAGGGGCGTTCCGGATGAGCGCGGTGGCGGCGAGACCGGCCAGAACGGCACCGACGACGATCGCGGTGGCCGGGACGTATCCGGCCAGCGGATCGGTGCTGCCGTCCGCTCGCTGACCGGCCTCCGCCACCGCGGTGACGACGGCCAGCACAACGGCACCGCCGATCTGCATGAAGGTGTTGAGCAGCGCGCCGGCGAGGCCCTGGTCGCGGTCGGGTACCCCGGTCACCGCGCTCATGTTCAGGGCGGGGAACGTGGCAGCCGTGCCAAGGCCGTTGAGGAGCATCACGGGCAGGACCACGGAGACGAAGGACGAGTCGGGCCCGATGCGCAGGAACATCGCGTACGACGCCGCCAGCAGCAGCATGCCCGTCGCAATCATGCGGTGGGCGCCGAACCGGGCCGCGAGGCGTCCCGCGAAGGGAGCCACGGCGCCGTTGACCAGGCCGAGGGGGATGAAGGCACCGGCCGTCTCCAGCGGTGTCCATCCCAGCACGTTCTGCAGGTAGAAGGTGGCGAGGAACGCGAAAGAGGTGTACGCGCCCCACATTGCGAAGATCGTCAGATTGGCGCCGACGCTCTGACGGCGCGTGAGGAAGGAGATGGGCACCAGGGGCGTCCTGGACCTGGCTTCGACGCGCGCGAACAGCGCGAGCAGGATGAGTGCCGCCGCGAACAGGGCGAGGGTGCGCGCCGAGGTCCACCCGTGCTCCGGCGCCTGTGCGATGGCGTACACGCACAGGAGAAGTCCTCCGGTGACGGTCAGTGCCCCGGCGATGTCGATCCTGCCCCGGCCGGCCGACGCAGGATCCCCCGGCAGCAGACGGCTCCCCGCGATGAGCGCGGCCACGGCGAGGGGCACCGGCAGCGCGAAGACCAGCCGCCAGGAAATCTCGGTGAGCGCGCCGCCGAGCACCAGGCCGCCGACGAATCCGCCGGCGCCCGCGGTCGCGTACCAGCCCAGGGCCCTGCCGCGCTCCGGGCCTTCCGGCCAGTTGGTGGTGATCAGAGACAGCGCCGCCGGAGCGAGGAAACCGGCGGCCATGCCCTTGAACAGCCGGGCCGCGATGAGCAGGCCACTGCTGGGAGCGATCGCTCCGAGCACGCTGACCACCGCGAACACGGCGACGGCGGTCAAAAAGGTACGCCGGCGGCCGAGCAGATCGGCCGTCCTGCCGCCCAGCAGCAGGAACCCGCCGTAACCGAGCGTGTACGCGGAGATCACCCACTGGAGGGATGCTGGTGGCATGCCCAGGTCGCGTTGGATGGCGGGCAGGGCGACACCCACATCGGACAGATCGATCGCGTCCATGAAGTGGGCGGCGCACAGGGTCAGCAGGGCGAGCGCGCCGGGCGTCGCACCGGTGGGCCCGGCCTGCGAAGCGGTGCGGCCTCCACCGGCCGGGACGTCCTTCGCCGGCAGTGGGCTCCTGGCCTGCTGTGTCATGGTCTTGCTCTCTCTTTCGATGCGGTGTTCCCTGAGTCCTTGAGCGAGTCCCTGAGCCGGCTCCGTGGCCCCGTCAGGGGGCGGGCTGCTCGCGGTACAGCACCAGGTGCTCGTGGTAGAGCACGCCGTCGCGTACATCGCCCGTGGCGGTGAAGCCGGTGTCGTCGACGTAGTCGATGTGGCTGCCCGTGACGGTGTACCGGCCGGTGTACGCACTGGCGCGCCTGCCGCGCGCCTCGTCGTAACGGCCGTCCGCGCGCAACTCCTGCCGGATGTAGCCGTCTGCGGTGACCCACATACCGACGATGTCGATATCCGGGCCGTTCGCCGAATCCGAGGTCATGGCATACCTCTCCGTGGTGGGAATGTCCTGCGCACCGAGTCTGGGCAATGCCCCACTGGCCAACCAGGACGCCTTCTGCCTGGGTGCGGCACACCCAGGCACCCCGTCGCGGCACCGCGTAGCCTGGCGGCATGGCGGACAACGACCTCGGAGAATTCCTGCGAAGCCGCAGGTCGGGACTTCGGCCCGAAGAAGTCGGCATGGCGAGCTACGGCACCCGCCGCGTCCCTGGACTGCGCCGCGAGGAAGTCGCGGTGCTGGCAGGCATCAACGCCGACTACTACACGCGGCTGGAACAAGGCCGGGAGCGCCACCCCTCCGCCCAGGTGCTCGACGCACTCAGCCGGGCACTACTCCTCGACCGTGACGCCCGGGCGCATCTGTACCGGCTCGTCGGTGCGGTGCCCGACACCCCCGCCGTCGGCGTGCCCGACCAGGTGGGCGCGGGACTGCGGCAACTGATCGACGGCTATACCCACACGCCCGCGTTCGTGCTCAACCGGACTCTGGACATCCTTGCCACCAACGCGCTGGCCGACGCCCTGTACGCGCCGTTCTACCCGGCGGACAACCTGGCCCGCATGGCATTCATGGACCCCGCGGGCCGGACCTTCTACCAGGACTGGAACAGGACTGCCCAGGCCACCGTCGCGAATCTGCGCCAAGCGGCCGGCTACGAGCCGGACAACCCGCGCCTGCGCCAACTCGTGGACATCCTCACCAAGAACAGCGCGGACTTCGCCCGCCTGTGGGACAGCCACACCGTGCGCGGCAAGACCCAGGAGGCCAAGCAGTTCCTGCACCCCGACGTCGGTCCCCTCACCCTCAGCTATCAGGCGTTCGACGTGCGAGAGACCCCGGGCCAGCAACTCGTCATCTACCACGCGGAGCCCGGTAGCCACAGCGCGGAGGCCCTGCACCTGCTCGGCTCCATCCATGCGACCCGCACCCGGTCCGCCCCACGCGGCGCGGACCGTGCCTGAGTACCGCCGCTGGGCAGGAGGGGGCTGGAGCGGACCCGCTGGGCGACGCGGTACAGCCGCAGGCGGCCGGTCGCTCGGCTTCGCCTTCGCCCCAGCGTCGACGACGGCAGGCTGTCCGACTGGCGGCTCGCCTGACTCCCGCCTTCCGCACGCCGCCGCTGTCCCGGAGCAGAAGGCCGGGGGAGGAAACCCGCACCTAGTTCGCCTGGGCGGTCGTCTCAGGGGGTGAGCCACTCACGACGTTCCCGGTAATGGCGTTGATGGCGCCGTTGCCGGCGAGGGTGACCAGGACCCGGACGGGCCGGACTGGGACTGGAGGGCGAATCGGGTCGGGTGGGTAGAACTTGAGGAAGACGGGATTGACCTCCTGGGGGGCGACCGGGTCGGGAGGGTAGGTGCGGAAGGTGATGTCTGTGCCGGCGAAGCGGTAGGCGGCGCCGGTGTCCTCCCCCGTGCCGGTAGTGCGCTACAGCGTGCTGACGATCTGTGCGGCTCCTCCGCCGCCAGGGCGGGTCTGGGTGACGACGCGGACGCGGATGCTGCCGGTGATGTGGATCGGCTCGGCGTTGGCGGCGTCGAAGGTGCCATCGAGTGGTAGTACGACAAGGCGAGTGTGAACTACTTGCTGGGGCGCGGCCTCTGCGGTGAGCGGCCTCTGACCAGGGCGGAACCAGCGCAGCATGACGCCCTCGCGGTCCACAGGTTCTCCGGCCACTGCAGACGATCGGCGACCTGCCGCAAGCGCCGCGCCCGCGGTCAGCACCTGATAGGTGTGCTGCGGAGTGTCAGCGATCACCTCAGATCACCGGTGGCCGGCCCAGGCCGGTCATCCGCCACACCGCGGACCACCTCATCGGCCAACGGGGCGGACACGGGGTGCCAACGCCCTCCACGAACCCGCCGAACCAGGCCCTCAGCCCCGCCGCCGACCGTGTGCGAGCCACGGTCACTGCGGTCCAGATACCCAGATAGACGGGGACGTGAAGGGCGGGAAGGTGCCGCTTGGCAAGCCAGACCCGGTTGCGGGCCACCATCCAGTAGAAGACCGCATGCCGGGTCGGCGACGTCCACGGATGCTGGAGCGCCAACTCCGGCTCGTAGAGCACCTTCCAGCCCGCCTCCAGCGCCCGCCAGGCCAGGTCGGTCTCCTCGTGCGCGTAGAAGAACGGCTCGGGCCAGCCACCGATCTCCTCCAGCATCCGCATGAACAGCCCGTGCCCAGCGCCGAGGAACGTCGTCACCAGCCCGCCCCGCATCGATCCGCCGCCCGCAGCCGCGGAACGTGACGGCGCTGGGTACGGCCCCGCTCGTCGGCGATGCGGAAACCGACGATGCCCAGCTGCTCATCCGCCGCGTACAGCTCCGTGAGCCGAGTGAAGACGTCCGGACTGATCAGCAGGCCGTCATCATCCAGGTCCACCACCACAGGCGCGCGCGGGATCTGCGACATCCTCCTGGTCTCGGCCGCTCGGCCATCCGAGCGTGCCTGGTCACGCACCCCCTCAACCACGGAGAGCGGGCGCCTTGTGCAGTGATCCGGAATATGACCTGTCGGGGGTGGCACCAAGTAGGTACCATTGGATGCATGCCATCACTGAACGTGTCTTTCTCCGACGAGGAAATGGAAGGCGTCCGGGCTGCGGCCGCCGCGGAGGGCAAGAGTCTGAAGGCGTACCTTCACGATCTGGGGGTGCGCGAGATGCACCGTAAGCAGTTCGTCGCCGGCGCCGCTGTCTGGGCTGACCGGCTGCGGGGTGAGTTCGACGAGGCGTTCCCCGAGGAGATCCCGCCCTCCGAGCGCGGGGCCTCGGCCGCCTGATGGTTCTGCACATCGACGTCTCCTGGCTGCTCGACGTCCAAGAGGCCGCCCTCGGGCACGAGGACGTCTCGGTCGCCGACTACTCCGCGTTGGTGGCGGCCGTTGCCCGGCACAAGACGCGGATGCCGACGCTTGAGGCCTCCGACCCGGATGCGGCCTGGCGTGCAGCCGCTCTTTTGCACACGCTTGTACGCCTTGAGCCGCTGCCGCATCGCAACAGCCTTTTTGCCGCCTTTGTCGCCGCCCAATACATGGACCAGTCCGGTGAGGGCCTCGACCCGCCTTACGGCGCGCTGTCCGATCTTGTCAGAAAGGTTCGAGACACGCGGTTGAGTGTGTACGCCGTCGCCGAAGCGCTGCGCTCCTGGAGAATCTGAGCCGGCCGGCCGGAGGCCGGCCTCGCTGCCGAGCTGTGCAGTGCACTGTGATCGCAGGCCGGTCAGCGGTCCTCGGGAGCAGCGGCCGACGGGCTCCCGGCGGGCTCGATTGTCTTCAGGGAGGTGGTCCGCCGATGCGGAGCATCGGCGACCGACGACAACGCGGCGAGGTGCGGTGCCAGCCACCGCGAGCCCGGCATGATCGACGAGACACCCCCTAGGAGCGGCGTACCACCGTCATCGACGCCTTCTTCGACCTCGCCGACACGGTCATCACCGTGCGCAGTCTGATCGGCAGGCATGGACCACACACCGCCGGGACACCCGTCCACGAGGCCGCCCATGACCGATCACCAGGGCACGGGTGTTCCGTCCCAGGAGAAGAAGCCACCGGTCGGGCCGTCGTCCGGCAGCATGGCCAGGCGGAGGGCACCCTGCGCGGCCTCGGCCGGGTCGCCGCCGGCAGCGGCGGCCCGGGGGTTGAGATCGGTGGCCCGCAGGCCGGGGGCGAGCGCGTTGACCTTGAAGCCGTCCTCGGCCAGCGTCTGGGCGTAGAGGACGGTGAGGGCGTTGAGGGCGGCCTTGGACGACCGGTAGGCGGCGGCGCCGCTTGCCGGGGTGAACTGGGGGTTGGGGGTGGTGCTCCAGGTCAGCGACGCGGTGCCACTGGAGATGTTGACTATGCGCGGGCGCGGGGACCGGCGCAGGGCGGGCAGGAAGGCATTCGTCACCGCCACTACCCCGAACACATTGGTCTCGTATGTGCGCCGGTACTCCTCGACGCCGGTGTCGGTCGGCGGGGCGAGTGACGGCGAGATGCCGGCGTTGTTGACCAGCACGTCCAAGCGGTCCACCTGAGCCGCGGCCTGTGCGACGCCGTCGGGATCTGTCACGTCCAGGACCAGCAGACGGGCCCCGGCTCCGATCTCCTCGACGGCCCGCTGCCCGCGCCCGGGATCACGGGAGCCCACGTAAACGGTGAGGCCCTCGGCGGCGAGCAGCCGGGCGATATGCTTGCCGATGCCCTTGTTGGCACCGGTGACCAGAGCTGTGCGTTCGTTCATGGCAACCACACTTCCCTGGTCGTGGGTGCCCTGCCAGGGACAGCCTGTACCAGGCAGTGGGAGGAGCTGACATGGCGCGGCAGGAGCTGGCCCACTACCTACGGGACCGCCGGGCGAGCCTGCGTCCGCACGAGATCGGCCTGGCGGCGACGGGCACCGACCGCCGCACACCGGGTCTGCGCCGCGAAGAGGTGGCGGAGCTCGCCCACATGTCGGTCGACTACTACACGCGGCTGGAGCAGGCCCGGGGGCCGCGGCCATCGGCCCGGATCCTGGACGCGCTGGCCCGCGCGCTGCGGCTCACGCCGGCCGAGCGCAGCCATCTGTTTCGCCTGGCGGGTTCCAGCGCGCCGCCCGGCATCAGCGCCGTGCGGCGGGTGCGCCCGCACGTGGCCCGGATGCTGGAGCGGCTGCCGGAGACCGGTGCCATCGTCACTGACGCGGCCTACGACGTAGTCGCCTGCAACCCCCTGGCCCGGGCACTGCTCGGCGCCGACCTTGAAGTCGGGACGACGAACCTGGCCCGACGCCGCTTCCTGGGCCAGGGACGGATGTACGAAAGCTCCAGCGCCGAGGAATTCGGGCACATCGTGGTGGCGCGGCTGCGCCGGGCCGCGGACCGCTACCCGCATGACCCGCAGCTGGCCGCGCTGCTGGCCGAACTGCACGCCGGCAGTGAGGAGTTCCGGCAGATCTGGGAGGCGCGTCCAGTCCACGCTCCCGGGCATCGCACCAAGACCCTGGACCATCCGGAGGCCGGTGCGCTGCGGTTGAACTGCGACGTCCTGCTCGTGCCCGAGGATGACCAGGAGGTTGTCCTGATGACGGCCGACCCCGGAACACCTGCCGTGGCGGCCCTGCGCCGGCTTGCCACGCAGGCGACCTGAAACGAAGGGCGACCTGAAACGAAGGATGCGCACAGGTCCCGCCAACGGTCACAGAGCGTCGCAACTCAATATTCACTCCGGCCTATGCCCACCTTGATGCCGAAGCTTTCCACGCCGCCGCCTATCTGCGCGGGCTGTCAAGCAGGCATCCGTGTGACCACCCGCCGGCGCCGAGCAGACCCACCATGCGGCCAGACGGCCGTGCGGCCGTGCGGCCACCGGCTGAGCGTGCACGCGCCCAGGCCTTCACACGGCCCCCGGGAATGAGCAAGAGGCCGTGCCGGATCATCCTCCGGCACGGCCTCCGGCTGCTGCTTCGCACGCCGACGCGTAGGCCAACCCGCTTCAGGGACGCGATGGCTCCCTCATGCTCAGCGGCGCGGACCCACAGGCTCCGGCTCGGCCTCCACAGCCAAGACCGCCGCGCTACGGTGCCCGGCGCGCCCCACCGGCACCAGCAGCGCCGCCGACGCCGCTGCCAGGCACAGCAGGGCCAGCAGGGCGAAGCCGTGTGTGTAACCGGAGGCGTAGGGCAGGCCGGAGGGCTGGAGGTGACCGGTGACCAGCAGGCTGGTCACCGAGGTGCCGAGAGATCCGCCGATGGTGCGAATGTTGGCGTTCATGCCGGTCGCGGCGCCGGTCTGGTCCGCCGGGACACTGCCGACGATGAGGTTCGCCATCGAGGCGAAGGCCAGGCCGATACCGAAGCCGAACACGCCCGCGACGAGGGCGACCTGCCACTGCTGGTCGTGCCAGAGTGCGAGGAAGCCGCAGGCCAGTGCCCCGAGTCCGGCGCCGGCCGTCAGCAGGGTCTTGGCACCGAGGACGGGCTGCAGGCGGCCGCTGAGCACGCCCGAGAGGAACATCGCGACCAGCATCGGCAGCATGAGCAGCCCGGCGGCTGTCACGCTCGCGCCGAAGCCGTATCCGGCCCGGCTGGGGGTCTGCACGAAGCCGGGCAGGAAGGTCCAGATGGCGTACATGCCGGCGCCGAACAGCAGCGCGGCCGTATTGGTGGTCCACACCGCCGGCAGTCGCATCACGCGCAGGTCGATCAGTGGCGTGGCGGAGTGGGCCTCGGCGTACACCCACAGGACGAACAGTACGACCGCGGCAGCGAGCAGACCGGTCACGCGGGGCGAGGTCCACCCCCATGTGCCGGCCTGGCTGACCGGCAGCAACAGGGCCACCAGCCATGCCGACAGCAGCCCGGCACCAAGCCAACTGACGCCTCCCTCAGCCCTGTTGCGGGACTCGGGAATGCAGCGCAGCGCGATCAGCGCGGTGGCGGCGACGACGGCGACCGGGATCCAGAACAGCCATCGGTAGTCGAGCGCGGACACGATCGGTCCGGCCGCCACCATGCCGACGCCGCCCCCGGCGGCGATCACGGCCGACAGATTGCCGATGCTGCCGGGCACCTCCGCGGGCGCGAACTCGTCCCGGATGATGCCGAAGGACAACGGGAACAGCGCACCACCGACGCCCTGGACGACACGGGCGACGATCAGCACGCCGATGCTCGGCGCGAGCGCGCCGAGCAGACAGCCGACGAGCACCGCCAGCAGGACGGCGACGAGTGTGCGCTTCTTCCCGACCAGATCGCCGACCCGGCCGAGGATGGGGGTGAAGACCGAGGCGGACAGCAGATACGCCGTCATCACCCAGGTCGCGGTGGACTGCGAGGTGTGCAGCGCATGTTGGACGGTCGGCAGGGCCGGCGCGATCAGCGACTGCAGCATGGAGAACACGCCCGCACCGGTCACGAGGACCGCGAAGGTGAGACGGGTGGACTTACCGGGCATCAAAAGCCTCTCCGAACGGAGTTGCGACCACACTGCGCCGCCCCGGCCGCACGCACGCGGTGCGCACCGGAGTACACCGGAGCACACCGGGCACGCCGGCAAGGACGGACAGCGGTCACGGAAAAGAACGCAAAAGAGTCGGGCGGACCTACGGCACACGCCGCGCAGGGCCGTGCCGCAGGTCGTACGAAAGCCGCCACCACGCCGCCGGCGCACACGGCCGCGCACGCCGGCGGCGCGAGAGCACCTGCACACTTGCTAAAGTGGAGGCACACCTCCACTGTAGCGGAGGCACCCCTCCGGTTCAACCGGCCCGCCCCCGGGAGGCAGCCATGACACCCCAGCCCTTCCCCGTCAGCGACCTCGTGGCCTCCCGCCG
This sequence comes from Streptomyces spiralis, assembly GCF_014654675.1. Classification (GTDB taxonomy): domain Bacteria; phylum Actinomycetota; class Actinomycetes; order Streptomycetales; family Streptomycetaceae; genus Streptomyces; species Streptomyces spiralis. The sequence goes on from NZ_BNBC01000072.1 coordinate 30,209, forward strand.
CCCCCACCGCAAGGACGCCGCCCGCAACTACGACGCCCTCCTGGCCGCCGCACGCGAGGCCTTCGCCGAACACGGCGCGGAGGCGTCTTTGGAGGACATCGCCCGACGCGCCGGCGTCGGCATCGGCACGCTGTACCGGAACTTCCCCACCCGCCGTGACCTGTTCGAGTGCGTCTACGCAGATGAGGTCAACGAGTTGTGCCAGGTCGCCGAGAAGGCTGCCGACCTCGAACCGTGGGAAGCACTCACCACCTGGCTGAACCGCTTCGCGGGCTACATGGTCACCAAACGGGCCGTCCGTGAGGCCCTCAACGACGACTCGGAGATCTTCCAGGCCTGCCGCGAATCGATGTACGCAGCCGGCGGCCCCCTCCTCGAACGAGCCCAGCACACCGGCCACGCACGCACCGACATGACCTTCACCGACCTGCTCCGCATGATCGCCGGAATCACCGCAACCACCTTCGACGACGAGGCCCAGCGGGAGCGGGTGCTGTCCATCGCCCTGGACGGAGTACGCGCGGTGCGCTGATCGCCCGGTCGCTCCCGGTCCCTGATCAGGGATCGTGAGCAACTCCCCCGCTTCCGCTCCTGCCGCCGCGCCCCACCGCTCCGAGCCCCGGGCAACTGATCAACACGGTGGAGCCCACCAACACGGTGGAGCCCGCCCCAGCCGGCCGAGAGGCGGGCGAACCCACCGTCCCCTGGTGCGGTCTCCCGCCTGGCCGACACCGGGAGGAGAGGGATCGCATCATCGGCAGGGCCGCCGACTCAGAGTCTCCCCTCCCTGCGGCACAGAAAGGTCCCTGCCACCCTGGTGCCCCGGCTTGTGCTGGGTTGAGCTGCCGGAGTCTGGTGGCCCCCGCCATGTCAACCAGGCCGGCCGGTGACGTCTGGAGCCTCAGCGACGACTGAAGCAGTGCTTCCTTGAGCCGAGGTCAAGGACGGTGCTGCTCGATGTCGTCGAGGCTGGAACGGTTCCCCGTTCGGAATGTGCGCCGGTAGGTGTCCGGCGGCACGCCGACCGTGCGCTTGAAGTGCCGGCGAAGCGTCGTGGCGGTGCCCATACCGGTGGCCGTCGCGATGCTGTCGACACTGTCGCCGGTGGTCTCCAGCAACTCCTGGGCACGGCGGATCCGTTGGGTCAGCAGCCATTGCAGAGCGGTGGTGCCGGTCGCCGCCCTGAAGTGGCGGCCCAGGTTGCGCGAGCTCATCCGTGCCTGGCGGGCCAGGTCTTCCACGGTCAGCGGCTGGTCGAGGCGTTCAAGCACCCAGGGGAGCAGTTCGGCGAGGGGATGATTGCGCGGGGCGGGCACCGGGGTGGTCACGAACTGGGCCTGCCCGCCGTCCCGGTGCGGCGGCACGACCAGGCGGCGGGCGACCGCGTTGGCGACCGACGAGCCGCGGTCGAGACGAACAAGATGCAGGCACAGGTCCATGGCGGCGGCCTTGCCGGCGGAGGTGAGCACGCTGCCGTTGTCCACGTAGAGGACGTCCGCCTCCACCCTGACCCGCGGGTAGCGGGTGGCCAGCGCCTGGGTGTGGGCCCAGTGCGTGGTCGCCCGCAGCCCGTCAAGCAGGCCCGCTGCGGCCAGCACAAACGCACCGGTGCACAGTGACACCAGGCGCCCGCCCGCCTCATGGGCCGCCCGCACCGCATCGACAAGGTCGGCGGGCGGGGCCACGTCGACATCAGCCCAGGCCGGAATGATCACGGTGTCCGCATAGCGGAGCTGGTCGAGGCCGTGGTCGGGCTCGAGCAGGAACCGGCCCGCCCCCACAGGGCCCGGCCCGCAGACGACGACGCGGTACCAGGGACCGGCCACGCCGGCCGGGGCAGAGCCGAAGACCTCGTAGGCCATGGCCAGTTCGAAGTGGAGCATCCCGTCGGTGACGGCAAACGCGATCGTGTCCACGTCCGGAATTGTACGGGTCATGGCGTTCCGGACACTCGCCTGGCACACCTGCCCCCACAAGGATGGCCCAGACGGATCCGAGCGGATCATTCGAGCAAAGGAAGCATCCATGACAGCGGGGCACAAGGTCGCGGTGTACGGCGCGTACGGGCACACCGGGCGCTTCGTGGTGGCAGAACTGCGGGAACGCGGGTTCCTCCCGGTTCTCTGCGGCCGCGACGCCGGCAAACTGCAGACACTGGCGAGGGCGTCCGCATCCGAACCGGACGTCCGCCCCGCAGCGGTCGACGACCCGGCCTCGCTCGACTCGGCACTGGCCGGCACGGCGGCCGTGATCAACTGTGCCGGACCCTTCGCCATAACGGCCGCCCCCGTGATCGAAGCGGCACTGCGCGCCGGGATTCCCTATGTGGATGTGGCCGCCGAGATCGAGGCCAACGTCGACACGTTCACCAAATACACGGACCTCGCACGCGCCGCAGGAACGGTCATCGTCCCCGCCATGGCCTTCTACGGCGGCCTCGGCGACCTGCTGATCACCATGGCGATGGGCGACTGGACGGCGGCCGACGAGGCGCACATCGCCTACGGACTGAGCAGTTGGCACCCCACCGCCGGGACGCGTGCCGCGGGGGCGGTCTCCCGGCAGCGGCGGGACGGCCGGGGCGTCCGCTACACGCAGGGGCGGCTGGAGTACCACCAGGACGACCCGGCCACCCTGCAATGGCCCTTTCCCGACCCGATGGGCCCTCGGCCCGTCATCGGAGAGTTCACGATGGCTGATGTCGTCACCGTTCCCAGCCACCTGCGCATTCCCGAAGTGCGCACCTACATGTCGGTCGAGGCGGCCAAGGACGTATCGGCCCCCGACACCCCGGTGCCGGCCGCGGCCGACGAGCACGGTCGGTCCGCGCAGACCTTCCTCATCGACACCGTCGTACGCTCCGGCGGCAGCGAACGACGCGCTGCGGCGAGAGGCCGGGACATCTACGCCGTCACCGCGCCCCTGACCGTAGAGGCCGTCGACCGCATCCTCACAGGACGGACCAGGACAGCCGGTGTCGCCTCCGCCGGCGCGATGTTCGACGCCCCCGACTTTCTCCGCGCACTGTCCGCACAGGGCGCCCTCGAACTCGTCCCTTAACAGACAGACCACATTCGCCGCACGCCTAACTGGCTCTAACAAAAGGCTGTTGATCATGTGACTGTCGGCTTGTCCGCTCGTTGATGTGGTCGTGGGGATGA
>NZ_BNBC01000073.1 GCF_014654675.1 Streptomyces spiralis
CTTCGGCGCCTTCGGGCTCTACCCCCTCCTCTACACCGGCTGGATCGCCCTGCACCGGGTGGAGATGACCAGCCTGAACCAGTCCGAATGGGTCGGCTTCGACAACTTCACCAAGATCCTTCAGGACTCCGGCCGGCACGATCCGGGCGTCGACGACTACGGCGTGCCGGTCGCTGCCGTGGCACGCCATCGCGGCGAGCTCCTCGACCACCCTGTGTACGACGGCCCCTACGCGCGTGCCGCGGCCCTCGTGCACACCCTGGGCCGCTGCCGCTGGCTGGAACGCTCCAACCTCACCTTCGCCTGCGCCGTCGCCGCCATGTACCTCGAGGCCAGCAACATCCCCGTCAGCCCCACCTGCGAGCAACTCACCGCGCTCGCCCACGAATTGAACAGCCCTCGCTGCACCACGGCGCGGGTCGCGGCCATGCTGCGCACCTGGAAGCCCTGAGCGGGCCAGTCCGCAGATCGTCGGCCGACTACTTCCTGCAGCGCTTCGTCCCCGCACTCAACGCACTGCTCGAGGCCGCGGCGGCCAGCGGTGAGATCCGGGCGGACGTCACCGCCAAGGACATCCAATACTCGGTCTCCAACCTGTGCCAGCCGGCCGAGGAGCTCGGGCCGGAGTACAGCACACGCATGGTGGCACTCCTCATCGGCGGACTGCGTTACCGCGCCGGCGCGAGCCTGGCCCCCTCGGACACGGCCCGTCGCCCACGGTCCTGATGTGGAGCCCGCCCTGAAGGGCAGGCCCACGCAGGTCGGCCCAGAGGGCGAGTGCGACGGGCTGCTTCCCGGTCGTCGACCGGGCGTTGCACGCCATCGCACACGGCGACCGCTGTCGGGTGACTGATCAGTTGGCCACGGTGAGCCAGGGGATGGGGTCGAGGTACTGCCCGTTCACAAGGACCTCGAAGTGCAGGTGCGGGCCCGTGGACAGGCCGGTGGAACCGACGCGTCCGATGGGGGAGCCCGCCGACACCGACTGGCCCTGGGACACCTGGATCGAGGAGAGGTGACTGTATGTCGTCTCCAACCGTTTGTCCTCGATGGTTCCGTGGTCGATCACGACGCGGTTGCCGTACGCCGCGGTCATTCCGGCGAACTCCACCCGGCCCTCGCGCGCGGCGGACACCTGCGCCCCTTCAGGCGCGCCGAAGTCCACCCCCGTGTGCAACTTGGTCACTCCGGTGAGCGGGTGTTTCCGCGACCCGAAGGGTGAGGTGACGGTGAGCGTGCCGACCGGAGGGGACAGGATGGCGTACGTGGTCCAGCGGCCGCTCGGTTCGGGGTTCTGCCTGACGAGCGACTCGTACTGCGGAAGCCGGCCCTTGACCGCGTCGAGGAAGTGCCGAGCTGTGGCGGGTACCCGGCCCGCTCGGGTCACCGCGTCGGTGCCCGCGGTGTAGGCGGCGAGGGTCAGGTCGACGAGCTCTCCGTTGACGGTGCCACGGGTTCTGAGGGCTGTCACCTCCCGCAGGAGCGAGCAGTCCTGCCGGCCCAGAGCCATGATCGCGTCCACCGGGTCGCGCGGTGAGGAACGTCCGTTGCCGTCGTCGTCCCGGCCCCAGATCTTCCACCGAGCCTTGGTGAAGCGGGCGATGCCCTGTTCCGACAGACTGGAGGTGTCGTCGCTCCATCCGGAGAGTTGATCGATCTGGGCGGCGAGAACTGCGGGCGTGATCACCGGGCAATCGCTGGTCGCCCGGCGCAGCCAAGGGACGTAGGAGCCGTCGACCTTGCTCGTCACCGTCTCTGTGGCGCCGGCCCCGTCAAACGGCGCGGGGCTTAGGCCGCCGTTCATGGCCAGGAACGCCGACACCGCGGTCAGCGCGACCAGACCCGGTGCGACGATGAGTGCGAAGGGACCCGGGCCACGGCGGCGACGCTGATCCGAACGGCCCGGATCCGGAGAACGCTGACTGAACACACCTTCGGCATCCGCTTGTTCGTCCGCGACCGGATCCTCGATGAGGGGAGTGCCTTCCGTCACGATCGGAGAATAACGATCCACCGCCACGGCGGCGCCGCTCCCCGGGCCCGACATCCCTGGCCCAAAGGGCAGTGTTCAGGCCGTCCTGTCACGCGCACCGCTTCCCGCAGAACCTCGGTGCTCCCGGATGGTACGCCGGCGCGGCCTTCGGAGACAGTCGGGACAGCCACCGGGTCGAGTGCGGCAGAACAGGAGACCGGCGAGTCACCCTTCGAGGACCCTCGGTCACGCCGAGGACAGCGCTTCTGTTATCTCCTTGATCCAAGCGGCGGTCTTTTCCGGGTCGTTGAGAGATTCTTCCCACTCTCCCCTTTTCAATTTGTGGTCAGCGGGACCTGCTTTAAGAGCAATGAGCATCTCTCTGGCCGTGCGTCGCAACTCAACGTCCTTTATGGCGTGTTCCCCGTGGATCTCATCGCCTGCCGCAAATGCGTAGATTACATGCGCCGCGGCCTCGCGTTCACTCTTCTCCGCCTTCTTCCAGAACTTCAAGGACTCCTTCAGCGCCTGCCCGCGAGAGCTGGCCTCTTTCTTCGGGGTGGGCTCCCCCGGCTCCAACTCCCCCAGGTCCCACTTGTCATGGAGTTCCGGGTGGCGGACGGCGTTGTAACGGTTCGTGGCCGCGCGCAGCCCCTTCCAGAAGGCGACGCCGAGGATGAGGCCGCCCCCAGCCGCGGCGAGGGCCCAGCCGGCCGGGGTGGCCATCAGTGCTCCTCCCGTTGCTGCGGAGACGATCCCCACGATGCCACCCGCGCCCTTGGCGAGCTCGCCCCCGGCGGTGAGCGTCTGCTTGGCTCCCTTGCGGAGCTGCTTCTTGAGCGCGAACTCGTGCACTGCGTGAAGCAAGTTCCTTCTTTCGGCACGCTGGATTTCTTCGGCGATTCTTTCGATCTTGGTCGACGCCTCGAAGACCGTCTCGACGATCGTGGCGAGGTGCTCCAGCGCAGCCTCGCCCTCGTCGGCCATATACGTGTCCAGCGCCATGTACGCCTGGTCCAATGCCTGTGTGGCATTCTCCAGTTCCTGCCTCATCCCGGCCATTTCTTCCGGGCCAGTTTTGGCGGGCAGCTCGATCTTTTTCAGTTCGTGGTACTTTTTGGCTGTCGTCGCAGTGCGGAACGCGGCACGACTGCCCTTCAGCACGCCCATGGCACCGGTACCGACACCGCTCGCCGCGCTCGCTGCCGCCTCTCCCACTGCCTGCTGGATCTTGGTCGCCTCTTTAGCGATGGCCATGGAGTAGCTTGCCGCGCTGCCGGCGCTGACGGCCGCGTCGGCCGTTTTGGTGTTGGCCTTCTTGTTCGCGGTGTGGAAGGCGGCCCCCTGCCCGTGCTTCCGGGCTTCCTCCCTCGCTCTGGACGCCTCAATGCCGCTGGATGCGCCGGCGAGGACCTCCATGGCAGCGTTCTCCGACGCGGCGGAGGTCCCCGATGCGGCGGCGGCGTGTTTGAGGGCTGCGTCGGATGTGGCGGAGGCCTGCTGGGTGAAGCCCGCGTTGACAGGGGTGTGGACGCCCTTGGTCCAGGTGTCGAGCTGCTCGAAACTCTTCTTGGCCCTGTCGAGGGCCGAGGTCATCCGAGCGCCGTACCTCTTCTTCCGGGGAGACGCCTGGCCGTTGACGGCCGCTGTGTCGCCCGCAGGAGCGGCTGCTTGAGAGGCTACGGGTGCGCCCGTGGCCCGGGGCTGTTGCGTGTCCATGATCGACACCGCGGCCTGGTTGCCGGCGGTGCGCTGGATCTCTAGAAGGGCACGCTCCCGCGAGGTGGCCGACGAATACGAGGGCCGGCGTTGCCGAGTCGCTGTCAGGGCGGTCACGTACTGGCGAGTTGAGGTGCGGTGGACCGGGGTGCTCACGAACGTACCTCTCCCTGGACCGGACTGGGCCACGGGACAGTAGCCAGGCATGGCCAAGGAAGAGAGAACAAGGGGGAAATAAAGATCGACGTCAGGTTGGAGTCTCACCTCGTCGATCTCACCACGCCCTTGCCACCGGGCGGGCGTTCCGCTCGGGTGTCCCTGACCGGCGGCAACAGCAGCATCGTGCCCGATCACCTGCCCTCAGACGCAGACGCCCACTGCTGCCAGGGCCCACGGGCCACGGACGCGGGCCCCAGTGAGCGTGAAGATTCACACCTCCACTACCTCGGACAGGAACGCCTGGAAGAGGAGCCGGGTGGCCTGGTTGTTGACGACAATGCTGAGGTCACCATGACTCTCGGACTTCACCCCGATATAACCCGGGAGGTTGCCCTCGCCGCCGGCAGCCCTCGGAAATTTATGGCCCTCGACCTTGTCGCTGTTCCTGATCGCGGTGGGAGCTGTTCCCGTCTCGGACAGAGCCATGTACTGCGGAGAGAAGAAGAGCTTGTGCGCGTCGGGTTTCAGCACGAACATGAGTGTCCTCTTGGAGGCCCGGCTCTTGTCGTCCCCCTTGTCGTAGTAGACTCCAGCCTGTTGTTCGTCGCCCAGATGCCCGCGCACGGGAATTGCACCGACACGCTCGTCTTCACGAAAAGCGAGGGCCACCTTTCCTTTTGGAGGGTTCCTCATCCAGTCTTCTGTGGCGTCCTTCTTTTCGGCCTGCCACTCCAGAATCGCATCGGCCTCCTCAGTCGGCATGGTCCGGAAGAGTTTCAGCTGAGCGCCCGTGGCGGGCATGTCTCGCAGCTCCCTGAGGAGCCCGGGAATGGTGTCATTCAACACTTTTTCCGGCATCCTCGGGGAACCCGTTCCCTCGGAGTTCGACCCCTTCTTCCCGCCCTTACCCTTCTTCCCGGCATTCCCCTTCAACTTGTTGTTCACGGCCTTCGTCAACTTGGCGAAGTTGTTCGTGCTCTCCCAGTACCTGACAGTCAAGAGATCTTGAACATCCTCCGTCGCCCGCTGCACCGTCGCGGCATCGCCCAAGGCCACCGTGGTGCGCTGGACGGCAGGTTCCGTACCGTTCGGGTGTTGCGTGGCCGCGCGCTGAGCCGTCGGGCTGGTGCCCTCCACGTTCTTGTGACCACAGCCGGGCCCATGTCCGTGCCGGCCCGTCTCGACGGCCCGGGCCACGGCAGCGTTCCCCGCAATGCGCTGGAGGGTCAGCATCCGCTGGACCGGCGCGCTCGGCGCAGCCATGCCGCGAGACGCCGTGTCCGGCTCTTCGGACAGTCGGTTCCGCGTTCCGTGCGCGTGCACGATGCTCCCTTCCACACAGGGCCGTTGATCATCCAGCATTACCAGACTGCCCATGGCTCCGGTAGGCCGCGAGGGCAGCCACGGGGGCGGCGCCGCCGGACCCGGCACCTGCCGTCCGCGGCGAACGGACGTGCTTCGGACCCCGGCATCCGGCACGTCCCGGTCGTCGGTCCGTCGGGCACCTCGGCGGTGTTGCCTGGGTAGTGGAGGACTCCGTCGCCGTTGTCGTACTCGTCGCGCATACGCGTGTAATCCGTCGTGGGCCATGCGGCGTGGGTGTTCGGCTGCTGGGCCGTCTACAGACGATCGTGATCGTCGGTGTGCAAGTCGCTCTTCAACGGGAGTTCACCCTCGACGCTCTGCGTCCCGCCGGTCCAGTCGCTGCCCTTGGCACCTAGGAGTAGAAATCCCTGTGTGCCACGGTGACCGCGGTCTTCAGGGTGCAGACGTGTGCGACCAGCGGGAAACGGCGGTGTTCTCCAAGTTGTTGCGGCCGTCCAGGTCGCCGTCGAAGTCGTGGGTGAGGTAGTCGGACTTCCCACCGGGTGCCGCTTCCCCTGACCTCCCGCTCGTATCGTTGGTGACGCTCGAACAGGACCCGGTATGTCCTTCCGGGTCGAGCAACGCCGTCGCCTGCCTGCCCCGCGATCCGCCAGTCAGTCCAGGCCCAGCGTCTGTCCGAGCTGTGTACGCCGCCGTATCCCCAGCTTCTTGTAGGTGCTGGTGAGATGGGTCTCCACGGTGCGCCGGGCCAGGTGCAGCAGGTCGGCGATATCCGTGTTGGTGCGGCCCTCTGCGGCCAGCCGGGCGACGCGCAGCTCGCCGGCGGTGAGGGAGTCGGCACCGGTGCGGGCGGTGATGCGGCGGGCGCCGCCCTCGCGCAGGGCCTCCTCGGCGAGTGTGCCCCACCGGACGGCGCCCAGGCGTTCCGCGCGCCCGGCCGCCTCGCGCAGGCACTCCCGGGCCCGGCTGCCCTCCTCCCCGGTGATCAGCATCCGGCCCTGCGCGATCAGCGCGGCGACCAGTTCCGGCTCCGTGGCGGGCGGCGCGGAGCGCAGCAGGTGTACGGCCTCCTCGGTCAGCTCAAGACCCCTGTGGCCGCCGGTGACCGTACCGAGCACCCGCAGGGCGCGGCCCACCGTGCGGGGCGTGCCCCACACCCGGGCCAGTCGTAGCTCCTCCTCGGCCAGCGCGAGCGCCTCCTCGGGTTCGCCGAGCGCGAGGCGGCACTCGGCGGCGGCCGTGCGCCACGGGGTGACGACCGGGCTGACCACCTCGCGGGCACTCTGGCGCCGGCCGCACTCCAGGAAGTCGTGCAACGCCCCCGCCGGGTCGCCCACGGCGGCGCGCTGCACGCCCCGCGCGTACAGGAACCGGTTGAGTTCCCAGGAGTCGGGCGCGTTCCGCAGGTCGACGCCGTCCGCGAACCGCCGCGCCTCGGCCGTGCGGCCCAGTTCCACGAGGGCGATCAGAGTGTGGGCGTGCACATTGGTGGGCTCGGCGTCCTTCAGGAGGGGCGGCTCGCCCGTCAGCCGCACATACGCGCCGCGTGCCGCCACGATGTCGGCCCGGGTGTTGAGCAACGCCTCGTGCATCGGGTGGAGCAGGTCGGGTCGCTGACCGGCCAGGCCGCGCTCCACGAGCCGTTCCGCTTCGTCGAGTTCGTCGGCCCACTGGGCGACGGTGGCGGCCGTGCCCAGCAGGAACGGCTCGGTCAGCGGGTCGGCCGGCTCGGCGAGGAGCTCGCGCACCTGCCGCATCGCCTCCGCGGCCGAGGCGCGCCCGGCGGTGGCCGCGTATCGCAGGAGCAGGACGCGGATGGCCGGGCCGCTCTGCTCCGGCGCGTGTTCGGCGATCTCGCACAGCCACCCGTACACCTCGCGGCGAACCGCCTGGTCCTGGTCGGAGAGCAGGGCGGAGGCGCTGTGCAGGGTGGTCAGCAGATCGGGGCGGTCGCCGAACTGCCCGCCCAGCGAGCGCAGCAGCTCCACGGCGGCACGGGCCTCGCCGCGCCCGGCCAGCGCGGTGCCGAGGGCGACGGCCGCGCGCACCCGGTCCTGCGGGGCGGCCGGCAGCCGGAGCGCCTCGGTGAGCCGGGGAATCCCGGACGAGGAGCCGGGGCTCGCGGCGTCCAGGGAGCCCAGCTCGGTCAGCAGCCGCTGGCGACGCTCGACGGGCAGGGGCTCGTCGAGCGCCCGGCGCAGGAAGGCGACGGCGTCGGCCACGCGGCCGTCGCGCACGGCGAGCGAGGCGGCGGCCTGGAGCACGCCGGAAGTCCAGGTCTCACCCACCGGGCCGGACAGCAGCAGCTGCCGGGCCACCGTATCGGCGGGAGCACCGCCGTGCAGCATCACCTCGGCCGCGGTCCGGTGCAGGGCGCGGCGCCGGACCGCGGGCACGCCGGCGAGGACGGCGTCCCGCAGCAGCGGATGAGCGTAACGAGGGCGACCGCCGGGCTCCGTGCGCAGCAGGCCGAGACCCGTCGTCGCGGTGAGCCAGCCCGTCACTCGCGCCGGGTCGGCACCCGCCAGCCCGGCGAGCAGCCCGCCCAACTCCTCGGCGCTGCCCGCCGGCCCGTCCGCCGTGCCTTCCCACTCTTCGTCCAGGACGGCCAGCGTCCGTGCCACCACCGCCGTTGCCGGCCCGGCGCTGTCCAGCCACCAGGACACGGCGGCCGGGTACGCGCCCGGGTACAGTGCGGCGGTCGTCTCCGGCACCGGCCGACGGCCGGGATCGCCGAGACCGTCCAGGTCCTCCAGCAGCGCGTGCAGCAGCAGCGGGCTGCCCGCCGAGGCCCGTACACACCGCTCGGTCCAGGGGCGGGGCGCGCCGGGGAACCGGGCACGCACCAGGGCGGCCGCCGCCTGGGCGGTGAGCGGGGCGAGGGTGTGGGTGTGCACCAGGGCGCGCGAGAGGGTGTGCGTGAAGTGCAGCGGCGGCGGGTCCACGTCGTACTGACTGCGTTCGGTGACCGCCAGCAGTACCGGGAGGTTCGACCGGCCGATCCGCCGGGCCGACTCCACCAGCCAGCGATGCGAGGGGGCGTCGGCGAGATGGACGTCGTCCACGGCGACCAGCAGCGGGGACTCCCCGGCGTACGAACACAGGACCTGCCACAGCCGGGCGGCCTGCTGGCGCTCGCCGCCGGACGGGCCGGACGGCTCGCATACGGCTTCGAGGCCCAGCAGCCGGAACACGGCGGCGAAGGGCACTTCGGCGTCGCCCGGCGCGCAGCGGGCGCGCAGGACCCGCATGCCGTGCGCGGCGGCGTCCTCGGCGGCGGTCTCCAGGACGGTGGTCCGCCCGGTTCCCGTGGCACCGCGCACCAGCACCAGGCCGCCGGCGCCCGCCCGGGCCCGCGCCGCCCCGGCCGTCAGCAGCGCGATGGCCTTGTCGTGTTCGCGCAGCGGTACTTCCCGCAGTGCGGACATCCCTGCCTCCTTGATCGGTCGTGGTGCCTTCCGAGGACGCATCCGCTCGGCTGTGCGTCCGGGGAAACCGGACGGCCGGACGGCCGTCCGGTTCTCCTACGGCCGAACGGCCGTCGTGGTTCTATTCCGGCCGATCTCGTGGTCCGGTTCGTGGTGCTTCACGATTGCGCGGTGCCCTCGCGCCACATGAACATGAGGAGTACACGCGTGCCACTGACCTCTCACGAGTGGCACGCCACGTGAACATGGGGGACACGGCTTGCTCAGCTCATCGCGGACCATCCGCCCCGGTACGGCAGGGTCGGCGGACCGGACATCCGTGGTGGTGCACACCCCGGACCCGATCCTGCGCGAGGGAGTTCTCGGCCAGCTGCGCCGGTACCCGGAGGTCAGCCTGAAGGAGGAGACCGAGTCGGGCCCCGGCACTGTGGCACTATTCGTGGAGGACCTGCTCGACAAGGCCGCGATGACGAAGCTGCGCAGAGTGGTCCGCAGCGAGGGCGCGCGGACGGTGCTCGTCGTCCGGGCTCTGCGGGAGACCGAGTTCCTCGATGTGATCGAGTGCGGAGTGGGCGCGATCGTGTGGCGGCACGAGGCCACCGCGCAGCGACTGGTGCAGGCTGTGCTCGCGGCCGCCCGCGGTGACGGCGACCTGCCCGCCGACCTGCTGGGCCGGCTCCTCAACCAGGTGGGCACGCTGCAGCGCAACGCGGCCGGCCGGCACGGCTTGCCCTCCTCGGGCCTGACCGCGCGTGAAGTGGACGTGCTGCGGCTGGTCGCGGAGGGACTCGACACCTCTGAGATCGCCGACAAGCTGTCCTATTCCGAGCGAACCATCAAGAACGTGGTGCAAGGACTGACGACCCGGCTGCACCTGCGCAACCGGGCGCATGCCGTGGCGTACGCCATAAGGGAGGGCTACCTCTGACCGGACGGACAAGCCCGACCCGTCCTTCGGACAGGAAGCTCTGCCCCGTCGTACCTGCGGGGGCGACGCGGCGGCGGGCAGGATCGGAAAGGTCGGCGGCCGTGGGAGCCGGAGAACGAGGACAGCAGGGCGGAGCACGACAGTGATCCACGAGGTGGACGAGGTCCTCAAGACCCTGCTCAGCGATGGCGTGCTGGCCGGTTCCGGTATCGACGTCACCTTCGACGCGCCCACCCGCGACTGGGCGGCACGCCGCAACTCACCCACGATCAACGCCTACTTGTACGACATCCGGGAGGACGTGCACCGCCGGCAGCGCGGCCACCTCGCCGTGCTCGACGAGCGGGACGTGATCGTCAAGCGCCGCCAGCCGCCCCGCTGGTTCCGGCTGTCATACCTCGTGACGGCCTGGACCAAGCAACCCCAGGACGAACACCGTCTGCTGTCCGCCGCACTGATCACCCTGCTCCCGCGGGAGCTGCTGCTGCCGTCCGAACTCCCCGGCGCACTGGGAGCGCAGGGCTTGACCGTGCCGCTGTCCGTGGCCGGCATCCAGACCGAGTCCCGTTCGCTCGCGGAGATCTGGTCGGCGCTCGGCGGTGAACTCAAGCCGTCCCTCGACCTGGTGGTCACCGCGCCCTTTTCGGCCGCCCCCGAATACGACGCCGGCCCGCCCGTCACCGAGGGCGCGATGGTCCGCGCACGCGCCCTGGGCGACACTCCCGCCGAGGCGGAGGAACGCGCGCACCGGCCCCGGCAGGTGGCGGTGGCCCAGGAGGCCCGGCGGACCCGGTCCGGACGCGGTGCGGGGCGGGCGACATGACAACGGCGTACGAGGAAGCGGAGACGGAGACCGGCCCGGCCGGTGCGCTGCTCGCCGGCCTGGCCGTGCTGCGCGACCGGGTCGCCCTGCTGGTGGAGCAGCGCTCCGCCGATGACCCCACGGCCGCCGACCCGTTGCGCGGCCTGTACCTGTCGGAGGAGGCCGTACGGCATCTGCTGCGCCCGGTGGGGCCACCACGGCGTGTTCTGCCCGAGCCCGACGGCCGCCGGCCCGACGACCGCCTGGCCGTGTTGTGCGCCCGCCTCGGCCTGACCGAGCTGGACTCCGCCTTGCTCCTGATCGCCCTCGCCCCTGATCTGGACCGGGCCTTCGAGTCGCTGTACGGCTACCTCAATGACGACGTCAGCCGACGGCGGGCCACCGTCGCCGTCGCCCTCGACCTGTGCGGCATCCCCGTCCACTCGGCGGCGGCGCGGGCCCGGCTGCACCCCACGGCACCTCTGTGCGCACTCGGTCTGCTCACCGTGGAGGAACCCGAACGCCCCTTCCTGAGCCGCTCGCTGCGCGTACCCGACCGGCTGGTCGCCCACCTCCTCGGCGACGACACCCCCGACACCGCACTCGCCGGGCACCTCCATCCGCTGCCCGAGCCACCCTCGTTGCCTGACCAGGGCGAGGAGTTCACCCGCTTCGTCCACCGGCTGGCCGGCCGCATCACGGCCGGTCCCGCGCTGACCGCCTACCTCCGTGAGGGCCGGGAGGGCGACGGCCTCGCCTGTGCCTGCGCCGCCCTGAGCATCGCGGAGGTCCCGGCCCTGCGCTTCTCGGGGCCCCAGGCCTGCGTGCCCGAGCTGCTGCGGGAAACCCGGCTGAGCAGTCGCGCGGTCGTCGTCACCGGGCTGCCGGAGGACCCCGGGCCGCTGATCCAGGAACTGGCCGCGGCCGTGGACGTCCCCGTGCTGATCACAGGCCCGCGCCCGTACGACCCGCAGTGGTGCCGCTTCGACCCGCTGGTCCTGGAGGTGCCCAGGCGCCGTGCCGGTGCGCTGCACGCCTGGTCGGCCGCGCTGGACGAGGAGCCCGCATTCGACCTGCTCGCCACGGTCGCGCCGTACCATCTCCCCGACGACCACATCACGCGGGCCGCACGCGCCGCCCGGGACCTGGCTGCCTTCGACGGCACCCCGCTCTCCCCCTCCCATCTGCGCCTCGCCGCCCGCCAGCAGTCCGCCTCGGGCCTGGAGCAGCACGCACGGCGGATCCGGCCCGCCGTCGACTGGACGGACCTCGTGCTGCCCGAACGGGCGCTGATCCAGCTGCGCGAGCTCGCCCTGCGCGCCCGGCACCGCGACCGGGTGCTCGGCGACTGGCGCCTGAGCGCGGGCGGTGGCCGGGGCCGGGGCGTCCTCGGCCTGTTCGCCGGCGAGTCGGGCACCGGCAAGACGCTGTCGGCGGAGGTCGTCGCCGCGGACCTGGGCCTGGACCTCTATGTGGTCCAGCTGTCCTCGGTGGTCGACAAGTACATCGGCGAGACCGAGAAGAACCTGGAGCGCATCTTCACCGAGGCCGACCGCACCGACGCCGTACTCCTCTTCGACGAGGCCGACGCCGTGTTCGGCAAGCGGTCCGAGGTCAAGGACTCCCACGACCGGTACGCCAACCTGGAGAGCGCCTACCTGCTCCAGCGCCTGGAGTCCTTCGACGGCATCGCCCTGCTCACCACCAATCTGCGCGCCAACATCGACGAGGCCTTCACCCGGCGTCTGGACCTGGTCGTCGACTTCCCGTTCCCCGAAGTTCCTCAGCGCCTCGCCCTGTGGCAGCACAGTTTGTCCCATGTGCCCTGCGCCGACGGCATCGAACTGGGCCCGCTGGCAGCCGGCTTCGAGCTGCCGGGTGGCTCCATCCGCAGCGCCGTGGTGACCGCCGCGTACCTCGCCGCGGGCCGCAGCGACCTCGTCACCGCGGCCGACCTCGTGGAGGGGGCCCGCCGTGAGTACCGCAAGGCGGGCCGCCTGGTGCCGGGGGAAGGCTCCTGGTGACGGCCCGGCCGTCGCACAAGGGCTGCGGACTGCGGCCGGCGCCACCGCACCGGCCGGGTCGGTCAGGTCGGCCCCTCAGCCCTGAGAAGGATGGACGATCTCCCACTCCTGGTCGTCGTCGTTGCTGCAGTCGTAGATGGTGAGCTTGGCGCCCTCGGCAGTGTCGTCCTTGCCGTCACTGCCGTCGGCGTGGCCGCTCACGTCCAGGCACAGGTCGGAGCTGGCGTAGTTGCGGATCCAGTAGGCACCGTTCGACTGCTTGTCGAGCCACCAGAGCTGGTTGTTGGCGGTCGTACCGTCGCAGGTGTAGATCTGGACCGGTGTCGTGTGCGGTTCCGCACCGGTGCCGTCCAGGTCCATGCAGAAGTGGGGGCTCTTGACGTTTTCGATGAGGAAGAGCGGCTGCCCGCCGGGGCCGCCGTTGTCGTCCTTCACATCGAGGTTCCAGAGCTGGTTGTCCTGATCGGTACGGTCGCAGGTCCACTGGTCGACGGCATCCTTGGGCTGCCCTCCGTCGTAGTACGGGATGTTGGCGCACTTGTTGCTGTGGGTGTTGCGCAGCAGGATGTTCTTCGCCGGTACGACGGGCGGCGGGGTGGACTCACCGCCGCCACCACCGGAACCGCTGCCGGCGGCGGGGGCCTTCGGTGATTCGGCCGGGGACTGCTCGGCTGGGGACTGCTCGGGCGGAGGTGCGGAACTGAGGGGCGGGGCGGCTGAGGGGGTGGCTGCCCGGGACGGGGCGAGGGTGGTGCCCGCCTCGGCGATCTTCTCCACGGCTTTTGAGCTGACCTGGGGTTTGTACGCGATCCAGAGCATTACGAAGGTGATGGTCAGGGCGAGGAGCACGCCGAAGAAGGTGGCCAGCCAGCGGGGCAGGAAACCGCGCTGGATGTACGTCCCGTTGACGGGAAGGGGCTCGGCTCCGGAGCGGAGCACGGACAGGATGTAGGGCCGCTGCTCCTTCGACCCGAACCAGATGATCTGCCGGGGCTTCAGCGTCGCCTTGATGAAGGCGGCCCTTCCGGGCTCGATCTGCACATTGCTGGGACGGATGTCGTACGACAACTGGTCGCCGGTGTCGCTGCCGCTGACCGAGGCGGTGAGCTTGGTGTTGCCCAGGTTGTCGACCGCCAGCCGGGGCCGTCCGCGGAAGCGGCCCTTCACGGTCGGCGGCACCAGTTCGGCGCGAACCTCCATGAACGGCGTGATGGTCAGGTTCCCTTCCGGGACGGTCACGGCCTCCGGATGCTCGGTCGGCGTGATCCGCACCGCGTACGGGTTCGGCCCGGCGGTCGCGTCGGGGGTTCTGGGCGGCTCGAAGATCAGTTCCACCGTCCCCGTCGTCCCGGGATACAGGCGGAGCGTCTGCGGCACCACCCTCGTCCAGGGAGCGAGCGGCCCCGTCGGCTCGAAAAGGTACTCGTCCACCACGTCGCCGGTGTTGCGCAACCGCAGCCGCACCGTCGTACTGCCACCGGGGTCCACCGTCGCGGACGCGGGCTCCAGGGAGGTCCAAAGGGTCATGTAGGTGCCAACGCTTCTCTTCGCCGCTTCTCTTACCGTCTGTTGCCGGGTCGCTTCACGATGTGGACGACCGGCTTTCGCCGTACATCGCTCCGCCCGTCGGGTCGTACCCGGTGGTGGGGGCGGTGATCGTCTCCCGGGTCTTCGCAGCACGGCCGGCGTCGGTTCCGCGCCGTTCGGCGGCCCAAGAGCCGAACCGCGTCACGGTGAGGCTGCTCCCGGTCGGCCGTCCCGGCGGACTCACCGTGGGCGGCCTGCCTGATCCCCGGCATGCCGCTCCCTCCCCCTCCGGCACTGACGTTCCAGTGTCGCGCGGGGGTCCTCAGGGCGCGGAGAGACTTGAGGGCATCCGTTCGGACAGGGGAGACGAGTTGCGACTGCCCTTATGGGCACACCTCTTGCCCCCCGGCAGACACCTGAGGCCGTTCCCGGGGGCTTCCCGCGCACGTGAGGCTGCGGATGTACCTGACTCGTACCCCCGAGGAGAGCAGAGCATGCCGTCCTACCTGTCGCCCGGCGTCTACGTCGAGGAGGTGGCCAGTGGCTCGCGCCCCATCGAGGGGGTTGGCACGTCGGTCGCCGCCTTCGTGGGGCTCGCCCCGACCGGCCCGCTGAACGAGCCGACGCTGGTGACCAACTGGACCCAATACGTGACGGTCTTCGGTGAGTTCACCAACGGGTACTACCTCGCCCACTCCGTCTACGGCTTCTTCCAGAACGGCGGCACGGCGGCCTACGTCGTCCGCGTGGGCGGCTCCGCCGAGGACGCCACCGTCAACGGCTCCGCGCCGGCCGCCGTGAACGGTTCCGCCGCCAGGGGCGAGCTGCCCGCGGCCGAGCCCGCACAGCTCGGCACGTTCACCGTGACGGCCAACGCCCCAGGCAGCAGCGGCCCGCTCAGCGTCGAGGTCGCCGACCCGGAGGGCGACGGCCCGGCCGAGCGGTTCAAGCTGATCGTCAAGGACGGCGACAAGACCGTCGAGAGCTACGACGTGACCGCCAAGAAGGGCAGCCGCAACTACGTCGTCACCCAGGTGAAGGAGCGCTCGAAGCTCATCACCGTCACCGAGGCCGCACCGGCCGCGCAGCTGGTCCGCCCCGACAACCAGACGGTGGCCCTGAAGGCGCCCGCGCCCGCCGCACCGGACAAGGCGGGCGAGGACTCGCATCCCGGCCCGGCCCAGTACCTCGGCGACTCCGCGGACCGCACCGGCTTCGGCGGCCTGGAGGCGATCGACGAGATCTCCATGGTCGCGGTGCCCGACCTGATGGCCGCCTACCAGCGCGGCGCGATCGACCTGGAGGCCGTCAAGGCCGTCCAGCTCGGTCTCATAGCCCACTGCGAGCTGATGGGCGACCGTGTCGCCATTATCGACCCCCCGCCCTCCCAGAACGCCCGTCAGATCCGTGTCTGGCGCCAGGAGACGGCCGGCTACGACTCCAAGTACGCGGCCTTGTACTACCCCTGGATCAAGACCTTCGACCCGGCGAGCGGCGAGACCCGGATGATCCCGCCGAGCGGCCACGTCGCCGGCATCTGGGCCCGCAACGACGCCGAGCGCGGCGTGCACAAGGCGCCGGCCAACGAGGTCGTCCGCGGCGCCGTGGACCTCGAGCTGCAGATCACCCGCGGCGAGCAGGACCTGCTCAACCCGATCGGCGTCAACTGCATCCGTGCCTTCCCCGGCCGCGGTATCCGCGTCTGGGGCGCCCGCACCCTCTCCTCCGACCCGGCGTGGCGGTACCTGAACATCCGCAGGTACTTCAACTACCTGGAGGAGTCGATCCTGATCGGCACCCAGTGGGTGGTGTTCGAGCCGAACGACCACAACCTCTGGGCCCGCATCCGCCGCAACATCTCCGCGTTCCTGGTCAACGAGTGGCGCAGCGGTGCCCTGTTCGGCCAGAGCCCGTCCGAGGCGTATTACGTCAAGTGCGACGAGGAGACCAACCCGCCGGAGTCGGTCGACCTCGGCCGGGTCGTGTGCGAGATCGGCATCGCGCCGGTCAAGCCCGCCGAGTTCGTGATCTTCCGGCTGGCCCAGTTCTCCAGCGGCAGCGGGGAGCTGGAGGAGTAGGCGCTCCGTCCACCTCCCCTCGCGCGCCACCTCAGGCGTCGCCCCGTAGGCCATCGTCAAGCAGCCCCAGAAGGACAGAGAACACATGAGTCTGAATCCGGGTGACTCCCTTACTTCACACAATTTCGGTCTGCAGATCGACGGTGTGATGGTCGAGTACCTCTCCGAGGTCAACGGCATCACCCTTGAGCAGGACGTCATCAAGTATCCGCAGAACAACGGCGCGACCGGCAAGACCGAGATCGCGGTGATGCCGGGCACCGCGAAGGACGGGCAGTGCACCGTCGTACGGGGTATGACCCAGTCGAACTCGTTCACCCAGTGGATCAACGACTCGCTCGAGGGTCGTATGTCCTCCGCCCGCAAGAACGCCTCGATCATCGTGATGGACTACGAGGACAACCCGGTGAAGCGGTACAACCTGCGCAACGCCTGGTGCTGCAAGATCGACATGAGCCCGGTGAAGGCCGGTGAGGCCTCCGCGCTGACCGAGACCGTCACCATCGTGTTCGAAGAACTGGTCATCGAGTAATGCGGCGTACGCCTGCGAAGACACCTGCGGCGGCACAGACCACGGCGGCGGGAGCCCACTTCCCACAGTCGGCTCCCGCCGCCGCGCCGGCGGAGGCGCCGACCGGCTCTCCGGCCGCGCCCCCCGTCGGCACCGCACCGCGGCAGCAGCTGCGGACCGAGTTCCCCTTCCAACTGCCGCGCGGGTACGTCGACGATTCGGGCACGGTGCACCGGGACGGCGTGATGCGCCTGTCGACGGCACGGGACGAGCTGATCCCGTTGCGCGACGTGCGGGTGCAGGAGAACCCGGCGTACCTGTCGGTGGTGCTGCTCGGCCGGGTCATCATCCGGCTGGGCACGCTGGCCATGGTGCACGACGGCATCGTGGAGAACATGTTCGCCTCCGACCTGGCGTTCCTCCAGGACTTCTACCGCCAGATCAACGCGGAGGGCCACACCCGCGCCGCCGTCCAGTGCCCGCACTGCTCGGAGCCGTTCGAGGTGGAACTCGGCGGGAGCCGCCTGGGGGAATCGTGACGTACGCGACCGACCGACTGCACGAGGAGATCGCGTACGTCGCCTACCACTTCCACTGGAGCCTGGAGCAGATCCTGGACCTGGAACACCACGACCGCCGCCGCTACACCGAACAGATCGCGTCCCTGGTGACACGAGCCGAGGCGGAGGGCTGAGCGGTGGCTTTCCTGGACCGGCTCCGCAGGCGGACGAGCGACGGCGGCGACGGCGCGTCACCGTCGCCGCGGACCACACCCGCAGACGGGCCGACAGATGGTGCTGGCGGTCCGGCGGTGGACGCCGCCTCCTGGCGGTGGCTGCCGCCCATCCAGCGCGCCGCGGTCACCGCCGGTCGTGCCGGAGTGGCCGACCCCGGGTTCGGCGGGCGGTTGCCGACCTGGCAGAACCCGTCGTTCATGGGCACGGCGGCGTCCTACACGGTCCTGGACGGGCGTTCGAACACGGTCCTCGGCCAAGCGGCACACCACGGGTCGGGAAACCCTGTACCGGGTCTCGAACACGCTGCGGGCACTTTGCCGTTGCCGGGCCGAGAAACGCCGGGCGCCACGGTGCAGCGGGCCCCGGCGGTCCCGTTGTCCGCGGCTGCGCCGAGGGCGACGCGTGCGGAGGCGCTGCCGCGCGTGCCGACCACCGGGTCCGCGGCGCCATCGAGGGCGGTGCGGACCGGCGCGGACTCGTCAGGAGCCGCCGGCCGGGCACCTGACGTGATCGCGGCGCGCAGGAAGGGGACTTCTGCCGGCCGGACCCCATCGGTGCAGCGGGCGATCCAGGGCGATCCGGTTTCCACCACGTCGGTACAGGCGTCGGCCATGACCGGATCCGAGACGTTCGTGGTGTCGCCACAACTGCCGTCCGCCCCGGTGGTGACCCCACCGCCGCCTGGCTCCGGTCTCCGGGTGACACCAATCCCGTCCGGCCCGGCGCCTGCTCCGAGGACTCTGACGAAGGCGCGGACCGGTCCGACGGCGGTGCAGCGGCGGACGCTGCCGACGGCCCGACGGCTTTCCGCGCCCGCGGGCGGGTCGGCCTCCGCAGCGAGGTCCGCACCCAGCGCGGGCGGGCCGGCCCAGCAGACGCGTACGGCGCCGACGGACAACGGCCAGGACGGCCGGGCCCGCGGCGCCGAAGCCGGGCCGGAGGTACCGCGGGCATCGGTCACTGCCCCCGTCGGCTCCGGGGCGGAGGTGGCAGAGTCCATCGCCGTCGCCGGGCCACCGGGGGCCGTCACGCCTGCGGTGGACGGCCCGGCAGCGCGCCACATTCCCGTCCAGAGGTCCATGACCGGCCGCGCCGAGGAGGGCGGCCCTTCCGCCCAGCCCGCCGCGGGCGGCCTCTCCCGCCGGTCCGTCGGGCGCAACCCTTCCGGCCGGTCCGACGGACGCGCCCTTTCCGGCCGGTCCGTCGGCGGTACGGCGGACGCCGAGTCGACCGGAGACGTGTCCCGCTCCGGCGGGGCAGCCCCGACCGCCCAGCGGCGACCGGCAACCGGCTCCGACCACCCAGCCCCGACCACCCAACAGCGACCGACAACCGGCCCCGACCGTCCGACCCCGACCACCGCCGTGCCTAATTCCATGGCCCCCGACGGTCCTGTGTCCGGCGATCCCACTCCGGCATCGTCCAGCCGTCCCACCCTGGCATCGGAGTCGGCCGGTGATCGCCGTCGGGACGGTTCCCTGCGGCAGCCCGTCGTCGAGGTGCAGCGGGCCGCGCTTCCCCCGGTGCCACCGGCGAGCGCACCATCGCCACTCCCCACGACCGGCTCTGCACGCGCGGTGAACACACCGGGTGCATCGGCTACTCACGGAACTTCAGTCGCACCGGCGGACTCCGACAGCGGCAGCGCGTCCACGCCCGGACGACGACGTTCGGCCGAGGCTCCGGCCGCCGCCCCGGCCGCCGCGACACCGCCCGTTCAACGAAGCGCCACCCGCCGCCCGGTCCCCCGCGTGGGCCTCGGTGCTCCGATCTCCGCAGGGCCCGCCGCCGGAAGCCCGCCGGTCCGCCCGGCCCAGCCAGCCCAGCCGACGGCGTCGCCCCAGCCGAGCCCCTCTGCGAACCGACCGAGTCCTTCGGCCGGGGCGAACGCGCAGGTCCCGCCGACCCCCGCAACGGGACCGACCCCACCAGCGCAGCCGGGTACCTCGACCCGACCGAATCCCACGATCCAGCGGCTCCCCTCCCCTCACCAGTCCCCTGCGCCCCAGCCGAACCCCGATGGACATCCAGCGGGCCACCCGGCTGCGCAGGCTGCCCCGCTCTCCGGTCCCGGCAGGGCGGTCCAGCGCATGACGCCGTCCCGGACAACGCCCACGACCGGCTCCGCAGCACCTGCCCAGCCCGCCCCCGCGATCCGGACGACCTCACCGGTCCAGCCCGGCGCTCCGGCCCAGCGGCAGCCGTCCACCCGGCCGAACGTTCCGGGGCGGCCGGCCCTCTCGGCTGAACCCGGTCCGGCGAACCCGCCGACCCGGCGGACCCCTTCGTCCGTCCCAGCCACGCCCGCATCGCAGGCCGGTGCTCCCGTCTCTCCGTCCGCCGGGTTCCGTGCCGCCCCCCGTCCCGCACACGCGGCTCCCACCGCCCAGCGCACGCCCACCACAACCACGCCCACTACCACGACCACTCGCCCCCGCTCGCGCCTCGGCGCTCCGCTGCTCACGCGGCCCGACCAGGCCGCACCCGTGGCCGGTCCCTCCCTTCCGGCGGCCCGCACCCCCGCCCCGGCACCCCGCACACCGACTCGGGTATTTCCCACAGGAGTGGAACGCGCCCTCCACGCCACACCCCAGCCCGCCCTCCTCACGCCCCTCTCGTCTCACGCGCCCGCGGCGCCCCCGCCCGCCACACCCCGGCCGACGGCGCCGGCACCCGGCGCTCCCCCTGCCGTTCAGCGTGCGACGGCACCCGGCGAGCAGGCGCCCGCGCGTCCCTCGGTGCCTTCGCTCCCGGCGCCGCTGTCACCCGTCACGCAGGTGTCCGGCCGCGCCGGCGCGGCACAACTCCCCGTAGCCCCCCTCACCCCGCGCCCCACGACACCCCCCGCCCCACCCCCGGTCGCCCAGCGCCTCAGGGAAGCCCCTCAAGGACCCAGGCCCCCGGCACCGCAACCAGCCACCGTCGGCACCGACACCGACAACCCGACCGGACCGGTCACCGTCGCCCGCCGCGTCGACCCCTCACGCCCCTCCCCGTCCCGCCACCATGCCCCACCCCCGTACTCACCACCCGCGGCACCCCACTCGCCGCCCGCGCACGAGCCACCCCCGTACTCGCCGTCCGGGGACCGGCCGCCGAGCTACACGGAGATCCCCGCGGGCGGATTCGACCCCCGCGAGCTCACCGACTTCCAGCTCGACGAACTCGTGCACCGGATCATCGGCCGCATCACCCGCCTGATGCGCACCGAACTGCGCCTGGACCGCGAGCGCATCGGGCGGCTCCGCGACCCCCGCCGCTGACCAGGACCAAGACAGCATCGACAGAAAGGCCTATGCGCGATGTCCCGCCAGGACCCGGGAGCCACCATCTGGTTCAGCCTCAGCATCGACGGCGAGAGCCTCGGCTACTTCAACGGATGCGAGGGGCTGGCTTCCCAGGTGGAGGTGGAGCACCGCCAGGAGGGTGGCAACAACGGCTTCGTCTGGGCGCTGCCCACCCGGGTCACGTTCTCCACCATCCGGCTGACCCGCCCACTCACCCCGGACACCGCCAAGGTCGCCAAGTGGATCTCGTCCGTTCAGACCGGGATCAAGCGGCCGACCGCCCAGATCGCGGCGCTCCGCGCGGACGGCTCCGAAGTGGCCCGCTGGGGACTGATCGAGGTGCTGCCGGTGAGCTGGACGGGACCCAGCCTCGACCCCGGCTCCCCGGCCGTCGCCAACGAGGTGCTGGAGATCGCCCACCACGGGTTCACGGACTGAGGGAAGAGTCAGCAGACATGGCCAAGGGCAGTAAGGGCGGAGCGGGCAAGAGCCTGGTGCGTGCCACACTCGCGATCCGCCAACCGCCGAAGGGCAAGAGCCGCAAGCCCGGCGGGATGATCCAGACATTCAGCTTCGACTTCAACCCGGTGCAGCTGTCGATGACCCGCCGCGCCCAGTGGAAGGTCACCCCGGCCCAGGTCGAACGGACCGGGCCGCTACCGGAGTTCATGGGCTCGGATCCACGTGAGATGAGCGTCGAGATCTTCCTCGACTCCTCCGACGAGCCGACCAGCAACACCGTCCTGAAGAAGGTCGAGTCGCTGCTCGCCTGCTGCGAAGTGACACCCGAGAGCGTGGGCACCAAGCAGCCGTCGCCTCCGTGGGTCATCTTCCAGTGGGGGGCGTTCTCGACGGCCCGGTTCACGGCGTACGTCAGCTCGGTGGAGGCCAACTACACGCTGTTCTCGACGACCGGTGTCCCGATCCGGGCCACCTGCCGGCTCCAGCTGCACGAGATTCCCAGCAAGACCAAGAGGCAGAACCCGACCTCCGGCGCGCTCACCGCGCAGCGCGTGCACCGGGTCGTCGCAGGCGACTCGCTGCAGTCACTGGCCTGGCAGGAGTACGGCGACGCGGCCGCCTGGCGCGCCATCGCCGAGGCCAACGACATCGACGACCCGACCCACCTGCCGACCGGCACCGAACTGGTGCTGCCGGCCGGCGAGGAGGTGCGCCCCTGATGGTGCAGTCCGCGTATTCCAATGTCGTCGAGGTGAAGCTCGGCGGCGCCAAACTGCCCGACGAGTTCGAACCGGACCTGGTGGACTGCTACGTCGACCAGGGTGCCGGCGTCCCGGCCGCCTTCCGGCTCACCTTCCGGGACCCCTACCGGCTGCTCCTCGGCAAGCTGAACATCACCTTCGGCACCAAGGTGGTGCTCGCGCCGGTGGCCGACGGAGAGGGAGCCTCCGACCCCTTGCTGACCGGCGAGGTCACCGCCCTCGAGGCCGACTACGACGGCACCGGCTCCTTCACCGTCGTCCGCGGCTACGATCTGGGGCACCGCCTGCTGCGCCAGCGCCGGGTGGCCGCCTACCGCAACCAGAAGGCGTCCGACATCGCCCGCAAGCTGGCCGCCATGGACGGCGTGCCGATCGGGCGGATCCAGCCGACGAAGACGGTGTACGAGTTCATCAGCCAGTCCAATGTCACCGACTGGGACTTCCTCGCGCGGCTCGCCGACGAGAACGAGATGGTGATGTCCATCGACGCGATGGGCAAGTTCCAGTTCGTCAGTCCCAAGCCGGCCTCCGGTGCGCCCTCGCCGGACACCGACGGCGACAAGAGCCCGTTCGTCCTGCAGGCCGGTCACGACATCCTGCGGCTGCGGGCCGCGGTCACCGCCGCCGACCAGGTGGCCAAGGTCGAGTCCCGCGGGTGGGACGTGACCACGGGGAAGCAGCTCACCGCGACCTCGCCCGCGACCACCAACCCCGGCATCAGCATCGGCACCACACCGGGCGCGGCCGCCGGCAAGTTCAAGGCGGCCACGCTCGTCGAGACGGGCACACCCTACGACAAGCAGAGCGAGGTGAAGTTCGCCGCCGACGCCCTTGCCGACGACGTGACCGGTTCCTTCGCCGAGCTCGAGGTCGTCGCGCGGGGGAATCCCAAGCTGCGCCCGGGAGTTCCGGTGGCACTGGCGCACGTCGGGAAACCCTTCGAGGGCAAGTACACCGTCACCTCCGTACGGCACGTCTTCGGCGACGGCAAGCACTACGAGGTGTGGGTCACGGTCAGCGGGCGGCAGTGGCGCTCCCTCTACGGACTCGCCTCCGGCGGTACGGACACCGCTCCCCAGCTGCCCAGCGTGGCCAACGCGGTGGTCACCGACGTGAACGACCCGCTCAAGCAGGGGCGGGTCAAGTTGCGGTTCCCGTGGCTGGACGACAACTACGTCAGCGACTGGACGCGGACCGTGCAGATGGGCAGCTACGGTGGCGGGGTCTTCCCGCTGGACGTCAAGGACGAGGTGCTGGTCGCGTTCGACCGGGGGGCGCTCGATCATCCATTCGTGATCGGCGGCCTGTACAACGGCGACGCCAAACCGACCCCCGTCAGTGAGCCGCTCCACGACGCCACACGCAAGAAGGCGAGCCGGCACACCATCTCCGACCGGGACGGCAACCGTATGGACCTGCTCAGCCAGAAGACCGGCATGCGCAAACAGGGGGTCCGGCTGATCTCCGGCGACAAACAGCTGACCATCAACCTGGACCGGACGAACACCGAGATCGTCGTGGACAGCAAGGGGTCGGTCACGATCAAGGGCAGCCGGTCGGTGTCGGTGGAGGCCGGCGCGGACCTGTCGCTGACCGCCCGGCGCAGCCTGACCATCAAGAGCGGCGGTCCGCTCAGCATCCAGGGCGGCGGCATGGTCAACGTACGCGCCGCGGGCCAGATCGGCGTCAACGCTGCGGGCGCCCTGAACCTGACGGCCGCCGGCCTCGCCAGTCTCACCGCCGGCGCCACCGTGCAGATCACCGCGGCCGTCAACACGACGATCAAGGCGCCGACCACCCTGGTCGGGTCCCCCGTCTTCGGCGTCACCACCATCCCCGTGCCGATGCCGATCTAGTGAACCGTCGTGAGAGAAGGCAGGTGCAGTCCTGATGGCCGAGCAGTTCGTCGGGTCCGGTTGGTCGTTCCCGCTGCGCATCGGGCCGACCGGCGGGATCGCCATGGTCAGCGGGGAGAAGGAGATCGAGGAGGCGATCCGGCTGGTGCTGTCCACAGCGCCGGGCGAACGGCCGATGCGGCCGGACTTCGGCTGCGCGATCCACGACCTGGTGTTCGCTCCCGTCAACGAGCAGACCGCGGGCCGCATCCAGCACGAGGTGTACGAGAGCCTGGACCGCTGGGAGCCGCGTATCGAGGTCGACGACGTCGAGGTCACGGCGGGCTCCGACCAGAGCGTTCTCTACATCGACGTCCACTACTCGATCCGCGGCACCAACAATCCGCGCTCCCTCGTCTTTCCGTTCTACGTCATTCCGTCCCACGAGGAACCCGACGCCTCCGGCGCGGGCGACTCCCCTGAAAGCGACCGCTGATGGCCCTGCCCTCCCCCAATCTCGACGACCGCCGCTTCCAGCAGTTCGTCGACGACGCCAAGCGCTACATCCAGCAGCGTGCCCCCGAGTGGACCGACCACAACGTCTCCGACCCCGGCGTCACCCTGGTCGAGACGGTCGCCCACATGGCCGACCAGATCGTCTACCGGCTCAACCGGGTGCCGGAGAAGAACCATCTGGCGTTCCTGGACCTGGTGGGGATCACCCTGTTCCCGCCGAGCGCCGCCCGCACGGAGGTGACGCTCTGGCTGTCGGCGCCGCAGGAGGAGCCCGTGGCCGTGCCGGTCGCCACCGAGGTCGCCACCATGCGGACCGAGAGCGACGACGCGGTCGTCTTCGCCACCGAGCGGCACCTGACCATCCTCCCCTGCGAGTTGCGTCATCTGCTGGTGCAGCACAAGGGCGAGTCGCCGGTCGACCGGACGCACGACCTGGGCGAGGCGGACAAGGACCTGCTGTGCTTCGCCGAGTCGCCCGACCCCGGCGACTGCATGCTGCTCGGCCTGTCCGCCGCCGTACCGCACTGCGCCGTCGTGCTGGACCTGGACAGCCGGGTGGACGGTGTCGGTGTGGACCCGCGCCAGCCCCCGCTGGTGTGGGAGGCGTGGACGGCGGACGGCTGGCAGCCCTGCGAGGTCGACCGGGACGGCACGGGTGGCCTCAACCGCCCGGGTGAGGTGGTCCTGCACGTGCCCGGCGGGCACGTGCTGTCGCGCAGCGCCGGTCAGGAGGCAGGCTGGCTGCGCTGCCGGGTCACCGAGCCGCTGCCGGGCCAGCCCTTCTACACCACCTCCCCGACGCTCCGCTCGGCGGAGGCCTTCACCATCGGTGGCACCACCGGTGCCGTGCACGCCGAGACGGTGCACGACGAGGCGCTGGGCGAGTCCACCGGGCTGCCCGGGCAGCGGCTGCGCCTGGCACACGCGCCCGTGGTGGGTGACGACCCGCCGGTGCTGCTGCAGACCGCCGAACACGACGGCTGGACCGACTGGCAGGTCGTCCCGCACTTCGCGGCCTCGGGACCGAACGACCGGCACATCACCCTGGACGCCACGACCGGAGAGATCGCCTTCGGTCCGGCGGTACGCCAACCCGACGGCTCCCTGCGGCAGTACGGGATGGTCGCCCCGAAGGGGTCGCCGATCCGTGCCCGCCGCTACCGCATCGGCGGCGGCCGCGCCGGCAATGTGGCCCGGGGCGCCATACAGATCATGCGCAGCTCCATCCCGTACATCTCCGAGGTCGTCAACCGCGAGGCGGCGCGTGGCGGTGTGGACGGGGAGACCGTGGCCGAGGCGAAGGTCCGTGCACCGATCACACTGCGCGCCCAGGAGCGCGCGGTGACCCTGCGCGACTACGAGGAACTGGCCCGCCGTGCAGCACCGGAGACCGCCCGTATCACCTGTCTGGAGGGTGAGGAAGAGGAGCACGGGGCGTACGCCGTGCGGGTACTGGTGGTGCCGCAGGCGGTCCCGGACCCGGGCGGCCGGCTCCGCTTCGAGCAACTGGTGCCCGGCGACGCCCTGTTGAACCGGATCACCCGGTACCTGGACGAACGGCGGCTGATCGGTACGCGGCTGGCGGTGGGGCCGCCGTACTACCAGGGCGTCACGGTGGTGGCCACGGTGCACGCCTTCCGCGGTGTCGAGACCGAACGGGTGCGGCGGAAGGCGCACGACGCCCTCTACCGCCACCTCGACCCGCTCACCGGCGGTGCGGACGGCACCGGGTGGCCGTTCGGCCGGCCAGTTCAGTCCGGCGAGGTGTTCGCCGTGCTGCAGCGCGTACCGGGGGTGGAGCTGGTCGACCAGGTGGTGCTGCACCCCGCCGATCCGCTGACCGGCAAACGCGGCGAGGCGACCGACCGGATCGATCTGTCGCCGCCGTCGCTGGTGTTCTCCTTCGACCACCGGGTGCGCGTGATCGGGGACGACTCCTGATGCGCGGCTCCGTCGACGGTCTCGGTTCGTCCATGCCGATCGGGGCGATGCTGCCCAGCGTGTTCGCCGACGACGACCTCGCACAGCGGTTCGTCGCCGGGCTCGACGAGGTGATCGCGCCGCTGCTCAACGTGCTCGACTGCCTCGACAGCTACTTCCGGCCGTCCCTGGCCCCGCTCGACTTCGTGCAGTGGCTGGGCGGTTGGGTGGGGGCGGAAACGGACGGCACAGAACCGGAGCCGCGGCTGCGGGCCGCCGTGGCCGCCGCCGCGTATCTGCACCGGGTCCGCGGTACCCGGCACGGGCTGGCCGAGGCAGTGCGGCTCGCCTTCGGCGTGGAACCGGAGATCAGCGAGAGCGGGGCCGCCGCCTGGAGCGCCCGCCCGCTCGGCCCGGTACCAGGCGAACCCCGCCCCCGACTGCACGTGCGCCTCCAGCTGCCCGACCCGACTGCCGCGGACCTCCACCGCCTGAACGTCCTGGTGGCCGCCGCCCGGCCCGCCCACATGCCGTACACGGTCCAAGTGACCGCCGACGAACCTGCCCCACCGGCCCTGCGCGCCGGATCTGCCGAAAGGACACCGGAGAGATGACGACCACCCAGAACTGCGCCGAATGCGGCACCCGCGCGGAACCGGGCCAGTCGTTCTGCGAGGCCTGCGGTGCAGTGCTGAGCTGGGGAGAACGGGAGCGGGCCGCGGCAGCGGCTGCCCGGGGCGGGGCCGGTACTTCGCACGCCACGCCCGGCGCGTCCGCGGCGGCTTCCGACGTGCGCGCCGTGGATGCCGTGGGGGGTTCCGGCGCAGTCGGCGCAGTCGGCGGTGACCCCGGTGAGACGCCCCCCGCGGCGTCACCGGTCGAACCCGCCGCCTCCGCCTCGCCGGACTCCTCCGACTCGTCACCGAACCGAGGCGGCGGTTCGGCGTCACCGGCGCCATCCAGGCCCGTCGGACCCGGTGACGCCTTCCCCGGCCTCACCGGCATCCTGGCCTCGGACGACACCGCGCCCACCGTGCCCGTCGCGCCCGCGCGCCCGGCATCGGACACCGGCGAAGCGGAGGGCATGACCACCCGTGCCCGCCGCCTGCTCGTCCCCGTCGGCGACCCCGAGCCCCGTTCCGAAGAACCCGCCTCCGTCGCCCCGGTGCTGCCCGGCCGCCCAATCCCCCAGCGCCCGCAGGCCGTACGGGCTCCGGGCGAGGAAGCGGGTGCGCAGGGCGGGATCCCGTGCCCCTGGTGTGCGACACCCAACCGGCCCGATCGGCACTTCTGTGTCCGGTGTGCGCTGCCCATGGCCGGAGACGAGCAGGTCGCGTGGCGACTGCCCTGGTGGCGGCGGATCCTGGCCCGCGGCGATCGTGAGGCTCCGTGGGCGGGAGAGCGTCCACGGCTGCGCCGCGCCTTCGACCACATCCTCGGGTGGGTGGGTGCGGCGGTTGTGCTGATCCTGCTGATCGTGCTGGTCGTCAACATCCCCAAGGGGGTCCAGGCGACCCGCGACCACTTCGCCAAGCGTGCGCCGGTCTCACCGGACCGCTGGGCCGCGTCCCGCTCCTACCCGGCGCACGCGCCCGAGTTGGCGTTCGACAGGATCAGCAACACATGGTGGGGTCCCGGGGTTTCCCAGTCCGGACAGGGCCAGTGGCTCGAAGCGCGGTTCGACCAGCCCACCCGGCTGCTCGACCTGGTCATCACACCGGGAGAGTCGCCCCGGGCCGACAAGATCTCCCAATCGGCCCTGCCGCACCGCATCGAGGCCCGCATCACGCGGCCCAGCGGAAAGACCGAGACGCGTGACATCACCCTCGACCAGGGTGCGGGTCCTCAGCCGCGCGCCTTCCGGGTCGGCGAGGTCATCGCGGTCCGCTTCACCATCGAGTCCTCTTACGGGATCTCCGCACAGAAGCAGGTGGCCGTCGCCGAAATCGAGTTCTTCGGTCCGTCGCACAGCGGCAGGACTTGATCCGAGGCCACCTCCGACCGGGACCACTGCTCCTGTTCCTGTTCCAACCCCGGGGAATCCGTCCTCGCCCTGGAAGGGGGCGCGGGCGGCCTCCCGTCGGTGGAGAGGTGCCCGTCCCCGCGATGGGGGCTCCAAGGTCCTTGATCGTGGGGGCGGGCCGGGACGCACCGGGTTCGCAGGCGGCAGTCGACGACGGTCGACAGCCGCCTCGACATCGTCCTGCGAGGACCGGCGTCCGGGCCGGTCTCCGAGTCACTGCTCCGTATGCACCGGCACGGGGCCGGCCATCACACGCCTGGCGTTGTCTTCAGCCGCTCGCTCGAAGCGGTCCCCGGGGTCGCTGACGCGCAGTCCGCTGCCGTTGTCAGTGCCCGAGACCGGACCCTGGCGCTGCTGGATGACATGCGTCAACTCGTGCGCGAGGGTGTGCTTGTCCGTGCCCCCCGTGCCGATGACGACATGGCTGCCCGAGGTGTAGGCGCGCGCGCCGATTTCCTCCGCGGAGCGCTGCGCGGTGAGGCCGGAGTGGATCCTCACGTCGGAGAAGTCCGCGCCGAGCCGTGCCTCCATCTCTGCGCGGAGAGGCCCACTCAGAGGCGTTCCGCCTGAGCGCAGCACCTCGTGCACGGCCGAGCGCTGTACGGCTGGTGCATGCCCGCAGCCCTCGTCGTGACGGTGACGCTCTCCCTCCAGTGACCTGGCCACCGCCGCATTGCCTGCGAACCGTTGGAGAGCAAGCACGTTGTCAGGGGTGATCATCCGGTCCGGACGGATGTTCATCGTGGCAGCAGCGTGGGACCCAGGCAGCGGCCGGGCTCGGGGTGCCGCTCTCGCGGCATCGCGGGAAAGTTCGTGCGAATGCATGGGGTCCCCTCTGTCCTCGTGCTTCGGTCAAGCGGTGATCGAAGCACGGGAGGCGCCGAGCCGGAAGGGCTGTCAGAGCAGCGGAGCAGGCCATTCATGGGTGCCCGTGAACACCGACGGCTGGTGCTGCCGGGACGCCGCCGCATCGGGTCGCTCCGCCACGGCACCGTGACGCCGCGAGCTTTCCCGGCACACCTTTCAGGAGTGCAGAGCGTCGACGGGCTCCATGCGGGAGGCCCGAAGTGACGGGTGGAGACCGGCCAGTAGTCCGACGAGGGCTCCAGCGACCGGGGCTCCGAGAGCGAGACGGACGTCCAGGACCGGGGTCCACTGCCTGATGCCGGAGACGGCGACCACGACGGCCATGCCCAGGGCGGCGCCGACGCCGCCGCCGAGAAGTCCGATGGTCGTCGGCTCCACCAGGAACAGTCCATTGACGTCGCCTTGCACCCCTTTGCGCGCCTTGGCCTGGTCGGCGGGTGCCAAGACGGTCAGGGCGTCTTCGGCGGACCACGACCGACCTTCGAGCCACTGTGATCGTTCTGTAACGGCTGTCGGGCGGCACTCTGCGCAGGACGGTCGCCCCATCCCGATTTGCTTAGACTGCCGAAGTGCCACGAGTTTTGCTTGTCGAAGATGACCAAGACGTTCGTGAGGCCCTTCGACTGGGCCTGCGGCATCAGGGGCACGAGGTCCTCGCCGTCGGAACGGGCGAAGAGGGCCTGGAACAGCTCCGCCAGTTCCATCCGACGTCGTCGTGCTCGATCTCATGTTGCCCGGCATGTCCGGCCTCGACGTTTGCCGGCGGATCAGGGCCCGCGACCAGGTGCTGATCATCATCGTGACGGCCAAGGGAGACGACGTCGACGTGGTCGTCGGGCTGGAGGTGGGCGCGGACGACTATGTGGTCAAGCCCGTGGGGGCCCGGGTGATCGACGCGCGCATACGGGCCGTACTGCGCAGGCACGGCGTGTCGGTCCCGGACAGTGTCCGGCCCAGGGCGGAGTCGCATGGCGAGCTGGTCATCGACCGGGTCGGGCTCGTGGTGACCCACCGGGGAAAGCCTGTCGTGCTCTCCCCCTCCGAGCTTCGGCTGCTGCTGACCCTGTCGGCCTCGCCCGGCCAGGTGTTCAGCCGCCAGCAGCTGCTGGAAGCGGTCTGGGAGCACGACTACCACGGCGACATACGGCCCGTGGACGCCTGCGTGAAGCGATTGCGCGGCAAGCTCGGTGAGGGCAGGAATCCCCGGTACGTGCAGACCGTACGCGGCTTCGGGTACCGTTTCGGCACCTCATGAGCAGCCGGAGATCCGAGCGGGCACCAAAGGTCCCACGCGAAGGCGAGGCCATCGCGGCCGGGCGGGACGCCAGGCCGACGCGGTTCCTCGGGCGGTTCTGGGGCGAGTCCCGCTTCCGCTGCGGGGCCTGCGTCCGCGCCTGATGGCGGCCTTCGTGCTGGTGGCCATGGCCAGCGCCGGGGGAGCCGGCACCCTGGCCTTCCGGGAGGCGCGCACGGGGGTGCTGCAGCAGAGCCAGGACTCCGTCATCCAGCGGTTCCGGGCGAGCGTCGACGCCGTGGCCGTCTACACTCCCCCGGCGCCGGACCAGTCGCAGTTGCAATCGGCGGTGAACCAGGTACTCCACGCCAACCAGGCATCGGGGTGGCGGGTCATGGCCACGTACGGCGGCCTCCGCGCCTCCGCGCCAAGCGCCGACTTCGATAAGCTGAGCCCCGCACTGCGCCGGTCCGTGCAGGCCAAACGGGCCGCGGTGTTCCAGCGGGTGAACGCCGACGGGCATCCCTGGCTCGTCGTCGGAATGCCGGTCACCTACACGACCGGCAAGGGCACGGAGTCCAGGCTCTCAGGGATGGTGATGTACCTGGTGGTGCCGCAGAACACCGAAGAGTCCTACGTCAGGGCGATGGTCAGCGGCATCGAGCACGCCACCCTGGTGGCCCTGTGCCTCGCCGTCGTCCTGGCGCTGCTCGCTTCGAGCGGCGTGCTCCGTCCCGTACGGGTGTTGCGCCGGGCGACGCGTCGGATGGCCGCGGGGCACCTCGACGTCCGGCTGGCCGTCACCGGCTCCGACGAACTGGCTGGAGCTCTCACGGTCCTTCAACGAGACAGCGGCCGAACTGGAGAGCAAGGTCGCCGAGTTGCGCCGCATGGAGGCCCAGGCCCGCCGCTTCGTGGCGGATGTGTCCCATGAGCTGCGCACACCGCTGGCGGCCCTGGCAGCGGTCACCGACGTGCTGGACGAGAACGCGCCGCGCCTGGACCAGGAGACCGGCGATGTGCTGCGGCTCGTCAGCGAGGGAACGGCCCGGCTGAGCGAGCTGGTGGAGGCCCTGATGGAGATCTCCCGCTTCGACGCGGGAGCGGCGGACCTCAACGTGGACGAGGTCGACTTGGCCGAGTCCGTACAGCGCACTCTCGCCGCTCGGGGCTGGCAGGGCCAGGTGGAGACTCATCTGCCCCGACCGGGCATGCTCCGGGCGCGGGTGGATCCGCGCCGACTCGACGTGGTGATGGCCAACCTGGTCGGCAACGCGCTGCGGCACGGGGCGCCGCCGGTACGGCTGACCATGGGCGTGCGCAAGGAACGAGCGGACGTGGCGTGGGCCGTCATCGAAGTGACCGACAGTGGACCGGGGATTCCCGAGGAAGCCATGCCGCACATATTCGAGCGTTTCTACAAGGCGAGCACATCATGGGCCAGGAGCGAGAGCAGCGGACCGGGCCTGGCCATCACGGCGGAGAACGTCCACCTGCACGGAGGACGCATCAGCGTCGAATGTGCCCGGGCGCGGTGCGGCGTTCACGGTCGAACTCTCCCTGCTCCGCGACGCCGCCGACGACGCCACCGCGGGTGGTGCCCGGTGAAGGGCCCGCGCGTACCGGCGCTGCTGGTCGGCTCGCGGCCGCGTTCCCCCTTGCGGCGTGCGGCGCCCCCCGGTCCGAAGTCATCGAGGCCGGCGCACCGGCGAGCGGCATGCGCTCCTTCAGTCCGACGCCCCCGGAGCCCACCAGCATCTCCCTGTATTTCCTGCACGAGGGACGTCTGACGCCCTCCCCCCGCCGCATCGGTGACGCAGGGCACTTCAGGGCCGTGGTGCGCCTGCTGTTCGACGGACCGACCCCGAGCGAGGCCGCCACGGCCACCGCGGAGTTGCCCCGCCTGACCGGTACACCGGACGTGGTGATCGACGACGACGGCACCTTCTCCGTCCAGCTCCCCGAAAATGTCCCTCCTCTCAGCCACCTGGCCATGCTGCAGTTGGCGTGCACGATGGCCCATGTGGCGTGGCCGCTCACCGCGCTGCCGGCGGACGCGTCATGGAAGGCCGACTCCACGGTTCCCACCGGCACCGCACAACGCGCCCCCGCACACACACTCGTCCATGTGCGCGGGAACGGATGGACGATGACGCAGTCGGCCGCCTCGTACCCTGGTCCCGCCCCATTCCCGCCGTAGTCAACGGGCGGTCAGGAGGATCGCGGCTGTGTGTCGAGGCGACGGAGCCGGTCCCGGATCTCCTCGGCGTCCTGATGGCCGAACTCCTCGAAGATCACCAGTGCTCTTCGCCAGCTGGTGCGGGCCGCCTCCCGTTCACCGGCATCCAGGTACGCATCGCCGAGGTGGGCCAGGGTGTGGCCTTCTCCCCACCGGTTGCCGATGTCCCGGTGCACCGCCAGGGCCTGGTGGTAGTGCTCCATCGCGTCGTCAAGGGCGTGAAGCCGGTGTGCGACCGTGCCCAGGATGTCGAGCGTCACGCCTTCGACCCAGCGATTGCCACTGGTGCGAAGCACGCTCAGCGCCTCCTCCAGGCAGCTGGTGGCCTCGTCGAACCGCCCGAGTCGCTGGTATGCGTCACCCAGGTTGGCCAGAGCGATGCCCACCCCCCAGGTACGACCGAGATGGCGGTCCATCGCCAGCGCCTGGCGGAGCCACTCGACGGCCTTGTCGAGCCGTCCGAATTGCAGATGGACATTGCCCAGATTGCCCACGGTCTGCGAGGTGCCCACAGCGTCCCCGAGTTCGCGGTAGAGGATCAGAACCTGCTGGTAGTCGGCGACGGCTTCGTCGTACCGGCCCAGCTCACCCAGAACGTTGGCCCGCTCCTGGATCAGACGGGCCAGGCCTTCGCGGTCGTTGATGCTGCGGGCGGCTGCGACTCCCGTCTCGGCCGAGTGGAGCCAGTCGTACAGGTGACTGCGGAGGTAGAAGAACCCCCACAGTGCCGCGGGCAGTCGCCAGGCGATACCCGGGTGGCCGGACGCGGCGGCCCGGTGGACTGCGGAGACGAGATTGGCCCGTTCGGTCTCGCACCACTCCAGGGCCTGGTCGTAGCCCGTGAACTCCAGGGGACGGCAATCCGGGGGCAGTGGTTCGAGAGGGACCCTCTTGCGGCCCGGGGTGAGGAACGGGCAGGTGGCGTCCGCGGTGTGCAGGAACCA
>NZ_BNBC01000074.1 GCF_014654675.1 Streptomyces spiralis
ACTGAGCCAAAGGCGCCCCAGCACCACACCCCAAGGCCGATGCCCGCAGCAACACCCGCTGCCGGCACCGGCCTTCGGCGTGTGCGACGCGGTGCTCGTCGTCGACCGTCGATGCGGCGAACGTACGTCGCCTTCCGTTCCATGATCGTTCAACCAACCGTTCCTGACCGCGTCGTGTGCCGTCCCTAGGGTCCTTGAGGGTTCGAAGGGGAAGGGGCTCATGGACACACGTCTCGCCATCCGGGCGCGCGGGATCACCAGGTGTTTCGGTGAGGTCGTCGCACTCGACGGCATCGATCTGGATGTGGAGCAGGGGCAGATCCACGGTCTGGTCGGACCGAACGGCGCCGGCAAGACAACGTTGCTCGGCCTCCTGCTGGGCCTGGCCGTCGCCGACAGCGGGAGCCTCGAAATCCTGGGTACGCCGGTCGGGCGGGCGCTCGCCGCTCCCGACGGTGTCGCCGGATTCGTCGACGGACCCGGTCTCTACCCCTCGCTGACCGCACGGCAGAACCTCGCCGCGCTGGCCGCCTTGCGCGGCCACGGCACGCGGACTGGCGAGATCGACGACGTGCTCGACCAGGTCGGGCTCACCGATGTCGCCGACGACCGGGCCCGCGGCTTCTCCCTGGGCATGCGTCAGCGGCTCGGCCTCGCCGCCGCCCTGCTCACCCGGCCCCGGCTGCTCGTCCTCGACGAACCCTCCAACGGCCTCGACCCGGCCGGCAAGAAGCACGTCCACGGCGTCCTCACCCGACTCGCGGCAGACGGAACCGGCGTCGTGCTCTCCAGCCACCGCATGGACGACCTCGAGGCGCTGTGCTCCGAGGTCACCATCATCGCCACCGGACGGATCGTGTTCTCCGGCCCGTTGAGCAAGCTCGCCGCCGAGAACCGCGAACTCGACTACCGGCTGCGCACCTCCGACCCGGAGGCCGCCCGTCGGCTCGCCGCCGACACGGCCGGGATCCGGATCGCCGACGACGCCGTGGCACGGCGCGACACCGAGGCGCTCGTCGTGCGCGCGCTGGTGCCCGCCCTCGACGAACTGGTGGTGCGGCTCGTGCGCGGCGGTATCGCGTTGCGCGAGCTCGCACCCGTGGTCTCGCCGCTCGAGGCGGCGTTCCTCGCCCTCACCGAGCAGCGGGAGGACGCCCGATGACCGCGACCGTCGCCGTCGACCACCCTGCCGGCGCCCGCCCCGTCCGCGTCTCGGTGGCGCGCGGCTACCGCTTCGAACTGGTCAAGCTGGTCTCGCAGTGGCGGATCCGGCTGGCCGTCCTGGCCTGCTGGCTCGCGCCGGGCCTGTTCGTCGCCGCGGTGAGCCAGCAGAGCACGCTGCCCACGGACACCCTCTTCGGCCGCTGGATGCATGCCACGGGATGGGCCGGACCGCTGGTGATGCTCGGTTTCGCGGGCACCTGGGCGCTGCCCCTGCTGACCTCACTGGTCGCCGGGGACGTGTTCGCCTCCGAGGACCGGCTGGGCACCTGGCGCCACCTGCTCGTGGCGGTCCGCTCCCCCCGGCGGATCTTCGCCGCGAAGGCACTGGCCAGCCTCACCGTCATCCTGCTGCTCGTGGCCGGGCTGGCCTGTTCGAGCGCGGCCGGCGGGCTGGCGACGGTCGGCAACCGGCCGTTGGTGGGCCTCGACGGCCATCTGCTGACGCCGTCGGACGCCGCGGGGCGGGTCCTGCTCGCCTGGGTCTGTGTCCTCGCCCCGACCCTGGCCCTCGCCGCGATCGGACTGCTCGGGTCCGTCGTGCTGGGGCGGTCGCCGATGGGACTGCTGCTGCCCGCGCTCGTCGCGCTGGCGATGCAGCTCGCGCAGATGCTGCCGCTCCCCGTCGCGGTCCGACTCGCCCTGCCCGGCTACGCCTTCATCTCCTGGAACGGCCTGTTCACCGGCCCGGCGCAGCTCGGCCCGCTGCTGATCGGCATCGCCGTCGGCCTGGTGTGGGCGGTGACCGCGACCGCGCTGGCCTATCTGCTGTTCCTGCGGCGCGACTTCACCAACCCGACCGACGACGGCTCGGGCCGTCGTGCCGTCACCGCGGCGGTCCTGCCGCTGGCCGGGCTGGTCGCCGCGGGTGTCGCGGTCGTCGCCGCGTCGACGACGGCCACGGCCACGGGCTCCGGGATCACGCAGGACAAGGTGCAGGGCTCGGTCGCCACGGCGTTCGCCCACCTCTACCGCATGCAGACCGAGCAGCTCCACCGTCCTGCCGTCACCGAAGCGCAGTTGAGGGCCACGGCGGCGTGCACCAAGGGCAGCGTGAGGGTCGCCGCCGAGGGACCCGGCAACGACTGGCGCTGCGTCGTCTCCTGGCACCTCCCCGGCGTCGAGGCCACCGGGACGGCCATCTACCAACTCGACGTCACCGCAGACGGGCGGTTCGTGGCCGACGGCGACGGACCGAAGGAAGTCAACGGCTACTTCCTCGTGCGGACCCCGAACGGGGACGCACCGAACCCACTTTGGCAGTTCGACGGCAACGTCGAACTTCTTCGCACCTCGAAGGGATGACTCCATGCAGGTAACACGCCAGCGCCGGACTGTCGGGAGGGACCTCCTCGGCAGACGCATCGGCCGCCGGAGCACCCTCACGGCGACCGCCACCGCGGTCGTGCTCGCGGTCACCGCCGGTATCGGTTACGCCCAGACGCGGCAGTTCGGCACCGACCAGGTCGGCCAGAGCACCGACCGGGGCCAGGTCGTCTCCAGCGACCAGTACATCGCCCCGTACGGTGACCGCCTCGTCATCGACAACGGCAAGATCATGTCGTCCTCGGTCAGCCCGGACGGCACCCACCTCGCGGCCTCGGTCACCGACGGCGGCGCCGCCCTGGCCATAGTCGACGTCAAGAGCTGGAAGGTGCAGCAGGTCGTCGGCACCGCCGCGTCGTCGACCCCGCGCCTGGCCAGCAACTCCGTGGGCCAGGAAGGCCCCACCTACTCCCCCGACGGCAAGCAGCTGTGGCTGGGCCAGACCGATGGTTACACCAGGTTCACGGTCAACCCGGACGGCACCGTCACCAACCCGACCTCGATCACCATCCCGGCCGACGGTTCCAAGCACGCGCTGGTCGGCGAGGCGGTGTTCTCCTCCGACGGCTCCACCGTGTACTCCGCGGTCAACGGCCAGAACCGGGTGGTCGCCATCGACGCGGCGACCGGGGCCGTCAAGCAGAGCTGGGCCGTGGGCAACGCCCCGCGCGACATGGTCCAGGTCGGCGACAGGCTCTACGTCAGCAACGAGGGCGGCCGTCCGGCCAAGGCCGGCGACACCACCATGAACTCGTACGGCACCCAGGTGCCGGCCGACCCGAAGACCGGGGCCACCACCACCGGCACGGTCAGCGTCATCGACCTGGCGAACCCGCAGGCCGCGCCGACGAGCATCGACGTCGGTCTGCACCCCACCGCCCTGTACGCCAAGGGCAAGGCGCTGTTCGTCACCAACACCGCCACCAACGACGTGTCGGTCATCGACACCGGCAAGAACAAGGTCGTGCAGACCATCAACACCCAGCCGTGGCCGGAGGCGTCGGTGGGCTACGAGCCCAACGCGGTGACGCTCACCGACGACGGCCGCCTGCTGGTGACGCTCGGCCGCGCCAACGCCGTCGCCGTCTACCGGTACAAGAGCCCGCAGGAGCCGGTCAGCTACGTCGGCCTGCTCCCGACGGACTACTTCCCCGCGGAGATCACCACGGTCGGCAAGGAGGTGCTGGTCTCCAACACCCGTGGTGTCGACGCCCGCCGGCCCACCACCAGTGGCGGCCACGGCACCCATGACACGACGTCGAGCGTGCAGCGGTTCACGCTGCCGGACGACAGCGTCATCAGGTCCCAGACGGCCAAGGTCTTCCAGCAGAACGGCTGGACCGCCGGCTCGGTCAAGCTGGCCAAGGGCAGGAGCAAGGCCAAGCCGGTACCGGTCCCGCAGCGGATCGGCGACCCGTCGACGATCAAGCACGTCTTCCTGATCGTCAAGGAGAACCGGACCTACGACCAGGTCCTCGGCGACGTCCCGCAGGGCAACGGCGACGCGTCGCTGACGCAGTTCGGCGAGAACGTGACGCCGAACCAGCACGCCATGGCCAAGCAGTTCGGGCTGTACGACAACACGTACGACATCGGCACGAACTCCGCCGAGGGCCACAACTGGCTGATGCAGGCCGACGACCCGGA
The DNA here is from genome assembly GCF_014654675.1 of Streptomyces spiralis. Lineage (GTDB taxonomy): Bacteria > Actinomycetota > Actinomycetes > Streptomycetales > Streptomycetaceae > Streptomyces > Streptomyces spiralis. Next base: position 4,195 of record NZ_BNBC01000074.1, read on the forward strand.
GTACACCGAGTCCTCCGCCGGTGAGTACGCGCGCAGCTACGACACGGAGAACGACGCTCTCGGCCACCAGAAGTCGGGCTTCATCTGGACCGGTGCGCAGGCGGCCGGGAAGACCGTGCGGGACTTCGGCGAGTTCCAGTCGCTGGAGACCAAGCCGTCCGGCGCCACCTGGCAGAACCTGTACTGCGACGCCAAGAACATGGCGTCGACCGGGCAGAAGACCGCCTACCCGATACAGACGGGCTCGGCGATCCCCTCGCTCAACGACGTGTCGGTGCCCGGCTTCCCGATGTTCGACACCAGTGTCCCGGACGTCTACAAGTACGAGATCTGGAAGCAGGACTTCGAGAAGAACGGTCCGGCGAACCTGAACATGTTCTGGCTCTCCAACGACCACACCGGTGGTCCGGCGAGCGCGGCGGCTCAGGTGGCGGACAACGACCTCGCGGTCGGCAAGATGGTCGACGAGATCTCCCACAGCAAGTACTGGAAGGACTCGGCGATCTTCGTCGTCGAGGACGACTCCCAGGCCGGTCTCGACCACGTCGACGGCCACCGTGCCCCGATCCAGATCATCAGCCCCTGGGCCCAGCACGGCACCGTCGACAGCCGCTACTACTCGCAGATCACGATGATCCGCACCATCGAGCAGATCCTCGGGATCCACCCGATGAACCAGAAGGACAGCGCGGCCACCCCGATGGCCGGGGCGTTCACCAGGAAGCCTGACTACACGCCGTTCAAGGCGCTGCCCAACCGGACCTCGCTGACGGACGGTCTGAAGACTCCGCCGTCCTGCGGCGTGGACACCCCGGCACCGCAGGACCCCAAGGCGGCGGCCGTGCCGTCGTCGACGGTGCCGGCGGACAAGCAGCAGCTCGCCGCGGAGTGGGACCAGTGGAAGTCGAAGCAGCGGCTGACCGGGCCGGGCGCCGTGCCGGACTACGCCAACCCGGCGCAGATGAACCACTTCACGTGGTACCAGACGCACAACTGGAAGAAGCCGTACCCCGGCGAGGACCGGATCTTCGCGCCCAACGACGTGCCGGGCGCCTACATTCCGTCCGCGGAGTCGGACGGCTGACGTAGGCGCATCGCCTCACGGTACGGGCCCCTGTCCGGCATCACGCCGGTCAGGGGCCCGTCCGTCCTGGCCGCCGTCCGCGGCATCCGCCGGTCAGGCCATCAGGCCCGCCGCGACGGTCGCACCCAGTTCCCAGCACGCCTCGGTGTCGCTCTTGTCCGGCTCGCCGGTCACGGTCACCGCGTCCGCCGCTCGCCGCCAGCCCAGGCCGGTCGTGATCGACTCGATTCCCCGTACCGCACCCGTCACGTCGTTGCCCCCGTGGACGTAGAAGCCGAACGGCCGGCCGCGTGTGGTGTCCAGGCACGGGTAGTAGATCTGGTCGAAGAAGTGCTTGAGGGCACCGGACATGTAGCCCAGGTTCGCCGGTGTGCCCAGCAGATAGGCGTCCGCATCCAGTACGTCGGAGGCCGTCGCGGCCAGCGCGGCCCGCCGCACCACCCGAACGCCCTCGATCTCCGGCGCCGTCGCCCCGGCGACGACGGCCTCGAACAGCGCCTGACAGTTCGGCGACGGCGTATGGTGCACGATCAGCAAGGTAGACACACCCCGAACCCTGCCCCGACGCCCCTCACGCCCGCAACATCGCCGTCCGGGCCGGCTGCTCTGTCAGAGGCAGGCTCTACGGTGCGGCCTGGTCGTTCCGGTGGGACCAGCCCCACCGGTTCCGGGTCAGTCGGTGGGTGGGCCGCCGTGCCAGGTGGGGAGTGGCTGTTCGCCGACGGCCACCTCGTAGGCGGCGCGGGCCAGGAGGCGGGTGGAGTCGAGGGTGGGCAGCGGGGAGATCTCGGGCGTGATCAGGAGCGGGATCTCCGTGCACGCGAGGGCGACGGCGTCGCATCCCCGCTCGGCCAGCCCGGTGATCACGCGCAGGTACTCCTGGCGCGAGGCCTCGGTGAGCACTCCTCTGACCAGTTCGTCGAAGATGATGCGGTTGAGCACCTCGCGGTCCTCGGGTTCGGGGAGTTCCATGGCGATCCGGCGCGCGGCGAGCGCACGGGGGTAGACCGGGCCGTCCATGGTGTACTTCGTGCCGAGTACGGCGACACGCTTGTGGCCGTCCCGGGCGGCCTGGTCGGCGACCACGTCGGCGATGTGCAGGCCCGGCAGGGCGAGATCGGGGCCGGGGCGCTCCAGGGCCATGTGCGCGGTGTTGTCGGGGCAGGCGAAGAAGGCGGCCCCGGCGCGGGCCAGCCGGTCCACACTGACGGCGAGCGTGCGCCGTACCGCGTCGTGGTCACCGGAGTCCCAGGCCGCCATGCTGTGGCCGAAGGCGATGTAGTCCAGTGTCACGTCCGGGTGCTCATGGCGGCCCGTCCGCTTGAACCCCTCCTCGCAGTAGGCCAGGAAGTTGAGCGCCGCGCCTCCCGTGCTGTGCGCCAGGATGCCGAAGTGATGCATGTTCCTCATGGGGCTCGTGTGAGTCGACGGCCGGTCGTCCGCGGTCGTCCTTGGCCCAGGGAGCGTACTCCCGTCAACTCGCCCACGCCTGAAGGCGTTCTCCCGGCTCCTGCTCCCTGAGCAGGGCGAGGGACTGCTTCTCCAGCTGACGCACTCGCTCGCGGGTCAGGCCGATGTGTTCCGCGACCTCCTTGAGGGTGCGCTGACGCCCGTCGTGGAGGCCGTAGCGGAGGCTGAGGATGAGCGCCTCGCGTGGCGCCAGGGTGTCCATGGCCTCGCGCAGCTCCTCGGCGAGCGCCTGGTACTCGGCGACTTCCGGGGCCTGGAGCACCTCGCTGTCGGGGATGAGGTCACCGACCACCGTCTCGCCGGTGTCGTCCACCGGCATGTCCAGACTGATCACCTGCCGGCCGACGCGCCGCAGCCAGGCGACCCGGTCCTCGGCGACACCGCCGTCCCGGGCGACCTCTTCGACGGTGGGCTCGCGCCCGAGCTGCAGCTGCAGCTTGCGCTCGACCTTGGCGATCTTGTGCAGTTGCTCCACGACGTGCATCGGCAGCCGCACCGAGCGTGCGTGCGTGGCCAGGCCCCGTTCGATCGCCTGGCGGATCCACCAGGTGGCGTAGGTGGAGAACTTGAATCCCTTGGTGTGGTCGAACTTCTCCACGGCCCTGATGAGGCCGAGATTGCCCTCCTGAATGACGTCGAGCAGGGGCAGACCGCGGTGGGCGTGCCGCTTGGCCATGGACACGACGAGCCGGAGGTTGGCCCGCACCATGTGGTCCTTGGCCTCCTGGCCGTCGTGCACCGCGAGCTCCAGCTCCCGTCGGTGCCGCGGCGCGAGCTCACGCCCGTCGCTCTCGGCCTGCGCCAGTTCCTCCATGGCCTGCACGCCGGCCTCGATGCGCCGCGCCAGCCGTACCTCGTCCTCCGCGTCGAGCAGCGGGGTCGCCCCGACCTGCCTCAGGTACTGGCCCAGCAGATCGGGATCCCCGTCCGGCTCGGGCGCCGGATTGTGCCGCTTCGTGGCGCGGACGGGGGCCTTCCGACCGTCCCGTACGGACGCTGTCGTCTTCTGTGTCGCGGGAGCCATGGTCGCGCTCCTCATTTCCTCGCGATTCCTCGCGTCCAGGATGGCTCGAGTACCCGGCGGTCCGGGGGCCGTGCCGGGCAATGAGTAAAGCAATCGTATGGTCTGGTCCAGCGCGAGGAATGCGACGATCGCCGTGGTGAGCTCCGGGGCGGCGGCTGCCGTCCAGTGGTCTCCGAACGTCGTCGGCCACGACGTCGGAGGCGTGGGCGGCGGCCTCGTGGGGCTTTGCGCTCGCGCCGTGACCGCGGAAGTCCGGCATGATCACCCGGTGGCCGCGCGCCGCGATCGCCTCGGCCCGGTCTTGGGGGACATGTGCCGCAGCACAGGCGGCCCGGCGTCCCCGCGACGGCCTCGCGCCATCGACACAGGTCAGACGGAACTGGCGCCTCCGTTTCAGCTGCCACCGGGCCCATGGACCTGCCGAGTTGGTCTAGGCCAATATGGCCGCCATGCCGAGACCCGGCTTGCCCTGCGCGGTACGCAGTGCCCTCACCGCCCTTGTCCCCCTTGCTCTCATCGGCGCGCTCACCGCGCCCCGCCCACGCCGCGGCCCACCGGACGGCGACCGCTTGGCCCGATCCCGCGCTGGTCGTCACCCACGTCGACACCACCGACCCGGTCGCGTTCATCACCATCGACGACGGCTGGAACCACGACCCGGCCGCCCAGAAACCGCTGCTCGACCGGCAGGTGCCCGCCTCCCTGTTCCTGCTGCCCGGTGCGTACTCGTACGATCCCGAGTACTTCCACACCCTGCTCGACCACGGCCGTTCCCGGGCCGAGAACCACACCGTCGACCACCCGGACCTGACCACGCTGGACGCCGCCGGCCAGAAGGCGGAGATCTGCGGGGCACGCGACCAGGACCTCGCCGAGTTCGGCGACAGCCCGCTGCTGATGCGACCGCCGTACGGGGCGTACGACGACACCACCCGGACCACCGCCCGTGCCTGCGGCGTGGAGGCGGTGGTGACGTGGACGTACGACCTCACGACCTGGACGAACCCCGTTTTGGTGCCCCGGCTGAAGCCCGGCGACATCGTCCTGCTGCACTTCAACGGGACCGTGGAACAGGATCTGCGCCGGGTTCTGGACGCGGCCGCGGCGGCCGGGCTGAAGCCCGCCCCGCTGCGGGACCACATCGGCGGGTGACGGCGGGACGGGAGGCGGTGGGGCCCCGGTGGATCAGGCGTCGCGCCGGAAGAGGGCGGCCCACAGAAAGGGTTCGCCGAAGTACGCGGACTCGGGCGGTTCGTCGCGCATGCGTCGCAGCTCGACCTCGGTCAGGTCGGAGAAGATCCGGCGCAGCGCCTGTGGGCTGTAGGCGAGCCCGCCGTGGAGGCGGGCATCGCGATAGAAGGCCGCGTCGGGGAGGTCGGACCCCCCGGCCTCCCCGTCCGTGAAGCAGGTGAGCGCGTAATGGCCGCCCGGGGCGAGGAGTTGGTCCAGCAGGGAGAGATAGCTGATGCGGCGGTGGGGCGGCAGATGGTGGAAGCAGCCCGAGTCGTGGATCAGGTCGTAGCCCCCGCTCAGCTCCGTGCCGGCCAGCGCGAAGGCGTTCCCCTGAAGGAACCGGACGCGGGCCCCGGTCTCACGGGCGCGTTCCTCGGCCCAGCCGATGGCTGTCGGGGAGAGGTCGACGGCGTCCACCTGGAAGCCGAGGGAGTCCAGGTACAGTGCGTTGCGTCCGGGCCCGCAGCCCAGGTCGAGCGCCCGGCCCGGGGTGATGAGCCCGCGGTCGAGGTACGAGGCGAGACTCTCGTCCGGCTTGGCCACGAAGAACGGCACCGCTCTGGAACGGTCGCCGTAGAAGGTGTCCCACCAGTCGGCCGCGCCGCTCGTCCAGCGGTCCGCCTGAGGTGTGAACAGGTCGTCCAGGAGTCGCAGCACGTCCTCGACGGTGCGGATGTTCCGGTCCATCCGGCCCCCTTTCCCGATGACCGGACAGTACGGCCCGACACCGAGAAATCCCAGCTCACGTCGTATCCCACGGAGGCGTGGACAGCTGATGGCGAGGCTCCGGGGAGTGCCGGCGGGCAGCGGCCCGAACCCCGCACGCGCGGCCGCCCCTTACCCCTCCGAGGGGCGTCACGACGGGTTCCAGCGTGGAGCTCGGGCCGGTTTCTGAACTCTCTCTCCCGATGGTCGTGTCCGCGTGTCCGTCGCAGCCGAGTCCCGGCCCTTCTCAGGGAGTTGGAGTTCCCGCGGGCGTCGGCGCGGGCGTCGGGTCGGCCGCGGGCGCGAGTCCCGTGGGAGCCGGTGGCCGCGGCATGGACGCCACCTTCCGTACGGCGGAGAAGACGACGGGCAGGGCCGACGCGGGCGCGGCCAGTGCGCAGATGATCACGGCGAGGTGCAGGCCGAGCAGGTCGGCCAGGAGTCCGCCGGCCGCGGCGCCGAGCGGCATGGTGCCCCAGATGAGGAAGCGGTTGGCCGCGTTCATCCGGGCGAGGAGGTCGTCCGGGGTGGTGGCCTGGCGGAGGCTGACGGCGTTGACGTTCCAGACGCTGACGCCGATGGCGGTTACCGTGAATCCGAGGAGCAGCCAGGCGGTGGTGCCCGTACTCGGCGCCCAGGCGGCCAGCAGGAAGCCCGCGTTGAGGGCGGCGCCGACCACGATGGCGGGCCCCACGCCGATCCAGGCGTTGAGCCGTGGGGTGAGGAGCGAGCCGGCGAGGTAGCCGAGTCCCGCCACCGCGAGGACGGTACCGACCGTGGCGGGAGACAGCCGCAGTTCACGTACGGCGTAGGTGAGGAAGACGGCCAGCAGTCCCTCGGTCCAGAAGTTCAGCCATGCCGCGCCGACGGCCAGCGGGCGGATGTAGGGATGGGTCAGGCAGAAGCGCAGCCCCGCTCGGATCTGGACGAGCAGGCTGCCTGACCGGGCCGCGGCCGGCGGTGAGGGCACTGGGGGCAGCCCGCGCAGCAGGAGGGCGGAGACCGCGTAGCTCAGCGCGTCCACCGCCAGCGCCAGGGGCGCGGTGAGTACCTGGACGAGGGCGCCGCCGAGGGCCGGTCCGGATGTCTGGGCGGTGGCCCGCACCACCTCCAGCCGGGCGTTGGCGGGTGCTATCTGGTCGGGCCGGACCAGCCCGGGCAGCACCGAGAGCGAGGCGATGTCGAAGAAGACGCTGAGCGCGCCCACGCCCAGCGCGACGACGTACAGCTGAAGGAGGGTCAGCACCCCGGCCAGCTGGGCGACCGGCAGGGTGGCCAGCAGCACGCCGCGGCCCAGGTCGCAGAACACCATCAGCCTGCGCCGGGCCCAACGGTCCACCCAGGCGCCCGCCGGCAGGCCGAGCAGCAAGAAGGGTGCCGTACCCGCCGCCGCGAGCAGGGCCACCTGGCTGGGCGAGGCGTGCAGCGCGACGAGGGGCGGGTCGTGCTGACTGCGGGCGCGCAGCACGCCCTGACCGCCCTGTTGCTGGCCCTGGCCGCGCCCGGGCAGGTGGCCACGACACCCCTGACCAATCCGGGTCTCATCGCGGCCGCGCGGCAACTGTCCCTTCCGGTCGTCGCCGTCGAGAGCGACGAGGACGGCATGCTCCCGGACGCGCTGGCCGACGCGTGCGCCACCGGTCAGGTCTCGCTGGTGCACCTCCAGCCGACGCTGGCCAACCCGAGCGGGCGTACGATGCCCGCCTCCCGCCGCGCCGCCCTCGCCGAGGTGTGCGCCCGGGCGGACGTCTGGGTGCTGGAGGACGATCCGCTGGGGCCGCTGGCCACCGGAGGTCCCGACCCGGTGGCCGCGCTGCTCCCGGACCGCACCTGCCATGTGACCAGCACGGCGAAGGCGCTCGCCCTGGGCCTGCGGATCGGCGTGGTCGCCGCGCCGGAGGCGGCCGGTCCGGATCCGGCGGCGGCCGTGCGGGCGACCACCTGGCTCACCGCCCCCCCTGCTGGGCGAGGTCTTCACCCGCTGGGTGGACGACGGCACGGCCGACACGATCGTCGCCGCCCGCCGCGCCGCCGTGCGCGAGCGCAACGCGATGGCCACGGAGATCCTGGCGGGCCTCGGCGTCCGCCCCGACCCGGCGGCCCCCCACCTGTGGCTGCCCCTGCCCGACCCCTGGGGCGTCGGGCAGTTCACCGCGGCGGCCCGCGACGCCGGCGTCCTGGTCTCCCCCGGCGACGAGTACGCCACCAGCCGGCGGCAAAGCGCCTTCGGCGTGCGCGTCGGCCTCAACGCGGACGTCGACGACGACGCGCTGCGTCGGGCCCTGCTCAGCCTGGTGGGTCTGCTCCACACCAGCCCCCGCGGCCCGAACGGCTGACCGACGCCCGGCCGGTGCGCCGCTCACCCGTTCGCATCACGCCGCAGCCCGCTGAGTTGCGCCGCCGATGGGCCGCCCACAGGCTCATGGGTGTACCGGCGGCCGGGCCCCGTTCCCGCCCGCTGCGGGAAGCGGATGGAGGAAGTCGATGGCGACGTGCGAAGTCTGCGGCAATGACTACGAGATGGCCTTCGAAGTACGAGCCGCCGGAGCGGTGCACGTCTTCGACAGCCTGGAGTGCGCGGCCCAGCGCATGGCTCCGAACTGCGACAACTGCAACTGCCGGATCCTGGGCCACGGTTTGCAGACGGACGGGCAGTTCTTCTGCTGCGCCCACTGCGCGCGGCAGAAGGGCCACGCCCAACTGGTCGACCACGCCTGACCGGTGCGACGGCAGCGCCGGCGTACTGACGCGGCGGTGCGGAGGAGGCCACCATGGAGGAGTACTACGTCTGGGTGACGACGCGCCGCCTGCAGCCGGGCGCCCTGGAGGAGTTCGAGAGAGCGTGGCGTCCCGAACCGTATCCGCGGGGTCTGCACCGCTCCTACGCGTACTGGTCGCAGGACGGTCAGGAGGTCACCGGTGTGTCCTTCTGGGAGTCCCAGGAGGCCTGCGACGCGTGGCGGACCTCCGAGTCGGAGGCGCAGCGGCGCGCGGCCATGGCCCCGTACGTCGTGGAGGAGCGCGAGGGCTTCTACCGCGGCCGTCAGCTCGCCGTTCCCCAGCGGTAGCGGTCGGGTGGCTGACAGCATGAGCGAGATCGTCGTCGTCTACGAACTCGACAGACCGGTGACCACCTCGACGGAGTCGGCGGGTGGTGAGCGTCCGTCCGTCCACAGGGTGCACGCGGCACCCACCGCCCCGGGTTCGCACACCGAGACCGGGCCGCGCACGCTGTGCGGCAAGGACACCTTCGCCATGGTGAGGGCCGCTCGGCAGCCGTCCGAGCAGCAGGAGACGCCCTGGTATCCGGCGGAGCACCGAGCCGTGGTCTGCCCCGACTGCGACGCCGTGATCGAGACGTGAGCGGCCACCCGGGGTCGCACTGTTGAGCCACCTGGATGGGCTCGTGAGCCACGTGGATGGATGTGGCGTGCGGATCACCGGTCCGTGCCGTCGTCCGTGCTTCCATCGCGCCAGGAGGCACATGACATGGCTGACGACCGACAGCAGACCACCCGCTCCATTCTCCCCGCGTCCCGGCGCCGTGTGCTCACCGCGGCCGCCCTGACGCCCGTCCTCACCGGGGTGCCGGCCACCGCCGGCGCCGTGTCCGCCGGGCGGACGCAGCACACCCCGGTCAAGCCGGTGATGACCCGGCTCGCGGACTGGGCGGACGTGGGCAGAGCCCTCGGCCGGCCCGGCGACATGAAGCGGTTCATGTACCACACGGGCCTGCCGCGCCGGGACCTCACGGTCTTCTCCCACGGCGTCCGGATCGACCCGGCCCTCGCCCTCGGCACGCACGTGTCCTTCGTGCGCTACGCCGACCACAGCACGCTGCTCATGGGCGACGTCGTGGTCACCGAACGCGAACTGCAGCGCTTCATCGACGTCCTGCAGGACCACGGGATCATGCAGACCGCCCTCCACAAGCACCTGCTGGCCCACGAGCCGGACGTGTGGTGGCTCCATGTGCACGCCCACGGCAACGACCCGGTGGCCGTCGCCAGAGGTCTGCGCGCCGCCTTCGCCCACACCGGCACCCCGCCCGCCGAGCCGGTCACGGCCCCGCCGCCGGTCCGCCTGGACACCGCCGCGATCGACGCGGCGATGGGCGTCAAGGGCTATCCCGACGGCCAGATCTACAAGTGCACCTATGTCCGCCGCGAGACCATCCTCGACGGCCACCTGATCCTGCCTCCCGGACTGGGCGCCACCACCTCCGTGAACTTCCAGCCGCTCGGCGGCGGACGGGCCGCGCTCAGCGGCGACCTGGTCATGACCGCCGGGGAGGTGCAGCCCGTTCTCGTGGCGCTGCGGCGCGGCGGGGTCGAACTCGTCGAGGTCCACCACCACAACCTGACCGACGAACCGCGCCTGTTCTTCGTCCACTACTGGGCCGTCGGCGATGCCGTGAGGCTCGCCAAGGCCCTGCGCCGCGCCGTGGACACCACCAATGTCGTACCGATGTCCGGAGGAGCCGGCTGATGACCGGGGAGAAGGAAACGATCACCTGCCCGTTCGACTTCAGCGAAGCGCTGGAATTCGACCCCGTGCTCGCGGACCTGATGGGCCGCGACACCCCCGCACGGATCCGGCTTCCCTACGGTGACGCCGACGCCTGGCTGATCACCGGCTTCGACGCCGTCAAGCAGGTGACCACCGACCACCGGCTCAGCCGGGCGGGCATCGTCGGGCTCGACTACCCCCGGATGACCGCGGAGCCCATCGTCTCGCCCGAGTCGATCAACGTGATGGATCCGCCGCACAGCAGCCGCGTCCGCCACCTGGCCTCCCAGGCCTTCACCCAGCAGCAGGTCGACGCCATGCGGCCGCGCATCGCCCGGCTCACCGACCTGCTGCTGGACGAGATGGAGCAGGACGGCCCGCCGACGGATCTGGTCCGGCATCTCTCCGACCCCCTCCCCCAGCACACCGTCCTGGACCTCCTCGGCATCGAGCGGCAGGAGTGGCCGCGGATCGAGGAGTCCGTGCACCAGCTGCTCGTCGTCGGTGCGGACAACAGGGAGACCGCGGCGACCGCCAAGGCGGACCTGACGGCCTACTTCGGCAAGCTCGTCGAACAGCGCCGCGACTCACCCGGTGACGACCTCATCAGCGCGATGGCCGCGGCCCGGGACGGCGAGGAACAGCTGGACGACAGGGAACTGGCGGTCATGACGCTGATGCTGGCGCTCAGCGGCCAGGACACGGCGACCTGCCAGATCAGCGACATCACCTATCTGCTGCTGACCCGTCCCGAGCTGATGGACCACCTCAGGCGCCGGCCGGAGACCCTGACCGACGTCCTGCACGAGCTGCTCCGCCACATCCCGTTCCGCAAGGGGGTCGGGATCCCCAGGGTGGCGCTGGAGGACATGGAGCTGGACGGCGTGCGGATCCGGGCGGGCGACTTCGTCCACGTGTCGTACCTGACGGCCAACCGGGACCCGGAGCGCTACCCGAACCCGCACGCCATCGACCTCGACCGGCCCACCAGCCCCCACATGACGTTCGGCTGGGGCGGGCACCGGTGCATCGCGATGCCGCTCGCCATGGCGGAGCTCGAGGTGGCCATCGGCCGGCTCGTGGAGCGCTTCCCCGGGCTGCGGCTCGCGGTGGCGCCCGAGGAGGTGCGGTGGGACACGAAGACGATCCGGCGGTTCCCGCTGGAGCTGCCGGTGGCCTGGTAGCGGCCGGTCACGCCGGGCCGCCGTCGGCCGTGCCGGGCCCGCCGCCGGTCCCCGCCTCCCGGGGACGGGTGGGAGACGGGGGCCGCGGCCTCGGCATCCGCACGGAGTCGGGTGGGAGCCGAGACGAGGAAAGCTATCGCCGTGCGGCGGAGGTGTCGTTCCTTCGCAGGGGTGAAGCATTGGCCACGCGTTCGCGCTCGGCAAGGCGAGAGGCCCCCTAGGGGGTGTCTCGTCGATCAGGCCGGATCAGGGAGCGGTGGCTGGGGCCGTGCCTCGCAAGGCGGAAGAGGGAGTCGATGCGGAGCATCGGCGACCGACGACAACGCGGCGAGGTGCGGTGCCAGGCGCCGCGAGCCCGGCATGATCCCCGAGACACCCCCTAGGCGATCCGGTCGACGGCGACCATCGCGACATCGTCCACCAGGCGGTCCTCGGTGTGCACGATCAGGCTCCGGTGCAGTTGGTCCAGGAACTCCCGCGGGGTGCGGGCGTGGCGCACCGATTCCATGTGCTCGGGCAGGGCGAAGAAGTCGTTGTCGCGGTTGCGGGCCTCTATCACCCCGTCGGTGTGCAGCAGCAGCCGGTCGCCGGGCAGGAACGGATAGCACTCCGGCTCGGCGGGCGGGCCCGTCATGAGGTCCTCCAGGCCGAGGGGTGGCTGCGGTGAGTCGGGCACCAGGGCCTGAGCCCTCCCCCGGCGCAGCACCATGGGTGGCGGATGGCCGCGATTGACCACCTCGACCACGGATCCGTCCGGCACCTGGGCCACCAGTGCGGTGACGAAACACTCCCCCTCCGGTCCGCCGCCCGCCGCCTCCTCGGCCGCGGACTCCCGTCGCAGCGCGGCGGCGCAGTGGTTCATGACCTCCCTCAGGTCCTCGTCGTAGTGCGCGGCCTCCCGGAAGGCACCCAGCACGGCCGCGGCCGAACGTACGGCCGGCAGCCCCTTGCCCCGGACGTCCCCCACGATCATCCGGACCCCGTACCGGGTCTGCACGGCCTCGTACAGATCGCCCCCGATCTGCGCGCCCGACTCGGCCGCGAGATACATGCTGGCCGCCCGCAGCGGTCCCAGCCGCGCGGGGACGGGATGCAGCAGAACGCTCTGCGCCGCCGCGGCGATGCGGCGGATCTGGTCGAGTTCGCCCTGTCGTCGCGCCTGCATGGAGTTGCTCGTGGTGAAGCTGGCCACGGAGACCACCAGCAGGCCCAGGAGGTTGCCGTAGACCTGCTCGCCGTGCCAGGCCCCGTGGAGGTTGGCGCTGATCAGGGTGACGGCGAGGGCTCCGGCCGCCGCGGCCAGGATGCCTTTGGGGCCCATCGTCAGCGACGCCAGCGCGGGCATCGCGGTGAGCAGAGGGCCGGTGTACATCATGTGTCCGGGCGAGAGCTCGATCGCCAGCCCGAACAGCACGATCAGGAACGGCACGCCCTGGATGAGTCTGAGCAGAACCTCATGACCTCCCCAACCCTGTTGCCGGGCCGAACGGGAGAGCAACCGCATGAGTACAGCCTGCCTCGCCGACGATGACTGTTCCACTTGCCGCCGGAAACCCCTTGGCAAGCCTGATTAATTCATATTTAATGTCTTGAGCTGGCCGGTCGACGGCCCGCCTCCGGGTTGTCGCGGCTGTTGCCGCAGCCGTGGCAGCCGCCGTACAAGAGCCGCCTCCGGGAGCTTGCGCGTGGACCTTGACCGCCCTGTCGAAGACCGCCCTGCCGAAGATGTCGAAGGCCGGTCCACCGGCCGCTGCGTCGTCGTCACCGGAGCGGCCTCGGGAATCGGTGCCGCCACGGCACGCCGGCTCGCCGCCGAAGGTGCCGCCGTGGTGCTTGTCGATGTGCTCGACGAGCCGGGCGAGGAGACGGCCGCGGCCATAAGGAGCGCCGGCGGAAGTGCCGTGTACCGGCACGGCGACGTCTCGGACGAGGCGGCGTGGGCGAGCGTCGTCGACACGGCGCGGGAGCGGTTCGGTCCCGTGTGCGCGCTGGTCAGCAACGCCTACACCGTGCGTGTCGCCTCCGCCGACGCCATCGACCGTGCGGAATGGGACCGTCAGCTCGCCGTCAGCCTCACCGGGAGCTTCCTGGGTTTCCGCGCGTGTCTGGACGACCTCCGCGCCACCGGCGGCAGCGCCGTGTTCGTCTCCTCCGTGCACGCCCTGGTGGGCATGCCCGGCCGCCCGGCGTACGCGGCGGCCAAGGCCGCGCTGACCGGGCTGATGCGGCAGCTGGCGGTCGAGTACGGCGGCCCCGGCGTGCGCGTGAACGCGGTACTGCCCGGACCGGTGCTGACCCGGGCCTGGGACGGCATCGGTGAAGCGGACCGCAAGGCCAGCGCGGAACAGACCGCGCTGGGCCGTCTGGGGCGGCCCGAGGAGGTGGCGGGCGCCATCGCCTTCCTCCTGAGCGCGGACGCGTCGTTCGTCACCGGCGCCTCGCTCGTCGTCGACGGGGGGTGGAGCGTGCTGAAGACCTCGTCGTAGGCGGGGCACGTGCCGGCCGAGCGACCCCTCTCCCTCACCCAGCGCAGGAGCGTTCCCCTTGAAAATCACCCGCATCGAGACCTTCGCCGTTCCGCCCCGCTGGCTGCTGTGCCGGGTCGAGACCGACGACGGCGTCGTCGGCTGGGGCGAGCCGGTCGTCGAGGGCCGGGCCGCCACGGTGCGTACGGCCGTGTCCGAGCTGGCCGAACTCCTGGTCGGCCGGGATCCGTTGCGCATCGAGGACCACTGGCAGGTGATGACCAAGGGCTCCTTCTACCGAGGCGGTCCGGTGCTCTCCAGTGCCGTGGCCGGGCTCGACCAGGCCCTGTGGGACATCGCGGGCAAGGCGCTGGGCGTACCGGCGCATGTCCTGCTCGGCGGGCCGGTGCGCGATCGTGTGCGCGCCTACAGCTGGGTCGGCGGCGACGAGCCCGCCGAGGTGGCGGACGCCGTCGCGGCCCAGGTGGAGGCGGGTTTCTCGGCGGTCAAGATGAACGCCTGCGGCCGAATGAACCGCCTGGCCACGACGCGGGACATCGACGAGATGGTGGGCCGGGCGGCCGCGGCTCGCGAGGTGCTGGGCAGCGACAGGGACTTCGCCGTCGACTTCCACGGGCGTTTCACCGCGGCCAACGCGCGCAAGGTCCTGCCGCACCTGGCTCCGTTCAACCCCCTCTTCGTGGAGGAGCCCGTGCTGCCGGAGTACACCCACCTGCTGGAAGGCCTGGTCGCCGGCTCCCCGGTGCCCGTCGCCACGGGTGAGCGGCTGTACTCCCGCACCGACGTCCTGCCCGCCCTTCAGGCCGGTGTGGCCGTGCTCCAGCCGGACCTCTCCCACGCGGGAGGCATCTCCGAGGTCCGCCGCATCGCCGCGCTCGCCGAGACCTTCGACGTCCCCGTCGCACCCCACTGCCCGCTCGGCCCGGTCTCGCTCGCCGCGAGCCTCCAGATCGCCTTCAGCACTCCCAACTTCCTCATCCAGGAACAGAGCATCGGCATCCACTACAACGAGGGCGCCGAGGTGCTCGACTATCTCGCCGACCCGGAGGTGTTCCGCTTCCACGAGGGGTGTTTCCTGCGCCCCACCGCGCCGGGCCTGGGCATCGAGGTGGACGAGAAGGCCGTACGCGCCGCGGACGACAGCAGCCCCGACTGGCGGGGCCCGATCTGGCGGCACCCGGACGGGTCGTTCGCCGAGTGGTGACGGCACCGGGCCGGCCCGGGCGGTCCGCACCCGCCGTTCTCGTCACCGTCCCTCTCGTCACCGTCCCCTTCACCGCTCTCGACTTCACCGCTCTCGTCGCACCGTCGACACTCCCAGCCCCCTGGAGCCGCCCTCGTGGACCCGACCGATCTCACCATCCTGCTGAGCCGTGACCGGCTCGCCGCCATCGTGCGCGGACGTTCGGCGCACGCGGCCCTGCGTACCGTGCTCACGCTCGCCGAGGAGGGCGTCGGCCTGATAGAGGTCTCCCTCACCACCGACGGCGCCTGCGACGTGATCGCCGAGGCCGTCCGGGAGGCAGGCCGGGACGCCCGCATCGGCGCCGGCACCGTCGTCACCCGGGACGATCTGCTGCGTGCGCGGGACGCCGGTGCCGCCTGGGCGGTCACACCCGTGGGCGGAGACGCCGTCACCGCCGCCGTACAGCAGGGGCTGCCGGTCCTGGCCGGGGCGCTGACCCCGACCGAGGCCGCCTCCGTCATGGCGGCGGGCGCCACCGCCGTGAAACTCTTCCCGGCGTCCCTGGGCGGACCGGCCTACCTCAGGGCGCTCAAGGACCCCTTCCCCGACATGCCGCTCGTCCCCGTCGGGGGCGTGGACGCGGACGCGGCGACGGAGTACCTCGCGGCCGGTGCCCTCGCCGTCGGTGTGGGGTCGCCGCTCGTCGGCGACGCCGCCAATGGCGGGGACCTGGAGGAACTGCGGCGCCGGGCACGGCGGTTCCGCTCCGTCTGCCGGCGAGAGGAGCCGAGCGCGTGAAGCCCCGCGCCGCAGCCGAGGTGCACGCCGGACAGGCCGTGGCGGCCGACGTCCTGACCTTCGGCGAGACGATGCTGTCGCTGCAGACGGAGGGACCCGTGGCCGTGGGCGCGCCGGCCCGCACCACGCTGGCGGGCGCGGAGTCGAACGTCGCCATCGGGCTGGCCCGGCTGGGACACGGGGTCTCCTGGGCCGGCCGTCTGGGCGCCGACGAGCCCGCCCGCCTGATCCTGCGCACGCTGCGCGGCGAAGGCGTGGACGTACGCCACGCCACCACCGACCCGGACGCGCCCACCGGTTCCATGCTGCGCGAACGCCTCGTCGCCGACGTCGCCCGCGTGCACTACTGGCGTGCCGGGTCGGCCGCCTCCCGCCAGCGGCCCGAGCACCTCACCGAGGCCCTGACCGCGGGCGCCCGCGTCCTGCATGTCACCGGCATCACCTGCGCCCTGGGGCCGGACCCACGGGCGGCGGTGGCGGCCGCGGTCGGGCACGCGCGCGAGCACGGCTGGACCGTCGTCCTGGACGTCAACCACCGGGCCCGGCTGTGGAGCCGGGAACAGGCCGCTCAGGTTCTGCGCCCGCTGCGGGGCCGCATCGACGTGGTCATCGCCTCGGACGACGAGCTTCCCCTGATCGCGGGTGACGACGACACCGACGGCGAGGAGGCCCGGGTGGCGGAACTCCTGGCGGCCGGAGCGCGCGAGGTGGTCGTCAAGCGCGGCCGCGACGGCGCCGAACTGTACGGCTCCGACGGTCACCGCATCCGGCGGCCCGCGCATCCCGTGCCGGTCGTCGACACCGTCGGCGCGGGGGACGCCTTCTGCGCCGGGTACCTCTCGGGGCTGCTGGACGGCCTGCCGCCGGCCGAGCGGCTGCGCCGTGCGTGCACCACCGGCGCGTTCGCGGTCGCCACCGCCGGTGACTGGGAAGGGCTCCCCCACCGTGACGAACTCACCGTGCTGGACGCCCCGCCCGGCAGCGCCATCCGCTGATCCACCCATCGATCGCGCGTCTCCGGCGAGACCGGACCGGCGATCGCGCGTCCCCGAACAGACCGGCCCGTCCATCGCGCAAACCGGAGAGACCCGCCATGCCCCCGGACAACAGCATCCCCGCATCCGACGCCACCGCCTTCGCGCCTGCCACCACGGAATTCGCACCCGCCGCCACGGACTTCGCCCCCGTCGCCGCGGACCGGCTCGAGCTGGGAGAAGGCATCCGCCTCCTCGACGACGGCTGGGTCGTCCTCGTCGACATCCTCACCGGCCGCCTCCTGACACTGCCCACCCGCCGCGACGCCCCGCTGACACCCCTCGCCCAACTCCGAGACCCCCTCGGCGCGGTGGCGCCCGTGGGCCGCGGGGACGGATTCCTCGCCGCCGCCGGCAAGGGCCTGGTGCGCCTGGCGCCCGACGGCTCGCTCCTCCACGCCATGTCCCTGCCGGGCCTGGAGGGCCCGCCGCACCGGCGGATGAACGACGCCGTCTGCGACAGGCAGGGCCGGATGTGGGCCGGCTCGATGGCCTACGACGCCACCCCCGGCGCGGGGGCCCTGCATCGGGTGGACCCGGACGGGACGGTCGTCACGGTCCTCGACGGCCTCACCGTGCCCAACGGCCCGGCCTTCAGCCCCGACGGAACCACCATGTACCTGGCGGACAGTGCGCTCGGCACCGTGTACGCCCACCGCGTCGACCCGGCGACGGGAACGCTGTCCGACCGCCGCGTCTTCTTCCGGCTCGCGCCGGGCACCGGCAGCCCGGACGGCATGACCGTCGACGACGAGGGCCGGTTGTGGTCGGCGATCTGGGGAGCCGGCGAGATCCGCTGCCACGCCCCCGACGGAACGCTCCTGCTGACCCTCGCCGTTCCCGCCTCGCAGCCCACGAGCGTGTGCCTGACGGGAAGCGAACTGCTGGTGACCACCGCCCGGTACGGCATGGAGGCCCCCGGCCCGCTGGACGGTGCGGTGCTCTCGGTCCCCTGCCGGATCACCGCGCCGGCGGCGGCCGCCGCACCGTCATGCGTCGAGAGCCATTCCGTGAATCCTGAAGCGCCGCAGCGAAATTCATAAATAATGGCCACCGGTAGACTTCTGGCACCAGCCACCACCACCCCCCTCTCACTTCGAGGAGAACCGCATGGCGTCCTACTCCGGCCGAGGCGTGCACGGGCAGGTCGTGCACAAGCTGGGCGCCCGCATCGTGGGAGGTGAGTTCGCCGAGGGCGAGATCCTGGACATCGGGGCGCTCGGGAGCGAACTGGACGTGAGCCTGACCGTGATGCGGGAGGCACTGAAGGTGCTGGCCGGCAAGGGGCTGACCGACGCACGGCAGAAGCGCGGCACCTACGTGAGGGAGCGGGCCCACTGGAACCTGCTCGACGCCGACGTGATCCGCTGGCGCATGGAGACCGGCGACGGCGCCCACCTGCTGCGTGACCTCGCCGACGTACGCTCCATCGTCGAACCGGCCGCGGCGCACCGCGCCGCCCTGCACCGTACCGACGCCGACCTGACCGCCCTCGAGGCCGCCCTGGACGCCATGGGCCGGGCGCAGGTGGACTCCGCTGCCGCCGCCGAGGCGGACGTCGCCTTCCACCGGGCCCTGCTCGCCGCCACCGGCAACGAGATGCTGCGCCGGATGGACATGCTCCTGGAGCCCGGACTCAGAGAGCGCGACCGCATGGTCCACACGCACGGCGATGCCGACGACCCGGTCCCCAGCCACCGTGCGGTACTGGACGCCGTCCGCGACAAGGACCCCGCACGCGCCGAGTTCGCCATGCTGGACCTGCTGGCCAAGGCCGCCGAGGACATCGAACACGTGACCCACCTGCCCGGCACCGCACCGCGCTCCTGAGCACCGAGCTCCTGCGCACCGACGGCCCGGTCGCCCCCGTGGTCGGCCGGGTTCCGCGGTGTCGCCTATGTGTTCCCCGTGTTCCTTGATGGAGTGAGGGACGTGACGTTCGCGGATTCGGCCGGTGCGAGTGAGCCCGTGCCGCCTGCCCCGTCGGCCCCCGAGCCCGCGCGGCGGTCCTGGGCGCCGCTGCTGGCGGTCTGCACCGGGTACTTCATGGTGATCCTCGATGTGACGATCATCAACGTCGCGGTGCCGGTGGTGGGCCGCGAACTGTCCGCCTCACTCACCGGCATTCAGTGGATCACGGATGCGTACACGCTGGTCTTCGCCGGGTTCCTGATGACCGGTGGCGCCCTGGGCGACCGGCTGGGGAGCCGGCGCGTCTTCTGCTCGGGCGTGGTGGTGTTCACGGTGTCGTCGGCCGCGTGCGCGTTCGCGCCCAGCACCCTCTTCCTCATCGGGGCCCGGCTGGTCGAGGGGCTGGGCGCGGCGCTGATCGTGCCCGGCTCTCTCGCCCTGCTCCAGCACGCCTACCCGGCCCCGGGCACACGGTCGCGGGCCTTCGGGCTGTGGGGCTCGATGGCGGGAATCGCGGCCTCCGCCGGGCCGCTGCTGGGCGGGCTGCTGGTCACCACGGTGGGCTGGCGGTGGGTCTTCCTCATCAACCTGCCGGTCGGCGCCGCGTGCCTGGCGCTGACGGTGCGGCACGTGTCCCGCTCGCCCCGGCACGCCGACCGGGCCCTGGACTGGCCGGCGCAGTGCGCGGTCGTGGCGGCGGTGGCCCTGCTGACCGCCGCTCTCAACGAGGCCGGACGGCGCGGCTGGTCCGATCCCGCCGTCCTCGCCGGGGTGGGCCTGGCCGCGTCGGCCGCCGCGGCGTTCGCGCTGCGCGAGCGGCTGGCCGGGTCTCCCGTGCTCCCGCTGAGCGTGCTGCGCTCGCGCGCGATGAGCGGCGGAGCCGTCATCGGCCTGCTGTTCAATTTCGGCTTCTACGGCATGGTGTTCACCGCCAGCCTGGACTTCCAGCGGCGGCGGGGCTTCAGCGCCCTCGACACCGGGCTGGCGCTGTTCCCTGCGGTGGCGATGACCATGTTCGCCTCCGTCCTGTCCGGGCGGCTGACGCGGCGCACCGGCGATCGTCCGCTGGTGGTCTGCGGCATGCTCCTGGCCGCGCTGGGGCTGGCGGGCTGGGCGGCGGCCGGAGCCGATGCCGCCTACCCGCTGCTGGTGGTGCCGATGATGGCCGCGGGGTTCGGCACCTCCTTCGCACTGACGGGCTCGACCGCCACGGTGATGGCAGCCGCGCCGGCGGGGTACGCGGGGGCCGCCTCCGCCCTGTTCAACACCACCCGTCAGATCGGCAGCGCCACGGGGGTGGCACTGGGAGGCAGCCTGCTCGCCATGACCACCGCCGGTGCGGCCGGGCTTCGCACGAGCATGGCCGTCGGCGCGCTCGCCTACCTCACCGCGGCGGGCCTCGCCTGGCTGTGCGTCCCGGCGAAACGCGTGGTTGCGTGACATCCGTCACACCGACTCGGCCAACTATGCGTCCGCAGTAGTAGAGGACGCTCTGGCGACATATGGGACTTGTCCGGCTTGGCGCGGGCGCGTGTCCCGGCAGGCACGACGGGATGCCGCCCGCTCGGCGGCGCCGCTCCTTCACCTCTGACGGCGGACTTCTGACGGGGTGACAGTACGCGGCGAAGGCCGCACGAGCCCGGTCAGCACGCACCCGCTCACCTTTGCAAGAGCCAACATCGTCTACGAAGGTCAGTAGTAGGAGGAGTCTTTGTGCTCCCGGTAAAGCCGTCCTAAGAATGACGATCACAGCACGTCGCCGCCGTAGTCCGGCAGCGAACTGGCGTGCGGAGCCAGTCACGTAAGGAGCGCTCGGCGATCACCGAGTGAGGTCACGCATGAGCAAGCATCGCAAAAAGCAGCCTTACCGGCGGATAGTCATCGCCGCCGCAGCCATCGGCGCTCTCGGAGTGCCGTCCATCGCCCTGGCCTGTAGCGACTGGCCGGGCGGCGGAGAGAGCCAGTCCCAGCGGGCCGGGGCCGAGGCCACCACGACGTCGTGGCAGCACACCCACGGCGGGCGGCACCACGGGCACGGTGACCGGCACGGTCACCAGGGTGCGAAGCCGAGCCCGACGGCGTCGGCGACCGCGACTCCCACGCCGAGCGCCCCGAAGCACAGCGCGCCCAAGCACAGCGCCCCGAGCACCACCGCACCCAAGCACAGGACCACCGCGCCCGCGCACACCACCGCCACCCCCCGGCACACGGCAGGCGGCTCCTCCACGACTCCGACGGCGACGACCGCCCCCACCGCCACGGCCACCCCCTCGCAGAGTGCCCCGCAGGCCGGTGCGACGGCGTCCGCGGCCACCGCCCGGGTCGTGCAGCTCGTCAACGCCGAGCGCGCCAAGGTCGGTTGCTCGCCCCTGACCGTGAACGCGGACCTCACCAAGGCCGCCCAGGCGCACAGCCAGGACATGGCCGCCCACCAGAACATGTCGCACACCGGATCCGACGGATCGTCCCCGGGCGACCGGATCACCCGCGCCGGCTACACCTGGAACTCGTACGGCGAGAACGTCGCCTACGGCTACTCCACCCCGGAGCAGGTCATGTCGGCCTGGATGTCCAGCCCCGGTCACAGGGAGAACATCCTCAACTGCGGGTACAAGGAGATCGGCGTCGGTCTCGCACAGCCCGGCAGCTACTGGACCCAGGACTTCGGCACCGAACGCTGACACCGCACACCGACACCGCTCGCCGGCACGTGGGACCGTGGTCTCACGGCCGGCGAGGCTGGTTGAAGCGCAGCATGTTGCCGGAGGGATCACGGAAGGCGCAGTCGCGGACGCCGTAGGGCTGGTCGGCCGGCTCCTGGAGCACCTCGCCGCCCGCGTCGCGAATGCGCTCGAAGGTGGCGTCGCAGTCGTCGGTCCGGAAGATGACGGCGCGCAGCAGCCCCTTCGCCAGCAGTTCGGCCATGGCCTGGCGGTCGGCGGGCGAGGCGCTCGGGTCCGCGAGGGGCGGTTCGAGGACGATGTCCACGTCGGGCTGCGAGGGCGCGCCGACGGTCACCCAGCGCATCCCCTCGTACCCGACGTCGTTGCGCACCTCCAGCCCGAGGACGTCCCGGTAGAAGGCCAGCGCCTTGTCGTGGTCGTCGACGGCGATGAAGCACGTGGAAAGCTTGATGTCCATGTGCTTCACGCTACGAGCGGGGGGCGGGTTCCGCTCCCCCGTTCCGGACGGGTCGCATATGGATCTTGGCGATGCAGGGCGGGATGGCGGCTCCCTCGTCATGGCCGCGGGCCCGGTACGAGCTCGGGCTCTCCCCGACCAGCTCGGTGAAGCGCGAGCTGAACGAGCCCAGTGACGTACAGCCGACCGCGAAGCAGACCTCCGTGACCGTCATGTCGCCCCGCCGCAGCAGCGCCTTGGCCCGCTCGATCCGGCGCGTCATCAGGTAGCTGTACGGCGTCTCCCCGTAGGCGGCGCGGAAGCTGCGGGAGAAATGGCCCGGCGACATGAGGGCGACACTCGCCAGCGCCGCCACGTCGAGCGGCTTCGCGTAGTCGCGGTCCATGACATCACGGGCCCGGCGCAGCCGGACGAGGTCTTCCAGCGTCACCGGCCCAGCATCCCACAGCGCGACCGCCGCCGGTGCGGATCCGCGCGTGTAAACCCCACGGGCCACACACCGGAGGCCGCCGCCCTGCTGCCCGGTGCGGCCGAGGAGGGGCTGCGCGTGCTCGCACTGTTCACGGAGCAGCGGTGGGAGGAGATGCGCTCCCGCTTCGATTCCCGTATGGCGCAAGCGGCCCCGGCCGATCTGCTGCGCACGGTCTGGCAGAAGGCCGACCGCGAACGCGGTGCCTTCCAGACCATGGGCACACCGTCCGTCCGGGCCGTCGCCGGCTACACCGTGGTCGACGTTCCGATGGCGTACGAGCGCGGCGAACTGCTGCGGCGGGTCGCCTTCGACGCCGACGGACAGGTCGCCGGCTTCTTCGTTCTGCCCGCAGAAACGGAACGATCACCGCTCGGCTGCGACGCCGCCTCACCGGCATCACGCTCATCGTCGGAGTCGTCTGTCTCTCGGAGGCGGCGGTCACCACGGCACTCGCCTTCTCCCTCTCGACGGGCGCCTTCCTGGTGACCTCGCGCGTGATCCGAAGGGCCGTGGCCGCACTCGGCGTGGCCGCCGCCCTCCTCGACCGGTACCGGACCGGCAACGGCCGGCCGGAGGAAGCACGACGGCCGGCTGGCCGGCCGCTGACGACGGGCCCGGCCGGAACGCGAACAAGGCCGCCTGGTTCGGCCCCCGACGGCACGGCTTCGGCTGGGGCCCCGCACCGGGCAGACCCGCCTCATCGTCCTGACCGTCGCCGGCGCCCTGGTCGTACTCAAGCTGGTGCTCGGCTCACACTGATCGACGGGGCCTGACCCTTCGTGTCCGGGTTCGGGGGATCCGGATTCGGGGGATCAAGGGGCCATGTGTGCGGCGATGTCCTCCACGCACTGGCGCAGCGCGGGTGCGTGGGCGCGGAGTTGGTCGGCTTCGGTCAGGATGACCGTGGCCGCGAGGGAGACGGCCAGGGGCGGGGTGCTCTCGGGGGCGCGGGGCAGGGCGGCGGCGATGGAGCGGACGCCGATCTCGTTCTCCTCGTCGACCTCGGACCAGCCCCGCTGTCGCACGAGTGCGAGCTCGGCGCGGAGTCGGCCGGGATCGGTGATCGTGCGGGGTGTCACCGCCGGGAGCGGTCCGGACAGAAGCTGTTCGCGTTCCTCCTCCGGCAGCGCGGCGGCGAGGGCCTTGCCGAGCGAGGTGGCGTGCCACGGGTTGCGGGTCCCCTCGGCGCTGCGCAGCTGCAGGTGCTGGGTGCCCTGGACGGAGAGCACGAGCAGGACGTCGGCGCCGTGGAGGAGGCCGGCGATGACGGGCAGCCCGGTGCGCGCGGCCAGTCGGCGCATCGGTGCCGCGGCGGCGGAGTAGCCGGCGGGTGAGCGCTGGAAGCCCCGGGACAGCTCCAGGACGCGCCAGCCCAGCGCGTAGCGCCGGGCGTCCTCGTCGTAGGTGGCGAACCGCTCCTCGACGAGCCGGCCGAGGATGCGGTGGGCGCTGCTGACGGGGAGCTGCGCGGCGCGGGCGGCGGCGCTCACGCCGAGTCCGGCGGGGTGCTCGGCCAGTACGGTCAGCAGCCGCAGTCCCCGGCCCAGCATGTCGTCGCCGGATGGTGTGGTCACCGTGTACGCCTCCGTGGTTCCGTGCCGCCGCCGTTGCGGGTCGGTGCGGCGGCCGTCGGCGTCCCGCTCGGCCGCCGCGTCGACGATCACGGTACCGGGACCGGCCGGGAGGCCGTCGGCTCGGGGACCGCCAGGGTCAGCCCCGCGGCGAGCAGGGCGCAGACCGCCATCAGCCCGAAGGCGCCGGCGTCGCCGAGCTGCGTCCCGCGCACCCAGCCGACCAGATAGGTCCCGGCGAAGGAGCCGAGCGCGCCGAAGGAGTTGACCAGCGCGACGGCGGCGCCCGCGATCCCGGGCGGGGCGAGCGTCGAGACCAGGGCGAAGTACGGTCCGTACGGCGCGTACAGGCACAGACCCGCGACGACGAGCAGGGCGAGGGCCACGGGGAAGTGGTCGCCGGCGGCGTAGGAGGCGAGGAGGGCGAGGCCGCCGCAGCCCAGCCACGGCCACACGGCGGCGCGGCGCCGGCCGCTGCGGTCGGACAGGCGGGAGTTGAGCAGCATCGCGCAGGCCGCGCAGGCGTACGGGATGGCGGTGAGCAGTCCGGTGGCGCCGATGCCCTCCCCGGAGCCCTTCTTGATGATCGCGGGGAGCCAGAAGACGAAGCCGTACATGCCGAAGGACCAGAAGAAGTACTGCGCGGCCATGGTCAGCACTCGGGTCGAGCGCAGCACCGTGCGGTACCGCTGACGCAGGGTGCCGGACACGGGCGGTGCGGCGGCCTGTTCGGCGGCCAGGTCGGCGCGCAGCAGGTCCAGTTCGTGTGCGGGCAGACGGTGTGTCTGCTCGGGGCGGTCCTTGACGAGCCGCAGACAGCACAGGCCCCACAGCACCGAGGGCACGCCTTCGGCGATGAACATCACGCGCCAGTCGGAGACGGAGACCAGCCAGCCGGAGACCGCCGACAGCCACATCACGGTGACCGGGTTGCCGAGGATGAGCAGGGTGTTGGCGCGTCCGCGCTCGCCACGCGTGAACCAGCGGCCGAGCAGCATCACCATCGACGGCAGCACCGCCCCCTCGACGACGCCGAGCGCGAAGCGGACCGCGATCAGCTGCGCGGGGCTGCTGAGCAGTCCCTGGGCGACGGCGAGCAGCCCCCAGACGACGGTCGACCAGGCGACCAGCCGGCGGGCGCTGCGCTGCTCGGCGTAGATCGTCCCGGGGATCTGGAAGAAGAAGTAGCCGAGGAAGAACGACGCGGCGATCAGGGAGTCGGCTCCCGAGGACAGATGCAGGTCGTCGGCCATGCCGCCGGCGGACGCGATCGCGTAGTTGGACTTGTCGAGATAGGCGAGCGAGTACGTGACGAACGCGACCGGCATCATGTGGCGGGCGCGGGCGGACCTCCAGAAGCCGGACTGCGCGGCCTTGGCTCTGGCGGTGTCGGTGGCAGGTGACGTCGCTGTCATCCCTGACCCCCTGTTTTCCGTGAGATGGAAAGTGTTTCACTGGACGGGAAGAACCGTACGAGAAGGAGAGCCCGATGACCAGAGCCCTTCACGACACCGCCACCGACGCCACCGACGTACTCGTCCCGTTGCCGGACCTGGACCGGCGGCACGGGCCCTGGCCCGCGGGCGTCGGGGTGCATGTCTGGGACGGCGTGACACCGGGCAGCGAACCGGCCGAGGACGTCCTGGCCCGCGTCGGCCTGTGGGTCATGCCCTACGCCGTACCGGACGCCGTCCACCTGCTGCCCAGGCTGCCGCACCTGCGCGCGGTGCAGTCGCTCAGCGCCGGCGTGGAGAAGCTGCTGCCCCTCCTGCCCCCCGGGGTCGGCCTGCACAACGGCCGCGGCCTGCACGACGCCTCCACCGCCGAGCATGCCCTCGGCCTGATCCTCGCCGCGCAGCGGGACCTCCCGCAGTGGGTCTCCGACCAGGCCGCGGGACGCTGGGAGCCCCACTTCACGCGGTCCCTCGCGGATACGACGGTGACGATCGTCGGCTACGGCTCCATCGGCGCCGCTCTCGAACAGCGCCTGCTCGCCTGCGAGGCCCATGTCGTCCGCGTCGCCCGCCGGGCACGCCCCGAGCAGCACGTCCACGCCGTGGCCGAGCTGCCCGACCTGCTCCCGGCCACCGACATCGTCGTCCTGGTCCTGCCCGAGAACCCGGGCACGGTCGGGCTCTTCGGCGTCAAGGAGCTGGCCGCTCTGCCCGACGGCGCCCTGGTCGTCAACGTCGGCCGCGGCCGCACCCTCGACACCCAGGCCCTGCTCGACGAGACCCGTGACGGCCGGCTGCGGGCCGCACTGGACGTCACCGACCCCGAACCCCTGCCGGCGGACCACCCCCTGCGCCGGGCTCCCGGGGTCCTCGTCACCCCCCATGTCGCCGGTGGCTCCGCCGCGTTCCGCCCGCGCGCCGAACGCCTGATCGTCGATCAGATCCACCGCTTCGCGGCCGGCCGCCCCCTCCTCCACCCCTTCCCACGCGACTGACCCGCCTCACGGGCGGCCTGCGCGCCGTGAGACGGGTCAGCGGTGGAGTCAGGACTGGGGGCGTTTCCCGTGGTTCGCCGGGTGGTTGCGACGGGACTTCTTCTTGCGGCGTCGCTTCGAGGACACGGGAACCTCCTCGTGATGGGGGGTGTATGCCAGAGCGCGACCTGCCGCCCATATACGGGCACAACAGGCATCCACTCCGCATCCTTCCACAACGGTCCTGGTGCCGCGATCCCGGTGCGCGCGGGCGCCGGTCGGTCGGCACCCGGATCCGGAAGCGGTTAGCGTGGTGCGATGCGACATGTGGTGACCGATGCCGACACCGCGGAGTCGGTGGGCAGCGGTGACGTGCCGGTGCTCTCCACCCCGCGGCTGATCGCGTGGATGGAGGCGGCGACCGTGGAGGCCGCTGCGGCCTTCACCGCGACGGGTCAGACGACCGTGGGCACGGCGATCCGCGTCGAGCACCTGCGTGCCACGCCCGTGGGCGGCCGCGTGGAGGTCGCCGCCCAGGCCCCCACCGCGCCCGCGGGCCGCCGGCTCACCTTCCTCGTACGGGCCGTCGACGGTTCGGGCGCGCTCGTCGCCACCGGGGAGATCGACCGGGCGATCGTCGATCGCGGCCGGTTCCTCGCCGCGACGGCCGGCCCCGAAGCGAGCCGCTGACCGGCCGTCCGCCCGGCCTCCGTGCCACGCTGTGCGTCTTCGTCGCGGTCTCCGTGTTCGTCGCGCTGTCCGTGTTCGTCGCGCCGTACGCCTTCGTCGCGCTACTCGTCGCGTTCGAAGTCGGCCTCCCATTCCTCCTTGTCGAGAGCCCGCTGGGCGGCGAAGTACAGGTCGTACACGAAGCTGCGGGCCTGCTCGGGCGACAGGGCGGGCGCCTCGCGCAGCAGCCGCTCGGTCCAGGCGGAGATGTTCTCGTCGTCGCTCATGTCTCCAGCCCAATGCCTTCTCGGGCCGACCGCCACCGCAACCGTCCGGACGGCTGGTGCGGCGCCCGGCTCACACGGGTGTGTGGCCCTCCAGGTAGTCGCGTACGACGTCGGGCAGCCCGTCGTTCTCGGGCCGCCCGGCACGGACGAGCTCCGCGGCCGCGACCCAGCGGATCCGCTCCGGAGCGAGCCGTGCCCCGCCCGACGGCGCCTCGGTGAGCAGCTGGCACACCACGGCCACCGGTGCGCGCACCTCCTCGCCCACCGCTGCCGCCGGGCCCAGCGTCGACGAGCCGTCGACGAGGTAGCCGGTGAGCTCGTGGACGACGCGCGCCGCGGTGGCCGGCGCCGTCTCGGCCGGCTCCGGGGTGCCCGAGGGCAGCCGCCAGCCGCCGCCGGGCTGTTCCACCAGCAGCACCTGTCCGTCGTACACGACGACCGCCCGCACCACGCTGCTCTCGGCAGCCCGCTCCGGCGCCATGGACCCCACCTTCCCGTCGCTCTTCACACGGCCCGTACGGCAGGTCGGTCTCCGCCGCCCGTCCCGTCTCCTACCCGGGGGTCGGCAGTTGACGCCCTGCGCGGGGCGTGCCCCCCGGCCTGCTCCCCGGTCGCTCCGACAGCCCGCGGCAGCTGAGCGGCATCGTGACGATCTCCGCATTACGCTGCATGTGATGATGTTCTCCGCACGACCGCACCACGGGAGCAGGCATGGCCGGTGAGCCCAGACCGATCAGCGGCGAAGCCCGTCGCGCACTCGAACAGGAGCTCGCCGATCTGCGCGCCGAACGCGCCACGGTCGCGGCGACCCTCGGCGGTACGGATTCGCCGGGGGACGCCGCCGACCAGGCCGATGAACTGCAGCGCGCCAACCAGCTGGAGCGCCTGGACGACCGCATCACCCAGATCACCGACCGGCTGCACGAGTCGGCCTCCGCTGGACTGCCCAGCACCGACGCGGTCGGTGTGGGCTCCACGGTCACCGTCCGGTTCGCGGACGGGACCGTGGAGACGGTACAGATCAGCGAGATGGCCGAGGAGCGGGCCCACACGCTGGTCACCGCCGACAGCCCGCTCGGCCGCGCCCTCCTCGGCCATCGCGCCGGCGACACCGTCGGATACGACGCGCCCGACGGGCCGTCGACGGTGACCGTGCTCTCGCTGGGGGAGCCGAGCGAAGACACCTGACGGTCAGGAGACGGGCGGCCCGGCCGTCCCGGCTGCCGCCGTCTCGTCGCTCGGGGCGGGGTGGTGGACGGTGCAGTGGAGGGTGTCCTTGATGACGTCGGCGACGATGGTGTC
>NZ_BNBC01000075.1 GCF_014654675.1 Streptomyces spiralis
TTCCGCTGGCCGAGCGGGTGCTGCTGGTGGCCGTGTACTACCGCACGAACCTCACCATGCGGCAGCTCGCCCCGCTCTTTGGCTGCTCACCCGCCACCGTCTCCCGGGTCATCCAGCGCCTGCGACCGTTGCTTGCGCTGGAGCCGGCGCCCAGGCCGGTGCCGGGCGTCGAGCGGTTATGGATCGTGGACGGCACCCTGATCCCGGTCCGGGACCGTAAGGTCGCAGCCTCCTCACGCAACTACCGGTTCTCGGCGAATGTGCAGGTCATCATCGATGCCGACACCCGCTTGGTGGTGGCCTCGGCCCGGCCGGCACCCGGCAACAAGGCAGACGCACACGTCTGGCGCGCCTCGGACCTGCCGGCCGTGGCGGCAGGCACGACGGTGATCGCGGACGGCGCCTACCTGGGCACCGGGCTGATCGTCCCGCGTCGGTGTGTCGGCCGCGGGCGCTCGGCCCAGAAGCCTCTGCGCCCGGAAGCTGCGCCCATGCGCCACCACACGGTCACCGACGGCGATCCCCTGGACACGGGCGCCGACGGTGCGTATCCGGCCGCCGCCCTCCATGCCCAGGGCGGCCGGGGGACACGGGCCGACATCCCAGCCGCTGTTTTCAGCAGCCTGTCCCACGGCCCCACGCCAGCGGCCTCGACCTCGATGAGTACCTGGCCGGTGCTGGACGCCGGGGGCTCGGAAAGGTTGAGGAGGATGACCTCCCTCGCCCCGGGCGCGGAGACTCCGCTTGCATTTCACTCCTCGTCCTTTCGTCAGGTCGGGTTACCGGGTGGCTGCCAGTCCTGTGCGTACGGCCGCATCGAGGGCCCCGGACCGGGGAGCGAGGGTGTCAGGTGGCGGTGGTCTACGACGTCTTCTGGTCGCGCTGGTAGGCGGCGAGGAGGAAGAGCCAGATCTCACTGACGGTCGGGAAGCAGGCGACCGCATGCCTGAGCCGTTTGAGCGGGACCTCGCCGGCGACCGCGATGGTCGCCGAGTGCAGGAGTTCGCTGACACCGGGGCCGACGAAGGTCACTCCGAGCAGGACCTCCCGGTCGAGGTCGACGACCAGCCGGGCGTGGCCCCGGTAGCCGTCGGCGTAGAGGTTGGCGCCCTGGGCGGCGTTGAAGTCGAGGTCGACGGTCTTGATGCGGTACCCGGCGCGCTCCGCCTGTTCGGCGCTCAGGCCCACCGCGGCCGCCTCGGGGTCACTGAAGAACACCTGGGGTACGGCGTGCTGGTCGGCGGTGGTGGCATGGTCGCCCCAGGGCGTGTCGTCCAGCGGGCGGCCGGCGGCCCGGGCGCCGATGGCGTCGCCTGCGGTCCGGGCCTGGTACTTGCCCTGGTGGGTGAGCAGGGCACGGTGGTTGACGTCACCGAGGGCGTACAGCCAGTGGCCGTCGACCCCCTGCACCAGGCAGGTGGTGTCCACGTCCAGCCAGGAGCCGGGGGCGAGGCCGACCGTGTCCAGGCCGATATCGTCGGTGGCGGGGGTGCGGCCGGTGGCGCACAAGACCTCGTCGGCCTCCAGCTCGCCGCCGTCATCGAGGGTGAGCGTGACCGGCCCCTCGGGGTCCGGGCGGCGCAGGGCGGTCACCTGCACGCCGATCCGCACATCCGCGCCCGCCTCGCTCAATCCCCGGGCGACCAGTTCGCCGGCGAAGTGTTCCATGCGGGGGATCAAACGGCGCCGGGCGAGCAGAGTGACCCGGGAGCCGAGGCCCTGCCAGAGAGTGGCCATCTCGATGCCGACTCCGCCGCCTCCGATGATGGCGAGGCGAGGGGGCACGGTGCTGGACTCGGTGCCCTGCCGGCTCGTCCAGGGACGGGCCTCGGCGAGGCCCGGGATGTCGGGCAACGCCGGCCGGCTGCCGGTGGCGATGGCCACCGCGTGCCGGGCAGTGAGCGCCTGCCGGGCGCCGTCGCCACGGGTGACGCTGACACATCGGGGCCCGTCGAGACGGCCGTGGCCACGGAAGAGGTCGGCTCCGATGGACTTGAGGAACAGAGCCTGTCTGGTGTCGTCCCAGTCGGAGACAGAGCGGTTGCGACGGGTGAAGACGCCATCGGCGTCGACCCGACCGGTGATGGCCTGCCGGGCACCGTCCACGCGCCGCGCGTCGGCGAGCGCGATGACCGGCCGCAGCAGCGCCTTACTGGGCACGCATGCCCAGTACGCGCAGTCACCGCCGACCAGTTCCCGTTCCACGACCGCTACGGAGAGGTCGGCGGTGCGGGCGCGGTCGGCGACGTTCGCACCGGCCGGGCCTGCGCCCAGCACGACCACGTCGTAAGGCGCTCCTGTCCGGTTTTCATGCGATTCGCTCATGTTCTTCCTCGCATTCCTGGGAGTGCCTGACGACGGTCGAGGCGGTGGTGATGCTGCCCGTCGGGCCTGCTCGGTCGGGCCTGGGCGGGGGCTCCCCGACCAGGCCAGGGCGCGTCGGTCAGGCGTCGGTGTGCGGGGTGACGACCGGCCATTCGGTGTCGGTACCCGGCGAGGACGTTGAAGTAGTTGGTGAGGATGTTCAACGCCAGGCCTTGCTAACAGACGTCCCGATGTCTCATCAAAGGTATGCCACACCGTAGTTGGCGGCCCACTCATGCTTCAGGTCGTCCTCGTTCGCGTGCCCGAACGTGTATGCGGGAGAGTCCACCCGCAGCGCCCGGTCCACCCTGATCAGTACGGCCTCGTGGCACGGGTAGATGGGATCGCCGTGGGTGTTCAGCACCCACTGGCGGGACCAGTCGTACACCGGGTCGCCTTCCCCGCGGATCTCGGCCGTTCCCTTGAAGCGATACCCCCGCCGGAGCAGGAAGTCGATCACGTTGACCTCAACCCGCGGATTGCGCCGCAGGTTCTCCACCGTGTTGGGCGAGGCCATGTTCATGAATACCAGGTGATCGTCGTCGTAGACGCGCACGGACCCCTTCGGCGAGAGGTTCGGAGAGCCGTCCTCGCAGACCGTCGCAACGAACGCCAGCTTGGCGCTGGTGACGATCTGCCGCATGTCCTCAGTGATTATTCCCATCGCTCCTCAACCTTTCCTGCCACGTCTGCGTGCTCCGCCCTCCTGGGCCGTCACGACGCAGACCTTTTCGAGTGCGCCCACAACAGGCCGATGGCCTGGTCCGCCGAAGCCCCGGCGCTCGCTCCGCGCTGTTGCGCGCCCTCCCCGATCGCGTTGGGCGCCCGTGCCCGCCGACACCCCGGTCAGTGATCACATCCGCGCGGACGGCCGTTCTGGGGACCGTGTCCCGGAGCCCGGAGCCCGGAGCCCGACCGGCGATCGGCGCTCCCTCCCCCACGGTGCCACCGCGAGCCGGCCCGACCGCCTGATGTGCCCCGCGCCTGGTGGGTACGGCCGGTGCCATGAGTCGGTGTCAGGACGGGACGGCGCCCCGTCGTGGACGTGCTCAGGTCAGCACGAGCACGAGCTTCTTGCCGCCGGCCTGCCCGGCGGACACCTGGGCGAAAGCGGCCGGCCCCTCACTGAGCGGGAGCGCTTCCACGTTCTGCTTCAGCTTTCCCTCCACGACCGCCTCCGCCAGATGGGCAAGCTGAGCGGCATCAGGCCGGACGTAAAGGTCCGTGCTGGTGATACCACGCTCCCCCGTCGGCGCGTCCGAGGTCAGCGACACCAGACGCCCACCGTCCCGCACCAGGGACAGCGCGGCCTGCGCCGTACCACCAGCGGCGATCAGCGCACCATCGAACCCACCACGAACCCGACCCGCCCAATCCGAGTCGTGATAGTCGACAACCTCCAACGCACCCAGACCACGCAGGCGCTCAGCAGCCGAAGCAGACGCCGTCACCGTCACCTCGATCCCCCGAGCAGCAGCAATCTGCAACGCCAGCACACCGGTCGCCCCACCACCATTGGTGATCAGAAGCCGTTGCCCCCGGCTGAGCCCCAGCGCCTCCAGCGACTGGTACGCCGTGAGCCCGGCAACCGGCAGCGCCCCCGCCTGCACCGGATCCAGCCCCGCCGGGCAGATCGCAGCACTGGCCGCAGTGATCAGCACCCGCTCAGCCCAGAAGCCACTGCCCCCGGGCAAGGGGGCCTCATGCGCAAGCACCCGGTCACCGACAGCGAAGCCCTCGACATCGGGACCCACAGCCACAACCCGGCCCACGCCCTCTACACCCAGCGCCGCCGGCGGACGCAGCCCCACATCCCAGCCCGCACCGTTCAGCAACCGATCCCACGGACCGACACCGGCCGCCTCCACCTCCAGCAGAAGCTGACCAGCACCAGGAGCCGACGGCTCAGGCACCTCGAGGAGGACGACGTCCGCATCGGGTCCGGACACTCCGCTTGCCTTCATGATTAATCCCTTCACTCGGTCCGGCCGACGGTAGGTACAGGCCGGCCGCCATATCTTCACTCTGGGGTTTCCGCGCTCAGCTGGGCGTACCGACCGAGCTGGCGGAGGGGATGTCGATGTCGGTCTGGTTGACGTTGTTGAGAAAATTGGTCAGCAGGGCCTGCACTGCGACCGTGACGATCGCCAAGATCTGCGGGTCGGTGTAGCCGGCGCCGCGCACAGCCGCGAGGTCTGCGTCGCTGACTCGCCCGCGGCTCTCCACCACCCGTTGAGCGAAGCGAGCGACTGCGGCGCGCTTGGGGTCGACCGAGCTCCCGGCGCGAGCCAGGTCGATGTCGTCGCTCGACATTCCGCTGAGTTCGGACGACACGTACGTGTGAATCGCCAGGCAGTAAGCGCAACCGTTGGCCTCCGAGACCGCGAGCGCGATGGTGTGCCGCGTCTTCGCGTCCAGAACGCGACTCATGGTGCTCTGCAGCGTCACGACGGCGTCAAGAACGGTCGGGTTCGAGGCGATGGTCTTGAACATGTTCGGGACGAAGCCGAGCTGTCCGCCGATGTTGTCGAGGATGCCTTGCGCTCCCGCGGGGACATCGTCGGAAGAGGGAACGTTCAGTCGCGACATAGCGAATCAACCTCCGGTAAGCGTGCGAGTAGTCGCCGAGCCCAGTCGAGCCGAGCATTTTTTGGGCTTGTCGGCCCACTTCTCAGAGCTAACACCGCCCAAGACTGGGCTGTCAAGCCCACCCTGCGGTATCGTGCGACGTATGGAAGCCACGACACGAGCTCGGGTGCCTCGCAAGCTCACGGACAAGGGCCAGGCGACGCGTACCCGGATCCTGGAGCATGCCGCGGAACTCATCTACACGAAGGGTGTCCACGCGACGAACAACGAGCAGCTCCGTCGCGCAGCCGGCGTCAGCGGGTCACAGCTCAACCACTACTTCCCGACCAAGGAGAGTCTCGTCCTGGCAGTCATCGCCTGGCAGGCCGATCGCGTCCTCGCATTCCATCGCAGTGAGCGATTCGCCTCGTTCAACGATCTCGACGCTTTTCGGGAGTGGGCGGATTTCTACGTCGGCTACGAGCGCGCCTACCAGGAAGGCTGCAGCCTCGGCTCCCTCGCGAGCGAGATCATCAAGACTGACCTTGACGTTCACGATGAGCTCGCGAGTGCGTTCGATCAGTGGCGGGACATCTTCCGCGACGGGCTGCAGCACATGCAGCAACTCGGCCGCATCAGCACTGACGCGGATCCGGCGCAGCTGGCCAATCTACTTCTCTCCGCATTCCAGGGCGGCAGCCTCCTCGCTCAGGTCGCTCGGGACATCACCCCGCTGAAGGACGCGTTGCAGGCAGCCATCGACTACGTGCAGACCTTCGTGAGGTCTCCCGAAATCGACGTACTGCAGGTTCGCTAGCCGGCGACGGTCTGAGACGGCCCATCGAACGTGAGAAGGGTCGTATCCTCGACGGCGGGCCCATGCGGCAGTCGGGCATCCGACTCATGAGGCGGACGCGCGAGACCGTCGTGGTGCGTGCAGATCTCCGCGATTGTGCGGCTTGTCGTTCAGCAAGGTCGCGGCCCCATCCGAGGCGACGTCCCGGGAGGCGGGTACGGCGCGTCTCCCGGGCCTGTGATGCGGTTCGATGTCGATAAACATGCATGTCACGCCAGCCTCGTAGCCGAGGTGGTCGGCCCTGCGGCGCGGCCGCGCGCTCACGTCCTCCGCCACGCCCCGAAGCGAGTACGTACGGGATCTCCCCTACGAGCGGGCGCGTAGGGGAGATCGCCGAAGCGCCATACCTGAGGAAGGACGGTCGCTGCCTCTGGGCCCTCCTTACCAATGAACGCGGATGATCGTCTTCCCATTGATCCGCTCGGTAGGGTTGAAGGCGGCCACAGCATCGTCGAGGGTTGCGACTTGGCCGATGTTCGTCCGTAGCTGTCCGTTCTTCACGCGCCGCGCGATCTCACTCAGTTGGGCGCGATCGGACACGACAACGAAGTCGATCGCCCGACCGTTGGCCGGCCGCGCCTCGGGCGGCCCGGCGACAGTCACCAGCATTCCCTCGGCTCGAACCAGACCTGCGGACCGCTTCCCGATGGCACCGCCGAAGACATCGAATACCAGATCGACGCCGCCGACATCTTCCAGCGCGTCGTTCTCAAGGTCGACGAACTCCTGAGCACCGTAGTCGAGCGCCAGCTGACGATGGGCAGCGCGTCCGGTACCGATGACGTAGGCGCCGGCCTCACGTGCGAGCTGTGTCGCCATCGAGCCGACCGCGCCGGCCGCACCGTGCACAAGGACGCTCTGCCCCACCCCGAGGTGGCCGTGCTCGAACAGCCCCTGCCACGCGGTCAGGCCAGTCATCGCGACGCCCGCACCTACCGTGAAGTCAACGTCGCCAGGCAACGGCGCAAGGTTGCGCGCCTCGACGACGACAAACTCCGCCAGGGTCCCGTCGCGGGTCCAGTCGGTGAGGCCGAAAACCCGCTGTCCGACCGACAGCCCCGCCGTTCCATAGCTGAGGGCGGTGACTACACCGGCCACCTCGTGGCCCGGGATGGACGGCGTGCGGTCACGGCCGAGGCGATCGATCCAGGTCGAGGGCCACTCCAGCTCATCCCCAGTAAAGCCTGACGCATGAACTTCCACGACGACATCGCCGTAGTTCGCGCCTTCAAGACTAGCGAGCCCCACCGTGTCCGGATCGGGTCGCTCCACTAGCTGCATCCCTGCCGTTCCCGCGGCACGGTCCGTCACCACGATCGCTTTCATCTGAATACCTCTCTCCGTAACAGCCCTCGTTCACCTGCTGCACGAGATAACGGGGGATCTCTGTTCTCTCCGCGTCCAGATGGACGAACCCGGATGGTTGTCTTCGCCTTGTCCCGTTCGGTCGGGTTGAAGGCGCCGATGGCATCGGCGGGGGTCGAGGCGCTGCCGATGCTCGTCTGCGCTGACCATCTCCGGACTCGCCGAACGACTCAAGGCACGTTTGAAAGACGGACGGCTACATCAAGTCGCGCTCGAGCGCGGCGATCTGCTTCTCGTCGTCCGGCCCGCCCGCGGGACCGTGCTGGTGGTCCGGTCCGTCTGCGGGTTCGTGCTGTGGGTGCGCGCCGGAGCCCGGAGGAGCACCGTTCGACAAGCATCAGCGGTGATCCCGTGCTGCGGCGCTGGTCGGCAGGGTTCGACAGTGCGAGCAGCGCGAAGCCCTGGGTCTGACGTGGTCAACGTGCCCGCGCCTGGGCGCCACACCTCCCGATCGGAGCCTGTCATGTCGAGCACCGAGAGGCCTGCGGTAGGCCACGGCGACCGCGTCAATGCAGCCGACATCGCGGAAGCGGCGACGAGGGCACCATTCACCTACACCGACGGGGCACTATAGGTGTTCACTCACGACGGGCGCACCACCTACGTCGAGAAAGGGAGCCAATCGTCCGGAGAGTTGGGAGTAGACGATCAAGGGCGGTTTTGGTCTTTCTGGCCACCCACCTACCGTGCCACCTACGACGTCTCGTGGATCACAGGTGCCGATGGCGATGTCGCCAGCGGTGAATCGCGGAGGGACGTCCGAGGGACGGTACCTCCGAGTTCGCCTGATTCCCGGGACGAGGCCTACCCTCGCGTTCTTCTTGCGAGAGATCTCCGTAGAGGCTGTATCCGTTGTATTCCCAGAATAGGCGCTCCGGTCCCAGAAGCCCGGGTCGTTGTCTGACCTCGTCATGCCTCGGGTCCACGTGGCGCCCCGTGGGAGACGGCCCATACTGTGTGCCCGACATGCGCCCACCCTGGTGGGCACCCGCCCGAGCCCGGTACGGGAGCCCTGCTACGGATCTACCGATACAGTAGGCCGTGCTTTAGTGGACGTTAAGTCCGTTTCTGGTAGCGGCCTCGTCCGGGTTGGGTGAGGAAGCCTTGTCGGGCGAGGCGTCCGAGGCGGCTGCGGGTGACGTTGACGGTCGCCTCGTCGGTGGGCATGCCGAAGAGTTCGTGCAGCTCGCGGGCTCGGAATGCCCGGCCGGGGTGCTGGTTGAAGGCGTTCACGATGACCTGTAAGCGGTGTTCGCCTCGGGCGGATCGGGCTTGGTCCCGGGCGGGACGCGTTCGGCGATGACCTTCCGGGTGGTGGCCAGGTCTGCAAGTCGCGCTTCGGTCTCGGCCCGGGCGGCGGTCAAGTGGTCAATCTGGTCGCGTAGTTCGCCGGCCCGGGCCATGGTTTACCGAGTGGATCACCACCGCCCGGCCGTGGACCTGACCCACCTGCGCAGCCTTACCAACGGCCTCGAAGTCGACAGGCCCGCTGTAGATGCCGGCCTCACATTGCCCTACCACAACGACCGCACCGAAGGCGCCAACACCCGCACCAAGAGAATCATGAGACAGATGCACGGACGCGCCGGATTCGACCTCCTCCGCCACCGCATCCTCCTGCCCTGACGGACACCCAGCGTCACCACCGACTACGAGTCAGAGCCAGATTCCTGATAGACCCCTAGAACAAGAGGCCCGGGCTTCGTATCAGGCTCACACGACGTCGTCTGACGTTGTGTACACGCGAAGATGCTCGACCGCGGCGTACAGCGCGTCACGCAATGGCGCTACGTCGCGGGCGATCTGCGCGAGCAGGCTGCCTCCCTGGTAGGGGGCGATCAGCATGTGTGCGAGTCGCGCCGGATCCGCCGACGCGTCGATTCGTTTGTCATATTGCATCCGCTCGAGTCCCGCTCGGAAGATGTCCCGCCACTCGGCGAAGATGCGAGTGAGGTCGTCGCGGACATCCAGATCGGTCTTGACGATCTCGCTCGCGAGGGATCCGAGGCTGCAGCCGTTCTCGAACGGGCGACCGGAGACGACGACGAAGTCCGCCCACTCCTGGTACGCCTGGATCGTGTCGAAGCCGGCGAACCGTTCGCTTCGGTGGAAGCCGAGCACGCTCTCGGCCTGCCAGTCGACGACGGCGCGCACCAGGCTCTCCTTGTTCGCGAAATAGTGGCTCAGCTGCGAGCCGCTGTCCCCCGCTGCTCTTCGCACCAGCTCGTTGTTCGTCGCGTGGACCCCCCTGCGTGTAGCTCAAGTCCGCGGCGTGCTCGAGGATGCGACCTCGCGCCGCCAGCCCCTTGCCCGTGCGCCGGCAAGATCACGCGATCCATCGTTCATCTGCATGTCACCACCCTGTTCCGCGGACTGGGCTCAGTGGCCCAACATGAACACGGATTGGGCTTGACAGCCCAATCATTGTCGCGTTCACTGTGAGTGGGCTGAACAGCCCAGACTGATACCAACCCGAGGACGCCACCATGTCTCGTCTCAGCACGCCCGAGCTCACCGACATCGACGCCAAGACGCAGGGCACGCTCGAGGCCATCGCCAAGCAGTTCGGCTTCGCTCCGGGCATGTTCACCACGCTCGCCGCCAACCCGACCGTCCTCGAGATCGTGATGGGCCTGCAAGGCGGCATCGCCAAGCTCCTCGACGCGAAGACCCGCCACACGATCGCGCTGGCCACGTCCCACTCCAACAACTGCGACTACTGCTCGGCGCTGCACGGATACATCTCCGCGAACCTCGGCGGCATGTCCACCGAGGAGATCGAGCTGGCCCGCACCGGCGGCTCCACCGATCCCAAGCGTGCCGCCGTAGCTCGCTTCTCCCAGCAGGTGATCGAGACCCGCGGTCAGGTGGGCGACAAGGACATCGCCGCGGTCCGCGAGGCCGGGTACACGGACCCCGAGATCCAGGCGATCGTCAC
The DNA here is from genome assembly GCF_014654675.1 of Streptomyces spiralis. Lineage (GTDB taxonomy): Bacteria > Actinomycetota > Actinomycetes > Streptomycetales > Streptomycetaceae > Streptomyces > Streptomyces spiralis. Next base: position 10,092 of record NZ_BNBC01000075.1, read on the forward strand.
CGTCGTGGTCGTCACGCTGCTCACGAACTACCTCAACAACGTCAACGAAACCGTCGTCGACATCCCCGGTGCGGGCGCGTAACCAACGACGTCGCGACCGCGTCGACTGGCACGGAGGTCGCCCCAATGAAAGCGACGTTCACCACGTACTGACGTGAGTCCAACGCCCAGAAGCCGCCTCCTGCACCCGATCTCTCTGACAACGAAACGAAAGCCAACCATGGATCTCGACAATCTGATCACCAAGCACCTCACCCGCTACTTCGACCCGAACAAGAAGATCCCGGAGGAGACCTTCCAGCTCCTGCTGCGCTACCTACGCACGTCGCCGACGACGATCAACATCCAGCCGAACCACTTCCATGTGCTGGAGTCGCAAGCCGGCAAGGACAAGCTTGCGGACGCTCTCGTCGGCCGCTTCGCGGACAACGCGGAGAAGGTACGGAACGCGTCGCACGCGATCGTGTTCACTACCCGCAAGACGATTCCCGACGAGCACTTGCAGGAGATCTTCGCGAAGGAGCGCGCGGACGGTCGCTTCGCGGACCCGGAGATCCAGAAGGGGTGGGAGGCTGGAGCGTCCAACTTCGTGGAGATCCAGTCGGAGAACTATGGCGGCGACGTGCTCCACTGGCTGGAGAAGAACACGTACCTCGTGGTCGGCGCGACCATGATGGCCGCCGCTTCTCTCGGAGTCGACGCCACCCCGCTGGAAGGGTTCGACCGCGCGACGATCGACGAAGCGTTCGGCCTCACCGACACCGACTTCACCACGACGCTGCTCGTCGTGCTCGGGTACCCGGACGAGACGCGCGTCTCTCGCCAGCCGGTCTCTCGCTTCGACGCCGAAAAGATCTTCACCCACATGTGACGAACTGAGCGGGTGCGCGATCGGCGCGCCTGCTCCGTTCTGCGTAACTCGACTGTCCGGCGCCTGCACCTCTCCTCGACGGACGCCGGGCAGTCGACCTCTACCGACCTCGAGGAGGCCAAGATGCACACAGACAGGACAGTCCAGAAACCGCGCGGCCGCGTGCGCCGCAGAGCTCCCGCGTTCAGAGCACACGCACCAGTTCACCGGCGACTGGGAGGTGTGGAAAGTCGGTGGCAAGGTGTTCATGCTGCAGACATCGATGCCTGGGGAGCCGGTCGTGATCCTCAAAGCCGATCCCTCAGATGCGGACACTCTCCGCGCGTCGCACACGAGCATTTCTCGCGGCTACCACATGGACAAGAAGCACTGGATCACCACCAGACCTGGTGCGGATATCGAGCAGGCGTTGGTGGACAACCTCGTGACCGAGTCATACCTGCTCGTCGTCGCGGGCCTTCCCAGACAGAACCGCCCGGTCGACCCCGACACTTTCAGCTTTCTGCCGTCGGCCGACTGACCGACGCGGCGCCAGACAAAAACAAAGCCGGCTCTTCGCCGATCCGGTGGGGATCATGGCGTGAGGCCGCTGGCGGCTAGTGCAGCAGCGCATCGATCTTGCGAGGGCCATGCGGCTTTGAGCGGGGTTCCGTCGTAGGTCCAGCGGAACGGTCGGGCCTCGTCGTCGTAGGCGAGAGTGAACTCGCGGATCTGGTCGATGAGGTCCTGGCGCGAGGTGAACTCACCGCGCCGCGGCAGGGCGGCGGGGGGCCAGGATCGAGAAGAAGATCTCGACTTGGTTGAGTCACGAGGCGTGTTTGGGTGTGTGGTGGACGGCGAACCTCGGGTGTGCTGCCAGCCAGGCCCGGGTCGCCTTCGGGACATGCGACAACCCGTTGTCGAGGAACAGGTGGATCGTGAGCTTCGGGTCGATGGACTGGTCGAGCATCCGCAGGAAGCTGATGAAGGTGGCCGAGTCGTTGCGGACGATGTCTTCGACCAGGACCTGACCGGTGTGCACGTCCAGGGCCGCGATAATGGAGGCGGTGCCGTGGCGTCGGTACTCGAACTCGCGCCGCTCGATCTGGCCGGGCTTCACCGGGCGGCTCGGATGGCGGCGGCACCTACCCCGCAAGATCAATGCGGCGCTGCACTAGCTTCAAGAGGTCTTCCGTCTGTTAGGTCGGGGATCACGGTGTGGGCATCTGCCGCGCGCAGTTCCTCAGCGGAGCTACCTCGCCTGCCAGCGCAGCACGGTATGCGGAGTGCCCAGCAGCTTCAGCACTGACGCGTCAGCAGGCGTAGCCAGCCGAGCAGGAGGCAGCCGAATCGGTAGGCCGACCGGAACGTCACGATTCCCAAACGTGCGCCGACGGGCTCACGAGCGCTTTCGATGTGATCACACCGTGGCCCTCAAGTCGCAGCAGCTCAGCCTAGGTGACAGGATTATCGGCACCCACAGGGCTGAGTGCACCGACCGGATGCTCGTCTACAACGAGTAGCACTTGCGGCACGCCCTCACCGAGTACGCCGAGCTCTACAACACCGCACGCCCCCACCGCGCGCTGCACCTTCGCACAACAACCGACGAGCCGGACGTCATCCCCTTCGCCCCAACGGATCCAGCGCCACGACGTCCTGGGCGGACTCATCCACGAGTTCCGCACCGCCAGCTGAATAAGATCACGACAGACAGCGAAAGCCCTGGTCAGACAGGGTACGGGACTTTTAACCCTGCAGGTGGTTCTCCTGTCGTGCCCTCTCAGGCCGACCCGCCGAAGCGGGGCGTCTTATCCAAGGCTGGCAGAGTGGGGAGTCGCTGCGTGTGCCGGAGCCGTCGCGGAAGACGTCCCGCCACCGATCAAACGCACTCACGCGTGAACGTCAAGGTCGGGCTTGATGATCTCGCAGACCAGGGAGCCGAGGCTGCAGCCTTCCTGGTGGGCGTGCTCGTAGCCGACGTAGAAATCCGCCCACTCCCGAAACGCGTCGAGATCGTCGAAGGAAGCGAATCGCTCACCGCGATGGAACGCGAGGACGCGATCGGCCTGCTGGGCGATCACGGCCAGGACCGGACTCTCCTTCGTCGGGAAGTAGCGGTTCAGCTGCGACCCGCTGGCGCCGTCCGCGCGACGGAGCTGCTCGTTGTTCGTCGCGCGGACACCCTTCCTGTAGATGAGTACCGCGGCATGCTCCAGGACCGGCGCGCGTCGCCTGATCCTTGTCCGTGAGCTTGCGAGGAACCCGTGTTCCCGTCGTGGCTCCCATACGTCACACGACTCCAAGACTGGGCTTGACAGCCCAGTCTTGGATGGTGTTGTGTTACCTCTGAGAACTGGGTTGCCAAGCCCAAAAATGCTCGGCCTGGCCTGGGCTCGGCGACTACTCGCACAGCTACCGGAGGTTGATCCGTTATGTCGCGACTGAATGCGCCCCCTCTCGACGACGCAGATGTGTCACCAGTGATCAACCGGCCTCGCCAGGGCAGAACGCCCCGGCTGGCATTCTCATCTGGGATCGTCTCCCTGGTGGCCTCGTTTGCCGCGTCGGCCGCACCGATCCCCCTGTTCAACACCTACCGGGCCGAGGACGCGTTCACCAACGCCGGCATCTCGCTGGCCTTCGTCACCTACTCCGTCGGCATTATCGCCGCACTGTTGGTGCTGGGACGGCTGTCCAATCATCTGGGCCGACGGCGCACCGCGATCGCTAGCCTCGGCCTGCTCCTGCTGGGCTGTCTGCTGCTGCTGAACGTGCACGACATCGGCACTCTGCTGGCCGGTCGGCTCCTGATGGGCGTCGGTACGGGGTTGGCCAGCAGCAGCCTCACCTCCTACATCGTCGACGCCGCGCCCACCAGGCCGGCATGGTTGGCCTCCGTCGCGTCCAGCCAGGGACCCATGCTCGGCCTCACCCTCGGCGCCATCGCCGCCGGCGCCCTGGTCCAATTCGCCCCCTGGCCACGCGAGCTCATCTACCTGGTTTGCGCCGGTCTCCTCGTACTGTCTGCCGCACTCATCGTCGTCAGCCCGGAGACCGCGAAGCCGACGCCGGGCGCTTGGCGATCACTGCGGCCCCGGGTCCGCGTACCGGCTCGGGTCAGGCGTCTGCTCCCTGTCGCGGCCGTGGTGTTCGTGACCGCCTATGCGACCGGGGCTTTCTACCAGTCCTTCATGCCCGCACTGGTCGAAGATCAACTCCATACCCGCAGCCCACTCATCCTCGGACTGGTGTTTGCCTGCTACATGGCCCCCAGCGTTCTCGGCGCTCCCATCGGCGGCCGGTTCACACCAGCGGCAGCCCAACGCATCGGCATGATCATCGTCCTGATCGGATGGATCGGCATCATTACAGCCATCGCCATCGGCACACTGCCGTTGTTCATCGCTGCAACCATCGTCACCGGCGTCGGTCAAGGCATCGCTGTCAGCGCCGCCACCCGCGGCCTGCTGCACGGCAGCGCCCTGGCCGACCGGGCGCCGATCTTCAGCGCGGTCTACCTCCTCTGCTACAGCGGCGCCGCCTTGATCAGCCTCATCTTCGGCCAGCTCTCGAACGCCTTTTCACTACCACAGATCGCGCTCGGATACGGCGCCCTTGCCGTTATCGCCACCCTTTTCACGGTCCTCGCCGCACGCAACCCGCATACGGACCCGACCAGTCAACGGCGAGTAATCACATGACGAACCTCACCGTCAGAGCATTGCTGACGTGCCGTGCCATAGCCAGAGGTTGTCCCGTAAATGATCTACGAGTCGCCTCGGGCGAGGTTGCCTGCAGTGGCCCGTGTGCCTATCCGGCGAGGGCGAGGTTGTGCATCCGTGCGATGCCGAGCATGGCGTGATGGACGCCGTCGCCCCTGAAACGGCAGTCGCGGAGGACCTTCCAGGTCTTCATACGGGCGAAGACGCGCTCGACCCTGGCGCGCACCTGCTTGTGGGACTTGTTGTGCTCCTCTTTCCAGGCCGGGAGTTCGGCCTGGCCTGGCTGCCGACGGTGCGGGATGACGAGTCCGGTGCCCGGGTAGCCTCCGTCGGCGACCGTGAGGGTCTTGCCGACGGCAGCCTTGGCACCGGACTCCTCCCACGCCTTGCAGTCGTTGCGATTTCCGGCGAGCGACCGACCGACCACGACGACCAGTCGGGTGTCGGCATCAAGAGCACGGGGAGTGGTTCTGACTTGCAACGATAGGACTTAACCATCAAGAGGCGCATGTGTCCTCGCCACGCTCCGCGACACGGCCACCCCGCTGGGCCGACGTCGTGCCGGGGTGATCGCCGGCCCGGGCGGGGGGCGCGTTCGCGACGAGGGGTTCGTGAAGTGGGCCGAGGGCGTCGTGATCGGGGCGCGTCGCTCTACTGCTCCTGGTCGCCCTCCGGCCGCCAGGGGCCGCGGGAGGGCGCGAGATCTTGACGCACGCGACAAACATCGAAGAGTGCAAGCACACGCTGAAGGTACGCGACGGGGCGGGTCCAGGCAGGCTGGCTCTGTACTGCCAATGCCTCAGGATCGGGCCGCTCTGCTCCCGGGCGTGGCGTGGCGGTTCAGGTCAGGCATCGGGCGGCCATCGCTGCCTATCAGCTCGCCGCCGAGGTGTCCGGCGTGCGTTGTTGCCGTTCGTCGTACGGCGAGCATGGCGGCATCGTCGCGGAGGGCCCCGCCGGTGTGGGCCAGGAGGTCGTGCTGGACGCACTCAAGGAGCGTGTCGGGATGGCACTTGGTCCACTGGGCGAGTCGCTCTTCCAGGGGGTAAAAGGCGCCGCTGCTGTCGCGGGCCTCTGCGAGACCGTCGGTGTACAGCAGGAGCGTGTCACCAGCCTCGAACGGGAACGTGTGAGAAGTGCGAATGTCCTGCGTCAGCCCGCACAGGCCCAGGGGCGGCGCTGCGGAACTCGGGACACTCGTCACCTGCCCCCGGCTGATCAGCAGGGGCGGAGGGTGCCCGCAGTGCGTCAACCGCGCCACAGAGCCATCGTCGGGGATCTCCAGCAGCAGCGCGGTGATGAAGTGCTCCTCAGCCTCGTCGTCCGAACCGAGGAACTGGGCGGAGTAGCGGCACGCACTGCGGTCCAGGGCGCTGGCGAGCGCCGGTAGTGTTGCGTGATGGTGAGCGGCCTCCTGGAATGCGCCCATCAGCGCAGCCGCCTCACCCACTGCGTTCAGTCCCTTCCCCCTGACGTCGCCGATGAGCATGCGAGTGTGGTTGCCGGTGTGGGCCACGGCGTACAGGTCACCGCCAATACGGGCTTCTTTCGCGGCGGCCAGGTACGTGCAGGAGAGGTGCAGAGTGCCCAGCCGGCGGGGCAGCGGGCGTAGCAGCGCCCGCTGCGCGGCCTCGGAAACGGATCGCACCTGTGCGAGCTCAGCTCTGCGCCGGTCACGCACCAGGCAGACGATCACGGCCAACATCGAGAGGATTGTGAGCCCAATGATCTGGCAGATGTGGTTGGGCGTGGTCAGGCCCCCGTGGAAAACGGCGATGACTACCTGAGCCACCACTGCTAGTACGCCGATCAGTCCGGTCAGCCAGACCCCACCCATCGCCACGGTGATGGCAGGGGCTACGACCAGCAGCGGACCGAGGTGGACGGTTTCTGGGGTGTGGATGTCCACGACTGTGATCGCGATGATCAACCCGATGGGAATCAGCACCAATGCCCGGGTGGCGTGCCACCGCTGCCATGTGACGGCGAACCGCTGGCCAAGGTGCATATGTCCAATGTGCACCTTTCGCCTGTGCGGCGCCTCGATCGGACGGAGCGGACAGCGGTAGACACGCCGTTGGCCAGGTGAGGCTCGCCCCGAACCCCTCGCCTTGCAAGCCGGCTCGCGAGTCGTCGCGGAAGGATGCTTCGTGAATCTCACGCCAGCCTCGAAGGTGCCGAAACGCTGCAGCACACTGCCCGTCAGCAGGCCAGCCCGCCCACCGCGGCGGCCACCCGGTTGCGCCGGGCAAGGCTCATCGCCGTAACCGCTCCGCCCAGGGTGAGGTACTCGGACGCCTTGCGCAGGCGATGCGGACGGCCGGTGGTGTACGCCTCGGTCACGAAGCCGGGACGCCGGTCGATGAGCCGGGAGGCGACGACCTCGGCCGCCGCGGCGGATCCGGTGAAGACGAACGGCAGCTCGCGGTGGGCGTCGTTCCACGCGGGCACCGCCGTCCGCGAGAGCAGAGCGGCTGTGTAGGAGGTGACCCCGGGGGCGAGCAGGGCCGCGGACAGCCCGGCCGGGCGGACGGCGAGGTGCAAGCACCGCCCGGGGGGGGAGGCCCGCAGTGCCGCCGACAGCATCTCCGCCGCGGCGCGGCTGGGCGCTGCGGGACTGCACCTTCCGCATCCCGCGGGCTACGTGTGCCCCCTGGTGGGGCCCAACAGTGCCGGGAAGACGACCTCCGATGTCCATGGTCGCAGACCTGCTGTCCCCAATGATCGCGGACTCCCCTACCGGCCGACTGGGACACCCTGGAACACGCCCAGAGAATGGCGTACCTGGCTTGGCGTGACCAGCTGCTCTTTGACATTCCCGAACGGCGAGGGCCCTGGCCGGCGGATGCCGACCAGGGCCCTTTGACGACGGTCAGGCTATGCCGACCGGTCTACTGCTCAGCCGTCGTTCTCCGCAGACGGGAGGTTGGCGCCGGGGACGTCCTTGGGCGCGTACATCTTCTTGTCACCCGGGTAGGGCTTGTTGAAGTTGTGGGTGTCGTACCAGGTGTAGCGGTCCATCTGCTCGTTGTTGGCGTAGTCCGGCACCGCGTTATCGCCGGTCAGACGCTGCTTGGAGAGCCACTTCTTCCACTCGTCGGCCAGCGGCTGCTGGGCGGCCGGGATCGCCACCGAGGTGGGCGCGGCGGCCGCCGCCGGGTTCTGCGGGGCCGGGGTGTCCACACCACAGGACGGGGCCGGGCTCACGCCGAGAGTCAGCGAGGTCCGGTTGGCCACGGCGTTGAACGGCGTGAAGTCGGGCTTGTTCGTGAACGCGTCGGCCATCGGGGTGGCCGCGGTGTCCATCTGGTTCATCGGGTGGATGCCGAGGATCTGCTCGATGGTGCGGACCATCGTGACCTGCGAGTAGTAGTGGCTGTCGACCGTGCCGTGGTTGGCGTACGGGCTGATGATCTGGATCGGGGCGCGGTGGCCGTCGACGTGGTCCTTGCCGGCCTGGGAGTCGTCCTCGACGATGAAGATCGCCGAGTCCTTCCAGTACTTGCTGTGCGTGATCGTGTCGACCATGCGGCCGACCGCGAGGTCGTTGTCCGCGACCTGGGCGGCGGAGTTCGCCGGGCCACCGGTGTGGTCGTTGGAGTACCAGAACATGTTCAGGTTGGCAGGACCGTTCTTCTTGAAGTCCTGCTCCCAGACCTGCTCCTTGTAGACGTCCGGCACGCTGGTGTCGAACTTCGGGAAGCCCTGCACCGAGACGTCGTTGAGCGAGGGGATCGCCGAGCCCGTCTTGATGGGGTACTTGGACGGCGAGCCGGTCGCGGCCATGTCCTTGCTGTCGCAGTACAGGTTCTGCCAGTTCGCACCCGACGGCTTTTGCTCCAGCGTCTGGAACTCGCCGTAGTCCTTGACGGACTTCCCGGCCGCCTTCGCACCGGTCCAGATGAAGCCGGACTTCTGGTGGCCGAGGACGTCGTCCTCGGTGTCGTAGGAGCGCGTGTACTCACCGGCGGAGGACTCGGTGTACTCCGGGTTGTCCGCCTGATTCAGCCAGTTGTGGCCCTCGGCGGAGTTCGTGCCGATGTCGTAGAAGTTGTCATACAGGCCGAACTGCTTGGCCAGCGCGTGCTGGTTGGGCGTGACGTTCTCGCCGAACGTGGTCAGCGAGGGGTCGCCGTTGCCCTGCGGGATGTCGCCGTAGACCTGGTCGTAGGTGCGGTTCTCCTTGACGATGTAGAAGACGTGCTTGATCGTCGAGGGGTCGCCCAGGCGCGCCGGGACCGGCACCGCGGGCACGTTGCCGTTGTTCTGGGACAGCTTGAGCGAGTCGCCGCTCCAGCCGTTCATCTGGAACACCTTGGGCGTGTACGACTTGATCTCGTCGTCGCTCGGCAGGGTGAACGTGGTCAGACTGGACGTGGTGTCGTGCGTACCGTGATTGGAGGGGTTACGGCGGGCGTCTATACCACGGGTGTTGGATATGACGATCTTCCCACCGACCTGGGCGATCTCCGAGGGGAAGTAGTCTGTCGGGAGCAGGCCGACGTAGCGGGCGGGCGTCGCCGCACCCGAGTAGCGGTAGACCGCGACGGCGTTGGCGCGACCCAGTGTCACCAGCAGACGGCCGTCGTCGGTGAGGGTGACGGCGTTGGGCTCGTAACCGACCGCGGACTCGGCCCACGGCTGGGTCGAGATGGTCTGGACGACCTTGTCCGTCTTGCTGTCGATGACGGAGACGCTGTTGTCGCCCGTGTTGGTGACGAACAGCACGCCGTTCTTCGCGTACACCGCAGTCGGGTGCAGACCGACGTCGATGCTGCCCACGGTGGCGGACGCGTCGGCGGTGTTGATCACGCTGACGGTGCCGGTGGTGGCGGCGCCGGTCTCCCGGTCGGCCGGCACCTGGGTGCCGTAGGAGTTGATCGTGGTCTCGCCGTCCTTGGCTGGACGGCCGCCCTCGTTGGAGACGTACAGCTTGCCGCCGACCAGCGCCAGGCCACGCGGGGCGGTGCCCGTGGTCCAGGTCTGCTTGATGGTTCCGGTGGCGGCGTCGATGGCGACGACCTTGTTCTGGCCGTTGACCGCGCCGTACACGGTGGAGCCGTCGGCGGAGAACACCGCGGCGCCGACGAGAGCCTGGTGCCCGCTGACGGTCGGGATGTTCACGGCGACCGGGTTGGCCAGGGTGCCGTCGGCGTTGACGGTGAACTTGGTGTAGCCGGTCGCCTGGCCCAGCCACAGCGACTTGCCGTCGGGCGAGTAGGTCGGGCCTTCCTGGCCCACGGCGCTGCTGCTGATGCGCAGGTTGTCGGCCGCGTTGGTGCCGATCTTCTGCGCCACCTTGCCGGTGGACAGGTCCATGATCACCAGGGCGGCGTCGCCGTCGGTAACCGAGGCGGCCAAGTGCTTGCCGTCCGGGCTGACGACCGACGACATGATCTTGCCGGAGTTGATGACCGTGCGGTCACCGTAGGGGCGGATGTACTGGTCGTCGGAGACGACCTGGCCGTGGTCGGTGACCTGGCCAACCTGCTGGGTGCCGAACTGTGCCGTCGAGGCGACCGCCGTGCCGGTGACACCGAGGGCGACCGCGATACCGGCGGTCACCATCATGGTCCGACGGCCGACGAGTCTGCCGAAGAGGTTGACCTGCTCCCTCTGCTGAACCCGGCGCTGTCGTGCAACCTGCATGGAACTATCCCTTCGAGGAGGTGTCGAGCAGTTCGACGTTGCCGTCGAACTGCCAGAGCGGATTCGGGGCGTCTCCCGTCGAAGTCCGCATTAGGAAGTAGCCGTTCACTTCCTTGGGACCGTCGCCGTCGGCCACGAACCGCCCGTCTGAGGTGATGTCGATCTGGTAAATCGCCGTCCCCGTGACTGCGACGCCTGGCAGATGCCAACTGACGACGCACCGCCAGTTGTTGCCTGCGCCCTCCTGTGCTCCCTTGCCCGCGCTCTTGGCGCATGTCGCCGTGGTGCGCAGTTGCGCCTCCGCGACGGCGGGGCGATGCAGTTGGTCGGTCTGCATGCGATAGAGGTGGGCGAAGGCCGTTGCGACGGAGCGCTGCACCTTGCCCTGCTCGATCCCGGAACCCATGGAAGATGTGGATACGGCTACTGCCGCGACGCTGAGGGCGGGCAGCCCCACCAGCGGCAGCAGCCCGACGGTGAGCGCGCGGCGCCCGGAACCGTCATAGGCGAGATTGGTGAAGTCCCGCCGCTGGAACAGCACATAGGCCAGCACGGTCGCAAGGACCGCCCACGCCAGGCTGACCGCGACGGCGATCAGCAGCGGGGCGAGCTGCGTGGGGCTGGTGAACAGGCCGTTCCAGGAGATGAAGGCGTAACCCGGCAGTGCCAGGCGCACCGCCACAGGCAGGGGCAGTATCTGCGTGACCTGCATGATGATGGCGACGAGCGCGGGCAGCAGCAGCCCCATCGGGGAGCGGCCCAGCATGACGGACCCGAGCAGTCCGATTCCGGCGAGGGCCAGCGTCGGGGCGAGGACGCAGACCCAGGCGAGCAGAACCTTGACCGCGGCGTCCTCCGGCGTCAGCAGGTGGCCGTCGACGCCGACCAGCGGATGGTTGCCCACCGTCAGGAGGCCGCCGATCGCGCTGGAGCAGGCCAGCCCGGCCACGAGCACCAGGATGACGGTGAGGCTGGCCAGTGCCTTCGCCGCGAAGATCCGTCGAGGCGAGCGAACCGCCACGAACAGGTGGCGCCAGGTGCCCAGCCGGTCCTCGGAGGCGAACACATCGCCTGCGACCACCGACGTCAGCAACGGCAGCGCCCAGGTCCCCGCGAAACCGAGCACCACCAGCGGCCCGGCCCACCCCGTGGCGTGCATCCAGCGCCCGAAGAGGGTGTCGGACGGGAGCGTGCTCTGCCGACTCACGCCGGCGACGAAGAGAGCGGGAACGATCCAGCAGGCGAGGACCAGCAGCCGGATCCGCCACTGGGAGACGAGCTTGACGAACTCGAAGCGACAGGCGCGGGTGACGGGGACGCGACGGCCCCGGGTCACCGGCTGGTGTTCCTGTTCCGGGCTCTGGGTGAGGGTCGCGGTCATCGGCCGGCTTCCTGCTGCTCGGTGAGGGCGAGAAACGCGGCTTCGAGCGGCGACACCACGGGAGTGAGCTCGCGCAGCGCGACGCCCTCCTCCACGAGCCGCACCACGAGGTCCTCGAGGGCGGGCACCATGGCGCGGACGACGAGCAGTTTGGCGTCGGCCTGGCGTACCCCCGCGTCGTCGACGACCCGGACCCCGGGCGTGTCGCCGGCCATCCGGCGGGCGGCCTGCGGGTCGGAGGTGAGCAGCCGGTAGTCGAGTTCACGGTTGTCGGCGGCCAGCTTGCTCAGCGGGCCGGAGAAGACGACGCGTCCGGTGGCGACGATGGTCACCTCGGAGCACAGCGCCTCGAGGTCGTCCATGTTGTGACTCGAGAGGACGACGGCGGTCCCGTCGGCCGCAAGCCGGTTGAGGACACCGTGCACGTGCTTCTTGCCCGCCGGATCAAGGCCGTTGGACGGTTCGTCGAGCACGAGCAGCCGGGGCTTGGTCAGCAGGGCGGCGGCGAGTCCGAGCCGCTGGCGCATGCCGAGGGAGAAGCCGCGCGCGCGGTCGTCGGCGACGCCGGTGAGGCCGACCTCGGCGAGTACATCGTCGATTCCCGCAGTGCGCGCCTCGTGGCCGCGCAGTGCGGCCAGCGCGGCGAGGTTCTGCCGCGGGGTCAGCGACGGGTAGAGAGCGGGACCGTCCACGAAGCCGGCGACACCGTCGGGAGAGTCGAGCGCCCGCCCGACCGGCGTCCCCAGGACCTCCAGACGGCCACTGTCGGCAACCGCGAGCCCCAGCAGAAGACCGAGCAGGGTCGTCTTCCCGGCGCCGTTCGGTCCGACCAGGCCGTGGATCTGCCCCTGCGTCACATCGAGGTCGATGCCGTCGAGCGCGACGACGTCACCGAAACTCTTCGTGACGCCGCGAGCCCGGATTGCGAGGAGTTGTTCCATGGGTCCCTTCCTTACAAAAGCCTTAAGGACCCTAGGGACTGATCACCCTGCTCAGGGGATGGGAAGTTGAATGTTGATGGAACATGAAACGACTTGACATTCGCGACGTCGCCGACAGACCGGAGTCAACCACGCTTCAGCCAGCTGCTTTGCGATTCCTTGATTACAGGTACCGGCGCAAAAAGGGGAAGTCGCGATCGCGAATGACGTTCATTACTGGGGGGTTGACTGAGAAGTATCCAGCACACCATCCTGCGAGACCTGCGCGGCGGCGGCACCATCCTGCTGCACGACTCCGACTGCACGTCCGCCACCGGCTCTTGGCGCAACACCCTGCAGGCACTGCCCGGCATCCTCGACGCCTGCCAGGCACGTGGCTGGCAGGTGGGCCCGATGCGCGAGCACGGTGTCCTCGGCCTGCCCAGCCCAGTCCCCTCCGGACACTGTCCATCTCACCCAGCGAACGGCCGAGCAGCGCAGGAGGAGCCGCCGGTCACCCCCTGGTGGGGCGACGCCGTAGGAGGGTGAGCGTCGGACCGAGGGCGAGGACGGCGTATCCGTGGGTGAAGGTGGTGACGGAGGCGACCGTCGCGACGAGCAATGGACCGCCCGCGTCGCCGAGTTCACGGCCGAGCTCGGCTGCGCCCATGGTCTGTCCGAGACGTTCCGCGGGAGTGCCGGCGGCCAGGGCGGCGAAGCCGAGCGGGGTGATGAGACCGGTTCCGGCGCCGATGAGCGCGGCTCCCAGTAAGTTCGTCCGCGCGGGTCGCGGTAAGGCGCGCGAAGACGGTGGACGCGAGGCTGCTGGCGAATGAAGTGGGCATCGGCCTGACGGCACCGCTGTTGACTGTGGCTGTCCCCTATGAAGGGTACGCAATGGGCACGACGCCACACGGTGTACGCGTGACTCTGGTGCCTGAAGCAGCAAGGTGCCGGAGCGCTTCAGCGGTGAGAGGTGACACTTCCTGGAACACGCGCCTGCCGCCGGTGACTTCAGGAAGGGAATCGCACCAGTCAATCAGCCCTGCATGGCGGTGTCGTTTACGGGGCCTCGGCGGGCCCGGTGCCGCAGGAAGCGGGGGATGACCGCCGCTGCGAGGGTGGCAGTGGTGGCGCAGACAGTGACCGTGGTCCATGCGACAGGGCCCATCGGAGTGCAGCCGAAGAAGTGGCTGAGACCCGGGGTCTGGACGATGGTGATCAGCGTGGCGGCGGAGAGCGCCGCGGTGGCCAGGACGAGGGGACTGTGCCAGTCGGTGATGAGGGTCTGGCCGAGCTGCGTGGTGATGAGGGCGGCCAGGCCCATGGAGCCGGCGCGGCGTGGCCGGCCGGTGAGGCGCCCGGTCTGCCAGGCGCTGAAGGCGCCGAGTGCGGTGGCGGCACCACGGATGACGAGGAGGCGCGCGAGTTCGGGTCCCAGGAGCGTGGGAGTCGGACTGGCGGCAAGGGGGGCGTTGCCGGACCGGGGCGTGCGGGAGGGAGCGACTGCGACGGCGAGCGCGGGCAGCATGTCGGTCAGGAGATTGACCAGGAGCAGTTGCCGGGTGCCGAGAGGGGCCCGCCCGGACAGGGCGGTGCCGAGCACGGTGAAGGCGACTTCGCCGGCGTTGCCGCCGAGAAGGATCGCAACGGCGTCACGGACGCTGTGCCACAGGGCGTGGCCCTCGTGCACGGCATCGAGGATGCGGCTGGGGTCGGGGTCGGTGAGGACGAGGTCGGCCGCGGCGCGGGCGGAGGTGGAGCCGTGGGCGGCCAGTCCGATGCCGACGTCGGCCAGGCGGATGGCGGCGGCATCGTTGATTCCGTCGCCGGTCATGGCGACAACGTGCCCGGTGTGCTGCAGGGCCTGGACGATGCGGACCTTGTGCTCGGGGGAGACGCGGGCGAAGACCGCGGTCCCGTCGATCGCCTCGATGCGTTCCGGTTCGGGCAGGGCGTCGAGGTCCGCCCCGGTCAGGACGCTGTCGTTCTGCGGGATGCCCAGGTCACACGCGATGGCCGCGGCTGTGGCGGGATGATCACCAGTGATCATGATGACTCGCACACCCGCGCCGGTGAGCCGCTTGACGGTCTCGGCCGCCCCGGGCCGGGGAGTGTCGGAGATCGCCAGAAAGCCCAGCAGGGTCATCTCACCGACCAGTTCGGCCAGCTGATCGGCTGGGTGTGTCCCGGTGGTGGGTGTGCGCTGGGCGACGGCCAGGACCCTCAGCCCGCCGCCCGCGAGGCGCCGTACGAGGCGGTGCGCGGCTCGCAGCCGGGCCTGGTCGAGGGGGACGCTGCGGGCGGGGCCGTCCGGAGCGGTGCTCAGGGTGGTAGTGCAGTGAGCGAGGACGATCTCGGGAGCGCCTTTGACGGCGAGGCAGGGCCGTCCCGCGTCGGTGCCCAGGGATGCGGAGTAGCCACGGCTGCCTTCGAATGGGAGCTCGACGCCTGGTTGCCAGGCGTGGTCCGGAGGGCACTGGTCGGTGGCGGCGTCGACGACGGCCTGGTCGGTGGCGTGCGCGAGAGGCCGTCCGTCGGTGGGTCGGGGGCAGGCTCGTGCGGCGGTGCGCAGGAGGCCCTGCCCGGCGGGACTGTCGACAGGAACGTCGTGGTCGAGTGTGGCCACGCGAGTGACGGTCAGGCGGCCCTCTGTGAGGGTGCCGGTCTTGTCGAAACAGACGACGTCGACGCGGCCGAGGGCTTCCAGGACGCGGGCGGAGCGGGTCAGGACCCCATGACGGGACAGGCGGCGGGCGGCAGCAGACTGGGCCATGGTGGCGACGAGCGGCAGGCCCTCGGGAACGGCGGCGACCGCGATGGCCACTCCGGACGCCAGCGCCTCGCGCACCGGCACCCCCCGCATCAGCCCCAGGAGGGTGACGGCGGCGCCGCCGATGCCGACGGCGGGCAGCGCCGTCCTGGTCAGGGTGGCCAGATGGCCTTCGATACCGGGCGGGACGGCGACGTGACCCGCCAGATCGGCGGCGCGCCCGGCCTCGGACTGCGCTCCTGTGGCTACGACCACCGCGTAGCCGGTGCCCGCCAGCACCGTGCAGCCTTCGTAGACCATGCACGACCGCTCGGCCAGCTCGGCCCCGGGGGTGGCCGCCGGGTCCTTGGCCACGGGCGCAGGCTCGCCGGTCAGGGCCGCCTCATCGATCTCCAGACGGTCGCTGACCAGCAACCTGGCGTCCGCAGGCACGACATCCGAGGGGCTCAGCGCGATCACGTCCCCGATCCGCAGCTCGTGCGCGGGGAGGCTGTTCACAGCGGCCGTGTCCAGCCCTGCGAAGAACCGCATCCGGTCCGACAGCGGCGTGGCCTGTAGTCCTTCCACGACGGCAGGGGGCGTCCACACCGCCCGTCGCGCGTGGATGTTCTGGGTGAGTACGAGACCGGCCAGGGCGCGCTCGGCGCGCAGTCGCTGTGTGCCGCTCACGACGGCGTTGCCGGCCATGACGGCTCCCACCAGCGTCGCATCGATGCTCGACCCCACGGCCGCGGAAGCGGTCGCGCCCCACGCCAGCACAGGGGTGAGAGGGTCCCGGAGTTCCTCGCGCACTGCGCTCAGCAGCTGCCCGGGCCACCGAGTCAGCGGAGCCAGACGGGCGGTAACGGCCGCGGCGGGTCCGGCACCGCCGAGGAGCAGGGCTGTCCTCACGGCCGGTTCGGCCGCGGGCGGTCCGGCCGTCGCCTCGTCGAGGGCCGTCAGGACGCGAAGCGTCTCGCGGGCGCCGAAGGCGTGCCAGGCGCCGCGCACACGGGCCGGGGGCACGGGGCGGCCGGCCAGGCGGCGGGCCGCCCTGAAGCCGCCGAACTGGGCGAGGAAGGCCGCTCCGTAGACCGGAGATGTCGTCAGGCCGGCCACCGTACGACGGGTGCCCACAGCCGCGATCAGCGCTCCCAGGGCGGACCCGCCCATCGACAGGTGCGCCGATTCGCGGCTGACCTGGCGGGCGTCGTCCAACGCGGACAGGATCCGCCAGACCTGCGCCGTCCCGCCGCTGCAGACCAGGTCCGCCGACCACACGCCCGGCGCCCCGGCAGAGTCGGTTCCGGGTGGGGGCAAGAGGGCGACGCCGATGTCGGCGGCGGCCAGCGCATGGTCCTCGGCCGTGCTGATCAGCAGGACGACGTGCCCGTCCTGCTGCAGGCGCCGTACCTGCACGTCCAGTGGCGTGTCCAGCGGCGTGGTGCGGTCGGCCCACGGGAGCAGTTCGGCCGCGGAGACGTGCTCGGTGAGCAGCAGACGGCGGCGACCCGAGCGGGCCGCGGTCACGACGGCATCGGCCAGCGGGTCGAGGTCGCAGCCCACCAGGACCCGGCCCGCGTACCGGCCGTCCGGGGCGCGCATGTCCAGCGGCAGCCCCGCGGGGGCGTCCGGCCGGGCCTCCGGCGCGTCGGCGGTGCGTTCCAGCCGCCACCCCCGAACGTCGTGCCACGGGCCGGAGCCATACAGCCGACGTGGCGAAAGGTCTGCCAGCAGCGTCTGCGCGGCGGCCCATACTGCGGCCTCGGCAAGGCCGTCCGCGGCAGCCGTGGCGGTCACCGACAGCAGCCTTGGGTGAGCCGTGCACAGGACCGACGAGTCGATCACCACGGCAGAGACCCTGTCCAGCAGCCGCAGGGCCGCCCTGTTCATCGGGACCACACCGTCCCGGGCCAGGTCCCGGCCCACCTGCGCGCAGAACGCCTCCCGCCCCATACCCGCGGCCTTCGGCACCGTGGCCAGGATCGCCTGCACGGCGGCCTCGGGGCTGCGGGCCCAGGCCCACACGCCTGCCGCACCCAACAGGGAGGCCAGCGAGGTGCGTTCTCCGCACTCCTCCACCGGACCGGCCGGCAGCGGCACCGGCCGGGGCTGTCGCTCCGGCGCGTGCCGCGGCAGCCCTTCCCCCGCCGCACCGACCAGCTCCCTCTCCAGCCGGTGCCACGCGGCCTGCCGGGCGCGGATCTCCGCCAGCTGCCACGCGCGCTGGACCCCGTCCAGGAGGAGCGGTGCAATGCCCGCTGTCGCGGCATGCGCGCAGGCCTGGCCCACCCCGAGCACCATCTCGGCGTGTGCCCGCCCCAGGCGGCCTTCCAGCATGCTGCGCAGCCGCGGCTGGGTCTCAACCAGGACTACGGGCACCCGCAGCACCGATGAGAACACGGGAAGTGGCATCACCCGACGGGCTGCGGCCATCAGCAGCCCCAAGGAGTCCGCAACCAGCGACGCCCCGGCCAGCACGGCCGGGACGTTGTCGAACGGTGGATGCGGACGATCGCCCGCGAACGGCTCCCCGCCGCAGCCGTGCGCCTCCTCCACGCTCTCCACCAGCTCCAGCAGGCCGCCCACATCCAGGCGGTCCTCCTCGGCACCGACCACCACCTGCCCCAGTGCGGCATTCACCTGCGCCCATGCCACACCCTGAACCCCGCGCAGCGCACCGGTCACCTCGTGAGCCAGCCGCTCATGCCGCTCGCCGCCCCCACTCAGTCCGCGCACCTCGATGTGCGCCCGGCCCGACCGGGCCCACACCCGCCGGTGCCCACGGTCCGCACCCGCGTCCAGCAGCACGCTCACCGCTTCGGCAAGTCCGGTCGGCACACCCGCGACCACACTGCCCACCGCGCGGCGCCCCCTCTGCACCGTATCGGCCAACGCGGCTCGCGCCTGTCCGGCAGCGGACGCGGCCGTGTCCACGGGCGCGGTGAACGCCGTCGGAATCGGCCGGAGAACCACGCCCAGCCAGGAAAGAGGAAGCCCGCTCCACGGTGGCACCGGCAACTCCTGCTCTCACTCGTCCTGCAACAGCACCCCACTCGCCGGAACGCAGTCCACGCGTATGTCCAGGACCGTCACGGCGCTGCAGGCATCAGAGAAATGAGCATCGCAAAATCAGACAAGAGTCACAAAGCAGACCCACCCGTCTGGACGAGCCGGCACACCGCCACGAGCACCGCACGGGCCCCCGACACTGAACGAGACCGTGCGCCGACCTGCTCACCGACTTCCGCGGCGATTGCCTCCACGTGGGTCGGCAGACGAGTGAGGGCTTCGGCGCCGCCGCGCAGGCGTGTCCGGCGTGGGCTGAGCGGGACGGTACCGGCCATGTGATCTGGCCCGTGCTCTCCCCGCCCGCACTCCCCCGGTCCATGCTGTCCAGTCGCGCGCTATTCCGACCGATCTGCTCTGCCGCCACATGACTGACCGGCGTACCGACGGCGGCACTGCGGTGGTCGGGGCACGGCTGCGGGCCTGTGCACCCCGTGAACCCCGTGACCCCGGCTCTGGCGGACGCCCGGCGGCGTGCATATCGAGAGATCGAGGCGGCTGTTCACCTCAGTGCGGGCCTGGCGGCGGTCGGGGCGCGGATCACCTTGGCAACCGGCGACCACCCCACCACCGCGCCGCGATCGCCAGGAAACCGCGGCCGGAGGAGGAACCGCAGCTGACGACCGGGCGGAACTGGACTCTCTCGACGATGCCGAGTTCGTACGGACCCTGCCGCACATCATGGTGTTCGTCCGGGTGACCCCGGCGCACAAGGTCCCATCGTCACCACGCTGCGCTCGGCCGGCCGGATCGTCGCCGTCACCGGCGACGGCGCCGACGACGCGCCCGCCATCCGGATTGCCGACGTCGGCATCGCGTACGACTCCCGGGTGACGCTGGCGGCCGCCGCCGACGTGGTAGTCATCAACGACCGCGTCGAGACCAGCGTCGAGGCCCGGGCCATGTGGGCCTCCGGCCCCAAGGCGCTGGGCGGGCTGCTCGGCGGCAATCTCGGAGAGTATCGCCTTCGCCCTGGCAACCAGCCTGCTCACCGGGCGCAGCCCGCTGCACGCCCGCCAACTGCTCCTGGTCAACCTGCTCACGGACATGCTGCCCGCCATGCACATCGCCGCCCGGCCGCCGGCCGACCGCGCGGGGAAACTACTCGCAGAGGGGCCCGAAGCTTCGCTCGCCGCGGCTCTCACGCGCCACATCCGGCTGTGTGCCGCCGTCACCACGGCGGCCGCCTCCGTGGCCTGGGCGATCGCCGGGCCGATCGGCACCCGGGGGCGCGCCGACACCGTCGCCTTGGTCGCCTGGTGACATCCCAGTTGTTTCAGACGCTGCAGGACGCGGGCCGCGACCCGGTGGCCGCCGCTGGGGTGGTGGGGTCCCTGATGGTCCTGGGCGTGATCGTGACGGTGCCGGGACTGAGCCACTTCTTCGGCAGCCGGTCCCTGGTCCCAGCGGGCTGGACGATCGCGCTGACGTCGGCGGCGGAATCCGTAGTGTTGCCCACCATGGTGACCGACGTGACCCGTCGGCTGGGGGCGGGGAACGTGGCACTCCGGAAAGGGAGAGTTCACCTTCAGGTCATGTGACTGCCGCCTGCCGGATGCCGCGGGACCGGACAAAGGAGAGGTACACAGCACAATCCTCATGAAAGACGGCCGATCATGCCGCACATTCTCGCCAAGATACTGACCCAGGTGACGGTCGCCCTGCTGGAGGCCGCCCTGGTTCGCCTGTCCGCCCAGCTTTGGAAGACGTTCACCGCCGGCCAGCAGTCGGCGACCGCGCACGCCTGATCGGTCATGCGTATCTGACCACCTCATCCTTCCACCTCGTTCTCGTTTATTGACCTCCAAACATGGAACGTGCCCGAAGGGAAGCTCCCCACCACGGGAGGACAAGATGACTCCCCCAAAGGCAAGGCGAGAACCACCACCGACCTCGGGTGAGACACCCCGGACGGCAGAAGAGACGCAGCAGGCCCCCGAGGTGGCTACGGAGCGCCGCCGGGAGGAGGCGCAGCGCCATGCGGGCCCGATGGGCAAGGTGGTGCACTTGCACACCGCGCATCCCCGAGTTCCCGTCCCCTATGTGACCCCGGGCGACATGTTCAAGGGAGCTCGTGGTGCCACCTCGCGGATCCCCTCGCTCCGCAAGTTGACCTGCTACGGGGTCTTGGGCGGCATGGCCGTGGCCGGAGCCCTGGAGTGGCCGATCGCCGTCGCCATCGGCGCCGCCACCGAAGTGATCACCCGCGAGCAAGCGGCACGGAAGCGAGCCGAGCAGGTGGAGGAGCAGCGTCGGCAGCCCGGCGACGATCCTTCCGCCCGGAGGAAGACCGCCCAGCCCGGGCAAACGGCGATGGCGTGACTGACGGATTCACGCCGTGAACAGGGCCAGGTCCGACGCGGGCGACCGTGACGCCGCACCTGGCGTTCGATCCGGGACAGCGTGGCCTTGCTTCGGGTGCTCGAGAGAGGAGAACCTCACGGCCACACCCTGGAATCGCCCAGCACCTCGCATCGGACCTGCGGCACACTCGGCCGCCCTCCCTGCGCGCGGCCGAAGGGCGGGAGGCAGTGCCCGAGAGGACATCCACCCGCCGCCGACTGTCACCCATTTCCCCAGGTCAACGCACCCTTCCGCGTGGCTTCAGCGGCACCGCCGGCAGCTCCGGGGCCGGCAGCGGATCCCCGTCGTACCCCTTGACCTCCCCGAACCGTGTCCCTTCCATCCAGTCCCGGCGGGCCTGGACGATCTCCTCCTGCGACCGGCCGATCCAGTTCCAGAACATAGCGAATCCTGCACGCGTTAGTGCAGGTCATCGGCGTTCCAGGCCCCTGCTGGTCAGCAAACTGTCAGCATCGGTCGTGGAGGAGTCAGCAACCGTGAGTTCTGCTGCCATGGTTCGTGGGATGGGGTCGTTTTTCAAGGAGTGTGAGCATCCGCGGTCGCGGTGGTCGAAGTGTCCTCACCCGTAC
>NZ_BNBC01000076.1:0-5212 GCF_014654675.1 Streptomyces spiralis
CACAACATGCTCTGTGCGGGTCCGGATCGCCGTCCGCACCTGTGGCTGCCGATGTTCTGGTCCACCCAGTTCGGCGTGAACATCAAGTCGGTGGGTGTTCCCTCGCTGGGCGACCAACTGGTGGTCGCCCAGGGGGCGCTCACCGAGGCGCGGTTCGTCGCGGTGTACGGGTACCGGGGCCGCGTCATCGCCGCGGCGTCCTTCGACGGAGCCAAGTGGCTGGGGTTCTACGAGCAGCAGATCGCGTCCGGCGCGCCGTTCCCGCCGGAGTACCGCACGGTCGACCGCCGGACCGAGACGCTGGATCCGGTCGACCCGGCCTTCCCCGACCCCCATCTGCCCACCCACGGGGCCACGGTCACGCTGACGGGTCACTCGCCGAGCGAGCGGCGTGTCGCGTTCGTTCCGGCGCATGCCTGATCACCGGCCCTGCACCGCCCGGAGCCCTCAGGAGACACCATGACGTCCGGTCCCCTCCTCGCACAGATCACCGACTACGCCAACCGGGCCGATCCCTACCCGCTCTACGCGGAACTGCGCAAGACGCCGATCAGGCGGGAGGACGACGGCACCTACCTGGTCAGCACCTACTACGAGGTGCGGAGCCTGGCCAACGACCCACGGCTGAGCAACGACACGAGCAACCGCCCGTCCGGCTACGCCCGCGTCGGACAACCGGACCCGGAGACCGGTCTGCCGCCCAGCTTCATCTTCACCGACCCGCCCGTGCATGACCGGCTGCGCGACACCATCAACCGGCCGTTCGGTCCCCCGCACAGCCCCAGATTCCTCGACGGCCTGCGCGGAGAGCTGGCCAGGGCGGTCACCGAACTGCTCGACGCCTTCGAAAACAAGGACCAGGTCGACATCGTCGAGGACTTCGCCTACCCCCTTCCCGTCACCGCCATCTGCAAGGTCCTCGGCGTCCCGCGCGAGGACGAACCGCGCTTCCACGGCTGGGCCGATGCCCTGGCGTCGTCAATCGATCCCCAGGCCGGCGGCGCCGACGGCCAGGAAAAGGCACAGCGGGCCCGCCAGGACATGGGCGCCTACCTGACCGATCTGATCGAGACCAAACGCCGCCACCCCGGCCCCGGGATACTCAGCGCGCTCGCCCCTGTCATGACACCGGCAGACCTGGAGGCCACCGCCGTGCTGCTCCTGGTCGCCGGCCACGAGACCACCGTCAACGCGATCACCAACACGACCCTCACCCTGCTGCGCCACCCTGACGTCCTCGACCGCTTCCAGAAGGACCCGGACCTGGCCGTCCCCCTCATCGAGGAAGTGCTGCGCTACGAGCCCCCGGTCCAGTTCGTCCCGTGGACCACCGCCCTGGCCGACATCGACGTCGCCGGCACCACGATCCCCAAGGGCTCGCCGGTCTGGCTCATGCTGGCCGCGGCCAACCGCGACCCCAAACGCTTCAAGGACCCCGACCGGTTCGACCCCGACCGCAGGGACAACGAACACCTGGGCTTCTACACCGGCATCCACTACTGCTTCGGCGCCCCCCTCGCCCGGATAGAACTCCATGTGGCGGTGCCCGAGCTGTTCCGCCGGGTCAAATTCTCCGGGCTGCTCGAGGACCCACCGACGTACCGCGCCAACGCCGTGCTGCGCGGCCCCCGGCACCTTCCCGTGGCGATCGAGAGCTTCACGGCCTGAGCACCGCCGCAAGGGCTGGGGGAGCTGGTCCAGCTGCGCTCTTGGCCGCGCCGCTGTTTCGTGTTGGCAGGGGAGTCAGGCCGGCCTGAGCTGTGCATTGTCGCGGTGCTGGGGGCCGCGAGGCCCGTAGTCGATGTCCGCGCCGGTGTTGCTGCTGGTCATGACCGCGACGGGAGCGTCGTACGTCGTCCAGGACACCCAGCGGGAGGCGATCAGCCACATGGACCGGCTGCTCAAACGCGGTCTACCCGTCGCCTGAGAGGCGACTGCCGTCAAATGTTGCCGTCAAAACGGCCCGGACCATGATCGGTCCGGGCCGTTTTGCCTGGTGCCCCCGGCAGGATTCGAACCTGCGACACCCGCTTTAGGAGTTCGATCAGCGGTCAGTAAGCCCGTGGCACCCCCACTCATCTGTGTTGACGGTCCGCAAGCGTTCGCGCTCGTTCACCGGTGTTCCTCGGCTTTATCACGCAGTTGGATACTCACCCCGCCGGTCGTGACGGTCCAGTCGCTGCACCAGAGATCTGGCGCGCCAGTTTGTCGACGATGACTGGTGGCCGGCGCCTGGACGGGCACCTATCGGCGAGAGTTGGGGGTGGTCGCGTTCCGGAATGCAGACGCCCCTAGCATGTGGCCCCTCAGACTTACTTGGGGGGAGCATGTCCATTTCTTCACGCAGGCGTTTGTACGCCAGGCGCGCCCGTCTCGTCGCGACCTGTACGAGCCTGGCAGCCATGGCCGGCATGCTGCTGTCGCACCCGGCAGTTGCCGAAACGGTTCCGCCGAATCCGCCCAAGGCCTTGCCTCGGGCGGATTTCACGGGAGACGGCTTGGGCGAGATCGTGTATCGCCCGTTCACCGGCCGGCTCTGGCTGACGAACCCGGCGATCAGTCACACGGCGTTCGAGTTCTACCTCGAGGAGGACCTTCCGGGAGATGTCTCCTTCAAGGACTACGTCCCGGTCGGCGACCAGGACGGCGATGGTGCTCCGGAGCTCCTCGTGGTCTCGGCCGACGGGACGCTCAGGATGGTGCGAACCCAGCCGAACGTGAACGCGGCCTACGTGGGGGAGAGCACCCGTGTGGGGCCCGGCTGGCAGATCTACAACAAGGTGCTGTCGCCGGGCGACCTCAACGGTGATGCCCGGGCGGATGTTCTGGCCCGGACACCGGGCGGCGATGTGTACTTCTACGCCTCCACCGGGGACAAGGCCGCGCCGTTCGGGCCGCGCGTCAAGATCGCCGGTGGCTGGCAGATCTACGACCAACTGGTCGGTGTTACCGACAACGATGGCGACGGTGTCGGCGATGTCGTCACCCGTACGCCCTCGGGGCAGCTCTTCTTCCACTCCGGAATCGCGGGCGTGACACCGGCGTTCAAGCCGCCCGTCGGGCTCGGCTCCGGTTGGGGCGTGTACAACCAGATCGCCGGCGGCGACGACTTGGACGGTGATGGCAACGGCGACCTTGTGGCCAGAACGGTCGACGGGTCGCTCTACATCTACAAGGGGCTCGGCCAGGGCCGTTTCGCGCAGCGGACCCTGGGCACGTGGAATAGCGGTTGGCAGCAGGCAGATGTGATTTTCGGTGCCGGAGGAAATCCCGCCTACGGCAAGTCCCGCATCCAGGCTCTCGGTACCGACGGCAAGTTCTACACGTATCAGTCGCTCGGCAACGGCTTGCTGGCTCCGCGCCGTCAGGCGCCTTCGCCCTATCAGTGCAACGTCTCCCATGGCGTCGGCACGAAGATGTTCACCCTCGCCTCCGACACCGGTCTCGACAACCGCCCCGACATGCTCGCGGTGTGCAAGGACGGAGTGCTGACCAGCGGATCCGATGGCCAGTACACCATCGGCAAGGGCTGGGGTATCTATAACACACTGGTCGGCCCCGGAGACCTCACCGGCGATGGCAAGGGCGACCTGCTTGCACGGGACACGTCCGGCTATCTCTACCTCTACCGAAGCACCACCGAGCAGTTCCCGCCGTCCGTCCCGGTCTTCGCCTCCCGGGTCAAGGTCGGCAGTGGCTGGGGCGTCTACGACCGGATCGTCGGCGCGGGGGACTACACCGGTGACGGGCGGGCCGACATCGTGGCCCGCACGTCGGCGGGAGATTTGTACCTGTACGCCGGGACGGGCAGCACCTCCGCCCCGTTCAAGCCCCGCCTCAAGGTGGGCCCCGGCTGGCAGATCTACAGCAAGCTCGCAGCGATCGGGGACGTGGACGGTGACGGCAGAGGCGACCTCCTCGCAGCCGACCGCAGCGGCAACCTCTACCGCTACTCCTCGACCGGTGTCGCCACAGGGTCAGGTGCCTTCCGCGCCCGAGTCCTGATCGGCGGCGGCTGGAACATTTACCGCGAACTCCAGTAAGGCCGCGGGCGCCTGCGGTGGGTGGAGGCCAGTCCGGGAAACCACCGGTCCACCCATCGTCAGAGCGCGGGCACCCCCACTAGCGCGTGTTTTGAAAGTCGGCTCCGTGCCTCGTCCCGTGCCGTGATGATCTCGATGTGGGGCGAGGGGATCTTTCTGACGAGCAGTGGGCCGTGCTGGAGCCGTTGTTGCCGGTCGCGGTGTCGGGCCGGCCGTCGCTGGGTCGGCGGAAGCTGATAGACGGCATCCGGTGGCGGGTGCGGACTGGTGCTCCGTGGAGGGATCTGCCGTCGGAATACGGGCCGTGGCAGACGGTCTACGGGCTCTTCCGCCGCTGGCAACGTGACGGCACCTGGCCTGTGCTGCTGACCGGACTGCAGGCTCGGGCGGATGCGGCAGGGCTGATCACGTGGGAGGTCAACGTCGACTCCACGATCTGCCGGGCCCATCAGCACGCCGCAGGCGCCCGCCGCGACGGCCAGGCCCAGAAGGAACCGCCGGGTGGAAGCCGCTTCGAGCCCGACGACCACGGTCTGGGCCGATCCCGGGGAGGCTTCACCACCAAGATCCATCTGGCCTGCGAGCAAGGCCAACGGCCGCTGTCTTTGCTGGTCACCGCAGGTCAGCGTGGTGATAGTCCTCAGTTCGCCGCCGTCCTGGCACGCATCCGAGTTCCCCGCACCGGACCCGGCCGTCCCCGCGTCCGCCCACTTCGAGTGCGGGGCGACAAGGCGTATTCCTCCCGCGCCAACCGGGCCTACCTGCGCAAACGGGGAATCCGGTGCACGATCCCGGAGCCCGCTGACCAGGCAGCCAACCGCAAACGACGCGGGAACGCCGGCGGGCGGCCTCCGGCGTTCGACCGCGAGGATTACAAGGCACGGCACGCGGTCGAATGCGGGATCAACCGGCTCAAGCGCAACCGGGCGGTCGCCACCAGGTTCGACAAACTCGCCGTCCGCTTCGAAGCCACCGTCCTGATCGCCGCGATCGGCGAATGGTTATGACCGGCCTGAGCTGTCGGTTCAACGTGCCATGCTGACCGCGACCAGGGTGAACCGGGCGAGGGGGAGGCAACGATGAGGGCTCAGTACTACGGCGCCGACAGCGAGAACGGCGACCGCATCGACGACCCCTCAGAGGACGCGCTGTTCATGATGATCAGCGAC
>NZ_BNBC01000076.1:5251-6123 GCF_014654675.1 Streptomyces spiralis
TCGACAACACCTTCGTGGTCGTCCAGCCCGACGAGGACGATCCAGTGTGGTTCGCCTCAGTGGCCGTCCTGGACGAAGGCGGCTACGAGATCGTCCGCCGTGACGCCTCCCGCAACGAGCACGAGGTCACCACGGCGACGAGCATCAACGACATCGCCCGCGACCTCACCATCTGGATGGCCTCCCGCGACTTCCCCGGACGGCCAACCAGACAGGCCACCGACTTCTAAAACACGACCTAGCCGCGGCGCGAAGAAATCCTGCAGAGGGCTGCGGTCCCACAATGCGAGGCTGCGGACGATGGCCGGACTCACAGCAGCGAGATACATGCCCAGCGCGATCTGACGAGCGGTTTCCGGCTTGCTCATCGTGACCGACGAGCGGTCTTGAAAACCGTCGTGGCGCAAGCCACCGTGGGTTCAAATCCCACACCCACCGCAGGTGAACGGCCCCTGACCAGGCGGATTGGTCGGGGGCCGTAGTGCTGAGCACTCCCGTCATTGACCGCTTGTTCCCCGTGGTTCCCCGTCGGATCGGGCACGGATGGGGCACGGGCTTCAGTCGCCCTGGAAACGCCGTCCGGGGCTTCATCCTCGGCCAGATCGAGGAGGCTGCCTGATGGCCGGTCAGCGCAAGCGCAACCCGAACGGCGCCGGCACGATCACCAAGCGCAAGGACGGCCGTTATCAGTGCGCGGTCTACGTGCTCCAGCCGGACGGCACCCGCGCGCACGTTCGCCTATGGCAAGACCTGGGCCGAGTGCGATGCCAAGCGCCGGGAACTGCTCGACAAGGCCGACCAGGGCGTGCCCGTGCCGACCCGGTCGGCCAAGCTCGCCGAGTGGCTGCCGTACTGGGTGGAGAACGTCATCA
>NZ_BNBC01000076.1:6147-17918 GCF_014654675.1 Streptomyces spiralis
TCCCGGCGGAAACGCAGCACGTACGACAAGTACGAGGCGCACGTCCGGCTCTACCTGGTGCCGCTCCTCGGTGCCAAGCGGCTCGAATCGCTGGGCGTCGCCGATGTGCGCCGGTTCCTCGTGCGCCTGGAGAGGGAGACCACCGCGGCGACGGCAAGGGGGGACCGGTGAAGCGTGGCGTAGTGATGCGAGGTCTGCGGTTCGGCCTCCTCGCCGGAGTTGGCGGACTGCACCAGTTTGGAAGATCGCGTACGCGCACCCGCCCTGACCAGGCAAGACCCCGACCTGCGCGTTCTCGGGACGCTCGCCGAGACTCCCCGTTGTTCCCCGCTCAGTGCCGCTCCATCGGGCACGCAGAGGGCACAGGCGCCCGCCTGCCGCGCTCTCCGGCGGGAGTTGGCCCCCCTTGGGCGCTGCGGCTCCGTTCGGCCGCCTCAGGAGGCGTTGCCAGTGTCCAGGCCATCGGCCTGGCTTCGGCTGCGGGCTCAGCACTTGATGTCGTCGGCGGTCCAGGAACCTGGCCGGGGGTGCATGAAGATGTCGAGGGGCAAGGTCGTAGCCTGCAGTAGGCGAGACAGGCGCTGCTGATGCGTCGCAGCCGTCCGCTGCAACTGGGCGACGCATTCCGTATCAGGTGCCCGACGAACGACCAGGAGGTTGACCGGTGATCACTCTGACCGCAGTCGGAGGAGTGGCCCTGGTCGAACTAGGCATGGCCCTGACTCCGGGACCGAACATGATCCACCTCGCCTCCCGCGCGATCACCCAAGGCCGTAGGGCAGGCCTGATTAGCCTCAGTGGGACCGCCGTGGGATTCGTGTGCTACCTGTTGGCCGCGGCTGCGGGCCTGTCCGCGCTGTTCGCCGCCGTGCCGGTGGCGTACATGGTGGTCAAGCTTGCCGGGGCCGTTTACCTGGCCTACCTCGCCTGGGGCATGCTCAAGCCCGGCGGCCGCTCGCCCTTCGCCCCCGCCCAGGACCTGGCTCCGGTCTCCGACGCCCGCCTGTTCTCGATGGGGCTGCTGACCAACCTGCTCAACCCCAAGATCGCTCTTATGTATGCCGCCCTGCTGCCCCAGTTCCTGGCTCCACACGCAGGTCCGACCTGGGGGCAACTGCTCCAGCTCGGTGGCGTGCAGATCATTGTGGGGATCTCCGTGAACGCTCTGATCATGCTGAGCGCAGCCCGAGTGTCGGGGTTTCTGGCTGCTCGACCCCGCGCCATGACCGCCCAGCGGTTCACGGCAGGCGGCCTGCTTGGCGTCTTCGCGCTGCGTACCGCCCTGTCCCGTGGGCCTGTCTCCACCTGAGCCAAGCCCACCACTCTCCCCTGCTCCCATCCCGTCCGCCGTCGACCCACACGTCTGTGGAGCGGGCGTGGTTCCTGGCGTCCAGGTGGAGCGCGCCAGTGTACGAACGACCTGGACGCCATGGGCCGCGTCTGCTCGGCTCTACCTGGGTCGGCGGTGGATGGGATGGGAGCTCCCCGCGCACGCCATCTACGGACCCGCAGTCGGCGGCGGTGCCCCCTCCATCCCGGTGCCGGCCGATCCCCCGCCGGAGGCATTGCCTTGACCGCGGGCCGCTCTATGCAGTGATCGACTCATGGGCACATGGCCAACGGTCGTGACCGTGAGATCGCTGATCGGCTCGGCTCGATGATCCGTGAGACGCGGGGTGATGTGGACTCTTAGTGGGCTTTGTGGCACGTCTGTGGCACGGCCGTGATCACGGCAAAGGGCCAGTTCGAGGGGATCATGCCCCTGAACTGGCCCTTAGTCGTGTGCCCCCGGCAGGATTCGAACCTGCGACACCCGCTTTAGGAGTTCGATCCCCCCTCGGCCTGGTCGCGGCTCGCCTCATGAACTGGTGCCGTACGTGGCTGCTGTGTGCCGTCGCCGTCCGGGGTCGTTGATGTCAGCGTTGGATGTCAGCGGAACAGCTCGGGCATCGGGCAGGTCTCCAACAGCTCCTCCGGACGGTCGGCCCAGCGCCACCAGACATGCCGACCGGTACACCTCCACAGCGCCCGGCAGGTCCGCCGGCCATCGTCCTCCCGCTCGGCGAGGACGAAGCCGCCGAACTTCATGGGCTGGCTGCACTCGGGACAGTCCGGGGCGTCGGTCATGCAGCGCACCCTAACGGAGCGACCTCTTCGTCCCGAAGCAACTTGATGGGGACGTCTGCCTTCGGCGGTTGTGCTTCCTAGCTGTGCTGACCGTCCGCAAGCGTCCGTGTTCGTCCGCCGGTGTGCGTCGGCGTTGTCACGCAGTTAGACACTCACCTAGCGACCCACCCGACCAGCCGTCCACTCATCAAGCCTGATCTTGATCTGGTGATTGTGCTTGGCGTGGTCAACCACCACCCCGCCCACTTCAGTTCCGAGCTGAGGCAGCTCCATGTGGTGGGGCATGTTCCCTCCGACTTCGGCGAGACCGACCGCGTTGGCGTGACCGTCGACCTGGATGAAGACACCGAATCTCTGACGTCCGATGACGCGCCCGGTGATGTGAGCGCCGGCGGGTAGAGCGGCAATGGTCTCGGGCCAAGACCGACGAACGTCCTCTGGCGTTGGAGACTCCGGAGGCCATGCGAACTCAGACATGAGCCTGATGATGACGCACCACGGGAAAGAGCGTGATCAGCTTGGGAAGCTCGGGTGCTCCAGCACTGATTGGGCACCTGACCTGCGACGGACTGGCGTCCCGGCCCGTGGTTCCGACGGCTAGTTGTCCGCCGTTCCCCGTGACTCCCCGCCCGACCTGGCACGGCTCTGGCACGGATCACCGTGATGGTGAGGAAGCCGACCGTTGTCGCACCCCGGGCCCCGGCCTTTACGGTGCCGCCGTCGCTCGACCCAGGCGCGACCTTCTGATCCGTAGCTCTATGCAGGTCGGTCGATGACGGTCAAACCGCTCACCCAACGGTTCCCAGCGAACCTTGCTGGCCGGGGCCGGTCGCTGTGGTTGCTGTACTTCGCTGCTGTACAGCAACGGTCCGGTCTGCCTTCGGCAGCGACCTCCGGCGCCGGTCCATGAAACGCCCCGGCCCGCCGCGCAGTTACTAGATCAGTCCGTCCAATCGTCGGGCCCGCCGCCATGCCTGCCCTTCGACACCCGGAACGACGCCCACATCACCCACAGTCGCAACTCCCCCGCCACCACGCTTGCATCGGCTCAAGACGGCGTCACGAGCATGCGAACGAGTCCCGGTTCGCCGTCGAGCGTTGCCAGGGCCTTTCCGAGGATTGCGCCGACCGCACGGCCGCGGTCGGACACTCGCATTGCGCACCCTTCGCTGGGTGAGGTCGTAAGGAGGTCGCCAACAGCGATTGGCCCGTACTGAGGGTCTGCCTTGACGTAGACCTGCCCCGCGAGTGCCAGCGTCACGTGATGCGCGGAATCGGGGTTGCTCTCCATGACGGTTCCCGGGGTGAGGCCACCGGCACCCGACACAACCCCCGTTGCGCGCGAGTCGTACTGTGCATCACACGGGGCCATCAGGCCGTCGTCCCCGATGACGAGAACGGTTCCTGGCTCGAATTCGTCTCCTGCCGCAAACGTCTCGGCGTAGTCCCCTCCTGTGGGAGTGAACTTTTTAGCTTTCACCTCGCCACTGAACGCTCCCCCACCGGCACTCAGCCCCTGGAAAAAGTCTCCGTTGTCGGCTCTCACGTTTCCGGTGAAATGCCCATGCGTCGCCTCGACGAACTGGCACTCCACCGTCTTGCCGACCTTGACGGTGCCATCGAATTTGCCAGCCAGCGCACCGCCCTTACCGTATACACCGATGCCGGCTTCGCTATGCCCGGCGACCCCACAGGTTTGCCCCTTTCCTTGTCCACGTACGGCGTCCACGGTGAAGCCTCCCGTGGACTCCCCGTAAACACCGAGCCAGGCTTCGCTTACCCCGACCACTCCAGTTCCGTGAGATCTCCCCTCGACCCCGAACCCCTCGGTGCTCACACCTGAGACTGCCGTTTCTCCATCCGCGACGTTTACCCTCACAGGCTCGTTGAAGTCATTCACTTCGGCCTCCACGGCAAGAGCTGATGATCGCTGCGCCATGGGGAACAGCCTGCCTCGTTCTCCCGGGGCAGACGCGCCCCATACTTCGAACGTACGACTGTGCACAGGCAGCGGCAACAGGTAGCCGATTCAGTCAAATCTGCAAAAGATGACGAAGAAGCGGCTGCGGGTCAAAGGCCCATACGCGAACGTCCTCCCGGCCTACCCGAACCGCGGCTCCATCGTGGCCGCACGGTCCCTGACGGGACGATTATTTACATCGTGCTCCCGCACTTTCGTGCCACCTCAACCCACCGCCTACCACTGCTCCCATCCCGTCCGCCGTCGACCCACACGTCTGTGGAGCGGGCGTGGTTCATGGCGTCCAGGTGGAGCGCGCCACTGTACGAACGACCTGGACGCCATGGGCCGCGTCTGCTCGGCTCTGCCTGGGTCGATGGTGGACGGGATGGGAGCCCCCAACGCTCGCCACGATGTGCCCGCGGCCGGGAACGGCGCTCCCTCCATCCCGGTGCCGGCCGATCCCCCGCCGGAGGCATCATCTTGTGCTCGCGGATGAAGTCTCGCCCTTGCCCGCATGCACGCAGCGCGCCGCCGGGCGCGGCCAGCCGGGGCGCAGACAGGAGGCAGGCCGCGCCGCAAAGGCGGCGCGCGCCCGCGCCGTGCGCGGGCCTTGATGAACGTAGGGAAAGTCTTATCCCGCTGGGATGAGCCGTCGCCCGTCGTGGCTCCTCACGTGGGGGCCGTTGCCGTCCAGGGCATCCAGGAGCCGGATCGCGAAGACCTCGGACATGCGCTCTGCGACCTCGTCGGGCGTGAGCCAGTCGACGGCCGTTGACTCACTCGACGTGCGCTCGGTCCCGCCTGAAGGCTTGCAGCGGAAGACCAGGGCAACGATGCCTCGGGTCGTGTTCTTGTAGACCCCGGTGAGTTCGTCCACCTCGACGTGGATGCCGGTCTCCTCCAGGACCTCGCGAGCGACGCCTGCCTCTGGAGTCTCGCTGAGTTCCAGTACACCGCCGGGGAGCTCCCAAGTGCCATTGTCGGCACGGCGGATCGCCAGGAGTCGGCCGTCCTCGCGCACCACCACCCCGGCCACGGACACGGAGTGCAGTGGCGTTGACTGGCCTTCCCGGGCACTGTTACTCATGTACAGGAGCATAGGAGGAAGAAAAGGACTATGGGAACTGCAGTAGGAGGTGAGAGGTCCGTACCTCGATACGTGCAGATCGCCGAGGAGATCGTCCAGCAGATCCGGGCGGGTGTCCTCAAGCCCGGTGAAATGGTGCCGAGTGAGTCGGAGCTGGTCGACCGCTACGGCGTGTCGGGCGGCACGATCCGCAAGGCCATGGTCGAGGTGCGCGCGAGCGGGCTCGTCGAGACCCGGCACGGCAAGGGCTCGATCGTGAAGGATCGCCCGCCGGTGCGGCATCGGTCCTCCGACCGCTTCCGGCGCTCGCTTCGCCAGGGCGGCAAGGCCGCGTACCTCGCCGAGTCCGCGCAGTCCGGCGCCACGGCCAAGGTGAGCGTCCTCTACATCGGCCCGATGGAGGCCCCCGAGGATGCGGCCCGGCGACTGGGCGTTTCCGCCGGCACCCAGGTGCTCGCCCGGCGCCGCCTCTACTTCCGCAACGGCACCCCGGTCGAGACGGCTACGTCGTACCTCCCGTGGGACGTCGTGAAGGACATCCCCGAACTGTTCGCCGAGAACCCCGGCGGCGGTGGCATCTACGCCCGACTCGAAGACCACGGACACGAGTTCGCCGAGTTCGTCGAGACGCTGCAAGCGCGTCCAGCCTCCAAGGCGGAAGCCTCCGAGCTGGCGCTGAGTGCGGGTGCTCCGGTGGTTCATCTGGTCCGGGAAGCTCGTACCACGGAGGGCCGCGTGGTCGAGGTCTGCGACACGCTCATGGCCGCTGACCAGTTCATTTTCGAGTACCGGATCCCCGCCGCAGACTGACGCCCCCTCAACTCTCCTCGGCCCGTCGCGAGTTCTTCTTCGCGGCGGGTTGACTCATGTATAGGAGTCAGGCACTCTTCTTCATGTCACTCATATACATAAGTGACGGAGTCCAGCCTCTATAGAGGAGTGATCCGCTGTGCGTCAGATCCCCGTCGAGACCTCCGGTGCGACCGTGATGGTTGCCAAGTCCCCGCAGCCCAAGGTCCGTGACCGTCGGACCGGTGAGATCGCCACGGACGCCGAGACCGGCGCGAAGCTGATGACCGTGGACGTGATGTTCGCGGCGAACGACGAGGTCGAGATCCTGTCCATCACCGTCCCGGAGACCGGCATCACCGGTGAGCTGGCCATGGGCACCCCGGTCGCCCTGACCGGTCTGATCGCCCGGCCGTGGGAGAACGAGTTCAACGGCCAGAAGCGGCACGGCATCGCCTTCCGCGCAGTTGCCGTCACATCGCTGGTCGACACGACCGCGAAGACTAAGGCGGCCTGATCATGACCTGGTTCACGGTGGCTGTGGTGCTGGTCGTCGCCGCTGCGGGTCTCCTGCGGTGGCGGCGCCCCGCCTGGTACTGGATGACCTTCGGCGTCACCCTCACCACACTGCGGGTCCTGGTCCGCTACACCTCGGTCATGGAGGCCTGCGGGCTCACGGTTCCGCCGTCGCGGTGGCGCCTGGCGTTAGTCCGGGCCACCAACCGGCCTGTGCCGGAGTCCCGTCCGCCGCGCATCCTGCGACTGCGGCCGACCCGGACCGGCCTGGTCCTGCGCCTCAAGCTCCGGCCCGGTCAGGACGCCTTCGACGTGGCCGCCGCCTCCGATCGGCTTCGCCACTCCTTCTCGATGTACGGCGTGACCTCGCGTGAGCTGCGCTCTGGTGTGGTCGAGGTGCGGATGACCGGCTACGACGTGCTCAAGCGGGTGCAGATGCCCGCCCGGCTCGACACCCGCCCGATGCGGGTCCCGGTCGCCCTGCGCGAGGACGGCTCGGTGCACTACCGCGACTACCGGGTGATACCCCACGCCCTCACGCTCGGGGCCACCGAGTCCGGCAAGTCTGTCTACCAGCGCAACCTCGTCGCCGGGCTCGCCCCGATGGACGTCGCCCTGATCGGCATCGACTGCAAACAGGGAGTCGAGCTGTTCCCGCTGGCCCGCCGGTTCTCCGCGCTGGCCGACAACCCCGAAACCGCCGCCGAACTCCTGGACGCGCTCGTGACCCGCATGGAGGGCGTCTACCAGCTCATCCGCGCCGAGCAGCGGATCACCGCCGACGTGCCGGATTCGGAGATCGCCGCCGACATCTGGGCCCTGCCCGACGACCTGCGCCCGATCCCGATCGTGGTCCTGGTCGACGAGGTCGCCGAGCTGGCGCTCAGCACGAAGAAGAACGACCCGCGCCGGGACCGCATCATCAGGGCCCTGGTCCGCCTGGCCCAGCTCGGCCGCGCCGCCGGCATCTACCTCGAGGTCTGCGGGCAGCGCTTCGGCTCCGAACTCGGCGACGGCATCACCATGCTCCGCGCCCAGCTCACCGGCCGCACCGCCCACCGTGTCAACGACGAAACAAGCGCCAAGATGGCCTTCGGCGACATCTCCCCGGACGCCGTCCTGGCCGCCATCCAAATTCCCGCCGAATTGCGCGGCGTCGCCATCGCAGGCGATTCGACCGGCGGTTGGCACCGCATCCGCGCCCCGCACACCTCGCTGCGGCAGGCGGTCAACATCTGTAACCGGCACGCCGATCGGACCCCGGACCTGCCCGAACTCGCGCCGTTCCGGCCCGCTCTGCCCGGCGCTCCCGCTGCCCCGGTGCCGCTGTCCAAGACAGCCCCGGCCACGGCCTGACCTTCCCCTGCATCTCCGGTCGGCGTGACCGCCTTCGCGCCAGGTCCCTACCCGAGCCATGCCTGATGAAGGGAGACCCCGGCTATGTGCCCCGACTGCGAGGACTTCGCCCGCACCGTGCTCCTGCTGGGCCAACTCGCCCTCTACGCCGACATGAACGGCGCAGACCTCGGCTTCGTGGAAGCCGTCAGCCCCTCGCTGGCCGTCTCGCTCCCCGCGCCGCCGCCCGGCACCTTCCCGGAGGACGGCCCCGAGTACCCCGGCGAGGGGTGGTGACCGTGGCCCGCTCGATCCGACTGGACGCCGTCCTCGTGCAGGCCGTCATCGCCGGTGCGCTGTCCTTCGCTCACCTGCACGACCTGGCCGCCGCTGCCGGACAGACCGGCTGGAAAGCCTGGGCCTACCCGGTCAGCGTCGACCTGCTCCTGGTCGCCGTCTGGCGGCGGCTCCGCTCGGACGGCCCGTCCCGGCTGGCCTGGTCCTGGTTCCTGGTCGCCCTGGTCGCCTCGCTCGGCGCCAACATCGCCACCGCCGGACTCCTCGACCTGGACCGCGTCCCGGCCTGGCTGCGCATCCTCGTCGCCGGATGGCCCGCACTGGCCTTCCTCGGCGGCACCCTCCTCGCCCACTCGTCCGCCGAACGGGTGCCGGTTCCGCCGGCACCCCCGGCCCCCACACCCGACCAGGGTCGCGACCCGGCCCCCGCCCTGGAGTCGGAGCCGGAGCCCACCCCCGAACTGCCCGCTCCGGACCCGGACCCTGCGCCTGCTCCGCCTGTGCCGGTCCCGGCCGCGCTGGTCGACCACGCCCGCAAGGTCGCCGCCGACCACCAGGCTCGCACCGGCCACCGCATCGACACCGACACCCTCCGCGCTCGCCTCGGCGTCCCGCCCCACCTGGCCGACGCTATCGCCGCCCAACTCGCCTGAACCGGAAAGGGGGCACCGCTGCCATGACCCATGACCCGGCCGACCTGACCACCGCCGACCACCTGGAGGCCGCCCGGGAGATGGCCGCCGCCGACCGGCCCTACCTCGTCCACCTGCTCGCCGAGGAAGCCGCCCTCCGCACCACCGACCCGGCCACCGCCGCCGGTATCCGCGCCCGCTTCCCCGACCCGGCCACGACCCGAGAGGAGACCGACTGACATGCCCGCCCGTGACTTCTTCCACTCCGTGATGCGGATCGGCCCGGTGGAGATCGGCACCCACCGCGACGGCCACGGCCAGACCAAGCACGCCGCGGTGTGCACCAACGACGGCTGCGGCTGGTCCGCCGACTACACCAGCGCCACCGCCGCCCAGCTCGCCGCCCGCACCCACCGCTGCCGCGTCCGGTAGGAGGCACCGTGCAGGTCCCGCTCTGGCTCGCCCTGCTCGTCGTCGGCTACCTCGGCGTCAAGCTCATCCGCCCGCCCGCCTGGCTGATCGCCGTCCTCCTGCTCGGCGGCTTCCTCCTCGCCGACAGCGTCCTGGCCCCCGCGATCAACAGCCTCATCAAGTAGCCCGTTCCAGAAGGGAGAACAGTCATGCTCCGCCCGAAGATCCCCACCATGCCGACCCCGACCGGTCACCACGCCCCGCCCGCTGCCGTCGAGCCGACCGCCATCGTCCCGGCCGCGCAGACCCCGCCGCCCGCCCCGGTGG
Organism: Streptomyces spiralis; assembly: GCF_014654675.1. Lineage (GTDB taxonomy): Bacteria > Actinomycetota > Actinomycetes > Streptomycetales > Streptomycetaceae > Streptomyces > Streptomyces spiralis. The sequence continues at coordinate 15,632 of NZ_BNBC01000076.1, forward strand.
CCCCGACACCGTCCCGGCCGACCATCCAGCTCACCCCCGGCACGGCGCTCGCCCTCGTTGGCGGCGGCACCGCCGTCGTCCTGGTCGTCGGCGCCGTCCTGGTCTCCATGCTCCTGGCCGTCGCCATCACCGGCGTCTCAGTCGCTGTGGTCGCCGTCGTCCTTCGCTCACTGCTCGCCTCCGAGACCAAGCGACGCTGACCGGCCCCCGGGCGGCCTCGATACCGCCAAGCATCCGCCGCCCGGGCGCCGTCCCTGTCCGATCCACAGAACCGGAAGGAACCCCCAGCATGACGCACCGCACCACACCCCCGCCCCGCATCTGCCCCGACTGCGACGGCTTCGCCTCCGTCGCCGTCACCCTCGGCGGCCGAGACGTCCGCGGCCACCTGCGCACCATCACCGCGCACTGCGCCACCTGCAGCGGCACCGGCCTCGTCCGCACCCGCCGCGTCCGGGAGGGTGCCCGTGCCTGACATGCTGCTCGACCCGACCACCCTCGGCGACCTGCTGAGGGTGGCCTCGGCCCCCGACTACCACCGCTGGGAAGACCAGATCCGCCGCACCGGCGGCTGCTCCGACCCCATCCACCTGACCGGCTGGACGATCCACAAGGACAAGACCACCGGCCAGGTGCTGCACCGCTACAGCACCGAGAACGAGCCGGGCGGACGCCTCCGCCTGGCCTGCGGCAACCGCCGCGCCTCCCGCTGCCCCTCCTGCGCCTTCACGTACGCGGGCGACACCTACCACCTCATCCGCGCGGGCCTGGCGGGAGACGACCGCCGCGACATCCCCGCCACCGTCCGCGACCACCCGCGCGTCTTCGCCACCCTGACCGCCCCGTCCTTCGGTCCGGTCCACAATCGCCCCGACCGAGGCGTCTGCCGCTGCGGTACCCGCCACCCAGCCGACGATCCCGCCCTCGGCACAGCCATCGACCCGAACACCTACGACTACGCGGGCGCCGTCCTGTTCAACAACCACGCGGGCGACCTATGGCAGCGCTTCACCACCCGCCTGCGCCGCGAGATCGCCGCCCGCGCCGGCCTCTCCCGCCGAGAACTCCCCGACCACGCGCGCGTCTCCTACGGCAAGGTCGCCGAGTTCCAGAAGCGTGGTGCCCTGCACTTCCACGCCGTGATCCGCCTCGACGGCCCGGAAGGACCAGACACCCCGCCGCCCGCCTGGGCCACCGTCGACCTGCTGACCGACGCGATCCGGGCCGCCGCCGCGCACTCCTACACCTCGGTCTCCGTCCCGGCCGCCGAGGATCAACCAGTCCGCACCTTCCGCTGGGGCCGCCAGCTCGACGTCCGGCCCGTGAAGGCGTTCGGGGACGGCTCGGACATCACCGAACAGGCCGTCGCCTCCTACGTCGCCAAGTACGCCACCAAGGCAGCGGAGAACACCGGCACCCTCGACCGCCGTATCGGCGAGCTGTCCGAACTCGACCGCCACGGCGTCCCCGACCACACCCGCCGCATGATCCGAGCCTGCCGCGACCTCGACGGGCTGTACCCCGACCGGCGTCTGTGGGCCTGGGCACACATGCTCGGCTTCCGCGGCCACTTCAGCTCCAAGTCCCGCCGCTACTCCACCACCCTCGGCACCCTCCGCCAGGAACGCGCCGACTACCGCGCCGCTCAAGAGCACGCTGCCCTCGGCCTGGACGACGTCGAGCCGGACACCGTCCTGGTCCTGGCCGACTGGCAGTACGCCGGCCACGGCCACACCCCCGGCGAATCCGCCCTCGCCGCCACCATCGCCCGGGAGATCCAACTCAACCGCGAAACCGCCCGCGAAGCCCTACGCGACCAACTCGCCTTGGAAGGAGCCGCAGCATGACCGCCGCTACCGCTGAACTGCTGACCGTGCCGGAAGTCATGGTGCGGCTCAAGCTCGGACGCTCGAAGGTCTACGACCTGATCCGCTCGCGTCGTCTGACCTCGATCAAGATCGATGGCGCTCGCCGCATTCCCGCCGACGCCGTCCAGGACTTCATCCTCGGCCAGATCGAGGAGGCTGCCTGATGGCCGGTCAGCGCAAGCGCAACCCGAACGGCGCCGGCACCATCACCAAGCGCAAGGACGGCCGCTACCAGTGCGCGGTCTACGTGCTGCAGCCGGACGGCACCCGCGCCCGCAAGTTCGCCTACGGCAAGACCTGGGCCGAGTGCGACGCCAAGCGCCGGGAACTGCTCGACAAGGTCGACCAGGGCGTGCCCGTGCCGACCCGGTCGGCCAAGCTCGCCGAGTGGCTGCCGTACTGGGTGGAGAACGTCATCA
>NZ_BNBC01000076.1:17941-28754 GCF_014654675.1 Streptomyces spiralis
GCTCGCCGGAAGCTGAGCACGTACGACAAGTACGAGGCGCACGTCCGGCTGTACCTCGTGCCCATGCTTGGCGCCAAGCGGCTCGAATCTCTCAGCGTTCCCGACGTACGCCGGTTCCTCGTACGCTTGGAGCAGGAGACGACAGCGGCAACGGCCAAAGAGTCGCACCGAGTTCTGCGGTCGGCGCTGTCCTCGGCCTGCCGCGAGGAGATGATCACGCGGAACGTCGCCAAGCTCGTCGAGCCTCCCCGCACCGACAACCGCGAGCTGAAGCCCTGGAGCCTGGACGAGACGCTCGACTTCCTGGCCGCCTCACGTAAGGACCCGCTCTACGCGGCTTTCGTGCTCGCCATCGCCATGGGCCTGCGCCGGGGCGAGATCGTCGGTCTCCGCTGGTCGGACCTCGACCTCGACAACCGAGTCCTCTACGTCCGCCAGCAGACACAGCGCCGTCGTGGCGTCCTCTACGACGACGACCCCAAGAGCCGTCGTCGCCGTGCCGTCCCGCTGCCCGCGTTGTGCATCGCGCCCCTGCGCTGGCACCGGATGCGGCAGGCGGCGGCTCGGGCGAAAGCGGGGGAGACCTGGCAGGAGTCCGCCTATGTCTTCACCACCCGCACCGGCCGCCCGGTCGAGCCGCGCAACCTGTACCGCTCCTTCACCCGCATCGCCCAGTCCGCCGGCCTCCGCGTGATCCGGCTGCACGACGCCCGCCACGGCACCGCGACCCTCCTCACGGCGGCCGGGGTCGCGCCCCGCGTCGTGATGGAGATCCTTGGGCATAGCCAGATCAGCATCACCATGGACGTCTACACCCACGTCGTCCAGGACACACAGCGCGAGGCCATGAGCCACATGGATCGGCTGCTGCGGAAGCGCCCCGGTCGTCAGTGACCGCCCGCGTTGATGTCAAAAGTGGATGTCAAAGGCCCCGGACCATGATCGGTCCGGGGCCTTTGCGCTGGTGCCCCCGGCAGGATTCGAACCTGCGACACCCGCTTTAGGAGAGCGGTGCTCTATCCCCTGAGCTACGAAGGCGGGGATCTCCGTGAGATCCGCGACTAGCGTAGCGGATGAGGGGTGCGGCGGGGGAAGGTGCCGGTTCGGGGCTGGTCAGGTCGGGGGTACGCGGGTGAAGCGGGAGGCCGTGTGGAGGTCTGCTTCTATGCGGGTGGCCGTTTCGCGCAGGGGCGGGAGGAGGAGGGTGACGCACTCCGTAGGGGTGTGGCGGGCCGCGTGGGTGGCGATGTCGGCCGCGGCGACCGTGCGGCCCGCGCGGTCGCGGATCGGGACGGCGATCGCGCGCAGGCCCGCTTCCAGTTCCGAGTCGACCAGGGAGTAGGGGTGGGCTGACGCCTCGCCCGGCGTGTCCGGTGGGCTTGTCAGGAGGGCTCGGCCCAGGGCCGTGGCGTGGGCCGGGAGGCGGGTGCCGACCGTGATGTCCACGCTCATGATGCGGGTCGTGGCCGCTCGGGCCGTGTACTGGATCTCCTCGGCGGAGGGGGTCAGGACCGCGAGGGACGCCGACTCGTGGACCTCGGCCGCCAGGTCGTCCAGGTGAGGCTGGGCGATGCGGGAGAGCGAGGTGCGGGACAGGGGAGGGAAGCCCAGGGAGAGGACCCGGGGGGTGAGGGTGAAGGTGTGGGTGTCCGGTGAGTGCCTCACCAGGCCCAGGTGCTCGTAGGTGATCAGCGCTCTGCGTGCCGTCGCCCTCGCCAGGCCCGTCGCCTTCGCCGCCTCCGTCAGGGTCAGCGCCGGTCTGTCCTCGCCGAAGGCCGTCAGGACCGTCAGTCCGCGGGCCAGGGATTCCACGAACTCCCTGCCCAGTTCCTGTTTCGACGCCGCCGTCCAGGTCGCCAGGTCCGAGGGGGCCGGCGTGGCCTGCGGGGGTGGCGGCTCCCGGAGGTCGCGTTCCATCGCCGCCACCGTTTCCCGCAGGCGCGGCAGCAGGGTCGTACGCAGGTCGTCCGCCGAGTGGCGGCTGGTGTGGCTCACCACGCTCGCCACGCAGGCGATCCGGCCCGTCGCCGGGTCCCGCACCGGGACCGAGACCGCCACCAGGCCCGGCTCGATCAACTGGTCGTCCAGCGACCAGCCGTCCCGCGCCGCGCGCGCGGTCCGCTCGGCGAAGTCGTCCGGATCCGTGTGCCGCCTCGGCGGGATCGCCGGGAAGCCCGTGTCCTTCGGGTCCCTCGCGCGGCGCTCCCGCCAGCTCCGCCACTCCTCCCGCGTCCACTCCGTCGCGAACAGCGGGCCGGGAGCGGTGCGTTCGGCCGGAAGCAGATCGCCGATGCGGAAGCTCAGGGACATCGCGCGGCGACGGGTCGCCTGGTGGATGAAACGGATGCCGTCCCGGTCGCCGACCGCCAGCGACACCGACTCGTCCAGTTCGTCGGCGAGGGCGTCGGCGCGCGCGTCGAGCAGGGCGGGCAGGCGGAGGGCGGACAGATAGGCGTTGCCCAGTTCCATCAGGCGCGGGGTGAGAACGACGTCCCTGCCGTCGCGGCCCTCCAGGCGTACGTATCCCATGTGGGCGAGCGTCGCCGTGATGCGGTCCACCGTGGAGCGGGCCAGGCCCGTGGCGCGCTCCAGGCCGCTCGGGCTCAGCGTTCCGCCGGCCTCCGTCAGCCGTCGTAGCACCGCGACTCCCCGTATCAGCGGCGTGACCGCCTCGGCGGGGGCGGCCGCTTGGGGTTCCGGCGCCGCGGTCCCTTGAGGGGCCGGCGTCGTGTGCGCGGGTGCGGGCATCGGTTCGGTCGGTTCTCCGGTACGGCGGTGGCAGGACGCCTACGGTAGTCCCGGCGGGTGCCTGCGGTGGTTCCGCGGGTGTCCGCGGTGGTTCCGGCAGGGTGTCTGCGGTGGTTCCGGCAGGGTGTCTGTGGTTCCTGCGGGTGCCTACGAGTCCTCTCGGACGCTTACGGCAGTAGCGCTCACGGCCGTCCCGGCGGGGCCGTCACTGCCGGGTCACCCGTATCTGGTAGTTCCCCTTCAGGTCCGCCGCGGCCACGTCGATGCGGATCCCGGCCTTGGGGTCCTTGAAGGTCTGGCCGGGGGCGAAGGGGGCGTCGGAGAGTTCGGCGTGGACGTTGGGGCTGCTGGTGCAGCCGCCGGAGTGTCGGTGCGCGTCGTAGACGGTGATGGGGCCGTGGCCGGTGTCGACGTCCGCGTCGACCTTGTAGATCAGGACGCCCGGCCGGCACACCGCCTCGTCGTTGCCCTCGTGCGTACGCAGTTCGATGGCGTAGACCGTGCCTCCGTCGAGGGGTACGAAGACCAGCTTGGGGCCGCCCGGGCGCTCCAGCGGGGTCAGGGTGTACTCGGCCGTGCCCCGTTTCGCCGCGCAGCTCACCTGGGTCGCGTCCAGCCAGCCCAGTTTCCACTTGTGCCAGCCGAGCAGGTCGTTGTTGGCGCCCCAGTCCTCGCTCATGATGTCCCAGTGGCCGACCGCGCCGCCGCCCTCCTGTGTGTAGAGGTCGGGCAGGCCGAAGACGTGGCCGTTCTCGTGGGGGAGGACACGGAAGCCGGTGTGGTCGTAGGAGCCGGAGCCGTCGTCCTGGCGGGAGTAGACGAAGGAGGCGTTCGATATGGGTATCCCGTCGGCGGACGGGGCCTCGGTGTTGCCGGCGAAGGTCACCGACAGCACGGTGTCCAGGGCGGAGGGGCCGGCGTTGGGGGTCATCAGCACGTTGAGCAGGTCGTAGTCCCGGAAGTTCACCGTCGGGTCGGCCGCCGCCACGATGTCCTTGATGAGTTCGCGGTAGCCGGGGTCGAAGGGGGCGCCGCGTTCTATGCCGTACGCCTTGAAGGGCTTGGGCATGCGCAGCCACCGGGGTATCGGGGTCTCGGGACGGTAGTCGAGGCGGCCGTAGGAGGCGGTGCGGAACCACTCCTGGGTCTGCGGGAAGAACTCGCGGAAGCGGTCGAGCGCACTGCCCTCGCCGTGGGCGTCCGAGAAGTCGATCATCACGGTCAGGGCGTGTACGACGCCGGTGGAGCGGGCGTAGCCGCGGGCCGTCGGCACGCCCTCCGTCATCTGTACGGTCGTGGGGCCACTGATCATGCAGGGGGCGAGGGCGGGCGTGAAGGCCAGGGAGCCCGCCCCGGGGCCGGTCGCCCGGGCATCCGCCGTGAGGTGGGCGGTGCCCGCCGAGGTACTGACCGCGAAGGTCAGTACGGTGACGGACGCGAGGGCGACGGCACGGCGCTTGCGTATCCGACGGCGGGGCGGTGGCGGCTGCATGCATGGACCTCTCGCTCCAGGCAGCCACCGGTTCGCTCAAGGCAGCCACCGGTCTCCGGCTGCACCCTTTCGCTCACCCTGTGTCACGAGGGCGGCGGGCGCGCGCTGGAGCGGTCCGGTCGTGGGACGGGCGGCCCGGTCATGGGGTGGGCCGTCGTCCCGCCATGGGGTGGGTCCTCCGGTCATGGGGGGTCCTACGGTCATGGGGTGGGTCGTCCGGGCGCGGGCATGGGCAGGGGTCGGGGGGCTCTCGGCGAGCTGTGACGCAGGTCACACGAAATCTCTTCGAGGGCGGGAAATAACCGGGGACCTCTTCCCCGTTTAGACCTGTGTCCGCGCGAAACGGGGAAGACGTCCCCGGATCGCCGAACCGACCGACCCGAGGAGTACGCCGTGCAGGCCGCGACGACCGCGAACCCCGTAGCGCGCAAGGTGACCAGGCCCCGCGCCGACGCCCTGCGCAACCGGGAGCGCATCGTCAGCGCCGCCCGCGAGATGTTCGTCGAGCACGGGCCCGAGGTGCCACTCGACGAGATCGCACGCCGGGCCGGCGTCGGCAACGCCACGTTGTACCGCAACTTCCCGGACCGCGACGCCCTCGTCCGCGAGGTCGTCTGCTGCGTCATGGACCGTACGGCCCTCGCAGCCGAGCAGGCGCTCGCGGAGACCGGCGACGCCTTCGAGGCCCTGTCGCGCTTCGTGCACGCCTCCGCCGACGAGCGGATCAGCGCGCTGTGCCCGATGGTCTCCAGCACCTTCGACAAGCACCACCCCGACCTGGAAGCCGCGCGCGAACGGGTCGAACGCCTCATCGAGGAGGTCATGGACCGGGCCAGGACGGCCGGGCAACTGCGCCCGGACGTGGGCGTCGGTGACCTGATGGTCGCCGTGGCCCAGCTCAGCAGGCCGCCGGCCGGCACCCCCTGTTTCAGCCTCGACCGCTTCGTACACCGTCATCTGCAGCTGTTCCTGGACGGGCTGCGGGCCCCGGCCCGATCCGTCCTGCCGGGTACGGCCACGACCCTGGAGGATCTCCGCCAGGCCTGAGATCGGGGCCGTACGGCCGATGAGTTCAGCGCCGTAGCCCGGTCACCACTCGCAACCGACCTTCTGCCAACGGCCTCCTGCCAACGACTTTCCGTCAACCGACTTTCCGTCAACCGACTCTCCGTCAACGGCTTTCCGTCAACGACTTTCCGATACCGAGTCTTCGGCCGTCCATGAGGGCGGGCCGTCACCTCACGTCACCCTTTTTCCGTCCCGAAGTCCCGAAGTGGGTACCCCCATGTCTCAAACAGCCGCAAAGGCTCCCGGCGTCCTGGAGAAGTCCGGCGACGCCAACCGCTGGAAAGCGCTCGTCTTCATCGCGCTCGCCCAGCTGATGGTCGTCCTCGACGCGACCATCGTGAACATCGCCCTGCCCTCCGCCCAGAGTGACCTGGGCATCTCCGACGGCAACCGGCAGTGGGTCGTCACCGCCTACGCCCTCGCCTTCGGCGGACTGCTGCTCTTCGGCGGCCGCATCGCCGACCTGTGGGGCCGCAAGCGCGCCTTCGTCATCGGTCTGACCGGTTTCGCCGCGGCCTCCGCGCTCGGCGGCGCGGCCACGAGCGGCGCCATGATGTTCGGCGCCCGTGCCCTGCAGGGCGTCTTCGGCGCCATGCTCGCGCCCGCCGCGCTCTCCCTGCTCGCCGTGATGTTCACGGACGCCAAGGAGCGCGCCAAGGCGTTCGGCATCTACGGTGCGATCGCCGGTGGCGGCGGCGCTGTGGGCTTCATCCTCGGCGGCCTGCTCACCGAGTACCTGGACTGGCGCTGGACGTTCTTCGTCAACATCCCGTTCGCCATCGTCGCCGCGCTCGGCGCGTACTTCGTCATCCGTGAGCCGGAGGGCGGCCGCAACCGCAACCCGCTCGACATCCCCGGCGTCGTGCTCTCCAGCGTCGGCCTGATCGCGCTCGTCTACGGCTTCACCCGCGCCGAGTCCGACGGCTGGGGCGACTCGACGACGATCGGCCTGTTCATCGCCTCCGTGGTGTTCCTGCTGGCCTTCGTCATCACCGAGGCCAGGGTCAAGGCCCCGCTGCTGCCCCTGCGCGTGATCACCGACCGCAACCGCGGCGGCATCTACCTCTCCCTCGGCATCGCCGTCATCGCGATGTTCGGCACGTTCCTGTTCCTGACCTACTACCTGCAGGTCATCAACGGCTACTCGCCGATCAAGACGGGCTTCGCCTTCCTGCCGATGATCGCGGGCATGATGGTCGGCTCCACCCAGATCGGCGCCCGGCTGATGACCCGAGTCCCGGCCCGGGCGCTGATGGGCCCCGGCTTCCTGGTCGCCGCCGTCGGCATGCTGCTGATGACGCAGCTGGAGATCGGCTCGTCGTACGCCTCGACGATCCTGCCCGCGATGCTGCTGCTGGGTCTCGGCATGGGTACGGCGTTCATGCCGGCCATGTCCCTGGCCACCCTGGGCGTCGAGCCCCGGGACGCCGGTGTCGCCTCCGCGATGGTCAACACCTCGCAGCAGGTGGGCGGTGCGATCGGTACGGCCCTGCTGAACACGATCGCCGCGTCCGCGACGACGGCGTACATCAAGGACCACATCGCGGGCGCGACCTCCAAGTCGCAGGCGCAGCTGGTCCAGATGCAGGGCGCGGTGCACGGCTACACCAACGCGATCTGGATCGCGGTCGGCATGCTGGTGCTCGCCGCCGTGATCGTCGTGGCCCTGGTCAACGCCGGCAGCCCCGGCTCGACCGTCGTGGCCGGCTCCGAGGAGGACGCCGAGGACGAGGTGGCCGTCCCGGTGATCGCCCACTGACGAACGGCCGTACCCCTTCGGAACCACCGTTGCGCGAGGAGGAAGGGGACGCCTCCCGCGTACGGCACCAGGACCTGCCCTGGCCTGCTGAGTGAGCGGCTCAGCGGAGCCAGGGCAGGTCCGCACCCGCTTCGTTCGGCTGAAGTCCCTCGGCGACGATCTGCATGATCTCGCCGAGGGACTTCTGCTGTTCGGGGGTCAGCCGGGCGAACAGCGCCTGGCGTACGGCGTCCACATGGCCCGGCGCGGTGCGTCGCAGCACTTCCCGGCCCTCGTCGGTCAGCACGGCGAACTGGCCGCGCTTGTCGGAGGGGCAGTCCTCGCGGCGCACCCAGCCGTTCTTCTCCAGCCGGGCGACGGCGTGGGAGAGACGGGAGCGGGTGATCTTGGCGTGCATGGCCAGCTCGGTCATCCGAAGGCGGCGGCGCGGGGACTCGGCGAGCTTGACGAGCAAGCCGTAGTAGATGTGCGGCATGCCCGCGTCGCGCTGCAGCTGCCGGTCGAGGTGGTCCTCGAGGAGGGTGGTGGCGTGCAGGTAGGCACGCCAGACGCGCTGTTCGTCGGCCGTGAGCCAGCGAGGAGCGGCGGGGGCGGGCTGCTCGGGGGCCGACGCGGGGGTGGAGCCGGAGGAAGGTGCCGTGTTCATGTATTTACTCTACGGGGTGTTCCTTGAACCTTGAACTATCTCGGCGTATGCTTCCAAGAAAGCTTTAGAGTTCAAGCAAGTCGACGAGTTCACCGAGTTCAGCAAGCTCGGCAAGTTCGAGCGAGTTCGAGCAACTGCCGCAGGGAGTCACCGCCATGTCCGCCAACGCCCGCGAGCGCATGCCCGCCCTCTACCTCAGCCATGGCGCCCCGCCGCTCGCGGACGACGCCGTCTGGCCCGGCCAGCTCGCCGCCTGGTCCGCCGAGCTGCCCCGCCCCAGGGCGATCCTCGTGGTCTCCGCCCACTGGGAGGAGGCCCCGCTCGCCCTCGGCGCCACCGAGACGGTCCCCCTGGTCTACGACTTCTGGGGCTTCCCCGAGCGCTACTACCAGGTGACGTACGCCGCCCCCGGCGCCCCCGAGCTCGCCGAGAGCGTGCGCAAACTGCTGCGCGCCCCGGGCACGCCGGTGCAGGACGTGCCGGACCGCGGCCTGGACCACGGCGCCTACGTCCCGCTCGTCGAGATGTTCCCCGACGCCGACATCCCCGTCCTCCAGGTGTCCATGCCGACCCTCGATCCCGTGCGGCTCATGGACATCGGGCGCAGGCTCGCGCCGCTGCGCGACGAGGGTGTGCTGATCGTCGGCTCCGGCTTCTTCACCCACAACCTGGCCGCGCTGCGCCATGCCGGCAAGGGGGTGCCGAGCTGGTCCTCGGAGTTCGACGACTGGGGCCGGCGCGCCCTGGAGGCACGCGACTGGGACGCGCTGCTGGACTTCCTCGACAAGGCCCCGGCGGGCCGCTACGCCCACCCGCGCACCGAGCACTTCGCCCCGCTGTTCGTGACCATGGGCGCGGCGGAGGCCGGGGGAGAGCTGGACGCGCAGAAGTCGGTGATCGACGGCTTCTGGATGGGAATGGCCAAGCGGTCGGTTCAGTTCGGCTGAGAAGCCCTCTCGCCGCTGCTCCACGTGCCGCGATCCGCGGGGTGGCTGAAACATACGCGCCCGAGCCGCGTACAACCATGGTGTGGAGGGTCTGGGAATCTCCTGAGAGTCCGGGTTTGCGGCAACCTTCCGCCGCTACGGGCCGTCCATCAGGGTGGAGGGCGCTCGAAGGCGACGCTCTCCGCGGCGAGCGGCGAGCGGCGAGTGGGCACGTGCGGGCGCGTGGACGCGGTGGACACCGTCAGACGCGGTGGACACCGTAATCGGGGCGTGGGCTGCGGCGATCGTGCCGCGGACTGCGGCATCCGTGTGACGGGCGCCCCATGCACGGGCGGATCAGTGGGCCCACCGGGGCCTGAGGGGATCTCCTGGATCCAGCCCTGACCTGGGGTTCCGCACAAGCCGGCGAGACGCTCGGCGCGTTGTGGCGCCGCAGGGTACTGCATGATCAGAAAAATTGGGGGGCGGGTTGGGAATTCTGTCCGGTTTCAAGTCGTTGTTCCCATCGGATGCAGGGCACCCGAGGAGAGTTCCGAAGGCAGTCCCGAGCGTCCGGACCACCCGCTGACCCACCATCGCAAGGGAGCACGCATGGCAACCCGTGCCGTCGCCCGTCGTCAGTCCGCCACCGGCGAGACGGCCGACGCGGCAAGCAGTGTTCGCGCCCACGGCGGCGAGATCGCCGACCGCGACCTGGTCGGCATGTACCTCGACGAGATCGCGCGTACACCGCTGCTCGACGCCGCCAAGGAGGTCGAGCTGTCCCAGGTCATCGAGGCGGGTGTGTTCGCGCGGCAGATCCTCGACGGGTACGAGGAGTCCGAGGCGGATGCCACCCGTGAGGAGCTCGAGGCCCTGGTGGCCGAGGGAGAGCGGGCCAAGGACGTCTTCATCCGTTCCAACCTGCGTCTGGTCGTCGCGGTGGCCCGTCGCTATCCGCGCAGCGGCCTGCCGCTCCTGGACCTGATCCAGGAGGGGAACGCGGGTCTGGTGCGCGCGGTGGAGAAGTTCGACTACCGCAAGGGCTTCAAGTTCTCGACGTACGCCACCTGGTGGATACGCCAGGCGATCACGCGCTCGATCGCGGACCAGTCCCGCACGATCCGGCTCCCCGTCCACCTCGTGGAGGAGCTGGGCCGCATCCGCCGTGTCCAGCGCGAGTTCAACCGGGAGCACGGCCGCGACCCGGAGCCCGCGGAGATCGCCGCGGAGCTGGGCGCGACGCCGGAGCGCATCTCGGACGTGCTCGACTGGGCCCGTGACCCGGTCTCGCTGAACATGTCGGTGGACGACGAGGGCGAGACCCAGTTCGGTGACCTCCTGGAGGACACCTCCGCGGTGTCGCCCGAGCAGTCGGTGATGACCCTGCTGCGCAGCGAGGAGCTCGACGACCTGATCGGCCGCCTCGACCAGCGCACGGCGTCCATCATCAAGATGCGGTACGGCATCGAGGACGGCCGTGAGCGCACGCTGACCGAGGTCGGCAAGGAGCACGGCCTGACCCGCGAGCGCATCCGCCAGATCGAGAAGCACGCGCTGCTCGAGCTGAAGAAGCTGGCTCGCGACACGGGCTTCGACGCCGCGGCGTGACGACGGCCGGGCATGACGACGGCCCGGCATGGTGCCGGGCCGGCGTGACGACGGTCCGGCGTGGTGGCGCGGTGGCATGAACCGGTGGACACCGCGAGCGGCGTGCGGCGTGCGGCAGGTGAAGTGACGGACGGCTGTGATGTGGGGATGGGCGTGCGACGGGGCGTTCGCCGTCGGCGGGCGTGACCGCGTACGCCCGGTGGCGAAAGACAGCGCAAACATGGCTGTGTACCGTCGCTTCAACGGGATGCGCCCCGGGAAAAACCCTCCCGAGCACAGCAGTTCGGTCGCGACACGGCCTTACGGCCGGCGGCACCCGCGACTGAACGTCATGCCCGTCCGAACGTCCTGAACGGTTTGAACGCGGTGTGAACGTCCGGCATGCTCGGCACGTTCAGACCGATGAGACCTGACACACGAGCCACGTCCCGACGCACTCCCCCCCCCCGGCGCCGGGACCTTCCGCGAGCCGGGCTCCGGCGCCCTCCCCCCCCCGTTACCTTTTTCGTGGCTCCGCAATGGGGCCTCCGGCCTTCGGGTCCGGCATGACTTCCCCCTCCTGT
>NZ_BNBC01000077.1:0-331 GCF_014654675.1 Streptomyces spiralis
GCCTTCCTTCTGGGCGGCCTTCAGTGCGGCCTGGGCGGCGTCGGTGGCGGCCTGGATCGTGAGGTGGTCGGTGGTGGTCGTGGCCTTGTCCTTGACGCCGGTCACGGCGGCGCCCGGTGCGGCGGCCGTGGTGCCGTCCGTGGTGTCGGCGGAGGCGGAGACGGCGCCGGTCACCCCGGCTCCGACCGCCGCGAGGGCCGCCGTGCAGGTGACGACCTTGGCGCGGGTGGAGAACTTCCTGGCCTTGTGCTGCATCGCGGGCTACTCCCTGTCGTGTCACGTCCAGGCGCGCTCGTCGCGCCGTGCCTCCAGCCTCGGGCCGAAGACACCG
>NZ_BNBC01000077.1:365-28726 GCF_014654675.1 Streptomyces spiralis
GGCGTTCCGGCTCGTCCCCCAAAGCGGGACGGCTGACGGCAAGGTCATCCGATCGGATGACCCCTCTACGGGCGCGCTCCGGTAGAGGAACCGTGGCACCGTTCTGCGGAACCTGAGGGCTCGGTTCTCCAGCAGCCGGCAGACGGCTGCGACGCGGTCGGTCATGCCGGCCTTGACCAGCCCGTGGTCGAGATGGTTGAGATCGGCGACGTCCTGGGCTCCTGGCAGGGCACGCTGAGCGACCCACTTGTCCAGCGCGGTGGCCAGGTCCCGGCGAGCCTGTTCGTCGCTCCGGTGTGTGTCAGGCCGACGGCGCCGGAATCGCCTGCAGGACCAGTACCGCCAGATCGTCGTCGATCGGTTCGGTGCTGAAGTCGTGGGCAGCGCGCCGGACGCGTTCCGCCACGGCCTTCGCGCCCAGCCCGAGGCATCCTCGCAGCACCTTCGCCAGACCGTCGTCGTCGTCCAACTGGCGTGCTCCTCTGCGGCGTTCGGTCACTCCGTCGGTCACGCAGAGCAGCGTCTCACCGGGCGAGAAGGTGAAGGTGTTGGCATGGAACTCCTGCTGCTCGTCGATTCCGAGCAGCATCTGCGGCTCCGTGGTCTTTGTCACCGAGCCGTCCGTCGACAGCCTCAACGGCGGCGGATGACCGGCGCTGGCCATCGTGCACCGCGCGCCACCGACGACCATGTCCGGCTGCAGCTCCCCGTACAGCAGGCTCAGGAAGCGAGAACCCTCGTGTTCGCCGCGAACCGCGAGGGCCTCGGCGGCCTCCTCCGCCATCGCGACGTTCAGCCGGTTCAGCAGTGACTCGACGCCGTGGCCCTCCCTCGCCAGCAACCGTACGAGGTGCCGGGCCAGGCCGGTGGCGGACATGGCTTCCAGATCGTGGCCGCACACGTCACCGAGCAGGAAGCACCAGCGGTGGATTCCCATCGGAAACAGGTCGTAGAAGTCGCCGCCGACGGTCTGGCCCTCGCCGCAGGGCTCGTAGACGATCGCGGTGTCGACGCCCGGAATGATGGCGAGGGACGTGGGGAGCTGCCTGCGCTGGAGTGAGCTGCTGATGCTCGCCTGTTTGGTGTAGCGGCGGGCGGTGGCCACCGCCTGGGCCACCCGCCGGGCCACGTCCTCCGAAAGCCGTACGACGGCGGCGGTCATGTGAGGCAGCCCTGCTTGGCCGATCAGGAGCGCGCCCTGGCACTGGCCGCCCGCGGACAGCGGGAACGCCAGCGCGGAGCCGGTCTTCTCGGCGCCCTGGAACTCGGGCCAGGGCCATGGAGTGCCGGTCGTGCTCAACCCGGCGGGCAGACGTTCCTTCTCGAGGGCCAGCCGGAGTGTGTGGATCCGGCGCTCGTCCCTGTGCCAGACATGGCAGAGCCGCATGCCGGAGTTCGTCGTCAGCCACACGCCGCACCAGTCGGCGAGCCGGGGGACCAGAAGCTGTCCGGCGAGCGCCGCCACCATGTCATCGTTCAGCTGTCCGGCGAGGAGCTCGCCGGCCTCGGCGAGGAAGGTCTGCCCTTCGCGCTCCGCCCACTCGGTGCTACGGCTCCGGCAGCCGTGCGGCGGTGCGGTTGTGACGGGCTCGGGTGTCGGGAGCAGGCGGGGAACGGCTTCGGCGGGGGAACGGGTGAGGTCCTGCGGCCCGGTCTCCACCGGAGGTGTCACCTTGTGTTCCAGACGGAACCAGGCGGTGTTCCCGGCGTGCCGGTAGGTCACCCCCCAGGACTGGGCCAGCGCGCACATCAGCCGGCGACGGTAGCCGCGCATGTCGCTGTGCATGCCCTTGGTGGCACGCAGGGTGGCCGACGGGGTGGGGTCCAGCACTTCGACCACGATGCCCACCTGCCCGGTGCCCCCGCCCGAGGAGTCGTGCAGCGCGTCGCGGCCGGTGTCGAGGCGGCAGAGGACTTCCACCTCGATGGTGGCCCGGGAGGCGACATCGGTGACCAGCTCGCTGACCAGGAGCGCGGCGTCGTCGAGAAGCCGCTCGCCGACAACCGGCACCGTGGGGGAGCGCAGCGCGGACCGCTCGGCGAGCACGGCACGCACGAACTTGCGTGCCGCCGAGGCCGCCAGTTCGTTGGCGGGTACGCGCATCCGCGAGACGGATTCCCGCGGGTCAAGGGACGACCCCACCGGTGACTCCCGACCGGCTCGCTGTCGAGCCACATTGGGATAAATATAGTCTAAGTAGGAGTAACCTACTTTTCTTTGCCGGGAAATGGCTCGCCATGGATCCTGCTACCCAGTCTGACCTCGCTTCCCGTGAGCCCGAGCTCCGGGAAGGGCGTGGACCCGTTGAAATCGGTCCCCATTCCGCAGGCCCTCCCGCCGCGGCGGGAGTCGGCGAGTGGATACGTGAGGCCGAATTGCGACCGCTCATTGCGGCCATGAATTCCCTGTGTGACGGAGACTTCACCGTACGCACCGGGACCCCGCCGGACGGCGTCCTCGCCGAGATGGCCGGGGTGCTCAACCAGATCATCGTGCGGAACGCGCATCTCGCCTCGGAGCTCGACCGGGTCCGGCGGGAAGTGGTGCGCCAGGGACGGCTCGACGAGCGGCTCGCGGCCAGCCCCGGTCAGGGAGCATGGACCACGAGCGTGGACGCGGCCAACACGCTGCTGGAGGCGCTGGCGGTGCCGGTCGTGAACGCCACCCGCGTCCTGACCGCCGTCGCGGACGGCGATCTGACGCAGCGCGTCGAGCTGCATGACGGCAAGCGTCAGCTTCGGGGAGACATGCGGCGCCTGGGGCGTGGGGTGAACCGGATGGTGGA
This sequence comes from Streptomyces spiralis, assembly GCF_014654675.1. GTDB lineage: Bacteria > Actinomycetota > Actinomycetes > Streptomycetales > Streptomycetaceae > Streptomyces > Streptomyces spiralis. The sequence goes on from NZ_BNBC01000077.1 coordinate 3,152, forward strand.
GCAGCTGTCGCTGTTCACCGGCGAGCTGACCCGAGTCACCCGTGAGGTCGGTACCGAGGGCCGTCTCGGCGGCCGGGCCACGGTGCAGGGCCTGTCCGGCGACTGGCGCGACGTGACCGAGGCCGTCAACAGGATGGCCGCGCGACTGACCGCGCAGGTGCGCGACATCGCGGTGGTGACCACGGCGGTCGCACGCGGTGATCTGACGCGCCAGGTCACGGTCGAGGCGACCGGCGAGCTGCTGGAGCTGAAGCTCACCGTGAACACGATGGTCGACCAGCTGCGCGCGTTCGCGGACGAGGTCACCCGGGTGTCCCGGGAGGTCGGCACGGAGGGACAGCTCGGCGGGCGGGCCCAGGTACCGGGTGTCTCGGGGGTGTGGAAGGACCTCACGGACAACGTCAACTTCATGGCGTCCAACCTGACCTCGCAGGTCCGCAACATCGCCCAGGTGACCACAGCGGTCGCCAACGGCGATCTGAGCCAGAAGATCACCGTGGACGCGCGCGGTGAGATCCTGCAGCTGAAGGACACCGTGAACACCATGGTCGACCAGCTGTCGGCGTTCGCGGACGAGGTCACGCGTGTGGCCCGTGAGGTGGGCACCGAGGGACGGCTGGGTGGGCGGGCGCAGGTGCGCGGCGTGTCGGGGGTGTGGAAGGACCTCACGGACAACGTCAACTTCATGGCGGACAACCTGACCTCCCAGGTGCGCAACATCGCCCAGGTCGCCACCGCCGTCGCCCAGGGCGACCTCGGCAAGACGATCACCGTGGAGGCCAAGGGCGAGATCCTGGAGCTGAAGTCGACCATCAACACGATGGTCGACCAGCTGTCGGCGTTCGCGGACGAGGTCACGCGTGTCGCCCGCGAGGTCGGCACCGAGGGCAACCTGGGCGGACAGGCGCAGGTCCGAGGAGTCTCGGGCGTGTGGAAGGAGCTGACCGACAACGTCAACTTCATGGCGTCGAACCTGACCTCGCAGGTCCGCAACATCGCCCAGGTGACCACGTCCGTGGCCAACGGCGACCTGTCGAAGAAGATCACCGTGGACGCGCGCGGCGAGATCCTGCAGCTGAAGGACACCGTGAACACCATGGTCGAGCAGCTGCGCGCGTTCGCGGACGAGGTCACGCGTGTGGCCCGTGAGGTGGGCACCGAGGGACGGCTGGGCGGGCGGGCGCAGGTGCGCGGTGCGTCGGGGGTGTGGAAGGACCTCACGGACAACGTCAACTTCATGGCGGACAACCTGACCTCCCAGGTCCGCAACATCGCCCAGGTCGCCACCGCCGTCGCCCAGGGCGACCTGTCGAAGAAGATCGACGTGGACGCGCGCGGGGAGATCCTGGAGCTGAAGACGACCATCAACACGATGGTCGACACCCTTTCCTCGTTCTCCTCCGAGGTCACCCGCGTCGCCCGCGAGGTCGGCAGCGAGGGACAGCTGGGCGGCCAGGCCCGGGTCGAGGGCGTCTACGGAACGTGGAAGCGGCTCACCACCAACGTCAACGAACTCGCCCTGAACCTCACCACCCAGGTCCGGGCGATCGCGGAAGTGGCCAGCGCGGTCACCCAGGGCGACATGTCCCGTGCCATCAAGGTCGAGGCGGAGGGCGAGGTCGCCGAACTGAAGAACAACATCAACCTCATGGTCTCCAACCTCCGCGAGACCACCCGCGCCAAGGACTGGCTCGAGTCCAACCTCACCAGGATGGCCGCGCTCATGCAGGGCCACCGTGACCTGGTGGAGGTCGCGGACCTGATCCTGCGCGAGCTGACCCCCCTGGTGAACGCGCAGTTCGGTGCGTTCTTCCTGGCCGAGGCCGGTGCACCGCCCGGTGAGGGCCTGCAATTCATCGCCGGGTACGGCCACGACCAGGCCGACGGGAGCAGTCCCCTTCCCAGCACCGGTACTCCGGGCCGTGGACTGATCGCACAGGCCGCGCTGGAGAAGCAGCGCATCCTCGTCACCGACGTCCCGCCGGACTACATCACCATCAACTCCGGACTGGGCATGGCGTATCCGGCCAGCATCGTCATCCTGCCGATCCTCTTCGAGGACCAGGTGCTCGGCGTGATCGAGCTCGCCTCGCTCAGCAGGTTCAGCGATGTGCACCTGGCCTTCATCGACCAGTTCGCCAACACGATCGGCGTCTCGATCAACACGATCATCGCCAACTCCCGAACGGAGTCCCTGCTGTCGCAGTCCCAGCGACTCACCGCCGAGCTGCGCGAGCGGTCGGACGAACTACAGCGGTCCAACGCCGCGTTGGAGGAGAAGGCCGCCCTGCTCGCCACCGCCTCGCAGTACAAGTCGGAGTTCCTGGCGAACATGTCCCACGAACTGCGCACCCCGCTCAACTCGCTGCTGATCCTGGCCCGGCTGCTCGCCGACAACCCCGACGGGCGCCTGTCCGAACAGGAGGTGCAGTTCGCGACCACCATCCACCGCTCGGGTTCGGACCTGCTCCAGTTGATCAGCGACATCCTCGACCTGTCGAAGATCGAAGCCGGCCGGATGGACGTGCGCCCGAAGACACTGCCGCTGATCAAGCTGCTCGACTACGTCCACGCCACCTTCCGGCCGCTCACCATCGACCGAGGTCTGGGCTTCGACATCGCCGTCGGCGAGGACGTGCCGGCCGAGCTGTACTCCGACGAGCAGCGTCTCCAGCAGGTGCTGCGCAACCTGCTGTCCAACGCCGTGAAGTTCACCCACTCCGGCAAGGTGGAGCTGCGCGTCGACCGGGTTCCGGGCGAGCATTTCCAGGAGGAGGCGCTGAAGAACGCCGAAGCCGTCATCGCGTTCTGCGTCAAGGACACCGGCATCGGCATCGCCCCCGACAAGCTTCCGATGATCTTCGAGGCCTTCCAGCAGTCCGAGGGCACCACCAACCGCAAGTACGGCGGTACCGGCCTCGGCCTGTCCATCAGTCGGGAGATCGCCGGGATGCTCGGCGGCAAGATCGTCGCCGAGAGCGAACCCGGTGTGGGCTCCCGGTTCACCCTCTACATCCCCTCCCTCTACCCCGGCGCCGCCGCCGGACAGGGGCCGGCCGAGACGCGCGCCGCCGGCGTGCCGCCGGCGCTCCCGGCAGAGGCACGGGCACTGGCGGCCGCCGGCGAGGACGTGTCACCTGGGCGCACCTTCGACCGCGCGGGCCGTCTGGGCGCCGACATCCTGGATCCCGACCGCCTGGCCCCGGACGATCTGACGACGAGGGAGACCGCTGGATCCGCCGACGCCCGGGAGGACGCCTGGCCGGAGACGACGCGCCTCAAGGAGTGGCTCAGCGGACGCCCCGGCCGGATATTGGCAGGCCGTCGCATCCTGATCGTCGACGACGACATACGGAACGTCTTCGCCCTCACCCACGCACTGGGCCGTGTCGGCATCACCGTCACGTACGCGGAGGACGGCCGGGAGGGACTCGAAGTCCTGGAACGGACCCCTGACGTGTCGCTGGTCCTGATGGACATCATGATGCCGGAGATGGACGGATACGAGACCATCCGCACCATCCGCCGCACCCCACGACTCGCTCGGCTGCCGATCATCGCGCTCACCGCGAAGGCCATGCCAGGAGACCGAGAGAAGGCGATCGACAGCGGCGCCTCCGACTACGTGCCCAAGCCGGTGAACGTCGACCGCCTGCTGTCGGTCATCTGTGACCTGCTCGACCCTCAGAGTGGCCCCCCGGAGCCGGTGCCGGACGGGCGTATCGCCGATGAACCGTCCCGCGCGGGGGACGGCCCCGACGACCGACATCAGGACGCGCCATGAGCGCCGGTCCGATCGAACCGTGCAACATCCTGATCGTCGACGACATGGAGGAGAACCTCGTCGCGTTCGAGGCCGTACTCGGCCCGCTCCACCAGCACCTGGTGCGCGCTCGTTCTGGAGAGCAGGCACTGAAAGCGATGCTCCGTCAGGAGTTCGCGGTCGTCCTCCTGGACGTACGGATGCCCGGTATGGACGGCTTCGAGACCGCCGCCAACATCAAGCGCCTTGACCAGACCAAGCATGTGCCCATCATTCTGGTCACCGGAACCGAGGCGAGTGCCGACTACGCCTACCGGGGTTACTCGATCGGCGCAGCCGACTTCATCACCAAACCCATCGACCCGTGGGTGCTGCGCACCAAGATCAACATCTTCCTCGACCTCTACCGAAAGAACCGGCAGTTGGCGTCCCACGCACAGCAGCTGGACGCGGACCGGCTTGCCGAGATCTCCCGGCGCCTCACCCAGATCGAGCTGCTGCTCCGCGACAGCCCGGAAACCCGGACAGCCGCTCTCGCCGACCGCGTCGCAGAGCTGGAACGAGCGATGGGAGCCGTTCTGCCAGGCCGTGCCGGCCGCCCGTAGGCGGAAGAACCCGGCCGGGACGGCCGCTCACGTCGTGTCGTACCGTCAACGAGGCGCGCAAGCCTCGCAGTCGCGGTAAGGTCTCCGACGGTCGGCTCCACGGCGACGACGTCGGTCAGGCCGACCGGGTACTAAGCGTTCAGAAGGAAGGTCGGTCTGGGAGCCGCTTGCCGCGGCGGGACTCCTTGCTGCAGTGCGTCACAGCGTCGCGGTCGTCTGCTCCCCGGCCGCGCTGCCTGCGAGCCACTGGTCCCATCCCAGGTTGAAGTCGGCGTAGCCGTTGTCGGCGGGGGCCTTGGCGCGGGGGGAGCCGGTGATGGTGACCGGGTCGCCCTGCTTGACCTGGCGGTAGAACCACTTGGCGTCCGACATGGACAGATGGACGCAGCCGTGCGAGCCGCGGGCGCTGCCGCTGCCAGGATTGGGGTCGCCGGTCGAGTAGTGCACGTAGGTGCCGGACTGGGTGAGGTGGACGTCCCAGGGCAGCGTCAGGTCGTAGTAGTTGGGGCTGCCCTTGTCGCAGCTGATACCGACGCTGCAGGAGGTCATGTGGACCTTCTCCTGCTTGTCGATGACGGCCATCGTGCCGTTCCACGTCGGGTACTGGGCGCTGCCCGCATTGATCGACAGGGTGCGGACCAGCTTGCCGTTCCGGGTCACCTTCATGGTGTGGCCGGTGACCGAGACATCCGCGCGCACGTCGTCGCCGATCGTGAAGGTGTGCGTGTAGCCGTGCACGCCGTAGCGTCCGTTGCCGTTGCTGACGCCCGTCATGTCGGCGTCGATCCTCACCTTGGTGCCGGAGGGCCAGTACGTCTTCGGCCGCCAGTCGACGCGCCTGTCGCCCATCCAGTGCCAGGCGCCGGCCACCGGCTGGGAGGCGCTCACCTTCATGTGCTTCTCGACCGTGGCCCGCGCCTTTGCCGCGACCGGGTTCGTGAAGACCACCGAGATCGGCATGGCCACGCCGACCGTGGTGCCCGTCTGCGGAGTGATCGTGTCCAACAGCATCGGCGGGCCCGCGGGCTTCGTCGGTGTGGGCGAGGCGCTCGCGCTCGGCTTGCCCGAGGCCTTCGCGTCGCCTCCGCCCGCCTTGTCGCTGCCGCCCCCGCCGCAGGCACTCGCGCCCACCATCATCGCGACCGTGACAAGTGCGATCCCTATGCCGCCCCTGCGCCGTCCCACGATCTGCCCCGCTCTCTCGCTCCCCGGCCCTGAGGGGCCCGACTTCCTCTCAGACGACTGCCGCACAGCCACAGTTGCACGCGGCATGCAGAGATTTTGTGATCCACATCACTCAGGCTTCGATGGTGGGCACTCAGCGCGCCGATCGCCAGGATGCGCGTCCTCTCCCGGCTGTCCTGTGCCGGCCAGCGATCTTTGAAGTCGGGCCTAGAGCTCGGCTGTGGCGTCGGTCGCCGGCCGGAGGGGGCGACCGCGCCGCGCCCGTGGGGGACCGTCGGCTTCGGTCCCCCGGAGCCTTCACGGTCAGGTGAGACGGACCGTGACCTTCTGCGGGGCTCCGGCCTGGCCGGTGAGGTCGCCGAAGGCGAGCCTCAGCGCGGAGCCGGTCCGGGCCGACGTCACCGTGGGCGGCTTGGACAGCACGGCGGAGACGGTGCGATTCCAGACGACCTCGAGGGTGGCGGCCTGACGTGCGGGGTCCGAGACGACGACGGTGGCGGTGCCGTCCCGGTTCTCCCGGATCAGCACGGATGCGGGAGCACTCGCGGTGACCGGGCCGACCGTGCCGGGCGCCCAGAAGTTGACGGCGGTGAAGCCGAGCCCCGGGACCCGGATTCCCTGCTGCTCCCGGTCGTTGGCCAGGATCCTCAGCCACCCCTTGTCGGCCGCCCGACGGGCGGTGGCGTCGGCCCCGGCGCCTGGCAGCAGGACGTAGGCGTAGGAGGCGTCGGTGGGGTCCGTGCCGTGGTCGGTGAACAGTGTCAGGTAGCGGCGGGTGACCGGGGCGGTGGTGCCGTTGGTGTTGATGTCACGCCAGGCCCCGGTGCGCTCCTCGCGGACCGCGCGGAGTCCGGCCCCACCGGGGAAGACGTACCCCGCCTGACCGGCGATGTGCGCCCACCGAGCGTCCTCGAAGCCGGCGGTCCAGCCCTGGACGGACGGCTGGACAGTGCCGTCGACGGTGAGGGCGGGGGCGCCCTTCGCACCCAGATTGCGGTTGTCGATCGTCGTTTCGACGGTGAACCCGTCGCTGGAGGAGATGCCCGCCCCGAGACAGACGACGCTGTCCTCCAGCCAGAACCACGACTTGTGGGCGCTCATCGTGCTCATCAGCCCCTTGAGGTGCTGACCGGTGGCACCGAATCGCCCGTCGGTGGTGCCGCCGACCCAGGTGGCGTCCGGGCAGGGCTGGCCCCAGTTGCCGCCCGCACCGTCGGGGAGAGGCTTGCGGGAGGCGGTGATGCCGGGAAGACGGTAGGGGTCGACGGTGGGCCAGAACTCGTCCGCGTAGTGCTCGAGCCCGAAGTCGTCCCCCCACCAGGAGAGCCAGCCCGCACCGGTGTGGTACCCGCGGGCGTTCTCGCCGTTGCCGAACTCGTAGTGGGCGATGTTCTTGGCGGCCATGGAGACGGAGGCCGCCCAGCCCGGACGGCGGTGGGTGGCCCTGGCCATGTTGTGGAAGAGCCGGTGCTCGACCGGCTCGGGGGCGGCCTTGACCGAGTCGTCGTCCTGGAGCGTCTGCAACAGCGACGTGCGGGCGAGGCCCAGGCCGGGGTCGCTCAGCGCCGGATGGTAGTAGTCCCGGCGCAGCCAGCCCTTGACCATCGCCCGCCACCGGGCGTTCTCCTCCGCCGTCGCGCCCTGCCCGACGAGCAGGATGGTGGCCATCAGACCGTGCGCGCGGCTGTGGTCGGAGGTGCCGACCCGGCTGATGCCGCGCGCGGAGACGTTGTCCATCATCAGGCCGTTGTAGATGAACGGGGCGATGGCACGGTCGATGGTGTCGAGGAACGACTGGGCGCCGCCGACCTCCCAGGACGACCCGCGCAGCAGCGCCATGAGACGGCCCACGCCATCGTGGAGCACGGCCCCGTAACCGCCGATGTAGGGGACGTTGCGGTGCTGGATGAACGAGCCGTCGGCGTAGAACCCGTCGCCCGAGGTGACGTACGGGAACACCGGTGCGAGGGCGCGTGTGGCGAGGGCCACCTTGTCCGGGTTCTCACCGACGATGCCGCGCAGGATGACGCTTCGGCACAGGTCGACGCGGTTGGCGCCGGTGCTGGTGCCGGTGTAGCTGTCGAAGACCGAGTCCGGCACGAAGTGGTCGACGGCACGGCAGTAGCTGTCCGTCTGCGTCGGCGTCAGGTGGTCGTGGAGCAGCACACAGGTGTCCATGAGGGACTGCGCGGCGCCGATCTGCCAGCTCCACCAGTTGCCGTACCTCGCGGTGCGGTCGTTGTACACCTCGGAGTTGAGGTGGTCGAGGCCGGCGATGACGGCGTCCCGCACCTCGGTGCTGCCGGTCAGGCCCGTGCCGGGTTGGCAGTAGGCCTGGGCCATGGTGTTGAGGCGGTTGTAGCTGGTGACGATCCTCGCCGAGTACTCATAGGACTCGGCGTCGGTGTCGGGGTCCGGATCGGCCCAGACCAGGTCGGGCCAGAGTGAACCGGCCGTGGGAGCCATCGTGCCCAGGTGGGTTCTCGCGCTCGTACCGAGGTCGGCGAGCAGCTTTCGGAAGGGCTCGGCGGCCGGGTTGAACGCCGTCCCCAGTATCAACTCGCGCCACTTGGCCCGCAGTTCCCCGAACTCCGTGCTCATGGCGGCCGTTTCCGCCGCGAAGCCGGGACGGGTGGCGGTACCGCAGACGGCTGCGGCGAGTGATGCCGCTGCGGCGGCGCGGACGAAGGTACGGCGGGACCAGGCTGATGGCACGAAAGGACCTCCGGTAGTCGCAGCATGATGCTGACCGGCAGAGTGGGGGAGAGGCGTGGTGCGCGGTTTGTAGCATGCGTATTTGTCGCTCGGCAACGGTTTCGCCGCCCATCCGATCAATTCATCGTTTTTCGAAAGTGAGCGTGCGGAAAAGACAGTTGAGCGCGTAGGGTGCGGGCGGACCGTGAGGCACGAACGGCGAGGGGGAGTGCACGTGCACGCCGAGGACAGGCACCAGGCGATCCTGCGCAAGGTGCGCCGGCACGGCTCGGTGCGGGTCACCGAGGTCGCGGCGGAACTGCGGGTCTCACCCGTCACGGTCCGCAAGGACGTCGAAGTCCTCGCTGAGCGCGGCCTCGTGGTACGGGTGCACGGCGGTGCCCGGCTTCCGGAGGACGGGGCACCGTCCACCGTCGACGGCACCGGTGCCGTACCACGGCACGGCGCGCGCGAGCTCACGTTCGGCCTGGTCGTGCCGTCCGCCACCTACTACTACCCGGAGGTCATCAGAGCGGTGCGCGAGGCGGCGACGGCATGCGGCGCCCGCCTGCTGCTGCGCATCTCCGAGTACGACGTCGACGGGGAGCGGGCGCAGGCCCGCGCGATGGTCGAGGCGGGAGTGGACGGACTGCTGCTGGCACCCACCGCGGGCACGGCCACCCACGCCGACTCCGCGTGGTACGAGGAACTGGGCATCCCGCTCGTCCTGGTGGAGCGCCGCCCCCGGCCTGTCGGCCCGCCCGTCGAGCACGTGGTGACCGACCATGCCTACGGGGCCCGCCTCGCCGTCCACCACCTCGTCACGCACGGCCGCCGCCGCATCGCCCTCCTGGCCCGCGGGGGCACCCCCACCGCCCCGCTGCTCGAGGAGGGCTTCCGTGCGGGGCTGCATCTGGCCGGACTCGAAGTACCGGAGGACGTCGGCCATGTGGACCTCGGCATGGACCGCCCCGGCACCCCGGAGTACGACGGAGCGATGGAGCGCTTCCTGGACGCGGTGGCGGCCGGCCGCATCGACGCGGCCGTCGTCCATCCCGACGGCGACGCGCTCGTACTCCTCCAACGCCTCAGTGCCCGCTCACTCACCGTCCCCGGCGACCTGTCCATCGTCTCCTACGACGACGAGGTCGCCGGTCTCGGCGACCTCCCCCTCAGCGCGGTCGCCCCCTCGAAACACGAGGTGGGCGTATCCGCCGTCGAACTCCTGGCCGCCCGGGTGGCCGAACCGGACCGTCCCCGGCGCCAGGTGTCCATCCTCCCCGAACTCCGTGTCCGCGCGTCCAGCGGAGGAACGTGACGGATCGGGCTTCGTCTTCTTCACGCCTTGCTCGGAGATCTCGCGGCCGGATATCACTCCGTGCCGGCAGCTCGAGGCCGGGGACCGAAGAAACCGCAGCAGTCTTCGGCCCCCGGCAGGGTGCAACTTCCGTGCCCGCTATGAGGACGGAGGCGTGATCGGCCGCCCTGTCACAGCAGGCCCGTCAACGCGGGCTAGTGGTGGCCGAAGTAGTGGTGGTGACCCCGGTGACGGTTGGGGTACCAGCCGTGGTGCCAGCCCCGGTTCCGGTGGCGGTCGTGGTACCAGCCGTGGTGCCGACCCCGGTCCCGGTCCCAGTCGCCGAAACGATCGCGGTCACCGTCGTGGTCGCGGTCGCTCCTGATGCCCTCCCAACCGTGGCTGTGCGAGTAAGTCCTCCCGTTGTCGTGGTGATGGTCGGCCCCGGCGGCGAGGGCCGGCATGGCGGCCGCGCCGACGAGGAAGCCCGAGGCCACGAAGGTGGCGATCAGGCGGGCCGTCGTACGAGACACAGACATGAAGCTGTCCTCTCATGTGCGTACACCCCCTGGTCGGAGCAGGGAGTGCAGTGCGAATCCCGGCTCGGTGCCGAGGCCCCACACTGTGGCCCTCCTCGGCAACAGAAGATCGATGAAAGGATTCGCGTTACAGAACACGGATATATCCGTAACGCTCCCTTGTATGGACCATCGATGCACGGGGACCCGGACCGCCGGTCCCGTCCCTGCTCCGAACCGTGCTGCGATCAGCGAGGAAGCAGCTGACGGCGGGTCACGCTCTCGAGCGTCTCGTTGCGTCGGATCCTGCGAACGGCCCAATGACTTCCGTAACGACGTTGGACCTCCGTTCGGGGGACCGTTGCGGTCGGCTGCGATCCGGTCGATCGGCCCGCTCGCCGGGGGTGGTTCAGGTACGCGGGCGCAGCGGCGGGACCGTCGGAACCTCAGTGGCGTTCGCCAGGTCGTCGGAGGTCATCCGGAACTCCTCCGGGTAGGCGTCGCGCCGCGTACGGCGAGCCGGCTCGGTCGTGCGCCAGGTGTAGAGGCATCGGTGACACTGCAGGACGTCCCAGACGCCGGGGACGGGCGAGGAGTGCAGGGTCGTGACGGTCTCGAAGGCGCAGCGAGGGCAGCAGTCGGTCATCAGGTCTCCTTCGTGTTGCTTCGTACGGGAGCCGGTCGGTGTGAGCGGCGGCGTCAGGCGCGGCCTTCGGACATCAGGCGCTGGATCTTGGCTGCCCACTCCTTGGCCTCCGGGAGATCCCTCGTGGGGGTGGAGAAGTGGCCGCGCTCGTCCGGGCGTACGGGCGTGGTGGCGTCGATGATCATCTTGCTGATGATGCCCGCGGGCTGGGCCGCGGGCGCGAGCCCGACCACGGAGAGGTTGGGCACGATCACGACGTCGTCGGCCGCGTTGACCTTCGACGACATCGCCCACATGACCTGCGGCAGGTTGAACGGGTCCACGTCCTCGTCGACGACGACGACCGTGGTGATGTACCCGAGTCCGTGCGGGGTCGTCATGGCGCGCATGGCCACGGCCTTGGCGAAACCGCCGTAGCGCTTCTTGGTGGAGATCACGGCCAGCAGACCGTGCGTGTACATGGCGTTGACGGCCTGGACCTCGGGGAACTCGGCGCGCAGTTGCTTCAGCAGCGGAACGCATGTGTTGGGCCCGACGAGGTAGTCGCACTCGGTCCACGGCATGCCCAGGTAGAGGGACTCGAAGACCGGGTTCGTGCGGTAGGAGATGCGGTCGATGCGGATGACGGGCATCCGGCGGCCGCCGGAGTAGTGCCCGGTGAACTCGCCGAAGGGACCCTCGATCTGGCGCTTGCGGCTCTCTATGACACCTTCGATGACGACCTCGGAACCCCAGGGCACGTCGAAGCCGGTGAGGGGTGCGGTGGCGATCGGGGCGGGAGCGCCGCGCAGGGCGCCCGCCATCTCGTACTCGCTCTGGTCGTATCCCATGGGCATGCCGGCCACGATCGCCATCACGGGGTCGTTGCCGAGAGTGATGGCGATGGGCAGGTCCTCGCCCTTCTCCTCCGCCTTGCGCAGGTGGATCGCGACGTCGTGCACGGGGACGGGCTGGATCGCCAGCCGGTTCCTGCCGATGACCTGGAGCCGGTACGTGCCGACGTTCTGCTTGCCGAAGTGGCCGGGATCCTCGGGGTCGCGCGAGACGACGGCGGCCTTGTCGAGGTAGAAGCCGCCGTCGCCGTCGTTCAGGCGGAACAGCGGCAGCACCGAGAAGAGATCGACGTCGTCGCCCTCCTGGGTGTTCTCCCGCCACGGGGCGTCCTCGCGGCGCTCGGGGGCGACCGGGAAGGCGTCCCAGCGCCGGGCGAACTCCTCCACCTGCTCCTTGACCGGCGTGTGCTTGGGCAGACCGAGGGCAAGGGCGTGGTTGGCCCAGGAACCGTGCACGTTCAGGGCGATCCTGGCGTCGGTGAAGCCCTTGACGTTGTCGAACCACAGGGCAGGAGCGCCCTCGCCGATGCGGCCGGTGGCGTTGGCCGCCGCAGCCAGATCGGGCTCGGGGAGGACTTCGTCGGTGATGCGCAGCAGCTGGCCCTCCTTCTCCAGCGTGCTGAGGAAACCGCGCAGATCGTCGTAGGGCATGGATACTCCGTGAGGTGCTGTGGCGGGGTGGGACAAGGGCAGCCGGGGGCAGCCGCGCCCCGGAAGGCGGAAGGAACGCGGGCGTCAGGAAGCCGGTCGCAAGGAGCGGGCGGCTCGCATGCCCTCCCATCGCCTGGCCGCGGGGGCGGGCAGGCCGAACTGGTCCAGGACGCGGGCCACGACGTGGTCGACGATGTCGTCCACCGACTGCGGGTGGTTGTAGAAGGCGGGCATGGGCGGCAGCATCTGCACGCCCATCCGGGACAGTGCGAGCATGTTCTCCAGGTGGATCTCGCTCAGCGGCGTCTCGCGGGGGACCAGGACCAGCTTGCGGCGTTCCTTGAGGACGACGTCCGCGGCCCGTCCGACGAGGCCGTCGGCGTACCCGGCGCGGATCCCGGCGAGGGTCTTCATCGAGCAGGGCACGATCACCATGCCGTCGGTGGGGAAGGAGCCGGAGGAGATGGTGGCTCCCTGGTCCTCGGGCCGGTGCACGGCATCGGCGAGCGCCGCGACCTCGTCGACGGACAGGCCCGTCTCCAGCTCGATCGTCGTGCGGGCCCACCGGCTGAGGACCAGGTGGGTCTCGACGTCCGGCAACGCCGCCAGTGCCTGGAGGAAGCGGACACCCAGCACGGCACCCGTGGCGCCCGTCATTCCCACGACCAGTCGCATACCGAGGTTCCTTTCCCATATGCACCGCGCTGAGCTGCGCCTATGCCTCCACGCTAGGAGCCCGGTCGCCGCGTTCGGCGGTACACTCGGGACTTGTCATGGGGAAAAACGGACAGGCTTCGCGGCGGCCGACTATCCGGGAACTGCCCTTGCGGCGTACGGCCGGATCACCGCCAGGTCTGGAGCTGATGGATCTGGCGGGGCTCGCCGACCGCGCGCGCCGGCACGGCAACGACCCTTACGCCCCCCTGCGCCCGGCGTTCCACCAGCTCGTCACCGTGCACCCGGGCAGCCTCCTGACGGTCTCGGTGGACTTCACCACGTATGAACTGACGGGCGGTGACTGGCTGTGGATCCGTCCCGGGCAGGTACAACGCTGGGGCCGCAACCTTCCGACGGCCGAAGGCCTGGTGGTCGCCTTTCCTCCGGGCTTCCCGGACACGGAGACGGCCGTTGCCTCGGTCGCCGACGCGCCCTTCGCGCAGGCACCCCTCAGCCCCGGCCTCCCGGACGCGGAGGGTCTGCGCCGGGCACTGGACCACCTGCGGTACGAGTACGACGCGATGGCGGAGCTGCCCCTGGAGTCCCATGTGCAGGTGCTGCGGCACCTGCTGGCGGTGCTGTTGGTGCGCCTGACGAAGGCCTACGGCGCCGAACCCGGCGGGCCGATGCCGAGCGAGACGTTCCGCCGTTTCCACGCGGCCGTGGAGCGGGACTTCACCGTCACACGGCGCGTGGAGGACTACGCGGCGGCCCTGGGCTACAGCCGGCGCACCCTCACCCGGGCCGCGGAAGCGGCCAGCGGTATGTCGGCGAAGCGCTATATCGACGAGCGCGTGGTGCTGGAGGCCAAACGGGAGCTGTCGCACAGCCGGTCGACGGCCGGCGCCATCGCGGCGAGGCTCGGCTTCGCCGACGCCAGCGACTTCTCCAAGTTCTTCCGACAGCGGACGGGAACCACCCCGACGGCCTTCCGTAGAACGGCTCGCGGCGCGTGACCCGCGCGTACCGCGGCACGCGATCCGTGCCCGCCGCGGCGCCCTCACGCCTCGGAACCGGTGTCGGGAGGGGTTCGATCAAAGACACCAAACGGCCTTGAGAACATTGCGGGTTGATGCACACTGACGGTGTGCAGGATTTTGTCGAGTTCACCTTCGCCGATGGGACAGCGGTGGCGTTGCAGGCGTTCGCCCCGCTGTCGACCGCCAAGGACGGGTACGCCGCGGACGACGAACCGGTGCCCGGCTTCGGCGCGTCCCGGCCCGTGTCGGTCGGCAGCCGGGTGGCCGTAGCGGCCGAGAGCACCCTGCGTGCACTGCTGGCACCGCTCGCTCCGCTGCTGCAGCAGGTCCACGACAGCGTCAGCGCGGTCCCCGACAAACCCTCCGAGCTGTCGGTGAGCTTCGGCGTGCGGGTGGGCCAGGACCTGAAGCTGGGCATCGTCGGCGTAGGGGGCGAGGCGACCATGACGGTCACGGCGCAGTGGCGTCTGGCCCAGCCTCCGGAAGGGACGACGGCACCGGCCGGCACGGCCGCCAGCACGCATGCGCTCTAGAGTGCGCCGAACCAGATGGCTGCGTGGCGACCGGGAGGAGTCCGGCGCGCAGCCACCCGTGCGCTCCTCGCTGGCCTCGGTGATGGGACTGGCCTCGGCGGCGGTCGTCGGAGGCGGCGTGTACATGGGCGATGCCCTTGTGCTGACATGTGCGCACGTCGTCAACGACTCGCTGGGCCGGGACTCCTTCGAACAGCGTTCACCGGACGGCACCGTGGTGCGCGTGGCCTTCCCCGGCGCCGCGGAGCCGCACCGCGCTTACGCCGCTGAGGTGGTCTCCTGGATACCGGCCCGCCACCCGTCGTCCGAGGCGCGGCCCGCCCGTCGCGGCGATCGCACCTGGGCGGGGGATCTGGCGCTGCTGCGCCTTGTGGACGCCCCGCCTGCCGATGTGCGGGCCGTCCGCTGGTCGGCGATGACCGAAGGGCAGAAGGTACGGGCGTGGTTCGGCGGGGGCCAGCAGTTCACCTACGCCGACGGGTTCGTCCGTCTGTGCGACACTGCCATCGCCTACGTCGATTCGGCGCTCGTCGGAGCGGCCATCGGCCCGGGCTACAGCGGCGGTCCCCTCTGGTGCGAGGAGGAAGAGGCCTCGGTGGGCATCGTGCTCGGCGTGATCGAGCCCGCTCCCGGCGACTTCAGCGCCGGGCAGGTCGTGCGCCGCACCATCACGGTGCCCTGGCAGGCCATCGACAAGGAACTCGACCGCGCCTACTTCCGGCGGCCCGCCGAGGACGCCCCGCCGCGACCCTCCACGCCGGCGGTCCACCCCGCGGCCCGGCACGCCATCGCCACCGTGGTCGCCGAGGCGCTGGCCGATCCTGCCGTCCGAGCGGCGCACGCCTCCCGGCTGGCCGAGGAGCTGGACCTGGACGTGGCGCCCGACGCGACGGCCGGTGTGGACGAGATCGTGGACGTACTGGTCAGCAGGCCCCGGGCGGTCGCCGCGCTGTGCGAGAGCATGCGGCAGAGCGCGCCGGACGCCGCCCTGCAACTGCTGTACATCGGCAAGATGGCCTTGATCCCTGGAATGCTCTCGCCGAGCGAGCACCAGTGGCTCATGGAACTGCTGCCCCCGCAGGCCGCGGCACGCCTGGCCGAAGCCGCCAAGGCGGCACTGCCCGACTCGACGTTCTTCGAGGAACTCACCGACCCTCCGGAACGGCTCCTCGACGAGCACGAGCGGTTGCTCCGGCTCGTCGAGAAACTGGAGGAGTTCTGGGGCGACAGCGCCCCGGTGCCCGACAACACACCCCGCGTTCCCGCACTGCTGCGCGCGGTCGAGTACCTCGCCGCCGTGTGCGAGGAACCCACCGCTGGAGGACTGCGGGGATGGAGCGAGTCGGTGGCCAGGCGACTGGGAGTGGCCCAGGCCGCCCTGCGGGAGCGCCGCGATGACGCCGAGTCCTGGGCACAGGGCGAACGCTCCGCCACCCACCGCCAGCCCAGGCTGACGGTGCAGCTCACCCGTGTCACCCGTGGGACGCCCGGGACCTTCCGCTGCACCGCCTGGTACACCTCGGGCCGCGAGGACGAGACCGACCGGCGGGTCCTCGCCGACGACGAGGCCCGCACACCGGCCGCGATCACCCGTGTGCTGCACGACATCCTCAAGCGCGAGGGCGCCGTGGCGACCTCCACGAAGGTTCCCGTCATCGAGTTCCTCATGGAGGCCGACGATCTCGACGAGCCGGTCGACGCCTGGCACAACGAGCCCGCCGACGGTGAGGTACCGGTGGTGCTGGGTGCGGAGTACACCGTGCACCTGCGCTGCACCCACCTGCGCCGCGACGTAGATCAGCAGCGCAGCTGGCGCTCCCGCTGGGCGCACCTGGAGCGCGGGAAACTGGTGCGCCTGGATCAGCGGCACTCCACCGCCCTTCAGGTCTACGGCCTCCTCAAGGCAGACCTGGACGCCTCACGGGTCATCCTCGCCTGCGACGTGCAGCACCGGCAGCAACTGCGCGCGGTCTGCCTGCTCCTGGGGGTCCCCGTGGTCCTGTGGGACAGGGCGAGGCCGAGCGCGTCCCGCAACGACCAGGTGACCGCGCTCATGCTCAACGGGCCGATCCGCGGCCTGCCGCTCCGTGTGCGCCAGCATCGCGCCCGTGCGCTTGCCGAGACCTCCCCCGACACGCTCGCCCCAGCCCTGGTCTGGGACGACGCCACCCAGCTGCCGCCTACGTTCCGTTGGAGCGACCCGACCGGTCAGGAGCCGATCCGATGAACCAGCCCGAGCAGCCCGAGCGCGGCGACCAGTGGCGGCTCTTCGTGGGCGACGGCCGGCCCCGACGCGTGGCGATGCCCGAGCCACCGCCGTGGCGACGGTTCGGGCGGGCGGCGGACGACGGCACCCACACGGCGCCCCACCGCCCCTACCTCATCGACCAGCCACAGATCGATGTCGTCAACGCGGCCCTTCACCTGCGTCGGCCCCTGCTGGTGACAGGGCACCCCGGGACCGGCAAGTCGTCCCTCGCCTACGCCATCGCCCACGAGTTGTCCCTGGGTGACGTGCTGCACTGGCCGGTGAACAGCCGCTCGGTGCTGTCGGAAGCCCTGTACCAGTACGACGCCGTCGGCCGGCTGCGAGAGACCACCCTCAGCCGTGACCAGGGGCGGCAGGCCCCGGACATCGGGCACTTCATACGCCTCGGCCCGCTGGGCACGGCCCTGGTCCCCGGCGAGCTGCCGAAGGTGCTGCTCATCGACGAACTCGACAAGGGCGACGTGGACCTGCCCAACGACCTGCTCACCGTCTTCGAACGCGGCGAGTTCGAGATCCCGGAACTCTCCCGGCTGGCCCACGAGCAGCACACC
Organism: Streptomyces spiralis; assembly: GCF_014654675.1. GTDB lineage: Bacteria > Actinomycetota > Actinomycetes > Streptomycetales > Streptomycetaceae > Streptomyces > Streptomyces spiralis. Next base: position 20,394 of record NZ_BNBC01000077.1, read on the forward strand.
GTCCAAGTGCACACCTTCGACGGAGGGGAGCCCGTCGACGTCGCAGGCGGCTTCGTCCGGTGCAGCGAGTTCCCCGTCGTGGTCATCACCAGCAACGGCGAACGCGACTTCCCCCCGGCCTTCCTGCGCCGCTGTCTGCGGCTCGAGCTGCCCGACCCCAGCGCGCAGCGCCTGCGTGACATCGTGGCCGCCCACCTGGGAGCCGACGCCCTGGACCAGGTCGACGACCTCGTGCGGGTCTTCCTGGCCCGGCGCGCACCCGGAGAGCTGGCCACCGACCAACTACTGAACGCCGCGTTCCTGCGCCTGGGAGGCGTCGACACCGACGCCGAAGGACTTCTCGACTCGGTGCTGCACCAGTTGGGCGGCACGGTCTGACCATGCCCGAGCTCCTGCTGCGGATACTGCGCACCCTCGGCCAGGAACCCACTGCCGCGGAGCTCATGGACGTCCTCTGGCTGGCCCAGCGCCTTCCGGCGGGGCCCGAGGCGCCGTTGCGTAAACTCCTCGATGCGCAACGCCATGATGCGCTGCGGGCGCCGGGCCGGGCGTCCGGCGAGCACGACGGCGCCGACCAGAGCTTGGAGACCCGCGGCGGCGCGCGCTACGACGGGCAGGAGGCCAACGAAGTCCACGCCGCGCCCGAGCCCCCGCGCGGCCCGGACCCCGTCGACGAGGACACCGCGGACCCCGGCGACGACGGACCGGACCACGACTTCGAAGACGCCGAACCCGGTGACGGGGACGGCGGAAACCGGCGCGACGAGCCCACCGACAAGCCGCAGGAACAGCCCGACGACTTCCCGCGGGAACAGCCTGACCGCGGCCTCCCGGTCCGGCTGCCGCGGCCCCGCTCGCTGCCGTCGTTCCTCGGCACGGCCCGGGCCCTGAGGCCGCTCAAGCGTTACCGTGCCGACCTCACGCGCACCGACGTCGACGAGAACGCCACCGTCACGCAGATCGCGGCCACGGGGATGGTCGACGTGGTCTCCCAGCCCCGCCTCGAACGCTGGCTCGACCTCGCCCTGGTCATCGACGACGGCCCGTCCATGCTGCTGTGGCAGCAGTCCTGCCGGGAACTGCGTTCCCTGTGCGAACGACTGGGCGCCTTCCGGCACATCCGCGTCCGGGCGCTCAGGCCGGGGCCCGACGGCTCACCGATGCTCGCCGCCCGTCCCTTCGCCCGGGCCCAGCGGCTCATCGCACCGAAAGCCCTCGCCGACCCTTCGGGCCGGACCATGGCACTGGTGATCTCCGACGGAGCGGGCCCGCACTGGCACTCGGGCGCCATGGAGCGGGTGCTGCGCGGCTGGGCGTCACAGGGCCCCACGGCCGTCGTGCACGCACTGCCCGCCCGCATGTGGGCCGGATCGGCGCTGTCCGCACGCCGCTGGACGGTGCGCCCGTCGCACGCGGGAGCGGCGAACGTCCGCTGGCGGGTCCGGGACCCGGTCCTGCCTCCGGAGCTGAACCCGTTCCGAGGCATCCCCGTACCGGTCCTGGAACCCTCACCCGAGGTGCTCACGGGCTGGGTGCGCGCCACCGTGTCCGACGGGCTCAGCACCACCCTGCCGCTCTGGCAGCCGGACCCGAACCGGCCCGCACCGGCGGGCGAGGCGGCGGCGACCGCGACGACGCGGGCACGGACCGGTCGCACAGCTCCGTCGGCCGCGACCCAGGTGGTACGGGAGTTCCGCCGGGCGGCTTCGCCCGAATCGTACCGACTGGCCGCTCACCTGGCCGCGCTGTCGCCGCTGACGGTGCCGGTGATGCGCCTGGTCGCTCAGGCCGTGCCCTGGAAGACGGACACCGCGCACCTGGCCGAGGTCTTCCTCAGCGGCCTGATGCGGAGCACGTCCGGCCCGGCAGAGGCCGCCGCCGGTGCTGCCGCCGCCGTCCCCGTGGAACAACGCCTGTTCACCTTCACCGACGAGGCCCGGGACATCCTCCTCGACGCGGTGCCCACGGCTCACCTGGTGGAGACCATCCGGCGCGTTTCCCAGCGCATCGTCGAACTGGCGGGCAGAAACCCGGACTTCCCGGCCTGGCTCCGGCACCGTGACGGCACCGACTCGCTCCCCGACGGCGCCAGAGGCTTCGCGTGGCTCGGCCCCACCATGCTCGGCCGCCTGGGCCTGTCCGGCGTCCACGCTCCCGTCTGGGCCGACACCCCTGTCCTCGCACCGGAGCCGGAGGGGGCCACGAGCCCCGCCCTGCTCACGGACCACGCCGGCCTGCCGGCCGCGGACCTCAGGGCGGACCCGGACCACCCCCACGGCTCGTGGGACCATCTCGGCCCCTGGGACTTGCGTACCGCGGGCCCCTTCGAACTCACCGGGCGCGTGCCCCGCAACGGCCGCAACGGCCTCTATCGCGGCCACGCGCCGGGCGACGTGCTCGCCGCGGTACGGATCGGCGCCAGTGCCGTCACCCGAACCGAAGCCCGTGCCCTCGAACGGTTCTCCCACGAGGGCCTGCCCGCACTGCTCGACCACGGCAGGGGCTGGACGGCGGCCTCGTTCGCCAGCACCAAGTCCGGCTACTGGGCCGTCGACCTCCGGGACGTCGTGGAAGGGGCGGGCCCCCTGGGGGTCGAAGCGGCGCTGTGCCTGGGACAGCATGTCGCCGCCGCGCTCGCGCACAGCCACAGCGCTGGTGTGGTGCACGGCCGTCTGACGCCCTCCCGGGTGGTGATGACGCAGCGATGGCCCGTGGTCGTGGGATGGCATCACGCCACGGTGGACGGGCTCGGACCCGACGGATCGCAGTCCGCGGTGCGAGCCGCGGACGACGTCCGGGCACTGGCGGCGATCGTCTACTACGCGGCGTACGCGCGCACGCTGCCGGCACCCGGCCTCGGCGACCCGCTTGATCCCTCGCCACAGTCGCTCTCCGGACCGGACACCGACCCCGCCGTCAGGCAGTTCATCCGCGTCTGCCACGCCGGCGTGCGCGGCGAACCCCCAAGCTGTGATGCCGCATTGGCGCTCCTGCGCGACCGGCTGCCCCGCGACACGATCCACCACGACCTCGCCACCTGGCTTCCTCCCCAGGTCGCGATGACGGTGATGGGCAACCGCCTGCACAGCACCACACCACAGGGGCCGGTGCGCGGGGCGGCGGACGACGAGCCCGGCCCGCAGGTGCCCATCAGCCCCCGCCCCGCCGTTGCGTCCGCGGGCACGGCCCACCGCAAGGGGCGCGACTCGACCGCCGCGCTGCGCCTGCCGGGCACACCGGGACAGGCCGCCTCCACATTGAGACGGTGGGGACGCCGGACCCCACCGGATGTTCTCGGCGCGGTCCTTCCCCACCGGCGGCGGTGCATCGCGGTCGCCGGGCCCGCCGGCGGCGGGCGCAGCACCGTCGCGGTCCAACTGGCCTCCGTGCTCGCGGGTCTGCGCCGTGGGCGGTACGCGGTTCCCGTCGTCATGACACCGGTGGACGAGCACATGCAAGTCTTCGGCTACCGGCTGCTGTCCTCGGACCGGGTACGTGTCGCGGCAGAGGTACGCCGAAGCACCACAGGGGCCATCGACGAACGCTGGGTCACCCTGAGGGACTCCGGTGGAGCGCACTTCCTCTACTCCGAGGGAGCCCACGCGGAGGGAACACAGGGATGGCGCCGGGCGTACGACAACCGCCGGATCCGCCGTGAGATGGAGTGGCTCGGAACCCTCGGAACGGTCGTCGTGGACGTCTCCGGGGACTTCGTCCCCCCGGACAGCTCTCCGAGGGCTCTGCTCGGCACCGTGGACCACCTGGTGATCGCCATGGCGGGGCATGAGGACTTCGAGCCGGTACGACACCAACTGCAATGGCTGAGCTCCTCGGGCTACCGGGACCTCGCCCGGACGGCGACCCTCGTCCTCTCCGACGTCCGCGGGGGACAGCACGACGGGTCACCGGTTCCGCAGCTCCGGCACGATGAAACCTCCAGCGACGTGGTCACCGTGCCGTTCGACCGGGTGCTGCGGGACCGGGGACTGGCCGACTTCTCCGAACTCGCCCAGCAGACCCGCCGCGCGTACGAGGCACTGGGCCGGCGAGTGGACCAGCACCTGGGGCGGCGTCCCTGAGCCGGATTCAGTCGTGCGAGCGTTCCGCAGCGCGGTAGCGGGGGGCCAACGTGGCACCCGATCCGTTGCGCAGGGCGAGTTCCGCGTCGGTCAGTCGGGTCACGCCCTCGGGGTCCGACATGCCGGGCACGCACACCACTTCCCCGGTTTCCAGGGCGGAGAGGGAGGCGGTGACCACGTCGGCGGCAGGCATCCCGCCCTCGTCGTGGACCCGCGCCTCCCCGGGAACGGGAGCCTCGCCCGTGCCGAGGTGGAACTCGGTGGCGGTGAGTCCGGGACAGACGACCTGGACGTGCACCGGCGTGCCGGCCAGCTCGGCGGCGAGGGTCCTGCTGAACGCCACCATGTAGCCCTTGGTGCCTCCGTAGACGGCCCGGTGCGGGAGGGGACCGGGCGGCAGGGCTCCGGCGAACGCCAGGAGCGAGGCCACGTTGACGACCGCGCCACGGCCGCGCGCCACCATGTGGGGAACCGCCGCGCGGGTCAGCACCGTCGGCGCCACGACGTTCACGTCGATCACCTTGGTGAGCAGGGCGGGACCGGCCTCGGCGAAGGGCCCGTAGCCGTTGATTCCGGCGTTGTTCACCAGCAGCGCCACGTCGTCGGCGGCTACCCGCTTCGCGACCCGGTCCAGGTCCGGCGACCGCGCGAGATCGGCCACCATCGACTCCACCACGACCCCGGTCTCCTCACGCAGCCGTCCCGCCAGGGCGTCGAGCCGCTCGGCACGCCGGGCGACCAACACCAGGTCCCAGCCCCGCTGCGCCAGCCGGATGGCGTACTCGGCGCCGATGCCGGACGACGCTCCGGTCACCACGGCCGTACCCGCCGTCTCGTCGGATGCCATGTGCCAGGCCCTTCGCTCGACGACCCGCGGCCGGCGGGCCGTGCCGGAAGCCCCTCTTGTGATGGCCTTGTGATCCCCGCAGCCGGGTACCCCCGTAGCCCCGGCTAAACGCCGGTCGGTCCACCCGCCGGTGGCGGCCGGTTCGCTCGTCGGGCGACGGGGGTACCCGTGGCTCACCACAGGTCCGACGGCACTTCGGACCCCTGACTGGAGCACAGCAGGCCGAGCGTCGGCCGACCGAGGAGGAAATGATGGACCACGCGCGGGTCCCCGTGCTGGAAGCGTTGCAGGAGTTCCGGCGCCGCGGCGATGTCGTCTACGGCCCACCCGGGCACAAGCAGGGGCGGGGCGCGGATCCGCGAGTGGTGGACGTCGTCGGACTCGACGTGTTCCGCTCCGACGTCCTGACCCTCAACGGGCTGGACGACCGCCGTGAGTCCCAGGGCGTGCTCAGCCAGGCGCAGGATCTCATGGCGGACGCGGTCGGCGCGGAGCAGGCGTTCTTCTCCACCTGCGGCAGTTCCCTGTCGGTGAGGACGGCCATGCTGGCCGTGGCGGGTCCCGGCGAGAAGCTGCTGCTCTCCCGCAACGCGCACAAGTCCGTGATCGCGGCCGTCGTGGTCAACGGCGTCGAACCGATCTGGGTGCACCCCAAGTTCGACACCGAGCGGCACATCGCCCACCCGCCGGAGCCCGACGACGTACGCGACCGGCTGCGCGAACACCCGGACGCCAAGGGGATGCTGCTGATCACCCCCACCGACTGGGGGACGTGCGCCGACATCCGGGGCGTGGCCCGCGTCTGCCACGAGTTCGGCGTGCCTCTCATCGTCGACGAGGCATGGGGCGCCCACCTGCCGTTCCACCCCGACCTGCCGCCCTGGGGCATGGACGCCGAGGCCGACCTGGTCGTCACCAGCGTGCACAAGATGGGCGGCGCCATCGAGCAGAGCTCCGTCTTCCACCTTCAGTACGACCGGGTGTCGCCGGAGGCCCTCAAGCAGCGGGAAGACCTGCTCGGCACCACCAGCGCCTCCACCCTGGTGTACGCGACCCTCGACGGCTGGCGCCGCCAGATGGTCGAACACGGGCACGACCTCCTGGACACCGCGCTGCACCGCGCCGAACGCATCCGGGGCGCGGCCGGTGACCTGCCCGGTCTGCGGCCCATGGGGCAGGAGGTCGTCGAAGAGGGGCTCGCCGCCTCCTTCGATCCGCTGAAGATCGTGATCGACGTACGGGAGCTCGGCATCAGCGGCATGCAGGCCGCCGAGTGGCTACGGGCCCACCGGCACGTCGACGTCGGCGGCTCCGACACCTGCCGTATCAACGCCTCGATCACCCACGCCGACGACGACGAAACCGAGAAAGTCCTGTTGGACGCCCTGCGCGCGCTCGTCGACGGAGCCGACTCCATCGAACGGCAACCACTCGTCCACCTGCCCGACCCCTCGGTTCTGGAGTTGGAACAGGCCATGCTGCCGCGCGAGGCGTTCTTCGCCGAGGTCGAGCATGTCCGCGCAGAGAGTGCCGCGGGACGCATCGCGGCCGAGACGATCAGTCCCTATCCTCCGGGCGTTCCCGTGATCGCGCCCGGCGAGGTGATCACCAATGAGGTCCTTGACTACCTGCGCACCAGCGCGGATCACGGCGCTCTCCTCCCGGACGCGGCCGACCCGTCGGTCCGGACGCTGCGCGTGGTGGCGCGGCACCGACAAGCGGGCTGACACACCCCCGGCACCGTCGGCCGGTCCGTCACCGTCTCCGGGCGCACCCGTACGGGATCTTGCGAGGCGCGTCCGACGGTGTGGAGAGGCACCGGCCTCCATCGCCGACACACACGGGCACCTCATTTCGCCGCGGACCACTCCGGTGGCATGCCCTGCGTGAGGCCCAGCTCCTGGGTCCCTACGACGGACAGCAGTTCGAGCTGCTCGGCTCCCGGGCTTCCGGGCGGCGCCGTGAACCACAGCAGGCGTTGGCGTCCGTCCTCGCTGAGGAGGTTGTAGCAGTCGAGCTCGATGACGCCGAGCAGGGGGTGGACGATCCTCTTGTGGTCCATGCGGCGCACCGCCACGTCGTGGGTGTCCCAGAGGGCTGCGAACTCCTGGCTGCGGCGGCGCAGCACGGCGACCATCTTCGTGACCTCCGCGTCCCGGCCGCGCCGGGCGGCCGCTGCCTGGAGGTCGGCCACGAACACCCGGGAGTGGTGCGGGTGGTCCTCGGGCGGGTAGATCTCGCGCGCCTGCGGGTCGGTGAACCAGCGGTACACGAAGCTCGCCTCCGGGCCGCGGTGTGCCGGGGACTTGCCGAGCAGGGTCAGGGCCAGGTCGTTTTCCACCAGGGTTTCGTGCAGGTCGGTGATGACGCGCACGGGCGTGTTGGACAGCCGGTCCAGCAGTCCGAGGAGCGCGGGCTGCACGTGTGCCGATGGTCCGTGTGCTGACGGGGGGACCGGCCGTTCGGCCAGGTGAAACAGGTGGTCGCGCTCGTCGCCGTTCAGCCGCAGGGCTCGGGCGAGGGCGGCCAGGGTCTGGGTCGAGGGCTGCACGCCGTTCTTCGCGCTGCCGCGCTCCAACTCGGTGTAGTAGTCGGCTGACAGCCCGGCCAGCTGGGCGACTTCCTCCCGGCGCAGCCCGGGTACCCGCCGGCGCGGGCCTGTGGGCAGACCGACCTCGGCGGGGCGGATGCGGTCGCGGCGGGTCCTGAGGAAGGCACCGAGTTCTGGAAGGTTCACCCCTCCATGGTCGCTCCCGCGCCAGGGCGTAGCCAGGGGGTGGCATCCCCTGGGTAAGCGCAGCCCTGGCTAGGGGCGGGGGACCGGCCGATCGTGGAGGACGCAACAGGGCGACGGCAAGTCCGCGGCCCGGCCCGGATCCGGCACAGGAGAGAAGGAACGACCAGCCATGCCTTTCGCGAACTTCAAGGTCCCCGAGAAGACCCTCACCCCGAAGCAGAAGGAGGAGATCGTCACCCGCACCACCGAGCTGTACGTCGAGATCTACGGCGAGCGCGCCCGCAACAACACCATGGTTCTGGTTGAAGAGGTCGCCGACGGCGGCTGGGGCATCTCCGGCAATGTGCTGACCCTCGCCATGCTCGGTGAGGCGACACCGACCGACACCAGTGACGCCTGACCTCACCGGCCGTCATTCGGCCAAGACAGCACCTTGAACCTGAGGGCCGCCGACCGCGCCGGACGGCCCTCGGCCGGGCAGGGCCGTTGTCGGGGTGTGGTGCTGCGCCGTGTTGGTTGTGGGTGTGGCGAAGGCCGGTGCCGGCAGCGGGTGTTGCTGCGGGCATCGGCCTTGGGGTGTGGTGCTGGGGGTGCTTTGGCTCAGTAGGCGGAGTTGACGTTGTCGATGGAGCCGTAGCGGTGGGCGGCGTAGTTGGCCGCGGCGGTGATG
>NZ_BNBC01000078.1 GCF_014654675.1 Streptomyces spiralis
ACCGACCCCACACCGGCATCAGCGGCCAAACACCAGCCAGCCGCGTCACCAACCTGTCCGGCCAGCACACCTAGGCGTTGTGGTGGACGATCTGGATGAGGTTGCCGCAGGTGTCGTCGAAGACGGCCGTGGTGACCGGGCCCATGTTGGCCGGCTCCTGCGTGAAGACGACGCCCTTCTCGCGGAGGCGGGCGGTCTCCTCGTGTACGTCCTTGACCTCGAAGGAGGTGGCCGGGATGCCGTCCTTGACCAGCGCCTCCTTGTAGGGCGGGACGGCGGGGTGGCCGGACGGCTCCAGGAGCAGCTCGGCGCCCTCCGGGTTCTCGGGCGAGACGACGGTCAGCCAGCGGGCGCCGCCGCCGAGCGGGATGTCGTTCTTCTTCACGAAGCCCAGCACTTCGGTGTAGAAGCGCTCGGCCTTGTTCTGGTCGTCGACGAATACGTGGGCGATGTAGATCTTCATTTTCCGGTCTCCGGTTCTTGCGGCTTGAGCCAGCGCGAGACGATCTGTTCGAGCGGTTCGGTGGTGAGGTTGTGGAACTTGTAGCGGCCCTCGCGCCGTGTCGTTACCAGCCCCGCGGCCTCCAGCACGGCGAGGTGCTGACTGACCGCCTGACGTGACAGTCCCAGTCCGTGCTTCATGGAGAGCCGCGCGCAGATTTCGAAGAGGGTCTGGCCGTTCCGCTCCGTCAGCTCGTCGAGGATCGTTCTGCGGGTCGGGTCGGACAGCGCCTTGAAAACATCATCAGGCACACCCCCACCATAGGCAAGCCTCCACTTGCCTATCAAGCCGGGAGAGGGGAGGCGGGTCGCCGGCCGAGCACCGCCCTGGCCGCATGGGCTGGCGCAGTTCCGTGAATCCCACTGTGGAGAGTGCCGGCCGGGCGAAGGAGGCCCGGAGCTCGCCGAAGCCCAGGATGTCCAGCTCGCCGAGCTCACCGCCATCTACGACGGCCGGGGAGTGCCGCGGGAACTCGCGCGGCGGGTCGCCGAGGCGCTGCACGAGGCCGACCCGCCTCAAGGCTCACCTGTGCGACGAGCTGGGCCAGAGCGGGCACACCGCGGCCTGTCCCCTCCACTGCGCGTGGTCCTCGGTGGCGGGCTCGGCATGGCCATCACGGCGGCTGTCGGACGGCTCGCCCACGTCTCCGGTGTCGGAGCACGCCGCGGCCATCGTGGCGGGACTGCCGTCGGGCGCGCCCATCGGTGCGCCGCGTCCATTGGCGGTGACAGGACCCGGCGCAGACGTCTGAACGCGGCCCGCGTCCGTTCGCGCGCCAGGCGGTGAAGACTGGCCCGATCGGAGCTCGGCGTGCATCGGACACATCGGTGCGGTACGGCCGACGTGCACTCGCACACCGTGCAACGACCGCCGAGGCCACCCGTCACAAGAACATCCCAGAACACCGACTACCTTGAGCGGATGCCCTCCAAGGGGGGCTGGTGAAGTGAGAAGCGGGCGCAGGAGATCATGACCTCTCATGTGACAGGCCGTCGGGCCGTGTGCCCGGGCGCACCGGGTTGAGGGGTTGTGGGGTAAGGCCGATGAAACTCTGCTTCTTGGTGGAGGAGCAATACCGTCATGACGGCATGCCCGTCGAGGTGATTCGCCAACTCACCTCCTGGGGACACAGGGTGGACGTTCTGCGCCCCGGCAGCTCGCTGGTGCCCGTGTCCGAGGCGGTGCGCAAGGGCAGCCACGACGCGTGGGTGCTCAAGACGGTGTCGGGTGGCCCCGGACTCACACTGCTGGAGGCGGCCGCAGCCGTCGGGCTCACCACCGTCAACGACGCCCGCGCCATCAGGGGCGTCCGGGACAAGGCGCTGGCCGCTGCGATCGGCCGCAGCCACGGGCTGCCCGTGCCGCTGACCTACGCGGTGGCTCGCTGGGAGACTCTGTCCGAAATACCGGAGGCGGACTATCCGTTGGTCGTCAAGCCGGCCGACGGCAGCTCGGGGCGCGGCGTACACCTCGTGTCGTCGCCGATCCGGCTGAAGGAGATGGGAGCGAAGCTGGCAGGCGAGGGAGTCCTGATCGCCCAGCCGTACGTGCCCAACTCCGGAACTGACCTCAAGGTGTACTGCGTCGGTGGCGAGTTGTACGCGACCGAGCGCTGTTCGCCGCTCCACCCGGGCCGCCCGATCCCCGAACGGCGCGTCGAACTCAGCACGGAGGTGGCGCGGATCGCGGCCGAGGTCGGCGAGGTCTACGGGCTCGACCTGTACGGCGTGGACGTGCTCCTGGGCCCTGACGGTCCGGTGGTCGTGGACGTCAACGACTTTCCGAGCTTTCGCCGGGTCCCCGACGCGCCGGCCCGGGTGGCGAGGGCCGTCCTGAAACTGGCACGCGACGGAGGTGCGGCGCCGCCACCGGCCGCCGTCGTGACGTCTTTGCACGCCGCACGGACTCCGGCACAGATGCCGGCGGCCGTCGGAGAGACCCTATGAGGGTCGGTCTCATCACACCGCGGCCCGACCATCCACTGCTGGCCGCCACAGCCGCTCTTCTGACACCCCGCCACACCATCGACTGGATCGACCCCGCTGACGCGACGGGCCCGCGCATCCCCGACACGCCGGCCGACGTCTACCTCCTCAAGGCGCGTACGGCGCCCGCCCTCGCCCTGGCCAGAGCGCTGGAGGAACGCGGCGCTCGCGTCGTGAACTCGTACTCTGCCACAGCGATGTGCCAGGACAGGACCCTCATGGCGGAACGGGCGGTGTCCGCAGGGCTGCCGTTCGTGGACAACAGAACCGTCGCGAAGCTCCGGCACCTCGCCGCCGAGCCCGAACTCTGTTATCCGCTGGTGGTGAAGAGCCGCCACAGCAGACGTGGTGACCTGGTCGCACGGATCGACGACGCAGGACGGCTCCATGACCTGTGCGGCCAGTGGGGCGACGAGCCGGTGGTCGTACAGCCTTACACCGCCAACGACGGCTGGGACCGCAAACTCTGGGTGATAGGCCGTCAGGTGTTCGCGGCGCTGCGACGCTCCGAGCTGGCCGACGGCCGCCCTCTTGCCAAGCGAGTGACCGTGTCGCTGCCGCTCCATGAACTCCCCGAGGAATGGCTGGAGATGGGGAGAGGGATCGGCCCGCTCTTCGGGCTCGAGGTGTACGGGGTCGACCTGATCGACGCCGGCGGAAACACACCGCGGATCGTGGACGTCAACGCCTTTCCCGGGGTCCGCGGCCAGGCGGGCGCCCCCGAGGCACTGACGGCACTCGCACTGCGGACCGCGGAGGAGAAGGGGGGAGGGTGAGCCGGGCCGTCTGTCATCGTGGCGGGATACGAACGCGTGGCGGCGCCGGGTCTCGGCCCTCCAAGCGGGGCGGGGCGGCAGGCATCGCTGATCCTGCCGGCCGGCAGGGCCGTCACGACGTGGGCGACCCCCGCGCGGGCGCTCCAGCCGGGCGCGCGGCGTAGAACCGGCGTGTCCGGAGCGCGGCAGCCTGATCGGCGCGGCCGACCCTGAGACCGCCCGAACCTGCTGCCGACCGACCGCGGCTACGGCCACGACAAGTACCGCGTCCTCGGATGTGCCGTCATCCGCCGGCGACGCCTGAACGCGCCCCGCTCTGTGCCGGCCGAGGTGGCTGGTGCAGGATCTTGAGGCCGGACCCGGCCTCGGGGAGGCACCCCATAACTGCCATGATGCGTGACCACCACAGAGGAGCACAGCCGTGACAGACCCGATGTCCTTCCTGCTCCAACGCCTGCACGCGGCCGGCGTGACCGACGTCCTCGCGGTCGAACCGGCCACTGGAGGCCTCGCCGCGACCGCGGGGCTCGCGCGCCGCGGTGACGGCACGTCGGTGTTCGTCAAGGCGTTCGGCGAGCCGCCGTCGGGCGACGCCTTCGCCGCGGAGGCTGAAGGGCTCACCGTGCTGCGCGAGGCGGGCGGCATCGCCACGCCCGAGATCATATTCGCGGACCGCGACCTGCTCGTGCTGTCCGTGCTGCAGCCCCGGCCGGGCACCGGCGCCTTCTGGGAGCAGCTCGCGCATGCGCTCGCCCACCTGCACACCACCACGCGGTACCCCCGATTCGGGTGGCACCGGGACAACTGGCTGGGCCGCCGTCGGCAGGTCAACACCTGGGACGACGACGGATTCGAGTTCTTCGCCCAGCACCGTCTGCTGCGCTGGCTGGGCGAGCCTCGCGTCGAGGAGGCGCTGGACGCCGCGGACCGGGCGGCGCTGGAGCGGCTGTGCGACCGGCTGCCCGAGCTGCTGCCGGTCAGGCCCGCGTGCCTGACGCACGGCGACCTGTGGGCGCTGAACGTCATGGCCACCCCCGACGGGCGGCCCGCGCTGATCGACCCGGCCGTGTCGTACACGTGGGCCGAGGTCGACCTGGCCCACCTGTGGACGACGGCGCCGCCGCCCGAGGCGCACGTGTTCTTCGAGTTGTACGCCGAGCTGACCGGGCTCGACCGCGACTGGCGCGAGCGCATGCCGATCCTCCAGCTACGCCAGCACCTGGCCGTGATCGCCCAGTTCGACCCCGACTGGGGTGCCGCCGACCTCGTCCGCGCCACGCTCGCTCCGTTCCGCCGGCAGCCCTGACTCAGCTGAGTCGAGGGCGCATCTGGATGGGAGTCCCAAAACGCGATGCCGCGCTGGAAGACCTCTCATGCTGCTCGGCTTCGTACCGCTCGCGGGCCTCGTTCACGGCACGCTGCCGGCTGCGGGGGGACACCTCGTGCTCACGGGCCGGCGGCGCGGCCGGCCCGCGGCTGTATGGACGGCGGCTGCGGGCCGTCCATCCGCCCCGAGGGGAAGGCGGGTGCCGTTCCGGCCTGTAGGCCGAGGGTGGAGATCGGTTTCGTCCTGGACGAATCCTGCACCTTTGTGAGGATGCCGTGGGCGACCGAACGGCGACCTGTCGCCGCGTCCCCGCTCTGCCTACCCTCCCGTATCCATGACAACAGAACACCAGGGAACAACCCGCAGACGCTTCCTGACGGGGGCCGGTGGCGCGGTGGGCGCTCTCGCGTTACGGCCGGGGGCCGCCGCTGCCGCAACCCCCACCGGCAAGCGCGTCGCCGTCCTCGGCGGCGGCGTCTCCGGACTCAGCGCCGCCCAGGAACTGGCCGAACGCGGCTACACCGTCACCGTCTACGAGTACTACGACGTCCTCGGCGGCAAGGCCCGCTCGATGGACGTCCCCCACACCGGCACGGGCGGCCGCAGACCCCTGCCCGGCGAACACGGCTTCCGCTTCTTCCCGGGCTTCTACCGGAACCTGCCGGACACCATGCGCCGCATCCCCTTCCCCGGCAACGCCAACGGCGTCCACGACAACCTCCGCAGCGGCACCGAGGCGCTCTTCGCCCGCGAGGCGGGCCGCCCGGACCTCCACTTCCCCCTCAGGCGGGTCACCACCCCGCCCGCGCCCGGCGACATCACCCCGTCCTGGATCCGCGACCAGATCCTCTCCGTCCTCGACCTGGGCAGCCGGCTGCCCGCGAACGAGGCCGCCTACTTCGCCGACCGTGTCCTCGTCCACCTCACCAGCTGCGACGCACGCCGCGAGGACCAGTGGGAGAAGACCTCCTGGTGGGAGTTCATCCGCGCCGAGCGGATGAGCGAGGAGTACCGCACGCTCCTCGGGATCGGACAGACCCGCAACCTCGTCGCCACCCGCGCCCAGATCGCCTCCACCCGTACCGTCGGCCGCGTCATCATCGAGGCGCTGCTGCTGTGGGGTCTGCTCGGCCGCGGCATGGACGGCGACGCGGACATCGACCGCGTGCTCAACGCACCCACGAGCGAGGCGTGGATCGACCCCTGGTCCGCGCACCTGCGCTCCCTGGGCGTCCGGTTCGAGCTCGGCACGCAAGTGCGGGAGGTGCTGTACGCGGGCGGGCGCGTCACCGGCGTGAGGGTCTCCGCCCGTGACGGGAGCGACGAACGCACCGTCACCGCAGACCACTACGTCTGCGCCATGCCCGTCGAGCACGCCCGGCGCACCTGGGGTACCGCCCTGCGCGCGGCCGACCCGCAACTCGCCCGGTGCGACGCGTTGCAGACGGACTGGATGACCGGTGTGCAGTTCTACCTCGGCACGCCGACTCCCGTCGTCCACGGGCACATCAACTGCCTCGACTCACCCTGGTCGGTGACGGCCATCGGGCAGGCGCAGTTCTGGGACGTACGGAACTTCTCGAACGACTACGGCGACGGACGCGCCCACGACTGCCTGTCCGCGATCGTCTCGGAGTGGGACCGGCCGGGGATCCTGTACGGCAAGACGGCCCGTGAGTGCACGCGTGAGGAGATCGTCGAGGAGTGCTGGGCGCAACTGAAGGACGCCCTGAACGACTCCGGCAAGACGACGCTCACGGACACCGACCGGCTCGGCTGGTTCATGGACCCGGCCGTGACAGGGCTCGGCGGTCCCGATCCGCAGAACCGAGAACCGCTCCTGATCCATCCCACGGGGACGCTCTACAACCGCCCGTCGGCGAAGACCGCCGTACCGAACCTCTTCCTCGCCGGCGACTACGTCCGCACCGACGTGGACCTGGCGACGATGGAAGGCGCCAACGAGTCGGCGCGACGGGCCGTCAACGCGCTGCTCGACCAGGACGGCTCAAACGCCGAACGGTGCCGGATCTGGGAGCTGTACCGCCCTCAGGAACTGGAACCCCTCAAACGCATCGACGAGGTGCGCTACCGGCTCGGCCTGCCCAATACCTTCGACCTGGGTTGAGGAGGACGGCCGCTGCCGCCGAACGGCAGCGGCCCGGCCGGCGGCACCCCCGAGCTGCTGATGACCGAGTGCGAGGAGCCGCTCCACCAGATCGGCGACTCCGGCACCCCGATCATGCGAAGCCGAGTATCGCCGACCGGGTTGCCGCCGACGATCATGACGTCTTGCCTGCCGCAGCGAAGCCTTCCTACGGGTCAGGAACGGCGTTCGCAGGTGGGCGGGGCGGAGCCAGGCCGCCCCGCCCGATAGCGGAATTCAGTTCTGCACGCCGTTGATGCCGCCGGCGAAGGCGACCAGCTCGGCCTTTGAGGCGAAGTTGCCCACGTTGGTGTCCAGCGGCCTGTCGGTGTACTGATGGAACATCCAATCGGACTGGATGTTGGGCTTGCCCGCTGCCACGCCGTACTCGGCGATCCAGAGGAAATCACCAGCATTGCCGGTGGTGTCCCGGTGACGCCAGAAGTCCCGGTTGCAGTACAGCCCGATCTTGTGGTTGGAGCCGCGCAGCCGCTTGACCTCTGCGATAAAGGAATCCTTCTCTGCACAGGTCGCCGAGGTGCCGTCCGAGTTCGACTCCCAGTCGACGACCAGCAGATCGTACTCGATGCTCGCGGAGCCCTCTGCGAAGTGGGCCGCCTGCTCCTTAATGTGCCCCGAGTGCAGGAAGTGGTAGAAGCCGACGACCAGATCCGCGGCGCGGGCGTGCGCGGTCTGCTCCTTCTGCTTGGGGTTCACGTAGGAACGACCCTCAGTACCCTTGATGAACGCGAAACTGGTGCCTTTAGTTGGGAAGTTCGCGTCCTGGAAGGCGGATACGTCGTAACCTTTGATCGTCACGGTGGTCCTCCGATGCGTTGATCCGGAGGGAGAACCATGGGACGGCCGCGCGGACAACGTCGCGCCCTGTCCGAGGGGGCAACCGTCGACGACTCCGGCGTCCCCGACGCCGCGCCTTGGAGCCCAGGCGGGTGGTCGACCGCGGACGGGCTATGGTCCGGATTCACTCGGCGAGCGCGACCGGGGCCACGGGCTGCTCGTCCGCGTCGGCGGGTCTGCCCGGACCGGTGATCTCCACGGCCAGATACCAGGCGTCCGCGCGCCAGTCCGGCCCGGTGCGGTCCTCCACGCTCTCTTTCCACGATCTGTCAGGTGGCCGGATCGCGCAACTCGAGCTCGGAGTTGGCCGACGCCGCAGCGTCCGCGCGGATCGACGGCCGGCGTTTCGCACGGGTGACCTGGCGGGTCGGCAGGTGGACCCGCAGGACGTCCTCGTGCCTGTGCGGGACCAGTGCCGCGAGCCGCTTGAGCGCGGCGACCACCGGGCGGTCCTCGCCGGGCTGCTCCGCCACGAACTCCAGGACTCGCTCGCGGCGCCGTGCATCGGCGATCGCAAGTACCGCGATCAGCAGCCGAGACCCCATGCGGCGCTCGTCAAGAGGGGCGAGGCCGGCGATCTTCCCCAGTTGCTGGTCGATCCGGCCGCGTGTGATCAGCACCGCAGGTGTATGCGTCGGGCGCAGTCCGGCACGGCGGACGCTCCCCGGTCCGTCCTCGATGACAGCGCGAGCTCGGACGCAGTGATGGCGAAGGAGCCGCAGAGTCTCGGACTGCTCCTCCGGGCCGAGACCGTCGAACCACTCGATGCCCTGTGATGTCGGGCGGCGCAGTCCCTGGGCGAGTTCGTTGTGTATGACGTCGCGTCCGGTCATGAGTGGCTCCTGTTGGACAGGCGGCGGTCCGCCGCGGTGATCAGGATTCCGAGCAGAACCGCCAGATCGGCCGCGCCTTCGGCGTCGTCGGCCCAGCGGGTTGCCTGCAGTGGGCGCACCTGGCCGAGCGGGGCGCCTTCGCGGCCCAAGACAAAGGCCAGCGCCAGCATGGCTGCCCGGGCGTTTCCGTCCTCGAACGGATGGAAGAAGAGGACATCGAGGTGGGCCCGGGCGGCGCGCGAAGGGAGAGGCAGGTCCGGGCTGGTGCTTTCGGCGAGGCAGTGCTCGAACCGTGCGTGCGTGTCGGGCGTGAGGCCGTAGAGCTCTCGTCCACCCTTCGCGAAGGCCGGCATTGTGCGGAAGACGACGGCGTCGCGGTGTAGCACGGTCCGCTGCCAGTTCGCGATGAGGGAGAAGGCCGGCTGAGAGCCCTGCTTCGCGTCGGCGAGAGCCCGGTCGAGAGCGGTCAGAACCCGCGCGGTCCCTTCGGCGTCTCGGCGGCCGCGTGTCGCGGTGAAAAAGTCCCGGAAGCCGTCCAGACTCATCGGTCTCCGCCGACGCTCCGGGCGAGCCGCGAACTCACCGCCTCGACCCCCGCAGCGTCTGGGGCGATCCAACTGCCAAACCGGCCACCGACTGCGCTCTCCACGATCTCCCGGGCTCTCTCAGCACCACGCGCCGACGACTCCTACGTCGGCGTCCCCTCCCCTATGCGGAGTCCACGGTGCTCGTACCTCGCGGAGCAGCAACGAGACCGGCACCCTCCCACGGGTCCGTGGCACGAGCTTGAGGGCCACTACGTCGGTGATGTGCCGCCGGAGATCGGCGGCTGGGCAACGGCTTCCTCTCGTCGGCAGCGGACTTTGGCTTCATTCAGCAGAAGTTGGACCCCTTTACTGGAAACTTGCGCGTAACAGACTCTTTCTTTGTCGGATTCGCGGCTATACGATCCGCGCAGGAGTTTGGACCGAGCCAGTCGCTCACCAGTGATCCCGGTGGGCGCTGATGCGCAGCTCGGCGTAGTGCACGCACCTGTCGCCGCCCCGTCCCACCCGCACCTCAGCGACCGATCACCTGTCCGACGTTTCTTCTGGGCATACCAGCGCATACCGCACCCTTCCCGGCCGAGCCGTCTCCGCATGACGGCCCGTTGGCCTGGCGTACTCCTGAGGAGGTTCCATGCGCATAGCCTTTCGCCGCCGCCTCACCGTGTTCGGCGCGCTGCTCGCACTCCTGGGCAGCATGCTCATCGGTTTGGCGTCGGCGTCCGTCCCGGCCGCGGCGGCCCCACCGGACGCCGCAGTGCCGGAGAGCTCCGGCAACCAATACAGAGTCCTGGTCTTCACGAAATCCACGGAGGCGCACCCGTCGGTGACCAACGCCGGTGTGGACGCCATAAGACAGCTGGGCGATCAGCTCAGGTTCGCGGTTCAAGTGACCGACGACTCCCGCAAGTTCGACGAGGAGCACCTCAAGCAGTACCGCGCCGTCGTCTTCCTCAACACCAGCGGCGACGTGCTCACCACCGCCCAGCAGGACGCCTTCGAGGCGTACTACCGCGCGGGCGGCGGCCTCGTCGCCGTCGGCTCGGCGATCGAAGCCCAGCCCGACTGGAAATTCCTGTCCGACGTCCTCGGCACCCGCGCATCCGGCCGGACCGACGTGCAGCCCGGCACCATCAAGGTCGCAGACCGCGTCCACGAGGCGTCGAAGAACCTGCCCGAGTACTGGACCCGTTCCGACGCCTGGTACAACTTCAAGTCCAATGTGCGTGGCAAGAGCCACGTCTTGGCCACCGTCGTCGAGGACACCTTCAAGAAGCAGCCGTCGGGTGAGACGCTCACCGGCATCAGCGGCGGCACGATGGGGGCCGACCACCCGGTCACCTGGTGCAAGGACTTTGAGGGTGGCCGCTCCTTCTACACCGCGCTCGGCAACACCGCAGCCGGCTTCCGTGAGGGCGACCTGCGCTCGCACCTCGGTGGCGCGATCAAGTGGGCGGCCGGGCAGGCCGATCCGGTGTACTCCGACTGCGGCGCGACGGTACTGTCCAACTACCAGCAGACGGCCGTAGCGGCCCCGCCGAACCTGGGCGAGCCGATCGGCTTCGACGTCCTTCCCGACGGCCGAGCCATCCAGACCGACCGCCGCGGCAGCGTCAGGCTGCACGACCCCAAGTCGAACACGACCACTGTGCTGGCCCAGATCCCGGTCTACCAGAACAGCGAAGACGGCATGTACGGACCGGGTATTGACAACGACTTCAAGACCAACCACTGGGTCTACCTCTACTACGCGCCTCCCACCGTGAAGGACGTGAAGCTGTCGACGGGTGAGGTCGTCACGCAGACGACTCCGACGGCGGACGCGCCGACCACCGGTGACTCGCCGGCCGTCTGGGATCCCTGGGTCGGGTACTTCCAGCTGTCCCGTTTCAAGTTCGTCGATGCCGCCGGGGACACGCCGGCGCACCTCGACGTCGCCTCCGAGCAGCAGATCATGCGGGTTCCGGTCAACCGCGGCGCCTGCTGCCATGTCGCGGGCGACATCGACTTCGACAAGCACAACAACCTGTGGATGGTCACCGGCGACGACACCCCGGCCGGCGGCGGCAACTCCGGGGGCTTCGCTCCTTTCAACGACATGCTGACCACCACCGGAAAGTACAACGCCCCGTTCGTCGACGCTCGCCGCTCGGCGCAGAACACCAATGACCTGCGCGGCAAGCTCCTGCGTATCTCGGTCAAGGACGGCGACATCGCGACCGGCGACCAGAACAAGTTCGGCGGCGCCTACACGGTGCCCTCGGGCAACCTCTTCCCGGTCGGCAAGGACAAGACCCGTCCGGAGATCTACGGGATGGGCTTCCGCAACCCGTTCCGGGTCCAGGTCGACGAGAACGACGTCGCCTACATCACCGACTACTCGCCCGACTCGCAGACCCCGCAGAACTTCCGCGGGCCGGCTGGGACCGGCCGAGTGGAGATCGTGCGCAAGCCGGCGAACTACGGCTGGCCGATGTGCGTGAAGCAGGACCTGCCGTACTACCGCTGGGACTTCAACACCTCCACCCCGCTGGACAGTCCCGCGCAGCCGTTCGAGTGCAACAACCCCGAGCACGGGCCACAGAACAACTCCAGGTGGAACCTCGACGGCGGACCCAGCGTCGAGCCCGGCCTCGAGTACGGACCGCCGATCACCAACCCGGACATCTGGTACTCGTACACACCCGAGAACCGGGCGGACAACCCGATCGGTACGCCGTGCCTCGCCTACTACAACGGCTCCGGCGCCACCACCTGCCCGCGGCTGTTCCCCGAGCTGGGCACCGGCGGTGTCGGCCCGCAGGGCGCGGCCAAGTACCACTTCGACCCGGACAACCCGGATCAGACGAAGCTGCCGCCGTACTACGACAACGCGGTCTTCATGGGCGAGTTCACCCGGGACACCCTGAAGGAGGTCCGCCTGGACTCGAAGGGCCGAGTGTTCAAGATCAACGACGTGCTCGACTGTGCCGGCCTCAATGCCAAGCGGGTCCCGGACACGAGCAAGCCGTTCGAGTGCGACAACCCGATGGACATGCAGTTCGACGGGGGCGGTCACTTCTACCTGCTCGGCTACGGAGACGGCTTCTTCAACAGCAACGCCGACGCCGGCCTGTACCGGTGGGACTACGTCAAGGGCAAGCGCGCACCGATCCCGGTGCTCGCGGCGACGCCGACGAACGGCTCCGCTCCGCTGAACGTGCAGTTCTCCAGCGCGGGTTCGCGGGATCCCGACGCGGGCGACTCGATCCGGTTCGAGTGGGACTTCAACGGTGACGGAACCGTCGACTCGATCGACCCCGACCCGCAGTACACCTACACGACGCCGGGACAGTACACCGCGAAGCTGACGGTGCTCGACTCCAGCGGCAAGTCCGCCTCGGCGAACACGACCATCACGGTCGGCAACACCGCGCCCACCGTGACCGTCAACACGCCGGTCGACGGCGGCCTGTTCTCCTTCGGGGAGAGCATCCCGTTCTCGGTGACGGTCACCGATCCCGAGGACGGGACGATCGACTGCAGCAAGGTCGAGGTGACGTTCGTCCTCGGCCACGACACCCACGGCCACGCCGAACAGAGCGCCCACGGCTGCACGGGTGTGCTGGCGACCGATGCCAACGACGTGTCCCACGGGGGCAACGTGTTCGGTGTCATCAGCGCCTCGTACACCGATAAGGGCGGAGCCGGCGGCGTTCCGGCGCTGACGACGGTCGCTCAGAACCAGATCCGGCAGAAGCGCCAGGAGGCCGAGGTCTCCCTGGAGGAGTCCGGAACCAACGTCGCCACGACGAACGACCCGGACGGCGGCAGCCAGCACCGCGGCAGCCTCGGCAACGGCGACTGGATCGGCCTGAACGGACCGTTCAACCTGCGCGCCATCGACTCGCTGACGTTCCGGGTGGCGAGCACGTCGACGCAGGTGCCGGCGGGCAGCCCGATGGCCGCCGTCGAGGTCCACCTCGACTCCGTCGGCGGGCCGGTTCTCACCACGGCGAATCTCACGTCGACCGGTGGCACGGCGACCTGGGAGAGCCAGAAGTTCCCGATCACGGACCCGGGCGGCAAGCACAAGATCTACCTCGTGTTCCGGTCGGTCACGGGCGGCCAGACCGGCGGCAACCTGTTCAACCTCAACTGGGCCGAGTTCGGCGGACAAGGAGTGAGCGCTTCCTAGCACCACCCCGCGGCCGGGGGCGCCGTGCGATCACCACGGCGCCCCGGCCCTGATCTGGTTCAGCCACTTCGAAAGAGGGACCACGATGGCCTTCGACAGCAAGTTCAACCGGCGCCGGTTCATGGTCGGCGCGGGCGCGGCGGTGGCCGCGGCCTTCAGCCCGATCGGCCCCGCATCCGTGTTCACGCCGGCCCAGGCAAGCGCGGCCGACGGGCGGCTCATCCCGGGCGGCAAGCTGGGCACGATCGCCTACAGCCAGCGCGACGTGCCCACGCGGGTCGGCATCGCGGCGAGCGCGCGGCTCGGCGTCTCACCGACCATGGGCCGCCTGGGCGGACCGAACTTCCCGCAGGACCCGACCGATCTCGGCCCGCTCGTGCCGCTGCCCGGCGGCTGGGTGGAACTGTTCGAGTTCCTGGCGAACTGCGGCTTCAAACAGATCGAGTTCGCCGGCTACGGCCAGAACGCCGCGAACCCCGGCGGCGACGTGCCCAACCCGGCGCCGGGCGGCGTCACCACACCGCAGTCGCGGGCGGCGTACCTGGCGTACGCGCGTACGCTGCGCGGCTTCCTCGACGCGTACGGTCTGGAGGCGATCGGCAACCACGGTTTCATCCCGAACACGTGGAACGGCCCGAACAGCCCCGGCGGCGCCATGTCCGCGCAGGACTACGAGCGGCTCCAGACCGAGCTCGAATTCGCGGCGATCCTCGGCACGCCGTTCATGGGCACCGGCAGCGACCCGACGAACGCGGGCAACCGCAACATCGAGCCGTGGACTGTCGCCGGCGAGAAATGGGAGGCGCTGAACACGATCAGCCAGCAGTGGGGCATCCACCTGTACACCCACAACCACTCGCCGGCGTACAACTTCCTGCAGGACGGTCCCATGGTCACCGTGACCGAGGACCGCGTGACAGGCAGACCGATCCCGCCCACGCAGGTGCGGGGAGAGTCGGGCAAGCGCCTCATGCAGCACTACCTCGACGTCACCGACCCGGCCCTGTGCGTCATCGAGATGGACGTGTACTGGGCGCACGTCGCCCAGCACCAGTGGCGGTGGCGCTACGACTGGGAGGGCAACCGCGTCGAGGACATCTTCGACCCGGCCGCCCAGGTCGCCAAGCAGCCGCAGCGCTACCAGCTGTTCCACGCCAAGGACGGCGACGCCACCGGCGAGGCACCCGGCGTCGGCAACGGCTTCAACTTCATCCCGTTCAGCGACCCCCGCAGCGACATCGACTACACGAACTTCTACAGGAGCGTCGGAGCCAAGGGGCACTACAACTCGAACTACGAGCAGGACAACGCCCCCGGCGGCAGCTCGGATCCGGGCCAGTCCCTGCGCTTCTCCAGGATCAGTGCGGCCGGCATGGCGGCACTGCGCGGCTGACACCTGGCAGCTCTCCTGACCCGCTCGCGTCGCGGCGGCCACGCGCCCCGGTGGCCGCCGCGGCGGGAGCGGGGCGCGTGCCCGCGCGGAAACGGCGTTGCGTCCCATGTGATCGGCGAGGAAGCTGGCTCGCCGGAGGTACTGAAGATGACCGACGTCGTGTTGAGGCTGTCAGTCCGTGACTTGGCGCATGCGGACCTGGCGTCCTGCGGGTGGGCAGGGTCTGACCACCACCTGGCGGACGTCGCCAGGCAGCTGGAACGTGCCCGGATCGGTGAGGTCGACTACCTTGCGGTCTGCCCCGCGACCGACATCCCTGTGGCGAAGGGCGGCATCGACTACCAGGTCAAGGACGGTGTCGGCACTTTGTGGCAGCTGGCAGTCCACCCCGCTCTGCAGTCGTGTGGGATCGGCACGTTCCTTGTCGAAGCCGCGGAACTGCGCGTCAGGAACCGCGGTCTGCGGCAGGCCGAGCTGGCGGTGGAGGAGAACAACCCCCGGGCGCGTGCACTGTACGAACGACTGGGATATGTCGCGTACGACCGTCAGCCGGACGCGTGGGACGAACAAGCCCCTGATGGTTCGCTGCGCCGCTACGAAACGATCTGCACGTTGATGCGGAAGGAACTCGCGTAGGCTCAGTCACCTTCACTGGATATGTGTGACGCGGTACCCGACGATCTTTGCCGGACAATCCTTGAGCATCGCTGACGGCGTGGCCTCCGCGTCGCCGGCCGCGTCGGTCTCACGGGGCGCCGTGCACGTCCGGGATACCGAGGATGCGGAGGAACGCGGTCGCCGCGGGTGTGCGGCTGTCGGCACTCCAGATGATGTATTCGACGCGGGCCGGCGCGTCGATGACCTCGATGGTGGCCACGCCGCTGAGTTGAGCCACGTACGCGGAGGGGAGCAGCGCCACCCCGAGGCCCTGCCCGACCAGCCGGGCCAGGAAGTCTGCGTTGGTCACTTCGAAGGCGACGTCGCGGGTCAGGTCGGCGGCGGAGAAGGCGAGGTCTGACTGGGCGCGACCGGCGGTCTTGGCCGGGAGGTCCACGAACACCTCCGAGGACAGTCTTCGAAGGTCGACCGCTGGTTCAGCGGCGAGGGGTGATCGGGGGCGACGACTGCGACGAGTCGGTCACGGGCGAGTTCCCGGGAGCTGACTCCTTCGGGCCGCACTGTGGTTGGCACCCCCAGGAAGGCCACTTCGATGGCTCCTTCCCTGACCTGCTCGACCAGATCGTCGCTCGCGCCCACACGGAGGCTGATGCGCACCTTCGGATACCGCCGGCGAAACTCCCGCAATGCGCCCGGGATGTCGAGGGCGGCGACGGACGGGATCAGCCCGACGGAGAGCCGCCCGCGGACTTCACCGATGGCAGCAGCGACTTCGATGACCGCCCGCTCGGCGGCCTCCAGGGACTGGCGGGCGGCTGGGAGGAACGCCGCACCGGCCGGCGTCAGCCGCACCCGGCGGGTGGTGCGCTCGAACAGCCTCGCCCCCAACTCCTGCTCCAGACGAGCGATCTGGTGACTGAGGGCGGACTGCACGACCAGACAGCGCTCGGCGGCACGGGTGAAGCTGTTCGTCTCGGCAACGGCGACCACATAGCGCATCTGCTGCAGGTCCATGTGATCCATCGTGTATCAAGATAGATGAGATGACAAACATGTCTTGGACTCATTGATGCCTGCCGGGCCAGAATTTGATTACGTCACGTACGGCGCCGCAGAACGTTTCTGACGGAGCCGGCTACGGCACCCTCCCTGAGGTTTTTCCCGAGTCTTTGCGGGCCGCCCAGAAGCCCCCCATCGGCGAACAGTCCGCAGCGCTCGGGCCGAAGCCCGTCCTGGGCCGAGGCGGAACCCATTCATGACGCCATATGTCACAGACACCTATCGTGAGCAGATCGTTGGAGAGAAGTCATGCCCGTGCAGGAACAAGAACGCTCGCCCTCGGCCTTCAAGGCATGGCTCGGCGTCGCTGCCATCACCGCCAGCTTGTTCGTCTTCCTCACCACCGAACTGATGCCCGTCGGCCTGCTTACTCCGCTGAGTAAGAGCCTTGGCGTCTCAGTTGGTGTCGCCGGCCTCATGGTGACCGCCCAGGGCGTCGCGGCCGGCCTTGGCGTCCCGTTCATCGTGGCCTGGACAAGGCGCGTCAACCGACGTCTTCTTCTGTCCACGCTGCTGGCGGTACTGACCCTGGGAAACCTCATCACCTCGGTCTCGCCGAATTATCCGCTGATTCTTGCGACGCGGCTCTGTATGGGTTTCGCCAGCGGCGTCTTCTGGGCCATCGGCGTGAGCATGGCCATGCGGATCATTCCGGAGCGCCACGCGAGCCGGGCGGCGGCGGTGGTGATGTCCGGTATCTCCATCGCCACGGTTGTGGGCATTCCGCTCGGCACCATCGTCGAAGCCCACACGAACTGGCGGACCACCTTCGCCATCTGGGCCGGCCTCAGCCTGCTGGTGCTTGTGGCGGTCGCGGCGATCGTTCCGTCGCTGCCCTCGGAGAACGCGGTCTCGGTCCGGGAGGTCTTCGGGTTGCCGGTCAGGAACGGGCAGCTTCGTACGGTGCTGCTCATCGTGATCTTCTTCGTGCTCGGCCACTTCGGCGCGTACACGTTCGTGCGCCCCTACCTGGAGGACGAGGCATCCGCCACGTCCACCTTCATCACGGTCGTACTGATCATCTTCGGTGTCGGCGGTGCCGTCGGGAACTTCATCGCCGGATACACCGTGAACAGGAGCCTGCGAGGCACCTTCATCGTCGGGCTCGTGGGGCTCCTGGCGGCCCTGCTGCTGCTTCGTGGCATCGGTGACGGAGAGGCCGGCGCCGTTGTCGCGCTGGTCCTGTGGGGACTCTCCTTCGGCGCCGTGCAGCTGTCCCAGGTCAACATGACCCTCGCCGCCGCGCCCGAGACCTTCGAAGCCGCGATGTCGCTCAACACCATGGCGTACAACACGTGCATCGCGCTCGGTGCGCTGTTCGGTGGACTGTTCGTCGACCACGTGGGTGTCACCAGCGTCATCTGGTTCGGTGTGGTCCTGGCAGCCGCTTCGCTGCTCCTCAGGCTCAGCACCGGCTGGAGGAAGGACATCTCGACGAGCACCGTTTCCGAGGACGACCTGGCCCCCACCGCCTGATGGCTCCATTTTCATGAGGCAGCGGGCCCGCACCCGGGACGGCGCGGGCCCCGCGCTTCTGACCCTCTGGGTGTGTGGCGCAGCACGCCGGCTACAGGTGCGATGCCAACGCGGCGTAGACCTTCTTCCAGGCGTCCGCACCAGCCTGCGGGTCGTAGTCAACCGGGCGGTCCGCGCAGGCGAAGCCGTGTCGGGCGCCCGGGTAGGTCACCAGCTCGTGCGGCACGCCGGCCTCGGTGAGGCGCTGTTCGGCCTGCTGCCACTCTTCGGCCGGGATGATGTGGTCCAGCTCGCCACGAAAGCCCAGCAGGAAGGCGCCGCTCGCGGCGATCCGCTCGCTGGTCTCCAACGGGGGCACCGGGCCGACCAGCGGGAAGCCGCTGTTCAGCAGCCAACCCGGGTAGAAGACGGCAGCCAACTCGAAGCGCAGCTCGGTCGCTGCCCGAACCGCGATGTGCCCGCCCATGCTCAGCCCGAGGAAGGTCGCTGGTGTCGATGTCGGATCCGCAGCGCGGGCACGGCGACATCGTCGCCGCCCTTCTCGAAGACGAGGCGACGGTCAAGATGCTACGGCGTCAAGCGGGGCAGGTCTGGTTCATGCCCCGCAACCCCGCCTATGACCCGATCCCCGGCGATCAGGCAAAGATTCTCGGCAAAGTCATAGGCATTCTGCGCGTTCTCTGACAAAGCGAGCCAGGTCTGCCACAGGGGCCGGGTATTCTCTCCATTTGTCCGCGACCCTTCAGCTGTGGGACCTCGGCCGTCGTATGAGCAGTTGGCGTCCCCTGGGCCTGCAGGCGCCCGGCCCGGCCCGCCCCGGCGCCAGGACAGTGGCCCGGGGCGACGAGAACCGAAGACAAGGCACATGCAGTGAAGATGCGCAACCAGTGGCTGGCCCTGCCGGTCGCGGCGGGGCTGGCCTGCGGTCTGTTGACCGGGTGCGGCTCCCTGAGTAGCGGTTCCAACGATGCTGGTTCCCACGTGGTCGTGGGAATGTCCGACGACGTGCTGGCCACGGACCCGGCCTCCGGCTACGATCCCGGCTCCTGGCTGTTGTTCGACAACGTCTTCCAGACATTGCTCGGCTTCCCCAAGGGAGGCACCGAGCCACAGCCCGAGGCGGCCAAGTCCTGCTCCTTCACCGACAGCCGGACCCAGACCTACCAATGCACTCTCAAGGACGGTCTGAAGTTCAGCAACGGTGACCCACTGACCGCCCAGGACGTCAAGTTCTCCTTCGACCGCACGTTGAAGATCAACGACGCGGCCGGACCGGCGATCATGTTCTCCGTACTCGACTCGGTCCAAGCACCCGACGACAAGACCGTCGTCTTCAAGCTGAAGGCACCCGACGCGACCTTCCCCAGCAAGATCGCCTCCGGTGCCGGCTCCATCGTCGACCACCGGCAGTACGACGCGAACGGACTGCGCAAGGACAACCAGGCGGTCGGCTCCGGCCCCTACAAGCTGGACTCCTTCAGCAAGGACGAGGCCGTCTTCTCCGCCAACACGAACTACAAGGGCACTGCGCAGGTCAAGAACGCCGGTGTGACCCTGAAGTTCTTCCACGGCGACCAACCCGCCCTCAAGCAGGCTCTGCTCGACGGCAAGGTCGACGTCGCCTACCGCGGCCTGACCACCAAGGACATCGCCGGCATCGACGCCCAAGACGACACCAAGGGCATCGAGGTCGTCGAGGGCAGCAGCGCAGAAGTCCAGCACCTGGTCTTCAACATGGACGACCCCGTGGCCGGAAAGCTCGGCGTGCGCAAGGCCATCGCCTACCTGCTCGACCGCGACGCCCTCATCCGGGACGTCTACCAGGACACGGCGACCCCGCTGTACTCGATCATCCCGGCCGGCATCGCCGGTCACAACACGGCCTTCTTCGACACCTACGGCGCCCGCCCCTCCAAGGCCAAGGCCACCGCCGCGCTGCACGCCGACGGCATCACCGGCAAGGTGCACCTCACCCTCTGGTCCACCCCCTCACGCTACGGCCCGGCCACCGACGACGAACTCAAGACGGTCGCCGCCCAGCTCAACGCCAGCGGACTCTTCCAGGCCGACGTCAAATCGGTGCCCTTCGACCAGTACGAAAAGGACATTGCCAAGGGCAAGTACGGCGTCTACGTCAAGGGCTGGGTGCCCGACTACCCGGACGCCGACAACTTCACAGCGCCCTTCTTCGGCCAGGGCAACGTGCTCGACAACCACTACACGAACAGCACCATCACCGGCAGGCTCATCCCGCGTACCGCCGCCGAGAGCGACCGCGCCGCCACCGACAAGGAGTACGGACAGCTCCAGGACATCGTGGCCGAGCAACTGCCCGTACTGCCCGTCTGGCAGGCCAAGCAATACGCGGTGGTCCGCGACGGCGTCTACGGCCTTGAGAACTGCCTCGACGCCTCCACCGTGTTTCGATTCTGGGAGCTCCAGAAGAGCTGACCACAGCGGCGGGCGCGCTATCCTGCCGGGATTGCACGCCCGCCAATGGCGCATCGGCGTCACCCCTGCGTGACCGTGCGCCGCCGTTGATGGCGATGACGCCGTCGCTGCCCGCACGCATGAAGATCTCCATCTCCGGAGTGGCGACATGGTCGGCCGCAGACCTGCGGAGCCGCTCGTTGTGGTCAATGCTCTCCGAGTCGTCCTTGACCTGCCTCCGAGGCGGCCTACAGCTCGTCCGCGACCGCAGCCACAACCGTCTTGGTGCACTCCTGCGTGCGACGGACGTCGTCGCCTCCACGTTCACCGCCTGGCCGAGCTCCGCCTTCGGGTGTCCGCTGCCACCGCAAGCCGCGGCATCCAGCGCCAAGTGCACCCTAGATCGCGGACGGATCGGCCACGTGTTTCCGGCAGGGGCGGTGGCGGCATCCCGGCATGTGACGCTCCGCGACAGTCGGCCATACGCAGCGGCAGCTCGCCCCGCATTCCATGACCAGTGAGCTGAGGGCCCCCTTGCTGCAGGAGCGGCCCGCGATCGGGGATGCGTATGATCTGCTGCCGAACCACTCTGGATGTATGAAGGCCATGTGGTCCGGGATGATCCAGTTCGGGCTCGTCACTTCTCTGAACCAGTGACTACGTTCAGTCGAGGCAGTCGGCAAACCTGTGGCGCATGCGTACCGTCCCGGGCCAGGATGCGGTTATGCGTGATGTCCAGAGCGATCCCGAGTTGCAGGAGCTGGTTCGCCGGTTCGTCAGGCCTGATCGGCGATACCTTCGGTTGGGCGGGAGTCTGCACCGGCTGAGCGCGGTCGAGCGCTCCACGTTTTTGCGGAATCTGGCTCAGGCTGCCTACGAGATCACTCCCTCGGAGCTCGGCATCCTCTTCGAGGGGGGCTGGCGCGAGCGCAAGACTGCCGCCTGGCTGGTTGCTGTGGCCCACAAGACCGAGTTCCGCGACCTCATCGGTCGGCTGTTGCTGGCTAGCGGGGGGCCGTATGCGGGTGCGGCATACTGCGTCGCCCTCGCGAAGTTCGGTACTGCAGCGGATGCCGAACTACTCAGCGCATACCTTGATCACTACTTGTCGCGTCCCGACCTCGACTACGACCAGCCAATTGTCCTCGGGACGCTCCTGCACCTTGATGGGGTGCTTGGCGCCGAGTCCGCATCGCGGTTTATGGCCCCAGGCGGCCCCTGGGACCGGTGGCTCGAAGCCCGGGTCGTGGCGGCCCTCGACCCGCAAAACTGCCGACAGGCCGTGCAGCAACTCTGTGCTTTCGTCGACGAGTCTGCTGAGGCCTTCGCCTCGCTGGACTGCGGGACCTGATCATGACCGAGCGAGACATCATCCTCAACGAACTCGCCCAAGGCCTGCGCCCGATGTCACAGGGCATCGAGTGGTTCGACACCCACGGCCCGGAGGAGCAGGCCGAGGTACTCCTGTTCTTGCGCCATCACTGCGTGCAGGCCGGCGCCGTCACCGAAGACGGACCAGAGAGCATCCGGCGTGCCGGGCTGCGCCCGACGCACACGCCTGCTGTTCTGATCACGCGCGGCCCGATCGACCAGCAACTTGGGAAGATCGCGGGCCTCACCCCTGTCGATGAACGTCGCAAGGCGTTCCGGCTGCTGGTCGCGGTACTCGCGGTCGCGGACGAACGGCGCCGCGAACGCTTCTGCTCCGGCGGATGCGGTCACTGGTGGCACCGCCTGTCTGTCGTCGGCGGATGATGACGAGTCCCCGTGGCGCTGTTCTCCGCCCTGGGCTCCAACTGCGGCAAGACAGCTGAGGGCAGTCCTCATGCGCGCGTGCTGTCGGCGTCGGAGCCGATCACCGCGGCCGGCGGGTGACTGCGGCGACGAACAAGGTCGAGTCGTTCAACCGGTTCTCCCAGTGGGTCGGCTTCGGCAACCGCGGCGTCATCGCCGACAACGACCCCGTCGAGCAGGAGAAGGCGATGAAGTTCAACGCGCTGCTCACGAACGCGGTGATCTTCCACAACGCCCTGGACATCGCCGAGATCGTCCGCCAGCTGCTGGAGGTAGGGATGGGAGATCGACCCCCGAGGATCTGGCCCACATCTCGCCGTACCTGACCGAGCACATCAAGCGGTTCGGCGAGTACAGCACGCACGACCTCGGAATCGAGCCCCAGGCGTACGACCCCAAGCTCGATGTTGACTTCACCGCGACGCGTGAGCAGGACCTGACCCTCGCCGGCCTCGGACGAGCCGCCTGATGCCGATGGACTCCGCCATGCCCGCCCCCGGAAGACGTCGGCCGCGATCGAGGCGGAACCGTCGGTGGCGGTGCCGGCCGAAAAGACCACGGCCGAGAAAATCAGTACGTCACCCTGTCGGCGGAGGTGTCCGCCGGGGCCGACTGCGGCGCTAGTGCAGATAGTCGCTCGCCTGGGCGCCGAGGACGTTCAGAAGAGCCAGCGTCTCGGCGCCGGGGGATCCCGGCGGTGCGCTGTAGAGCACGAGGTGCTGGTCGCGGTCGGTGAGGGTGAGGGTGTCGCAGTCGACGGTGACCTCGCCGACGGTCGGGTGGCGGAAGGTCTTGGTGAGCGTCGGTGCGGGCTGTACGTCGTGGCGTTCCCAGAGCCGGGCGAAGTCGGGGCTGGTCTCGCGGAGTTCGCCGACGAGGCCGGTCACCGCGGGATCGGTGGGGTAGCGGGCGAGGGTGGTGTGGAGCTGCATCACGATGCCCAGCCGGAAGTCGGCGGCGTCGGAGATTCCGTAGAGCGTCTCATCGGCGTACTGAGGTCCGGGGAAGGCTCGGCGGGCGAGGTTGCGCTCATGGGGGGTGAGCGGGGCGAAGTCCTCCGTGAGGGCGGCCGCGAGGTTGTTCCAGGCGAGGACCTCGCACGCGGCGGACATCACGAAGCCGGCTGTCTGGGGCATTCGTTCGAGGAGCGCGAGGATGCTGGGGCGGACGTCGCGCCGGTGCAGTCCGGTGCGGTTGGGTGCGGTGCCGGCGAGGACGTGGAGGTGGTCGGACTCGGCGTCGGTGAGCCGCAGGGCGCCGGCGATCGCGGCCAGGACGTCGCCTGAGGGGCGTGGCGCCCTGCCCTGTTCGAGGCGGATGTAGTACTCGGTGGAGATGTGCGCGAGGACGGACACTTCCTCGCGGCGCAGACCTGGTGTGCGGCGTCGCGGGCCGGAGGGGAGGCCCGCGTCCTGGGGGCGGAGCCGCTCGCGGCGGCTGCGGAGGAATGCCCCGAGCTCCTGTTTGTCCATACGGCCAGTGTGCGCGCCGCCCGGCGGCGGATCGTAGTACTGGTTGTGCCTGTATCCGGCCGGCGGCCGGCCGGACGCTGTTGCCATGACGAACAACACGAACACCACTGAGATCGCACCCGTCGGCCTGCTCACCGGCAAGATCATCTTCATCACCGGCGCCAGCCGCGGCGTCGGGGCGGCCGCGGCCCGGCTCTTCGCCTCCGAGGGCGCCGCCGTCGTGCTCGCCGCCCGCAGCACCGACGCCCTGGAGACCATCGTGAAGGAGATCCGCGCCGACGGCGGTACCGCCGACGCCGTCACCCTGGACCTCGCCGACAGCGCGAGCATCCGCGCCGCCGTGGACCAGGTCGAAAAGCTGCACGGACGGCTGGATGGCGCCTTCAACAACGGCGCGGTCCCCCAGCAGCAGTTCGGCCCGGTCCACACCACCAGCGACGAGGACATCGATGAGCAGTTCGCCGTGAACTTCCGCGCGCACTGGACCGCCATGAACGCCCAGGCAGCTCTCATGCGCAAGAACGGCGGCGGGGCGATCGTCAACACCTCCAGCATCGGCAGCCGCCGCGCGAACCCGGCCCTGCCCGCCTACGGCGCCATGAAGCGCGCGCTCAACAGCCTCACCGAGACCGCCGCGGTGAACTGGGCCGGTGACCGTATCCGGGTCAACGGCATCACCCCCGGCGGCACCTCCACCGAGATGATCGCCACCTGGGAGGCGGCGACCCCCGGCATCGTCGAGCAGATGACCAAGTCGATCCCGCTCGGTCAGATGGGCGAGCCCCGGCAGATCGCCGAGGCGGCCGCCTGGCTGCTCAGCGACCGCGCCTCGTACGTGACCGGCGCGATCCTGCCGGTCGACGGCGGCGCCGGCGCGTGACCAGGACAGCCCAGCGCCACCCGCCGAGGCCCACCCTCTCGGCACCGAGCCGTCACCGGCCTCGGGACTGGTGGGCTCGCATGTTGCGGTGTCGCGTATTCGTCAGCGGAAATGTGTTCACGGCCTGAGGGCGTGACGGACCCCGATCTTCCGCAGGTGGACTTGGAGGCTGACCGGGTTCATCGGCTGTCCGGGCTGGCGGCCGGGGAAGAGCCACTGTGAGCTTCTGCTGCTGGCGTAGGGCAGGTGTCGGCGGGACTGGACGTATGCCCGCATGAGGCTGGCGACGGGCTCCGGAAGCGGGGAAGGCGGGTCTCCCAGCCGGACGGTGACGGCGGCCCCGTCGTCGAGGACGTCGTCGACAGTGAGGCGGACGATGCGGGTGACGGGTTGCGCGTAGAGGAGGACGAGCGCGGCGGCGACCCGGGCCCGCAGGGGCAGGGAGTCATCGTTGAGGGTCCGCCGGAGAATGGCGAGTCGGCGGTGCTGGTGCAGTGGCGCTTGGTCCTGGTTGATGACCTGGGGTGGCAGGGTGAGGCGGGGCATCCGGCTCGTCTTCATGCACCAGCGCAGGAACGTCTGGGCAGGGCGTCGGGTGGCCAGCTTCTCGGTGTGCCAGGCGTCGAGGTCGGCCTGCCGACAGTGTTCGATGGTGCGGCCTCGGTCGGCGAGCCAGGCGAGGAACACGAAGTACATCGACGCCGCCGTCGCCCAGCTCCGCGCAGAGGGCCACGAGATCCGCGACGAGGACATCGCCCGCCTGTCTCCGCTCAAGCACCGCAACCTGAACCTGCTCGGCCGCTACAGCTTCACCGCCGGCGTCCCGGCCGCCGGTGCCCTGCGTCCGCTGCGCGACCCGGACACGTCGGAGCTGGACGAGGACGACGACGGAGGCGGACAGGGGTAGGACTTGTCTGCCGACCGGGTCAGGTGGTGGGGCGGGTGCCGGGGGTGTGGCCGAAGGTACGGCGGAAAACGTTGATGAAGGTGCTGGCGGATGACCAGCCGCAGTGGTGGGCGACGGCGGTGACGGGGGTGTCGTCGGCCAGGAGGATCAGCGCGTGGTGGAGTCTGATCTGGGTGCGCCACTGGGGGTAGGTGAGGCCGAGGTCATCACGGAGGCGACGGGAGAGGGTACGGGCGCTGGCGCCGATCTGACGTCCGAGGTCGTCGAGGGAGCGGTTGTCGGCCGGGTCGGCACGCAGGATGTCGTGCAGTTCGCGGAGCAAGGGGTCGGTGGGGGCCGGCAGGTGCAGGGGGCGTTCGGGGGAGAGGGCGAGCTGGTCGAGCATGACGGCGCGCAGGCGGCGGTGGGGCGGGGTGTCGTCGTCGGGGTCGCGGGTGTAGGCGACGATGAGTTCGCGCAGGAGGGGACTGACGGCGAGGACGGCGGGTTTGTCCAGGCCGAGAGGGTTGTCGGTGGTGGGCAGGCCGACGAGGTGGAGGTCGAGTTCGCCGTGGGCCTGGTGCTGGTGGACGGTGCCGGCGGGGATCCAGAGCGCGCGGGTGGCGGGGGCGATCCAGGAACCGGCGTCGGTGGTCACCGCGATGGTGCCGCGGCTGGCGTAGGCGATCTGGTGGTCGTCGTGGCGGTGCGCGTCGATCTCGCCGCCGGGAGCCAGGCGTTGGGTCCGGGTCGGCGCGACAGGGGTGTGGCGGATTTTCTGCATCGTTTGTCAATCTATCGAAAGCGCGACACAGGGTGGTCCTTCCAGCATGGGTGGGGTGCGAAGGAATACATCGATTGTGCTGCTGGCCGTGGGGCATGCCTGCGTCGACATCTACCAGGGCGCCGTCGCGGCGCTGATCCCGTTCTTCGTAGCCGAACGGGACTACACCTACGCGGTTGCTTCCGGCATCGTGCTGGCCGCGTCGCTGCTGTCGTCGGTGGCCCAGCCGGTGTTCGGGCTGCTCACCGACCGGTGGGCGATGCCGTGGCTGCTGCCGGTCAGCACCCTGCTGGGCGGGGTGGGCATCGCGCTGAGCGGTCTGAGCGGCTCCTACGGGCTCACCCTGTTCTTCGTCGCCGTCTCCGGTATCGGCGTGGCCGCCTACCACCCGGAATCCGCCCGCGTGGCCCGGCAGGCCAGCCAGGGCAGTCACCACGGCTCCCTGCACTGGACACCCGTGCTCGTCCTGCCCGCGCTCGCCGGTGCCGCCCTGTGCGTGCCCGTCCTGCGGATGCTTGCCCGGCCCCAGACGGGAACGGCCAAGACCCGGGTGCCCCGCAGCGCGGACGACGTGGCCTCGTTCGTGAAGCTGTCCTGCGCGGTCGTCTTCCGCTCCGTCGTCTTCACCGGCCTGAGTACCTTCATCTCCCTCTACGCCCAGCAGCGCATGCAGGGCAGCTCCACCGCGGGGACCGTCGCCCTGTTCCTGCTGTTCCTGGGCGGCGCCGTCGGCTCGGTCCTGGGCGGCTCCCTGGCCAACCGCTACGACCGCGTCCGCGTCTCACGCTGGTCCTACCTGCTCTCCATCGCCGCCGTCACCGGCGTGATCTACACGCCCGGCCCCGCCATGTTCCTCTTCGTGGCCCTCACTTCCGCCGGCCTGTACGTCCCCTTCTCCCTCCAGGTCACCCTCGGCCAGGACTACCTACCCTCCCGCATCGGCACCGCCAGCGGCATCACCCTCGGCCTCACCGTCAGCATCGGCGGCCTCATCAGCCCCCTGCTGGGACACCTCGCCGACACCACCACCCTCCAGACCGCCCTCACCCCCCTGATCGCCATGCCCGCCCTGAGCTGGCTCCTCTTCCGCGTCCTGCCCGAACCCACCACCCCCAAGCCCCAAGCTGCCGCACCCATGCCCGCATCCGCACGACAAGACGCCTAGGTGTGTTGTCCCGGGACGTTGGTGACACGCGTGCTGGGTGCTTGAACAGGTGAGGGCCTTCTGGGTTCGGTG
>NZ_BNBC01000079.1:0-238 GCF_014654675.1 Streptomyces spiralis
CGTCTCCACCCACACCGGCTCGGCCCGCAACACCCCACCCATGCAGGCAAAATGCCCGCCACCGAGCCTTCTGCAACACCCTTTAGGAGCCGTCGTCCTGTCAGGCGAGCGTTAGGCGCCGCGCAGCACTCGGGTGCTGCGCGGCGGGTTCAGATCAGGGTGTTGTAGGTGTTCCAGCCTGCGCCGATTTTGGTGCGGGTGGCGAAGGGTGCGGTGGTGTTGCCGGTGCCGCGGTAGA
>NZ_BNBC01000079.1:265-4924 GCF_014654675.1 Streptomyces spiralis
GCCACAGGGTGCCGGAGGCGTCGCGGGCGACGAGGTCGGCCTTGGCGTCACCGGTGAGGTCACCGGTGACGACGAGCCGGTTGTAGGTGTTCCAGCCTGCGCCGATTTTGGTGCGGGTGGCGAAGGGTGCGGTGGTGTTGCCCGTGCCGCGGTAGAGCCACAGGGTGCCGGAGGCGTCGCGGGCGACCAGGTCGGCCTTGGCGTCACCTGTGAGGTCGTCCGATCCGGCCAGCGAGTTGTAGGTGTTCCAGCCTGCGCCGATCTTGGTGCGGGTGGCGAAGGGTGCGGTGGTGTTGCCGGTGCCGCGGTAGAGCCAGAGGGTGCCGGAGGCGTCGCGGGCGACCAGGTCGGCCTTGGCGTCACCGGTGAGGTCACCGGCACCGGTCAGGCTGGTGTAGGTGTTCCAGCCTGCGCCGACGCGGCTCCGTGTCGCGGACGGTTCGCTGTACCTCCACAGGACGCCGCTGCCGTCGCGGGCCACGAAACCGCTGGTGGGCTTGTCATCGGTCAGCGGGCACAGCCTGGTCAGCGCGTTGTAACCCTGCCAGCCGCCGCCGATCAGACTGCGGCGCTCGAAGGTCGGGGTGGTGGTGCCGGTGCCGTGGTAGTACCAGAGGTTGCCGGTGCTGTCGCGGCCCATGAGCACGTGACGCTCGCGGACGGGGGGCCCGTCGACGGCGAAGGTGGCGTCGGCGGTCCGGTAATCCGTGCGGTAGGAGTACACCTTGTAGCGGGCGTGGGCGTTGATCTTCCAGCTTTCGGTGCCGGCCGCCGAGGTGAGGGTGTAGACGATGTCGGTGTCACCGGGCTGCAGGTCGCATTGGATGAGGACCAGGCCCTCGCTGAGTGACTGGGTCCCGTGGGTGCACTGAGCGGTCGCTCCCGCGGTCAGTGCGGTGACGCGGATGTCGACGTGGTGGCTGTTCCAGCCGTACTGCTCCGGCCCGGGCCCGAACCACACATCCAGGTGTCCGCCGTCGACCGCGTGGACGTGGAGCGTCTGAGGGCTGGACTTGCCGGACTCGATGGCGGGAGCGGTGAAGGACAGGGTGTTCTGCGCGACGTGCTCGGGCGTCTTGACCGTGAAGGTGCCCGCGCCGTGGTTCCCGTCCGCGGGTGTGGCACCGGCGGTCTGCGCGGCGTGGATGGCAGCGTTCAAGTCGGACCCGGCGGGGGCGTAGACCGCGCCCCAGTAGCCGCTCGTGTTGTCCGCGGTCTGCGGCGAGATGCTGAGCACCGGGGCTGCATGGGCGCCGGTGCCGGCGACGCGGCACAGGTAGACGGCCGCGGCTTGCGGGGCGGGCTTGCAGGCTATGCCCGGGTCCCCGAACGTCACGCCTTCGGGCAAGCCTGCGCCGTCGCCGGGCGTCCCGGTCAGGGGCTTGGTGGCGAAGGCGTAGACCATGGTGCCGTTCAAGGACGGCAGGCTAGTGGTCGCATCGGTGAGCCAGGAGTCTGACGGACGTAGGACGACGTTGCCGACGTGCACCGCGTCGATGTCCTGAGCAGAAGCCGGCACCGCGCCACCGGCTGCGGCCGTTATCAACGACCCGAGAGATCCACCGACGGCCGCTATTCGGCCGATACGGTTGCGTCTGAGCATGTGTGTCCTCAGCTGACTGGTGGTGGCAGACGTACTGCCGTGAACGGCGGCAGAGTTGATCATCTGCGTCGGCAGCAGAGGCTACCGGATGGCAGAGCCCAGTGGCTGGCGCATTATCAGATGCCCGCGAGGCACCGCTGGCTCCGCTCTTGGCCGGCCACGATCGCTGCACCACGGAGCCCACGTGAAGGTTGCGTCGAGGGTCAGATCTGCTGGTCCGCCGCAACCATTTTGTCCCTGTCCCCGAGGTCGAGTCACTTGCCGAGCTGAACGCGGTGATCGACCGGTGGGATCAGGAGGACGATGCTCGCCGGATCCGGTCTGGTCCTCGCACGATCGGCGAGTACTTCGCGGACGAGCAGCCGCTGTACAGCTTGCGGAGCTTGGGCTCGGTGTTCGGAAGCCGCTTGACGAACGCCTTCTTCCCGGCCGGGGTCACAGCGGTGGCGTGGTGTCGCACTTTCCGACGTCCAGGCCCAGGAAGACGTCGATGTTCGCTGGTGTCGATCACGTGCAGGCCCACTCCATCACGCTTTCGCCGGGCCTTGCCAGGGCACGAGCTGCCACATTCACGTTACGGAGGGCTCTTCCGGCTCGGGTGAAGCCGTGCTCAAGCCCCTCATCAGCGGTCCGTCGGTGCCTCCGGGCCCGGTGACACCACCCCCCCCAGGTCATCCGTTCGACAGGGGGGAACAGTCATGCCCGGCCCGGAGGCCAGCGGTCCCCTTGCAGGACCGCGAAGAAGATAACGGAGGGTCAGCAGAAGCCGTTGAGACCCCACCACTCGCCGTCGGTGGGTTTGCCTCCTGCCAGGAGGCCGTTGCCCTGCCCCTGGTAGGTGAACAGCCAGCCGGCGCTGCCTGCGTAGCCGTCGATCGTGTTCTTCGTGTTGGTCACGGCGGCGAGGTCGGGGTGTCCGTCGCCTGAGACGTCGCCGACGGCGATGAGGTTCGCCATGCCGTTCCAGCCGCCCTTGCCGACCAGGACGCGTCCGCCGAGGGCAGCGGGGCGGCCGGGATAGAGCCAGAGTTTGCCGGTGGACGCTTCGCGGGCGTAGAGGTCGGGGCGGCCGTCGCCGTTCATGTCGCCCACCCCGGCGAGGGCGTTCATGGCGTTCCAGCCACCAGTGCCGATGAGCTTGCGTGAGCCAAGCGTGCCGGTCGAGGTGCCCGGGTACAGGTACAGCTTGCCGGTGGCCTTCTCGACGGCAGTGAGGTCGGAGCGGCCGTCGCCGGTGAGGTCGCCGAGGGCGGTGATGTTGCTCATGCCGTTCCAGCCGCCCGAGCCGATGAGCTTGCGGGTGCCGAGGGAGCCGGTACCGGTGCCGGGGTAGAGCCACAGCTTGCCGGTGGACGCCTCGCGGGCGATGAGGTCTTCGCGGCCGTCACGGTTGAAGTCGCCGTGGCGGGTGAGTGCGTTCATGGCGTTCCAGCCGCCGCTGCCGATGAGGTGGCCGGTGGTGTCGCCCGGTGTGAACCACAGCCGTCCCGCCTTGTCGCGGACGATCACGTCGGCCCTGCGATCGCCGTTCATGTCCCCGAAGCCCAAGGCCCTGGGCGAGGTCTCGGCAACCCAGCTCGGATAGGCGTTGTGGCCGCACTCGCGCTCGGTGCGGATGAACTTGATCGAGCTGATCGTCCCGCTCAGGTTCTCGTAGTACACGTCTTCGGGGCCGGCGGGCTGCTCGGCCCAGTAGCCGCCTGACGTGTCGTAGTTCTTCGCGTCGTAGAGACAGACGATCGAGTTCGAACGGTTCATGAGCGCGTGGATCGAGTTGTCCCATCCGCCCAGGTCTGCGACGCTCGTCTTCGTCTTCCACATCGATCCCGTAGCGGTCTTGTTCGACCAGCCGCAGAAATAGCCCACTGGGCAGTCGTACGCGCTGGCGGCCGCCGGGGCGGCACTTACAGTCGTCAGGCCGGTACCCGTGAGCACAAGCCCTGCGACTGCCGCCACGCCCCGGGTGAAGCGGTTCCCCATCTGCTGTGTTCCCCTCCCCTTTGATCTTCGTCGGCACCATACCCGCCCCCCTTGACGAACCAGTACCGGACGTATGAGGCGAACAGCCGCACCCCCGGCTGGTCGGAGGCGTCGGCTTGAGCGAGCACGAGAGCGGCGGCAGCCACCCGAGGATGCCGGACGTACACGTGGCCGCGGAGGCCTTACCGCGCGGTGGGCTGAGCGTTGGTGGTCCAAGGAAAGACGTCCCGCTTCCTACGGGGAGATGCAGCGGTAAGACCTGCCCGGCGCTCGACCCAAACCCCGTCCCTCGTAAGGGGGGCCGGTTTTGCACGTCCCGGTCATTGCTTCACTTCGGAATGCTGTTACTCACTTTCGGGTGACGGCGCGGGCGCTGCTGGGTGGCGTGCCCTGGCGGGCACATGCCACACGCCTGTGCTTGCAAGATATTCCGGTCTAGCGGGGCGTCAACTCAGTGCATTCAGCGCATTAATGGACGTTACAGATAACAGTCACAGAAGTATGGGTGATCCGTAACACTGTTCATGTTTCCCCCGCATCCATTGCACCTGGTGGGCAGGGTGTGGGTGCGCGGTCGACCGGTCGCGCACCCACACATCGCCCAGCCCCGAGGGCGGCCTCATGCTGCCGGAGCGGGGTTGTGCCCGCACGATGCAGGGGGCTTCCTGTGACCGTTTCTGCCACTGCCCGCCGTCTGACCGCCGCCGCGCTGAGTGCCGCGGCTGTGACCGCGGCGATCGCTGTGCCGGCGTCCGCGGCCGACCACCGCGCGAAGGGTCCGAGTGTGGAGATCAGCCGGGTGCAGTACGACTCCCCGGGCCGTGACAACCGCTCGATCCGCTCGCTGAACGCCGAGTGGGTGGAGATCACGAACAACACCCGCCGGACGGTGAACCTGGACGGGTGGACTCTCTCGGACCGGGACGGCCACACCTACACCTTCCACCACTACCGCCTGGACGGGCGTTCCACCGTTCGCGTCCACACCGGCATCGGCCGCGACTCCCGCCACGACCTCTACCAGGACCGCCGCAACTACGTCTGGAACAACACCTCCGACACCGCCACCCTGCGCA
>NZ_BNBC01000079.1:4969-26269 GCF_014654675.1 Streptomyces spiralis
GTCGACTCCGTCTCCTGGGGCGGCCACCGCCACCGCTGACCCGCACCGGCGGACGCGATGAACGCCGGCGGCGCACCGGACCCTGACCTCGGCGCGCCGCCGGTCAGCCGGACGGGAAGAGGGACAGCGGTTCCGCTGTCCCTCTTCCTGTTCCTGCTGGCCGGGGTGTTCTAGCCGCAGTCGTTGCGGTTGATTTTCAGGGAGCGGGTCTGGTCGTTGAGGTTGTAGCCGCGCAGGTCGTGGATGGAGCCGCCGCTGCGACTCACGCAGACCCACCGGCCGGAGTAGTTCCGCTTCTCGTACACGCGGGCGGTGCGGTCGGAGTTGTTCCGGATGGAGCTGCCGCGGTCGCGGATCGCGGAGGGCAGGTCCTTCACCCCGCCGTCCACGGCACGCCGCACCCACGGCTGACCCCCGAAGTTGATCTCCGGGTAGATGCACACGTACCCCCGACGGGCAGTCGATCCCGGCATGCGCCGGGCCGGTGCCGCCGGTGGCGGATGCGGGTGCGGACAGGGGGAGCAGGGCCAGCGCGGCGATGGCGCCGGCACGCATCACGTTTTTTTTTTGATCACGTGTGTCACGAACGCGAAGGAGAAGTTCTTGTAGGCAGAATTCCTTTGACGCGATGTTGCGTGGAAGATGAAGGATTTGGCCCTTCGGAGTCGCCCTGCGGGGGGAGGCTCCAAACCGCCTCGTGCTGCGTTGGCTGAAGACCGTCGTGGTGAGCGATCGAGGAAAAGGCGCCTTAGAGGTGTCAGGTAGGGATCAGGAAGGCGAGCGCAAGCGAATCGCTGCAGACGTGTCGTAAGAAACTAGATGGCATCAAAACCGGGGTGTGTGATTGGTCCCGGGAAGAGCCTGGCGGGTGCCCGCCTATTGGCCAGGCGGTGTCCGGCATGGAGGCGACGCGATCCTGATCTGCTGCTTCCACGTGAAACGTGAGAAGACGTGCACCGAAACTGTCCGCCTCCGGGTGGCGAGAGGGAGAGCCCTGATCGGCTGAGCCGAGTGGGGACGTGAGTACCGTCGCGGAGCACGTCGGCGGACCGGTTCGTAGTAGCGCCGAAGCCCCTGTAATGGGGGTGGAGCCAAGGGACCGGGTCATCCGTGGCGTTGTTCGTTTGGTCAACCGGCACGTCCGGGAGGAACTGGATGGATGCGTTGAGGTCACCAGACAAGTCGTTTGAGATTTCGAAGCGGGAGGTCTGGGAGGCTTACCTTCAGGTGAAGAGAAATCAGGGAGCGCCGGGCGTGGATGGGCAGTCCATCGCCGAATTCGAGACGGATCTCAGGGGTAACCTGTACAAGATCTGGAACCGAATGTCGTCGGGGACATACTTTCCGCCTCCGGTGCGGGCGGTGGAGATCGCCAAGCCTCACGGTGGCGGTACGAGAATTCTCGGAATTCCTACCGTTGCCGACAGGGTTGCGCAAACCGTGGTGGCAAATCATCTCGGTGTCAGGGTGGAGCCAATTTTCCATCCGGATTCCTATGGTTACCGCCCGGGGCGGTCGGCTCTGGACGCGGTCGGGGTCTGTCGGGAACGCTGTCGGAAAACGGACTGGGTGATCGACATAGACATCCAGAAGTTCTTCGACAGCGTCCCGTGGGACCTCATCGTCAAGGCCGTGCAAGCGCACACCGACGCCGTTTGGGTGGTTCTGTACGTCAAGCGGTGGCTACGGGCACCGCTTCAACTCCCCGATGGCACCTTGCAGGATCGCGACCGTGGAACCCCACAGGGCTCAGCGGTCTCACCTGTGCTCGCGAACCTGTTCATGCACTACGCGTTCGACGCCTGGATGGCCCGGGAGTACCCGACCCTCCAGTTCGAGCGCTACGCAGACGACGCGGTCGTCCACTGCGTCTCCGAAGCCCGGGCCCGAGAGGTTCTGGAAGCGATCGGGAACAGGATGGAGGAGGTCGGGCTGCGGCTGCACCCCGACAAGACCAGGATCGTGTACTGCAAGGACGCGAGGCGACGCGGCACCTACGCGTATACCTCGTTCACCTTCCTCGGGTACACGTTCCGCCCACGCCGAGCGCAGAACACCGAGGACGGCCGGCTCTTCCTGGCCTTTCTCCCGGCGATCAGCAAGGAGGCCCTGAAGAAGATCAGCGGTGAGGTTCGCCGCTGGCGGCTTCACAAACAGGTCAGCCTCACAGAGCAGGAGATCGCCGCGTGGATCAATCCGATCACCGCGGGCTGGATGACGTACTACGGCCGGTTCTACCGGTCGGCGCTGACTCCACTCCTGGCACGCGTCAACGCCTACCTGATGCGGTGGGTCCGCAAGAAGTACAAGCGACTGCGGGGACGGAAGGCAGCGCAGAAAGCGTGGCTGAGGGTCACTCGAACGCACCCGAGGCTCTACGCGCACTGGCGATGGGTCAACACCGTCCCTGCTGTCTGGTGACGAGGGTGGCAAGAGCCGTATGAGTCGAGAGGCTCACGTACGGATCTGTGGGAGCCGGGAGGTGTGATTCTTCCCGGCCACCCGACCCCATAGAGATACTGATCGCCGACGGCCGGCAGGCCCAGCTCGCGTGAGGATTCACTCCAGCGGAGGGGCGCGCGGCACACGACCGGTCGTTCCCACCGCGCTCTGCGCGGCCGCCCGCGCACTACCTGCTCGCGCCCCGAGGTTCGGCGGGTGAAGCCGCTTTCTGTCAGCGGCGGTTGAGGTGGCTGTGGTGAGGGTGGGGGACGGGCCTGCGGGTGGTGATGTGACTTACCGTTCGCATGGGTGAGGGCGGAACGGTTTTCCGGGCGAGTCGTGCCTGCGGGGCCGCTACGAAGAGCTCGACCTGTTCGGGATCTTCGAAGGGACTACCTCCGATGCGCCTCACCCGTACCGCAGCCGCGGCCGCCGCTGTCGCCGCACTCCTCATCCCGGCCACCGCCCACACCGCTGCCGCGGCCACACCGCGATCACACGCTGCTCCAGGTGAGACGGTGACCCTGCCCGTGCGCGAGGCCCTCGCCGAGCTCCCGGTGAGGGATGAGGACCGCACCGGCTATGAGCGCAGCAAGTTCAAGCACTGGATCGACGCCGACCGCGACGGCTGCAACACCCGGGCCGAGGTCCTCAAGGCCGAGGCGGTCCTCGCACCGGTGCAGGGCGCGAACTGCACGCTGACGGGCGGCCAGTGGTACTCGCCGTATGACGACCGGTACATCGACGGCGCCCGGGGCCTGGACATCGACCACCTGGTGCCGCTCGCGGAGGCCTGGGACTCCGGCGCGTACGCATGGAGCGCCAAGGAGCGCGAGGCCTACGCCAACGACTTGGGGGACGACCGGGCGCGCTGATCGCGGTGTCCGCCGCCTCGAACCGGTCGAAGGCGGACCAGGATCCCACCACGTGGCTGCCGCCAGCCGTCGGCTACCGCTGTACGTACGTCACCGACTGGGTGGCCGACAAGACCCGCTGGGGCCTGAGCATCGATGCGGGTGAACAGGCTGCGCTGGCCGAGTCGTTGCGTCGCTGCCCCGACAGCCCCATCACCGTGACCCTTGCCCGGTAGCGCAGTACGGGACCGCACGTATCAGGGACCGGCTGGCGGTAGAGCGGGCCCGTCCACGCGTGGCGCAGCCCGGCCAGGGATGGAACCTGTTCACGTGCTGGTTCCCTGGCTCGCCACCGGCCGATGGGTTGAGCCCTTTGATGGGGCGCTGCCTCACTCGGTGACGGCCTGCGACTGCGGCTTGAGCAGATCGGTTTGGTCCGGCTTCAACAGGCGGGCGATGAACGCCCCTCCTCGGTCGGCGTCCACTGCGGGCACCGCCGGGCGGA
This sequence comes from Streptomyces spiralis, assembly GCF_014654675.1. Lineage (GTDB taxonomy): Bacteria > Actinomycetota > Actinomycetes > Streptomycetales > Streptomycetaceae > Streptomyces > Streptomyces spiralis. The sequence goes on from NZ_BNBC01000079.1 coordinate 8,771, forward strand.
GCGTTGGGGGTGTGGGGGAGGGCCGTCAGCAAGCTGACGGCCCTCCCCCTGTACGTGTTTGGTCAGGAGATGTTGGTGATGGTGGTGTCCCAGCCGCTTGCCCCTACGAGTTTGGGTTTGCGGTGGGTGGTGGCGCTGCCGGGGTAGAAGAGCAGGCAGCCTGAGGGGCATGTGGTGGTCTGGTCTGTGCCGCTGGCGTCGATGTAGTTGACGGTGTAGTCGGGGTCGGCGGGTGTCGTGGCCCAGAGGTCACCGTAGGTTTCGCCGGTCGTGGGCTGGAACTGGTGGTAGGTGATGGCGGCGCCGGCGTCGGGGTCGTTGTAGGTAGCGGTGGTGACGGTTCCCTGGACGTTGCCGGGAGAGGCGAGGTGGGGGCGTCGGTCCCAGCCGCCTGTTCCGTAGAGGGTGCGTGAGCCGAGAGAGAAGGTGCCGTTGGTGATGCGGCCGGGGTAGAGGAAGAGCTCGCCGGTGCTGGGGTCGCGGGCGAGGAGGTCTTGGACGCCGTCGCCGTTTTGGTCACCGATGGCGAGGTTGGTGTAGTCCTTCCAGCCGCCGTTGCCGATGACGGTGCGGTTGCTCAGGTCGAACGGTACGGTCTGGTCCTGATCGACGCCGCCGATGGTGTTGCCGGTGTACAGATACAGTTTGGCGTCGGTGCAGGCGCTGGTGGTGCATTCGATGGTGATGAGGTCGTTGCCTGCTGCGTGGCCCTCGGTTGTGTTCTTGTCGATGTCGCCGGGGGCGATGATCTGCCGGATGCGGCTCCAGTCGCTGGCGTCGTCGATGTTGGGGTGGATGATTTCGGTCCGGGTGTCGTAGGCGGGTCGGCCTTGTCCGTCACCGCCGTAGACGTAGAGCTTGTTGTCGCTGAGGCGGACGACGAAGTCTTCGTACCCGTCGGGTGCAAGGGTGGGGCTGGTGAAGCTGCGGAGGTCGCCGCGGTGTGCGATGAGGGCGCCGCTCCAGCCGCCAATTCCGACGGTTTCGGCGGCGGAGACTTTGCCGGTGCCGTCGCCCGCGTACAGGCGCAGCTTTCCGGTGTTGTCGATGGCGACCATGTCGGTGTAGCCGTCGCCGGTGAGGTCACCGGCAAGGTCGGTGTGGGCCAGGCCGCTGCCGGGGTCTTTGCCGGGGGCGTAGACGAAGTCGGGTTGGCTGGTGTTGAGGATGACGGAGTCGGTGTCCTTGTCGTAGGGGGAGTGGTTGCCGGCCTTGTCGAAGGCGAGCACGTGCAGGGTGCTCTTCGGGGTGCCGCTGGGGGTGACCGTGACGTTCGCGCTGTGCTGGTCGGCGCTGACGTTGACCCAGCTGCCGTTGGAGCAGCGGGTGCTGGATATGGACACGTACTGGTCGGTGGTCCAGCAGAAGCCGGCCAGGTCGTTGGCCGTGTTGTAGAGGTGCAGCTGGACGGGCTTGCGGGCGGTGTAGACGTCGGTGGCTTCGTTGGCTGGTGAGTCGTCCATGTTGGTGACCACGACCGTTTTGTCCGGGCCGACGCGGTCGACGGAGAAACTGCAGGACGCGGTGTAGGCGCTTGTGGTGTCCTCCTCGTCCCTGGCGCGGACCTTCCAGGTGTACGACCCGTTGGTGAGCTTGTCCGCTGTCACGGTGACCGTTGCGATCTGCCCGGTGGGGACCCAGTCGGAGGTGGGGGAGGTGACTGTGGTGCCGGCGGAGTTGGTCACGGAGAACTCGCCTTTGACCTTTCCGCGGTCCTTGTCGGTGAGTTTCGCGGTGAGCGCGATGCCGCTGTTGCCGATCAGACCGCCGCAGGGGACCGGCTTGTTGCCGTCTGAGCCGGGGCTCCATGAGCCTTCGTAGGCGTCGTGGTCGTCGACGGTGGGCTTGAAATTGTAGGTGACTTCGAGGGCCGGATTGTTGGTGAACCGCTTGAAGCTGTCGTGATCGCCTTCGTGACTGTCATCGGCCCGCAGACCGAAGACGAGGGTGCCCCAGCCGTTGTCGGATGCCTCCTTTACGTAGTTGGTGAGGGCGGTGGAGTGGTAGTCGTGGCCGAGATTGCCCGGGCAGTAGGTGGGGTTGCCGTGGGCGTAGGAGGCCGAGTCGAGTCTGTTCGCCCAGCTCGGCTGGTTGTTCCAGGTGGGGGTGGTGCCGATGCCGCCGGTGGACCACAGTTCGGTCGACCCGGCGGCTGAGGCGTCGCATCCCCAGGAGTAGGTTTCGACGACGGCGAAGGTGGCGTTGAGGATGTCCGCGCCTGCGAGGCCGTCGGTGTTCATCGCGAAGAAGGAGCGCGTCCTGCCGGTGCCGTTGAAGCCGACCCGCGGTTCGTCGCTGGGAGTGTCGGAGTTCCAGCCGGAGCCGTTGGGGTAGTCGGCGTTCGGGGTGGCGGAGTAGACGACGGCCCACTTCTCGCGTGTACCGCCGGAGAACGGCGGGTCAACCACGAGGGGGAACTGGTCGGCGGTGGCCAGCAGCGTGGGATCCGGGGTCAGGGTGAGCGTGTTGCCGGAAACCTCGACGCCCACGGGTGCTGTGCTCGGCTGGTCGCCTGTGTCTCCTGCGGCGGCGACGGACATCTTTGACACTGCGGCCGTGGAGGTGGCGGCCGGCTGCTCCCACATCTTGGGGCGCAGGGCGCTGAAGACGACGTTGCCGTTTGCGTCGGTGGCGGTCAGGTTGTCGGCAGCGTCGTCGGCGAGGGTGACGCCGACGGTGGTGACGCCGAGTTTGATGCTCTGTACAGCTGGATCGGCTGCGGCTTGCGGGGTGTTGATGATCAGATCTTCTGCGAATCCGTCGACCTCGGCGCTGATCTTGAGGTCGACGTCCGGCAGGACCGACTTGTACAGGGCGGTGTTGCCCTCCAGAACGGGTTCCGGCAGGGCGGTGGGCCAGGACAGGGACAGCCGCTTGTCGTCCTTGGCCATGGTGGCCAGCGCCGTGGTGCCGCCACCGGAGAAGGTGATGCCGAAGGTCGGTGAGGCCGGGCCGACCGTGCCGTCAGGACGCTGGACCATGGTGGCGTCGGCCTTCTTCCACACCCCCTCGTACCGGGACCATATGGGAGTGGAGTACTGGCGGCGCGTGGTGGTGCCGTCGGGGTTGGCGAAGGTCTCGGCGTCTTCCTCGCGCCGGTCCACGATCTCGACGGGCTGCCCGGTCTTCGCCGCAAGGGCAGCTGCCTCGTTCTCGGAACTGGACAGCGGTGTGGAAGACGACCCGTCCTCTGCCACGGTGGGAGCCGCGGCTGCGGCGGGAAGGGTCTGCACGCTGACACCCGCTGCTGCAGGGAAGGCGAGGACCAGGAGAGTCGCAGCCACGCGTCTCTTCCTGCCGCGTGCGCGCTGAGGAGATTTCATCAGGATCCTTTCAGGAAGCACGCCCCGGAGAGTACGTGAAACCCGCGGATTAAATCGCCAAGTATCCATCCCTAAACCTGCGCAACGCTTGAAATGATGACGACTCGCGCACGTATTCACACCTCCTCCACATGCCTCCTCTTTGTGAACATTCTTCTGATTTGATCTTCATTGTGCCTGGTCACGGCGCATTGCCTCATGATGACGGCATGAAGATTGTTTTGCTCAGAAGGGGGGGCAATGCAGTGTCGGGGACTTTCTTTTTCCTCTTGTGCGCGGGCGCCGAATCGGCTTTCCTGTTACTGATATTTGTAGCGAACAGGGTCTAGGGGTGGGGATTTCCATGGCGTTCCGCCGCAGCTTTGGCATGCCGTTTTCGGTGCATCGGTTGTTGCGGGCACACCGCCTGGTGACCGCTCTGGTGGGCCTGCTCTCCGTGGTCCTTTGCGTGACCCTGCTCGAAGCCCCCGGCTGGGCCGCACCCGCTGCCAAGTTCTCGCCGCGTCCGGTGCCGAAGACCGCATCAGTACCGGGTAAGGACCTGGTCACCCACAACACGGTGGTGCGCTCGCAGTCCGATCTGAACCTCTGGCACCCGCCAAGAAAGCCAGTGTGGCCGGCCGCGGGGGAAGCGGACGTCTCACTGCCCGCAGCCGCTGCGGGCGTGGACGCCAAGCGCCGTGCCCCCCGGGTGCAGGCCGGGTCGCTGCCGGTGCACGTCGGCAGGCCCTCCCGCCCCGCCTCGGGCGGCAAGGGCGCGCGTGCTGCTGGCGGCTCAGGTCCGAACCGCGTGCATGTGAAGGTGGCCGACCCTAAGGCCACCCAGCGGGCCGGGATCGACGGCCTGCTGCTGTCACTGCAGTCCACTGACGCCTCCGCCCCGGCCGGGGCGGTCGATGTCCAGGTGGACTACACGGGCATCGCGTCGGCGTACGGCGCCGGCTGGGCCTCGCGTCTGCACCTGGTGCGGCTTCCCGCCTGTGCACTGACCACGCCCAAGGCGGCCAAGTGCCGCCGGGGCGTGCCGCTGGCGACGGACAACGACGTGAAGTCCCACACCCTGACCGCGACCGTGGCGCTTCCCCCCGCCCAGAGCGCCCCCAGCTCGTCTTCGCTGGCAGCCGGTGAGACGTCCACGCAGAGCATGGTGGTGCTGGCCGCCGAAGCCGGTACCTCCGGTGATGAGGGATCGTTCAAGGCCACGTCGCTGGCCCCGTCCGGGTCGTGGTCGGCGGGCGGGAACTCCGGCGGGTTCGGCTGGAACATCCCCTTCGCGGTGCCGCCGGTGCCGGGCGGTCTGGAGCCCAAGGTCGGGCTGACCTACAACTCCTCGGCCGTGGACGGCCGGACGTCCTCCACCAACAATCAGACGTCGTGGGTCGGTGAGGGCTGGGAGTACTCGCCCGGGTACATCGAGCGCACCTACGCCCCGTGCGAGAACGACAAGGAAGGCGGCAACAACACCGAGAAGGTCGGCGATCTGTGCTGGAAGTCCCAGAACGCGACCCTGTCGCTGAACGGCAGGTCCACCCCGCTGGTATGGGACTCCGGAAAGAGCGTCTGGAAGCCGGCCGACGACGACGGCTCACGTGTCGAACTGATCAAGGGCAGTTCCCCGAACGATGTAAACGGCGACAGGGACTACGAGTACTGGAAGCTCACCACCACCGACGGCACCCAGTACTGGTTCGGGAAGAACCGCCTGCCCGGATGGAGCAGCGGCAAAGCCGAGACCAACTCCGTCTTCACCGTCCCCGTCTACGGCAACCACAGTGGTGAACCCGGACACGGCACGGACTTCGCCTCCTCGGTGCAGGTCCAGGGCTGGCGCTGGAACCTCGACTACGTCGTGGACCCGCACAACGACGCCATGGCCCTGTACTACGTCAAGGAAGCCGGCTACTACGCGCAGAACAACAAGATCGACGCTCCCGTCGCCTACACCCGGGGCGGCTACCTGACCCGTATCGACTACGGTCTGCGCGCCGGCGAGGCCCTCACCACCACGAATCCGGCAGGCCAGGTGACGTTCGACGTGACGGACCGGTGTCTGTCCGACTGCACGTTCGACGAGGCCCACGCCGCCAACTGGCCGGACGTGCCGGTCGACCTGAACTGCAAAGCCAACGAGCAATGCCTGCAGGCTTCCCCGTCGTTCTGGTCGCGTAAGCGTCTGACGGCGGTCAACACCTTCGCCCTGCAGGGCAGCACGATGCAGCCGGTCGACACCTGGACCCTGGCGCATCAGTACCCCGGCACCGGTGACGTCTCCTCGCCCGCGCTGTGGCTGGCCTCGATCCTGCGCACCGCCAAGGCCGGTGACCTGCCCGACCTGACCTTGCCGAGGAAGATCACCACCGGCGGGACGCTGATGCCCAACCGGGTCGACACCTCCGAGGGCCGCCCCCCGCTGAACAAGTACCGCGTCACCCGGATCACCAGCGAGACCGGCGCCAACACGCTGGTCACCTACAGTCCCACCGAATGCACCACCGGCAGCCTGCCCGCCCCGGACAAGAACACCAAACGCTGCTACCCGTCCTGGTGGACGCCGGACGGCGCCGTCGACCCGGTCAAGGACTGGTTCCACAAGTACGTAGTGACCCAGGTGGTCGAGGACGACACCACCGCCGGCACCGGCTCGGAGTCGAAGTCCACCACCTACGAGTACGATGACGGACCCAACTGGCGGCGTGACCAGAACGAGTTCACGCTCGACAAACACCGCAGCTGGAGCGACTTCCGCGGCTATGGCACCGTCCGCACCCTGACCGGCACGACCAACCGCACCAAGACCGAGAGCACCTACTTCCTCGGCATGGCCGGCGACACCCTGGCCGACGGCAGCCCCCGAGACGTACCCAAGATCAACGGCATCACCGACCGTAACGACTTCTCCGGCCGGACAGCCGAGACCCGTACCTATGACAAGGACGGCACCGGCGGCAAGATCGTCGCCAAGACCACCTATATCCCCTGGGAATCCGACGCCACGGCCACCCAGCCCATCACCGGGATCACCGACCCCGACAAGCCGGGAACAGCCGGCCCACAGCTCCCCGACGCCGTCGCCTACCTGTCCGGGACGGTCACCGAGAAGGCGTCCACGCTCCTCGACGACGGCACGACATGGCGCACGCTGACCACATCCCGCACCTACGACCCGGTCTACGGCCTTCTCACCTCCGAAGGCGACGACGGGGACCCCGGTCACGGCGTCGCACCCGTGTGCACCCGCACCACCTACGTCCCCCCCGACAAGAGCAACTGGCTGATCGCCTATCCCAGCGAAGTGGTCCAGATCAGCACATCGCGCTGCGACGGAGGGTTCCTCAACAGCTCCATCACCAGCGCGTCCCGGACCTCCTACGACGACCAGTCACTGGGCACCGCGCCCAAGCCCGGCCAGGTCAATGTCACCAAAACCGAGCAGGCGTCGAAACTCGACGCGAACGGCGCTCTCGTCTGGGAGACCACTGCCCAGGCCTCCTACGACCAGTACGGGCGTGTGACCAGCAGCACCGGTCAGGACCAGCAGACCACCACCACCGCCTACACACCGGCCACCGGCGCACAGCCCACCACCATCACCGTCACCAACCCCAAGGGCCAGACGGCCACCACCACCCTCGACGGGCTGCGCGGCCTGACCCTCAAAGCCACCGACGCCAACGGGCATACGGCGACCAGTGAATACGACAGCCTGGGCCGCCTCACCAATGCATGGAGCGCCGGCCGAGCCACCACCGACGACCCCAACGTCACCTACACCTACGACATCTCCGCCACCGCACCGTCAACCGTCACGACCAAACAGCGCTATGAAGACGGCACCTGGGGCACCTCCGTCACCCTCTACGACTCCCTCCTGCGCGAGCGCCAGACCCAGACCGACGCCGTAGGCGTGACCGGACGCACCGTCACCGACACCTTCTACGACACCCAGGGCCGCGCCTTCCAGACCGACGCGCCGTTCTACAACGACCAGCCCGTCTCCACGACCCTGCTCACCGTCACACCGAACCAGATCCCCGCCTCCACCGTCACCGAGTACGACGGCCGGGGCCGCCCCACCGCCACGGTGACCCTGTCCCTGAACGTGGAGAAGTGGCGCACCACCACCACCTACGGCGACACCTGGACCGCCACGCTGCCCCCGGACGGCGGAACGGCTGAACTCGCCATCAACGACATTCGCGGCCGCACGATCGAACGACGGGAATACAAGGACCGCACCCCGGTCATCAGCGCGCCCGCCGACCACTACGAGGCCACCCACTACACCTACGACCCGGTTGGCAACCTCACCAAGGTCACCGACGCCTCCGGCCGCAACACCTGGACCTACACCTACGACCTGCGTGGCGCCAGACAGGATCCAGCGACCCGGACAAGGGAGCCGGCACCACCGTCTACGGCAGCGATGGCCGTATAGCCACGACCACCGACGCCCGCAACACCACCCTGGCCACCACCTACGACGAACTCGGCCGCAAGACGAGCCTGCGGATCGGCTCCACCACCGGCACCAAGCTCGCCGAGTGGACCTACGACACCGTCACCGGCGGCAAGGGACTGCCCGCCACCTCCATCCGCTACGACACGTCCGTCTCGCCTGCCGCCGCATACAAGACGGAAGTGACCGGCTACGACACCGCGGGCAACCCGACCGGCACGAAGGTGACCGTGCCCTCGGTGACCGGAGAGGAAAAGCTCGCCGGCACCTACACCGTCGCCACCACCGCCACCCCCGTCAACAGCCTGCCCGCCACCACCGCCTACAGCACCACCAACACCAACGCCACCACCGCCCTGCCCGCGGAAACAGTCACCAACCACTACCTGCAGGACCAGCTCGCCATCGTCGACGGCACCCTGAACCAGGCCTACCTGCGCGGCGCCGCCTACACACCCTTCGGTGAACTCGCCCAGGCCCAGCTCGGCAACTCCGGCACCCTCGTCACCCAGACCCTCAGCTACGACACCATCACCCGACGCCTGGCCACCTCGATCACCGACCGCCAGGCCTCCGGTCCGAAAACCCTCTCCAACATCAAGTACTCCTACGACACCGTCGGAAACGTCACCCGGATCCGCGACGACCAGAGTGACGGCACCGTCGTCGATGACCAGTGCTTCACCTACGACTGGGCCCGCCGCCTGAGCGAAGCCTGGACCACCGGCGACGGCTGCACCACCAAACCCGTCAACGGCACCGGCACCCCCAACCTCGGCACCACCGACCCCTACTGGACCAGCTGGACCTTCACAGGCAGCGGCGACCGCGCCACCGAAACCCAGCACAAAGCAGGCCCCGTCACCACTGACACCACTCGCACCTACGGCTACCCCACCACCACCGGCGCCGCTCAGCCCCACGCCGTCCGGACTGTCACCGCTACCGGAGGAGCAACCGGCGCCGATGCATACCAGTACGACACCACCGGCAACCTGACCAAGAAGACCCCCGCCAGCGGCCCCACCCAGGACCTCACCTGGAACGAGGAAGGCAAACTCGCCACCTCCACCGTCTCCGGCGCCACCACGAAATTCCTCTACGACGCCGACGGCACCCGCCTCCTCAAGCGAGAACCCGCCGCCACCACCCTCTACCTGCCTGGCGGACAAGAACTTGTCCTCACCAAATCCACCGGCGCCCTGGACGGCACCCGCTACTACACCGTGCCCGGCGGCTCAGCCATACGCACCAGCAGCGACGGGAAAGTCCGCATCCTCGTCGCCGACCCCCACGGCACCAACACCCTGTCCATCTCCGCCACCACCCTCGCCGTCAACCGTCGCAAAACCCTCCCCTACGGAGCCCCTCGCGGCACCGCCCCCACCTTCTGGCCTGGCCAGAAAGGCTTCGTCAACGGCGACATCGACGCCACCACAGGCCTCACCCATATCGGCGCCCGCGACTACGACCCCGCCACAGGCCGCTTCATCAGCGTCGACCCCCTCCTAGAACTCGACAAACCCCAAACCATCGGCGGCTACGCCTACAGCGCCCACAACCCCACCACCTACAGCGACCCCACGGGACTCTGCCCGAAGGACATATGCGGTGGATTCGGCCAGAACCCCACGAGTACGGACCCGGACACCTTCCACGGCGATCCAGCGGACTCCGACAAGGAGACCGCCGGCAGAGGCGGTTCGGGTGGCGGTGGAGGCGGCAGTAACCAGGGTGGAGGTTCCTCCACAGGTGACGGCCACGCAGGCGGTGTCGGCGTCGACACGAAAAAGGAGGACGTTCCATTCCGGTGGACCGTCGATATGTGGTACGGGCCGCAGCCGACGGGGTGGAGGGGAGTTCTCACAGATATCATTGAAGGCGATGTATGCAGGCCGGGGTACCCTTGTGAAACACAAGGTCCGCTCTATGCAGAGGGTATCTTTTTCGGCGGCTCCCCTCTGGGAGAGGAGCCGCCGGGGAGTGGGAGGCCACCTGTCTCTCGAGGGCGCATCCAGCAGCTAAGTGGCGACGCCTACGAGATGGACCTCATGAAACGCCTCGGAGGAAAGCCTGGAGCTGACGGGAAGCCTGGCTTCAAGGAAGGAAAGAGGCAGTTCGACGGCGCTTACACCCCGGAGGGAGCTTCTCGGGAAATATGGTACGAAGCGAAGAGCGGAACGTATTGGGATCGCCTGAACAGCAATCCTGCTGAGATGCTCACGTTCAAGTCGAAACTTGGCGAATCTCGGGCGATCGCAACGGAAAACGGCAAGGATTTCCAAGTGATTTCGGAGAATCCGATTCCGGAGAATATCCAAAAATATTTCGTGAAGAAAGGGTTTGCGTGGCGAGTTATACCGAGGGGGTAGGGTGAGGCAGTGAGGCTATGGTGACGTACGGTGTGGGGTCTCTGGAGCCCCCACACCGTACGCGAATGATAGGTTAGAATTATGAGTAGATATGTCAATATGAGATTTGAATTCAGTCGCGAATTGTCTCCTCTGGAGCTGATCGGTGAACTTATCGGCAGCGGCTGGCGTATGGAGGATGGCGGGCATATCAGCTATCTCGTGGAGTCGGATATGACCGACTGGGTGAGACGCCCTCTGGGCGTCGAGCGCCTGGTGCTAAACGAGATGGAGGAGGCACGTCAATCTCACGGTGCCTGTGCGGTAATCCTTTCCTGGAAAGAGACGGGAGCCGGTGGCTCTTTCCTTATGTTCTCTTCCGGCAGAGAGCTTTTTCTTGATCCGAGGGTGGATACGGTATTCCGGCAAGATGCTGACGGCTACGTGGACTTCGAGTGGTATCTCGCCAAGGCTATCCCCGTACTTAATAGGCTTGGGCTAATTGGTTATACGATCTCTGATCTGCCAGCCTAATACTCCAGCAGGACTTTGCGGCCTGAGCTGGGATGATGCCGGGCGGCGGGAGTGTCTGATTCTTTGTGGGTGGTCTGGTGTCGGTGATTGGTGTCAGTGGTCGGTGACGCGGTCGCCGTAGTAGCCGGCGAGGCTGTTGATGGCCTGCTTCCAGGAAGGAGTCTTCCCTGTGACGTTGGGCCGGTTCTTGATCGGGTTGCGGATCACCAGGTAGAGCACCTTCAACGCCGCGTCGTCGTCGGGGAAGTGCCCGCGGCGACGGGTCGCTTGTCGGAAGCGGGAGTTGAGGGACTCAATCATGTTCGTCGTGTAGACGACCCGGCGGATCGGGGCCGGGAAGCGCAGGAATACGATCACGTGCTCCCAGTGGCGGCGCCAGGTGTCGATCACTGCCGGGTAGCGCTCGCCCCATTCCTCGGCGAAGCGGTCGAAGCGCTGCTCGGCCTCGTCGGCGGTCTTGGCCGTGTAGACCTCGCGGAGCTGCCGCGCGATCGCGGACCAGTGCTGCTTGGCTGCGTAGCGCAGGCTGGTGCGGACGAGGTGGACCACGCAGAGCTGGACGTCGGTCTGGGGCCACACGTCGTTGACGGACTCGGGCAGGCCCTTCAGCCCGTCGCAGCAGGCGATCAGGACGTCGTGGACGCCGCGGTTGCGTAGTTCGGTCAGCCAGGTCATCCACTGCTTGGCGCCTTCGCCGCCGGTACCGACCCACATCCCGAGCACGTCGCGGTCGCCGTCCAGGTTGATGCCGACCGCGATGTAGACGGGCTTGTTGGCGACCGCTCCGTCGCGGATCTTGATGTAGATGCAGTCGATCAGCAAGACCGCGTAGACGCGGTCCAGGGGCCGGGTGCGCCAGGCGGCGAGGTCGGCTGAGACCTGGGCGGTGGCGCGGGAGACCAGGTCGCGGGAGACGTCCACACCGTAGACCTCGGCCAGGTGGGCCTGGATCTCGCCGGTGGTCAGGCCCTTGGCGTACAGGGACACGATGGTCTCGGAGAAGCCGTCGACGCGGCGAGCGTGCTTGGGCACGATCTGCGGGGTGAAGGACCCGGCCCGGTCCCTGGGGATGTCGATGGTCACCGGCCCGACCTGCGACAGCACGGTCTTGCGGCTGGTTCCGTTACGGCAGTTCCCCGACCCCGCGCCGGCCGGGTCGCCCTTTTCGTAGCCTAGGTGCTCGGCCATCTCGGCCTCCAGCGCACCCTCCAGGACCAGCTTCAGCAGCCCCGTCAGCAATCCATTCTCTCCGACCAGTTGCAGCCCGTCCCTGCGGGCCCGCTCGATCAGGTTTTCGGCCAGATCCCGGTCCTGCTCGGCCACTCGTGCCAACTCCGCCCCCGTCCGCACCTGGTGCTCGCTTCCCTCGGGGCCGGTCTCGTTCATGCTGCCCATCGTGATCCTTCCCGGCAGAGACCCCATCTCATGCCAACTCGGGTCACACCAGGCCAAACACAAACTTCAGGACGGTCCCCTGTTTGGCGTTCGGACCAAGTGAAGTTAAGCGTTTCCCGTTCGATTGGTTTGACCACCTGTTAGAGGTTGTCCCGTAACCCGTGTGGCGGTTGGTGCGTTGCCTGGGCATGGGTGGGGTGATCTCAGCGGATGATCCGAAGTGGATCGAGCCGTTCTCCGGGCTGTCCGAGGTGCAGTTCGCCAAGCCGGTGGCGTTGGTACGGCGCCGTGGCGGCGACGTTCAGCGCGGCCGTCCCTGGCGACTGCCGTTGGAGGACCGGGTGCTGCTGGTGGCCACGTACTGGCGGACGAACCGCACATTGCGGCAGTGGCGCCGCTGTTCGGAGTCTCGAAGTCCGCGGCGGACCGTATTCTCGATCACCTCGCACCCCTGCTGGCCATCTCGCCGGCCCGGCGACCGCGCAAGGACACGGTCTATATCGTCGACGGCACCCTGGTGCCCACCCGTGACCGCAGCATCGCCGCTTCCGGCAAGAATTACCGGTACTCGACCAACCTGCAGGTGGTGATCGACGCCAACAGCCATTTGGTCGTGGCGATCGGGACCCCGCTGCCCGGCAGCCGCAACGACTGCCGGGCCTTTGCGGAGTCCGGTGTCGACCGGGCCTGCCGCGGCGCCCCGGTCATCGCCGACGGCGGCTACCAGGGCACCGGCCTGTTCATCCCGCACCGCAAACAACGTGGCCAGACGCATCTCAGCCCGCAGCAGGAGGCGGAGAATGCCGTCCACCGCCGGGCACGCGCCCGGGTCGAACACGCCCTGTCCCGGCTGAAGAACTGGAAGATCCTGCGCGACTGCCGGCTCAAGGGCACCGGCGTTCACCAGGCCATGCTCGGCATCGCCCGACTTCACAACCTCGCTCTCACGGGATGAGCTGGCTCTGGTTCACAGCGAAGGTGTCCCGTCCATCCGGCGTCGTGACCCCGTCCGGCGAAGTGGAGACAGTCACGACTCCGCCAACGCCCATCGCCCCGATGTCGCCCTGGACCTCGCACGCCACCGTGACCTTCACCGGGTAGACCGACTCGGGGGTCAGCTCAGCGAACTGCGCGAAGATCGAGCTCTTGTCGATCAAAGACCAACGCTGGCCCGCAGCGTCAACGAACTGAACCTCAACGATGCCGGGAAACGGCTCGTCATCCACCCAACGAACCGCTTCACACCGCAGCTCAGGCACTCAGGCTCCCGTCCTAGTTCCGGACCCCAGCGGCAACGAGCGCCAGTATGCCTGAGACCCCGGCCCCCGTTACGGGACACCCTTTACGAGTTAGTGCCACGTTCCCTCACACTCGACAATCGCGCCGCTGGTATTGGCGTGGCAGGCGCGGGCCTGCAGATTCATCGTCGGGTAGCGGGACAACCAGAGGTAGCTGCCCACCCAGTTGCCGTCAGTGCTGCAGTCGACGGCGGGTTCGAGTTGCCGGTAGTGCCAACCGGACCACTCCCCGGGCGAGGGGGAAATCTGATAGCGGATCTGAATCGCTCCGCAGTAACCGTCCGTCTCCACGTCCGACACCGCGCCGCCGACCACTACGTCCATGCTGCCGGACCAGTAGACATAGACCTCCATCTTCACGCCACCGACCGAACTCTTTGCCGTGCGGTTGGCCCATCCCGTGGTGTCGACATTGGAGCTCATCTTCACCCAGTCGTCTGTCGCTGAAGCCGGGGAGGCAGCGATCAGTACCGCTGCGAAAGTCACTGTGAGTAGTGCAATGATTCGGCGCTTCATCAGACTCCTTGGTGACGTGCACCGGACAAGTGGCTCCATGCTCAGCCTGAGAGGCTTGCAGAGGTATCCAACGGGCGGTTGATTCCGAGGCTTCGGGTAAACCCTCGTAGTAGCCCGTCAGGCCCGCGACATGGGCAAGGTCGCGATCCTTGACCCGCAGACCGGGACGCTGACCGCGCTGCGCCGTGGCTCGGTGACCGTGGCGGTGACGAACGACTCGATGCGCGCCTACACCGACGACAGCTCGCTCGCTCCGATCACGACCTCGAAGACCATCGAGGTCCTGCCGGCAGCGTCCGAGTGACCGTAACCACCATGGGCACGTAGCCGTTGCGGACCGTCTCCTGAGCGATCCGGTTGGCCACGCACAGCGGGCGATCAACCCGCCCTTCGAACCGTACGTCGATGCAAACGGAAACCGTCACACCTTCCGGACCTGGTACCTCGAGTGGCTTGAGCAATGCGAGAAGGAAGCTCGATGATCAAGAGACAAAGGTCCCTGGTTCTATCCGCGCACTGCCGACGACGACCATGACCCGTGCCAATCAGTTTGAAATGGCCACCGAGGTCCGGTTCCCGCGCGCCCGGCGCTGCCAGCCAGCGCTGCGTATTCAGCGTTCGCTAGCGCGACCCCCCGGTCGGCACCGGGCTGGCACTCTCGTTCACCATCACCACCTCATGCCGAGTTGGTCGAGGTCGGCGCGTCGTTGCGGGTTGAGTGTCGCAGCTCGCCTGCGGGCGTTGTTCACGAACTGGCCCAGTCCGACCGCCTCGCCGTCGACGATCTCGACGTGCTGGCGCGGGACCCGTAGGTGGCCTTCGCGGGCGTGGTACTGCCGGGCGGCGGTGATGTTGCGTTCCCACGCGGCACTCTGGGAGCGGCGTGCGGGCGGCTGTTCGTCCTCGCCCGCGGGCTCGAGTCCGAGCGTGTTTTCCAGGAGCCACTGCTGTGCGGGCAGGAGCTTGTCCCAGCCGTGCCGCTGCACCGCGGTCCATGCCCCGAGGTCTTCGCCCTGGACGATGATCTGGCCCGCGGCCGTCGGCAGGGTTCCGCCGGCCTTGAGGTGTGCGTGGGTGAGGCGGAAGGTGCGTTGCCAGGTGATGTCCCAGCCGAGGGGGCACCATCCCGGGTCGATCGCTTCCAGCGCCTCCAGACGGCTCTGCGGGAGTTCCCCGGCACTGGGTACGCCCGTCTCTCCGGCGGCGCGGCGTTCGGCGTTCTGGAACGTCCTGCGGGCCGCTGCACGCAGGTTCTTGGCCCACGTCCCGATCGGGTAGCCCTCCCACACCGCGGTGGCCGGCGGCAGGAGCATCCCGCCGTGTGCGGCGGCGTAGGAGCGGGCCACGGCGAGGCCTTCGGCCCAGGCGGTGTCCTGCACGGACCAGACCATGCCGAGTGCCTCGAGCTCGGCGACGCGGTCCGGTTCGAGTGTGCCGGCGGCGTAGTAGCGGCGCTGATCCGCGACCCATACCCCCGTGGGATGCCCGCCGATGCCGGCCGGCCAGTCCTCAGGCGTGACGTACGTGTAGGGCACGCGCAGTTCAGTGTTGCCGGTCTCCCTCAGCCAGCGGGTGGCGGCTTCGATGCCGCGGCGCCAGTACGCCCGTTCAGGGTCGATGACGCGCAGGCGCACGAATTGGGCGAGGGCGGCGGGGTCGCGTTCCTCGCTGAACCGCAGCACCCCGGCCGCCGCAGCCGTCCGCAGCTCCCGCCCGCTCTCGCCGTCATCGTCCTGGCCGTCGGCGAACTCGCCTTCGTCACCCTCGCGTTCGCCTTGCGGACGAGCGTTGCGCAGGCGTGGGTCGGCGAGGGCTTCGATGGTGTCCGTGTCGTGAGCCCGCAGGGCTCCGAGGACCTTTGCGAGGGTGCTGTAGGCGTCTGAGGTGAGCAATTGATTCGGATCCTCGTCGGGTTCGAGGAATACCGGCACGATCAGCGTGGCCAGTTTTCCGGCCCCCGGCTGCATACGCAGCGCCCGCCCGACCATCTGCACGATATCCACCATGCTGCCGCGCGCGTCAGCGAAAAGCACCGCATCGCATTCGGCTGTGTCCACGCCTTCACCGAGAACACGAACCGAGCTCAGAACTCGCAATGCAGCCGGAATATCGCGGCCCTCGAATCCGTCCCCTCCGAGAAAGTCCGACGCGAATTCATCCAACACCTGGCGGCGGTGGAGAGGCGGGTGCTCGCCGTACAGCCAGTCCGCCCACACCCGCTCCGCCAGCGGGAAGGTCTCGGGATCATCCTCGGCGAGCCGGGCCGCGATGGCCGGCACCCCGGCCGCCATCGCCTCCGCCTCACCGATCCGACTGTGGAACGACAGC
This sequence comes from Streptomyces spiralis, assembly GCF_014654675.1. Taxonomy (GTDB): domain Bacteria; phylum Actinomycetota; class Actinomycetes; order Streptomycetales; family Streptomycetaceae; genus Streptomyces; species Streptomyces spiralis. The sequence goes on from NZ_BNBC01000079.1 coordinate 24,972, forward strand.
ACCCGCCGAAAACGCTCCTCAACGGCCGCGCGCATCAGCCCGGTCTGCACGGCCGCCAGCCGCGCCCCGCGCACGGCCGGCGAACCGTTGTCCTCGCTCGCCAGTGCGGCGTGCAGCTCGGGGTCGCGGATGTCCAGGCAGACCACCTGATACGGGGCTACAAGCCCCAGACGCACGGCCTCCGACAGCTTCAGCTTGTAGGCCACCGGCCCGAAGACAGGGGAGTCCTCGTCCATGCTCGCCACCAGCCGGGACGTCTCACCCTCGGCTTCCCAGATACGGGCCGTGGCCGTCATGTACAGCCGCCGCACGGCAGGGATTTGCTGCTGGTCGTGTACCGCAGCCCACGGCTTCCCAGCGTCACCACTGGTGCGGTGCGCCTCGTCAATGATCATGAGGTCTGACACCGGGAGGCCGGCCGCATGTGCCCGCTGCAGGACACGGAGTCCCACGGCCGCGTACGTGGCGAACATCGTCACCGTCTCCAGATCCCGTGTCCAGGCGACCAGTTCATCCGGATCGGTCGTGCACGGCAGACCGTCGCTTTCCTCGGCCCGCAGGGAGCAGACCCCCACCATGACGCCCCGCCGCCCGCCACGACGCCACGCACGGGCCATCTGGGTCAGGAGGTCGAGTGTGGGCACCAGGACCAGGACCCGGCGGGCGGAAAGCCGGTTTGCGGACTCCACGGCGATCAGTGTTTTACCGGAGCCGGTAGCGGCGATCACCTGCGTCCTCAATCCCTCCGGCGGCATCCGGCCACCGACCGGGACGGAAAGATTCCGAAGAACCCCATCGACCGCCTCAACCTGATGCGGACGCAACTCCATCTGCGGCATAGTGTCCTCCAGCCGGGCCGTCCTTGACGGTAATTCATGCCTTTCAACAGGATGGAGCAGGAGTGCTTTCGCAGTCCCTCTATCCCGCCGTTTTCGGCGAGCGCATCGGGCCGCAGCGGGACCCGTTCAGTAGACCAGAAGACATCCGCGGATGCAAAGTGACACACACGCCGATGCTTCCGGGCCAATCGATCAGGCAACGAAGCTTCCTGACAGCCCCTCACCCCGCCAGCTCCCCAGACCGCCCACCCCTTGCTGCTGCCAGCCTTGGACGGGTGCGGAGCACCCGTCCAACTCCCGTACGGGACTGCGGAGCAGGCCCGGGAGGGACGGGAAGCCGGCGGAGCCGGCTTCCCCTACGGGGCAACGGAGTTGACCCGTCGCCCGGAACGGAGTTCCGGGCTCATTCCGCGCGTGCGCGGAAGCCGCCGCGTAGCGGCGGCGCGTCGTGTCTGCGGA
>NZ_BNBC01000080.1 GCF_014654675.1 Streptomyces spiralis
AAGCGAGGGACGCCGTGCGCCGGTGTCCCGTCGGGGAAGCGAGGGACGCCGTGCGCCGGTGTCCCGTCGGGGAAGCGGGACACGCCCTGCGTGGGTGCCCCACCGGGGAGGCGCGGACCTCCGTGGGCAGGAGCGCCGTCGGGCAGGCGCGGGACTCCGCGCGCGGGCGTTCCATCCGGCAGGCGCGGGACCCCATGGGCGGGCGTGCCGTCGGTGAAGCGGGGTGTTCCCGAAGTGAAGCCGGTCGGTGCGCCCGGGACGGGGGCCGCGGGCCCCCCGGGGACGCCATATGCCTCATGTGTCCCGTACGCCGGGACGCCGCCCGTCAGTCGCTGCCCCGGCAACGCACCGGAACCCGGCCACCGCGCGGGCGGCACCCTGCCCGGACCCGAAACCGGACCCGGGCCTGGGCCCGGGCTCAGGCTGCCTGGCTCCGGCCGGTCCTCGGGGGCCGTGCCCTGCCCCGGCACGGAGCCCGTTCCCGGGCGGCCTCTGCCACCGTCCCGTGTTGCGGCTGTGTCCGCGGTGTCGCCCTTCGGGGCCGGTCCGCGACGGCTGTGGCGTCCCACCTGCTCCCTCAGCCCCCCATGCTCACGCCGGAAGGCCCGTCATCGGCCCCCGCGCCGTCCGAGCCGGCACGCTCTCCCATCGGACCCACCGATGCCTCCTCCGCGTCCACCTGTCTCACCGGCCCTTCCCCCGCGTCCGCCCTTCTCGTCGCGGCCTCCCCCGCACCCGCCCTTCTCGTCGCAGTCTCCCCCGCGCCCGCCCCTCTCGGCGGAGCCTCCCCCGTGTCCGCGAGCAGTTCCCGGAAGGCCGTCGCCACCGTCTCCGGGTACTCCATCATGGCGACATGGCCCGCGTCCGGCAGAGTGAGGAGGCGGGAGTCGCGGAAGGCACGGGCGGCGCGCTGGGCCATGCGGTAGCCGACGAGCTGGTCCCGGCCGCCGTAGATCAGCAGCGTGGGCGCGAGGACGCGCTCGGCCTGGCGCCACAGTCCGTGCTGGCCGCCCAGCGTGTACGCGTCCACGATCCCGCGCGCGGAGCGCGCCATCGCGTCCCAGAAGTACGGAAGCCGCAGCCGGCGTTCCATCTCCTCCACCGCGTTGCGGAACCCCTCGGGCGTGACCCGCCCCGGGTCGCCGTAGCAGAGGGCCATCACTCCGCGGACCCGCTGCTCCGCCGTCCACTCCCGGGTGAGCCGGGTGAAGAGGGCGGACACGCCGGGCAGTGCGAGCAGCCCGGTCGGCACGGCGCTGCGCTGCACCCGCAGCTCGGGCAGCGCGGGCGAGACCAGCGTCAGCGTCCGGACGAGGTCCGGGCGCAGCGCGGCGACGCGGGTGGAGACGGCACCGCCGAGCGAGTTGCCGAGCAGGTGGACCGGCCCGCGGTCGGAGGCGTCCAGAAAGCGGATGACCGCGCGCGCGTGCGCGGTGACGGAGTAGTTGCCGTCGTCCGGCGGCGGGGAGTCCCCGAAGCCCGGCAGGTCGATCGCCTCGCCGTCGACGACGTCCTGCAGCAGCGCCATCAGCGCCGACCAGTTCTGCGAGGAGCCGCCGAGCCCGTGGACGTAGAGCGCGGGCGGCAGGCCCTTGCGGGCGGGCGGCCTGGAGCGCACCGTCAGGGTGATCCCGGACAGTCCGACCGAGCGCAGTCGCTCGCCCTCCTCGACCCTGACGGGTGCCACCCTGGGAAGAATGTTGGCGGGCGGCACGGAGGGCAGCTCGGTCGAAGACATGCGGCAATGTTACGAGACGATCACGTACCGACTCATGTGTTCGCCGTCACAGATCGCGCGCATTCGGAGCTGTGTTCGGAGCGGTACTCGGCCCCCGGACCGCATGGCGTCCAGATCGGGTGTCTCCTAGGCTCGTACAGAGGGCACCCGCATGTAGCCCCTGATTCTTCCGGGGACACTCACACGAAGGGAGCCCGGCATGGCAGTCGACCCCACCGATCCCGAGACGTTCGAGAACGAGAACGAGGAGGAGAACGTGCCGGAGATCGACGTCGAGGCCCCGGAGGGCGACATCGCCGAGCAGCAGGCGGAGCTCGCACAGGAACGCGACGAACCGCTGACGCGCGTGGAACCCGACCGGGCGAACGAGGCCGACCTCGTCGAGCAGGCGCGGGTCGTGTCCCTCGACGAGGACGACTACCGCTGACGGCCGACCCACCGCTGAACGGCCCGGCCACCGCCACTGAACAGCGGTGGAGCCCACTTATGCCCTAACTGAACCTGTTCGAAACCTTTGGACCGGTTTCTTCACCGTCCGGTACGTGAAATTCTGCGCTCGCACCGCGCACAGTACGGTTACCGAAAAGTACGATGGCGGCGCGGCGCACACCGCACAGGGACGATTTTGGGAGGCGGCGTGACAGCCATCGAGCAGACAGAGGCGGCACGCCCGCGAGGCACGCGCCTGCCGCGCCGTGCCCGACGGAACCAGCTGCTGGGCGCCGCCCAGGAAGTCTTCGTGGCGCAGGGCTACCACTCGGCGGCCATGGACGACATCGCCGAGCGCGCCGGCGTCAGCAAGCCGGTGCTCTACCAGCACTTCCCGGGCAAGCTCGACCTCTACCTCGCGCTGCTGGACCAGCACTGCGAGTCGCTCATCCAGGCCGTGCGCAACGCGCTGGCGTCGACGACGGACAACAAGCAGCGCGTGCGGGCCACGATGGACGCCTACTTCGCGTACGTCGAGGACGACGGCGGGGCCTTCCGGCTGGTCTTCGAGTCGGACCTGACGAACGAGCCCGCGGTGCGCGAGCGCGTCGACAAGGTCACGATCGAGTGCGCCGAGGCGATCTGCGACGTCATCGCCGAGGACACCGGCCTCTCGCGCGCCGAGTCGATGCTGCTCGCCTCGGGCCTGGGCGGCCTGGCCCAGGTGGTGGCCCGCTCGTGGCTGCACAGCGACCGCAGCGTCCCGCGCGACCAGGCGGTCCAGCTGCTGACGTCCCTGGCGTGGCGCGGCATCGCGGGCTTCCCGCTGCACGGCACCGAACAGCAGCAGCACTGAGCCTGCCTGCCGGACCGGCGGCGGGGCGGCGGGCGGACCGGCGGGAATGTTTCCGTCGGCCGTGTCCCCGTCGGGTTTGTTCCCGTCGGCTGTTCGCTCCTGGCGTTCCGGGGCGCGGCGTGCGGATCCCCTCACCGGGCTAATGTGTGCTGGGTACGGCGCGGAAGGCCGCGCACTTCACTGACCGTCGGAGGGACATAGCCGTGGAGGTCAAGATCGGCGTGCAGCACGCGCCCCGCGAGATCGTTCTGGAGAGCGGTCAGAGCCCCGAGGAGGTCGAGCGGGCGGTCGCCGAGGCGCTGGCCGGCAAGTCGCAGCTGCTGACCCTCGTCGACGAGCACGGCCGTAAGGTGCTGATCCCGGCCGAGCGTCTGGCGTACGTCGAGCTGGGCGAGCCGTCGCCGCGCAAGGTGGGCTTCGGCGCGCTGTAGTCACGCAGGACGAGAAGACGAGCGGGGTCCCGTCGGCCGGTGGTCGGCGGGACCCCGCTCTTTCTGTCGGCTTCTGTCGGGCCGTTCACAGGTGGCGCACGAACAGCCCACAGGGGAGGGTTGTATTCCGCAGGTCAGGGGTATGACCGGCTACGACCGAGAGGCACCGGCCGACTGCCTGGGAGGGACCCTCATGTTCTTGGAAACGTTCGGCTCCGCCGTGCTCGGTCTGCTGCTCGGCTGGGCCGCGTTCCACCGGCTGTCCCACCGGCTGCCGTCCCGCCTGCTGGTGCTGTCGACCGCCGTCGCGGGCGCGCTGTTCGGTGGGTTCGTCACCCACAGCGCGCTGGGCTCCGGCAGCATCCTCCTGAACCTGCTGGGCGCCGCGGTCGTCTCCGCCGCCTCCCTGTCCCTGCTGCTGCGCCCGGCCGGCCGCCTGCGCCGACGATCCCTGACGGCGTAGCCGCCGAGGACCGCCGGGAACTCGGACGCGGGAACCAGGGCGCGGGAACTCGGGCGCGAGGGCTCAGGCGCTCACGCCGCCAGGCCCAGCGCGGCCATCCGCTTGGTGTGGGCCTCGGTGATCCGGGAGAACATCTTGCCGACCTCGGCGAGGTCGAAGCCGTCCGCGACACCGCCGACGAGCATCGTGGACAGCGCGTCCCGGTCGGCCACGACCCGCTGGGACTGCGAGAGGGCCTCCCCCATCAGGCGGCGCGCCCACAGCGCGAGCCGGCCGCCCACGCGCGGGTCCGCCTCGATCGCCGCGCGCACCTTCTCCACCGCGAACCCGGCGTGCCCGGTGTCGTCGAGGACGGCGAGGACCAGCTCGCGCGTGTCGGAGTCCAGGCGGACGGCGACCTCGCGGTAGAAGTCGCTGGCGATCGAGTCGCCGACGTACGCCTTGACGAGCCCTTCCAGCCAGTCCGAGGGCGCCGTCTGCTTGTGGAAGCCGTCGAGCGCGGCGACGAACGGGTCCATCGCGGCGGTCGGCTCCTCCCCGATCTCCGTGAGCCGGTCGCGCAGCCGCTCGAAGTGGTGGAACTCCGCCGACGCCATCTTCGCCAGCTCGGCCTTGTCCGCGAGGGTGGGCGCCAGCTTGGCGTCCTCCGCGAGCCGCTCGAACGCCGCGAGCTCCCCGTACGCGAGAGCCCCGAGCAGGTCGACGACCGCGGCGCGGTACTGCGGGTCGGCGGCGGCCGTCGCCCAGTCCTGGGCGGCGATCCCGGTGCGTTCGGCGGGGGCGTCTGCGGCGTTCTCAGGCTTGTCAGAGCTCGTCATGAAGCGCACAATAGCCCGCTCGCCGCTCCTTCGAAGGACCCGGTCAACCGGTGTGACGACGACTACGTGACCAAATCGGCCATCGCGTGTACACGATTCCGGGGTATGGTGGTAATGCGCCTGCTGGTACGCCGACGTGTTTCGGTGTGCCTCGACAGGCCGCACGCATGAGGATGCCCGGTCGGTGGCCCGATCGGCTCCGACCCGACAGCCCTCCCAGGCCGTACGCCAACTGTGCGTACGACGACCGGAGGGACCTCCAAGCGGTACGAGCGCTAGAGCGTCGGCAGAGGTCCCGTGCCATACGGCTTGCCCGAGCGGTATGCCCGTACGGCGGCCGACGTCCCCCAGGCACGGTCACGCGACACGACCCCCGCGCTCGCCTCGCGCCGCGCACACAGAAGAGGCAGCACCCTGACTACGACGTTCCGATCCCTCGGGATCCTCCCCGAGACCGCCGAGGCCCTGGAGGCCGTCGGCATCACCACTCCCTTCCCCATCCAGGAGATGACCCTCCCCGTCGCCCTCTCCGGCACGGACGTCATCGGACAGGCCAAGACCGGCACCGGCAAGACGCTCGGCTTCGGCCTTCCGCTCCTCGAGCGCGTCACCGTCCCCGCCGACGTCGAGGCCGGACGCGCCGAGCCCGAGGCCCTCACCGACGCCCCGCAGGCGCTCGTCGTCGTCCCCACGCGTGAGCTGTGCACGCAGGTGACCAACGACCTGCTGACCGCGGGCAAGGTGCGCAACGTGCGCGTCACCGCCATCTACGGCGGCCGGGCCTACGAGCCCCAGGTCGAGGCGCTGAAGAAGGGCGTCGACGTGGTCGTCGGCACCCCGGGCCGCCTGCTCGACCTCGCCGGCCAGAAGAAGCTGAACCTGAAGCACGTCAAGTGCCTGGTCCTCGACGAGGCCGACGAGATGCTCGACCTGGGCTTCCTGCCCGACGTCGAGAAGATCATCGACATGCTGCCGGCCAAGCGGCAGACCATGCTGTTCTCGGCCACCATGCCGGGCGCGGTCATCGGCCTCGCGCGCCGCTACATGTCCCGCCCCACGCACATCCGCGCCACCGCGCCGGACGACGAGGGCGTGACGGTCGCGAACATCAAGCAGTTCGTCTACCGCGCGCACTCCATGGACAAGCCGGAGATGGTCGCCCGCATACTGCAGGCCGAAGGCCGCGGGCTGGCGATGATCTTCTGCCGCACCAAGCGCACGGCGGCCGACATCGCCGAGCAGCTCCAGCGTCGCGGCTTCGCCTCCGGCGCGGTCCACGGCGACCTCGGCCAGGGCGCCCGCGAGCAGGCGCTGCGCGCCTTCCGCAACGGCAAGGTCGACGTCCTCGTCTGCACCGACGTCGCCGCGCGCGGCATCGACGTCGAGGGCGTGACCCACGTCATCAACTACCAGTCCCCCGAGGACGAGAAGACGTACCTGCACCGGGTCGGCCGCACCGGTCGCGCGGGTGCCAAGGGCACGGCGATCACGCTCGTCGACTGGGACGACATTCCGCGCTGGCAGCTGATCAACAAGGCGCTGGAGCTGGACTTCAACGACCCGGTGGAGACGTACTCGAGCTCCCCGCACCTGTTCTCCGACCTGGGCATCCCCGCGGGCACGAAGGGCACCCTGCCGCGCTCGGAGCGGACCCGCGCCGGGCTGGACGCGGAGGAGCTGGAAGACCTCGGCGAGACCGGCGGTCGCGGCGCCCGCGGGCGCGGTGGCCGGGGCGGCCGTAACGAGGCGCGCTCCGACGACCGCGAGCGCGAGCGCCCGGCACGCACCCCGCGCCGTCGGCGCCGCACGCGTGGCGGCGCACCGGTGGACTCCGGTACGGCGGTCTCCGGTACGGCGCCTTCGGGCACGCCGGTCGCGGACGCCCCGTCCGATGTCGTGTCGGCCGGGACCACGGCCGGGGACGAGCTCACCACCACCCGCACCCCGCGCCGCCGTCGGCGCACACGCGGCGGCGCGACGTCGCAACCGGTGGCGGCGGTGGCCTCGGAGGACACTGCCGAGTCCCCGGCGGCCGCGGAGGCCGCGGTGACGACGGCGGAGGGCCCGGCCCTCGACGCCGCCGAGACCCCGGCGAAGCCGCGCCGCCGCCGCACCCGCAAGTCGGCGGAGCGCACGGTCGAGGCGTCGGTCGTCACGGCCGAGGCATCGCCCGTCGCGGCCGAGACCGCGGTCGCGGTCGACACCGAGGACACCGAGCCCGCACCGGCCCCGCGCCGCACCCGCAAGAGGGCGGCCACCACCGCCCGGACGGCGTTGGACACGGCCGAAGGCACGGCGGAGCAGGCCGAGACGGCCGTACAGGCGGACCGGGCGGACCAGGCGGAGGAGCCCAAGCCCCGCCGCCGCACCCGCAAGGCCGCCGAGCCCGTCGCCGCCGAAACGGCGGTCGACACCGCCGAAGGCACGACCGAGGTCGAGGCCAAGCCGCGCCGCACCCGCAAGAAGGCCGCCGCCGCGCCGGAAGCGGCAGTCGACACGGCCGAAGGCGCAACGGCGTCCGAAGCCAAGCCGCGCCGCACCCGGAAGACGGCTGCCACGGCTGGCACGGCCGAGACGCCGGAGGGCGCAGAGGCGAAGCCGAAGCGCACCCGCAAGGCCGCGGCCACCGCCGAGAACGCCGTCGAGGCGGCCGAGGGCGTGACCGCCGTCGAGGCGAAGCCGAAGCGCACCCGCAAGGCCGCGGCCACCGCTCCGGAAGCCGCCGCCGACACCGCCGAGGGCACGGAAGCCAAGCCGCGCCGTACGCGCAAGAAGGCGGCTGCCGCGGCCGAGGCGCCGACGGTCACCGAGGAGGCGGAGGCCAAGCCGCGCCGCCGCACCCGCAAGGCCGCCGAGCCCGTCGCCGCCGAAGCGGCAGTGGACGCCGCCGAAGGCGAGGCCAAGCCCCGGCGCACCCGGAAGAAGGCCGCCGCGGCCCCCGAGGCGACGGCTGCCGTCGTCGACGGTGCCGAGGAGGTCAAGCCGCGCCGCCGCACCCGCAAGGCCGCCGAGCCCGTGACCGCGGAGATCCCGGCGCAGGCCACCGGTGAGCCTGAGCCGGAGGCCAAGCCCACGGCGCGGCGCACCCGGAAGGCTGCGGCCTCGGTGGAGTCCGCCGAGGCCTGACACCGCAACCCGACGGCCCGGCCCACCTCGTGTGGGACCGGGCCGTCGGCGTCCCACGGCACGGCGACGCGACCGTGGCGGAGGCGTTCCGCCTCCGTCCTCCGCCCGCGCGCCCGATAACCTCGCCGCATGAGCAGGCCTCCGACCTTCCGTCCGCCGGCCGGTGCCCGGGCCTACCGGTTGCGCACCGCTCGCGGTGAGTTCGCCGTCGTCGACGCGCCCGTGGCGCCCGGTGCCCGGGCGCGGGGCACCGCGCTGCTGCTGCCGGGGTTCACCGGGAGCAAGGAGGACTTCAACCCGCTGCACGAACCGCTCGCGGCGCGCGGGTACCGGACCGTGGCCGTGGACGGACGAGGGCAGTTCGAGTCGGGCGGGCCGGCGGACGACGAGTCGGCGTACGCACAGGAGGAACTCGCGCGGGACGTCCTCGCACAGGCCGAGGCGCTCGGCACGCGCGTGCATCTGCTCGGGCACTCCCTGGGCGGGCAGATCGCCCGCGCGGCCGTGCTGCTCGACCGCTCCCCCTTTCTCTCGCTCACCCTCATGGCCTCCGGTCCGGCGCAGATCTCCGCCTCGCAGCGGCAGCGGGTGAAGCTGCTGCGGGACGCGCTGGGTGTGATGACGATGGCCCAGGTGTGGGACGTCATCCAGGCGATGGAGCCGCCCGAGGAGACCGACACCGCGCCGGACGCGGGCCTCGATGCCCGGGAGGACCTTCGGCGGCGCTGGCTGGGCAACAAGCCCGCGCAACTCCTCGCCACCGGACACCAGTTGTGCACCGAGCCGGACCGCGTCGCCGAACTCGCCGCAGTCGCACTGCCGTTCCACGTGCTGTCGGGGGCGCGGGACGAGACCTGGCCGCTGCCGCTCCTGGACGACATGGCCGTACGGCTCGGCGCCCGGCGCACGGTCGTCGTGGGCGCCGAGCACTCCCCCAACTGCGACCAGCCGCTCCCCACCGCCCGCGCCCTCGCCGACTTCTGGGACGACGCCACACACGGCACGGCCGACACCGCCGAGGCCCCGCGCCCTGCCTAGCGCCGCCCGGCCACCCCGAGCCGCCGGCAGGAGCCGCTAGGGGGTGTCTCGTCGATCAGGCCGGATCAGGGAGCGGTGCCGGCCACCGCGAGCCCGGCATGATCGGCGAGACACCCCCTAGTACTGCGCCTGGAGGTGGTCCCAGAAGCCGTCGCGCAGGGCGCGTCGCAGGTCCGCCTGGCCGCGCAGCGAGTACTGCAGCAGCCCCTCGGCCTCGACCAGCAGGTCCTGGTCGACCGAGCCGGGCAGGTAGGGATGGCCGGGGAGGAGTTCCACCAGGGTGTCCCGGCCGCGTGCCGCGAGCCACTTCGCGGCGATCTGCGCGCCCACGAAGCGGACGTCGTCGCGGCTGGGCCGGTCGCCGCCCGCCGGGTCGTAGGCCACCGCCGTGCGCCGGGAGACGTACGGCTTGAAGAAGTCGAGGTCGAGTGTGCGCTGGCTGTCGACCTCCCACAGCAGCGGCTCGGCCTGGTTGCGGCCCTCTGGCGCCTCGATGCCCCACAGGTGGACCCGGGCGCCGAAGCCCTGGGCGGCCTCGACCGCCGAGACCAGGTCCTCGTCGCCGCCGAGCAGGGCCGCGTCGCTGATGGCGCGGTGCCGGGCCAGGGACTCCAGGTCCGTCCGAATGAGTGAGTCGACGCCCTTCTGCTGGTTGTTGGCGTTGAGGTTGCCGAGGCGGACCTTGACGTCGGGCAGCTCGGCGATGGACTGCTGCTCGGCGGTGTGGATACGGCGGCGGGCGCCGTCGTACCAGTAGACGCGCAGCAGCCGGCTGTCGGCGAAGACGGTGCGGGCGCGGTCGATGAGCGCGTCGATCAGGCCCTCGGCGTCCAGGTCGAAGGCCCGGCGGTCCTCCGTCCCGGCGATCAGTCGGCCCACGGCGGCGTAGAGGTAGCCGGCGTCGACGAAGATCGCATGGGTCGAGGGTGTCTTGGCCACCTCGGCGAGCATGCGTTCCAGCAGCTCGTTCGTGCGGTCGATGCGGGCGGCCAGCGCCGCGTGGTCCTCGTTCATCGCCTCCATTGTCCCGGCGATCACGCTGCGAACACAACTGGTCCCGGTCGGTCGACCAACCATGACTTACCGGTCAGTAATTAGACGTTCGAAAAATTTATTTAGTGTAGGGAATGTTCGTAACACGCGGATCGTTGACTATGCATGGAACAAGGGGCTCGACGGCCCCGTGCGCCACCCACCTCACCAGTAATTCTCCGCAGGAGGATGACCAGACGAAGGGAGAAGCCCGTGCGCTTCGAGATCATGCGACTCGACGAGGTCGACGGCACCACCGTGGACAGCACCGTCGTGGACGCCGCCTCCGTCAACCGGATCGTTCAGCAGGCCGCCGCGATCGGTCAGCGGCTCTGGATCCGCCCGGCCGAGACCACGGCCTCGTAACGGCGGACCGTTTTTGACGCTTCGAGCCCCCGTACGGCACTCGCGCCGTACGGGGGCTTCTTGCGTGCGTGGCGCACAACCTCAAGTGCCCCGGGGCAGTCTCAAACGCCCCGGACAGCCTCAAGCGCCCCTGACGGCCCCTCAGGCGCCCCGGATCACCTGGAGGACGCCGTTGATGATCTGCTGGACGGCGATCGCGGAGAGCATCATGCCCGCCAGCCGGGTCACCAGCACCACACCGCCGTCCTTGATGACCCTGATGATCAGCAGTGAGTAGCGCATCACCAGCCACAGCACGACGTGGATCGCGAGGATCGCCGACCACACCGACACCTGCGTGGCCACGCTGTCGGCCTTCTGCACGGCGAGGATCACGGACACGATCGCGCCGGGACCGGCGAGCAGCGGCATGCCCAGCGGGACGAGGGCGACGTTCACGTCCTTCGTCTGCTTCGGCTCGTCGGTCTTGCCGGTGAGCAGGTCGAGCGCGATGAGCAGGAGCAGCAGCCCGCCCGCGATCATCAGCGCCGGCACGGAGACGTGCAGGTAGTCGAGGATCTGATGGCCGAGCAGGCCGAACACCGTGATCACTCCGCCGGCCACGCAGACGGCCTGGAACGCCATCCGCCGTTGCACCCGTGCGGCGCGTCCACCGGTCAGCGCTATGAAGATCGGGGTGATCCCAGGGGGATCCATGATGACAAAAAGGGTCAGGAAGAGAGAGCCGAAGACGGCAACGTCGAACATGAGGGCCTTGCGGAAGAAGTGAAGAAGTGAAGGGATGGGGAGGTCGGAGCGTCGTTCCTCAGGCTCCGCCGGTGCCCGGCACCGGGAACGCTCCGGTCGCCCGCCGGGTGATCTCCCCGTAGACCTCGGGGTCCGTGGTGAACTCGCCGAGCGAGACGGACTTCCGGCTGCCGTGGTAGTCGCTCGAACCGGTGACCAGCAGTCCCAGTTCCGCGGCCAGGCCGCGCAGCCGCGCCCGGGTGTCCGGGTCGTGGTCCATGTGGTCGACCTCGATGCCGTCGAGTCCCGCGGCGGCCATCTCGGCGATGGCGGACTCCGGAACCGTACGGCCCCGCTTGACGGCCGCCGGATGGGCGAAGACGCAGACCCCGCCGGCCCCCTTGACCAGCCGGATCGCCTCGAAGGGGTCCGTCTCGTGCTTCTCGACGTAGGCCCGGCCGCCGTCGGCCAGCCACTGGTCGGTGAAGGCGTCGCCCACGGTCGGTACGACGCCGAGCTCGACGAGCGCGGAGGCGATGTGCGGCCGTCCGACCGAGCCGTCGCCCGCGATCCGCGCGACCTGCTCCCAGGTCACCGGCACGCCCAGCGCGTTCAGCTTGGTGATCATGCTCTTGGCCCGCGGCACCCGGTCGTCCCGGACCAGCTCACGCTCGGCGAGCAGAGTGGGCTCGGCGGGGTCGAAGAGGTAGGCCAGCATGTGCATGCTGGTGCCGTCGATACGGCAGGACAGCTCGGCGCCGGTGACGAGGGTGAGCCCTTCGGGCAGCGCGGCGATCGCCTCGGCGTGTCCGCGGGTGGTGTCGTGGTCGGTCAGCGCGACGACGTCCAGACCGGCCGCGGCGGCGCCCAGCACCAGCTCGGCCGGGGTGTCCGTACCGTCGGACGCGGTGGAGTGGGTGTGCAGATCGATGCGCACGACACTGACTCCAGGCGGTGACGGGACGGAAGGGAACACCCAAGGATAACGGGAGACAGGGCGTGCCCTGTCACAACCGATTCGCCGTGACGCCCCCTACACCGCCCCCGCACCTACGGTCCCGGCGTGCCCACGGCTGCGGCAGCCTGCCTCCTGCGGACCTACGGATGCAGCAGCCGCGGCGAGAGCGCCCCGCACGGCACCAGCTCGACCTCGGCGCCCGCGTCACGCAGATCGGCCAGCACCAGTTCGTCGTACATCAGCAGCCCCGACTGCTCGGGCCACACCACCGCCCACAGCCACAGCCCGCGTGCCTCGCCCGCGAACACGGCGCGGTCGACCGGGGCGCCGGAGACGTGCCAGAGCGGGGTGGGGCGGCCACCGGCCAGCACCTTGGCGTCCGGCGGCTTCTCCACGTTCAGGGACAGGCCGGGGTCCGGGCCGTCGATGCCGGCGTAGCGGGCGCCGAGGCCGACGCCGAGTTCCTCGGCGACGAGGATCAGCTCCCCCACGCCGCCGAGCGGGCCGGGTCCCGAGCACGCCACGGCGGTGGCGCGGCCGCCGCTGCGGTCGTCACCGGCGTAGACCACCCCGGTGAACAGCCAGCCGACCGGCAGCGGCCACGGCATCCACACCGGTACCTGGGTGCGGTTCACGACCACGCCGAGGGCCTCGACGCTGGGCGGGATCACGGGCTGCAGCGGATACACCGTCCCGTGCACCTCGCACCGCCAGGCGTCGCTGAAGAGTCCGGGAGCCCTGACCCGGCCACCGCACTTCGGGCAACTGGGTTCGCCCCTCATAGGGCCCCACGGTCCTACCCGGACCGCGCCACGTCAAGGACGATCACCCGACCGGAGGGAACACCTGACCGGCAGAACTAGATGCATGTTGCATCAATTAGCCGCGCTAACTTACTATGTGTATAAGCCAACCAAATTGGCGGACCATCTACCTCACGGCGATCTCACACGGCGATCTCACCGGGATTGGAGCACGGCATGGCCGAGGACCCCTTCGACGCGGGAGCGGGCGGCATCCTGCGGCAACCGAAGGCCGTCTGGGCGACGGCCGGCGCGTCCGTCGTCGCCTTCATGGGCATCGGGCTCGTCGACCCGATCCTTCCCTCCATCGCCAAGGGCCTGAACGCGACCGCCAGCCAGGTCTCCCTGCTGTTCACCTCGTACTTCCTGATCACCGCCATCGCGATGCTGGTGACCGGCTTCGTCTCCAGCCGCATCGGCGGCCGCAAGACCCTGCTGGTCGGCCTCGCCCTCGTCGTGGTCTTCGCCGCCCTGGCCGGCACCTCCGGCTCGGTCGGCCAGCTGGTCGGCTTCCGGGCCGGCTGGGGCCTGGGCAACGCGCTGTTCGTCTCCACCGCGCTCGCGGTGATCGTCGGCGCGGCGGCCGGGGGCAGCGCCGCCGCGATCCTGCTCTACGAGTCGGCGCTCGGCCTGGGCATGGCGTGCGGCCCGCTGCTCGGCGCGCTGCTCGGCGACGCCAGCTGGCGTTACCCGTTCTTCGGCACCGCGTTCCTGATGGCCGTCGGCTTCCTGTGCATCACGGCGTTCCTGAAGGAACAGCCGAAGCCGGCCCGCAGGACCTCGCTGCTGGACCCGATCAAGGCGCTCGGCCACGGCGGTCTCGCCTCGGCGGCGGTCTCGGCGTTCTTCTACAACTACACGTTCTTCACCGTGCTGGCCTTCACGCCGTTCGTGCTGAACATGACGCCCTACAAGTCGGGGGCGGTGTTCTTCGCCTGGGGCGTGCTGCTCGCCGTCTTCTCGGTGATCGTGGCACCGCGCATGCAGAAGCGGTTCGGCTCGCTGAAGGTGCTCGGCGGTTCGCTGGTGCTGCTCGCCGCCGACGTGGTCGTGCTCGGCTACGGCGACCACACCACCGCGATCGTCTGCACGATCCTGTCCGGCGCGTTCATCGGCGTGAACAACACCGTCTACACCGAACTCGCCCTCGGCGTGTCGGACGCTCCGCGCCCGGTGGCGAGCGCGGGCTACAACTTCGTGCGCTGGTTCGCGGCCGCCGCCGCGCCCTACCTTGCACCGAAGATCGAGGAGTGGACCGACCTCCACATCCCGTTCGTGGTCGCCGGCGCCACGGCGCTCGTGGGCGCGCTCGTGGTCCTGCTGCGGCGCCGTGCGCTCACGCACGATGCGGAGGAGCACCAGCCGCAGCACGCGACCGAGGACGGCGTCGCGGTGTTCGCCAACTGACGGCCGGCCGACGACCGGGTGCCCGGCGACCGGCTGACCCACGGCCGGCCGGCCCACGGCCGGTCGACGGCCAACTGACGCTCCTCGGCGATTCGTTGAGTGAGATCGGTCACTCCAGCGGGACGGACCGGCGGGTGGGGTCCCGCAGGTCCGTCCCGTTCGTCAGCCAGCGCTCCTGGAGGGCCTGCGCGCCGTGCACGCGCTTCCAGGCAGCCTCGTTCGGCGTCATCGGCAGCAGCGGCAGGAACCGTACGGGGTCCAGCGGCGCGTCGAGCTCCAGGTCCTCCACCAGGCCGCCCGGCTCGGCCACCAGGACCGAGGTGAAGGGCGCGCCGGGCCACAGCGGCTCGCCCACGTCGAGCGAGGCGCCCGGTGCCACGACCACGCCCTCGACCTGCGGGGACGCGGCCAGCACGGCAAGTGGGCGCAGCACCTTGCCGGTGTCGGCGAGGCCGGCCCTGACCGACAGGACAAGTTCGGCGCGCGGGCCCTTGACGGGGTCCGCGAGCATCGCCGTGGGGTCCGTCATCGGGTGGGCGGACATGCCGAGGGTGGCGTAGCGGACGATGGCCCCCTCCCCGTCCTCGCCGGCGAAGCGCAGCACCTCGATGCGGTCCGTGCCGAGGAAGGTGACCGCCGCCCGCGCGTCCGGCTCGCCCAGCGCGGAACGCAACCGGGCCTCGACCAGAGGAAGAACATCAACCATGCGGCGAGCATAGAACTCGTCAGTAGCGAGCAAAGCGGCGCCTTGACACGTCGGCCGGCTGATATTCTTGCCCGGTGGTTCGGGGCAGCACGCAGAAGCGTCGCCATCAGGTCCCGACGCCGATGGAACTCCCTTACGAGGGACCGGCCGGAGGAGGTGGGGCTGTCATGGATCGAAGTCGACCGTGCAGTAGCACCCGCTCTTCCCGCCGTTGACGCAGCCTTTTCCGGTTGCGTCTGCTCGTACTGTCTGGCCACCGCCTCCCGTATGCGCGCCTTCACGCGGAAGAGCACTTCGTTTCGCTTTGCCTGATCTGCGTCAGTAGCTGAATCAGCAATGAAGCCCGCCACCGCGACGGTGCGGTGCTCCCCGCTTTGTGGACGTGCGAAACATCTACGCACCGGACGTCCTCATTCCGGGCAGTTCCGACCGCTGTGGACGGCTCTTCGTTGCTCGTCGCGAAGGAGCCCCGCCATGTCGATGATCCGTGACCTGCGTGCCGTGGTCCGCCCGTCCCGCCCGGCGCCGCGCAAGGACACCGGCGCGTACGACACCACCCGCGACCCGGCGTCGCCCTCCGCCGTCGTCGACTGCGCCGTCTACCGCGACGGCACCCGCGTCGAGACGCCGAAGA
This sequence comes from Streptomyces spiralis, assembly GCF_014654675.1. Classification (GTDB taxonomy): domain Bacteria; phylum Actinomycetota; class Actinomycetes; order Streptomycetales; family Streptomycetaceae; genus Streptomyces; species Streptomyces spiralis. The sequence continues at coordinate 15,532 of NZ_BNBC01000080.1, forward strand.
CGCTCACCCCGCAGGAGGCCATGCGCCAGGTGAGGCGCGACGGCGGCTTCGTGTGGATCGGGCTGCACGAGCCGACCGAGGCCGAATTCGCCGGTATCGCCACCGAGTTCGGGCTGCACCCGCTGGCCGTCGAGGACGCGGTCCAGGCCCACCAGCGGCCCAAGCTGGAGCGCTACGACGACTCCCTCTTCACCGTCTTCAAGACCATCCACTACGTCGACCACGACCAGCTCACCGCCAACAGCGAGGTCGTCGAGACCGGCGAGGTGATGTGCTTCACCGGGCGGGACTTCTTCATCACCGTGCGGCACGGCGGTCAGGGCTCGCTGCGCGCCCTGCGGCACCGGCTCCAGGACGACCCCGAGCTGCTGGCCAAGGGCCCCTCCGCCGTACTGCACGCCATCGCGGACCACGTCGTCGACGGCTACATCGCGGTCGCGTCCGCCCTTCAGGACGACGTCGACGAGGTCGAGACCGAGGTGTTCTCGCCGGGCCGGGGCCGGACCCCGCGGGGCACCGACGCCGGCCGGATCTACCAGCTCAAGCGCGAGGTCATGGAGTTCAGGCGGGCGGTGTCGCCGCTGCTGCGGCCCATGCAGCTGCTGAGCGAGCGGCCGATGCGGCTGATCGACCCGGACATCCAGAAGTACTTCCGGGACGTCGCCGACCACCTCGCCCGCGTCCAGGAGCAGGTCATCGCCTTCGACGAACTGCTCAACTCCATCCTCCAGGCCAACCTCGCCCAGGCGTCCGTGGCGCAGAACGAGGACATGCGGAAGATCACCGCCTGGGCCGCGATCATCGCCGTACCGACGATGGTCTGCGGGGTGTACGGCATGAACTTCAAGTACATGCCCGAGCTGCACTGGAAGTACGGCTACCCGGTGATCATGGGCATCACGGTCGCGATCTGCCTCGGCATCCACCGCACGCTGAAGCGGAACGGCTGGCTGTGAGGCCTGCTCGTCGCACGGCCCTCGTTAGGCTTCTGCCATGACAAGCGAGCTGCTCGACCAGGCCCTCGTCGAGGAGGCCACGAAGAAGTCCGGCCTCATCTGGGTCAAGGGCCCCGGCGTCCCGGCCCGCGCCCTGTGGCACGTCTGGCACGAGGGCGCGGCCTGCCTGGTCGGCGACGGCCCCGGCGAGCAGCCGCTGCCGCACCTGGCCGACGGGGGCACCGCCGAGGTGACGGTGCGCAGCAAGGACAAGGGCGGCCGGCTGGTCACCTGGGCCGCGAAGGTCGTGGAGCTCGCGCCGGAGTCGGAGGCGTGGCAGGCGGCGGTGGCCGAGCTCAAGGGCAAGCGCCTGAACGCGCCCGACGGCGAGGCCATGACCGCCCGGTGGGCCCGCGAGTGCCGCGTCGTACGTCTGGAGCCGACGGGGACGGTCGCACCGCCGCCCGACGGCTCGCTGGCGGACGCGCCGCTGCCGACGCCCGCGACGACCCGCCGGCCGATCCCGGCCGGACTGCCCCGGCTGCTGCTGCGGAAGCGGCGGCGCAAGTAGCCGGTCCGGTGAAGGGGAGAGTGAGGGTGTGTCAGGACGTCGGCAGCTGCTTGCCGTAGTCGACCGTGTCGCTCTTGTCCGGTTCGGTCAGGGAGAAGTCCTTGCCCCACTCCGAGAAGGTCAGGGTTCCCGCGTCGCCCGCGCGCACCAGGCGCACCGGGTAGGGCGTGCCCTCCAGGGAGACGTCCAGGGTGCCGCCGGTGCCCTTGCCGCCGGTGATGCGGATGGTGCGGACGCCGGACTGCTCGTGGTGGCCGTCCGTGGCCAGGGTGCCGTGCAGCGTCAGCAGGCCGTCGAGGAGGACGTTCTTGTCGGTGAAGCCGCTGAAGCGCTGGTACGCGGGGTCGCCCTGCGGCACCTTCACGTACTTGCCGTCGAGCTTGTCGGCGGCGCCCGTGTCCGTGCCGCCGCCACCGTCCTTGCCGTCGCCGTCGGCGTGGCTCCAGAACTCGGCGTTCGCCTTCAGATACAGCTTGTTGCCGACCCGCAGCAGCCCGAAGGTCACTCCCTGCGAGGTGACCGAGCCGGATCCGCCGTCGGACTTCAGGCGCATGTCGAGCCGGTACGTACGGCCGTTGCTGACGACGTCCCCGGACAGATGCACCGCGTCCGCGGAGTCCGCCGCCGTCCGGGTCCTGGCCTGGATCCGGTCGGCCGGCAGTTTGCCGACGCCGTTGGTGCCCGCGTCCGGATCCTGCTCGGAACATCCCGCGAGGCCCGCTCCCGTGACGGCGACCAGAGCGCACAGCGCGCTCACCAGCGCGGCCCGGCGGGAACGGCGGCCCTGGGGAATCGCGGTCACAGGTGGCGCTGCCTTTCTGACGGGAGCGACTGGTGCGAGGCATGCGAGACGTGCGACGGGTGGTACCCGAAGCGGCGTAACGCAGCGTACCGGTGCCGCGGCCGAGGAACGGAGCCAGTCCGTCCGGACCGCTCACCAGGGCGTATCCGAACCGGACGGGCTAGCCTGAAGCCCACCTGAACGGGCAAGCGGGAAAAGACACCCACCATACCCACGAGATGCCGTACGCATCACGAGCACGCACAACGGCAAAGCTCGCCATGACGGCAAGCACGCACAACGGCAAAGGAGGCGCTGCCATGGCAGCGGGCGCCCCGCGGATCTTCGTCTCGCACCTGTCCGGCGTCGCCGTCTTCGATCCGACCGGCGACCAGGTGGGGCGCGTGCGGGATCTGGTCGTCATGCTGCGCGTCGGGCGCCGGCCGCCCCGGCTGCTCGGGCTGGTCGTCGAACTCTCCACCCGGCGGCGCATCTTCCTGCCCATGACCCGGGTGACGAGCATCGAGTCCGGCGAGGTCATCACCACGGGCGTGCTCAACGTCCGGCGGTTCGAGCAGCGGCCCACCGAGCGGCTCGTCTTCGGTGAACTGCTGGACCGGCGGGTGACGCTGGTGGAGACCGGCGAGGAGGTCACCGTCCTGGACCTGTCCGTGCAGCAGCTGCCCGCGCGCCGGGACTGGGAGATCGACCGGGTCTTCGTCCGCAAGGGCCGCAAGGGCGGCGCGTTCCGGCGCGGCAGGGGCGAGACGCTGACGGTCGAGTGGTCTGCGGTCACCGGCTTCTCCCTGGAGGAGCACGGGCAGGGTGCGGAGAACCTGCTCGCCACCTTCGAACAGCTGCGCCCCGCGGACCTGGCCAACGTGCTCCACCACCTCTCCCCCAAGCGGCGCGCCGAGGTCGCCGCCGCCCTGGACGACGACCGGCTCGCCGACGTCCTCGAGGAGCTTCCCGAGGACGACCAGATCGAGATCCTCGGCAAGCTGAAGGGCGAGCGCGCGGCCGACGTCCTGGAGGCGATGGACCCGGACGACGCGGCCGACCTGCTCGGCGAGCTGCCCGTGGAGGAGCAGGAGCGGCTGCTGGGCCTGATGCAGCCCGCCGACGCGGCCGACATGCGGCGGCTGATGTCGTACGAGGAGCACACGGCGGGCGGTCTGATGACGACCGAGCCGATCGTGCTGCGTCCGGACGCGACCGTCGCCGACGCCCTGGCCCGGGTCCGCAACCCCGACCTGTCCCCCGCCCTCGCCGCCCAGGTCTACGTCTGCCGTCCGCCCGACGAGACCCCGACCGGGAAGTACCTGGGCACGGTCCACTTCCAGCGACTGCTGCGCGACCCGCCCTACACCCTGGTCAGCTCGCTCCTCGACGACGATCTCCAGCCGCTGGCCCCGGACGCCGCGCTGCCCGTGGTCGCCGGGTTCTTCGCGACCTACGACATGGTGGCGGCGCCCGTCGTCGACGAGGCCGGCTCACTGCTGGGCGCGGTCACCGTGGACGACGTCCTGGACCACATGCTGCCGGAGGACTGGCGGGAGACCGAGTTCCACCTGGACGAGCAGGCGGGCGTCGGACCGGCAGCCGGACCGGGCGTCGGACCGGCAGCCGGACCGGGCGTCGGACCGGCAGCCGGACCGGGCGTCGGGCCGGTAGCGGGACCGGGCATCGGACCGGGCAAGGGGGCGGGCGCCCATGGCAGCTGACCGCGACAGCGTCCGCGAGCGCCACCCGGCGGGTGCCACCGCCGCCGGCCGGCCCCGGGCGGGCCGGCTGGACCAGCCGCGCGCTCCCCGGCGCAGGCTGCTGCCGGAGTACGACCCGGAGGCCTTCGGGCGGATGTCGGAGCGGATCGCCCGCTTCATCGGCACCGGGCGGTTCCTGGTCTGGATGACGGTGGTGATCCTGGTGTGGGTGCTGTGGAACGTCGCGGCACCGCGCCATCTGCGCTTCGACGAGTACCCCTTCATCTTCCTGACGCTGGCGCTGTCCCTGCAGGCCTCCTACGCCGCCCCGCTGATCCTGCTGGCGCAGAACCGGCAGGACGACCGCGACCGGGTCAACCTGGAACAGGACCGCAAGCAGAACGAACGGTCGATCGCCGACACCGAGTACCTGACCCGGGAGATCGCCGCGCTGCGCACCGGCCTGGGCGAGGTGGCGACCCGCGACTGGATCCGCTCGGAGCTGCAGGACATGATGAAGGATCTGGAGGAGCTGCGGGACGGCCATCGCGAACCCGCCGTATTCCCGGCAGACCATCCGCGCGGGCGTGACATGGACGACCGCTGACGGGGGTCCCGGGGCCGCCGCCGCGGGCCGTACCATCGTCCTTATGGCTACGGAAGACGCGGTGCGCGCAGCGCTGGCGACGGTTGACGACCCCGAGATCCACCGACCCATCACCGAACTCGGGATGGTCAAATCCGTGGAGATCGGCGCGGACGGAGCGGTCGCGGTCACCGTGTACCTGACGGTCTCCGGCTGTCCCATGCGCGAGACGATCACCCAGCGTGTGACCGACGCGGTCTCGCGCGTCGAGGGCGTCACCCGCGTCGACGTCTCGCTCGACGTCATGAGCGACGAGCAGCGCAAGGAGCTGGCGAACGCCCTGCGCGGCGGCCAGGCCGAGCGCGAGGTCCCCTTCGCCAAGCCGGGCAACCTCACCCGGGTCTACGCGGTCGCCTCCGGCAAGGGCGGCGTCGGCAAGTCCTCGGTGACGGTGAACCTGGCGGCTGCGATGGCGGCCGAGGGCCTGAAAGTGGGCGTGGTCGACGCCGACATCTACGGCCACAGCGTGCCGCGGATGCTCGGCGCGGACGGCCGCCCGACCCAGGTCGAGAACATGATCATGCCGCCGTCGGCGAACGGCGTGAAGGTCATCTCCATCGGCATGTTCACCCCGGGCAACGCGCCGGTCGTCTGGCGCGGCCCGATGCTGCACCGCGCGCTCCAGCAGTTCCTGGCGGACGTGTACTGGGGCGACCTGGACGTGCTGCTCCTGGACCTGCCGCCCGGCACCGGCGACATCGCGATCTCCGTGGCCCAGCTGGTCCCGAACGCCGAGATCCTGGTCGTGACGACGCCTCAGCAGGCCGCCGCCGAGGTGGCCGAGCGGGCCGGCTCGATCGCCGTGCAGACCCACCAGAAGATCGTCGGCGTGGTCGAGAACATGTCCGGCCTGCCCTGCCCGCACTGCGGCGAGATGGTCGACGTCTTCGGCACGGGCGGCGGCCAGCTGGTCGCCGACGGCCTGACCCGCACCACCGGCACGACGGTCCCGGTCCTCGGCAGCATCCCCATCGACGTCCGCCTGCGCGAGGGCGGCGACGAGGGCAAGCCGGTCGTCCTGACCGACCCGGACTCCCCCGCGGGCTCGGCGCTGCGCGCGATCGCGGGCAAGCTGGGCGGCCGCCAGCGGGGGCTGTCGGGGCTGTCGCTGGGGATCACGCCGAAGAACAAGTTCTGAAATCGGACACCTGTGATCTGCGGCTCCGCCCTCGGTCAACTCTCTGGCCAGGGGCGGAGCCGTCGACGTTTGTCATCGTTGGTCATCGCCGATCGCCGCCGGACGGCCCCGAGACGGCCCCAGGGACAACCCCGGGCCTGGACAGCGTCACGCCAGGCGCGACGGGCAACGAGGCCTATTGCCCGCTCAGTTCGTCCAGCAGTGTCGAGTTTTGTACGGCCGTAGGAGTGATCAAAAGATGAATGACGTTACGCTCTGATCCTTTTTGCACATCGTTCTCCAGGTATCTGCCCGATCCGGGGCACAGCAGCGGAGGAGAACACATGAGGACCGTCCAGAAGATTGCAGCGGTGGCCGCGGCCACCTGCGGAATCCTCTTCGCCGGTATCGGGGTGGCCAGCGCTTCCCCCGAGGACAACGGCGGGTGGGACAACATCCCCGTGCTCAGCAACATCAACCAGATGGAATGGGACGATTCGCCCTTCTGTGGAGTTCAGGTCAAGACCGAGGACACCGAGCAGAAGACGTCCTGTGTGGTGGTGCACAACGAGGGCAGCACTAACAGCCCGGTGTACATCATCACCTTCGGATCTCTTGATCTGTCATAGCAGTCCGGCGGTCCGACGGTTCGCCCGTCGGACCGTTTGGCTTGTCGGGACGTTCGCAGGTAGGTGAGTGATCCGGCTGTTGTGTCGGGTGAGCGGCCAGGGGTCCGGCATGGTTCGGCCTCGCTCCGGTTCATCATGCGGCGGTCAGTGAGGCACGCGGTTTGAGACGGCCCCGGATGCCCTGCAAGATGGGTGACCTGCTGCTTTACCAGAGGAAAGTTCTGAGCCTCCCGGCGGGCTCCTGAGCCCCTGGTGGGGCTGAGCCCCCGGTGGGCCCGTGCAATGCGCTCGTACGACGAAGGGGCGCCGTTCCGCTGCGGACGGCGCCCCTTCGTCGTAGGAGTCACGCGTACGCGGTGATGTCCTTGATCTTGGCGAAGCCGAGCCCGTACGCGCTCATACCCCTGCCGTACGCCCCCACGTGGACCCCTTCCCGGGTCGTGCCCGCGAGCACCCAGCCGAACTCGGACTCGCGGTAGTGGAAGGAGGCCGGGACGCCGTCCACGGGCAGGGAGAGGGTCGACCAGTCCGGGCCGGTCAGGTCGTCGGCCAGCACCCACGCCGTCTCGGTCTGCTGCTCCAGCCAGTCGTCGCGCAGGGCGTGGTCCATCTGCATGGGCCAGGTGAAGGACAGCAGGCCCACTCCGGCCAGCCAGGCCGCCGAGGAGACCGACGTGGCCTCCAGTTGCCCCGTGCCGTCGGCGAGGCGCCGCACGGGGTTGGCGGCGACGGTGACGACGACCGCGAACCTCTCCTTGGGGTCGTCCGGGGAACCGGACACGAACTCGTTGCGCACGGAGGGCTCGTCGCCGTGCCCGATCGAACCGTGCTCGACGGAACCGTCGGCCGAGGTGCCGACCTGCATCAGCCAGCGCGGCCCCGTGAAGGCCTCGTCTAGGCCGTACCAGGGGAAGGGCGCCAGCAGGTAGCCGTCGACCGTGCGCTGGGCGGAGGGAAGTCGCTGTCCGCCCTCCGCGGCCGGCGCCTGCGCGACCGCCCTACTTGTCGTCTCCATGTACCCGGACGCCTCCTCGCTCTCGCGGGACCGGGGCTGCCCGCCCCCCTTCGGGCGTACGCGTCCGGTCCGCACAACAACTCGGCAGCATATCGAGCCTGTCTCGGGCAGCCGGGAAATCACCCGGCGCGTGGGTCGCGGGAGGGGCGGGTTCAGGCCGCACGGACGCAGGACCGCACCGGACCGCACGGAATTCGCGGGGTGGCGTCGGCCTATGTGGCGTCGGCGTCGAAGGGCGGGCGGTCGTCGTGGTCCGTGCCGTCCTCGGGCTTCTTGGTCATGTCGACCCGGCCGCCTCCCGAACCCGACGAGGAGGAGGCGGAGGACGACGAGGGCGTCGAGTCGGAGTCGCGGCTGTGGACGGCGTCCGTGACCTCGGCCATCTCCTTCTTCAGGTCGAAGCCGTTGCGGATCTCCTTCAGCCCCAGGTCGTCGTTATCCAGGTGCTTGCGGATGAACGTCTTGGGGTTGAGGTCCTCGAACTCGAAGTCCTTGAACTCCGGGCCCAGCTCCTGGCGGATGTCCTGCTTGGCGCTCTCCGAGAACTCGCGGATCTTCCGGATCGTGCGCATCACGTCCTGGATGACCTTCGGGAGCTTGTCCGGACCGAACACGAGCACGGCCAGGACGATGATCGTCACCAGCTCGAGCGGTCCTATGTCATTGAACACCTGAAGCTCCTTGCGATGTCCGTGTCCTCGGCCCTCGGGTGGTCCGGTGTGTACGGGTCCATCCGTGGTCCGGGCCGGAACCACGGTACCCGCCCCATATGTGCTCCCGGTACCGTCCCGAGGCCTCGGAGTGCGTGTACGCGACCAGTTTTCCGGCTTGTTTGCCTTGCGGCAGCCGTGTGTTGTCCCGTGTCGCGGCCGCGGCCGGCCTCCCTGTGAGGTTCGCGTCAGCCATTGTTCGAGGACCCGAGCACGAGGGAGACCTTCCGCTGTGCGCCGCCACGTTCGATGGTCAGCTCCAGGCGGTCACCGGGGCGGTGGGCACGCGTCTTGACGATCAGCTCCTCACCCGAGTGGACGTCCTGGCCGTCCACCGCGGTGATGACGTCACCGGCCTTGATCCCGGCCTTGGCACCGGGTCCGCCCGGTGTGACCGGGGAACCGCCGTCGCGTCCCTTGGTGCCGACCTTGGCGCCGTCACCGGCGTAGTTCATGTCGAGGGTCACGCCGATCACCGGATGGCTGGCCCTGCCCGTGTTGATCAGCTCCTCGGCGACGCGCTTGGCCTGGTTGACCGGGATGGCGAAGCCGAGCCCGATGGAACCGGCCTGGCCGGTCTGCGAGTCCGAGCCGCTGTCGGCGGACCGTATGGCCGAGTTGATGCCGATGACCCGGCCCCGGGAGTCGAGGAGGGGGCCGCCTGAGTTGCCCGGGTTGATGGGCGCGTCCGTCTGCAACGCGTCGACGTACGACAGATCGCTCCCGTCGCCCTTCTCGCCGCCGGCCGTGATGGGACGCTCCTTGGCGCTGATGATGCCGGAGGTGACGGTGTTGGCGAGGTCGAAGGGGGCGCCGATGGCGACGACCGGGTCGCCCACCTGCACGTTGTCGGAGTTGCCGAGGGGCATCGGCGTCAGCCCGCGCACGCCGCGAACCTGGACGACGGCGAGGTCGTAGCCGGTGTCGCGGCCGACGATCGTGGCCTTCGCGGTCTGGCCGCCGCTGAAGGTCACCGATATGTCGCCCAGCCTGCCGCCGGTGGCGGCGGGCTCGACGACGTGGTTGTTGGTCAGGATGTGGCCGAGCCGGTCGAGCACGAAGCCGGTGCCGGTGCCCTGCTCCTCCGAGCCGGTCACGTGCAGGGTCACCACGCTGGGCAGGGCACGGGCGGCGATCCCCGCGACGCTGTCCGGGGCCCGTCCGGCGGGCTCCTTCCCCGCCTGCGGCAGCTCTACGGCGCCTACGCCGCCGTTGCGCTCGATGTAGCCCCCCACGAGCCCACCGAGCCCTCCGGAGACCAGCGCGAGCGCCACGGCCCCTCCGACAAGGGCTCGCCGCACCCGCCTCCGCCGCTGCTCCACGCTCGGCGCCGCGGTCCCGCTCTGCTGCAACGGCCCGCCGAGCGGCGCCGCGGCCCAGGGGTCGTACCGCTGCCAGGGACCGGTGGGCGCGCCGGGGACGACAAGGTCGGCGGGGTGGGGCGCCGGGTGAGCGCCGCCGGGGGCGGACGCCGCGGCCGGCGCCTGGCCCGCCGACTCGACGACGGCGGCGCCGTAGGCGTCACCGCCGGCCGACGAGGGGGCAGCCGGGACCGGGGCACCATGCGGCTGGGTACTCGAGGCCGACGAGTCGGTGGGCAGGTGGGGCGGGGCCGCGGTCGGCGCCGGGGTCGAGTGCGATGGGGCCGGGACGCCGGGAGCCTGGGGCGGCGTCGGGGACGGAGCCGGGGTCGAGTGCGGTGCGGCCGGGACGCCGAGGTCCGAGGCCGGGACGCCGAGCCCCGGGGTCGGGACGCCGAGCCCCGGGGTCGGGACGCCGA
>NZ_BNBC01000081.1 GCF_014654675.1 Streptomyces spiralis
TCCGTCAAGCACAACGACCCGGTCGTGATGATCGAGGCGTACCGGCAGCTGGCCGCCCAGTGCGACTATCCGCTGCACCTGGGTGTCACGGAGGCCGGTCCGGCCTTCCAGGGCACCATCAAGTCGGCCGTCGCCTTCGGCGCGCTGCTCTCGCAGGGCATCGGCGACACGATCCGGGTGTCGCTGAGTGCTCCGCCGGCCGAGGAGGTCAAGGTCGGCATCCAGATCCTGGAGTCGCTGGGGCTGCGTCAGCGCCGTCTGGAGATCGTGTCGTGTCCGTCCTGCGGGCGGGCGCAGGTGGACGTCTACAAGCTCGCCGAGGAGGTCACCGCCGGTCTCACGGGCATGGAGGTGCCGCTGCGGGTCGCCGTCATGGGCTGTGTCGTCAACGGTCCCGGCGAGGCCCGTGAGGCCGACCTCGGGGTGGCCTCCGGCAACGGCAAGGGGCAGATCTTCGTGAAGGGCGAGGTCATCAAGACCGTCCCGGAGTCGAAGATCGTGGAGACCCTGATCGAGGAGGCGATGAAGATCGCCGAGGAGATGGAGCGGAACGAAGTCGCGCCTGGCGCCCCCACCGTCACGGGGACACCGACAGTGACAGTGAGTTGATACACGGCACGGACCGAGAGGGGGCCCAGCGTGACCATTCTGGAGAGCATCCGGGGACCACGCGACCTGAAGGCGCTGTCCGAGGCGGAAATCGGGGAACTGTCCGACGAGATACGTGACTTCCTGGTGCACGCGGTCGCCAGGACCGGCGGTCACCTCGGGCCCAATCTGGGGGTGGTGGAACTCGCCATCGCACTGCACCGGGTCTTCGAGTCACCGGTGGACCGGATCCTGTGGGACACCGGTCACCAGAGTTATGTGCACAAGTTGCTGACAGGACGTCAGGACTTCTCCAAGCTGCGCGGAAAGGGGGGCCTGTCCGGCTATCCCTCGCGCGAGGAGTCCGAGCACGACATCATCGAGAACAGCCACGCCTCCACCGCGCTGGGCTGGGCCGACGGGCTCGCCAAGGCGCGTCAGGTGCAGGGGGAGAAGGGCCATGTCGTCGCCGTGATCGGGGACGGCGCGCTGACCGGCGGAATGGCCTGGGAGGCGCTCAACAACATCGCGGCCGCCCGGGACCGGCCGCTGATCATCGTCGTCAACGACAACGAGCGGTCGTACGCGCCGACCATCGGCGGCCTCGCCAACCACCTGGCCACACTGCGCACCACCGACGGCTACGAGAAGGTCCTGGCCTGGGGGAAGGACATGCTCCAGCGCACCCCCGTCGTCGGCAACACGATCTACGAGTCCCTGCACGGCGCCAAGAAGGGCTTCAAGGACGCCTTCGCGCCGCAGGGCATGTTCGAGGACCTGGGTCTGAAGTACGTCGGCCCGATCGACGGACATGACGTGCGGGCCGTCGAGTCGGCGCTGCGCCGCGCGAAACGCTTCCACGGGCCGGTCCTCGTGCACTGCCTCACCGAGAAGGGGCGCGGCTACGAACCCGCCCTGGCCGATGAGGAGGACCACTTCCACACCGTGGGGGTGATGGATCCGCTCACCTGCGAGCCACTCGTCCCGTCCAGCGGCCCGTCCTGGACCTCCGTGTTCGGCGACGAGATCGCGAGGATCGGCGAGGAGCGCGACGATGTGGTGGCGATCACCGCCGCCATGCTGCACCCGGTGGGTCTGGGCAAGTTCGCCGAGCGCTTCCCGGACCGGGTGTGGGACGTCGGCATCGCCGAGCAGCACGCCGCCGTCTCCGCCGCCGGCCTGGCCACCGGCGGCCTCCACCCGGTCGTCGCCGTCTACGCCACCTTCCTCAACCGCGCCTTCGACCAGCTGCTCATGGACGTGGCGCTGCACCGCTGCGGGGTCACCTTCGTCCTGGACCGGGCCGGCGTGACCGGTGTCGACGGGCCCTCCCACAACGGCATGTGGGACATGTCCGTGCTCCAGGTCGTGCCGGGCCTGAGGATCGCCGCGCCGCGCGACGCCGACCAGCTGCGCGCCCAGCTGCGCGAGGCCGTGGCCGTGGACGACGCGCCGACGCTGGTGCGCTTCCCGAAGGAGACGGCCGGCCCCGACATCCCGGCCGTGGACCGCGTGGGCGGCATGGACGTACTGCACCGCGCGGAGCGGCCAGAGGTGCTGCTGGTGGCCGTCGGCGTGATGGCACCGGTGTGCCTCCAGGCCGCCGAGCTGCTTCAGGCGCGCGGCGTCGGCTGCACGGTCGTCGACCCGCGCTGGGTCAAGCCGGTGGACCCGGCGCTGCCGGGGCTGGCCGCCGAGCACCGGCTGGTGGCCGTCGTGGAGGACAACAGCCGGGCGGCCGGGGTCGGCTCCGCGGTCGCCCTGGCGCTGGGCGACGCCGAAGTGGACGTACCGGTGCGGCGGTTCGGCATCCCCGAGCAGTTCCTGGCGCACGCCAAACGCGCGGAGGTGCTGGCCGACATCGGTCTCACGCCCGTCGAGATCGCCGGACGCATCAGCGCGAGCCTCGCCGTCAGGGACGCGGCCGAGGTCGAGCAGGGCGGTACGCTCCCGGCCCAGCAGTCCGGTACGGCCCCGACGCAGCAAGCCGGTACGGTCCCGGCCCAGCAGACCGCCCCGGCCGTCACGGCAGTCAAGGAGAAGACTGAATGACCACGGAGTTCGACCTCGGCTCCCTGCTGGCCGAGCGCGGCGCCGAGCGCTACGAGCTGCACGCCAAGCACCTCAACCACCAACTGCCGCGCATGCTGCACACCATCGGCTTCGACAAGGTCTACGAGCGGGCCGAGGGCGCCCACTTCTGGGACGCCGACGGCAACGACTACCTGGACATGCTCGCCGGGTTCGGGGTGATGGGCCTGGGCCGGCACCACCCGGTCGTCCGCAAGGCGCTGCACGACGTCCTGGACGCCTCCCTCGCCGACCTGACCCGCTTCGACTGCCAGCCGCTGCCCGGGCTCCTGGCGGAGCGGCTGCTGACCCACAGCCCGCACCTGGACCGGGTGTTCTTCGGCAACAGCGGCACGGAGGCGGTGGAGACCGCGCTGAAGTTCGCCCGTCGCGCCACGGGCCGGCCGCGGATCCTGTACTGCGAGCACTCCTTCCACGGCCTGACCACCGGCTCCCTGTCGGTGAACGGCGAGGAGGGCTTCCGGGAGGGCTTCGCCCCGCTGCTGCCCGACACCGCCGTCCCGCTCGGCGACCTCGACGCGCTCGCCCGGGAGCTGAAGAAGGGCGACGTGGCCGCCCTGATCGTCGAGCCGATCCAGGGCAAGGGTGTGCACGAGGCCCCGCCCGGCTATCTGCGCGCCGCGCAGGAGCTGCTGCACAAGCACAAGGCGCTGCTCATCGCCGACGAGGTGCAGACCGGCCTCGGCCGCACCGGCGACTTCTACGCCTACCAGCACGAGGACGGCGTCGAGCCGGACCTGGTGTGCGTGGCCAAGGCGCTCTCCGGCGGATACGTGCCGGTCAGCGCGACCCTGGGCAAGGACTGGATCTTCAAGAAGGTCTACTCCTCGATCGACCGGGTGCTGATCCACTCGGCCAGCTTCGGGTCCAACGCCCAGGCCATGGCGGCGGGGCTCGCGGTGCTGTCGGTGATGGAGAACGAGCAGATCGTGGCCAACGCACGGGCCACCGGCGAGCTGCTGAAGTCCCGGCTGGCGGCGCTGGTCGACCGCTACGAACTGCTCGCCGACGTCCGCGGCCGGGGCCTGATGATCGGCATCGAGTTCGGCCGGCCGAAGTCGCTGAAGCTTCGTGGCCGGTGGACGATGCTCCAGGCGGCCCGCAAGGGCCTGTTCGCACAGATGGTGGTCGTGCCGCTGCTCCAGCGGCACCGGATCCTCACCCAGGTCTCCGGGGACCACCTGGAGGTGATCAAGCTGATCCCGCCGCTGGTCATCGGGGAGGCGGAGGTCGACCGGTTCGTGGACGCCTTCACCACCGTGATGGACGACGCGCACGGCGGCGGACTGATGTGGGACTTCGGAAAGACGCTGGTCAAGCAGGCGGTGGCCAACCGGTAGCCCCACGTCACGGAGCTTCGGCCACTTTTTGCCTCACAGGCAAAAAATTTGCCGCACAGGCAAAGCTCGGGCTGAATGGACGTATGAGCTCCCCCGAGTCCGAAGCCTCGGCGGGGCCGGCCGCGAGCCTGCCCGCCGTGGCACCCCAGCTGCGTGCGCTGCGCCGCCGCGCCTCCCTCACCCTGGAGGCCGCGGCCCGCGCCGCCGGGTTGTCGCCCGCCCATCTCTCCCGTCTGGAGACCGGGCAGCGCCAGCCCTCGCTGCCGATGCTGCTCGCCCTGGCCCGTATCTACGGTACGACGGTCTCCGAGCTGCTCGGCGAGACCGCGGCCGAACGGGACGCGATCGTGCGTGCCACGGACATGGAACCCACCCGGGCCGGCGGCTGGACGTACTGGCAGGCCGGCTCCCCGGGGCGCGGTATGCAGGCCCTGCGGGTCCGCGTACCCCACGGTGCCCAGGGCGACATCGTGCGCGTACACCCGGGCGAGGAGTGGCTGTACGTGCTGCGGGGCCGGCTGCGGCTGCGCCTCGGCGACACCGCGCACCTGCTGGTGCCCGGCGACAGCGCCCACTTCGACTCGCTCACCCCGCACCGCATCGCCGCCGAGGACCCGGACGGGCTCGAGCTCCTCTTCGTCCACACCCTGCTGCAGAGTCCCACGGCCACGCTGTGCCTGGGCCCCCACACCGGAGACACGCCATGAGCAACATAGAGGACAAGTTCCCGCGGGGCCTGTGGGTCCGGCTCATCATCTACATCGCCGTGGGCCACCTGCTGGCGGCCTTCATCTGGCTGCTGTTCGAGATCGGCGCCAAGTAGCCGCCGGTCGGCGGGACGCGGCGGCCCAGCGGCAGCGGTGGCTCAGTCCAGCAGCCGCGCCCGCAGCCGCTCCCGGGTCTCGGGGGTGAGCCGCAGCCCCCGCTCCAGGTAGGCGTCGACGCCGCCCCAGGTCTCCTCCACGGTCTCCATGGCCGCCGTGAGGTACTCGGCGCGAGCGTCGAAGAGGGGGCTGAGCAGCTCCATGACCTCGGGGGAGTACGCCGAGGCCGAGGTGCTGCTGCGGTGCACCTTGTAGCGGCGGTGCTTGGCGTTGGACTCCAGGTAGTCCGCCACGATCGCCTCGCGCTCCACGCCCAGGGCGAGCAGGGTCACGGCGATCGACAGACCGGCGCGGTCCTTGCCGGCGGCGCAGTGCATGAGGGCGGGCACGCTGTCCTCGGCGAGGGCGTGCAGCACCCGGGAGTGCTCGCCGGTGCGCTCCTTGATGATCGTGCGGTACGAGGCGACCATCCGGGCCGCGCCCTTGCCGTCCGCGAGGATCCCCCGCAGCTGGTCGAGGTCGCCGTCGCGGACCATCTTCCAGAACTCGGCGCCGTCCGCCGGATCGCTCAAGGGCAGGTTCACGTTGCGCACGCCGGGCAGCTCGACGTCCGGTCCCTCGAGCTTCTTGTCGGCCGCGTTGCGGAAGTCGAAGATCGTGTGCAGGCCCAGGGAGGCGAGGAAGGCCGCGTCCTTCTCGGTCGCGTGAGCCAGGTGGCCGCTGCGGAACAGCACCCCGTGCCGCACCCTGCGTCCGTCCACGGTCGGCAGCCCGCCCACATCACGGAAGTTGCGCACACCGGCCAGCTCCGGCTCGGTCGACGGGACCTGCTGCGTCACGGGGACTCCTCCCTCTGGGCCCCGCCTGCACGGTTCGCGGCGGGCACGGCTTCGACCATACGACATGGGTTCCTGGGGCAACGAGGTGTCCCATGGTGACCCCGTCGGGTATTCCCGGCCGGGCGGCGAAAGTGGAGTGGCTTATCTCACCGCCCGTCAACCCTTGCCTACGGTCGCGTAGGTCACATTCCACGGTGAATGATGGGCCGACGTGGCAGACGATTCGAAGAGTGACAGCAGATCAGTGATCGGGTCGTACGTGGCGGTGGGGGACAGCTTCACCGAGGGCGTCGGCGACCCCGGCCCCGACGGGGCGTTCGTCGGCTGGGCCGACCGGTTCGCCGTCCTCCTCGCCGACCGGCGGCCCGAGGGCGACTTCCAGTACACCAATCTCGCCGTGCGCGGAAAGCTGCTCGACCAGATCGTGGCGGACCAGGTCCCGCGGGCCGTCGAACTCGCCCCCGACCTGGTCTCGTTCTGCGCCGGCGGCAACGACATCATCCGTCCCGGCACCGACCCGGACGACGTGGCCGAGCGCTTCGAGAAGGCGGTCGCCAAGCTCGCCTCGGTCGCCGGCACCGTCATGGTCACCACCGGCTTCGACACCCGTGGCGTGCCCGTGCTCAAGCATCTGCGCGGCAAGATCGCCACCTACAACGGCCATGTACGGGCCGTCGCCGACCGCTACGGCTGCCCCGTGCTCGACCTGTGGTCGCTGCGGGCCGTGCAGGACCGCCGCGCCTGGGACGACGACCGGCTGCACCTCTCGCCCGAGGGGCACACGCGCGTGGCCCTGCGCGCCGGCCAGCTCCTCGGCCTGGACGTCCCCGCCGACCCGGAGCAGCCCTGGCCGCCGCTCCCGCCCCGCGGCACCCTGGAGATCCGCCGCGACGACGTGCACTGGGCGCGGGAGTACCTCGTCCCGTGGATCGGCCGCCGCCTGCGCGGACAGTCCTCGGGAGACCATGTCAGGGCGAAGGGCACGCTGTCCCCGGACGACATCAGGACACGGATCGCGCCGGTGGCCTGACGGACAGGGCCGCAGGCGGAGGTGGCAGGGCGGGCCGGTACACCGGGACCCCGCCCTGCCATGCAGGACCGCGCCGGCCGTGCCGTCACCGCACGGCGGTGTCGGCCTACCGTCACCGCGGGTCGGCCCCGGTCAACGCCTCCCGCTCCAGCCCGAGTTCACGGGCGAGCGCCTCGTCCACCCACTCCCGGGCCCTGGCCCGGGAGACAGTGCCGCCGTAGGACGTCAGCTGTACGGCGAGCCCGTCGAGCAGGGCCGTCAGACGCAGGGCCGTGGCGTCCGGGTCCGGGCACCGGAACTCGCCGGCCGCCACCCCGTCCGCGACGACGGCGGCGATGGCCGCCTTCCACTGCCGGTCGAGATGGCGTGCGACGTCCCGCAGGGCGGGCTCGCGCAGCGCGGCCGCCCAGCCCTCGATCCACAGCCGCCATCCCTTGGCCGTGCCGGTGGGCGCGTACCAGCGCACGGCGGCCCGCAGTCGGCGCAGCGCCGTCGTACGCCGGCCGAGCAGCTCGCGCAGCCGGGCGAGGTCGTCCTCGGCCGCGTGCGCGAACGCGGCGGCGACCAGCTTCTCCTTCGTCGAGAAGTGGTAGAGGACCAGAGCGTTGCTCACCCCCAGCACCGAGGCCACGTCGGAGATCCGTACCGCCGCCACGCCGCGCGCCTCGATCTGCCCGATGGCGGCCCGCAGCAGCTCCTCGCGCCGCTCGGCCACACTCAACCGCACTCTCGCCACGCGGTCACCCTAATGGCTCCTGCCCCAGAGGCAATGCGAGCGCGGAAACGGGCCTCACCCGGCCGCCCGCGACGATCCGGCGCACGCGCCGTCCGGGCTGTCGGAGGGGCCGTCCATAATGGAAGGCCTCACCGACTCCACCGGGAGGTACCGTGGCCGGCATCCGTTCCCTGAGCTCCGGGCTGCGTGCGCTGCGGCCCCCGGCCTTCGGCGCGGACCCCGACGGAGAGCGCATGGCGCGCATCCGCCGGTCCCCCCACTTCAAGGACGGCGTCTTCCAGAACCCCGGGGGCGCCGCGCGGATCCGGCCCTCCGGCTCGATGCTGGACTTCGCCAAGCTCTACTTCGACAAGGAGGAGCGCCCGCACCGCTCCCCGCGGGGCACCGTGCCGGTGCACCCGACCACGTTCGCCGACCTGGCCCGCCCCGCGGCGACCGGTTTGCGCCTGACCTGGCTCGGGCACTCCAGCGTGCTCGCGGAGATCGACGGACACCGGGTGCTCTTCGACCCGGTGTGGGGCGAGCGCTGCTCCCCGTTCCCCTTCGCCGGCCCCCGCCGGCTGCACCCGGTTCCCCTGCCGCTGGCGGCCCTCGGCCCGGTCGACGTGGTCGTCGTCTCGCACGACCACTACGACCACCTGGACATGCCCACCATCAAGGAACTGGCCGGCACCGACACCGTCTTCGCCGTGCCGCTCGGCGTCGGCGCCCATCTCGAACACTGGGGTGTGTCCGCGGACCGACTGCGCGAACTGGACTGGCACGAGTCGACCAAGGTCGGCGGCCTCACACTGACCGCGACCCCGGCCCGCCACTTCTGCGGCCGCGGCCTGCGCAACACCCAGCACACACTGTGGGCGTCCTGGGTCGTCGCGGGCGAGGAGCACCGCGTCTACCACAGCGGCGACACCGGCTACTTCGACGGCTTCCAGCACATCGGCGCCGACCACGGCCCCTTCGACGCCACGATGATCCAGCTGGGCGCCTACTCCGAATTCTGGCCCGACATCCACATGACCCCCGAGGAGGCCCTGCGCGCCCACCTCGACCTCCAGGGCGGCGAGCCGCACGGCGTGCTCCTCCCCATCCACTGGGCCACCTTCAACCTCGCCCCGCATCCCTGGGCCGAGCCGGGGGAGTGGACGCTGGCCGCAGCCGGCGCGGTCGGACAGGCGGTCGCCGTCCCTGTTCCAGGCCAGCCCTTCGAGCCTGCTGGAGTCCTTCCTACGCGCCCGTGGTGGCGGGATGTGTCCTCTCCGCTGAACCGCAAGTGGCCTGTTCCGCAGAGCATGCCGGTTGCGTCGCCCGAAGACCTCGATCTTGTGGGCGAGGGATGAGCGGATGCGCCGGCTCTCCCCGTGCTACGGGGCGGTGGGCTGCTGTGGGGAGCGGAGGACGAGCAGGGTGATCTCGCTGGGGGCGAAGACGCGGAAGGGAGGGCCCCAGAAGCCGGTGCCGCGGCTGGTGTAGAGGAGGGTGCGGGCGCCGTGGCGGCTGAGGCCGGCGACGGCGGGCTGGTCGATGCGGACCAGGTGGTGGAAGGGCCAGATCTGGCCGCCGTGGGTGTGGCCGGAAAGCTGGAGGTCGATACCGGCGGCCGCCGCCCGGTCCACGAACTTGGGCTGGTGCGCCAGGAGCAGGACGGGCAGGTCGGGGTCGGCGCCGTCCAGGGCGCCGGCGAGGTGGGCGCCGTGACCGGCCAGGCCGGAAGACCGGGCGGTGACGTCGTCCACGCCGGCGACCACGAGGGTGTCGCCTCCGCGTTCGAGGAGCAGATGGCGGTTGCGCAGCGGCTCCCAGCCCAGCTCGTCCATCAGGTCGACCCAGCCCTGGGCCTCGCTGTAGTACTCGTGGTTGCCGGTGACGTAGACACGGGCCCGGGTGGCCCGGACGGTGCCGAGTGGGGCGGCCTGGGCGCGGCGGCGTTCGGCAGTGCCGTCCGCGATGTCGCCGGTGTGGCAGACCAGGTCGGCTTCCAGGGTGTTCACCGTTTCGCACACCCGAGTCGACCAGCGAGCGCGGTCGAGGGGGCCGTAGTGGGTGTCGGTGATGAGGACGACGCGGGTGCCGTCCAAGCCAGCACCCAGTCGCGGGAGTTGGACGTCGAGGCGGCGCACGCGTGGCACGCGGCGGGCCTCGGCGTACCCCCAGGCGAGCAGTACGGCGGTTAGGCCGAGGACGGCCCAAGTGACGATGCGGGCCCGGCCCTGACTGTCCTCGACGCCGGCCACGGTCAGGGCGAGCCGCAAGAGGACGCCGAGCAGAACGGACCAGGTGAACAGGACCCAGCTGGTGCCCAGCAGGGTGTCACCGATGATCGCCGCCCGGTCCTGCTGACGCCGACCGTGGCCGCGCACCATCGCGAGCGGCATACCGATCAGACCGAGGGTGAACAGGGCGGTGCCGACCAGCGTGACGGGCAGCGGCCAGTGCTGGCCGGCGTACAGCAGCACCCAACAGGGCACGGCCCACAGCAGGAGCGGGGCGATCAGAGGGATGAAGCGCATCAGGCGCTGCAGCCGGCTCCGCCGCGTCTCCCGAGCTTCGCTGTCGACGGGTCGGGTGTTGCTGGTGTCGGTCACGCTTCCCCTCCTTGACCAGGCTGCCGTCGCGCGCACTGTATCCGGTCGCCCTGGGACCGGCCGGCCACGGACGGATGTGCGTCCATGGTCCGGCCATGCCAAGTCGGGCGCGAGGAGATCGTTACGGTACGCGGGCGACGCCGACGTAGAAGCCGCTCGGCTCCTGGGCGGGAGCCGGTGAATCCTTGTACCACTTGGTCGCTGTGACCAGCCCCGGAGCCACCAGTTCCAGGCCCTCGAAGAACGGCTCGATCTCGGCCCGCGTACGCATGCGCAGGGGGATCTCGCCCTTGCGGTACGTCGTGGTCACCGACTTGACGAGGTGCGGGTGCTCATCGGCGGTGCCGTGGGAGAACACGAAGTAACTGCCCGAGGGCAGCGCGTCGATAAGCGTCCGCGTAAGAACGTAGGGGTTTTCGTCGTCGGTGATGAAGTGCATCAGTGCGATCATCGACAGTGCGATGGGCCGGTTGAAGTCCAGGAACGTACGAGCGTGGTCGAGGATGGTGCCCGGCTTTCGTACGTCGGCCTCGATGTAGTCGGTGCTTCCCTCGGGGCTGCTGACGAGCAGGGCCTCCGCGTGCCGCAGCACGATGGGGTCGTTGTCGGCGTAGGCGATCCGTGCCGACGGTACTATGCCCTGCACGATCTGATGCAGGTTCGGCTCGGTCGGGATGCCCGTACCGATGTCGAGGAACTGGTCGATGCCGTTGCCGGCCAGCCAGGCTGCCGCGCGGTGCATGAACGCCCTGTTGCGCATGGCGTTGAGACGCGCTTCAGGCGGCAGCTTCGCCGCCACCTCCTCATCGACCGGATAGTTGTCCTTGCCGCCCAGCAGCCAGTCGTAGACGCGTGCCGGGTGGGGCCTGCTCGTGTCGATACGACTTCCGGCGGAGGGGTCTGCCGTCATGCATGGCTCCAGCGTGCACTAGATCGCTGACCGACTCACCGAGGTCGCTCCGAGCGCCGTGGTGAGGTAGTGGAGGGCGTCGCCATTGTGCCATTGACCTGGCTGACGCGCAGAGTTGTCGATCGGCGACCGCCGAAGTGCACCCTGCGGGGGTCTGTCTCCTGGACCATGATCAGGGGGTCAAGGGGCCCTTCAGGATCCGTCGGCCCGCTTGCTCGTCACCGTGCCAGGCGAACCCTCCGCCGTCGAGGGGCATCCGCCCCCACAGCAGGAGCAGCAAGGATTCGGCCCGCGCGGTCAGCACGGCTACCGGCGTGCCGGGGCCGTAGGTCCACGATGCGCCGGTGTCGGTGGCCTCCAGGCGCAGGGCGGCCTGGGGCGGCTGTGTGCGGCCGCGGGCGATCTGCCTCGGTGCCATCGTGTCGAAGACCTCGGCCACCCCCTCGCCCGCCAGCACGGCGTCGAGCGGTTGTGAGATGCCCAAGGCGCGTTCGGCGTCCCAGCGATGGACGAGCGCCTCCATACAGCGGCGGCGTTGCCAGAAGCCGACGGTGTGCGGCGGGTGGAACGTCCAGGCGGGTGTGGACGGATCGGTGTCGAGTGCGGCATACAGGGCCTGCGACGCTTCGCCGAACCACCGTATGAGGGCGGCTCGCTCGCGCGGAGCCGCCGCGGGTTCGTAGTCGCCGTGCCCCTCGGTGACGGCGGCGGTCGCCCAGAGGTTCGAGCCGCCCAGATGTTCCGTCAGGTCAAGCAGTGTCCAGTCGCCGCAGTGCTCGACGGGAGCGGCCAGGTCGCCGTCCAGGCAGTCCCGGAATGCGTCCAGTTCGCGGCGCATGTGGCGGAGCAGGGAGGACGGTTCCATTCGGCGAGGCTATCCGACGCGGGGGGCGGGCCTCGTCGGGCGGCGCCGAGACCCGCCGTGCCGCCGTTGTGGGTCAGGTCCACGTCATGTTGATCTCACGGCCGAAGACGATGTAACCGGCGCGCTCGAAGGCGTGTGCCATCGGGACGTTGCCCAGGTCCGTGGAAGCACGGACACGAGGGATGTTCTGACGGGCGAGCACGCGGGTTCCTTCGGCGAGGATGTCGTCGACGTACCGCTTGCCGCGATGCTCGGGGAGCACGGCGATGTAGGCGATGATCGCGTTGTAGCCGTTGTGCGCAGGGATGACGAAGCCCACCGGTTCCGCGTCGGGCAGCATGGCTATGCGCCACCACTCCTTGGGGCTGGGGTAGCGCGCGAGTTCGTCCTCGTAGTGTCTCGTTGCCACGGCGTCGGCGGACATCCGGGTGAGGCTGTGGCGACTGTGTGCGTCCAGCGTCCCGTCCAAGGCCCGGGTCATGAGGGCCGCCATTTCGGGATGGTTGTGAGGTGGCCGGAAGGTCAGGCGTCCGCTCGGTTCGGGAATCGGCGTTCCCGGGCGCCATTCCAGGCGCAGCCGCTCGACGAACAGCCTGGCTCCGGTGCGCTCGAGGATCGCCATACGGTCCTCGACGATGCGTCTGGAAGTGGTGCCGTCACGCCAGTCGGGTGGGATGAGACGGCTGTATTCAGGCGGAGGTGAGCCGTTCGGGAGGGTGGCCGCCATGGCGGTCCGCAGAAGCCGGACGCCGATGTCGGTCCGATCGGGCGCCGGCAGACTGTCGTCGACGTCCAGGACGTCAAGGACGACCGGGGTGGCGTCGCCTTGCCGGCCCCACCAGGCCGCCCTGGCGAGCAGCCGATCGCCGAGCACGGCCACCCACATCCATTCCGGCCGTCGGCGGCCTTGGACGAGGTCGTCTGCCAGTTCCTCGTCGAGGACGTACGGAAGCCGGGTGAAGAGACTGAGTTCTTCGCGGCCGGTGATCGGACGTATCGACAGAGAGGGCATGGGCTTCACGGCCTGGTCCCTGTCCACTCGGGGTCGTTCGGAGTCATACGCTTCCAGACTCGCACAACTGATGGCCTGCATACGCGACGACTGCTTCGGAAGGAACCACACTGTGACGCACACACTGAACCTGTGGCGCCGGCGGCTGGGCGATGTACCCGCGTCGGTCTGGGAACGCACCGAGCTCGAAGTACTGATCCTCGCGGACAACGATCTGACGCGTCTCCCGCCGGAGATCGGAGGGCTACGACGGCTGACCACACTGGATCTCGGCCACAACCGGCTCACCTCGCTGCCCGGCGAACTCGGGCGCCTCACCGGCCTCAGCGGCTTCCTCTACCTGCACGACAACGACCTGACCGAGATCCCCGACACCCTGGGAGACCTCACCCGGCTGCGCTACCTCAACGTCGGTGAGAACCGCCTCACCGTCCTGCCCGCGGCCCTCGGCCGGATGACCCGGCTGATCGAACTCAGGGCGCAGCACAACCGCCTGACGACACTGCCCGATTCGATCGGCTCCCTCGGCGATCTGAGAGAGCTCTGGCTCCGGGGCAACACAATCACCGCCCTGCCGTCGTCGACAGCCTCGCTCCACGCGCTGCGCCACCTGGACCTGCGGGAGAACGCCCTCGCCGAACTCCCGGAGGCGATCGCCGGCCTGCCCCTGCTGCGGCACGTCGACGTACGGAGCAATCGCCTCACACGGTTGCCGGACTGGATCGCCGACATGCCCGCACTGGAGAAACTGGATCTGCGCTGGAACGCCTGTGCTCCTTCCCCGGCACTCCTGGCTCAGCTGGAGCGGCGCGGCTGCGTCGTCCTGCTGTGAGGCATGCGAAGGCGGGACCTGCAGCAAGCTGACGGTTGTCATCGACAGCCGCTGTACCTGGGGGATCGGCCACGGGGATCAGTCGCTTTCCCGGTAGTTCATGAACCAGTGGGTGTCGAACCAGCGGGCCATCGTGAACGGGTGGTGCGGGTCGGTGAGGGCGTGGCAGACGAACTGCGCGGTCCGGCAGTCGAAGGGGATGTCGTTGTTGTCGAAGGACCGGACCACGACGGGCCAGCGGTCGGGGTCGTCGCCGTCCGTCCTCCAGCAGTACAGGTCCTCGTGCTCCGTGCCCGCCCAGATGAGCAGACCGTCGTCCCTGAGATTCGTCCACGGCTCCTGGTTCAGGTCCAGGTATCCGTCGAAGGCGCCCGCGCCGAACGTCTCGACCATGCGCTTGTAGTCGCTGGGCAGCGCGGTGCCCAGCCGGGATTCCATCTCCGCCCAGTCCACGTCCGGCCGCTGGGCGGGCTGTGTCCAGCCGGTGATCCGTATGAGCCGCTCCATCCAGTCGACGTCCTCCTCCGGAACGACCGCCAAGGGTTCGGGCAGCTCTCTGTGAGCGACCACCAGCACCGGCCGCTCGATCCCCTCCGCGTCCCGCGCCGTACCGGTGCCGACCCACTGGTCCCCGTACGCCCACGCCCGTATCGTCACGGCCCGGTCCGCGAAGGGGGCGAGGAGCGCCGCGCCCCTGGACTCGTCGACCGTCGGATCGGTGAAGCCGTCGAGGACGAGGGTGCGCGGGACGCCGTACCGGTCGGCGATCAGGTCGGTGAGATCATGCGGGTTGAGGTCCTTGGACAGGTACATGTAGCCGTCGCCCGGGCCGAGTTCGGCCAGCAGGTCGTCGACCGTCATTTGAGTGAGCTCCATGGCGGACAGTGAAGCGCACCGCACTGACAACGGAGGTGCCGCTCCCGTCTCGCGACGGTGCCGTACGCGCAAGGGTCGGACGCGGGCGGCCCGATGCCCGACGCCCGTCTGATGACCCGTCCCGGCGGCCCATGGCACCGTTCCCTTGCTCCGGTACCGCATCGACGGCAGCCATGAGGGGAATCCGTGACCACCACCACTGCCGGCCGCCCGAGCGGGCACTCACTCGCGGTCGTCGACTCCACCGCGCACGGGGGGCGGAGCGTGGCGCTCACGTTCGACGACGGGCCCGACCCGCACGGCACCCCACGGCTCCTGGAGGTGCTGCGCAGGCATCACGTCCGGGCCGTGTTCTGCCTGTGGGGCGACCATGTGCGGGAACACCCCGAGGTGGTGCGGGAGATCGTGCGCGACGGCCATGAGCTGGGCAACCACTCCCTGCATCACGACGACATGTCCGCCTGGACGCCGGAGCGGATCCGCGCGGACCTCCGGCAGACCAGTGCGCTGATCCAGCGGGCGGCGCCCGGCGCTCCCGTCCGCTGGTTCCGTGCCCCGTACGGCAGTTGGGGGAGGAGCCCGGAGGTCGCCGCCGGGCTCGGCATGCGGCCGCTCGGCTGGCGGCTCGCCGTCGGTGACTGGGAACCGCCGGGCACCGACGAACTGGTGCGCCGCCTGCGGGAGGGCACCACGCCGGGCGCCGTGGTGCTGCTGCACGACGGGGGCGGCGACCGCCGCCAGACCGTCGAGGCCGTCGACCGGATCATCCCCGAGTTCCGTGCCGCGGGCTGGCGCTTCGACGGGCCCGCCCGCCGCGCCTGACCACGTCCCCCGGACCGCGTCCCCCGGACGGTGTCCCCCGGACCGCGTCCCCTGACCGTGTTCCCGTCCTCCTACTTCACCCGCAGGAGCCCTCTGTGAGACACCTCGTCACCGCCCGCCGCCGCCTCACGGCGCTGCTCACCGCCGCGCTCGTGGTGGCCGCCGCACCGACGGCCGCCGGCCTCGCGAAGGACGGCCACGGCACGGCCCACCACCCGGCCCACCCTCAGGCGGCACGCACCTGGACCGGTACCTGGGCCACGGCGCCCACCACCACCCCGCCCAAGGTCGTCACCGTCTTCGAGAAGCAGACGATCCGCCAGACCGTGCACCTCAGCGTGGGCGGCAGCAGCGTCCGGCTGCGGCTCAGCAACGAGTTCGGCACCCAGCCGCTGGTGATCGGCGGCATCCGGGTCGCCCGTCCGGCCGGTGACGGCGGCCGCCGGATCGACCCGCGCACCGACCGGGCGGTGACCTTCGGCGGCCGCACCTCGGTGACCGTCCCGGCCGGCAGTCCCATGGTCAGCGACCCCGTGGCGCTGCCGCTGCCGGCCGGCTCCGACCTGGTGGTGAGCCTGTACCTGCCGCAGCGCACCCCCGGCTCGACCCTGCACGCCTTCTCGTTCCAGCACAACTTCACCGCCTCCGGCGATGTCACCGGCCAGGCCGACATCACGCCCACGGCCACCCAGGACGCCTGGTACTTCCTCAGCGGAGTGAGCGTCTCCGGGACCGCGCCGCACGCGGCCTCCGTGGTCGCCCTCGGCGACTCCGTCACCGACGGCGCCAACACCACCCCCAACGCCGACCACCGCTGGCCCGACCTGCTGGCCGCCCGCTTCCGAGCCGACCACGACCTGTCCGGCCTGGGCGTCCTCAACGAGGGCATCAGCGGCAACCGGCTGCTGCACGACCCCAACCCCCCGGCCGGCTCGGACGCCGAGTCGTACGCGGCGTACTTCGGCCAGGCGGCGGTCCGGCGCTTCGACCGGGATGTGGCCTCCCAGGCGGGCGCCCGCCATGTGATCGTGCTGCTGGGCGTCAACGACCTGGGCCATCCGGGCACCAGCGCCCCGCTGTCCGAGAAGGTCACCCCCGCGGAGGTCGAGGAGGGCTACCGCCAGCTGATCGCCCGTGCCCATGACCGCGGCCTGAAGATCTACGGGGCCACCATCACCCCGTTCCGGGACGACACCTTCGGCTTCTACAGCGCCGAGCACGAGGCCCAGCGGCAGGAGATCAACCGCTGGATCCGCACATCCGGCGCCTTCGACGCCGTGATCGACTTCGACCGGGCGCTGCGCGACCCGCAGCAGCCGGACCGGCTGGCCGCCCGCTACGACAGCGGCGACCACCTGCACCCGAACGACGCCGGCACGGCCGCCATGGCGGCCGCGATCCCGCTGCGGCTGTTCCGCTGACGGGAGGACGGGAGAGCGCCCGACATCGGCCGTACGCCGGGCACTCCGACCGACGTACCACCAGTAAGGAGAGTCATGCGCCACCGCTACGACCCGGAGCTGGCCGCCGCCCTCGCTCTCGCACCCGAGGTCGACATCTCCGACCTGGCCGCGGCCCGGGCCGCGCAGGCGGCGGAGCTGGCCGGGGTCGCGGAGCGGGCGGACAGCGGCGGCGTGGACGTGGCCGACCTGCCGGTGCCCGGTCCGCCGGGCGCTCCCGAGGTCACCCTGCGGACCTACCGTCCGCAGGGTGCCACCGGACCGCTGCCCGTCCTGTACGCCCTGCACGGCGGCGGCTTCGTCCTGGGCGCTCCGGAGGTGGACCACGACTCCAACCTGCGGTTCTGCCGCGAGCTTCAGGTACTGGTGGTCTCCGTCGACTACCGGCTGGCCCCGGAGCACCCCTACCCGGCCGCGCTGGAGGACTGCTACGCCGGGCTCCTCGCGGTCGCCGCGGGAGCCGCCGGGGACATCCG
Organism: Streptomyces spiralis; assembly: GCF_014654675.1. Classification (GTDB taxonomy): domain Bacteria; phylum Actinomycetota; class Actinomycetes; order Streptomycetales; family Streptomycetaceae; genus Streptomyces; species Streptomyces spiralis. The sequence continues at coordinate 17,284 of NZ_BNBC01000081.1, forward strand.
GCCGGACCGGATCGCCCTGTGGGGGGACAGCGCGGGGGCCGGGCTGGCCACCGCGCTGGCCATGCTGACCCGCGACCGGGGCGGCCCCGCCGTCTGCTTCCAGTACCTGCACAGCCCGGCCCTCGACGACCGGCTGGCCGCTCGCAGCGCGGTCGAGTTCACCGACACTCCCGTGTGGAACCGGCGCAACGCCGTCCTGAGCTGGGAGGCGTATCTGGGCCCCGGCGTCCCCGGCTCCGAGGGCGTGCCGGCGTACGCCGCCCCCGCCCGGGCGACCGGAGCCGAACTGGCCGGACTGCCGTCGGCCTATGTCGCGGTGATGCAGTACGACCCGCTGCGCGACGAGGGCATCGACTACGCCCGCGCGCTGCTGGCCGCCGGTGTGACCGCCGAGCTGCACCTCTTCCCCGGCACGTTCCACGGCGCGGCGATGGTGCCGCACGCCGGCGTGGTCCAGCGTGCGACCGCCGAGGCGGTCGCCGTCCTGCGCGGAGTGCTGGGCGGCTGAGGATCACCCGGCGGCGGCCAGCCGCCGTGCGTACAGCGCCAGTTGGGCGCGGAAGCGGTCCTGCGGGTCGCGCAGCCGCCAGCCCGTCGCGTCCTCGACGTGGGCGAGGCGGGCCGCCACCGAGCTGTGGTGCAGATGGAGCGCGGCGGCGGCCTGCCGCAGCGAGCCCGTGCGGCAGAACGCGGCCAGCGCGGCCAGGTTGAGCTCGCCGCCCTCCCGGCCCGCCACCTGCTCCAGCGTCCTGACGTCCGGTTGGGCGCGCAGCCGCTCCGGCGGGATGTCGGCCAGCAGCGCGACCGCGCCCAGCGCGTCGTGGTCCGTCACGGCCTCCATCGGGTCGTCCGCCACCGCGAACCGCAGCGCCGCGCGGGCCTGAGCCCAGGAGATGCCCGCCTCCAGCGGTGCCGCCGCCCCGCCGACCCCCATCCGCACCCCGCGCGCCGTCGCCCACGGGCCGCCCGGACCGCTCGGGCCGCCGCCGTCCCCTCGCACCACCTCGAGGAGTTCCGCGGCCGGCGAGGCGGCACCGTCCCGGCGCTGGATGAGTGCCACACCCAGCGGCCCCACGCCCGCCATCCGGACGGTGCCGCGCAGCGCGCTGCGTCCCAGCACGGCGACGGCCCGCACACCCGGGTCGGCGTCGCCGCCCGCCACCGCGACCACCCGCAGCGGCACCTCGGGAGCCAGGCCCAGCAGGCGCAGGGCACGCGCGCGGTCCTGGACCGCCTCCCGTTCGGAGAGCACCAGTTCGACCAGGGCCGGATCGGCCACATGGGGCGCGGCCGACCGCGCGGGTCCGCTGTTCGGCATCCGGGCGGCGACCGCCATCCACTCCAGGACCAGTTCGTCCAACGGGCCCGGACCGCCCGGCCGTTCCAGCCACACCCGGCCGGCCGGTGCCAGCGCCGCCGCTCCGGACACCTCGCCGGGTTCGCCGGGGAGGGCGACCCCGTCCGGGCCGAAGCGCATCGTGCGGCCGTCCGCCAGCTCCAGCCCCGCCGGGCACTCGGCGAGGCCCGCGGTGGACCTGACCAGCGCCGTCGCATCGACGGTGGTGCCCAGCAGCGCCTCGAAGTGAGCGATCACCCGCACCGCGGTGGCCGCGTCCGGATCGAGCGCCGACAGGCGCAGCAGCAACCCCTTCACGGCACGAGTCTAGAGAGGCCCCGAACCCGCCCGGCAGGAGGAACGACGGCAGGAGCCGGCCCGCGGACCGGCCCGCCGGGCCCGCCCGGGCGTCGGCCGTGTGGCGGCCCGGCTGCCGGGCGGTGAGACTGGGAGACAGCGGCGCCTGGAGATGGGTACGTCATGACCACCATCACGGAAACGATCGAGATCGCGGTACCGGTGCGTACCGCGTACGACCAGTGGACGCAGTTCAAGAGCTTTCCCCGGTTCATGACCGTGGTGAAGCGCGTCGAGCAGGTCAAGCCGAACGTCACCACGTGGGTCATCGGTGTGGGACCGGTGCGCCGGGAGTTCCATGCGGAGATCGTCGAGCAGGAGCCCGACTCCCATCTGGCCTGGCGGAGCCTCGAGCGGAGTCCCTCCCACCGCGGCGAGGTGTCGTTCCGGCCCGTCGGCGAGGGGAGTACGTCGGTCAGCGTGCGGCTGGAGGTGGAGCCTCGCGGCGTCGCCGGCGCGCTCACCGTCGCGCCCGGGCTGACCAGGCGTGTCGTACGGGCGGAGCTCGGCCACTTCAGGGAGTACATCGAGGGGCTGGGGGAGGCGGGCGGGGCCTGGCGGGGAATCATCCGCAACGGACACGTGCGGCCCGTGGAACCGGAACCGCCGAGGAGCCGGGTGCCCTGCTGGCCGGTCGGTTGACCTCGGGCGGGAACAGCAAGAGCGAGAGGCGACCCGATGAACAAGCGCCCCGGCGAACAGCCGAAGGACGAGCTGACCGTGACGCCGCCCAAGAAGTGGGCCGCGGGAGTTCCCGCCGTGGTGCACGCCCTGGAGTACTCCCTGGAGCAGACGTCCCCCCTGAAGACCGGGGTGGACCTGCTGACCATGAACCAGGTGGGCGGCATCGACTGCCCCGGCTGCGCCTGGGCGGACCCCGCTCCGGGCCACCGGCACCGCAACGAGTACTGCGAGAACGGCGCCAAGCACATCAACGACGAGGCCACGACGCGCCGCATCACCGCCGACTTCTTCCGTGACCACAGCGTCTCCGAGCTGAGCCGGCAGTCCGACATGTGGTTGAACCATCAAGGACGGCTCACGGAACCGATGGTGAAGTGGCCGGAGTCCGACCACTACGAGCCGATCAGCTGGAACGACGCCTTCCGACTGCTCGCCACCGAGCTGAACTCCCTGGACTCGCCCGACGAGGCGGTCTTCTACACCTCCGGCAGGGCCAGCAACGAGGCCGCGTTCGTCCTGCAGTTGTTCGCCCGTGCCTTCGGCACCAACAACCTGCCCGACTGCTCCAACATGTGCCACGAGTCCAGCGGCTTCGCCCTGTACGAGACGCTGGGCACCGGCAAGGGCACGGTCAGTCTGCACGACCTCCACCACGCCGACCTGATCTTCCTGGTGGGGCAGAACCCCGGCACCAACCACCCGCGGCAGCTGTCCGCGCTGGAACAGGCCAAGCTCAACGGCGCCCGCATCATCGCGGTGAACACCCTGCCCGAGGCCGGCCTGCTCAGGTTCAAGAACCCGCAGAAGGCGCGCGGGGTGATCGGGCGCGGCGTCCAGATCGCCGACCGGTTCCTGCACATCCGCGCAGGCGGCGACCTGGCGCTCTTCCAGGCGCTGAACCGGCTGCTGCTGGAGGCCGAGGACGCCCGGCCCGGGCAGATCCTGGACCACGACTTCATCCGCGCCAACACCAGCGGCTTCGAGGAGTTCGCCGAGCACGTCCGCGCCATCTCCTGGGACGACGTGCTCACCGCGACCGGCCTGAGCCGGACGCAGATCGAGAACGTACGCGACGACGTGCTGCGCAGTGAACGGATCGTCGTCTGCTGGGCCATGGGGGTCACCCAGCACAAGCACGGGGTGCCCACCATCCGGGAGATCGTGAACTTCCTGATGCTGCGCGGAAACCTCGGCAGGGCCGGAACCGGAGCCTGCCCGGTGCGCGGCCACAGCAATGTGCAGGGCGACCGCACCATGGGCGTCTGGGAGCAGATGCCCGACTCCTTCCTGGACGCGCTGCAACAGGAGTTCGGCTTCGACCCGCCGCGCGCCCACGGAGTGGACTCGGTGAACTCGATCAGGGCGATGCGCGAGGGCCGCGTCAAGTTCTTCCTCGCGCTGGCCGGCAACTTCGTCCGGGCCGCACCGGACAGCGAGGTCACCGAGGCAGCCATGCGCAACTGCCGCCTGACCGCCCACATCTCCACCAAGCTCAACCTGTCCCATGCCATCTGCGGCCGGACCGCGCTCATCCTGCCCACCCTCGGCCGCACCGAACGGGACATCCAGGCCGGCGGCGAGCAGTTCGTCACCGTGGAGAACTCGATGAGCGAGGTGCACACCTCGCGCGGGCGGCTGAAGCCGGCCTCCAAGCTCCTGCTCAGCGAGGTCGCCATCCTGTGCCGGCTCGGCCGCCGGACGCTGAACGGCAAACCCGACATCCCCTGGGACCGGTTCGAGGCCGACTACGGGGCGATCCGCGACCGGATCTCCCGGATCGTGCCGGGACTGCACGACTTCAACCGGCGGGTGGCCCGCCCGGGCGGCATCCAGCTACCGAACCCGGTGAACGAGGGCGTGTTCCCCACCGCCGTCGGCAAGGCGCTGTTCACCTGCAACGACTGGGAGATGCCGCACCTGCCCGACGGGCACCTGCTGTTGCAGACGCTGCGCTCCCACGACCAGTGGAACACCATCCCCTACACACCCAACGACCGCTACCGGGGCATCCACGGCAGCCGCCGGGTGGTCCTCGTCAACCCGGCCGACCTGACCGAACTCGGCCTGTCCGAAGGACAGCACGTCGATCTGATCGGCGTGTGGACCGACGGCGCCGATCGCCGTGCCGAGGACTTCGAGGTGGTCCCGTACCCGACCAGCCGGGGGTGTGCCGCCTCGTACTACCCGGAGACCCAGGGCCTGGTACCCCTGGACAGCGTGGCCGACATCAGCAACCAGCCCACGTCCAAGGGCGTCGTCGTCCGCCTGGAACCCACGGCACCGCGGCCGAGCACCTCCCCGGGCTGATCCGTCGCGCCCGGCGCCGGCCTGCCGCCGCGGGTAGCATGGCAGGGCCGGACGGGGAGTGCTCATGGGTGATCGAACCAGTGCGGACGGAGCAGGCCGGGCGCGCGCGGCCGCACTCGCCGAACTGGTCGCCTGGGCCGGACAACAGCTGCCCGGACTGATCGACGACGTGTGCACGGCCGTCTGTGAACGCATCGAGCTGTACCGCGAGGACGACGTCGTGCCCCGCGACGACCTGCACCGCTCGATCGCGCTCAACCTGAGATTCATGATCACCGGCCTGGGCGATCCCGAGGTCACGCCCGACCTGGCCGCCCCCTCCGAGACCGGCCGCCGCCGGGCGCACCAGCGGGCACCGCTGCCCGAGGTGCTGCAGGTCTACCGGATCGGCTGCGCGATGCTCTTCGACGCGCTCATGGCCCACGCCCGCCGCGACGGCACGCCGGCCACCCTGGACGCGCTGCTGGAGGCGGCGAGCACCCTGTGGCGGCTCGCCGACGAGCAGGCGCTGGTGCTCACGGAGGCCTACCGGGCGACGACCGCGGAGCTCATGGCCGTGCAGCAGCGGCGGCGCTCGGCCCTGGTGGAAGCCTTGTTCACCGGCCAGTCGGTGGGTGACGCCGGGCCCTGGGAAGTGGGCAAACTGCTCGGCCTGCCCCTGGACTCCAAGCTGGTCGTGGTGGCCGCGGAGACCTGCGGCCTGGCGGAGGAGAGCCTGATCGGCGTGGAGCGGCTCCTCGCCGAGCGCGGCATCGTGTCGGCGTGGCGGCTCACCTCCACCACGCAGGCCGGCGTCGTGGCGATGCGCGACGAGCAGAGCACCGCCGGGCTGGAGATCCTGCGCGCCGCGGCCACCGCGCGGACCGGCGTGAGCCCCCCGTACGTCTCGCTCACCGAGACACCGCGTGCCCTGCATCTGGCCCGGACGGCTGTCGCCGAGATCCCGGCCGGGAAGGCCGAGGTACGCGTGTTCAGCACCAGCCCGCTGGCCGCGCTCATCGCCCACGACCCCGACGAGGGACGGCGGCTGGCGCAGCAGGTGCTCGGCGCCGTGGTCGACCTGCCGCCGGAGGACCGCGACGCGCTCCTGGACACCCTCGACGCGTTCCTGCACCACGGCGGCTCGGCCGACCGCGCCGCGCGGGTCCTGCACTGCCACCCCAACACCGTCCGCTACCGGCTCAACCGGATCCGCGAGCTGACCGGCCGGTCGCTGAACGAGCCGCTGGCCCTCGCCGAACTGGCCACCGCGGCACAGGCGGTACGCCTCAACGCCGGCCGGTCATGACCGGTGCGCGCCCCGCGCCGGCACGAGCTCAGGACGTGAGTGCCACCACCGCCTCGTCGGTGTACACCAGGAAGGTCAGCGTCTGCCGGAAGTACAGCTCGACCTCGTCGGCGTCGTGCGCGGTGTAGCCGATCGCGAGATCCTCGCCCAGCCGCAGCTCGAAGTCGCCGCCCCGGGTGGAGAGCAGGAAGGCGCCGTCGAGCGCGGGCGCCCAGATCGGCGGCCCGTCCAGCAGCCGGCCGAGGTGTTCGGCGACGGGGTAACCGTGATCGGACGTCTCGCTCACCGCGGTGTAGGCGTCGGCGCCCAGCAGCAGCGCGTACGGTCCGGCCACCCCGGCCAGCCGCAGCGTCGTCAGGGCCCGGCTCACCGCGTCCGGGTAGTCGCGTGGCTCCGTCGGCAGGGCGAGCACCGGGTGGGAGGTACGACCGCGCAGTCCGTCGATGCCCGCTGCCGCGTACCCCTCGAAGACGGCTCTGTCCTCGGCGAACGCCATGGTGCGCGCAGCGTCCTTCACGGGCTGCCAGTCCGAGTCCTGTGCGCCGCGCTCCACGTCGTCCACCGCGGCGCGGCCGACCTTGAAGGGAACGCGCAGTTCGACCAGCGGCCGCACCTGGCGCAGCCGTGCGGTGACGCCCGGCGCGGGAGCGTCGATGCCGGTGAGGTGACCGGTGCCCACCGCCGCCAGCGTGGGGCCGTCGGGTCCCGTCACGTCCACGACACGACGGCCTCCCAGATTGCGCTCGAAGGTGCGGCGGGCCTCGTCCTCGATCTGCGCCCACGCGGCGGAGGTGATCGGGGCGAGATCGCGGTGGAGGTTGTTGCTCTCAGCGGGCGTCGACATGTGATCAGGCTCCTTTGAGGCTGCCGATCCCCAGCGAACCCCCGGCCGCGCTCGTGCTCGCGGGCGGTCCGGGCGGATCGTCGAGGAAGTCCGCGCTCGGCACGTGGAAGAGGCTGCCGGTGACCGCGGTGGAGAAGTCCAGGATCCGGTCGTGGACGTCCGGCCGGTCGCCGAGGAACATGTTGCGCAGCATGTGCTCGGTCACCTCGGGAGTGCGGGCGTAGCCGATGAAGTACGTACCGAACTCCCCGTCCCCGATGCGGCCGAACGGCATGTTGTCCCGCACGATCTTCCGCTCGTCGCCGTTCTCGTCGGTGACCGTGTTGAGGGCCACGTGGGAGTCGGGGGGCTTGACGTCGTCGGGCAGTTCCACGTTGTTCAGCTTGGTCCGGCCGATGACCTTCTCCTGTTCCTCGGTCGGCAGCGCCTTCCAGGCGGTGAGGTCGTGCAGGTACTTCTGGACGATGACGTAGCTGCCGCCGGCGAATTCCGGGTCCTCGTCGCCGACGAACACCGCGTCGTCGGCGAGTTGCCCCTCGGGGTTCTCGGTGCCGTCGACGAAGCCGAGGAGGTCGCGTTCGTCGAAGGACTTGAACCCGTGGACTTCGTCGACCACCGTGACCGCTCCGCGCAGCCGTTCGACGATCAGCTGGGCCAGCTCGAAGCAGAGGTCCATGCGGCGGGCCCGCAGATGGAAGAGGAGATCGCCCGGGGTGGACGGCGCGTGGTGGCGGGCGCCCGTCAGCGGTACGAAGGTGTGCAGCTCGCGCGGGCGCGGCCCGGCGAAGAGCCGGTCCCACGCGGTGGATCCGATGCCGACCACACATGTGAGCCCGGCGTCCGGCGCCCGGAATCCCACCGACCGCCGCAGCCCCGCCAGATCCGGGAGCAGGTCGCGTACGACGGCCTCACCCCCGGACGTGATGGTGCAGACGAGGAACAGGGCGGACTTGGCCGGCGGGGCGATCACGGACTGCGACTCGACCACAGGGCATGCCTCCTGGTTGGCGGGTATGTCACGGGTCAGCGAGCCGCTTCTGCCGTTGCCGTCTCGTCGCTCGGGGCGGGGTGGTGGACGGTGCAGTGGAGGGTGTCCTTGATGACGTCGGCGACGATGGTGTC
>NZ_BNBC01000082.1 GCF_014654675.1 Streptomyces spiralis
ACCGAACCCAGAAGGCCCTCACCTGTTCAAGCACCCAGCACGCGTGTCACCAACGTCCCGGGACAACACACCTAGGGGGTGCGGCGAAAGTCCGTACGGCGACGGGCGGGCCGTTCGCGAACTACCTCGGCTGATGGATGGCTCGGCTTCGATGGCACATGGAACATGGCGAAGGCGCCGGTTTCATCGGGGTGGCCTTGGACCCGACTTCGGGCGGAGACGGTAACGACGCGGAAGACGTCGGTGTCTCACCGGCCTCGGTCCGAGCGTTGTCGCCGTCGCTTGGCCTGAAGGCTCCCGGTCCCTGGCCGTCGCCGCCTGCGTCCGTGTGCGAGCGGCCTCAGCCTTCCGGCTGCGCCGGCTCGTCGGAAGCCGGGGAGCTCGCCGTGGCGGCGGCGAGGAGCATGCGGACTCGGCTGGGGGTGCTGCCCAACTCCTCCCGCATGACCCGGGTGAAGTGGGCCTGGTCGCTGAAACCGAGGCTGACGGCGAGGATTGCGAGATCGGTCTCGCCCTGGTCGATGCGGGTCAGGGCGTGGCTGACCCGTACGCGGTTGCGGTACCGGCTCAGGGGCATGCCCACGTGGTGGCGGAACGTGCGGCTCAGGTGGGACGGGGACGTCTCCAGCAGGCGGGCGAGCGTGACCAGACCGGCGGCGGCCGGGTCGTCGGCGAGGACCGCTTCCCGGGCGCGGTCCGCCAGATCCGCGCGGCCCGGTGCGGGGATCTGCGCGGGCTGCTCGCGCAGGGCCAGAAGCAGGAGGTCCAGCAGGGCCTCGGCCGCGGCGAAGTCCGGGTCCGCGCCGGTGCGCGACAGCAGGCGATGGGCCAGTTCGAGCCGAGCGTCCACGCGGACAGCGGGCGACCGTGCGGCCTCGAGCCCCGTCGTCAGCGCGTCACCGATGAACGTGACCGACGTGCACACGTCGCCGCCCGCGGGGTGGGCGAAACGGCTCTCCTCCTCGGGACGTTGCATATAGCCGGTGGTCGGGTCGACCGTCACCCGCCTGCCCCGGGAATCGAGCCGGAAGCGGCCCTGCCGGACCAGGACGATCTGTGCGGAGGACGACACCTCGGGTGCGGACCAGCGGGCATGGTCGTCCGCACACTCAACCGCCCGGACCACGAAGTGCGGGCTTTCGACGATCGTCCTTTGCCTACGTACCACGCGCACGACCCTACCCGTCACCTGCGACAACGAGGTCCGCATATTTCTTCAAGACCGGGCGGGCCGTGAAGCCCATGCTCGGGGACATGATTGCTTCCTCTCCCCCGTCGGTGCCGGGCGCCCGCCGGGGCCCGATGCTGGCCGTGCTGCTCACGGGGCAGATCATGGCGACCATGGACGGCTCGATCGTCTCCGTGACGGCGCAGACCATGCGCGAGGGACTGCACACCTCGGGTGCCGCGATCCAGCTCATCGTGTCGGGCTACCTGCTGACCAGCGGGGTGCTGCTGGTCACCTGCGCGCGGATCGGCGACATCGTCGGGCACCGCCGTGCCTTCCTGCTCGGTCTCGGCTGGTTCACCGCGGCGTCCCTGCTGTGCGGGCTGGCCCCTGACGCGACCGTACTGGTCCTCGCCCGTATCGCGCAGGCCGTGGGGGCGGCGCTGCTCACCCCGCAGATCTTCTCGCTCATCCACCTGCACTGGGACGGCGCGGCCCGCCGCAAGGCGATAGGGCTCTACAGCATGGTGCTCGCCGTGGGAGTCGCGCTGGGGCAGGTCATCGGGGGGCTGGTCGCCGGAGCCGACCTGTTCGGACTGTCCTGGCGGCCCGTCTTCCTGATCAACGTGCCGATCGGCGTGCTCCTGTCGGCGATCGGCCCGCGGGTACTGCTCCACTCCCGCGCCCGCGACACTCGCACTGACGAGCAGGCACGCCTCGACCCGGTCGGAGTGGCGCTCCTGACCGTCGCCATGACCGCACTCATCGCCCCGCTCGTCTTCGGCCCCGACCACGACTGGCCCTTCTGGACATGGATCTCCCTGGCGTCCGGCGCCGTACTGCTGCTCGCTTTCGCCCGACACGAGACCGCGGCACGTCACCCGCTGCTGAATCTGGCGGTGCTGCGGCCGAAGGGGGTGAAGCCAGGGCTCGCGGCCTGCTGGATCATCGGCGGCTGCTACACCGCCTTCCTGCTCACCCTGACCCTGCACCTCCAGTCCGCGCTGGGCCGTTCCCCCCTCCAAGCCGGGCTGACGTTCGTCCCGTACACCCTCGGTTTCGGCACGCTCAGCCTGAGCTGGAACCACTACCCGCACCGTCTGCGGAGAATCCTGCCGATCGCGGGCCCGATCGCCTTCGCGACCGGAGCGGCCCTCCTGGTGCTCCTCCACCGCGGCCATTGGCACTCCCTCGGCGCCATGCCGCTGCTGTTCCTCGCCGGCGCCGGACACGCCGCCGGGTACAGCCCGCTGATCGCGCAGGTCACATCGCTGGTGGAGTCCCGGCTCGCGTCGGCGGTCTCGGCCCTCAACTCCACCGGTCCCCTCCTCGCCGGAGTGACCTCCGTCGCCGGCCTCGGCAGCCTCTACTTCACGGCGCCTTCCTCCGCCGACGGCCTCCTGCGGGTCGTGGGCGCCATGACCGCCCTTCTCGCCGCGGGAACGGCCTGCGCCACCCGAGCCGTCCTGGCCCGCAGCACCGTGGACACGACCGAGCGGCACGAGGTGCGCCTGCCGGAACCCCCGGTCAGCACGGCCCAGCCGCAGGAGTCCCCCTGACCCGGCCGTGCACGGCGTTCGCGGGGGCGCCCTCCGGCGGCCGGGCGCGCGGCCGTCGCCTTCGACGGCCCGGACGCGCCGCCCGGGCCATGCAGCCGGACCCTGGCCGCTGATGGCCGCCGCCTCGCAGGACCGAGTCCTGCGAAGCAACCACTGGGCCATCAATCCGCGCACCGACCTCAAGCCATCCTGCCCCCCGGACCACACGGCCGGGCGACACGCGACCGGGTGCTCGGTGGAACGATGAGCGAATTGCTCGGCCTCGGATGAGGCTCTGGGGGAAGCCGGGCCGGATGACCGGGGTTCTCAGCCGTCATTCGGCTTGTGTCTCGAAGACCTCGGGATGGTGCGCGAGTTCCACTCTCGTGCGGCGGATGTGGAGTTCCAGGATGCGTTGGACGCTTGTGAGGTCCTGGTCGCGCAGCGCCTCGATCAACAGGTGGTGCTCGGCACCGGTGATCCACCGGCGGCGGTCACCTGCCAGGCGGGTGAAGGCTCTGCGGTAGTGCTGCGTCGTGTCCCAGAGCCGCGCGACGATCGAGGCGAGTTCCAGGGCCGGCCGCTCCCGGCCGGTGAACGAGGCGAAGTCGTCGGCCATCGACGCCGTCGGCCTGGCCCACCAGACCTGCGCCGGGCTCGTCGCTCCCGGCGCAGGCCCCGGTTTCCCCGGCGGTTCAGCAGCCGGAGTCGGCGATGACGAAGTAGCCCGGGGAGGTCTCCTTCAGGGTGTGGACGACGGCGAGGTTGTACAGGCCCATGTTCTGGTTGGAGCCGTCGGCGTACGTGTAGCCGCCGCTCTGGTGGGCGCGTCCGGCCTTGACCTGGTTGTAGTTGTTGTCGGTGTAGCACTTGGGCGTGGCGCCCGTCGTCGTCGCCGTGACCGAAGCGGACGACACGCCGACGGCTCCCGAGGAATCGACCGCGGCGACGGTGTAGGTGTAGGAGGTGCCGGCGGACAGGCCGGTGTCGGTGTACGACGTTCCCGTCGCGGAGCCCACCTTGGTGCCGCCACGGTAGACGTTGTACGAGGCGGCGCCGCTGACGGAGTTCCACGACAGCGAGGCGCCGGTGTCCGTCGTGCCGGTCACCGTGAGGCCGGTCGGGGCGGGCAGCGAACCGGTGCCGCCCTGGCCGCCGCTGCCGTCCAGGCCCCAGAACTTCGCGGTGTGGTAGCTGGAGCAGATGTAGTTCAGGTAGTAGGTGCCCGTGGTGCCGCACTGGTCGGCGCCCGAACCGGGGTTCACGGCGAGGCCGTGCGCCATGCCGGAGACCGAGAACAGTGCGACTGCGGGCTTGCCGGTGCTGTCGTTGTAGATGCTCTCGGTGGTGCCGCCGGTCAGGTTCTGGGTGCTGGAGGCCGTCTGGCCGATGCCCCAGACGTCGGTCCACTGGTCGCGCAACTCGGTGCCGTTGACCGGGGCGACGGTGGTGTCGGAGGACCCCTGCCAGATGGCGACCCGCGGCCACGGGCCCGAGTACCCCGGGTAGGAGTTGCGGACCTTGTCGCCCCACTGCTTCGGGGTGAGGTTCTGGTTGCTGTACTGACAGCCGGAGGCGGCGGTCTGCGTGGTGGCGCACTGCGCGGGGAGGCCGGAGTCGACGGCGCCGCCGGCGAACACGTCGGGGTAGTCGGCGAGCAGGTCCGCGGTCATGCCGCCGCCGGCCGACAGGCCGGTGACGTAGATGCGACTGCGGTCCGATCCGTACTGCGCCACGGCGTGGTCGACCATCTGCATGATCGAGGCCGCTTCGCCCTTGCCCCGGGTGTCCTTGGTCGAGTCGAACCAGCTGAAGCAGGACAGGCTGTTGTTGGCCGAGCTGGTCTGCGGGTAGACCACGGCGAAGCCCCACTGGTCGGCGAACTTCTGCCAGCCGGAGTGCGCGTGGTAGTCGCTCGCCGACTGGGTGCAGCCGTGCAGAGCCACGACAAGCGGTGCGTCGGCGGGCAGGTCGGACGGGGCGTACTCGTACATCGCGAGGTTGCCGGGGTTCGAGCCGAAGCTGGTGACCTGCTGGAGGGTTCCGGCGGCCGCCGCGCTCGTCGCGAGGGGGGTGACGGCGGTCAGGCCCGCGGCGAAGGCGCCCAGTGTGGCTGCCAGCGCGGTGCGACGGAGGAATCTGCGCCAGGTGGAGTGAAGCATGGATGCGGCTCCGATGAGTGGTGGGGAGTGGGCGGGGAGCGCGGGCGCGGCGCGCCGCGCGGCGGTCCCACACCGCCCGGTGCCGCCCCGCGCCCGTCCCTTCGCCGGCCGACGCGGCACACGGCCGCTGCGGCCCGCAGTCGTACCGGCTTGCTGGAAGCGGACCGTACGGCCGGCAGGCTCCCTCGCGACATGTGGGGGACAGCCAGTGCTGCGGTGCCCGGGGTGGCCCGTACACCCATGGTGTCGGCGGTGACGCTGTGACACGCGGTCGGCCGCGCGATCGCCGCACCCGCACATATCGGGTGATCCGGGCGGTCAGCGGCCGACAGGGCAGCGGCCGACCGCCGGCACATGGTGGCGGCACCCACCTCGTGCTTGGAAAATATGTCGACGACCCACGTGTCTCACCTCATGGTTCCTACCTACCGTGTTCGGCCATGGACAGCACCAAGAGCTCCGACGAGGGCTCACCCCAGCATCTCAGGCCCGGTGACACCACTGCGCCCGCTCTGGCGTCGACCCGATTCCTCAGCGGCCGCAAGGTTCTCGTCACCGGTGCGGCCAGCGGGATCGGCCGAGCCTGCGCCGAGGCCTTCGCCGCGGCCGGTGCCGAGGTCTACGTGGTGGACCGCGCCGCCGAAGCCGCCAAGGAGGTGGCGGAGGCGATCGGCGGCATCGCCGTCGTGGCCGACCTCTCCGAGGCCGACGCCGTGGACGCGCTCCCGGACGACGCCGACATCGTGGTCAACAACGCGGGTCTGCAGCACGTCGCCCCCGTGCACGAGTTCCCCCCGGACCGGTTCGCGCTGATCCAGCGGGTCATGGTGGAGGCGCCGTTCCGCATCCTGCGCCGCACCCTGCCCCACATGTACGCGCAAGGGTGGGGCAGGGTCGTCAACATCTCCTCGGTGCACGGTCTTCGGGCCAGCGCGTACAAATCGGCGTACGTCGCGGCGAAGCACGCGCTGGAGGGCCTGAGCAAGGTGGTCGCCCTGGAGGGCGCCGCGCACGGCGTGACCAGCAACTGCATCAACCCCGGCTATGTCCGCACGCCGCTGGTCGAGGAGCAGATCGTCAACCAGGCACTCGCCCACGGCATCCCGACGGCGGACGTGATGGACCAGGTGTTCCTGGAGCGCACCGCGATCAAGCGCCTGATCGAGCCGGCCGAGGTCGCCGAGGCGGCCCTGTGGCTGTGCACCGAACGCAGTGGCTACATCACCGGCAGCTCGATCCCTCTCGACGGCGGTTGGACGGCTCACTGACGGATCGTCAAGTGCCAGCCGCTGTACGTCGTTGACGTGCCACTGTACGTCGTTGACGGCTCGGGCCGCTGAGGCCGGCCGGGTCGGCACCCGCGCACCGCGGCCCCCGGTGCACCGCACCACCAAGTTCCTCGGACCCGCTCCTCCCCCAACGTCGACCGGGCCCGACGGTTCCGCTCCCCTCTCACTCCGAAAACGGTGACAACCATGCCCAGCGCTCACAACGCCGTGAACGACGCAGGCGCCTCCGGAAGACCACGCGATCTGCGCAAGATCGTCGCGGCCAGCCTGATCGGCACGACCATCGAGTGGTACGACTACTTCCTGTACGGTTCGGCCGCCGCCCTGGTCTTCGGCCGTGTCTTCTTCCCCGAGTCGGACCCGCTGACCGGCACCCTGCTGTCCTTCCTCACCTATGCCATCGGCTTCGCCGCCCGCCCGATCGGCGCTGTGGTCTTCGGCCACTTCGGCGACCGCCTCGGACGCAAGAAGCTCCTGGTGATCAGCCTGCTGATGATGGGTCTGTCCACCGCCCTGATCGGCTGCGTCCCCGGCTACGACACGATCGGTGTCGCGGCTCCCCTGCTGCTGACCACCCTGCGCCTGATCCAGGGCTTCGCCCTCGGCGGGGAATGGGGCGGCGCCGTACTGCTGGTCTCCGAGCACGGTGACGCGAAAAGGCGCGGGTTCTGGGCCTCCTGGCCGCAGGGCGGCGCACCGGCGGGCAACCTGGTGGCCGTCGGCGTGCTCTCCCTGATGACCACCGTGCTCAGCGACGACGCGTTCAACTCCTGGGGCTGGCGTGTGCCCTTCCTGCTCTCCGCCGTGCTGGTCATGATCGGCCTGTGGATCCGGCTGTCCGTCGACGAGTCCCCGCTGTTCAAGGAGGCACTCGCGAAGGCCGAGCGGCGCAAGGCGGAGCAGCGGACCGAACAGCTGCCCTTCGTCGCGGTCGTGCGCAACCACTGGCGGGACATCCTGGTCGCGATGGGCGCCCGGATGGCCGAGAACATCTCGTACTACGTGATCACCGCCTTCGTCCTCACCTACTGCGTCGACCACCTCAAGATCGAGAAGCAGACGTCGCTGAACGCCGTGCTGATCGGCTCGGCCGTGCAGTTCTGCCTGATCCCGCTGTTCGGCGCCCTCTCCGACCGGGTCGGCCGGAAGCCGGTGTACCTGGTGGGCGCGGTCGGCGTGGGCCTGTGGTCGTGGGCCTTCTTCGGCCTGCTGGACACCAAGTCGTTCCCCGCGCTGGTTCTGGCCGTCACGGTCGGACTGATCTTCCACAGCGCCATGTACGCGCCCCAGGCGGCGTTCTTCTCCGAGTTGTTCGCCACCCGCATGCGATACACCGGCGCCTCCATCGGGGCACAGCTCTCCTCGGTGGCGGCCGGCGCCCCGGCCCCGCTGATCGCCACCGCGCTGCTGAGCTCCTACGGCAACTCCACCCCGATCTCCGTGTACGTCGCACTGGCCGCCGTGATCACCGTGATCGCCGTCGTGGCCTCCCGCGAGACGCGCGGCAGGGACCTGGCCGCCATCGAGCCGGACGACTCCGCCGCACGGCCCGCCTCGGACCAGCAGCCGGCCGCGTCCGCCTGACGGCCCGGCACCGCTCCCCGGCCGAGGAGGGTCAGGGTCCTCCCCGGCCGGGGAGGACCCTGACCCTCCTCGGCCGTTCATCCGTCCCGCCGCCCCACCGACTTCGCAATGGTTGCCCGCCCATGTCGCACAAGCCCATCTCCGTCGCCCGTCACCTGCGCCGGCTCCTCGAACTCCTCGCCGCGGGCGCACCCGCCGAGGACCTCGGCGCCGTCGCCGTCGAGGCCCGGCGCAGCGGCGCCGCCGCCGACGACCTCGCGGAGGTCGAGCAGGCCGCCGAAGCGGCACTGCGCGTCCAGGCCACGCTCCGGCAGCACCGGCGCCGGGAGACGGAGCTGACCGCGCTCTTCGACACCGCGGGCGACCTGGCGGCCCTGCGCGACCTCGACGCCGTGCTGCGCTCCATCGTCCGGCGGGCCAGGATGCTCCTGGGCACCGACACGGCCTACCTGACGCTGCCCGACGAAGAGGCCGGGGACACCTACATGCGGGTCACGGACGGCTCCGTGTCGGAGCTGTTCCAGAACCTGCGCCTGCAGCTGGGGGAAGGCCTCGGCGGTCTGGTCGCGCAGACCGCGCGCCCCTACGCCTCCCCGGACTACCGCACGGACGAGCGCTTCGTGCACACCGGCAGCATCGATGCCGGTGTCCTGGACGAGGGCCTGGTCGCGATCCTCGGCGTGCCGCTGCTGCTGGGGTCGGGAAGCGGCGGCCAGGTCATCGGGGCGCTCTTCGCCGCCGACCGTACGCCACGCACCTTCGCCCCGGACGAGGTCGCCCTGCTGTGCTCGCTGGCCGACCACGCCGCCATCGCCATCGACACCGCGAAGGCCATGGCCGACGCCCGGGCCGCGCTGGCCGACCTGGCCGAGGCGAACGCCGTCATCCGGGAGCAC
This sequence comes from Streptomyces spiralis, assembly GCF_014654675.1. Taxonomy (GTDB): domain Bacteria; phylum Actinomycetota; class Actinomycetes; order Streptomycetales; family Streptomycetaceae; genus Streptomyces; species Streptomyces spiralis. The sequence goes on from NZ_BNBC01000082.1 coordinate 8,638, forward strand.
TCCGCCGCCATGCAGCGTGCCGAGGAATCGCACGACCGGCTCACCGATCTGGTCCTGCGCGGCGGCGACATCTCGGACGTGGCCGCCGCCGTGGCGGCCCTGCTGAAAGGGGACGTCGCGGTCCACGACGGCTCCGGGTGGCCGCTCACCGCGATCGGTGAGCACGGCGGCCGGTCCCCCAAGGGCACCGAGGACACGGGAGGCCCACAGGAGGCGGCGGCGCTGGTCGAGGCGGCGAAGAGTTCACGCGCGGCCGCCCACGCGGTGTTCCGTGACGGGCGCTGGGTCTGCGCCGTGCTGGCCGGGCAGGAACTGCTGGGCTGCCTGGTCCTGTACGGGCGCCCGGATCTCGACGGCCCCGACCGGCGCCTGTTCGAGCGGAGCAGCGTCGTGACCTCTCTGCTGCTGCTGTTGAGGCGTTCGGTCGCGGAGACCGAGAACCGCGTCCGCGGCGATCTGATCACCGATCTGCTGACCGCGCCCGACCGCGACCCGGCCGGCCTGGTGGCCCGCGGCCGCCACCTCGGCATCGACCTCGCCCGGCCGCACATCCTGCTCGTCGCCCGGACCGGCGACGCGGCCCGGGAGCGGCTCGCCGACGCCGGCGTGCAATACCTCTTCGGATGCGGCGGCGTCAGCGCGGAACACGACGGCGCCGTGGTGCTGCTGCTCCCGTGCGACGGCACCGGGCCGGGCGAGGCGGCCCGTGCTGCCGCCGGGCAGCTCGGCCAGCTGATCGGCGTGCCGGTCACGGTGGCCGGCGCCGGACCCGCTGCCGGGCCACGGGCCATCGCCGACGCGCACGCCGAGGGCCTGCGCTGCCTGCGGGCCCTGCACGTGCTCGGCCGTGCCGGGCACGGGGCGGGCGTCGCCGAACTCGGCTTCCTCGGCGTGCTGTTGGGCGACGGCCATGATGTGGACGGCTTCGTCACCGCCACCCTGGGACCGCTGCTGGAGTACGACGCCCAGCGCGGCACCCAGCTGGTCCGCACCCTGCGCGCCTACTTCGGTTGCGGCGGGAGCCTGACCCGGGCGAAGGAGGAGCTGCACGTGCACGTGAACACGGTCGTGCAGCGGCTGGACCGCATCCAGGCGCTGCTCGGCCCCGACTGGAACACCCCCGAACAGACGCTGGAACTCCAGCTCGCCCTGCGTCTGCACCTGCTCTCGGGCGCGTGACGCCCGAGCGGGTGGACACGCGAGCGCCACAGGGCGGACGCGCTACTCCTCCGGTCCTGGGCGGGTCCCGGCCGGAGCCGGCGCGGTCACCGTGACCGCGTGGCCCTCGGCCCTTCGGTTCCCGCCACACCGGCCGCGGCCAGCAGGTGCCGGGCCACGACCCAGGCGCCCTCGTCGCCGACGATGATCGTGTAATGGTTGGTGCCGGGTACGAGCCGCGTGCGCACCAGGCCGGGGTCGAGGTCGGCGGTGGCGAGCCGCTGGTCGTCGTACAGGCCCTGCGGCTCGTCCATCAGACCGCGTTCCGCCCACAGCAGCACGGCCGGGCGGGGCAGCCGGCGCACCGCACCCGACACCTCCTCACCGAGCTGGTCCACGCCGTCGGTACGGACCGCCTCGAGGCTGCAGGAGGAGCGCAGTTCGGGCTCCTCCCCCACCAGATCGCGCTGGATGTAGGCGTCCACCCACGGCGACCAGGAGCCGGCGAAGGCCGGATGCCCCTGCCAGAACGCGCGGTAGGCCTCCCGGTCCGGGAACGTCATGGACAGCCGCCGCATGGCCGGGCCGATCACCGAAGTGATCAGCTCGTCGGGGTCCGGGCCGGCCGGAACCGGGAAGCCCACGCCGCCGTCCACCAGCAGCAGGGCCGTCAGCAGATGCGGATGGCGTACGGCGGTCAGCGCCGCGGTGAAGGCCCCCATGGAGTGGCCGGTCAGCACCACGCGCCCGACACCCAGGGCGTCCACCACGGCGGCCATGTCGTCGGCGTGGGCCGCGATGCCGTAGGGGCCCGGCAGTCGGCCGCTGCGGCCCCGGCCGCGTAGATCCGGGGCCACCAGGGTGACTCGGCCGGCCAGGTGGTGGGCGACGCGCGCCCAGCTCAGGCCGTTGGCGGTGATGCCGTGCAGGGCCAGGACCACCGGCGCGCCCGGGTCGTCGGCCGGCCAGCGCGACACGGCCAGCTTCCCGCCGGGCACCGGCACATCGAGCTCCTCGTGCGCCGGTACGACCGTGTCCTGGCGGGCCGCCGTCATACCGTTGCGCGGAGTCCGGGTCACGGCTGGAGTACCTCCTCGCGGTCGGCGGTGGCGCGGGACGTACGGGCGCCACGCAGCCGGGCCGGGAGCCGCACCACGCCGCCGGGCAGCAGGTATATCACCGCCACGAACAGGGCGCCGAGCAGGAACAGCGGTTGCGAGAGCGGCACACGGAGCACCGAGGGCAGACCGGCGACCGCGCCCGAGCCGGCCAGGTCGCCGAGCCGATGGTCGGCCCAGGTGTAGAGGATGCCGCCGACCATCGGGCCCCACCGGGTGCCCGTACCGCCCAGCACCACCATCACCAGCAGTGACAGGGTGAAGTCGGAGGTGGTCGCCTGCGGGGTGGCACCTCCGGTCAGCAACAGGTACACGATGCCGCCGAGCGCGGCCAGGGTGCCCGCCAGGACGAAGGCGGCCAGTTTGAAGCCGTACGGGCGCAGGCCCAGCACTTCCACGCGGCGTTCGTTCTCCTTGATGCCCTCCCAGACCCGGCCGATGGGAGAGCGGACCGTCCACTGCACGACGACCAGCACCAGGACGAGATAGGCCAGGGCGATCCAGTACAGGTTGGCGGTGTGCTCGATGCCGACCAGCGAGGCGGGCAGCCGTTCGGCGGGAGCGGCCCTGCCCTCCTCGCCGCCGGTGACGCCTCCGGGGTCGCGCTGCACGAGGATCGACCCGGCCTGTGCGAAGGCCAGGGTCACCATGGAGAACCCGATGCCGCTGACCCGGAGGCTGACCGCTCCCAGCAGCGCGGACAGCGCCACCCCCGCGAGCAGACCGAGCAGCGCTGACACGGCGAACGACAGGCCCGCCTCCAGCATGACGGTGTTCGTGACGTAGGTGCCCGCGGCGAAGTAGAGCGCGTGCCCGAAGGACAGCAGTCCGGTGCGGCCGAGCAGCAGGTCGTAGCCGGTGGCCAGGGCGCCGAACACCAGGCACAGGGCGAGCAGTTGGAGATTCCCGGGGCTGCCGATGGGGCCGTCGAGGAGGCCCGGCAGCGGCAGCGCGCTGTAGGGCACGGTGAACACCACCACCAGCAGCAGGGCGGGCCACCAGCGGGTGGCGCGCCGCAGCCGTTCGGAGCGGGTGGTGGCGGGGTGGTCCGCCGTGCGGGCCCCGCCGCGCGGCTGGGTGGCGGTGGTCATGCGAGCCTCCCGGTGAGCCCCCGCGGCCGGACGAGCAGCAGGGCGGCGAGCAGGACGACGACGGCGAGGTCGCCGAGCCCTGCGGTGGTGTAGTAGTTGGCGAACTGCTGGACGAGGCCCACGGCCACCGAAGCCAGGGCAGCGCCGGTGAGCGAGCCCATGCCGCCCGTCACGACGACCACGAAGGCGAAGATGAGCAGCGAGGTGCCCTGTTCGGGATCCACGGAGCCGAAGTAGAGGCCGCCGAGGGCACCGCCGAGCGCCGCTGCCGCGCCGCCGATGGCGAAGACCAGGGTGAAGGCCTTGCGCACATCGATGCCGAGCGCGGTGACCATCGCCCGGTCCTCCACGCCCGCGCGGACGACCAGTCCGTGCCGGGTGCGGCCGAGGAACAGCTTGAGCGCGGTCAGCACCACCAGTGCCGCGCCGATCAGCACGATGCGGTTGAGCGGCACTTCGGCACCCAGCAGGCCGAAAGTGCCGGACAGTGCCTTCGGCCCGGGGAAGGGCCGCGCGTCGGACCCCCAGATCGCGGACAGCAGGGCCGGGACGGCCAGGCCCACGCCCACCGTGGCGAGGATCTGTTCGCGCGGGCGGGTGTAGAGCGGGCGGATCACGGCGAGTTCGAGCAGCACGGCGGCGACGGTGCCCACCGCGGTGCCGAAGACGACGGCGAAGGCGAACCCGGCACCGGCGGGCCCGGCACCGGGCAGGTGGCCGGAGGCGGCCCACCAGGTGCCGTAGGCGCCTACGGACAACAGGGCGCCATGGGCGAAGTTGAGCACGTCCATCAGCCCGAAGATCAGCGACAGGCCGGAGGCGACCAGGAAGTACAGTGCACCCAGGCCGAGCCCGGTGAAGGTGAGCAGTACGACGGTGGACATCAGGCGTCTGCCTCCGTGGTCCGGGCGGCGGGGCGCGCCGCGGTGCGAACAGGCGCTCCGGCGGTTGGCCTTCCGGTGCTGCCGACGCCGAGCAGTCGGCGGGCCGCCTCGGCGTCGGCGAGGAGGTCGGCGGCCGGGCCCCGGTGTGCGGTGCGGCCGTCGGCGAGGACGACGCAGTGGCGGGCGAGGCGGCGCACCACGGCGAGGTTCTGCTCCACGAGCAGGACCGGCACCGCCTCGGCGGCGCGCTCCAGCACCTGGGCGACCTCGGTGACCACCTTGGGCGCGAGGCCCTTGGTGGGTTCGTCGGCGATGATCAGCCGGTTGCCGTTGAGCAGGGTCCGGGCGATGGCGACCATCTGCTGCTGACCGCCGGACAGGGTGCCGGCGGCCTGCCGGGCGCGCAGTTTCAGCTCCGGGAACAGCTCGTACACCAGGTCGTAGGCCGGTTCGCCGGCTCCGGGCCGCTCGGCGAGGCGCAGGTTCTCGGCCACGGTGAGGGCGGCGAAGACACCTCGGTCCTCGGGGGCGTAGCCGATGCCTTTGCGCACCAGGGCGTAGGTGGTCAGGCGTACGGTCTCCTCGCCCGCCAGCAGCACGCTGCCGGTGCGCGGGACCAGCCCGAGGATGCCTCGGACGGTGGTCGTCTTGCCGGCTCCGTTACGGCCCAGCAGCGCGGTGGTGCCGGAGGCGGCCACCTCCAGGTCGACGCCGTGCAGGATGTGCCTGCCCCCGATCACGACCCGCAGGTCCCGCACGGTCAGCAGGGGCGCCGGGGTGGGGGTCACAGCTCCTCCCCGAGGTAGGCCTGCTGCACGGTGGGGTCGGCCATCACAGCCTGCGGGGTGTCCAGCGCCAGCAGCGTGCCGTGATGCATCACGGCCAGCCGGTCGGCCAGGTCCAGCAGCACGTCCATGTGGTGCTCGACCATGAGCACGGTACGGCCCTCCTCCTTGTGCAGCGACCGGATGAGTTCGGTCAGCGCCGGCACCTCCTCGGCGCTCACGCCCGCCATCGGCTCGTCCAGCAGCATCAGCCGGGGCTCGCCCACAAGCAGGACCGCGAGTTCCAGCTTGCGTTTCTCACCGTGCGAGAGGGCATCGGCGCACGTGTCGGCGCGGTGCGCGAGCTGCGTGCGCGCCAGCACCCGGTCGACCTGCTCCGGGTAGGCGTCGGCACGGCGCCAGATCCGGTACGAGGTTCCGTCGGCGGCCTGGGCCGCCAGCCCCACGTGCTCGGCGACCGTCATGCCCGGCCACAGGCTGGAGGTCTGGAAGGTGCGCCCGAGGCCGCGGCGCGCCCGGACGTAGGCGGCCTCCGCGGTGACGTCGTGGCCGTCCAGTTCGATCGTGCCCCGGGAGACCGGACTGAGCCCGCTGACGAGATTGAACAGGGAGGTCTTGCCCGCACCATTGGGGCCGATGAAAGCCAGGAACTCGCCTTCGCGGACGTCGAAGGAGACGGAGTCGACGATGGTCGCGCCGCCGACCGTCCAGCCGATGTCACGCAGCCGGAGCACCGGCGCCGGGAAGGAACGAACCTCCCCGGCATCCGGGGCCCCCGCCTCGCTCGGCGACGTCGTGTTCGAGGAGGACATCTGCTCAGCCCGCCGTCTTCGTGGCCGGTGGTGCGACCTCTGTCGCCTGGATGCTGTCGATCAGTTCGGGGCGGGCGGCGCTGCCGCTGCCCTTGAGCCGCGCCGTGAACATCGGCTGCACCAGGGCGTGGTCCGTCGCGCGGATCTGCTCCTTGCCCTTGGGCCCGTCGAAGGCCCAGCCCTCGAGCGCCTTGACCATGGCCGAGGTGTCGGTGGCGCTGCCGGACTCGATCGCGTGCACGATCATCTGGGCGGCGGTGAAGCCGTCGGGGCTGAACAGGTCGGGTGTGCCGCCGGCCTTGGTGATGCCGTCGAGCATGGCCTTCTCCACGGCGTTGCCGCCGCCGGCGCCGGGGAAGTAGTGCGCGAGGAAGGCGACCTTGGAGCCGGCCGTACCGAAGATCGGGTACGAGGCGGTGCCCGCGAGTCCGGTGACGACCTTGCTCGAGTCCAGCACGCCCTGTTGGTTCAGCGCGGTCCACAGGGCGGGGGCGGTGGCACCTGCCCAGGCGACGAACACCAGGTCGGGCTTGCCGTCCTTGGTCTGGCGGGCGAAGGGCGTCAGGTCCGTGGCGCTGGGCGGGGCGAGTACGGAGCCGACGTGCGCGCCCTTCTTGCCGAGGACGGCCTTCACCGCGGCCACGTTGGCCTGCCCGAAGGCGGAGTTCTGGGCGAGCACGGTGACCTTCTTGCCGTTGGCGTCGCCGAGCAGGGTGCCGGCGGTGAGGATGTCCTGGTAGGACTGCCTGCCTGACCGGAAGGTGTAGGTGTTGACGCCGGTGACCGCGTCGGTGGCCGCTGGACCGCTGATGAACAGCACCTTGTTCTGCGCGGCCAGCGGCGCCATCTGCAGCGCCACACCGGAGTCGGTGGTGCCCGCGAGGATCTTGTAACCCTTGCCCACGAGTGTCTTGGCCGCTGCGACGGCCTTCGCCGGGTCGCCCGCGTCGTCCTGTTCGGTGACCTCGATCGGGTGGCCACCGGCCTTGTTCGTCCCGTGCGTGGCGTAGGCGAGGCCTGCCTTGAAGCCTTCCTCGTACTGCTTGCCGTAGGCGGCGAGCAGTCCGCTGCGGGAGTAGACCAGCCCGACCTTCACGGGGGCGGCCTTGTCGCCCGAGCCGGAGGACGCGGTGCCGGCGGTGCCGGCCGAGGAGCAGCCCGCGACCAGGGCGCCGAGGGCGATCAGGGTGAGTGCGCGAACAGATCTGCTTCTGAAGGTGTCCGTGAGACGGGAACGCATGACGATCGGCTCCTGACAGTGTGTCGCCCGCCCGTCGCCGGGTTCCGCCGGCCTTGGCCGAGACGGCGTCCTCGTACGCGACGACGGGAGTGCGGTGCGTGGTTGCCGGAACCCTAGGAGCCCCGTACGACGGGCGGCATGTTGTCAACCACTGCTCTTCGCCGCCCAGTCATGGCATCGGCACACATGGTCTGTGACAGCCGGCGCAGGCAAAGGTGAAAAACACCCCGTCCTGATCGCCACGTCGTGCGCAGGCCGGGCCGGCGAACGGAACAGACCCCGGTGGGGAAGGAAACGGCATGGACAAAGTGATGGCCGCGGCCGCGCAGGCAGTGGCGGACATCCCTGACGGTGCGGCACTCGCGGTCGGCGGGTTCGGCCTGTGCGGCATCCCGTCGACGCTGATCGCCGCGCTGGCCGAGACGAGCGTGTCCGGCCTGCGGGTCGTGTCCAACAACTGCGGCGTGGACGACTGGGGGCTGGGACTGCTGCTGCGGGCCGGCCGGATCGACCGGATGACCTCTTCCTACGTGGGCGAGAACAAGGAGTTCGCCCGCCAGTACCTGTCCGGTGAACTGGAGGTGGAGCTGACACCGCAGGGCACACTCGCCGAGCGGCTGCGAGCCGGCGGCACCGGCATCCCCGCCTTCTACACCCCGGCGGGAGTGGGCACCCAGGTCGAGGAGGGCGGCCTGCCCTGGCGCCACACCCCCGACGGCGGAGTCGCGCTGGCCTCCCCGCCCAAGGAGACACGGGAGTTCGGCGGCCGCCGCTACCTGCTGGAGGAAGCCATCACCGCCGACTTCGCCCTGGTGCGGGCCGCGGTCGCCGACCGGCACGGCAACTGCGTCTTCCACGCGGCGGCGCGCAACTTCAACCCACTGTGCGCGATGGCGGGGCGGGTGACCGTCGTGGAGGCCGAACACATAGTCGAGGCCGGCGAACTGCCCCCGGACGCCGTCCATCTGCCCGGCGTCTACGTGGACCGCGTCGTCGCCGTCGACCCGTCGCTGGACAAACGCATTGAGCGCCGCACCGTGCGCCCGGCGCGCACCGGCAGCGAAGCAACCGTCTCGCGCCCCGCCGCAGAGGAGAAGTGACCATGCCGCTCGACCGCGACCAACTCGCCGCCCGCGCCGCCCAGGAGCTGCGCGACGGCCAGTACGTCAACCTTGGCATCGGGCTGCCCACCCTGATCCCCAATCACCTGCCGGACGGGGTGCACGTGGTGCTGCACTCCGAGAACGGCATCCTGGGCGTGGGCCCCTACCCGTACGACGGCGAGGAGCACCCGGATCTGATCAACGCCGGGAAGGAGACGGTGACCACCATCCCCGGGACGTCGTACTTCGACTCGGCCTTCTCCTTCGGCATGATCCGCGCCGGCCGGATCGACGTCTCCGTGCTCGGCGCCATGCAGGTGTCGGCCCACGGCGACCTGGCCAACTGGATGATCCCCGGCAAGATGGTCAAGGGTATGGGGGGTGCCATGGACCTGGTCCACGGTGCCCGCCGGCTGCTGGTCGTGATGGAGCACGTCGCCAAGGACGGCAGCCCGAAGATCGTCGAGGAGTTGAGCCTCCCCGCCACGGGTCGCCGTGTGGTGGACCGGGTCATCACTGACCTGGCCGTCATCGACGTCACCCCCGAGGGGCTGCGACTGGTGGAAACCGCTCCGGGCGTCACCGTGCGGGAGGTCATGGCCGCGACGGCCGCCCGACTCCTCGTCGACCAGGGGGTGTCGGCGCCCGCATCCGGCTGATCCGTCGCGGCTGACCCGCCGTCAGTTGTCTCCCTGCCCCAGCGCGTACAGGTGCGGGAGGTTCACCACGATTGCTTCTTGGGTGCTGCGGGCGATGACGACGACGGCTTCCTCGGCGGGATCGGGGTTCTCCTCACGGTGCGGCACGAACGGCGGGACGAAGATGTAGTCGCCGGGCGAGGTGCGCAGCCGGACCTCTTCCGGCCGGGGGCCCGAGTCGTCGAGGAAGACGAACTCGGGGTGGCCGCTGACCACGTAGATGGCGGTCTCGGACTCGCCGTGGTGATGGTCGGAGGAGGAGGTGGAGGGAGCGACGTGGGTCTGGCCCATCCACAGCTTCTCCGACCCGACCGCCTTCCCGCTGATGGCGGCGAATCTGCGCATGCCTCCGGTCTGGGCGGTGTCACCGTCGAGCGCGTCGGCGCGGATGTGGTGCAGTCGCGTGCGCAGGGGGGCTTTCGGCTGTTCGGCCGCATCACCGAGATGGGGGTGGAAACCTTCGCCGGGGGTGGTCGACGGCTCGCTCATGATGGGGACGCTAGAGCTGCCCGAAAAAGGATGTCAAGTGGTGCCCATTGCGCTCCACCTGCGGCAATGTTCCCGCAATGAAGCAGCGGGGCCGAAAGAGCCCCTACCGGCGCCCCGCTTGTCGGGCACCACGAGCGCATGCATATCTCCGCGAAGGCGGACCACGCCACGCGGGCCCTGTAGGAGCTCCCACCCGCCGACGAGATCACGCTGCTCGATTGTCGCGCGCGCCGTGGACGGCGAGTTGATCACCCTGCGGGGCGAGTCGCTGACCGGACTGGACTATCCCGCTCCCGCGTCCGGGCTGCCCGAGCCCTCAGCGGCAAGACCGTGCTCCCGTTGGCCATGGGCGGCAGCCCCGCCCACGTTCTGCCCATCGACTTCGCCCGTCGCCCGGGACGTCGCCCGCCGGGACGGCACGCCCGTCGTCGCGCCCGCCACCGCCAAGGCACTGGAAGAGGTAACAGACCAGTTCTCCGCCGCGCTGAGCGGACGGGCCAGCGCACTCGTCCCACAGGCTGACCCGCTACCCGCCGCCTCAGTCAGGCCCAAAAACACCGAAGGCCCGAAGTTGTTGACATCTCGCACAGCTTTTCGACGAGCACGCTGACGCTCAGCGACCCACCGGATGTGAGCCGGATCCGTTCACTGGACAGGCCCACGGCCACGGTGCCTGCTCGAGGAAAGGCGGGGCGAGTCAGGAGGCCAGAACCCGTTGGTGCAGTTCGGTGACGACCTTGCGGGCGGAGGAGATCGCGCCGCACTGCCAGGCGTCCAGGTAGCTCAGGTAGTCGCCGGCGAAGTAGACGTTGCCTTGGGCCTGGTTGAGCGGGACGAATGCTGGGGCGTCGGGGCCGCCGGGCATGGAGTGCCAGGCGGCCTCGATGTGAGGAGCGAGCTTCCACTGGTGCGAGTACCAGGCCGCGAGTTCTGAGCGGTACTTCTCACCGTGGATCTTCACACCCTGGGTGACGGCGCGCTCCAGGCGCTGGGCCGGCGTGAGCGCCGAGTAGGTGTCGGAGTGGGCGCCGGTGTTGTAGTAGCCGATGAGGGTGCCTCGCTCGCCGAGGTGACCGTAGGACGGATACCAGATGTGGTCCAGGTCCAGGTCGGTCTCGGTGATACCGCCCATGATCTTGAAGTCGGTCTCCCACCAGCGGCTCTTGTACTCCAGGCCGATCTTGGAGGCCTGGGAGGGCCGCACGGCCTGAAGGGCGGTCTGCACCGTGGAGCCGAGGTTGTGGGAGGTCCGGGCGAGGATCCAGGGTGCCAGCGTGGCGATGCAGTAGTCCGCGTGGACGACCTTGGTGCGGCCGTTGCGGGTGTAGGTGACCTGGACGCCGTCGGAGGTGTTCTTGATGTCGGTGACCGCGGCGCCGGTGAGGATCTTGTCGGGCCCGATGGCCTTGGCGAACGCCATGGGTATCGCGTCCATGCCGCCGACCGGCTGGAACATCAGCATGGCCTGGTCGTAGCCGAACTCGAAGGAGAAGTAGCGGCCGACGTTGGAGGTGAAGACCTCGGACAGGGACGGTATGTCGCCGAGTTCCGCGCCGGGGGTGCCCGCAGCGCCGGGATCGACGCTGAACCCGCGGTGTTCGGTGCCGGTGTACTTGTAGTCGGAACCGAGGGAGCCGTAACTCTTCAGGAAGGTGAGCAGCCGCTCCTTGTCGTCGGCGGTCAGCTCGGCGTCTAGGGCGCCGGTGTTGGTCGCCTTGGCGAGCAGCTCGGAGACGTAGCCGTACACATCTGCCTTGGCGGTGCGGTAGGCGACCGGGGCCTTCATGCCGGTGGTCTCGTTGTAGATGAGCGCGCTGGCGTTGGTGTTGGTGAACACCTCGACCGGCACCCCGAGCTCTCGGCAGTAGTCCAGGGTGCTCATCCACTGGGCGAGACGGGCCGGGCCGCAGTTCATGTACTGGCCCTGGCTGAAGGTCACCTTCTGGGTGACGCCGTTCAGGTCGGTGACGGTGTCACCGCCGCGCACGGTGAAGTTGCGGCCGCCGACGCGGTCGCGGGCCTCGAGGACGGTGCAGTCGTATCCGGCCTTGCCGAGCTCATAGGCCGAGGTGAGGCCGGCTATGCCGCCTCCGATGACGACGACCTTGGCGGGCTTGCCGCCCCGGCCCTGGAGGGTGAAGTCACCGCGTCGGGGAGCGCTGAAGGGCGCTTCCTTCTCGGCGGCGTAGGCAGCGGTGGGGGCGAGCCCGAGGGCTCCCATGGTGGCGAACATGGCCCCGGCGCCACCGGTGATGCCGACGGCCCGCAGGAAACCACGTCGGCTGGTGCCCGTTCCCGGCTGAGGCTCTGCCATGGCGGATCCCCTTTCAGTAGGACGCACCACCGGTGCACGACACCGGTGGTGATCTTGAAAGACGGAGAGATCCTCACAGCGGCTTGTTACGGGCCGGCGCACTCCGGCGTGGCGAGAGCGTTTCCGTGTGTTACATGCCATGCCCATGCAGTACGGAAGATGTGGCCGCGCGGACCGGGCAGACGCGCGCGAACGGTGGGGGCACCGCTGTGACGGGAATCAAGCGTCCGCAGAACCTGGGCAGCGGATCGGCGAGGGCCGAGAGGACCGGGAACGCCACCGCCGAATCCGTGGTCACAGCAGTGAGCGGTCACCGCGGGACGGCGCACAGCATCGGCGCTGCTCCGGGTTTCGGGCCGACTGTGACCAAGACGGGGCATGCGAATGCAATGGGGCCGGGCGCGATAGCCGTCAGCGGCAGCATGACCGTGGTGCAGCAGCACGTGCCGCAGGAACCGGTGCCCTGGCCGCACCAGGTCGGTGTCATCCCGCACGGCGGCTTCGACGCGCTCGGCCTCTGCCTGAGCCCCCAGGAACGACCTCCAGAGGGCCTGTGAGTGTGAGGCTGTCCATAGGAGCCAGATCACATCCTACCGAGGGTCGTAGCAGACAGACCACATCCAG
>NZ_BNBC01000083.1 GCF_014654675.1 Streptomyces spiralis
CTCCCCAGGCTGCTGCCCAGGCGCAAACCTCGCCCCGAACCCCTGGTGAAGGTACGCGTCCTGCCGCCGAAGCTGCCCAGGATCCGGCTCAAGCGGCCGCGCCTGAAGCCCTTCCGCGAGCGCAACCCGGTCGTCGTCGGCGCCGTCGGCCTCACCGTCCTCGCGCTGCTCACCGTCGCCGCCTTCAACGCCGACAGCCTGCCGCTGATCGGCGGCGGCGACACCTACAGCGCGGCCTTCTCCGAGGCCGGCGGGCTCAAGCCGGGCGACGAGGTACGGATCGCCGGGGTCAAGGTCGGCAAGGTCGAGGGCGTCGACCTGGACGGCGACCACGTCAAGGTGACCTTCAAAGTGAAGGGCCACCCGGGGTTCGGTACCGACACGGGTGCGTCGATCCGCGTCAAGACGATCCTCGGCGCGAAGTACCTGGCCCTCTACCCGAAAGGGCCCGGCCAGTTGAAGCCGGGCAGCGAGATCCCGCTCCGGCGGACCGTGTCGGCGTACGACGTCGTCCAGGCCTTCAGCGACCTGACGACCACCACCGAGGAGGTCGACACGGACCGGCTCGCGAAGGCGCTGGACACGATCTCCGTCACCTTCCAGGACTCCCCCGCGGAGGTGCGGGCGTCGATCAAGGGGCTGACGCGGATCTCACGGGCCGTCGCCGCTCGTGACAAGGCGCTGCGCGGGCTCCTCGATCATGCGAACGGAGTCACCGAGGTGCTGGCCGGTCACACGAAGGACTTCTCCGCACTGGTGAAGGACGGTGACGCCCTGCTCAAGGAGATCGGCAAGCGGCGCACGGCGATCCACAAGCTGCTCAAGAGCTCCGCGCTGCTGGGCATCGAGCTGTCCGGCCTGGTCGACGACAACAGCAAGGAGATCGGGCCCGCACTGAAGAACCTCAACACCTTCGTGACGATGCTCGAACGCAACCAGGCGAGCCTGGACCGCAGCGTCGGGCTGCTCGCCCCCTACGTACGGCTCTTCACCAACACCCTCGGCAACGGCCGCTGGTTCGACTCCTACGTCCAGAACCTGGTCGCCGCCCCGGTCACGCCACGGACGGGAGGCACTCCATGACCCGCAGACTCCTGGCCCTGTTCACCGCGCTCGCGATCGTCGTCGGCCTCGCCGTCGTTCTCTGGCCCGGCCCCGGCCCCGTCCGCGTCACGGCGTACTTCCCGCGTACCGTCGGCATCTACCCCGGCTCCGACGTCCGCGTCCTCGGCGTCCGCATCGGCGAGGTCAGGAAGATCACGCCGGAGGGCGGCCGGGTACGGGTGGAGCTGGAATACGACCGGGGCCGCAAGGTCCCCGCCGACGCACAGGCCGCGATCATCAACTCGTCGGTGGTCAGCGACCGTTACGTGCAGCTGCTGCCGGTGTACCGCAAGGGCGCGGTGCTGCGGGACGGCGACGTCATCCCCGAGTCCCGTACGGCCGTCCCCGTCGAGCTGGACCGGATCTTCGACAGCCTGCACACCACCGCTGAGGCGCTGGGCCCGAACGGTGCCAACGAAAAGGGCTCACTGTCCCGGCTGCTCGGGGTGAGCGCGGACAACCTCCAGGGACAGGGCGAGAACCTCAACCAGACGGTGGAGGACCTGTCCCAGGCGGTCACCACGTTGTCCGACGGGCGCGGCGACCTGTTCGGGACCGTGCGGAACCTTCAGGTGTTCACGGCCGCGCTGGCGGCGGACGACACCAGTGTGCGGTCGTTCAACACCGACCTCGCCGACGTGGCCAGGCAGCTGGCCGGGGAGCGCAAAGATCTCGCGGCCGCGCTGAAGTACCTGGCCACCGCACTCGGCGACGTGGCCGGCTTCGTGAAGGGCAACAAGAAGGCGCTGACCTCGGACGTGAAGGGTCTGGCCAAGGTCACCGAGGTTCTCGTCACCCAACGGGACGCTCTGGAGGAGCTGCTGACCGTCGCCCCCACGGGTCTGTCGAACCTGCAGAACGCCTACAACCCCGCCGCCGGCACCCTCGACACCCGCAACAACGCGCAAGCCCCGCAGGATCCGTCATCCCTTCTCTGCTCGATCCTGAAGACGACCGGCGACGACCACGACAACTGTGCCGGGCTGAAGAAGCTCTTCGACTCCCTGCCCAAGGTTCCCTCGGCCCCGGCGCCGACGGGCACGGTCGACAAGACCCTCGGCGGAATTCTGGGGGTGTCGGCATGAGCGTGCAGCGCAAGGGGCGGGTGGCCGCCTGGACGGCGGTCGGCTCGCTGCTGCTGACCGGTTGCGAGTTCAACGGCTGGTACGACGTCCCGCTACCCGGCGGCGCCGCCTCGGACGGTCACGCCTACCACGTCACCGTCGAGTTCCGGGACGTCCTGGACCTGGTGCCGCAGTCGTCGGTCAAGGTCAACAACGTCACCGTCGGCACGGTCGAGAAGGTGGAACTGGACGGCTGGCACGCCCGCGTGCGGCTCAGGATCGCCGACTCGGTGAAGCTGCCCGGCAACGCGGTCGCCGATCTGAGGCAGACCAGCATGCTCGGCGAGAAGTACGTCGCCCTGTCCGCGCCGGTCGGCACGCACCCCGTCGGACGGCTCCGCGACGGCGATCGCATCCCCCTGTCCCGCAGCGGCCGCAACCCGGAGGTCGAGGAGGTGCTGTCGGCGCTGTCCGCGCTGCTCAACGGCGGCGGAGTCGCCCAGCTGAAGACGATCACCATCGAGTTGAACAAGGCCCTCGGCGGCCGCGAGGACCGGGTCAGGTCCCTGCTGAAGCAGCTCGACACATTCCTCGGCGGCCTCGACGACCAGCGGGCGGAGATCGTGCGCGCGTTGAAGGGCATCAACCGGCTCGCAACGCGACTGAAGAAGGAGAAGAAGACGATCGCCCTGGCCGTCGACACCATGCCGCCCGCCCTGAAGGCCCTCGCGGACCAGCGCAAGGACCTGACGAAGATGCTCACCGCCCTGTCCAGGCTCGGCAGGACCGGCACCAAGGTGGTGAATGCGTCCCACGACGACACTGTCGCCAACCTCAGGAAGCTCCAGCCCATCCTGCAGGAGCTGAACAAGGCGGGCGACGACCTGCCCGACTCCCTCGAAATCCTCACCACGTACCCGTTCCCGCGCAACGCCACGGATGCCGTCAAGGGCGACTACGTCAACCTGAAGATCACCGCCGACCTCGACCTGGCGGACCTCTACGGCAACGTCACCGGCAAGCCCGGCAAGGGCGGGAAGTCCCCGGCCCCCGGGACACCGCAGCTTCCCGGCGTCCCCACTCCCACCCCCCTCCCGTCCGTCCCGTCCCTGCCGGGCACCCCGTCCGTGCCCCCCGTGCCATCCGCGCCCTCCGTGCCCTCGACACCCTCCGACGGCAGCACCCTGCTGTGCCCGCCGGTGTGCACCGCTGCCTACGGCACCGACGGCGGCTCGCGCCGGCTCCCGCCGGGGGTCGATCCCGGCCTCGCCGAGCTGATGCTGAAGGGGATACTGCCGTGATCACTCGTACGGTCAGGGCCCAGCTGCTCGCCTTCGCGACCGTCACCGCCCTAGGGGTGTCCTACGTCGGCGCCCGGTACACGGGCCTGGTGGACGACGTCCTGCACCGCGGGTACACCGTGCGCGCCGACTTCGCCGAGTCCGGGGGCGTCTTCCCCGGCGCCGAGGTCACCTACCGGGGAGTGCCGGTGGGCCGCGTGGGCGACCTGCAGCTGACCGGCTCCGGGGTCTCGGTGGCGCTGAAGATCGAGGACGGCGCCCCGAGGATCCCGGCCGACACGCTCGCGGTGATCGCCAACCGTTCGGCGGTGGGCGAACAGTACGTCGACCTCCAGCCATCGCGGTCGGGCGGGCCCTACCTCATGGACGGCAGCCCGATCCCGCGCAGCCGCACCCGGACCCCGCTGCCGGTCACCGACCTGATCCTCAGCCTCGACCGGCTGGTCAACTCGGTCGGCAAGGACGATCTGCGGACCACCGTCGACGAACTGGGCAAGGCGTTCGCCGGCACCGGACCGAACCTGAGCCGGCTGGTGGACTCCGGCGACGCGCTGGTGGAGTCGGCATCCCAGTCGCTCCCCCAGACGGTCTCGCTGATCGAAGACTCGCGGAAGGTGCTCAGGACACAGGCCGACCAAGGCTCGGCCATCAGGTCGTTCTCGCGCGATCTCGCCGCGCTCACCGAGCAGTTGAAGTCGAGCGACGGCGATCTGCGCCGACTGATCGGCACCACCGTGCCCGCCGCGCAGGAGGTCGACTCCCTGCTGAAGTCCACGCGGCCGCACGTGCCGGTACTGCTGGCCAACCTCATCAGCGGCGGCCAGATCACCGTGGCCCGGCTGCCCGGCGTCGAACAGGCCCTGGTCACGCTCCCGCTCAATGTCGCGGGCAGCTACACGGTCATCCCCGGCGACGGCACCACCCACTTCGGGCTGACCGTGAACGCCGACGACCCTCCCGCGTGCACCCAGGGCTACGGCACCCAGCGGCGCGACCCCGCCGACACCGGCACGCGCCCGGCGAACACCGCCGCGCGCTGCACGGCACCGCGCGGCAGCAAGACCTCGGTGCGCGGAGCGCAGAACGCGCCCGGCGCGACGACCGGTCGGTACGGCGCCGACCAGGCCGCGTTCGTGGCCCCGTACGACCCGGAGACCGGCACAGTGACCGGCCCGGACGGAACGCCCGTCGAGATCGGCTCGACGGGCGGGGAACAGGCTGTGTTCGGAAAGGAGTCGTGGCAATGGCTGCTCGTGGGACCGATGGCGTGAGAGGCCGACGCATGAGGCTGCTGTCGGCGGGCCTCGTCGCCGCGACCGTGCTGACGACCGTGCCGTGTGTCTGGCTGGGCTGGAAGCTGTCCGACCAGCGCGCGGCGGAACAGCGCCGTCAGGACGTCCTGGCGGCGGCCCGTCAGTCGGCGCTGAGCTTCACCTCGCTCGACTACCGGCACTACGACCGGGACAGCGGCAATGTGCTGAAGGGTGCCACCGGCGAGTTCAAGAAGGAGTTCGCCGCGCAGACCGCACAACTGACGAAGCTGGTCGCGCAGAACAAGTCGGTGTCCGAGGGGCAGGTCCTGGAAGCGGGCATCGTGCGGTCCGATGCGCACTCGGCCCGGGTTCTGGTCGTGGCCGACAGCAAGGTGACCAACACCGCCGTGCCCGAGGGCCAGGCGCGCACCTACCGGCTCCAGCTCGACCTCGAGCGCGTGGCCGGCCACTGGCTGACCTCCGACGTCACATTCGTGGGCTGACCCGCCCGTAAGGCCATCGATGAGGAGAGACACCGTGGCGAACCCCACCTCCCGCACCCGCGGCACCAGCTCACCGGCCCGCCGCACCATGACCGCCGCCGCCCGCGCGGCGGCCAAGCGCGCCGGGCGGCCCCCGCGCCCCGAGCCTGGTGCCCGCCAGGAAGAGCACACTCCCTCCGGGCGCACCCTGCTCGTCGAGCCCCCGGCGAACGGCTGGGAGGATCCACCCGAGCCCGAGTGCCCCGAGTCGTTCGAGGCGGAGCCGGAGGACGGCGCGCCCCAGCGCAAGGCGGGGCGGATCGTGCTCCCCGCGGTGCTGGGCGTCGTCCTCGTGGCGGCCCTGGTCGCGGCCGCCATGCTCGGGTGGCAGTACCGGCAGGGGCGGCAGGCGGAGCAGGCCCGCGACGAGGCCGTCGCGGCCGCGCGGAAGGCGGCTCCGGTCGTGCTGTCGTACGACTACCGGCACCTGGACCGGGACTTCTCCCGGGCCCGCGCCCTGCTGACCGGGCACTTCCGCGACCAGTACGGCAAGACCACGAAGGCGGTGGTCGCGCCGACCGCGACCAAGTACCACGGCGTGGTGAAGGCGACCGTGGCCACACCCGCCGACGGCGGCGCCCCGGCGGTCTCCGTCGTGTCGGCCACACCGGACCGGGTCGTCGTTCTGCTCTTCGTCAACCAGGCCACCCAGAGCACCCAGGTCCCGGAGCCCCGGTTGGACCTGAACCGGGTGCGTATGACGCTCACCCGCACCTCCGACGGCTGGAAGGTGAGCGGCGTCGACGCCCTTTGACCAGGACTCCGTAAGTGCCCTCGCGCAGCCGCGCGGGGGCACTTTTCCGTCCTGCTGCCCCCCTCAGCACCCGTCCGGCCCGTTTCGAAAAGAGTTCGGTTTCCCGCGACGGACGCCTCCTGCCTCCCCGTAGAGCAGACGAAGGCATCACCCGTACGGCCACACCCCACCACCCTTCGTCCGACTCGCGAACCCACGAGGTACCTGTGGCTCTCCTCTCCGCACTCCGTCTTCACCACCACCCGCGGTCGCGGGGGCGTCTCGCCGTCGGGTTGCTGGCGCTCGTCGCCGGAACCCTGCCCAGTGCGACTGCCGACGCCGCCACCCCGCCCTCCGGATCGGTCAGCGACACCGCGCCCACGACCACGTGGAGCGCCGGTCCCTTCGCCGTCCCGAACGTCTCCGGCACTGCCGGGACGGTGAGCTGCGGGAATGCGCAACCCTGCGACGACTACGCCCTGAAGGTGTCGGTGCCCGCGGGCTACGACGCCGGTCACAGCCTGCGCATCGACGTCAGATGGCCGGACTCCGCCGCCGACTTCGACCTCTACGTCCTCGATGCGGCCGGCCGAGAGGTGGCCGCCTCGGCCTCTTCCAGCGACCCCGAGACCGTGCTGCTTCCGGCGGTGTCGGCGTCGTACACCGTACGCGTGGTGCCGTACGCGCCGCTCGGCGACAGCTTCACCGGCACCGCGAGCCTGGTCACCGCTCCGGCCGATCCGCCGCCGAGCACGGCCACACCACCGACGTACGCGAGCTCCTGGGCGCCCGACGGCATCGCGGATGCCCACAACGCCGGTGAACCCTCGATCGGCGTCGACCGTGCGAGTGGCGCCGCGATGTTCCAGGCGTACACGTCGACGCTCAAGGTCACCTACGACAGTGCGGGCGTCGCCACATGGCAGGACAAGAGTGCGAGCGCGGCCAACGGCTGCCCCCAGGGCAGCACCACCAGCCTCGACCCGATCCTGTTCACCGACCCGGTCACCCACCGCACCTTCGAGTCGCAGCTCGCCGGCAAGACCGCCCTGACCTGCTACACCGACGACGACGGTGAAACGTGGACGCCGACGGGCGGCTCGGGCATCAACTCCGGTGTGGACCACCAGACCATCGGTGGCGGCCCCTTCGCCACGGGCGGTCCAGGCGCCGTCACGTCGTACCCGAACGCCGTCTACTACTGCTCCCAGGACATCGCCGACGCCTCCTGCGCGGTCAGCCGGGACGGCGGCCTGACGTACGGGCCTGCCGTTCCGATGTACTCGCTGCTGGACTGCGGCGGCCTGCACGGGCATGTGAAGGTGGCTCCGGACGGCACGGTGTACGTGCCCAACAAGGGCTGTGGTGGCCATCAGGCCGTGGCCGTCTCCGAGGACAACGGGCTGACGTGGACCGTCCGCAAGAACCCGTCCAGCACCCCCGGTGACTCGGACCCGAGCGTGGGGATCGGGGCCGGCGGCACCGTCTACATGGGCTACCAGAACAGCGACGGCACGCCGCGTATCGCTGTCAGCCACGACAAGGGCAAGACCTGGCTGTACGACCAGAACGTCGGCGCGGCCCTCGGCATCAAGAACATCGTCTTCCCGGCCGTGACCGCGGGCGACGACAACCGCGCCGCCTTCGTCTTCCTCGGCACCACCACCGGCGGCGACTATCAGGACGCGGCCAACTTCACGGGGGTCTGGCACCTGTACGTGGCCACCACCTACGACGGCGGCCAGTCCTGGGTCACCGTCGACGCCACCCCGACCGATCCGGTTCAGAAGGGGTCGATCTGCACGGGCGGCACCACGTGCGGCAACGACCGCAACCTCCTGGACTTCATCGACGTCACCAGCGACGCCCAGGGCCGCGTGCTCGCCGCCTACGCCGACGGCTGCACCGGCACCTGCGCGACCGGAGGCGCCCAGAACTACGACGCCCTGGCCTCCATCGCCCGCCAGACCTCCGGCAACACGCTGTACGGCGCGTACGACGCCGTGGTCCGCGGCAGGCACAACAAGCCCGAAGGAGCCACTGGATGAAGCCCTCGCCATCGGCTGCCGTACTGGCAGGAGCCCTCCTCGGCCTGGCGGCGGTCACGGGATGCTCGGCGGCGAACAAGCACCCCGAGCCCCCGGGGGCGACGCCGCACGCGGCGAAGCAGGCAACCGATCCGCCGGCCAGGAATGCAGCCGGGGCCGCGCCCGGCGGCTGCCCCACTGCCGCCTCACTGCCGCTCCCCAAGGACTTCCCGGAGAACCTGCCGGTGCCCGACGGCGCGGTCGTGACCTCGGTGGAGCACCGCACCGGCGGTCGGCTCGTCGTCGCCACCGTCGTACGGGACGGATTCGACACCACCCTTGCGTTCCTGCACAAGCGGCTCCCCAAGGCCGGCTACATCCCTGAGGAGGGTGAAGTCGAGGAGGACGACGCCGAGTCGAACTTCTCCTCCACGAGCTTCCGGGGCCGCTGGACCCTGCGGAAGATGCCTGACTGCGAGGGAGGGGTGTACCTGACGTACCTGACGTCTGCCGTCTCCTGAACCCGGCCCGGCCACCCTCTTGGGCGGACCATGCCGGCCGCGCGCCGTCTCATCCGCCGTCTGCGGGGCACGGGCCCCAGGACTGCCGAGCACCGTGGCCTGCGGTGGGCGGCCACTGGATGGACCCTCGCTGCATTGCACGACGTTTTGGGGGTACACGCGGCCGGTGGTGCATGGCTGTGTGGGGAGCAGGGCAGACCGTATGGATCAAGCTGCGGAGGATGGCGATGCGATGTCGCCGGCCGGTGGGTTTGTTTCTGTGTCCGCAGCCTTCGAGGACAGCGGTGGGATCGCCGAGGCCCGGGACCTCGCACGCTCCTTCCTGACCGAAGCGCAGGCTGTTCACGGCCTGCCAGTGTCGGAGCGTGCGGTGGGCATGGTGCAACTTGTGGTCAGCGAGCTGGTGACCAACGCCCGCAAATACGCGCCCGGACCATGCCTGCTGACACTGGAGATCGAAGACGCAGCCGTGCAGATCAGCGTGTGGGACAGCAGCACCACGTTGCCGGCAGTCTTGGCGCCCGACCCGTGCCGGGTGGGGCAGCACGGTCTGGAGATCGTGATGGCCGTCTGCACCAGTTTCGCCGCGTACCGCGAGCCGGTGGGCAAGCGGATCACCGCAGCCATCGTGCTGGCCGATGATCCGGGCGGCGCCGTGGTCGGCCGCTCGGCGCCGTGACGCCGACCGTACAGCGGTGGCGGGGCGCCGGGCATGCCCGTCTCTGCACAACGCCCAGTGGCCCCACCGCCGCTTCGGCCCCGTCGACCGCCGGTCGACGGATTGCTGTCGCCGATCGAGAAAGGACCGGGAAGGGGGACGCGCCGGCAGCAGCCGCACGGTGAGTCCTTCGTCGTCTGCGACTCGCGACCCTGACAAGTGCCGTGCACCGAAAGGGCGTCGACCGAACAAGGCAACGAGTGCCCCCGCTTCCGCTACCGAATCCCCTCCGGTACCGATGGCGCATGCGTGGACATTGTGGTCATGCCGTGAGGGTTGCAAGTGACAACCTCCGCAATAACGTGGAGTTCGCAACCGTCTGCCGCCACCCGTGACACTCCCGACGCACTGGCCGCAGAAGAGAGTGACCCCGGGCGGGGTCAGGCGCCTGCTCTCCGGGGGGAGGTACGCGGGCGCCATCGTGCAGGGGCAGGCCCGTCTCCCCCCGTGACAGGTCTGCCCCTGCACGCAAGAGCCCTGGGCGCGCTTCGCCCTCACTGCCGGACTGCACGACTTCTGTGGGGCTCCGCCATACCAGCGCATCATCCTGCCCTGGGGGCAGGCGTTCCGGCATCCGGATGTGCCGCTGAACCAACGCCCGCTACTCATACCGCCCCCTCAACAGCACGGGCCTGACCACGGCAGCTGGGCAGGTCCCTTCGGGACCGGGAACTCGGCGACGCGCGTCGTGAGGGGGTCGTTGCGAGGAAAGAGGGGCAACCGGGCCCGCGAAGGTGTGACGTCTCGATGCTGCGGTGCGCTGTATCGGATGGGGCCCAGGGCCCCGTGAAGTCCGCTCCCCCCGGGCTGTCGCGCACACCGGGGCAGACAGGCAGGTGCACCCCCTGTGCCGCCTGTCTGCCGCACGTGTGCTCCGCGAGACGGGGCGTCGAGTCGGGCCAGAGGGCCTCCGGTAACTTGGGCACCGGCCATACAAATGACTACAAACCATGAAAATCAGCCCCTAAGAGGGTGCGAACGTCATGGTGATCGGGGTAGGTGTGCAGGGGCTGCTGTCGGATCGCTATCAATTGCAGGAGCTGCTGGGGCGCGGCGCGATGGGCGAGGTGTGGCGGGCCGCCGACCAGGTCCTCGACCGCCTCGTCGCGGTCAAACTGCTGCGCGCCGAAGAGGCGGCGGACGCCGAGCGCTTTCGCCTGGAGGCGCAGACCGCGGCCAGCCTCAACCACCCCAACGTGGTGGGCATGTACGACTTCGGCTCCCACCAGGATCAGCTCTACCTGGTCATGGAGTTCGTCGACGGCTGGAGCCTGGCCCAGGAACGATCGCTGCGCGGCCGCCTGGACCCGCAGGAGGCGGCGGCCATCGCGGCCCAGATGGCAGCCGGTCTCGGCGCTGCACACCAGCACAAGGTGATCCACCGCGACGTCAAGCCCGCCAACGTGATGCTGACAGCCGAACGCACGGTGAAGATCGCCGACTTCGGGATCGCCCGCTTCGCCGACGCCGCCGCCGGCACGTTGACGGCCACCGGCAAGATCCTCGGCACGGCCGACTATCTCGCTCCCGAACGCGCCCTGGGACGCCCCGCACAACCCGCCTCCGACGTCTACTCCCTCGGCTGCGTGCTGTACCAACTACTCACCGGCCGTGCCCCGTTCAGTGGCTCCACCTCGCTGGCCGTACTGCAGCAGCACGTCAGCACCGCTCCAGCGCCGCCCGTCCTTCTGCGCCCGGAGATACCTCAGCGACTCTCCGAATACGTGCTGAGCCTGCTCGCCAAGGACCCCGCCCACCGACCCACAGCCGAGCAGGCAGCCGACTGGCTCGCCTCCCACCAGCCCACGCCGCCTGCGGCCGTGCCCGAGCTCACCTCCCCCATGCCCGCCCCACTCCCCCCTGCGGCCCCGGCCCCGGAGAGCAGTCAGGCCCGCACCGCGGCCCACACGCGTCCGCGCCGCCAGGCCAAGCTGGCGTCCAGAGCCGTTCTCGGCGGCACCGCTCTGGTCCTGTTCACCGCCGCCGTAGCCCTTGGAGCATCCCTCACATCGGGGGAGAACACCCCTTCGTCGCCCTCTTCTCCCGCTCCGGTAACGGTCACCTCCACATCCCCCGACCCCACCCCTGCCTCGACCCCGCCCTCGTATTCGGCCACTGCATCCGCCACGGCGCCAGCCGGGAACGGACACGACGACCACAAGGACCAACCACACAAGGCCAAGCACGGCGCCGGGAAGGGCAACGGGCGGAACTCGGACGATTGAGCCGTCCGCCGTTGGCCCCGGCCCATCGCAGCGTCCGGGGCCCGCACGTTGGGCCGCTACGGCGTCAGCGTCTGCCCGAGGTGAGCTCCGGTGGGCGTGCCGAGGGCGGCGTCGTGCAGCGCAATGGTGTCGGCGAGGCCGAAGCCGGTGATGCGCTGACACTCCTGACCTGCGGCGCGCTGGTGGAAGTGACCCCAGGCGGGGTCGTGGCGCCCATCCTCCGGGGGGAGGGTTCGCAGGCGCCGACGTGCTGGGGCAGGTTCGGTTCCCCCCGTGCCGGGCCCGCCCCCGCTCTCCCGGTTCGGAGAGCCGTGTGGAGTTGGCGCCCCAGGGTGTGACGGACCGGCCCTCCGGTGCGCTGTAGGAGTGAGCCCAGGGACTCAAGGGCCTCGTGGCACCGGCCTGGTCGAGGAGTTGGGCGACGTGGTCGTCGCAGAGGCGGTAGACGATGCGGCGGCCGTCGCGGTGGCCGGTGACACGGCCCAAGGTGCGCAGGAGGCGCAGTTGGTAGGAGACGGCGGACTGTTCCATGCGACGGCGAAGGCGAGTTCGCCGATAGGGTACGGGCGCTGCCGCAGGGTGGTGAGGATCGGCAGACGGGATTGTGTGGTGAGCGCCTGGAGCGTCGCGTTGACGGAGCGGCGGTGGTCAGAGCGCGCAGGAACTGCGGTCGAGGTGGAAGCAGCGGGCGTCGGGCCGGCGGGGACGGCCCTGGTCTTGTCGAGGTGCCCGTACCCCGTCGACCGAGGCACTCCATTTCCGGTCGACCAACCCCAAAGTCATCCCACCGACTCGACCAACGCGACAATGCTCTCGAACCGATCACAGGCGTAAACGCCGTGGCGATCAGCCGATAGGGGAATGCTCAGGACGTGATGCGCGAAGGCGGTGGGAGCATGTGCAGAACTTTATGTGTTGCTGCGAGTTGGGCGCCCGATGGGGCTTGTCATGCCGCGGGCTGCCACCTATGTTTCGATCATCATGCTTGCATCCCCGATAATCAGCATCATAGTCGCCGCTCACGACCTTCAGGGACACCTTGAAAACTGCCTGAATTCGATCCTGAACCAGTCCTTCCGGGATGTGGAGGTCATCGCGGTCCTGGACCAGTCCGCTGAGTGCCCTGCGGACTTGGTGGATGACTATGCCCGGCGCGACGGGCGGGTCTCGGCCGTGCACCTGAAGGGCGTCGTCGGCATCAGCCGGATACGCAACGCAGGGGCCGAGCACGCAACCGGTGATTACCTGCTGTTCCTGGACAGCGATCACATCATCGGGGGTTCAACGCTTCAGGCCATTGCCGACCGGCTACAAGATGCAAAAGAGCCGGACATTCTTCTCTTCGGGCACACTCGCCTGCATCGCCGCCGCTCCTGGCCCGGTGCCGCCGCCGAACTGCTTGCCCGGCAGGGACGTGAGCCCTTCACCCCGCTCGACCAGCCCGAGTTGTTCGGTGCTCCCGCCTACTCCTGGGACCGTCTGTTCCGCCGCGACTTGTGGACCCGGCAGGAACTCTCATTCCCCGACGCCTTCTACGAGGAGGTCGCGGTCGTCCACCGCGCCATGCTCGCCGCTGACCGGATCGGCGTCCTGAAATGGAACTGCGTCCAGATCCGCCGTCGGCACACTCAACACCCGGCAGGCGCGCCGGGCGGCACTCATTTCGACGTCTTCGCCCGCTACGAAGAGAGCTTCGGCCTGCTCGAGGAGCGTAGCGCCCTGGACGCTGTGGCTCCCTTCCTCTTCACTCGTATGATTCGCCACTACCTCTTCCTTCTCAATCTCGAGGGTTGTCTCTCACGCACCGAGCGCCCGGAGTTTTTCGACCGCGCCAGCGAGCACTACCGCCGGTTCCTCCCCGACGGCTATAAGCGCCCTGAGGGCCGCGAGGGTGTCAAGTTCCAACTCGTCGCGAGCGGCAAATACAGCGCTTTTGAGGCCGCCAGGCTCCCTCAGCTCGCGCGCAGCTTCGTCTCCCAAGGCGCTACCGTTCGCGGACGGTAGCCCAGGCTGGGCGGCACCCATGCGGTAGCGCGGTAGCCGGTTCCCTGCTCTGACGATCAGTGGGCGTCGTCGACGTCAGCCGGCGATCCCCACCGCGGCGATCGCGGCGGCCCAGGCATCCGTGACCAGCGTACGGTCAGACAGCCGAAGGTACGCCGGCGTCAGGCAGGGCGCCGGCCACGGCCTCGCGGAAGGCCCAGGGAAGCCGGCCGTTCGCCGATGTTCAGATGCAGCGCCACGGCGGTGCCGCCGAACTGCTCGATGTTGCGGACGGTGTCCTTTGCGCGGGTTTCCGGGCGGTGATTCCGGCGCCTGCCGCGTGGCCACCGACGGCGACGCGGCAGCCGAGGGGGGTCACGTCCTCCTCGGCACCGCCACGGCAGCAGCTCTCACCATGAGGGCTACGAACAGCTCGGCCCGGCCCTGCCCGCCAAGTGGACCACCGACAGGTCAGAGGGTCAGCCGGGGCTCACGCCGCCTTGATCGTTCCACCGTCGACCACGAGGTCCGTACCGGTGATCCACTTGGCTTCCGGTCCCAGCAGGAACGCGACGGCTGCGGCAATCTCTTCCGCCTCACCCATCCGTCCGAGCGCGATGCCCATGCTCGTCGGTACACCCTCGGTGAGCACCTGCTCGCGCGTGGCGCCGGATGCGGCGGCCATGCCGTCGGCGAGCCTGCCCTCGTCGGTCCAGCCCGGCGTGCGAACCGGTCCGGGCGACACGGTGTTGACCCGGACCCCCTGGGGCGCGAACTCCTCCGACAGCGTGGTGGTGAAGTTGGTGAGCGCGGCCTTGTGCGCGGAGTAGTCGACAACCATGGGGAATGGCAGCCGCGCGTTGATCGAGGAGACGTTGACGATCGCGCCACCGTGCTCCAGCAGCGCCGGGAGCAGCGCACGCGTCAGTCGCACTGCCGACAGCACGTTGGCGGCGAAGCCCTGTTCCCACTGGGCGTCGGTCACGTCGAGGAACGAGGTTCGGGCGTCGAACTGCCCGACGTTGTTGACCAGCGCATCCACCCGCCCGCGCTCGAGCGCGGCGGCGGCGAGCGTCTGTGCCCCCTCGGCCGTGGCGAGATCGGCCCGCACCACGGTCAGGTCGTCACTCTGCTCCGGCACAGCCGAACGCGAACCTGTCACCACGGCATAGCCCTCCTTTCGCAGGCGCTCCACGACCGCCGCACCGATGCCCTTGCTGCCGCCGCTGACGACAGCCACCTTGTCACTCATCACAGCCTCCTCATATGGGATCATTCGCTCCCGTATCGAGGGCTCACACTAATACGGGAATGCTCGCTCCACAACCTGCGCTAAGCTGGAGTCGTGCCACGACCCCGGGAGTTCGACGAGCAGGAAGCTGTTGCGCGCGCTGCGAAGGTGTTCCACCGACGCGGCTACCACGCCACCTCCACGCGCGACCTGGGTGAGGCGCTTGCGCTCAACCCGAGCAGCATCTACCGCACATTCAGTGACAAGCACGGGTTGTTTCTGCGCGCGTTGGACCATTACCTTGCCGGGGAGTCCGTGCGCTGCACCGCGGCGCTGGAGGCCGACCGACCTGTTCGCGAGGCGTTGCGCGACTGGCTCTACTCCATGGTCGAGCCAACCGACCTGCCTGGCTGCTTCGTCATCCACACCGCAACCGAGCTGGGCACCTCGGACCCGGAAACACGTCGGCGCGTGGATGAAGCCTTCGAGGGCACCACGGCTGCGATCGCCGCGCTGCTGCGCCGTGGCGTGGCAGCCGGCGAACTGCCCGCCGACCTTGACGCAGACGTCACCGCCGATCTGCTGTTCACCACCCTCACCGGACTGCGGGTACGCCACCGCGCCGGCCACGACACACAGCGGCTGCGCACCGCAGTCGATCAAGTGCTGCGCGTCCTGGACTGAACGTAAGCGAAGCGCTTCCTTACCGAGGTGGGGGCGCCGGCCGCATGCCGCCGGCAGCTCACCTCAGTGTCTGTTCCTGAGCCGGTCATGACAGTGCAGTGACTGCAACTCCTGGTCGTTTGGCCGCCTACAGCGATGATGGCCCTGCCCTGTCCATGGCGACGAGGCCGCCGGTCAGCTCGTGGACGTCCGCCCGAGCAAGGAGCGGAGGATCCTGTGCGCGCGGGTCCACAGCAGAGCGGTTCCCGCGTCCGCGAGGAGATGGCGTCGCGCGGCGGGTATGCGAGCGGCGAGGGACGCGCCGAGATCGGGTGAGTGGAAGGGGTTGGTGTCCTGTTCGCTGTACCACAGATCGACCGGGACCGTGATCTTCGAGGGTTCGAAGGGCCACGGGCTGAAGGCCACCACCGTCTCCCGTGCGTACCCTGCCGGACCCTGGGAGAACCCTTCGGTCAGCGCCCGTCGGTACGCGGCGTCGAAGGCGGGGTCGGCGTAGATGCGGCGGTCGGCGCTGTTCCCCGTTGCGGTGACCACTTCCCACAGCGTCTCCGCATCGGTCTGGTGGGCGAGGAGCTTCTCTGCAAGTGCGGGATCGTCTGCCACGCGCCGTACGAGCATGGAGACTTCAGGTTCCAGCACGCCCTCGAACATCGGATGGGCGAGTTCGTCCGTCCCGGAGACCACGGAGGCGCCGACCACGGCGCCGGCCGCAGCACAGGCCAGCGCAAACGGTGCGCCTATCGAGTAGCCGATGGCCGCCATGTCCGCCAACTCGCGGCTTTCGGCGAATGCGCGGACATCCCGGGTCCAGTCCTCCAGAGTCCATCCGGCGGCGGCATCGGACACACCGAGTCCCGGCCTGTCGACGGTGATCAGACGGACTCCCGGACGCCCGACCGCACTTGAGTCCAGTCCGAGCCATCTGCTCGTGGCGGACCCGGCGCACAACAGGACGGGCCTGCCCGACTCCGGCCCCCATTCGGCCCACCCCATGCTGCGCCCGTCCGGCAGTCTCGTACGCCCCAGCCGCTCGGGCGGCGTCAAACAGGGGGCCCTGTTCTCCTTACTCCTGCCAGGGGTACCGCCGGCCACGCGATCACGGCTTGCGGCCTTGTGACTCCGGCCGCCGTCGCCTCCGATCGCGCCCGCCCCGGCCACCGGCCACGACGAGCGGCGGACCGGGCGGATGAACGTACGCCGGCCGATCGGCTCCGGGGGGTACCCACCCGACAAGTGCGCCCCCACGGTTCACCCGAGCCGGGCATCGGCGGTTCGCCGCGCCGTCAGCTTCCCCGGCGGCACCCGGTCGCCGTCCTCGGTGACGAAGGCCAACTGCACCGCCTTCCCCGAGTCCTCCAGCGTGAACCGCGGCGAGGTGCTGTCCGGACGCGGACGATACCTCCGCCCCCAGGCCGCCAGCGCCCCCATGACCACGGTCAGGCTGCGCCCGGCCTCGGTGAGGACGTACTCGTCGCGGGACCGCTCCCCCGGTTCCCGGTAGGTGCGCCGTTCCATCAGGCCTTCCTCGACCAGCAGCGCCAACCGCTTGGCAAGGATGTTCGGCGCGATCCCCAGCGCCTCCCGGAACTCCTGGAACCGAGACGAGTGGGCCACCACGGCCTCACGGATGATCAGCAGGGTCCAGGTGTCGCCGAGCACCTCAAGGCTCCGGGCGATGGAGCAGGTCGAGTCCTTGCCGAGCGTCTTGGTCATGCCTCCAGCATAGCGTTGAGTTGCAGGACGCTACTCAGCCCAGCTAAGTTGCTTTTCGATATCCAGATGGGTCGGCGATCCCGAACCCCTGTCACTCACTGGAGGCCCCAGTGCCGCTTCTCGGAACACGCGCCAGCTTCTGGACCGCCGGCGCCGTGGTGGCACTCGCGCTGTGGACCAGCGCCTGCCCCACCATGACCTACCCGCTCTACCAGGCCGAATGGGGAGTCTCGACCACAACCGTCGCGTGGATCTTCGCCGCGTATCCGATCACCCTGATCCCGGTTCTGATCGTTTTCGGTGACCTCTCCGACCACATCGGAAGACGTGCCTCCATCCTGATCGGGCTCGCCGCCGAGTTGATCGGTGCGCTGCTCTTCGCCATCGCCGGTGACGTCCTGTGGCTCCTGGTCGGCCGCGCTTTCATGGGAATCGGTGTCGGGCTGTCCATCAGCCCCGCCAACGTGGCCATGGTCGAATTCAGCGCACCGGGTCAGGAGAAGCGTGCCGGCGCCATCAGCACGGCCATTTCAGCCCTGGGCATCGGCCTGGCGATGGTGCTGGGCGGCGCCCTGACCCAATACGCGCCCTTCCCCCTCCACCTCGACTTCTTCGTCCTGGCCGCCGCGATCGCGGCGGCGGCCTACCTGGTCCTGTGCATGCCCCGCCACACCCCGGACGAGACCCGGGAGCCGTGGCGGATCCGGACGATCGTCATTCCCCGTGGCAGCCGCGTCGTCTTCGTGGCCGGCTCGATCGCCTTCGCCTCGTCGTTCCTGCTCGGAGCGATCGTGTTGCCGCTCGGCGCCAAGATCGCCCAACAGCTCGCCGGATCGACCAACGCCCTGGTCACAGGCGCCCTGCTGTCGGTCTTCGCCGCGTGCATCACCCTGTTCGCGCTCGTGGCCCGGCGTATCCATGTCTGGCTCCTTGTCGTCCTCGGGGCAGTCGGCTCGCTCGCGGCAGTGTGGCTGTTCGTCGTCACGGGCCTGGTGCATTCGCTGGCCCTCTTCTTCATCGCGTCGGCGGTGGCCGGTGCCGCCTATGCCTTCGACTTCGCCGGCGGGCTGACGGTCTTCAGCCGATACGCCGCCCCGCACCACCGGGCCAGCATGGTGTCCGGCGGATACCTCATCGGCTACATCGCGCAGGGCGTCGGGGCGCCCGCCCTCGGCGCCGTCGTGACCGCGCACGGGCTGATGCCCGGGTTGCTGACCGGGGCCACCGCTTTCGGCGCCTTCTTCGTCGTCGTCCTCATCGGGGGCCTGACCGTTCTCGCCCCGCTCCACCGACGCGACCGCCACGCCGCCCCCCGAACCACGGCAGCGACCCAGGAAGCCGCATCCGCCTCGGAGGCAGAGGTCGGATCGTGACGACACCCGGATCGGTCGACCTGCTGCCGAGTGCCGACGCAGCCCGGTACGTGGACGGCGCACCTCAACCCACTCTCCCGTGACTGGCTCCCACCCGAGCTGGTCGGACTGATCCCGCCGGGAGAGGTCCGACCGCTCATCAGAGGGGCCGGAACCTTGGGCGACAGCTTGACCCTCGCCATTCTGACGACCGCCAGCGTGATCACGGTGACGCTGTTCGTCATCAAGGGCACCCTCGATCAGCTACCTGGAGTCCTGAACTCCTGGCGCCGGGCTGTCCGTCGATGCGCCGGAAGACCGCGCACCCTCAAGGTGAGGAGGAGCCTCCAAGCCACGACGACTGAGACACAGCAGGGCGAGAGCGACGCGAACCCTGTTGGACAACCGGCCGGGGACTCCCTTGGTGCGGCAGATGAGACCTGGCCTGATGCTCAAGGCTGATCACGACTGGACCGTTGGCCTGCTGGACCAAGTGGACCGGCCGGCACCCAACCTGCAAAGATCACCGCCCACACCGGAGCTGCAGAAGGAGTGCCTCACGGGCGCCTAACGGGGTGTCAGCAAAGTCAGTACTAAAGGGCGTTGCAGAAGGCTCGGTGGCGGGCATTTTGCCTGCATGGGTGGGGTGTTGCGGGCCGAGCCGGTGTGGGTGGAGACG
>NZ_BNBC01000084.1:0-1957 GCF_014654675.1 Streptomyces spiralis
AGATCCGCTACCTGGCCTTCAACACCGACGCCCCGTCGGTGAAGAGCAAGGCCGTGCGCCAGGCGATGGCCCAGGTCATCAACCGCAGAGAACTGGTCGCCAAGGTCTACGGCACACAGGCCGAACCGCTCTTCTCGCTGGTCCCGGCCACCGTAACCGGCCACTCCAACTCGTTCTTCAACAGATACGGCGACCCGAGCGTCACCAAGGCCAAGTCCCTGCTGGCCAAGGCGAACATCACCACCCCGGTGAAGCTGACGCTGCATTACACGACGGACCACTACGGCCCGGCCACCCAGAAGGAATTCGAGATCCTTCAGCAGCAGCTCAACTCCAGCGGCCTGTTCGACGTCAGCATCCAGGGCGCGCCGTGGGGCAAGTTCCGCCCGGCGGAGCAGAAGGGCCAGTACGAGGTCTACGGCATGGGCTGGTTCCCGGACTTCCCGGACGCCGATGGTTACATCGCGCCCTTGCTGGACAAAGACAACTTCCTCCACTCGCCGTACAACAGCGGCAGAATCCGTAACATCCTGATTCCGCAGTCCCGCCGGAAAGTCGACCGGCTGGCCGCCGCCCCAAGTCTGAGTGCCATCCAAAGCATTGTCGCGAGCGATGTGCCGCTCCTGCCGCTGTGGCAGGGCAAGCAGTACATGGCCGTGTGCGACGACATCACTGGCGCTGTGTACGCCCTCAATTCCAGCGCCGGGCTTGAATTGTGGCATCTCGGTCGTGGTCTGAGGAACTGACCTGCACCCGCCCTTGACGCCTTGAGGACCCAGCCAGGGCTTCTGCTCCCGGGCTGGGAGCTCCTGGCGCGCCGTCCCGCTCGGATGTCGACCAGGGCGGGACTGCCGACAGGGCATACGGCGTATCGATGTCAATCCGGTATGCCGTACCTGAGTCCGTCCAGGATGAGGTCGAGGAGGCGTTCCGCCTGTTCGCGCTCCTCGGGCTTTCCCGAGGCGATGGCGACGCCGGTGAGGGCGGCGAACATGACGGTTGCGCTGATGTCCGATCTGATGGTCCTGGCGGCTGTCGCGGCGTCCAGGAGCGAGGTGAGAGCGTTCATGATCAGTTCTTGGCTCTGGGCGTAGGGGTTGACGCCGGAGTCGACGACGGCGCGGAGGGCCTCGGCCATCCCCAGTTTCGCGGTGGCGTAGTCGATGAAGCGCCCCATCCAGGCGCGCAGCGCCTCGCGTGGCGGCATGGCCGCCAGGAGGTCGGGGGCGGCGTCGCACAGCCGGGTCAGTTCGTTGCGGTAGGCGGCTTCGATGAGCGCCTCCCGGGTGGGGAAGTTCCGGTAGAGGGTGCCGGAGCCCACGCCCGCTTCCTTGGCGATCCGCTCGAGGTGTGCCGTCAGCCCTTCTTCGGCGAAGACCCGTACGGCCGCGGAGAGGATCTTCTCCCGGTTGCGTCGCACGTCGGCCCGCAGCGGTCGCCCCGAGTCCGTGGTCACGGGAGGCCCCTTCCTCGTCAGGATCAAGTGGAGACGCCTCCACCTCTTGCTAAGTGGAGGTGCCCCCGCTCACGCGCCACGGACACCTCGACGCGGTCGTGGCCAACGCAGGCATCGGCGCGCATGCCCCGCTCGGCGCGATCACCGAGGAGCAGTTCGACCGGACCTTCGATGTCAACGCCAAGGGCGTCCTGTTCACCGTCCAGCCGGCGATCGGGCTGCTGCCGCCCGGCGGCACGGTCGTCATCATCGGCTCCACCGCGTCCGTCCAGCCCCCGGCCGGCATGGGCCTGTATGGCGGTGCCAAGGCCGCGGTGCGCGCCTTCAACCGGTCCTGGGTCCAGGACATCAAGGGCACCGGCATCCGCATGAACGTCCTCAGCCCCGGCGCCGTCGACACCGAATCCCTGCGGCGCGCCCTGGCCATGACCCAGGGCCCCGACGCCGTCCCGGCCGCGGTCCAGAAGATGGGCGAGGGCAACCCCACCGGCCGGATCGCCG
>NZ_BNBC01000084.1:1984-18858 GCF_014654675.1 Streptomyces spiralis
ACCCCGGGAGATGGGCAAGGCCGTGGCCTTCCTCTCCAGCGACGCCTCCAGCTTCATCACCGGCGTCGAGCTCTTCGTCGACGGCGGCATGGCACAGGTCTGACCGGCCAAGCCTGACACGGACGCGCTGTCGGTCCCAGGCGCCAGCACGTGCGCGACGCGACGCGGACCGCACCGGCATCCCGTACCGCGGTGGTGACACCGTCGACGAGCGGGTGGCTCATGCGAAAGTCACCTCGGCGGTGGCGTGCCGGGCCTCGCGGTGAGTAGCAATGCGCAGCCGGGCCTGTCCTTCGGCGGGCGTGCCGTCGGCGAGGAGGTGCTCGCCCACGAACGTCGGTCGGTGGAGCCGGTGGGAGAGCGACCGTATCTGCCGCTCCGGAGCGTTCCTGCGCACGAGTTCCAGCATGAGCAGGGCCAGCAGCGGGCCGTGGACGACGAGACCCGGGTAACCCTCAACCTCCCGCGCGTATGGAGTGTCGTAGTGGATGCGGTGGGCGTTTGCGGTGAGCGCGCTGAACCGGAACAGCAGGGTCTCGGTCGGCCGGAGCCGCAGCTGCCAGGCTCCCTCCGGCTCCGGTGCGGCCGAGGCGCTGGGCGTGGCCGGGTACCGGGGTGCGGTGCCGCCGCCCGACTGGTAGACGACCTCCTGCTCCTCCACCATGCAGAGGCGGCCGTGCTGCCGGAACTCCTGACGCTCGGTGACGAACAGCAGTTCGCGGCCATGCTTGGGGGTGACGGCGGCCACGCTGCTGGTGCGCTCCGCCGGCTCGCCGAGACGCAGGGGCTCGGTGATCTCGCAGCGTCCGCCGGCGAACATCCGCCGGCGGTCCGGAATGGGCGGAGACCCACCACGCTGGAGCGGAAGATCGTGGAGGACGTGGTCAGGGTCACCATGGTGCCGTCCGCCGAGGATCCGCCGTATGACGACGAGCCTTTGTGGTGCCGCCTGACCCGTGTGTCCCACTGGGCCGCCGCTTTCCGCCTGGCCGCGCTGGCCGGTCGGTGGGAGCTGCCCGAGGACGCCGGCCGTCCCACCGGGTACCGGGATGTCGACCTGGAGAAGGTGGTGAGCGGCCTCTACCCGTTCTTTGCACTGTTCGAGCGCTGGAGCGACCTGCACGAGGGCTTCTGGCTCGAGACCGAAGAGGAAGCCGACATCAGACTCACCCAGCTCGTGCCCAGTGTCCGCACGCACCTCTCCGATACCGAAAACATAGACATCGACACCATCAGGATGACGTTCGGCAACCTTCTCGGCGTCGCCGTCTGACCCCGATTCGATGTCGCTCATGGTGTGCCCGACGTGGGGCTGACGCTTCTCCGCATTTTTGGCGCTACTCCGGATGCCCCGTCCTCTTGGAGCGCGCCGGCAATTTCTTGCTTGATGCTGCCACCGTGATGGGACGCAACAACTGCCTGGAAGCCGCTCACGACCTGGGACATCTGTTCTGCGTCGAGGCACGGTGGGGTGACGGCGCATCAGCGCAGTGGGAATCGGGGACCGGCCGACTTCGGCAGGGCAGGTACTGGGCAGGAGGTGATGTGGGCACCTTCCTGATCCGCCTGTGGGCTGTCACCAAGGATCCACATGTCCTGGTCACGGCCAAGGGAGCCGCGGTGGCTGCACGGCAAGTCGTCTGGGAGCTGCCTCCCGTGCAATGGCATGGTGTGGCTCGGGTCGTGGAGCTCCTGATGGACATGGCTGAGGCAACGGGAGAAGGCCGTTACGTTGATTGGGCAATGGAATCCGTCTCGGCCTTGAGAGCACGCGCCACATGTATCGATGGATTGATGCTGACATCAGGACTTCACGGCACGGCGATCTCGCCGGCTTGGGGCACAGGAACAGCAGGTGTGGTGGCGGCACTTCTCTGATTGGCGGAAGAGCAGGAACCTCTGTGGATGCCGCCGATCGGGTCATTGCCCCCGGCGGTTCCGCGAGAATCTTCTGCCCATTGACGCACGACAGTGTCTCGCCGGACGGTGCAGCGGCCTGGTGGCGCCCGGGCGCTCATCCGCTCCCAGCACCCGCGATGAGGCGTGATCGTGAAATGAACCGCTGTCACCCGGTCCCCGTTCACTCGGCGATGGACCCCGGTGGAGACGCCATGCCGACACCGGGCACCAAGGTGACGAGAGGGACCTACTGTGAACATCGCGCTGATGGCGGTAACCGCGCTCTGCGGGGTCGTCTTTCTGGTCGGAGGGGTGGGACAGGTCGTGGGCCGAGGGCTGCCACGCACCCCCGCCGCCGCATGCGGCTTCTCCCCGGCGGGGTGCCGGGCCGTCGGCGTTCTGGAACTGCTCGGCGGCACTGGCCTGTTGCTCGCGCATGTCGCCACCGAAGCAGCGATCACCGCCGCATGCGGATTGTTCCTACTCACCGTCGGCGCCTTCATCTACCACAACTGGTACCACGCCCGCGGACTTCGTCTGTGGGCGCCCGCCGTGACCGCGGCGATCATGCTGGGCATCGCCGCGGGTTTCCCTCTGAGCGGCGTTTACTAGGTGGGCCCCCAGTATCGACGGACCGGGACCATGAGACGCCTGGCGGCCTCGGCGGCAGTGCTGGGCGCCGTACTCGCCATGGCCTGGGGGCCGCCCGCGGCGGCCGACGGCTCGGGCCAGGTCACGTTGCGGCTCGAGACCCCGGCGGTGTTCCATATGTACAGCGCCGACGAGGGCGCCTCGGCCTCCATCAGTGACTTCCCCGTGCCCGTGCACGTCGTGCCCAGCGACGGCGGCCAGGCCCGCAACGTCAAGGTGGTGGTCTCCACGGTGCGCCGGGCGAGATGCAGCAAGTCGGGTCGCTGACCGGCCAGGCCGCGCTCCACGAGCCGTTCCGCCTCGTCGAGTTCGTCGGCCCACCGGTCGACGGCGGAGGCCGTGCCCAGCAGCAACGGGCCCGGGTCGGAGACCCGCCGCGGGGCCTTGTTCAGCGGTCGAACCAGGGAGAGCGGTGCGCGGGCGCCAGGTCGTCGTCCACGGAAACCTCAAGCTCGAACCAGACGGTCTTGCCACGCCCGCTCGGCGAATTGCCCCACGCGGAGGCAAGGGCGGAGACGATGAGCAGGCCCCGTCCGCCCTCGGCCTGGTCCTCCGCACGGGGCAGGGTCACGGGCTCGGCCGGGCGGGGGTCGCTGTCGCGCACCTCCACCCGCAGAAAGGTGCCGTACCGCCGCACGTGGACGTTGACGTCGCTGTCTCCGTGGACCAGGGCGTTGGTGACCACTTCCGACGTCAACAGCTCAGCGGTCTCGGTCAGTTCGGAAAGCTCCCAGGCGGCCAGCCAGTTCCGCAGCTGTTCCCGCGTGCGGTGGACACCTCGCAGGTCGCGACGCTGAATGGCGTACTGGCGCACGTTGGCCCGCGCCTCGTCCCGGGGGCCTTCGTAACGCAGAAGCAACAGGGCGGCATCGTCACCGCGGGAACGCAGTCCCATCGCAGTGTCGATGATCCGGTCGGCCAGGGTCTCCAACTGCCCGTCCACCGTCCCCGCGGTGGAGCCCAGCGCGTGGGCGAATTCGTCGTCGGAGCCGGCCAGCCCGTCGGTGTAGAGGGCGAGCAGCGTGCCGGGGGCGAGGGGGACGTCGGTGGCCCGGTAGTCGGGGTTCTCCTGCACTCCGAGCGGGACGCCGATGTCGACCCCGGCCTGGAGCGGGTGGCCGTCCGCCGTGCGGAGGGAGGGCGGGGGGTTTCCGGCGGTCGCAAGGCGCATCGTTTCCCCGGCGGGGTCGAGCAGCACACAGCAGCACGTGGCGAACAGGTCCGTCTCCAGGTCGAGGAGAAGCCGGTTGGTGCGGCTCAGCACCGTCACGGGGTCATGCCCCTCCGTGGCGTAGGCGCGTACCGCGCTGCGCAACTGGCCCATCACCACGGCCGCCGTCGTGTTGTGGCCCTGGACGTCTCCGATGACCGCGGCCACGCTGCCGTCGACCAGGCTGATCAGGTCGTACCAGTCGCCGCCGAGATCGGTTCCGCCCATGGCCGGTACGTACCTGCTGGTGGCGAGGACACCCGGCGGCTGGGGCAGCATGCGGGGCAGAAGGGCCTGCTGCAACTTCTCGGCGAGGGCGTACTGAGCGTCGTACAACTGGGTGCGTTCGAAAGTCTGGCCAAGGAGGGTGGACACGGCGGTGAGCACCGCCTGGGCAGCCGTGACGTCCGGGCTGGTGGCGCCGAGCCCCAGGGCGCACACGCCCACGACGCGATGGCTGGTCATCAGGGGCAGAACCACCCACGTGCAGTCGCCCTCATCGGTGTCTGCCGTCTGCGGCGTCTGGAGCAGCCTGCCGCGCATCGCTTCGCTCGTCCCCGGACAGACGAGTCGGCGCCGCTGAGCGATCGCGTCCGTCTCCGGCGCACGCCTGCTCAGCGGCAGGCCGTCGAGCGAGCGCAGGTACTCCCGTGAGCAGCCCGACGCGCCCACGAGACGCAGCCGGTCCGACTCGATGAGGCTGATGGAGATCGCCCGTGCCCCGAAGGCGGGCACGATGCGTTCAAGGACGAGGGTGGTGGCCTCCCTGGTGCGGTTCGTGGAGGTCAGAAGCAGGGCGAGCTTGTGCAGGTGGTAGACGAGCGGGGCGGTTCGCGGGGCGAACGCGTACAGGGACGAGGCGTCCGTTCCGTCCTCTCGCGGTTCGGCGGACACGACGAGCGGCAGCGGTGCCGGAGCCATGGACACGCCCTGGGCCGCGAGTGCCTCCAGCCGGCGGGAGAGCAGGTCCGCCGTGCGGACCAGGTAGGTCTCGTCCTCTTCCGGAAGAGCGCGGAACGGCTCGGGCCAGAAGGCGGTGAGCGCACCGATTCGGCGCGGCCCGCAGAACAGGGGCACGGCCGAGACCGTGGAGGGAAACGACACGGAGACCGCCAGCGAGACCGCGACTTCCGGGTGCTTGCCCTGGATGTCGATCGAGTGGCGTGTGGTTGTCTTGCCGGACTGGAAGGCCGCTGCCGAGGCGTAGACGTCGTCGTCCACCGCCACGCTCTCCAGCGAGGCCACGCCGAGCGGTGACACGGCCATCACGGTGGCGTCCAGTGTCGATGTCGTCTCGGCGTGAAGATAGATCCCGACCGACGAGGCACTCAGATCACACAGGCACTGCCGGGCGATGCCGGCCAGCACCTGATCCCGCTCCGCCAGCTCGGACGCAGGTCGCTGGGGTGCGCGTCGCCCGGCTTCGGCAAGTTCCGTGAAGTGCATAAACGACCGGACCGTGCGGCAGACGCCGACGCGGTATCCACCTTTCTCCTCCCGGTCAGCGTAGCGCGATCAGTGCGCCTCGGCGCGGCGACAGGGAGCCGATCCTGCGCACCGTCGGCGCCGTGACCTGCGTCGACGACGGCCAGGGGGAACAGGAACGGAATGAACCGCAAGATCGTCGCTGTTGGGCCGCAGGGGGAGACGTCCGCACCAAGCCCCGCGGGAGGAGTTCACATGGCCCGGGACGACGAACGGCAGAGTTTCACCGAGGCATGGGAGCAGTGGCACCGACAGAAGGAGAGGATCCTCGCCGGTCCCCACGGATTCCTCGCGATCACGAGCCTCCACTGGCTGGGCGAAGAGCCGGCTCGCTTCGAGGACGCTCCTGGAACTTGGTCAAGCACAGCGAAGGGAGTGGTGGTCGAGCTCGCCGAGGACGAGGAGCTGACCGTCGACGGCCAAGCGGTGCCCGGCCGGTACGAGTTCGGGTTGATCGCCGAGCGGGACAGCCGGTACGCCGGTGCCGGCGATGCCCTGATCGAGGTCGCCAAGCGCGGCGGCCACGACATCCTGCGCCCCCGTCACCCCGGCAACCCACTGCGTACGGCCTTCACCCATACCCCCGTATATGCTCCCGACCCGCGCTGGGTACTCGAGGGACACTTCCTCCCCTTCGGGGAACCGCGCCCGGTCACAGTCGGCGCCACAGTCGAAGGACTCGAACACGTCTACGACTCTCCCGGCCAGGTCGAGTTCGACTTCGATGGCGCGGTGCACCGGCTCACCGCCTTCAACGGCAAGACGCCCGGCAGCCTGATGGTGCTGTTCACCGACCGGACGTCAGGTGTGACGACGTACGCGGCAAACCGTTCTCTGCACATCGAAGCCCCGGACGCCGAGGGCCGGGTGAACCTCGACTTCAACCGCGCGGGGAACCTGCCGTGCGCCTACACCGACCTGGCGACCTGCCCATTGCCGCCGACGGAGAACCGGCTGCCCTTCGCGGTCGAGGCGGGTGAGAGAATTCCCCTGGAGCGGGGCGGCCAGCCCTGACCGGTCTCGTGGACGGCCCTGAGTCGCCGGGCTTCCTGCATGCCGTGTGCATCGGTCATATCCGAGGACGGCAGAGGCTCCAAGACCGCCTTCGCCCTTCGGATGCCGCTGCGGAATGTGGGTGAGAACTGGTGGACGCGCACGCGAACAAGGTGACCGCGAGCGACCTCGACCCCTCCGAGGACTCGGCGGCTTCCGCAGGACCTCTGCACTCCGTCCTGCCCGATCGCCAGGCGCTCTCCGCTGTCTCCGCGTGGGTGCACGACCACTCGGACGACATCTTCACCGACATCCAGGACCTGGTTCGCCTCGAGACGCCCAGCACGGACAAGCAGCTGCTGGACCAGGCGGTGGTCTGGCTGCGGCAGCGCACCGAACAGGTGGTCGGCGCGCCGGAGGACACCAAGGTGTTCGACGGCAGGGAGTACGGGGATGTTCTCGCCCTGACCTATGGGGGCACCGGCGACGCCGTCGTCACCTTCTTGTGCCACTACGACACCGTGTGGGATGCCGGAACCCTCTCCGACTGGCCGGTCACGGTCGAAGGGGACGTGGCGGAAGGCCCCGGGATCTTCGACATGAAGGCCGGATGCGTCCAGGCGATCTGGGCACTGGCCGCGGTCCGTCGCTCAGGCCTGACGACCCCGACCGTGCACATGCTGTTCACCGGCGACGAGGAGATCGGCAGTGAGGGGTCGCGCGACATCATCGAGCGTTACGCCGCCCTGTCCGATCTCGTGATGGTCTTCGAGCCGAGCGAGAAGGGCCGTATCAAGACGCAGCGCAAGGGGACCGGCCGGTTCTTCGCGACCGTGGAAGGCCGGGCCGCGCATGCGGGCTCGCATTACGAGCAAGGGGTCAGCGCGCTCGACGAGCTGGCCAGGCTGACCCTGGCGCTGCACGGGCTGACCGATCTGGCTGCGGGCACCACGGTGAACGTAGGGGTGGCGCATGGTGGCACCCGCTCCAATGTCGTCGCGGCCCTGGCAACGGCAGAGATCGATGTCCGGGTCTCGCGCGCCGCCGAGATGCGGCGCATCGACACGGCGCTGGCAGAAATCCGCCCCCACCATCCGCAGGCGCGCATCACGCTCACCGAAGGATGGAACCGCCCGCCGATGGAGCGGTCGGAGCTGACGACCGGCCCGTACCGCATAGCGCGCTCCGTGGCGGCTCTCCTCGACTGCGAACTCGGTGAGATCGCGGTGGGAGGCATCAGCGACGGGAACTTCGTCGCCGCGCTGGGTGTGCCTGTACTCGACGGCATGGGGGCGATCGGCGGCAACCCGCACGCCCGTGGCGAATACATCAGTCTGTCCGGTTCTCTCGAGCGGACGGCGATCGCCGCCGGGGTCCTCGCGGCCCTGCGTGTGCGTCATCCATGACACGCGGCTCACCGCCTGCCGAAGAACAACGTGGGGAGCTTCTCGGCGGTGACGCTTCCAGAGTGGGGACGGGAAGGGTGGGAGCATCCCACCCACCCTCATGGCTCGTCCCGGCAACGATTCGCTCCTAGCCTCATAGCCATGGACACCCACACGGAGAACCTGCTCGGGCAGTTCCTGCGGGCCCGCCGCGAGCTGCTCCGGCCCGAGGACGCCGGCATGCCGCTGAGCGGCCGGCGTCGGGTGGCGGGGCTGCGCCGCGAGGAGGTCGCGCAGCTCGCCGGTGTGAGCACCGACTATTACGTCCGGCTGGAACAAGGACGTGAACGCCACCCGTCGGTCCAGGTGGTCGAGGCGCTGGCCCGGGCACTGGGTCTGGACGCGGAGGCAACCGCTCACCTGCACACACTCGCGCTCCCGCGCTCCGGAAGGCGGCGACGCCCGGCCGTCCGGCGGGACAGCGTCACCCCTCGTCTGCTGAACATGATGGCGGCGTGGCCGCAGACGCCCGCCGTGGTGCTCGACCGCTGCCTGAGAGTGCTGGCGGCCAACGACCTCGGAAGGGCCCTCTTCGAGGGCCACACCTATCGTGACGACCTGTTGCGGCTGGTGTTCCTCGAACCGGACGCACACGACTTCTACCCGGACTGGGACCGCGTGGCGGCCGACACCGTGGCCGGGCTGCGCGCGGCGGCCGGCACCGACTACGACGACCGCCGTCTCGTCGAGACGATCGGAGAGCTGTCGCTCAGGAGCGAGCCGTTCCGCCGGCTGTGGGCCCGCCACGACATCCGCCGCAAGACGCAGGAGACCAAGCGCTTCCGCCACTTTGTGGTCGGAGAGCTGACGCTGCACTACGAGTCGTTCACCGTGAACAGCGCCCCCGGCCAGCAACTCGTCGTCTACCAGGCCGACCCGGGCAGCCCGTCGGAGGAAGCACTGTCCCTGCTCGGCAGTTACACCGCCGATGGCGCCTCTGCCGAGACCGGCCGGAGCAACCGGCCGGAGACCGACTCGCAGCACCAGGCGCCGCCGGACCCCCGCACGGTCTGACTCCTCACCCATCCTCCGCGTGGCGGCCTCCCACGCATCAAGCCGGTGGTCACGCGGCTCGCACCCCCGCACGACATCGACGACCTCGGTGTGGCTTCACCATCGCACCAGTCGGCCCGGGCTGCCCGCGGAGCGGTCTTCGAGGCCCGACACAGCCCCACACCAAGCAACCCATCACCCCTCATTCGGAGACAACCACATGACCACGCCCCAGACTGCGGCCACTGCCCCGTCCAAGACGGTCCTGATCACCGGCGCAAGCAGCGGAATCGGCCGGGCCACCGCGTTCCGGCTCGCCCGTGAAGGACACCAGGTGGTCCTGGGCGCCCGCCGCGAGGAGCGCCTGACGGAGATCGCGCGGGAGATCGAGGCCGCCGGTGGCAAGGCGGACGTCCGCGCTCTCGACGTGACCGACCGTGCGGACGTCGCCGCGTTCGTCGATGCCGCTGTCGAACGTCACGGCCGGATCGACGTGATCGTCAACAACGCCGGTGTGATGCCGCTGTCGCGGCTGGACGCCCTGCTCGTCGACGAGTGGGATCGCATGATCGATGTCAACGTCCGCGGCCTGCTGTACGGGATCGCCGCCGCACTGCCGCACTTCCAGCGCGAGGGAGGCGGCCACTTCGTCACCGTCGCCTCCATCGGCGCCCATCAGGTATCGCCGACGGCCGCCGTCTACTGCGCCACGAAGTACGCCGCCTGGGCCATCACCGAAGGCCTGCGCCAGGAGGTTGACCCGAGCATCCGCGTCACCACGGTGTCCCCCGGCGTCGTCGAGTCGGAGCTCGCCGAGTCGATCAGCGACCCCATCGCCCGGGAGGCGATGAAGACGTACCGGGCCGACACCATCCCGGCGGACAGCATCGCGGGCGCCATTTCCTACGCGATCGGGCAGCCGGACGACGTCGACGTCAACGAACTGGTTATCCGCCCCACCAGACAGCGTTAGGGGGTGTCTCGTCGATCAGGCCGCATCAGGGACCGCTGCCCCACTGCCTGAACGGCGTGGGAGGTACCTGCCCCAGGAACCAGACCCCGCTCCCTGATCCGGCCTGATCCAAACGAAGACCCTAAGCGTTTGTCAGCTGCGCACAGAGGGCGTCGAGCGTGTTGGTGGCACGGGTGAGCCCGAGGTGATCGATATAGTCCCGCGACTCGACGATCAGCCCGTCCCGGATCCGGAACACGATGAT
Organism: Streptomyces spiralis; assembly: GCF_014654675.1. Lineage (GTDB taxonomy): Bacteria > Actinomycetota > Actinomycetes > Streptomycetales > Streptomycetaceae > Streptomyces > Streptomyces spiralis. Next base: position 11,878 of record NZ_BNBC01000084.1, read on the forward strand.
GCCCGGCGCTGCCCAACCCGCATCGCCGCGGTAAGTGAACTCGAGGCGTGATCGACGGCCGTTCCGACCGCCTCGAGGACAGCCGAGGCGTGAAGCCCCTGAGAGTCACCGCTGAAGGAGAGGTGAACCGCTCGGTGACTACTGCCGTTACGTAGGCGACGGGACCATCGGGGTCAGCGACTTGTCTCTCTTGCCAGAGCCATGCGGTGGCCTTGGTGAGGGCGGTTCCGGGGCGACTCGGAACCATGGATATCCACTGATGAGGTCGCGCTGCATGGTTTTGGACAAGATCGAGAAGAGAGCTGCCGACTGGAGCGTCGCCGTCGCGTTCGTGGCGGCACTCACCGCTGTTTCCGGGTGCTCGGACAACGCGGGAACCGTTGCGAAGGAGTCGCCGGCAGGTGACTCGTCGGCAGCGGACCCGACGGGGGAGGGGACGACCGAAGCGGCTGCTCCGCAGCAGGAGACCGGAGATCGGTCCACCCCTGAAGGTGCGGTGGGCACGCTGGTCACCGCGATCATCGAGGGCGAGAAGCGGAAGGCGTGTTCGGTGTCGGGCACCGTAGCCACCGGTTCGGCGCCCGCCAAGGCCTACACCGCGTCGACCTGTGCCGGTAACTCCCGCGAGGTGCAGCAGATGAACAAAATGGTCGACAGACTGCGCCCGTCGTTCACGCCAAAGAACGCCAAGAGCCACCCCACCGTGGAAGTCTCCCGAGTTCCCGTCAAGGGCGGCAAGGCGGTGGTCCCGGGCGACGGGATCAACGTCGATGGACAGACCCTGAACACGATCATGCTGTCCAACTCCACCGGGCTGAAGGAAGGGCAGCTGAAGGTCGAGTTCAAAGCCACCGAGATCGGTGGCAAATGGTGCGTGACCGACATGAAACTCGACTTCGGCTGAGCGGAGGCCCGCCGTCACGATGCGGGAGAGCCCTGAGCGGAATGAGTGATGCTGGACGTGCTCAGCGAGCGCTTGCCGGAGCTCGGCGGCGGGTCCATCTGACGTTCGTCGGCCGGAGAAGCGGGGCACGGCCCGGCTCAGTCGGCTTTGGATTCCTGGTGGTCGCCGTGGCGCGCGGCGAGTTCGCGCAGTGCGGTCGTCGCCGCATTGCGGACGTGGGTCTCGCATGCTCGACGAGCGGCGTCGGCATCACCGCGTACGGCCGCGGCCTCGTGAATGGCTTCGAGTTCCCGGACGGTCTCCGGCCCCCGCCCCTCGGCCTGCATGGACAGCCCGCGCAACATCTGCACACGGGCATGGATGCCGCGCAGGGTCGAATCGATGACCGGATTCACGGCCCCGGCGGTGAGGATGCTGTAGAACTCGTCCTTCATCGCCAACCGCTCAGCCAGATCGGCCTCGCAGTAGGAGCGTGAGAACCACCGGACCACCTCTCCCAGCCGCTTACGCTGCTCGGCGTCGGCCCGTTCGGCGAACAGGGCCCCGGCCAGGCCCTCCAGCGCGCACCGCACCTCGAAGAGAGCCTTGGCCTCGAAGGCCGTGAGCTCGGTGATGACCGGACCACGGTTGGGCACCGTCGTCACCAGCCCCTCGGACTCCAGCTGCCGCAAGACCTCACGGATAACCGTCCGGGAGACCTCGTACAACGCGCACAACCGCGCCTCGACCAGCCGCTCCCCAGGTTTGAACTCCGCTGCCAGAATGTCCTGGCGCATCAGCTGTAGCACCTGGGACCGCAGTGGCGCAGCCACACGCTGTACTCGTTGCTCTGCCACGAGGCCGCCTCCCACGCGTTGAACTCGTATTACGCTAATATACCCCGCCGTTGCCCGGCGTGGTCCAGTGGAGCGTGAGCGTGGTCGGCGTCTTCCCCGACCGCACCGCCTCGATCCGGCTGGTCCCCACCCGCCGCCGGCACACCGCATCGGCGGACATGGCCCGGACTGGTTGCCGCCCCGCGATGGGCGGCTGCCGCTGCCTGCCTCGGGGCGCTCTCGCGCGGTGGTGTGGGTGTCGTCAGTCCGGGAGGAGGTGCGAGACGAGCGTCCGTGTCCACTCCGGGGTGAGGGGGAGGTTGGTGAAGACGGCGCGGTAGTAGAGGGGAGCGAGGATGGCGTCCGTGGTGTGTTCGAGGGTGGGGGGTTGTACGTCCCTCGCCTGTTCGCGTTCGAGGATGGCCTCGAGTTGTCGCTGGCGTTCGCCGCGGCATGCGGCGGCGCCCTGTTCTCCGCCTGTGCCGATGGTGGCGCGGACCAGGGCGAGGGTGTCGGGGGACGGCCGGCACCGTGTGCTGGGCAAGGGCGCCTTCTCCGCGGTGGCGGCTGTCTTCGTCCTCTTCCTGGCCGCCTCCAGCTCCCCGTCCCCGCTCTACGCCGTCTATCAGCAGCAGTGGCAGTTCACGGCGTGGGTGCTGACCGTGGTCTTCGCCCTCTACGTGGTCGGCATGCTGGGCTCACTGCTCGTCATCGGAGCGCTGTCCGACTATCTCGGCCGCCGGCCGGTGCTCGCCGCGGCGATCGGGCTGGAGATGGTGGCGCTCGCTCTGTTCCTTTCCGCCGGGAACGTCTTCGTCCTGTCCGTCGCCCGGCTGCTGCAGGGCATCGCGACCGGCGCGGCGACGACCACCCTGAGCGCCACTCTGGTCGATCTCGAACCGTCGCACGCCCGCGGACGTGCCGGCGTCGTCACCTCGGTGGCCCCCCTGACCGGGCTCGCCCTGGGGGCTCTCGGCTCCGGTGTGCTGGTGGAGTTCGGTCCCGCCCCTACCCGGCTGGTCTACGCGCTGCTGTTCGGCGCGATGGCCCTGGCGCGGTGGTCGTCGCCCTCATGCCGGAGACGTCGCCACGCCGGCCGGGAGCCGTCGCCTCCTTGCGTCCGCGGGGCGCGCTGCCCGACTATCTGCGCGCGGACATCGTCCCGGTGGTACCCGCGATGATCGCGGGGTGGGGCCTGGCGGGGATGTACCTCTCGCTCGGTCCGTCCGTGGCAGCCGGGCTGCTGGAACTGCACAACCGTCTGATCGGCGGCGTCGTCGTGATGCTCCTGGCAGGCACCGGAGCCATCGCGATCGCCCTGCTCCGTTCCCGTCCCGCGCCCTCGCTGCTGGCCCCCTCCTCCGCGCTGCTCGGACTCGGCACTCTGGTCTCGCTGGCCGGGACGACGTGGAACCTCGCCTGGCTCGCCGCCGTCGGCACCGTCGTGGCGGGATTCGGTTTCGGCTCCTCCGTCCTGGCCACGTTCGGCACCTTCGCCCGGCTCGCCAGGCCGCACGAGCGCAGCGCCATCTTCGCCCTGGCCAACATCATCGGCTATCTCGAAAACAGCGTGCCCGCCGTGCTCGGCGGAATCGCCGTCACCACCCTGGGCCTGACGACCGCCACCAAGATCTACGCCCTGGCGATCGCCGTACTCACCTTCACCGCCCTCGTCCTGCGCCTGAACCAGACACGGACACAGCGCCGTACCGGTGTGACCTCGTCCCGGTGAGGCACCCCCTCCGACGCCGGCGGAAGGCCGGCCGACCCCTCCTTCCCCCCACGCCAGCTCAGAACCCCCGCATGCCCTGACGCGGAACAAGAACGGACAAGAACCAAGGAGACACCCTGATGTCTGCAGCCAGGGTCAAGAAGCACCTCCAGGTCCAGCGAGCGGACCACACCACGATCCGGTACACGGCCAGCGGTCCGGCCGACGGCCCCACGGTCGTCCTCATCCACGGCTGGGCGTGCAACCGCAGCGACTTCGACGCGGTCACCGACCACCTGACCGACGACTACCGGGTCCTTGCGGTGGACCTCGCCGAGCACGGCGAGTCGCGGTCGACGCGGGACGTGTGGACGATGGAGGAGTTCGCCCACGACGTGGCGGCCGTACTGGAAGCCGAATCCGTGGACACGGCCGTCGTGGCCGGCCACTCCCTCGGCGGGGCGGTCGCCGTCGAAGTCGGCCGGCTCCTGTCGGACACCGTGACACACGTGGTCGCACACCTATCTGTCTCTCTTCCCGGCACAGGACACGCAGCAGACGGACGCGATGGTGCAGATGTTCCGTGCGGACTTCGCCGGGGCGGTGCGGGGCCTGGTCGAGGGCGGCTCACCGGCAGGCTTCGACCCGGCTCTCAAGGACGCCTACTTCCAGAAGATGGTCGCCGTCCGGCAGCCTGCCGGTCTGCACTCCATCGAGGGCCTGGTGCGCTGGGACATGGACGCGGCCCTGCGCGAGACAAAGCAGCCGATCACCGTGTTCGCGATCGCCACCGCGAAGTTCCTGACCGACCTGATCGCCGGGTAGGGACAGCGTGCACCTTCACTCGCCCGTGAAGACCGGACCACCGCCCATGACGGGCCGTCAGTCCCTGCCGCGTCCCTGTCCGTGACCACCATGACCGATTCCTCTTCCGGCGGCAGGCCGTCCTTCGCTCCGGCCCGACATGTGATCCAGCTCTCATCATGGCCGTGCAGCAGATGAGACTGCTTCCACGTCGAGGAGGGGTGACAGGAAGGGCGGAGCGGGCGGAGCCGACGGCCGAGCCGGAGCCGGTTTCCGTACCCCACGGCCCGTCACCACAGCGGCACACGAAGGAACTCGGATGACTTCACAGGAGTCCGGTCTTTCGGGCCGCACCGGGTGGATATCCCATGAAGAGGAACTGGTACAGGCCATGAAGAATTCTGACACGGACCGTACGGCGCGCGGGAGCCGTCGCAAGCGGGTCGCGGCCGTCGCCGGCGTCGCCGCCGCGCTTCTCGCGATCGGCGGTGGCACCGCCCTGGCCGTCGGCGCCACGGGTGCGGCGACGGCGAAGACCACCGCCGCCACCGCTGCCACCACCACCGGAAGCAGGAACGACGCCACCGTGCAGTACGGCTTCCTCAACGGCGGCAGCGTCCCCATCCGGCTGGCCGGCCTTGACGGGACGATGGCCAGGGCGCTGCTGGTGGGCAAGGCCGGCCTCGAGGCCCAGTTCGTCAAGGTGCCCTGCGACGGCAAGCCGGGCTCGGTGGTCGCGGTCTCGCCGCACGCACCGACGGTCGTGCACAAGGGCGACACCGTCACGGTGAGTCTCTGCACCGGCTGACCTGAGACGCCCTGCCCCCGTTCCTCCCACCCCCGGGTTCTGGAGGGGCGGGGGCAGGGCTCCTTGCTGCCCGGCGCCACCAACGAGATCACCGCCGTCGTCCCGCATCAGCAACCAGCAAGCAGCAACGAGCCGCTTGCCGCGGCCGTTTTCGCATCCGGCGGGCTGGCCCTCTTTCGTTCGACCCCCCACTGTGATCCATCTCTCAGCGCTGCCGTGCAGCAGACGAGTGGGCTTCCACGTCGAGGGAGGAGACAGGAACGGAGGAGCGTGTTGGGGCTGAGTACCGAGGGGAAGCCGGGCGCGGATCTGGGAGGGGCCGGTTCGGCGGAGATCGATTTCCACGACTTCGTGGCCGCTCGGTCATCCGCCTTGTTTCGCGGCGCCTTCGTTCTGACAGGAGACCGCGAGGCGGCGGAGGACCTGGTGCAGGAAACCCTGGAACGGGCCTACCGCAAGTGGCGGACCGTCGTCGCCCAGGACGCTCCGGACGCCTACGTGCGGCGGATCATGGTGAACCTGGCCAATGACCGGTGGCGCAGATTCCGCCGCGTCGTCGTGGTCGAGTACCAGGACACCGGCGACGGGGCGGCACCCGGGGACGAGTACGGGCGTATAGACAACCGGGACCAGTTGATCCGTGCCCTGCTGTGCCTGCCGATGCGCATGCGAACGGTCGTGGTGCTGCGGTACTTCCACGACCTGTCCGACGCGGAGATCGCGGCCGACTTGAAGATCTCCCCGGGCACCGTACGATCGCAATTCGCCCGAGCCATGGAGAAACTCAGAAGCCAGGTTCCCCCACTCTCCGGCCCTTCACCGCGGCAGCTCACGGAAGGACGCAGATGACTTCGTACGATTCACGGCCGTCCGGTGACAGCGGGTACACGCCCCTTGAAGAGGAACTGGTACGGGCCATGCACGGATTCGCCGGCGCCGCGGACGTGCCCCGCTTCGACACGGACCGTGTGGTGCGCAGGAGCCGTCGCAAGCGCGCCACGGCCATGGCCGGCGGCGCCGCCGCCGTACTCCTCGCGATCGGCGGTGGCACCGCCCTGGCCACCAGCGTCACTAGGGGTCCGGAGCCCCTGAACGCCACCTCCGCCGCCACCACCGGAGACCGCAACCACACCACCGTGCTGCTCGGCCTCCCAGGCGGCCACAGCGCCCCTATCCGGCTGGCCGGCAACGACGAGACGCTGGCCAAGGCGGCGCTCGCTAAGGGCGGCCTCAAGATCGGGTTCGTCAAGGCGGCCTGCGACGGCAAGCCGGGCTCGGTGATCGCGGTCTCGCCGCACGCACCGACGGTCGTGCACAAGGGCGACACCGTCACGGTGACTCTCTGCGCGGGCTGACCTCTGACGCCCTGCCTCTGCTCTCTCCCCGCCACCGGTCCCGGCCGAGGAAGAGCAGGGTTCCTCCCGGCAGAGGCCCGGCCGCAGGGCGCGCGCTCTAGAACGCGTTCTCGTCGGGTAGCGCGTCGGCGAGCAGCCGGGCGGTGTCTTCGGGGGATTCGACGGGGAAGTGGTGGGTTCCCAGGTCGACGGGGACGATGCGGATGCGGTGGTGGTAGCGGTCGAAGGCTTCCTGGGTGAGGATCGAGCGCACGGCGTACAGGGTGATGGGCTGTTTGGTTTCGTGCAGGGCGGCGTCCATGTCCCAGTGCATCAGGCCCTCGAGGGATCGCAGGCCTGCCGGCTGCCGGACGGCCACCATCTTCTTGAAGTAGCTGTCGGTCAGCGCTGGATCGGTCCCTTCGGGTGATCCGGCCTCGACCAAGCCGCGTACGGCTGCGGGGAAGTCTTCGTGGAAGGGCTGCAGCAGGGCCTTGGTCTGTTGTTCGTCCTGGGCGGGGAAGAGCCCCAGGTAGTGCAGGGCGTCGAGCGCGATCACGTGTGTCACGGTGTCGGGCAGGAGCCGGCCGACTTCGACGGCGACC
>NZ_BNBC01000085.1:0-3375 GCF_014654675.1 Streptomyces spiralis
GCCCGGCACTTGGTCGTCGAGCACGGTGTACGGCATCTGGTGCTGACCAGCCGACGCGGCCCGGACGCCCCGGGCGCGGCGGAACTGTGCGACGGGCTGGAGCAGGTGGGCGCGTCCGTGGACGTGGTCGCGTGCGATGTCTCCGACCGTGAGTCGCTGGCGGCTCTCCTCGCTGGTATCGGCAGCGAGCATCCGCTGCGTGCGGTGGTGCATGTGGCGGGGGCGGCGGACAACGGTGTGATGGGTGCGCTGACGCCGGAGCGGATGCGCGGGGTGTTGGGTCCGAAGGCGGATGCGGCCTGGTATCTGCATGGGCTGACGCGGAATCTGGATCTGTCGGCGTTCGTGATGTTCTCGTCGGCGGGTGGTCTGGTTCTGGCGGCGGGTCAGGGCAACTACGCGGCGGCGAACGTGTTCCTGGACGGTCTGGCGGCGCATCGGCGTGCGGCGGGGCTGCCCGCGACCGCGATGGCCTTCGGCCTGTGGGGCGTCAACACCGGCATGGCGGCGGGTCTCGGCGACGCCGATCTCGAGCGCATGCGCCGCGCCGGTACGCCCGCCCTCACGGCCGAGGAGGGGCTCGCGTTGTTCGACGCCTCGCTGGCCACCGGCCTCGCGGTCACCGTGCCGCTGCGGCTGGACACGGCCGCGCTGCGTGCCCGCGCCGACGAGCTGCCCGCCCTGCTCAGGGGCATGGTTCCGGCACCCCGCAAGCGGACCGCCCCGGCCGGCGCGGCGCGGACGGTCTCCCTCGCGGACCGCGTCGCCGGTCTCGGCCCCGACGAGGCCGCGGACATCATCCTGGACGTCGTCCGCACTCATGTGGCGCGGGCTCTGGGGCACGCCTCCGGTGACGCCATCGAACCCGACCGGGCATTCGGCAGCCTGGGATTCGATTCCCTCGCTGCGGTCGAGCTGCGGAATCAACTGAATGCGGTGTCCGGTCTCCGGCTGCCCGCCACGCTGATATTCGACTATCCGACGGCCGTCGATGTCGCCTCCTATATCGGAAAGCGGATTGCGTCCTCCGCCGCACCGCAATCCGTGAAATCCGTTAACTCCGCAAATTCCACATCCGTACTGGAGGTGGAATTCACTCGGCTCGAATCCGCGCTGGGCGCACTGGCGCCGGCGGAGCACGAACGGGAGCTGCTCGCCGACCGGCTGCGCGCCCTGGCCGAGAAGATCGCCGAGTATCCGGCGGATGGAACCGATGAAACCGGTGGCACCGGTGAAGCCGGTGAAAAGAGTGCCGTCGTGGCGGCCCCGAGCGGCGACGACGGCGATCTCGCCGATGCCACGGCCGACGAACTGTTCGCCATCCTCGACGGCGAACTGGCCTCGCCCCCCACCCCCTAGTCGCCGGCCGAGCGGAGATCCCGCTCGCCCGACGTTCCCGCTGGCCGGGGCGCGTGACACCTCCTGATCGGCAGGTGCGCGCGCCCCGGCCGCCTGCGTTCCACCCCAGAAGGCGCAGGGGTCGGTTAAGGGTTGGCCCCCCAAAGGGTGCTCGGTAGCGTCCTGACCGATCTACGGAATGGAAAGTCCGGCCGCGTCGCGAGTGAGTCGCCCATAAGTGGTCCTCCTCGGCCAGAAGGAGAAGGTCTCGGTGAGCAACGAGCAGCGACTTCTCGAATACCTGAAGCGGGCCACTTCCGATTTGCGGGACGCCCGACGCCGACTGGCGGCGGCCGAACAGCGGACCGGGCGCAGCGAAGACCCTGTCGTGATCGTCGGCATGGCGTGCCGGTATCCGGGCGGTGTGACGTCCCCGGAGGAGCTGTGGCGGCTGGTCGCGGACGGTGTGGACGCCATTTCGGTCTTCCCGGAGGACCGTGGCTGGGACCCGGACGTGTACGACCCCGAGCCGGGCACCCCGGGAAAGACATACGCGCGCGAGGGCGGATTCCTCTATGACGCCCCCGACTTCGACCCAGCGTTCTTCGGGATCGGCCCGAACGAGGCCCTGATGATGGATCCGCAGCAGCGGCTGCTGCTGGAGGTGTCCTGGGAGGCGATCGAACGGGCGGGCATCGACCCCACCTCCCTCAAGGGCAGCCGTACCGGCGTGTTCGCCGGGGTGATGTACCACGACTACGCGCTCGGCCGTGAGCCCGGCAGCACCAGCGCCGGCAGCGTCGTCTCCGGCCGGGTCTCCTACACGCTGGGTCTCGAGGGCCCCGCCGTCAGCATGGACACCGCCTGCTCGTCGTCCCTGGTGACCCTCCATCTCGCCGCCGAGTCCCTGCGGCGCGGCGAATGCTCGATGGCCCTGGCCGGCGGCGTGACGGTCATGTCGACGCCGGAGATGTTCGTCTACTTCAGCACACAGCAGGGACTGGCCGCCGACGGCCGGTCGAAGTCCTTCGCGGCGGCCGCCGACGGCGTGGCCTGCTCGGAGGGCGCGGGCGTACTGCTGCTGGAACGGCTGTCGGACGCCCGCCGCAACGGCCACCCGGTCCTGGCGGTGATCCGCGGCTCGGCCCTGAACCAGGACGGCGCCAGCAACGGCCTCACGGCCCCCAACGGGCCCTCGCAGCAGCGGGTGATCCGCGCGGCCCTCACGGACGCGGGACTGTCGGCGGCCGACGTGGACGCGGTGGAGGCGCACGGCACGGGGACCCGGCTGGGTGACCCGATCGAGGCCCAGGCGCTGCTCGAGACGTACGGGCAGGAGCGGCCGACCTCCGGTGAGCCGCTGTGGCTGGGTTCGATCAAGTCCAACATGGGCCACAGCCAGGCTGCTTCGGGTGTCGCGGGCGTCATCAAGATGGTGATGGCGATGCGGCACGGTGTGCTGCCGCGCACGCTGCACGTGGATGCCCCCTCGGACCAGGTCGACTGGGAGGCGGGGAGCGTCGAGCTGCTCACCGAGGCCCGGGACTGGCCCGACAACGGCCATCCGCGTCGCGCCGCCGTCTCCTCCTTCGGTATCAGCGGCACCAATGCCCACGTCATCGTCGAGCAGGCGCCGGAGGAGCTGGTCCCGGAGGCCGCCGAGGGCGGTGCGGTCGCTCCCGCGGTGGTGCCGTGGGTGCTGTCGGCCAGGACTCCCGAGGCCCTGTCGGCCCAGGCCCGCAAACTGCTGCCGCTCGCCCCCGCCCAGGATCCGGTCCATCTCGGCTACTCGCTCGCGACCACCCGATCCGCGTTCACCCACCGCGCATGCCTCCTCGGCACCGACCGCGACGCACTGCTGCGCGGACTGACCGCGCTGGCCCAGGGCGGCGGCGACGCACAGAACGTCGTACGGGGAGCCGGGCGCCGCACCGGCAAGCTCGCGTTCCTGTTCACAGGACAGGGGGCTCAGCGGTTGGGGATGGGGCGTGGGTTGTACGACGCCTTCCCCGTGTTCGCCGAGGCCCTGGACAGCGT
>NZ_BNBC01000085.1:3398-14403 GCF_014654675.1 Streptomyces spiralis
GCGGCCGAGCTGGACCGGCATCTGGATCAGCCGTTGCGTGAGGTGATGTGGGGCGAGGACGCCGATGCCCTCAACGCCACCGGATACGCCCAGCCCGCCCTGTTCGCGGTCGAGGTGGCCCTGTTCCGCCTCGTCGAGGCATGGGGGATACGGCCTGACGTACTCGTCGGTCACTCCATCGGCGAGCTGGCCGCAGCCCACGTGGCCGGAGTGCTGTCCCTGGTGGACGCGGCCCGGCTGGTCGTAGCGCGTGGACGGTTGATGCAGGCGTTGCCCGAGGGTGGCGCGATGGTCGCCGTACAGGCGGCAGAAGACGAAGTCCTGCCGCTGCTCACCGACAACGTGTCTATCGCAGCCATCAACGGCCCCACGTCCGTGGTGGTCTCCGGCAACGAGGACCAAGTCCTCACGATCGGCGAGCACTTCACAGCCCTCGGCCGCAAGGCGAGCCGCCTGTCGGTGTCGCACGCTTTCCACAGCCCGCTGATGGAACCGATGCTGGCCGACTTCCGTGCTGTGGCATCCGAGTTGACGTACAACGCGCCGAGGACGACCACCATCTCCACGGTCACCGGCGAGACCGCCACCGACTGGCAGTCCCCCGAGTACTGGGTCGGGCAAGTCCGTGCCGCCGTCCGCTTCTCCGACGCCGTACGCACCCTGGACTCCCGGGGCGTGACCCGTTACGTCGAGCTGGGCCCCGACGGGATCCTGGCCGGACTGGTGCCGCAGACCCTCGCCTTGGACGAGGCGCTCGTGGTCCCGACCCTGCGCAAGGACCGTCCCGAGGCCGAGACCCTGCTCACCGCCCTCGCCCAGCTTCACGTCTCCGGCGCACGGGTCGACTGGGCCGCCTGGTTCGAAGGCACCGGCGCCCGTCGCGTCGACCTGCCCACCTACCCCTTCCAACGTCAGCGGTACTGGGCCGAGCCGGCCGCGCCCGTGGCCGGCGCGGGTGCCGCCGGTGTCGAGTCGGTCGGCCATCCCTTCGTACGGGCCTGTGTGCCGGGCCCCGACGAAGCCGCGCTGGTGTTCACCGGGCGGGTCTCGGTCACCGAGCAGAAGTGGCTGGCCGACCACGATGTGCTGGGCGAGGTCGTGTTCCCGGGGGCCGGTGCGGCGGAACTCGCCGTGCTGGTGGCGGAGCGGTGCGGCAGCCGCCGGGTGCGGGAGCTGACCGTCGAGCGGCCGCTCGTCCTCCCGGAGCAGGGTGGGCTGACCCTCCGCGCCGTCGTGGAACCCGCCGCGGCGGACGGCACTCGGGCGCTCTCCGTGCATGTGCGCGGGGAGGCCCCGGAGCAGCCGTGGCGTCGGTACGCGACCGGTGTTCTCGCGGACACGCCCGCGGAAGTGGCAGACAGGGCGTATGGAGCACTCGTCGAGGCCAACTGGCCGCCGACCGGTGCCCTTCCCGTCGATCTCGCCGACGCGCGGGACCGCCTGACCGCGCGAGGGCACGGGTACGGCCCGGCGTTCCAGGTGCTGCGGAACGCCTGGCGGCGTGGGGACGAACTGTTCGCGGAGGCGGAACTGCCGGAGACCGAGGTGGGGGAGGGCGAGGGCTTCCGGCTGCACCCGGTGCTGCTGGACGCCGCCCTCCAGCTTCAGCTGATCACCGGTTCGGGGTCGGGGCCGCTTCACCAGCCCGCATGGCACGAGGTCGCCGTTCACGGCGGCCACGGCCACGACGGCGGCCACAACGGCCACGCCGTCAGCGCGACGGCCGTACTGCTGCACCTTGTCCCCGCCGCCGACGGCGGTACGGCGCTGACCGTGACCGACGCGCAGGGGAATCCGGTGTTCTCGGCGGTCTCCGTCGCGAGCCGGCCGGTGACGGCCGACCAGTTGACCGCGCTGCGCTCCGGCGAACTGCTGCGCCCGCAGCTGATCCCGGCGCCCGGCGCGCCGGACGCCGGGCCGGTGCCCACGACGGCGCTGGTGGGCGGGGACCCGTACGGCCTGGATCTGCCCGAGTACACCGGGCAGCCCGTCGACTTCCTGGTCCTCGGCGCTCCGGACTCCTCCGATCCGCGTGCCGTCCAGGACGCTCTCCGGACCCATCTGGAGCGTGACACCCCCGGCACGCGGCTGGCGGTCCTCACCGGTGACGCCGTGGTGCGGGGGCTCGTGCGTGCCGTTCAGGCCGCACATCCGGGCCGGTTCGTGCTGGTCGAGCCGGACGGCGGCCCGGAGTCGGGGGCGGTTCTGCCCTTCGCCCTGGCCTCCGGTGAGCCGGAGATCGCGGTACGGGCCGGAGCGGTGCTGCTGCCCCGGCTCGGCGCCGCCACACCCGCCCTGCCCCGGCCGGACCTGTCCGGCGGCACCGCGTTGATCAGCGTCGGCCCCACCGGCCCTACCAGCCCCGCCAGGCCCACGGACCCCACCGGCCTCACTGGCGACGCCGAAGGCCCCGGCGACACCATCGGCATCACCGGCCCCACCGAGACGGCGGTGCTGCTGGCCCGGCACCTGGCCTCCGCACACGGCGTACGGCGGCTGGTGATGAACGGCGTCCTCCCCTCGCGGATCGGCACGGACCTCGGCGCCGAGCTGGCCGGGCTGGGTGCTGAACTGCAGTTCGCCGACATCGACCTGGCGGACCCCGACGCCGTCTCCGCCCTGCTCGCGGCCGTCCCGTCCGAGCAGCCGCTCAAGGCGGTCCTGCACCTGGCGGCCGTCCCGCAGACATCGACCGACCACCCCGCACAGGCCGTACGCGACGCCGTGACCCCCCTGCGTCACCTGGACGAACTCACCCGCGACCACGCCCTGGCCGCCTTCGTGGCCGTCACCTCCTGCGACGGCCACCTCCCCGCCTCCGGAGACACAGCGGGTGCCGCCGCCGCGAGCGCCGTGCACGAGCTGATCGCGCGGCGGGCCGCACTACGGCTCCCGGCCACCGCCCTCGCCCTGGGCCCCTGGTCGGCCGCCGAGGACGCGCACGGCACCGACATCCCCGACCAGCAGCACCGCTCTCCGGTCATGAGCCCCGGTGACGTCCTCGCCCTCCTCGACGACGCCCTGCGTTGCGACGTCCCCTCCCTCCTCGCCCTGCGGGTCGACCGGGCCGGGCTGCGGGAGCGGCCCGACCGGGCCCCGGCGCTGCTGCGCTCCCTGGTCCGTGCCGCCGAGCGGCAGCGGGACGCGCGAAGCGGCGGGGACGCGCGGGAGCTGCGTGCGCGGCTCGCCGGGCTGTCGGCGGACGAGCGGCGCAGGACGCTGCTGGAGCTGGTGCGCACACATGTCGCCGGTGTCCTCGGACACGCGTCCGTCTCCGTGGTGGAGGCCGATCTCGCCTTCCGGGACATGGGGTTCGACTCGCTGGCCGCAGTGGAGCTGCGCCGCCGCCTCACCGCGGCCACCGGCTGCGACCTGCCGGCCACCCTGATCTTCGACCACCCCACCCCGCGGTCCGTCGCCGCCTTCGTCGACGAACGGCTCCAGGCGGCGGGCGACGGGGCGACGGCGGCCGTGCTCGACGAACTCGACCGTGTGGAGGGCCTGCTCACGCGGTTCCCGTCGGCCGGCGAGGAGCCCGGTGCGGGTGACGGCCCCCGTCCGGACCGGATCACCGAGCGGCTCGAGGCGCTGCTACGGCGCTGGCGCGACACCCACGGCGACCCCCGCGACCCGCGCGGCGGCACCGACCCCGAAGCAGGTGTCACCGACGTCACCGACCTCGAAACGGTCACCGACGACGAGCTGTTCGACGTGCTCGACAGCGAACTCGGCATCTCCTAGCCCCGAACCGGCATCACCCAGTCCTCTGCCCCACCGCCACCCCCATCCCTGCCCGCAGCGTCCCCGCCCCGCGAACGGCTTCAGAAATGGTTGAGGTTTCGATGAGCAACGACGAGAAGCTCCGGGACTATCTCAAGCGCGCCACCGCCGAACTCCAGCGGACCCGGCGGCGGTTGCAGGAGGTCGAGGAGGAGGCGCGGGAGCCGGTCGCCATCGTGGCGATGGGCTGCCGCTTCCCCGGCGGCATCGCCTCGCCGGAGGACCTGTGGGGCCTGGTGGACTCCGGCACGGACGCCATCTCGCACTTCCCCGAGGGCCGCGGCTGGGACCTGGAGAACCTGTACGACCCGGAGCCCTCCACGCCCGGCCGGACGTACTGCCGCGAGGGCGGATTCCTGCACGACGCCGGGGAGTTCGACGCCGACTTCTTCAAGATCAGCCCGCGTGAGGCGCGGGACACCGATCCGCAGCAGCGGCTGATGCTGGAGGTCGCCTGGGAGACCCTGGAGCGGGCCGGCATCGACCCGACCTCGCTCAGGGGCAGCCGCACCGGTGTGTTCGCCGGGGTCGTCTACCACGACTACCCGAGCGGCGGCACCGGCAGCATGGCCAGCGTGGCGTCCGGGCGGGTGGCGTACGTCCTCGGCCTGGAGGGACCGGCCGTCACCGTCGACACCGCCTGCTCCTCCTCGCTCGTCGCGCTGCACCTGGCGGTCAAGTCGGTGCGCGACGGGGAGTCCGCGCTGGCGCTGGCCGGGGGTGTCACCGTCATGGCGAGCCCGGACTCCTTCGTCGGCTTCAGCCAGGACCGGGGGCTGGCACCCGACGGGCGCTGCAAGTCCTTCGCGGCCGCCGCCGACGGCACCACCTGGTCCGAGGGCATCGGCATGCTGCTGGTGGAGCGGCTCTCCGACGCGCTCCGCAACGGGCATCCGGTGCTCGCCGTGATCCGTGGTTCGGCCGTCAACCAGGACGGTGCGAGCAACGGCCTGACCGCCCCCAACGGGCCCTCGCAGCAGCGGGTCATCCGTCAGGCGCTGGCCTCCGCCGGGCTCACCGCCGCGGAGGTCGACGCCGTCGAGGCGCACGGCACGGGCACGGTGCTGGGCGACCCGATCGAGGCGCAGGCGCTGCTGGCGACGTACGGGCAGGGGCGGGACGCCGACCGGCCGCTGTGGCTGGGCTCGTTCAAGTCGAACATCGGGCACGCGCAGGCGGCGGCCGGGGTCGGCGGGGTCATCAAGATGGTGATGGCGATGCGGCACGGTGTGTTGCCGCGCACCCTGCACGTCGACCGGCCGAGCCCGAAGGTCGACTGGAGCGCGGGCGAGATCCGGCTTCTCACCGAGCCGATCGCCTGGCCGGACCACGGCCGGCCCCGCCGCGCGGGTGTCTCCTCCTTCGGCATGAGCGGCACCAACGCGCACGTGATCATCGAGCAGGCTCCGGCGGCGGTCGTGTCGCAGGAGCAGCCCGGCACCTCCCCGGACGCCCCCGCCGTACGGCCCACTGCGCCTGCCGCCGCCGTTCCGCTCGCCGTCTCCGCCCGCCGTGCCGACGCCCTGGGTGCGCAGGCCGCGCGGCTCGCCGAGTGGCTCGACGCCGGCCGGGACCCGCGGCTGACCGACGTCGGCCACTCGCTCCTCACCTCCCGGGCGGCCCTGGAGCACCGTGCGGTGGTCGTCGCCGCCGACCGGGACGAGGCCGTACGGGCGCTGCGCGCCCTCGCCGACGGCGCCCCCGCGCCCGCCACCGTCACCGGCACGGCCCGCCCCGACGCGCTGACCGCGTTCCTGTTCACCGGGCAGGGCGCCCAGCGCACCGGCATGGGCCGCGAACTGCACGCCGCCCACCCGGCCTTCGCCCGGGCCTTCGACGAGGCGGTCGCTGCGCTCGACGCCCACCTGGACACCCCGCTGCGTGAGGTGATGTGGGGCGAGGACGGCGAGCTGCTCGACCGCACCGGGCACGCCCAGCCGGCCCTCTTCGCCCTCGAGGTCGCCCTCTACCGGCTCGTCGAGTCCTGGGGCATCCGCCCCGACCACCTCGTCGGCCACTCGATCGGCGAACTCGCCGCCGCGCACGTCAGCGGCGTGCTGTCACTGGAGGACGCGGCCCGGCTGGTCGCGGCCCGGGGCCGGCTGATGCAGGCGCTGCCCGAGGGCGGCGCGATGGTCGCCGTACAGGCCTCGGAGGACGAAGTCCTGCCGCTGCTCACCGGTTCGGAACCGGTCGGCATCGCGGCGGTCAACGGCCCGCAGGCCGTCGTGGTGTCCGGCGCCGAGGCGGCCGTCGCCGCCCTGACCGAGCACTTCCGTGCCCTGGGCCGCAGGACCAAGCGGCTCGCCGTCTCGCACGCCTTCCACTCGCCGCTGATGGAACCGATGCTGGACGAGTTCCGGGCGATCGCCCGGCAGCTCGACTACGGCACGGCGCGCATCCCCGTCGTCTCCACGGTGACCGGCGAACTCGCCGGCCCGGACGAGCTGGCCGACCCCGAGTACTGGGTGCGGCACGTCCGCGGCACCGTCCGCTTCCACGACGCCGTACGGGTGCTGGAGAACAAGGGCGTCCACACCTTCCTCGAACTCGGCCCGGACGCCGCGCTGTCCCCGCTCGGCCCCGACTGCCTGACCGGCCTGTCCGGCCCGTCCGACCTGACGGGCCCGGCCGACGGGCAGGAGGAGCCCCCCGCGTTCGTGCCCGCACTGCGCCGGGGCCGTCCCGAGGAACGCGAACTGGCCACCGCCGTCGCCCTCGCCCACGCCCGGGGCGTACGGGTCGACTGGGCCGCCTACTTCGACGGCACCGGCGCACGGCGGGTCGACCTGCCGACGTACGCCTTCCAGCGCAGGAACTACTGGGCGCGGCCCGACACCACCCCAGAAGCTGCCACGAGCGCGGCCACGGCCGACGCCGGTCCCGGGGACGCCCAGTTCTGGGACGCCGTGGAGCGCGACGACAGCGCCGGCCTCGCGCGGCGACTCGGCATCGAGCCGGCCGCCCTGGCGCCCGTCCTGCCCGCCCTGTCGGCCTGGCGGCTCCGTGCCCGCGAGACCGCCGAGGTCGACGCCCTGCGCTACCGGGTGAGCTGGCAGCCCGTACCCGAACCGGACACCGCCCCCCTCGACGGCACCTGGCTGATCGTGCACCCCGCGGCCCACGCCGGGTCCGCCGCCGTGCTCGCCGCGGCCCTGACCGAGCGGGGCGCCCGCCCGCTGACCGTCGAGACCGGCAGAGGACAGGACCGGACCGCCCTGGCCGCCCTGCTCGCCGAGAAGACCGCCCTGCCACCCGAGGAGGAGCCGGCCGGCGTGCTCTGCCTGCTCGGCCTCGACGACACACCGCACCCCGCCCACCCGGCCGTCTCCCGGGGCCTCGCGGACACCGTCGCCCTCGCCCAGGCCCTGGCCGACCGGGCGTGGCGCGCCCCGCTGTGGCTGGTCACCAGCGGCGCCGTCGCCGTCGACGACACCGACGCCGCCGCCCGCCCCGTCAGCCCGTACCAGACGGCGCTGTGGGGCCTGGCCGGCGGGCTCGCCCTGGACGCCCCCGACACCTTCGGTGGCATCGCCGACCTCGCCGACCCCACCGACGAGCGGTCAGCGCGGCGGCTGTGCGACACCCTCGCCGGCGCCACCGGCGAGGACCAGATCGCCGTCCGCGGCTCCGGGACGCGCGCCCGCCGCATGACCCGACCCGAGCGGCCCGACCCGGAGCGGGCCTGGCAGCCGCGCGGCACCGTCCTCGTCACCGGCGGCACCGGCGGACTCGGTGCCCATGTCGCGCGCGCCCTCGCCGCCGACGGCGCCGAACACCTGGTGCTGACCAGCAGGCGCGGCGCCGACGCCCCCGGGGCCGCCGACCTCGCGGCGGAGCTGGAGAAGTCGGGCGTCCGGGTCACCGTGGCGGCCTGCGACGTCGCCGACCGCGAGGCGGTACGCGCCCTGCTCGCCTCGGTGTCCGGCCTGACCGCCGTCGTGCACGTCGCCGGCCTGGCGCAGCGCATCGCCCCGCTCACCGACCTCGGTCTCGCCGAGTTCGCGGAGGTCGCCACCGCCAAGAACCTCGGCGCCCTGCACCTCGACGAACTCCTGCACGACACACCGCTGGACGCGTTCGTGCTGTTCTCCTCCGGCTCCGCCGTGTGGGGCAGCGCCGGACAGACCGCCTACGGCAGCGCCAACGCCTTCCTGGACGGTCTCGCCCACCGCCGCCGCGCCCGCGGCCTGGCCGCCACCTCCATCGCCTGGGGCTCCTGGGACAGCGGCATGGTCGACGCCGAACTCGCCGCGATGATGCGGCGCATCGGCGCCCCCGCGATGGAGCCCCGGCTCGCCCTGGGCGCCCTGCGCCGCATCCTCGCGGGCCGCGCCGCCCACGCCGTCGTCGCCGCGTTCGACTGGGCGCGGTTCGCCCCCACCTACACCCTCGCCCGCCCCCGCCCGCTGCTCGCCGCCCTCCCCGAGGCCCGCGCCGTCCTCGACGCCGCGGACGCACCGGCCGGCACCGGACAGAGCGACGGCCTGACCGCACGGCTCGCCGCGATGCCGGAGAGCGAGCAGCGCCGTACCCTCCTGGACCTGGTCCGCACCCACGTGGCCGCGCTGCTCGGCTACGACGACCCGGCCGACATCCCCGGGCAGCGCGGCTTCGACGACCTCGGCTTCGACTCGGTCGCCGCCGTCGATCTGCGCACCAGGCTGACCGCCGCCACCGGGAGAACCCTCCCCACCAGCATGGTCTACGACCATCCCACGCCCGACGCGCTCGCCGCCCACCTGTGGGACGAACTGTGCGCCCAGGGCGGCGACGACGGCGAACTGCCCGTCCTCGCCCAGCTCGACCGGCTGGAGCTGACCGCGGACGGCCTGGCTCCCGAGGAGATCGACAGCACCCGCATCACCACCCGCCTGCGGAGCCTGCTCGCACGGCTCACCGACACCCTCGGCACGAGCGGCGAGAACGACGCCCTGGGCGACCAGCTCGACACCGCCTCCGCCGACGACGTCTTCGCGTTCATCGACAACGAACTCGGCCTCTCCTGACGGGCGCACGCCCCGAACCCGACCCGAGCGGCAAGCGGTCCGGCGTCCGGCGTTCGACCACTCCGCATCCGTACGGCATCCGGCATTTCACAAGGACACGGTGGGACCACGATGGCCAAGGCCAATGACGACAGGCTCCTCGACTATCTCAAGCGGGTCACGGCTGATCTGCACCAGACCCGCCGACGGCTGCAGGAAGTGGAGAACCAGAACGACGAGCCCATCGCCGTCGTCGCCATGAGCTGCCGCTACCCGGGCGACGTCACCGGCCCGGAGGACCTGTGGCGGCTCGTCGCCGAAGGACGCGACGCCATCACCTCCTTCCCCACCGACCGCGGCTGGGACCTCGACGCCCTCACCGGCGCCGGCACCGGTAGCGGCGCCGGCCAGGAATCCGGGACCGGGACCGGCACCAGCTACGTCCACGAAGGCGGCTTCGTGCACGACGCGCCCGCCTTCGACGCCGGGTTCTTCGGCATCAGCCCCAACGAGGCGCTGACCATGGACCCGCAGCAGCGGCTGCTCCTGGAGGTCTCCTGGGAGGCGTTCGAACGGGCCGGCATCGACCCCGAGTCGCTGCGCGGCAAACCCGTCGGCGTCTTCGCCGGCTCCGGCATCCAGGACTACGAGTACCTCATCGGCGCCGCCGGAGAGGTCGCCGAGTCCTACATGACGACCGCCAACGCCGCCGCCGTCATCTCCGGCCGTGTCTCCTACACCCTGGGCCTTGAGGGCCCCGCGGTGACGGTGGACACCGCGTGCTCGTCGTCGCTGGTCGCCCTGCACCTCGCCGCGCAGGCGCTGCGGCAGCGCGAGTGCTCCCTGGCCCTGGCCGGCGGCGTCATGGTGATGTCCACCCCCTCGCCGTTCGTCGCCTTCAGCCGCCAGCGCGGCCTCGCCCCCGACGGCCGCTGCAAGGCGTTCGCCGACGCCGCCGACGGCACCGGCTGGTCCGAGGGCGCCGGCGTGCTCCTGCTGGAGCGGTTGTCGGACGCCCGCCGCAACGGCCACCCCGTCCTCGCGCTCGTCCGCGGCTCGGCCGTCAACCAGGACGGTGCCAGCAACGGCCTGACCGCCCCCAACGGCCGCGCCCAGCAGCGCGTCATCCGCCAGGCCCTCGCCAACGCGGGGCTCGCCGCCGACCGCGTCGACGTCGTCGAGGGCCACGGCACCGGTACGACCCTGGGCGACCCGATCGAGGCACAGGCCCTGCTCGCCACCTACGGCCAGAACCGCCCCGAGGGCCGCCCGCTGTGGCTCGGCTCCGTGAAGTCGAACATCGGCCACGCCCAGGCGGCCGCCGGCGTCAGCGGCATCATCAAGATGGTCATGGCGATGCGGCACGGCGTCATGCCCAAGACCCTCCACGTCGACGAGCCCTCCACCCACGTCGACTGGGCCGCCGGCGACGTACGCCTGCTGACCGAGGCCCGCGACTGGCCCCGCACCGACCAGCCCCGCCGCGCCGGCGTCTCCTCCTTCGGCGTCAGCGGGACCAACGTCCACGTCATCCTGGAGGAGGCCCCGGACGCCGAGGAGGCAACGGACTCCGGGGAGACGACGGACTCCGGGGAGGCGCCGGGCGGTTCGGCGTCGGAGACGGGCCCGAGGGGGCCGGCCCCGCTGCTGCCCTGGCCGGTCTCCGGACGCGGCGCGGACGCCCTGCGCGGTCAGGCCCTGCGGCTGCACACCCACCTCACGGAGAACGACACCGAGTCCACCCCCCTGGACCTGGCCTATTCGCTGGCCACCACCCGGGCCGCCCTGGAGCACCGCGCGGTGGTCCTCGCCCCCGACCGCGAGACCGGCCTGACCGCCCTCGCCGCACTGGCGGCCGGCGAGACCGCTACGGGCACCGTGCGCGGGGTGGCGGCCCGGGGCACGACCGCGTTCCTGTTCACGGGGCAGGGGGCTCAGCGGTTGGGGATGGGGCGTGGGTTGTACGACGCCTTCCCGGTGTTCGCCGAGGCCTTGGACGCGGTGGTTGCTGAGCTGGATCGGCATCTGGATCGGCCGTTGCGTGAGGTGATGTGGGGCGAGGATGCGGATGCGTTGAACGCCACGGGTTATGCCCAGCCTGCGTTGTTCGCTGTCGAAGTGGCGTTGTTCCGGTTGGTGGAGGCGTGGGGGATACGGCCTGACGTGCTGGTCGGTCACTCCATCGGTGAGCTGGCCGCGGCGCATGTGGCCGGGGTGCTGTCGCTGGCGGACGCGGC
>NZ_BNBC01000085.1:14439-18548 GCF_014654675.1 Streptomyces spiralis
CGGCCCGGGGTCGGTTGATGCAGGCGTTGCCCGAGGGTGGTGCGATGGTCGCCGTACAGGCGGCAGAAGACGAAGTCCTGCCGCTGCTCACCGACGACGTGTCCATCGCAGCGATCAACGGTCCCACGTCCGTGGTGGTCTCCGGCAGCGAGGACCAAGTCCTGGCGATCGGCGAGCACTTCACCGCTCTCGGTCGTAAGACGAGCCGCCTGTCCGTGTCGCACGCCTTCCACAGCCCGCTGATGGAACCGATGCTGGCCGACTTCCGCGCCGTGGCATCCGAATTGACCTTCAACGCCCCCGAGTCGGCGGTCGTGTCGACCGTCACGGGGGAGTCGGCGACGGACTGGCAGTCCCCGGAGTACTGGGTCGAACAGGTCCGTGCCGCCGTCCGTTTCTCCGACGCCGTGCGCACCCTGGAAGCCCGGGGTGTGAGTCGCTGCCTGGAACTCGGCCCCGACGGGATCCTGGCCGGACTGGCCCAGCAGACCCTCACCTCGGACGAGACGGTCGTAGCACCGACCCTGCGCAAGGACCGCCCCGAGGCCGAGACCCTGCTCACCGCCCTTGCCCAGCTCCACGTCAGTGGCGCACGGGTCGACTGGGCCGCCTGGTTCGAGGGCACCGGCGCCCGCCGCGTCGACCTGCCGACGTACGCCTTCCAGCGTCAGCGCTACTGGGTCGACGGCGCGGGCGCGGTCGGGGATCTCTCCGGGGCGGGGCTGACGTCGGCCGAGCACCCGCTGCTGGGGGCGGTCGTGTCCCTCGCGGACTCCGGCGGGGTCGTGCTCACCGGGCGGCTGTCGGTCGCGGCGCAGCCGTGGCTCGCCGACCACGTGGTCGGCGGTTCCGTGGTCTTCCCCGGCACGGGCTTCGTGGAGCTGGCGATCCGGGCCGGCGACCAGGTGGGCTGCGAGCTGCTGGAGGAGCTGACCCTTCAGGCGCCGCTGGTGCTGCCCGAGCGGGGCCCGGTCGCGATCCAGGTGGAGGTGGGCGCGGCCGACGCGTCGGGCCGCCGCCCGGTGAGCGTGCACTCGCGCCGGGACGACCACCCCGACCAGCCGTGGACGCTGCACGCGGACGGTGTGCTGGCCGCGCAGCCGGTGCCGGGCGCCGCGTACGAGCTGGGCGCCTGGCCCCCGGCCGATGCCGTCTCCATGGAACAGGAGTTCGTCGACGGCACGGGGGTGTACGAGACGCTCGCCGCCGCCGGGCTGCCCTACGGTCCCGCGTTCCGTGGCATGGTCCGCGCCTGGCGCACCGGGGACGAGGTGTTCGCCGACGTCGTCCTGCCGGAGCGCGCGCAGGCGGACGCCGCCGCCTTCGGCATGCACCCGGCGCTGCTCGACGCGTCGCTGCACGCCGCCGTGCTCACCGACCGCTTCACCGACGCCGAGGGCCCGGTGCTGCCGTTCGCCTGGTCCGGCGTTCGGCTGCACGCCTCCGGTGCCACGCGGCTGCGGGTCCGTATCGCGCCCGCCGCCGGCGCGGGTCTCTCGCTCGACGTGTGCGACGAGACCGGGCGGCCGGTGCTGTCCGTGGAGACGCTCGTACTGCGCGAGGTGTCCGCGCGGCAGCTCGCCGCGGCCCGCGCGGGCGGCCACGACTCGCTGTTCGGCCTCGAGTGGGCCGAGCTGCCGACGCCGTCGGCCGGGGACGCCGTGGCACCGGCCGCCGTCGTCGACTGGGACGAGCTGCCCGCCGACGGGCCGGTGCCGGACACGGTCGTCCTGCGCTCCGTCCCCGGCACCGACACGGCCGCCGTGCACCGCGCCACCGAGCGGGTGCTCGGGGTGCTGCGGAGCTGGCCGGCCGACGAACGGTTCGGCTCCTCCACCCTGGTGGTGGCCACGCGCGGCGCCGTCGCCCGGCCCGGCGAGGACGTCACCGACCTGGCGGGCGCGGCCGTCTGGGGCCTGGTGCGCTCGGCCCAGACGGAGCACCCCGGCCGGTTCGTCCTGGTGGACCTGGACGCGGACGCGCATGCGGACGGGGCTGCGGACGGGGCCGCGGACGTCGCCCTGGCCGTCTCCGCCGTCTCCGTCCTCGCGGGCGAGCCGCAGCTCGCCGTGCGCGGCACCACCGTGTACGGCGCCCGGCTGGCCCGGGTCGTCGACGACCCCGAGCGGGAGGCGGCACCCGTCTCGTTCGGGGACGGCACCGTCCTGGTGACGGGCGCGACCGGAGCGCTGGGCACGCAGGTGTCCCGGCACCTGGTCGCCGCGCACGGGGTACGCAGCCTGCTGCTGGTGTCCCGGCGCGGCGCGCAGGCGCCCGGCGCGGCGGAGCTGGCCGAGGAACTGCGCGCGGCGGGCGCCGACGTCACCGTGGCGGCCTGTGACGCCGCCGACCGCGAGGCGCTGACGGCGCTGCTCGAAGGGGTGCCGCTCACCGGCGTCGTGCACCTCGCCGGTGTGCTCGACGACGCGCTGGTCGGCTCCCTCACCGCCGAACGTCTCGACGCCGTGCTGCGCGCCAAGGCCGACGCCGCGCTGCACCTGCACGAACTCACCGCCGACCGGGACCTGGCCGCCTTCGTCCTGTTCTCCTCCGCCACCGGTGTGCTCGGCGTCCCCGGCCAGGCCAACTACGGCGCGGCCAACGCGCTGCTCGACGCCCTCGCCGCGCACCGCCGCGCCCATGGGCTCGCCGCGACATCCCTGGCCTGGGGCCTGTGGGCGAGCGGCATGTCCGGCGGCCTCACGGACGCCGACCTCGCGCGCATGGCCCGCACCGGCATCGGTGCGCTCACCGCCGAACAGGGCATCGAGCTGTTCGACCGGGCGCTGACGGTGGACGCGCCGCTCGTCGTGCCCATCCGGCTGGACGTACGGACCCTCGGCGACGCGGGCGAGGACCTGCCGCCGCTGTTCCGCGGCCTGGTCCGGCCCCGGCCGGCCCGCCGCTCCGCGCCCACCGCCCCGGCGGCCGAGGCGAGCGCGCTCCAGCGGCGCCTGGCCGGACTCGACCGCGACGAGCGCCTGGAGGTGCTGCTCGGGCTGGTCCGCACCCAGGTCGCGGCCACCCTCGGCTACGTCGGCTCCGACGCCGTCGACGCCGACCGGGCCTTCAGCGAACTGGGCTTCGACTCGCTGACCGCCGTCGAGTTCCGCAACGCGCTCGGCTCGGCCGTCGACGTCCGCCTGCCCGCCACCCTGGCCTTCGACTACCCCTCCCCGCGCGCCCTCGCCCGCCACCTCCTCGCCGAACTCTCCGGCAGGGACGAGCAGCAGGCCGCACCGGCGGGCACGGTCGCGCGCGCCGGCCACGACGACGACCCGATCGTGATCGTCGGCATGGCCTGCCGCTACCCGGGCGGGGTGCGCACCCCGGAGGACCTGTGGCGGCTGGTCTCCGACGGCGTCGACGCGATCTCCGACTTCCCCGGCAACCGCGGCTGGGACCTCGACCGCGTCTACGACCCGACCGGCGAGCGGCCCCACACGACCTACGCCCGGGAAGGGGGGTTCCTGCACGAGGCGGGCGAGTTCGACCCGGCCTTCTTCGGCATCAGCCCCAACGAGGCCGCGATCATGGACCCGCAGCAGTTCCTGCTGCTGGAGACCGCCTGGGAGGCGTTCGAACGCGCCGGCATCGACCCGGAGTCGCTGCGCGGCAGCGCGACCGGCCTGTACGCCGGGATGATGTACCACGACTACCCCGCCAACAACAGCACCGGAGCCATCGCCTCCGGCCGGGTCTCCTACACCTTCGGTCTGGAGGGCCCCGCGGTGACGGTGGACACGGCGTGTTCGTCGTCTCTGGTCGCCCTGCACATGGCGGCGCAGGCGCTGCGCTCGGGCGAGTGCTCCCTGGCGTTGGCCGGCGGTGTCGCCGTCATGGCCACGCCCGAGGTCTTCGTCGAGTTCAGCCGCCAGCGCGGCCTCGCCCCCGACGGCCGCTGCAAGTCCTTCGGCATGGGCGCGGACGGCACGGGCTGGGGCGAGGGCGTCGGCATGCTCCTGCTGGAGCGGTTGTCGGACGCGCGGCGTCATGGGCATCCGGTGCTGGCGGTGGTGCGGGGTTCGGCGTTGAACCAGGACGGTGCCAGTAACGGCCTCACGGCGCCGAACGGTCCGTCGCAGCAGCGGGTGATCCGGGCGGCGCTG
>NZ_BNBC01000086.1 GCF_014654675.1 Streptomyces spiralis
TCATCCCCACGACCACATCAACGAGCGGACAAGCCGACAGTCACATGATCAACAGCCTTTTGTTAGAGCCAGTTAGGGGGTGTTTCGCCGATCATGCCGGGCTCGCGGCGCCTGGTGCCGCACTTCGCGGCGTTGTCGTCGGTCGCCGATGCTCCGCATCGACTCCCTCCTCCGCCTTGCGATGTTCCCCCACTGCCTGAACGGCGTGGGAGGTGCCCCCACCACCAGCCACTGCTCCCTGATCCGGCCTGATCGACGAGAAACCCCCTAGCTAGCGCTCTGACCGGGAAGGTTCACCGGGTTGTGGCGGGTGGTGCAGCGTTCGCGGAAATCCGTTTCGAGCGTTGCTGCGGTGCCTCTACTGTGGCGCGGTGATGACTGAGGTGATCGTTCTCAACGGTGGTTCCAGCTCGGGGAAGTCCGGGATCGTTCGGTGTCTGCAGGCAGTCCTGCCGGATCCGTGGCTGGCCCTGGGGACGGACACGCTGGTTGAGGCCATGCCCGCGTCCATGCAGGCGTCGGATGCGGGGATCGAGTTCGCTCCGGACGGACAGGTGATTGTCGGGCCGGAGTTCCGGACGCTGGAAGCGGCATGGATCGAGGGGGTCGCCGCGATGGCCCGTGCGGGTGCCCGGGTCATCGTTGATGAGGTCTTCCTCGGCGGAGCGGACTCGCAGAAGCGATGGCAGAAGGCTTTGGGTGAACTGCGGGTGCTGTGGGTCGGTGTCCGATGCGACAGTGTGGTGGCCGCAGGCCGTGAGGTCGCACGAGGTGATCGGGTCATCGGCATGGCGGCGTCCCAGGCGGACGTGGTCCACCGGGGCATGGTCTATGACCTGGAGGTGGACACCACGCATGCCGAGTCGATGGAGTGTGCACGGATCATCGCCGCACATGTCAGCTGATCGGCGGCCCGACTGTCTGCCGCTGTGACCGCAGTGCCGGGACGGTCAGGCCGCTGTGGCCAGGGGCCGTCCTCCCCAGCGGATGCCCTTCTCCGCGCGGATCCGGGCGCGTTCGCGTCGTTGGGCTGCCAGCACGTCGGGGTGGCGGGCGTTGGCGTTGCGCCGGCGTAGGTACCGGTGCAGCTCGCGGGTCTGGACGGTGTGCTTGGAGTGGGAATTGGCGAGGGTGAACTGCCGCAGCGGCCCGAAGTGCGCCTCGATGGGGTTGGCACACGAGGCGTTGGTCGGGGTGAAGCACAGCTCGACGTTGTTTTTCTTCGCCCAGCGGCGGATCTTGGCACCTTTGTGGGCGGAGAGGTTGTCCAGGACGATGTAGATCGGGGCGCCGTCGGGACGGGCGGCCCGAATCGACTTCAGGGCTGCGAGGGTGTTGGCCGCGCCTTTGCGGCGGCGGTTGATGCCCCACAGGGTGTCGTCGCCGACGGAGTAGCAGCCATGGAAGTAGGTGACGCCGTGCGTGCGGTGGTAGGTCGCCGGCAGCCGGTCGGGCCGGCCTTGTTCGGCCCAGCAGGTGCCGCCGGTGGGGCGTATGCCCAGCGGGCCGAACTCGTCGAAGGCGAACGTGCGGTCCGGGAAGTGCTCCAGCACGTGCTCGATCCGGTCGAGCTTGGCGTCGCGGTCGGGGTCGGTGGATTCCTTCCACGTCTTGGTGCGCTGGAAGGTGACCCCGCGTCGGGCGAGTAGCGTCCGCAGGGCCTCACGGCCGATGCCGATCACCCTGCCGTGGACTTTGCGCAGGTAGGCGGCGAGTTTGCGGATGGACCAGCGGGTGAAGGGCTGGCCGAGTTTGCGGGGGCGGGTGGTGGCCGTCTGGATGACGAAGTCCTCGTCGTCAGGGCTGGGCAGGCGGGGACGGCCTCCCGCCCACTGAGGGTCCAGGCAGGCCAGACCGATCTCGACCGGTGGATCATGTCGCGGACGGTGTCCTCGTCGGCCTGGACCAGTTGGGCGATCACCGGGACCCGGTTACCTCCGGCCGAGGCCAGGATCATCATCGCCCGCCGGTAACGCACCGTGCTGGTGCTGCCCGGCGCACGATCTGCTGCAGCTTCTGCCCTTCTTGATCGGTCAGCCTGCGGACCTTGACCGGCTCTGCCAGCGCACCTCCACGCATCAGGATGGATATCGTCACATCCAACCGCCCGCAAGGCCCGCACCGCGAACGGCAACCCGGTGAACCTTCCCGGTCAGAGCACTAGCAGGTGTGGGGGCACCCCGAGCAGGGGTGACCCCAGGGCTTCACCCTGATCCCGAAACGCTGCACGGTCGAGCGGACCTACGGCCGGCTCGTGCTCCACCGCCGCCTGGCCCGCGGCACGAAGCGACGGCAGATTCCGGGACGGACCAAGGGGAGACAACGACCTCTCAGTCGTTGTCGTTGTAGAAGGTGATGCCGCGCCAGTTGGTGACGCAGGAACGGCTGAGGAAGATCCAGCCGATCACGCTGTCACGGACGACGACGGCCGGGTTGGAGCCGTTCGTGGTGAAGCGGTACATCACCGTCGAGCCCGGGGTGCCGGCCGGGTCGCGGAGCGAGCCGTCGGCGTAGGTGCTGGTCGTGTAGTAGTTGTAGTACGCCGTACAGGCGGGGTTGACCGTGATCGGTGTGCCGTCCGTGGCGTCATGTGCGGCCGCGTTGAAGTCGTGGCCGAGTGTCCGGCGGTGGGACATGGTGTCCTTCGTGGCGTCGCTGCACGATTCCGCGACGGACGCGGTCGGGCTGGAGCCGAGGGCACCGGGTGGGATCCAGGCGCAGATGTTGTTGTTGCCCAGGCTGCGCCCGTAATGGTAGTTGCTCGGATTCGTCTGGTGGACGTCGAAGGACGAACCGGCCATGGCGGTGCCGACCCAGTAGCCGCATGGCTTGTTCTGCAGCCAGGTACCGGGCGGGATGGTGCCGGAGTTGTTGCACACCGCGGGCTTGGGTGAGTTCGCCTGGACGGTGTACCTGTTCACGTTCGCTTGGGAGGTGGTGGGGAGCAGGCCCACGAGTGCGACCGCGACCGTGAGTACGGTGCCGGTGCGTGCGCGGAGCCGAAGGACCCCGCCTGGCTTCGTCGTCATGCATCTCCTTGTGCGGCGGGCGGATGGCAGGAGGCAACGGCCACGGGGCTTCGGCGGACGGGCTCCCGTTCGGGGTCGGTCAGCAGAACCAGCCGTCCTGGACCCAGCCGTGGCGGTTGATGTCGCCGTAGGCGAAGCCGTAGGCCCAGCCGCTCTGCTTGCTTTCGACCAGAAAGGTCTGGCCGTGGTAGAGCGTGCCCATCCAGGCACCGCCGGGGTCGGTACGGACGTACAGGTCCTGGGCGCAGACGGTTTCCCGGACGCCGATCCTGCCGTCGGCGGCTTGGGAGGTTCCGCTGCTCACGCCGAGCAGCAGCGCGGCGCCGATCGCTGTGGCGAGAGCGCCGGTTCGCAGGGTGCGCGGTGCCGACATGGGGGTTTCCCTTCGGGTCCGGACTCACCAGGAGTCGTAGCCGCCGATGCATTCGATGCGCACGTAACCCCAGTCGTTGGGGCCGAAGTCGAAGGTGGCCGCCCAACCGTTGTAGACGGGGTGGACGCCGGGGGTGTGGCCCACCTTGTCCCCGTAGTAGAGGGTGCGAAGGTAGCCGCTGGGGCCGGTGGAGCTGTTGTAGTTGGCGTAGAAGCTGGCGCTCTGGCACACGATGACCGCGTGCTCGGGAACCACGGCCGCCTGCGCGGGGGATTGCAGAACCGCTGCCGTGGCCACCACGGCCGCAGTCGCGGCAAGCGCCCTCTTGACATACCTCATCGCTCATCGCCTCCTTCCGGGGGTGACGACCGCTATCGGGTCAACGCGCGTAAACGGTAGCGAGGACTTGTCATGTACTCAACCTTCGGCGCGTACTTCAGGGCGCCGCGCGCCGTGCCGTTGCTTGGCCCCGCAGGCCGCCCTCGGTATGTCGAGCCTTACGGTCAGCGCGGGCCCAGGAACAGGTCGTTGAGCTCGGGGAAGGGAATGGCATCGGTGAGGGGGTGGTAGTCGCCGGTGTCGTACAGCTGCTGCGCGGCGCGGCGGGTGGCGGTGTAGGCGGTCTGGGCGACGCCCGAGCCGAGGCTGACGCGGGCGACGCCGAGCGCGCCCAGCTCGGCGACGGCGGGTACTCCGGGGCCGGCCATGACATTCAGCGGCACGGAGATGCCCTCGGCCAGTTCCGCGATGGTGGCGGGGTCGGTGACGCCGGGGACGAAGATGCCGTCGGCGCCGGCGTCCATGTACCCGTGCGCCCGCTCCAGGGTGTCCTTCAGCCGGGTGGCGGGGTCGCCGAGGCCGAACAGGTAGGTGTCGATACGGGCATTGAGGAAGAGGAGCGCGCCCGCTCGTTCCGCCGCGGCCCGGGCCGCCGTGAGCCGCGCCCCGAGTTCGGCCGGAGGCCGGGTGCCGTCCTCGATGTTGACGCCCACGGCACCTGCTTCCAGCACCCGTGCAACGGTCTCGGCGACGCCGGCCGCGTCCTGTCCGTATCCGCCCTCGATATCGGCGGTGACCGGTATGCCGACCGCCGCGACGATACGGGCGATCAGGTCCACCACCTGGTCGGGAGGGACGGTCTCCCTGTCCGGACGGCCGAGCGACCAGGCGATCCCGGCGCTGGTGGTGGCGATCGCGGGTGCCCCCGCGGCCTCGATGACACGGGCACTGGCCACGTCCCAGGCGTTGGCCAGCGCGAGGGGGCGTGCAGGGGTGTGGAGGGAGCGGAAGAGCAAGGCTTTGTCCGTATGCGCTGTGACCATGCGGTCAGCCAACCAACACCCCCGGCCTCCTGTCCGGCGGGAATCCGACACCATCGTCGCCCCAGCCCTGGCCGGCAGCCGGATCGGATGTCGACGAAGGCCTTCACCAGCGTCCCGGCCGCCGGCAGGGCACGGATACGGCGAAGAAGATCGTGGGCCGCAAGCGGAGCGTCGTCACCGACACCCTCGCACTGCTGCTCGCGGTGCTGCTCGCGGCGCTGGTCACGGCCGCGAGCCTGCAGGACTCCGTCGCCGGCATGCGCACGGTCGACCAGGTCGCCGCGCCCACCCCCACCATCCGCAAGGTCTGGGCCGACGGAGGTTGGCCGCCGGCACCTCGTCGAACACGCACCGCCTGGCCGGGCATCCACATGGAATGCGCCCGACACACTTCCGGAACCAGGGGCTTCGGACAGCGTGGGCCCCTGCCGAGCCGGCAGGGGCCCACGGCATGGACAGCAGAGGAACGCCGGGGCCTGCCCTCGACGAGCAGCATCACGGCTTACCGTCTGCTGAGGGCCTGGCGGTCCGGCCTCACCTCAGGTGCCGGGTGAAGAACTGGGCCGCGGCGTCCCCCGCGAACTGCGGGACGCCGGTGTGCCCGCCCATATTGGCGTGCAGGGTCTTCTCCTTGGAGCCGAAGGCGTCGAACAGGTCCAGGGCCGCCTGCCGGTCGTTTCCTTCGTCGTCCCACTGCAGCAGGACGTGCAGCGGAATGGTGACCTGGCGGGCCTCCTCGAACATGGCGCGAGGCACGAGACTGCCGGCGAAGAGACCAGCGGCCACGATGCGCGGCTCGACCACCGCAAGGCGAATGCCGATGGAGATCACTCCCCCTGAGTACCCGACCGGGCCGCCGATCTCGGGCAGCGGCAGGAGGGCGTCGAGGGCGGCCTGCCATTCCGGGACCGACTTGTCGACGAGCGGGAGGATGAGGGCGTCGATGATCTCGTCGCTGACCGGCTCGCCGGCTTCCCTGGCCCGGCGGAGGTCGGCGCGGGCCTGCTCGATGGCGGCCCAACGGGGCCGGTCACCGCTCCCGGGAAGCTCGATGGTGGCCGTGGCGAAGCCATCCGCCGCGGCGTGCCGGGCTCGCGCCACCAGCCGGGGGTACATCTTGTGCAGTCCAAGTGTGGGGTGGCCGAGCAGGATGAGCGGCGCCGGTGCGGATACGGATGCGGATGTGGGCGTCCACAGGATGCCGGGGATCTCGCCGAGGGTGAATTTGCGTTCGAGGACGCCGTCGTCGAGGCGCTGTTCGGACGTGAAGTGAAGGGCCATGGTCGTGTCTTTCGGGAGTGCTGTTGAACGGCGCTCCCGGACGACCTATCGCCCGACCGTGACCCCGCAGGAGAGCACCCATGTCGATACGTTCATGGGTACCACCTCCTCGTTTCTCGCACGGCCTCCGCGAAGGTAGCAGCGGCCGCCGTGGTGTGCCAGCCGGTTTTTGCGTGGGCTCCGTGGCTGGATGCCTGGAGCGTGTGTCTTTGATGCGCTGGTCGGTTGATCGGATGTGTCTGTTCGGCTGCTGATCACTGATGCGGTGTGGGCCCGGATCGAGCCGTTGGCCTTCGTGCCTGTGCTCCCTTGGCCGGGCAGGTCGCGTGTGGAGGAGTCGCCTCTGGCCGTGCAGTGCACCGGGCCGGACCGCCTCTCCGCACGGGAGCCGGCGTAGCAGCGGTGCCGGGTGGGTGGGGCCGTTTTGCGTGGCCAGCCGGCCGAGCTGCTCTGGGCGTGCGTGCAAAGGATGTGTCGAGCGGCGGGACCCGCTTCGTCTGGACCTCCCAGGCTGCGCGCGCGGCATGTTTCCGACGAAGCTGGAGGTGATGCCGCCCTGTGCGATGGCCGGCAGCGCCTGAACCGCTCGCCACCGTCGAGCCGAGGAGGATCCGTGGCTGTCCAGCACCAGACGACAGGACGCTTCATGGCCGGAGCGGACGGGCCGGACTCGTCGAAGAGGCCGACGGGGGAGGCGGCAGCCGGCCGGCCTGGGCAGTGCGCAGGCCTTCTCACGGGGCACCGCGATGCCCGGCGTCGGGGCGAAAGCCCGGACTGCTCGGCCAGGAGCTGACCATGTCAGCGACGAAGGGAACCGCGGGGGAGCTGCGTAGCCAGGCCTGGTGGGCGAACGCGGAGAATCCGGAGATGACGGCTCTGTACCTCGAACGGTTTCTGAACTTCGGTCTCACGCGGGCAGAGCTGCAGTCCGGCCGGCCGATCATCGGCATCGCCCAGACAGGTAATGATCTGGTTCCCTGCAACCGGCACCATCTCGCCCTCGCCGACCGGGTCAAGGCCGGGGTCCGCGACGGTGGTGGCATTCCGTTCGAGTTCCCCGTCCACCCGTTGCAGGAGACCGGAAAGCGCCCCACCGCGGCGCTGGACCGCAACCTGGCCTATCTCGGCCTGGTCGAGGTGCTCTACGGGTATCCGCTTGACGGAGTGGTCCTGACGACGGGCTGCGACAAGACCACACCCGCGTGTCTGACCGCGGCGGCGACAGTGAACATCCCGGCGATCGTCCTGTCCGGCGGCCCTATGCTCAACGGCTACCACCGCGGCATGCGGACGGGCTCGGGGCTGGTGATCTGGCAGTCGAAGCGGCTGCTCGCCAGTGGAGAGATCGACCACGACGAATACCTGGCACGGGTGACCGCCTCCGCGCCCAGCATCGGGCACTGCAACACGATGGGCACCGCGCTGTCGATGAACAGTCTGGCCGAGGCCCTGGGAATGTCCCTGCCCGGCTGCGCGTCGATCCCGGCGCCCTACAGCGAGCGGGCGCAGATGGCCTACGAGACAGGCCGCCGGGCGGTGACCTTGGTGCGAGAGGATCTGACCCCCCGCAAGGTCATGACCCGGCAGGCCTTCGAGAACGCGATCGTCGTCGCATCGGCCATCGCCGCCTCGACCAACGTGCCGATCCACATCAACGCCATCGCACGTCACGTCGGGGTGGATCTCACCAACCAGGACTGGCAGCGCGTCGGACGCGACATTCCGGTGCTGGTGAACCTCGCTCCCGCGGGGGAGTTCCTCGGCGAGGACTTCCACCGCGCCGGCGGTGTCCCTGCGGTCATGCGGGCATTGCTGGAAGCGGGGCACCTGCACGGTGATGCCGTGACGGTCTCGGGCCGTACGGTGGCCCAGAACCTGGAGGATGTCCCGCCTGCCGACCCGGCGGTCATCCGCCCCTGCGAGGACCCGGTCACCGCGCACGGCGGACTGCTCGTCATGACGGGGAACCTGTTCGACTCCGCGATCATGAAAATGTCGGTCATCACGGACGCCTTTCGGGCCCGTTGCTCGCCGCATTCCGACGATCCGTCGGTGTTCGATTTCCGTGCCGTCGTCTTCGACGGGCCGGAGGACTACCACGCTCGTATCGAGGACCCGGCGCTCGGCATCGACCAGGACTGCATTCTCGTCATCCGCTACACCGGGCCGGTCGGATATCCCGGCTCGGCCGAGGTCGTGAACATGGAGCTTCCTCCGGCGCTGGTCCAGCGAGGCATCATGGCGCTGCCGACGCTCGGTGACGGCCGGCAGAGCGGTACGTCGGACGCACCGTCCATCCTCAACGCCAGCCCCGAGGCCGCGGTCGGCGGCAATCTTGCCATCCTGCGCACCGGCGACCGGATCCGTGTCGACCTGGACAACGCACGCGTCGACGTCCTGCTGCCGGACGAGGAGATCGCCGAGCGCCTGGCCCGCTACACACCCCCGGTACTGGAGCACCAGACGCCGTGGCAGGAGATCTACCGTTCCACGGTCGGCCAGCTGGACCGCGGGGGCTGCCTGGAGCTCGCGGTGTCGTACCAGGATCTCGTTCACACCAAGGGGATTCCTCGTGACTCGCATTGACTCCAGCGAAACGATTCTGATCGCCGACTTCGACTTCGGTGAGGTGGACATCGAACGCGCGGTCGTCGAAGGTGCCGGACTCCGGCTCGTTGCCGCGCAGTGCAAGAACGAGGACGAGGTGATCGAAGCGGGACGAGAGGCCGGCGGCGTCCTGACCCAGTACGCGCACGTCGGTTCCCGCGCCATCGAGGCGTTGACCCGCTGCCGGGTGATCGCCCGCTACGGCACGGGCGTGGACATCGTCGACGTCGATGCCGCGACCCGACACGGAATCCAGGTCACCAACGCACCGAGCGAATGGTGCGCCGAAGAGGTCGCCGATCACGCCGTCGCGCTCTGGCTCGCGGCCGCCCGCAAGATCTGCCGGTACGACCGGGCGACCCGGCAGGGCGAATGGCACTGGCAGACCGGAGCACCCATCCACAGACTGAGGGGACAGGTGCTGGGCCTGCTGTCCTTCGGTTCCATCGCACGGCTCATCGCCGAACGCGCGAAAGCGTTCGGTGCCGAGGTCTGGGCACATGACCCGTTTCTCGACCAGTCCGAGATCCGGGCATCCCAGGTCCGGCCGGTGTCCTTCGACGACTTGGTGGAAGGCGCCGACTACGTGGTGGTCCAAGCGCCGCTCACCCCGCAGACGCACCACACCTTCGACCGTGCGACACTCCGCCGGATGAAGCCGACCGCCATCCTCGTCAACACCGCGCGCGGGCCCATCGTGGAGGACGCGGCGCTCCATCAGGCGCTCACCGAAGGATGGATCGCCGGCGCGGCGCTGGACGACCTCGAGGAGGAACCCGCGAAACAACGCGGATGGCGCCCGAGCAACCCACTTTTCGCACTGCCCAACGTGATCGTCACACCTCACGCCGCCTACTACTCCGAGGAAGCCATGCGGACGGTACGGACCATCGCCGCCGAAGAGGCCGTACGGATTCTGACCGGGCAGCCGGCGCGATTCCCGGTCAACGACCTTACGGCCGGCTCCCACCCGCACCGGGACGGCTCTCCCCCTCACGGGTCCTGATCATCCTGGCCCTCCCCGCAGGGGCGAAGGGCCGTTTCAAGCCTCAGCTTGTCCATTAAGAAGCGACGCCCCGCCCCACTCCTCGCCCTGCAGGGGGAACCACAGACCGGGGCAGCTCATTGACGGCTCGTCACCCTGCGCCGTCCATTGGCCGACCCCACACCGCAGCCGACAGGAAATGCCCGCGAGCGGCCCTTCCGAAGCGCCG
Organism: Streptomyces spiralis; assembly: GCF_014654675.1. Taxonomy (GTDB): domain Bacteria; phylum Actinomycetota; class Actinomycetes; order Streptomycetales; family Streptomycetaceae; genus Streptomyces; species Streptomyces spiralis. The sequence continues at coordinate 9,827 of NZ_BNBC01000086.1, forward strand.
GGCCGTACCTCACCCGGCGGGTTTGATGCGGAGGACGGCGGCCGCATCCAGGATGTCGACGACCTTCAGGCTCATGGCGTCGTTGATGGTCGTAGCGGGTCCCTCGCCGCAGCTGAAGCCGACACCGCCTTCACCCTCCGACGACACGCCGCCGCCACCGGAACAGCCGGAAATGCTGTAACCCGACCCTGTCAGCCGGGCGGTCATGTCCACCCTTCCGCCGGCGATCGCCGTCACCTTGATCGGCCCGAGGCCGTACCTTTCCGGAACCGTCACGACGTCTCCCACGGCGACCTTGATTTCGCACGTCCCGTCAGCACACGGCCCGGTCGGCGAGGGCGACGGCGTGGTCGTCCGTGGGGGATCGGACGCCGACCTGGATCCGGACCCGCTGGGCCGGCCCTCGGCGGGGGACCCGTCCGAAGAACCCGAGGAACACGACGTGAGAACGGCGAACACACAAGCGACGACAACGGTGATGGCGGTGGATGACGTTCTTCTGCGCATCATGATTGCCCATTGAACTCCCGCGACCCGCCGCCCGGGCAAGTGCGCCCCAAGACGTCCCGGAGACGTGCGCCACCGCGCTGCGAGCAAGCCACCCTGCGCCGCCGGCCACGCGCGCCCGGCTCCGTCCCGGCGGACAGGACCCTGGGCGAACCCGGTCGAGGCGCACTTCGGAAAGCTGAGGCAGTTCACCATCGCCGACTCCAACCCTCCCAACGACACGGTGCGGAACCGGGCCCTGCACGCGTGCCTGCGATGGCGCAACGCCGACGCCCGCCACCGCGACGTCCTGGCCGCTGAACGCCGTGAACGCGCCCGCATCCGCAGTGAGAAGGGCATCCGCCGGGGTGGGCGACAACTCGCCCAGGCGGCGTGAGCATCCTCAGGGCTCTTGCTCCCCAGGGCACCATACGTACCGGATGTCCGGCTCGCGTTCCTCGTTGCGGTGCCCATCGGTGGACTCGGCAGCGATGAAGCCGTGCCGCTCATAGAAGCGGCGCGCCGACACATTGACCTGGAACGTCCACAGTGCCAACCCGGCAGGGCGACGCTGCTTTGCCAGGCGCACGAGGCGGCCGCCGATGCCCTGGCCCTGCCAGTCCGGATCGAGATAGAGCTGATCCAGGTCTTCACCGTCCAGCACCATCATCCCGACCACCGACCCATCGACCGTCGCCACCCACGTCTCCTGGCCCGGCACGACCACCTCCCGGAACCAGGACCGGACCTGGTCGTCCGTATGAGCCCGGCGCACAGCCGGAAGCGCCGCCGCGAAGGAACGCAGCCACACATCAGCCACCGCAGCAGCGTCGGCGGCGACCGCGCGCCGGACGACAGAGTTGTTGATCTCCACAGTGACGCATGCTCGCAGACACACGATGCGGCTGCATCCGGCTTCTCCGCGACGCTCGAACCAAAACGGAACCAGGTGAACCTGTGCGGAGGGCGAGCGGCACGGGGAACTCCATCCGCCAGGGAAGGCCCGGCACCGTGAATTGATCGGGGAGGCGCAAGGCTCGAGCGCGCACGCTGCGGATCGGCGAGGAAGCATTGAAGCGTGGGGACGGCACGCTGTGGCTGATCGTTCTTATAGGAGCGTTATGGGAGCGGTCACCTGCGCCGTCCTCACCCTCGGTGGTGGCGCCTGGCTTGCGGGTCTGTTGCCGCGGTGCTGAGGCGCGATCCAGATTTTTCGGAGTTCGGTGGTCTGCGGATGTCGAGAACGTGCCACCGGCTCCGTCCCAGGGACATCAGCGGCCACCACCGGCCGCACGAGGAAGAAAGAGAAACCAGCATGGCGATTCAGCGGATGGACAATGTCGGCATCGTCGTCGAGGACCTGGATGCCGCCATCGCGTTCTTCGTGGAACTCGGTATGGAGCTGGAAGGCAGGGCGGAGGTCGAGGGCCTCTTCGCCGACCAGTGCACCGGACTCGACGGCGTCCGCTGTGACATCGCGATGGTCCGGACCCCGGATGGTCACAGCCGGCTCGAGCTGGCGAAGTACCGCAGCCCCGCGGTGATCAGCGCCGGGCCGCGCAACCGGCCGCACAACATTCTGGGCACGCACCGCGTCATGTTCGCCGTCGACGACATCGAGGACACCGTTGCCCGCCTGCGCCCTCACGGCGCCGAACTCGTCGGTGAGATCGCCCGGTTCGAGGACAGCTATCTGCTCTGCTACCTCCGCGGCCCGGAGGGCATCATCGTCGGACTGGCCGAGCAGCTGCGCTGAGAAGGAGGAACCGAACCATGCAGCCGAACGAGATCATCGAGGTTGTGAACCGCCCGGTCAGCCAAGAGCTGCTGCTGCCCGGAGCCGTCCCTCACCCGGTCGGTCCGACCGGGTGAGGGAGTGCGGCCTGGCCTGTATGAGGGAGAGCGGGCTCAGGCTGCTGACACGTTGTGCGCTTCGTGTCACGGCGCTAACGCGTTTGCCGCTTGCCATGACACGGCTGCGTCACTTCTCAGCGGCGGTTCTCCCGCTGACGCGGGAGGACACCGGGGAGAGTTGACGACTCAGGCCTGTCGGCCACCGGTCGGTGTCCGAGGTCTGCACGGGCGGCTACAAGAGCATTGCGGTGCTCGCGGCCAAGGTGTTGACCGGCGCCGCGGCCCGACCACCCGGCCTACGGGCCGGCCGGGCGGTACGCCCGCCACCGCCCCCGGCCATGAAGACCGCGGCGTCGACGGCTGACCTGGCCGCGCCCGGGCGGGCATGGCGGCGCACTGATATGCGACGGCTGGGGCTGTAACCCCTGCCGCCTGGGCCATTGACCCGCACGCCAAGGCTGGGCTCACTTGGCCGCGCAACGCTGTGACCAGCTGTGTCGGCCCTGTGGTGGGGGTGGCGCGCGGCTCCCGAGCCAGGGTGGGCAGGTCCTGGCACTGGGCTGGGCGGGGATGCAGTCGGTCGGCGACGGCTCAGGGGAGGATGGAGTCGACGTAGCCGCCGTCGACGCGCAGGGCGCCGCCGGTGGTGGCGGAGGCGAGGGGCGAGGCGAGGTAGACGACCATGTGGGCGATCTCCTCGGGCTCGATGAGGCGCTGCAGCAGGGACTGGGGACGGTACTTGACCATGAACTCGTGCTGCGCGTCGTCCCAGGGCAGCTTGTTGCCGACGAGTTCGCGGACGAACTCCTCGACTCCGCCGGTGTGGGTCGGCCCGGCGATGACGGAGTTGACGGTGACGCCGGTGCCGGCGGCGTCCTTGGCGAACCCGCGGCTGACGGCGAGCAGCGAGGTCTTCGTCATGCCGTAGTGGATCATTTCGGCGGGGATGACCACCGCCGAGTCGCTGGCGAGGTTGAGGATCCGTCCCCAGCCGCGTTCCTTCATGCCGGGCAGGTATGCGCGGATGAGCCGGACGGCGGACAGGACGTTGACTTCGAAGTAGCGGCGCCATTCGGCGTCGTCGATCTCCAGCGCAGCGGCGGTGCCGAAGATGCCGAGGTTGTTGACGAGGATGTCCACCGTGGGCACGGCCTTCAGTACGGCGGCGCTGCCCTGTTCGGCCGCCAGGTCGCCCACGGCGCCGGTGACGTCGTCGCTGCCGGAGTCGGCACGCACGGTGCGGACGCCGTCCGCGACGCGCTCTTCACCGCGCCCGTTGACGACGACGCGGGCTCCCGCGCGGGCGAGGCCGGTGGCGATGGCGAGGCCGATGCCCTGGGTGGAGCCGGTGACCAGAGCGGTGCGGCCGGAGAGATCGATCTGCATGATGGGTTCTTCTCGTCGAGGCGGTGGCGCTGCTGCGGCGTACCGGGTGCGGCCCGTCCTGCCGGACGTGACGGGCGCTTCGGGGTCTTCGGGGTCAGTTGAGAGTGTCGGGGTCCGGGCCGATGTTCCCAGCCTGCAGGTGCCGGCACAGCACGACCTGTACCGGGGTTACGCCATGCGCCTCAGTGATGTCCCACGAACGCCCCGTTGCCGTGCTGTGCGGGCCGGTGTGCGGCCAGCCGATGCCTCGGAACGAGCGAAGCAGCGGGCTGGAGTTGAGTGTCGTGGTCCCTTGCGCTGACAGGACGCATGGCCGGGGCGGCCCCCACGCTCCCGCTGACACCGCCCAACTCCTGCCCCTGCTCGATAAGATCCCGCCCGCGTCAGCGGGAGTGTCGGCCGGCCCCGACACCGGCCCGGCGCACTGCTCGCCGACCGCGGCTACGACCACCACAGGTACCGGCGCCTGCTGTGGGCCCGGGGCATTCGCCCAGTCATCGCCGAACGGCGCCGACCGCACGGCTCCAGCCTGGGCATCTTCCGGTACCTCGCCGAAAGAACGATCGCCCGGCTGCACGGCTTGCGCCGCCTGCGCATCCGATGGGGGCGACGCGACGACATACACGAAGCCTTCCTCGGCCTCGCCACCTGCCTTGCCAAGTTATTCCTTGACACGAATATTCGTCATCAGGAATACTCATGGTCATGGACGCACTCCTCGCCGCACTGGCCGACCCGGCCCGTTGGCGGCTCGTCAACCTGCTGGCCGAACGGCCCCGCGCGGTCGGCGTGCTCGCCCAGCTCGCCGAGGCGCGCCAGCCGCAGACGACCAAGCACCTGCAGACCCTTGAACGCGCCGGTGTCGTGACCTCCCAGCGCACCGGCCAGCGCCGCATCTACGCACTCCGGCCCGGCCCCCTGCGGGACCTGGCGGCCGCGCTCAGCCGTATCGCCGACACCGCAGAGCAGGTCAGCGGCCCGCACGCGACGTACGACCGCTACGAGCGCGGCCTCCGCGCGGAGCGGCTCGCCGCGAAGGATGCGGGATGGGCCGACGACCGCTCGTTCACGTTCCACCGGTCGCTGACGGGGCGCCCCGAGTTGGTCTGGCGCCACCTGACCGAGGCCGTCCTGCTCGCGCACTGGTGGACTCCCCAGGACCTCCGCGTCTCCGAGCTCGTCTTCGAGGCGCGACCCGGTGGGCGGATCGTCCAGGAGTACCGCGACGCCGAAGACGCCGATGGTTCCGACCTGGTCGCCGGCCGCGCGGAGGGAGTCGTCGACGACGTACGCCCCGGCGAGCGCCTCGCCTACCGGCTCTCCCCGCTGCTTCCTGACGGCCGCCTCGCCTTCACCGCTCACGTCGACATGAGCCTCGGGCCCACCGACACGGGATCAGACCTCGACGTCCGCTGGCGCATCACGGACAGCACGATCGACTCCGCGGACTTCATCGCAGGCATCGAGATCGGCGTCGGCCAGAGCCTGGACAAGCTCGCGGCGACCCTCGCCGCGGACTCGCACGACACCGACAGCACCGACATAAGGAGCATGAAATGACAGAGCAGACCGCCGGCCGCAGAGTCGTCACCAACCTGGCCCTCTCCCTCGACGGCCACTACGCCGCGCCGGACAACCCGCTGGACATGAGCTGGGTGATGCCGTACGCCGTCTCAGACGTCGCCCGCGACCACCTGACGAGCCTCTGGGAGCCGGCCACGACGGCCCTGCTCGGGCGGGTCAACGCCGAGGGATTCCTCGGTTTCTGGCCCACCGTCATCGGTATGGAGGGCGCCGACCCGCGCGACGAGGGCTTCGCGAGGTGGCTCGTCGACACCGACAAGGTGGTTCTCTCCTCGACCCTCGACCAGGCGCCGTGGGAGCGGGCGACGATCGTCGACAAGCCGGCCGCCGAGGTGGTCGGGGACCTGAAGGCAACCGAAGGCGGTGACATTCTCGTGCTCTCCAGCGCGAGCGTCATCAAGGCGCTGCTGGCGAGCGACAAGGTCGACCGGCTGGCGCTCACGATCTTCCCGGTCTTCCTCGGCGGCGGGCCCCGCCTCTTCGACGACGGTCTGCCCGCAGGGCAGTGGACACTCGTCAGTCAGGCCGCGGGGGAGCACGGCACGCTGGCCCTCGTCTACGACCGGGTCCGCTGAGCCGGCCGATCAGCTCCGCAGACGAGGTTCCACCTCGGAGCCGGTGCTCCGCCCTGCGGTCCGTTCCTTCACACAGTGGGTGGGGCCCGGAGGTCCGTCATGCCGGTAGCAGAGCAGAGCGCCGGCGAGGCCGACGAAAGCGAGGAAGTGCTCGGTCTTGCGCTCGTAGCGGCGGTGCAGGCGGCGGCAGCCGCCCAGCCACGAAGGTGTGCGTTCGATGACCCAACGGTGCCGGCCCAGGCGGCCGGAGCTCTCCTTGCCGCGGCGTGCGATGCGCGGCACGGTCTGCCGACGACGCAGCCGGCTCCGTAAGTGGTCGAAGCCGTAGCCCTTGTCTGCGTGGAGCTTGGCGGCACCAGTGCCTGACCGTCGTGCAGGTCACGAGGTCGAGCGGCTGACCGGCGGCGTGTACCAGCCGCCGGACTTCCCGCCGTCAGGAAGGACCTGACGGCCGCTTTGCCCGGCCTCGTCGGCCTGGTGCACGAGCAGCTCACCGCCCCCGTCTCCGAGCTGGACGGCCCGGTCCCGCACGGTGCGGCCGGACGTCGCACAGCCCGCCACCCCCACGACCTATCATGCGAGATCCGCATGAATCATGAGTGTCTGCTGCTAAGTTTTCACCATGCGCATGAGTCTGGATGAGCGGGTACGGTCCTCCGTGGCCGCGCTCCTGCACGCGACCGGCGAGTCGCAGACCGACCTCGCCGCGGCCCTGGGAGTGAGCCAAGCCCAGGTGAGCCGCCGGCAGTCCGGCACAGCCGCATGGAGCCTGGCCGACTGCGACGCGGTCGCCGCGCACTACGGCATCGACGTCCTCGAACTCCTGGCGGGACCCACCCGGGCCTCGGAGGCGCTGCCCGCACAACGCCGTCGCGGCCATGCCCGCCACGTCAGCACCGCACGCGCTGCGGCCGCAGGAGGCGGGGGAGCTCGATGACGGACTTCGACGCGATCGACGCTCTGCTCGCCGGGGCCAAGAAGGAGGTCCCGCTGCCGCCCGCCGAGGAGCGGCGCGCCCTGCGCGACGGCCTGAGCCTTTCGCGCGCCCAGCTCGCGCAGGCCTTGAACGTCAGCCCGTCCACGGTCGGGGGCTGGGAGTCCGGACGGGACCCGAGCGGTGAAGTACGGGAGAAGTACGCGTACTTCCTCGAAGGAGCCCGGGCCAAAATGGCTGCCGCCGCGGCCGAGGAGGCCTGGGACGAGGAGACCCCGGACGAGGAGGGCGCGGCCGAGGAGGGCGTGGACGACACCCCGGCCCGGACCGTCAGCGTTGAGCAGGAGCCAGGTCCGGCCGACGCTGACGACGTTGAGGCCCTGCCCGCGCCCCAGCCCTGTGTGCTGTGCGGACAGCCCGCCTCCCACCAGGTCGCCGGATTCCCGCAGCACCTGGACCCCGCCGACTGCGGCACGGCCGAGCGCACACACACGCGCGAGCCCGCACCGCCGCAGAGGCCTGCTCCGCACACGGAGCCCGGCCGGACGGCGCCCGCCGGCAGGCAGGACCAGGAGGCCCGCGGGCTCAGGGTCGTGCCCGCCGGCCGCCGCCTGAAGACCGCCGACACCCCGGACCCGATCGGCTCCGCCGTCACCGCCGCCCTCGCCGCCCACTGCGGCGACATCGAAGCGGCGACCGCGGCACTGGTGAAGCGGGCCATCCCGGACGCGATGGCGCTGCTGGACGAGACCCGCAAGGGCGGCCGGTACGACATCGTCGCCCACCCCTGGCTGCCCGACATCCTGCGCAAGCAGACCGCGCGCGGCGCCGACCGGATCTGGGAGGCCCGTCCCAAGTGGTCGCGCTCCCAACTGCCTCCGGGCGAGCACGAAGTGACCGCGCTCGACGTCAACGGCGCCTACCTGTCCGCCCTCAAGACCCACCTCCCGATCGGCCAACTGGAACACTCCGCCGGCAACCACCACGACCGCCGGCGTGCCGGCGTCCACCTGATCACCCCGCCCGACTGGGAACACGACGCCTACCTGCCCAACCCGATCGGCAGCCGTGACGAGCCCGGCCCGCTGTGGGTGACCGAGCCGACCCTGCGCCTGCTGCTGCGTCTGGCGGGCCCGAAGTACGCCCTGTGCGACCCCCCGCAGATCCACGAGTCCTGGACGT
>NZ_BNBC01000087.1 GCF_014654675.1 Streptomyces spiralis
TGGTTCCTGCACACCGCGGACGCCACCTGCCCGTTCCTCACCCCGGGCCGCAAGAGGGTCCCTCTCGAACCACTGCCTGGGGGTTCTTCTACCTCGCCTGTGAGAATCTTGCCGGAGCCACTTCAGCCCGTACGCCGAGAGTCGCCGCCGCGCACCGGCCACCGTCACCATGGTGGTACAGCTGTTCCTACCGTTCAATCCTCTCTGGTTACAGGGTGGGCCAGAAGCCATGCTCACTGCATGAACATTCCTCTCTCTCACGACCATGTCGGGATCAGCGTCACTCCCGAGGATCTCGACGCCACGATCGAGTGGTACTCGAACAAGCTCGGCTTTATTGTCGAGCGCAAGTTCGAGTCCCATGGGACGGCGTTCGTCTTCATCGTCAACGGGGACGTCAAGATCGAGCTGCTCGCCGGCGCGGCAAACCGCAATCCGACGCCGCCCGACAACGTGCTCGCGAGCCTGGACCCGGAGCGCCTGCACCATTTCTGCATCGCCGTCGACGACCTCGACGCGATGGTGTCTCAACTGCGCGACCGTGACGTGCCGTTGATCGGCGGCCCCATGGACGTCCCCGCGATCGGCCGGCGCATCGCGTTCGTCACCGACAACGTCGGCACCATCATCGAGATCAGTGGGCCCGGATCCTCACTCTCTGGCGAGTGACAGAAACCGCCCGGCTTTCACCATCGCGACGTTCCTCGGACAGGAGCCTCGCGCGCGTGCGGCCGTCGGCCGCGAAGCCGCCGGACTGCGCGGCACCGTTGCGTCCTTCGCACCAAGTCCTGGGCCCACGTCTCCGGTTCGGCAGGCCTCTGGGCGAAACCATGATGGAACGCCGTGATCAACGAGGGCCCACCGGTCCGATCGCACACCAGTGAGGCCGCCCGGGGCGGACATCGGCCCGCACCGATCACTCGTCCCGGCCGGCCACCAGGACCACTCACCACACATGGGAAGGAAGGGCCGAACCTTGACAGCCCCCCGTAGTATTCGGCCGGAGCGGGCCACGCATCACAGCCTGGGGGACGACGCCCCCGCCCCCACCACACGCGGCTCCAGCACCCGGAAGGCGGTCCTCGTCCCGACGATGGTCGGGCTCGTGATCGGCACACTGTTCGTGACCATATTCCTCGCCGCCTTCCACACCCCCGAGCCGCACGGTCTGCCCGTCGGGATCGTCGGCTCCACCTCACAGGTCGAGGCCGTCGAGCAGAAGCTTGTGACAAACTCACCGGGAAGGGTCGCGTTCACCCACTACGCATCGGTCGACGCTGCACAGGACGCCGTCGAGCATCGCCAGGTATACGGCGCGTATATCGTCTCCGGTGACGGAGCGAGTACCCGGCTGCTGTACGCGGGAGCGAACGGCCCTGCCGTCACGAACACACTTCAGGGCATCTTCGGAACCGTCGCGCAGTCCTCGCAGGCAACGCTGGGGAGCCAGGATGTGGCCCCCACGTCCAGCGGTGACACCCGGGGCCTGTCGATCTTCTACTCCGGATTCGGTCTCGTGCTGGCAGGCTATCTGTTCGGTCTCGTCTCCTCCCAGATGGCGCCCCGGCTCCCCCTGCGCCGACGCCTGCTGAGCCTCACCGCCTTCTCCACCGCCAGCGGTATCACGGTCGCGCTCACAGCCGGCGGAACCGGCTTCAATGCTCTGCCGGGGAACCTGGCCGCCATCATGGCGGTCATGATCCTGATGGCGATGGCAGTCGGATCGGCCACACTGCTGATCATGCGCGTGGCCGGCCCGGCCGGAACTCTCCTCGCCTCATTGATCCTTCTCATCCTCGGCAACGCCACCAGCGGCGGCACCCTCCCACCGGCCTACCTTCCGGACTGGCTGCGTCCGCTCTCGGAGATCCTTCCCGTCGGCCTCGGTGTGCGCGCACTGCAGGGGGTGTCCTACTTCGGCGGCGACGGCTACCTACGCGGTATCGTCCTGCTGACCGTGTGGGCCCTCGGGAGCGTCGCAGTCCTGTGGGTCCTCGACCGGGCCGCTGCGCGCCGCCACGGCGGCCCGTCCACAGTCGCCGCACCCCTGTAGATCTCGCCATGACGACCGAGCAAGCAGGAAGATGGACGGCATGACAAACATTCCCGGGACCGGACTCGGCGAGATGATCCGCATGTGGCGGGACCGGCTGCCTCCGTCGGCCGCGGCACTGCCGGTGGGCCGGGCACGCCGCGCGACGGGGCTTCGGCGCGAAGAACTCGCCGAACTCGCCGGTGTCTCGGTCGACTATGTCGTACGCCTTGAGCAGGGACGGGCCAAGACGCCCTCGGCGAGCGTGGTGGCGTCTCTGGCACGTGCCTTGCAGTTGTCGAACGCCGAGCGGGACCACCTGTACCGGCTGGCCCAACTCGCCCCGCCGGAGGACGGCGAGATCTCCGATCACATCCCGCCCGGTGTTCAACGAGTGCTCGCCCGGCTCAAGGACGTCGCGGTCGCCGTGTTCGCGGCGGACTGGCAGCTGATCTGGTGGAACCGCAGCTGGGCGGCACTCCTGGGCGACCCCTCCTCGTCTCCCCCGCGACTGCGCAACTTCGCCCGCGACAGATTTCCGCTTGAGAGAGGTCCGGCCCACCTCGCACTGTGGCCCGTGACCGAAATGGACAAGGACGCCGTCGACGCCGCCGTCGTGGCCGACCTTCGCCACGCCACCGGCCGCTTCCCCCGGGCCACCCGTCTGGCAGAGCTGGTCCGCGACCTGCGCGCGGGCAACCAGCGGTTCGCCGACCTGTGGGCGACCGGTACGGTGGCCGCACACCGGGAGGACCACAAAACCATCGAGCACCCTTCGGTGGGACAGGTCACCGTGGACTGTGATGTGCTGACCGACGGTGACTCCGACCTCAAGATCGTGATCATGACTGCGGTGCCCGCCAGCGCGGACGAGACCAAGCTGAAACTCGCTTCGATCGCTGGGGCACCGGACACCACGAACAACTCGCCACACGCCAGTGGGCGGACTCCGAGCCGGCCGAGGACGGAAAGCTCATAGCGCTGCTCAACCCACCGCTCCTCTCCTGTCGGCGGCCGTGATGAGGCCGGTTCCTCGGCCGGTGTCAGGCCACTGAGAAGGACGTACAGGTCGCGGTGTTCTCGCCGGCGGGGGTAGAGAGAGCCCACGGTGCGGGCGTTCTCGTGGGCGCCGGGCCGGACACGGCAGGCACTGGACCTTGGTGAACCGTGCCTCGATGAGCGCGGCGGCGGTGGGAGAGGAGGTCGGGCAGGGGCCGTGCTGGCCCGCGCTGACCTGGCCCTGCGGGCAGGCGACCTGCATGTGGTCGAAGTCGTTGTGGAAGCCGTCGCCGTCGAAGCCTTGATCCGCGTCTCCTCCCGTCTGGACGCCAGCTGGAGGACCACTCTGCGCTCCAGCTTCGGCCGCTTGTCGACCGGCGGATTCGCGGGCTGCCCGATCCGCAGGCGCGCCTCTGGCTTTGAACCATTGTGGGCAGTGCCACGTCGTAGTGGTGAGACAGGTCCGGTCGGGACGGGCAGCACCTTCAGAAGGGGATCGAATCCATGTCATTCGGCGTGCCCAAGCACATGTCACTGGAGAGCGGCGAGGGCATCTTCCTTGTTGGAGACACTTATTCGGTGCTCCTTTCGTCCGAGGAGACGTCCGGGAAGCTCGGCATGGTCGAGGTGCTCGTCCCGGCGGAAGCGGGACCGCCGCCGCACACTCACCTCAATGAAGACGAATGCTTCATCCTCATGGAGGGGAATCTTCAGGTGACGGCGGGTCATGACGAGTACGAGGTTTCGCAAGGCGGGGTCGTGTACATCCCCAGGGGAACGAGCCACAAATACCGAAACCTAAGCGACACCGAGCCCGCCAAGATGATCGCCCTGTTCACACCCGCCGGGATGGAGCGGATGTTCCGGGAGATAGGAAAGCCTGGCATTCGTGGTCAATTGGCGCCTCCCGTGGACTTCGCTGACGTCGAAGCCATGGGCAACGTCGCCCAGAAGTACGGATTCACCTTCGACTGAGGGACCAGGCACGATGTGGGCGCCCCGGCACTCGGATGAAATACACAGCCGCCACTGATAGTGGCAGCAGTCGGCAACGCGGTACGTGCCACGCCGCCCTACCGGCAACGACCCCTTCCGCCTCTCCCTCGCCGTATGGTGCGACTGGACCAGATTTCCGCAGCTCCCAGCCTGCGTCACGATCTCAGCGCGGCCCATCAGGCCGTCGCGACCGGCCTCGAGGTCGACGACACCACCCTGCTCTTGTATCGGGACTGGCTCCGAATCAACATCCGGCCGGGAACGGGTAGGGCTTGCACACCTGCGTCCGGTAGTGGGCGGCGGGTCGCTGGAGCCGCTGTTCGCGGCCGAACGGCAGGCCGTGCAGCAGCGCGGTGATGCCGAGGAACTGCGTTCCCGGGTGGCCGCGGTCCCGAAGAACGTTCCTGAGTTGACCGCTCTGGCCCGGCCCCGTATGACGGTCCGTGGTACCGACCGCCGCCCACCTGGTACGCGCTCCTGTTCCCGCAGCTCCACGCAGCTCGGCCCGCCGAGTCATGCAGCCGGCTGCGGGCCCGCCTTGGCTGTTGTGAACGGCGGGCCCGTCGGCCACGAGGCACCCACGGGCCGCTGAGCCGACGTTCCCTACTTCCAGGCCTCGATCAGGTCCTCCGGGTCCCAGTGTGCGGCCAGTGGCAGACTGCTGGTGACGCCGCTGCGGGAGACCGCGACCAGGGGGGTATCCGGGCCGGCACCGGGCACGGCGAGCATGTCCCGTGCCAGGGCGTCGTATTCGTGCCGTCCGAACGGGCGGTCTTCCAGCCATTTGATCGAGCCCAGGAAGTGCACTGTGCCGGCCACGGGCTCACGGTCGGCGCCCACCAGGTCGATCTCGGGGTTGTTCTGCCGGTTCCACCAGCCGCCCACCGCTTCGGTGGCAGGCCAGCGGTCATCGGGCAGCAGCCGCTCCAGCGAGGCGCGGATCTATAGTGCTCGCATGATCCCTGACACACTGAACCGCTTCCGTGAAGAGGCACTCGCCAGCGGCATTCCGTCGGCGGATGTGGAACGGTGGGTCGGCACCGCTCGCCCCTGCGTGAATCTCGATTGCACGGGGGACGGGCCGGTGGTGGGCCGGCTCGGCGGACCCGTGATGCTTCCCGCCGACGCCCCTGACCCCTGGTGTCCCCTGGCTGCCTCCATCGACCTCGCGGCCCTGCCCGCGGACGCGACTGACCTCCCCCTGCCGCCGGACGGCCAACTCCTGCTGTTCGCATACCCCCGGGTGGACTGGACGACCACCTCTCCCACCCCGAACATGGGCGAGGTGAGGTACGTCCCTGCCGGTACACCCGTCGAGGAACGCCAGATGGATCTCATCTTGGAACCGGACGACTTCGTCACCCGTCTGAAGTTCCCGCAGGGCGATCTGCGTCGCATGAAGCCCGCTGTCTCCCTGCCGGAGCACCTGTCGATCATCGACCCGGGACCGCCTCGCGAGGTCAAGGATTTCCCAGAGCACCCCTGTGCCGGGGAACTGATCGAGGCGTGGATGGAAGTGCCACAAGGAGACGTCACTCATCCGGGTGTCCAGATCGGCGGATACGCCGTGGACGAGCTCGGCGAGTTGGACCCTGCCATGATGGCCGGGCAGCTCGCGTCCATAGAAGAGGACGCGGGCCGACGACCGAAGACCGGGGCGGAAACACGTCCCGAGGACTGGGTGCTCCTCACCCAGTGGTGGCATGGGATTCAAGGCCTGGAGATGGCACTCTTCTACTGGGCGATCTCAAGGGAGGATCTGGCCGCACGGCGTTTCGACCGGGCGTTCGCCACCATGACCTGGAATCCCTGACACCGGAACCGGTCAGCACGGTCGGTCCGTTCGGCCACTGATCAAGGCAACCGGGCACGGGCCCCGTCGTTGCCCGTTGCAGCTCTGCCACCGTGCTCTCGTCCAGCCACTCAACGTGGTCCCTGCTGGGGGTCGCTGACCGATCCTAGCTGGCCGATCTCGCCGATGCCACCGGCCTGACCACCGCGTTCACGGAAGCGCTGCGCAGGCTTCGGCCGCGTGGCACCGGGCAGGACCCCGGCCGGATCGCGGCCGATCTGGCAGTGATGCTCGCCGACGGCGGCGAGGCGACAGCGGACCTGGCCCTGCTGCGGGACCAGACAAAGGTCTGCTTTCGGCACCGCGCCGCCCCGAACCGCAGCCCTCGATTGAGGGCAGCACGGGAACGGGTCTCCAAGGGATCACTGAACGTCACAGCTCCGTGATCGCCACGACCTGGGCCCGTGCTGCCACCGAGGTCCGGAGTGCACGGGGGGTGGGCCGCCAGTGCCCTCGCCGCCCGAAGGCACTGACAGCCTGTGTTCCCCTTGCGGCTGACCGGCCGGGTCAGCCGACGCGGTAGCGGGAGGCGAGTTCGGGGCTCTGGCCTCCGAAAGCGGCCAGATCGGCCTGGAAGACGGCGTCCAGAAGGCCGGTGTGCTCGACACCCGGAGCGCAGACCACCTCGCCCAGTTCGAGGCCCTTCAGGCCGGCGGTGACGACATCGTCGGCGGACATGCGGGGCAGGGCACTCAGGTCCATGCCCTGACGCTCGTGGAACTCCGTGGCGACGACACCGGGGCACAGGACCTGAACCTGGACGCCGGTGCCTTCCAGTTCGGCGCTGAGAGTCTGGGACATGGCCACTAGGTGGGCCAGAGTGCCCGCGTAGACGGCGCGGCGCGGCATGACCGACTTGGGAGCGGGGCCGCTGAACGCGATCATTCCGGCCACGTTGATGATCTGGCCCGCGCCGCGCTCCTGCATGCCGGCCACGGCGGCGCGGGTCAGCATGGTCGGGGCGACGACCTTGACGTGGACGAGTTCGCACGCATTGTCCGCGGGCAGCTCGGCGAGCGGCATGTAGTGGGCGACGCCCGCGTTGTTGACCAGCATCGTCAGCGGCTCGGTGGCGCAGATCTCCGCGACGGTGTCGACTCCGCTGTCGGTGGCCAGGTCGGCGGCGACGGTCCGGACCGACACGTCGGGGTGACTGTCGGCGAACTCCTTGAGGCGGTCCTCGCGGCGGCCGACGACGATCAGATCGTAGCCATCGGCGGCAAGACGTTCGGCGAATGCCTTGCCAATGCCGGACGTGGCACCGGTGACGAGGGCGAGCTTGCTCATGAGAGGTGTTCCCGTTCTTGCGTCAGTGGCTCCGGTCGGCCCGGTGAGGGACCGTAGGGACTGTCAGTGGTGTGGTGGCGGCAGACCGGCCGCGCCGAGCCGAGGGGGTCTGCGCGCCTGGCGTGCTGCGCCGATTCCGCTCGGATCGCAGTCACGCCGGCCGCGGCCGGACTCGGCCCTTCACGGCCGGATGGCGGACGCCTGGAGACGGTGGACCAACTTCGGCAGCCCACGGGCACCTGTCAGTCCCCGCGCCGTGACCGCGGTGGCGTCGACGCCGGCCTCGCGCAGGGCCCGGTCGAACAGTTCCATGTCCAGCGCCTCGACGCCGGAAAGGTGCCCGACGTTGTCGGGCCGCACCATGGTGTTCAGCAGCGACAGAGCAGCGCTCGACGCACTGCCCAGCTTCCAGACCTCGACCAGGCGGGGAAGGTCCAGCTTCAGCTCGTCGGCCAGGCCAGCGATCTCCTCGACCGCCGCCTGGTTCATGGCCAGCAGCGCGTTGTTGAACAGCTTGGCCATCTGGCCCGAGCCGGCCGCTCCGAGATGCACGACATGCCGGGAGAACGCCTCGAACACCGGCCTGCAGCGTTCGACGGCCTGCCGCGGGCCCCCGACCATCGTGGTCAGCCGGCGTTCCTCGGCCGCCGGACGGCCCCCGCTCACCGGCGCGTCCAACGCCTCCGCCCCGGCCTCGGCGCAGATCTCGGTCAACCGCACCGCATTGCCGGGAAGCCCCGTTCCATGATTGACGACGACTGCTCCACGGCGCAGTCCTTCCCCCAGCCGGCCAGCGAGCTGCAGGACATCGTCGTCGGTGGACACACACAGGCAGACGATGTCGCAGGCGGCCGCCAGCCCGGCGGCCGTGGT
Organism: Streptomyces spiralis; assembly: GCF_014654675.1. Classification (GTDB taxonomy): domain Bacteria; phylum Actinomycetota; class Actinomycetes; order Streptomycetales; family Streptomycetaceae; genus Streptomyces; species Streptomyces spiralis. The sequence continues at coordinate 8,040 of NZ_BNBC01000087.1, forward strand.
GTGCCGCTCGTGGGGCACCCCGTCCAGGCCGCCGAGTGACGCGGGGCGGCGCGCCCAGGTGTGCAGGGGGAATCCCGCCTCGGCGATCGCGGTGGCCATGGGCAGGCCCTGATCCCCCAGGCCGATGAACCCGACCACCGGTCCGGCGGGCGTCTGTGTCGCTGTCATGCCCCCACAGTCGGCGCAACACACACCATCAGCCAGTAGATGGGATTTCCTAGGACTGCCGGTACCAGGAAAACCACCGATGGCCTGGTGATAATCGCGAGTATGGCGACCACAGCACTCGGCGCCGCCTTGCGTCAATGGCGGGACCGTGTCACTCCCCAGGCTGTCGGCCTGCCGTCGGGCGGACGACGGCGAGCCGCGGGGCTGCGCCGCGAGGAGCTGTCCCAGCTGGCCGGCGTGTCCGCCGACTACATCACCCGCCTGGAACAGGGGCGCGCCACCCACCCCTCCGCGCACATCGTCGAAGCCCTGGGCCGCGCCCTGCGGCTCACCCGGGAGGAGCGAGCCCACCTCTTCGAACTCGCCGGACTCGCTCAAACGGGATCCGGCGCGGTGCCGGGGCACATCCCGCCGAGCGTGTACCGCACGCTGGACCGCCTCACCGGCACACCCGTCGCCGTCTTTGACGCCTCATGGACGCAACTGCTGGCCAATCCGCTCTACGTGGCGCTGATGGGGGAATGGCACGGACGGGACCTCAACGCCCTGTGGCGCAACTTCCTCAGTCCGCACAGCCGCATACGCCACTCTCCCGAATCCAGGCAGGCGCTGCTGGCTTCGCTGGTCGCCGACGTCCGCCGCACAGCGGCGCGTTATCCCGACGACGCGCGCCTGCATTCCCTCATCGCGGAGCTGCGCCGCCGCAGCGCGCACTTCGACGAACTGTGGGAATCGGGTGTTGTGGGCACGCACCAGGACGGACGCAAGATCATCGATCATCCCCAGGTCGGCGCGCTGACCCTGGACTGCGACGTCCTCAGCGTCGCCGGCAGCGACCTGCGCATCATGATCTACACCGCCGAGCCCGGCAGCGAGGACGCCGACCGCCTCGCCCTCCTGGGCGTGGTAGGCACACAGACGCTCACGGGATGACTCCGCCTCGCCCGCCGGACGGGCGGCCGCGTCAGAACGCGCCGGCGGCCCGTCCGTGTGTCGCGTGAAGGATGTCTGGCATGGTTCCCGCCTCCCACCCCGCCGTCCCGGGGGCACGGCGCCTGCGGGTCGCCGGGCACCGGCCGAGACCACGCCACCACCAGCGCGCCCAGGCATAGCCACATGCATCGAAGACAGCGGGTTCAGCACAGGATGTCACCGCGCCGTCGCGCACATGTCACAGGCGTGTCCTGAGCCGTCTCGAGGGTGAACAGTCCGATGGATCACCACGTTCTGGCTATGCGAAACGGGCGTTCCACACAAGGCACTTGGCCGGACGATTACATGGGAGACGACGCCATGCGTGTTCTCAGGACTTCAGCTCTCGCCCTCACGGCCCTTGTCGCGAGCCTTTCCCTCACGGCCTGCGACCCGGTCGGCGGCGCCGACGCCGTTGACGCGCTTCCCACCAACAGCGCGAAGCCCGGTGCCGGGGGCGGGAGTTCGGCGCCCGACGCTGCCGAGACCCCGAAGGATCCCGGAGCCGGTGGGGAGGGCCGCGCCAAGGGGACACCGTGCAAGACCGAGGACCTCAGCTTCGACACGCAGCAGTTGGAAGACCGTAAGCCGGGCCTGCTGATGATCGCCGTGGAAAGCTCGAAGCCCTGCGAACTGTACGGATTCGCGAAGGTGGTCGCGCACAGCAATTACGGCTCGGGCCCCATCGACAAGAGCGACGAGGAGCCGGTGCCCGTTGAGGTGGCGCCCGGACAGACTGCCCGGATCGACATCCACTACCCCCCGAACACGACGGGTGGCTCAGGCGTCACCTACAGCAACCTGACCATCACGCCGCCGGACAACACCAAGTCCGTGACCGTGGACGTCGGCTTCAACGTCGGGGTCGATGACGACAACGGTCCCATCACCGTCGACCCCATCGTCGCCGCCGGCACACCGGAGGACTGACCTCGCCAGGAGTGGACCGGTTCCGTAGAGGAGTCGTGCCAGTGCAAGGGCCGTTGAACCGATCGGGCCGACGGCCCGTTGTAGTCCCGCACGTGCCCGAAGGTCACGCTGCCGGACCCGCTTCCAGTTCACGATGAAGGCCTGCACCCTGGCATGCGTACGAAGCTCGACATTGTCTCCATTGCCGCCGTCATTGTGACAGTTGTCGGATTCTCCATGACCGCACCCCTGACCGCGTACGGCACGGCCCCCGCCGTCGCCTTGGCCTTCGGGCGCAACGCGCTGGGGCTCCTCACCCTGGGGCCGGCCCTCATGGTGTTCCGCCGCCGTGAGGTCAAGAAGGTGTGGCGCGGAGAGCGTCTCCTCATCCGCAGGGAACAGCGCCGCGGCGTCTTCATCGGAACCCTCGCCGGCACGGCACTGGCGGCCCATTTCGTTACGTTCATGTCAAGTCCGAAGATGACGAGCGTGGCGATGGCGACGGCGTTGGTCGCCACCCAGCCCGTCTGGCAGGCTCTCATCGCCACCATGCTGGGCCAACGCCCTCCCCGCATCACGTGGATCGGGCTCCTCGTCTCGGTGGCCGGTGCGATGATCGCGAGCGGAGCGGATCTCCGAGCCGGTGACAGCAGGGCCATCACCGGTGACGTCCTCGCGCTCGCGGGCGCGATCGCACTGGCGGTCTACGCGACGTTCAGCGAACGGGCACGGCCGGACATCAGCACACCGCTGTATTCGGTCCTGTGCTCCTCGGTGTGCACGGTCGAGCTTCTGATCGTTTGCCTCGTCACGGGGACACCACCCGTCACCTTCACCGCCGACAACTGGATCGCGTTGCTGGGACTTCTCGTCTTTCCCCAGCTCCTCGGTCTGTTCTCGCTCAACTTCGCCCTCGGCCGGGCCCCGGCCACAGCCGTCAGCGTGATGCTGCTGCTGGAAGCTCCCGCAGCCGCGCTCATCGCCTGGTTGTGGTTCGGCCAGCTCCCGGGGGGCGTGGCGATGGTGGGGCTGGCCATGATCATGCTGGGTGTGACCGTGGTCGCGGTGGCCGATGCCCGGAACGCCGAGGGCGCGACAGACGCCGACGGCCCGGAGTCCACGACCGTGACGCTCCCCGTGCATCCGTTCCCTGCCCTGGGGCCCGTCGACGTGGGCGATCCTCACGCCTTCCTCTGGTCGGCAGCGCGCGCTGGGCGGTTCGAGGAGGTGGAAGCCACCATCCGAAGGGCCGAGAACCGTGCCATCCAGCGGCACGGCGTCAAGTCCACCGAAGCCACGCACTGGATCGAGGTACGCGCCGTGATCGCCCACATCGCCGGGGACCACGGTCTCTCGGCCCAACTCTGGCTGTCCGCCGCCCGGTTCCACTTCTCCTTGCCGGGTGGCCACCTGAGCGCGGCACGCGCATGTCTCGATCAGGCCTTCCGCGAGTGGGGCAAGCTCGAGGACGAGCATCTCGTCGAATCGCTGGCGCCGGCGCTCCGTGCCATGTACGACAACGACCCCGGCCACCGTCCGGACATCCGGGAGGCGATCGACAGACGCCTGCACCGAAGTACCCAGGAACACGGGCAGGTTGCTTACGGCAAATGGCCGGCGCACGGATTCGGCTTCGGAAGAGCTCCGTACTGACCGGTTCGCAATTGCTCCCCACGGCCGGGACCGCCGACGCTCCACAGGATCCGGAACGGACCCTCAGGGGCGAGCTGCAATCTCGACCGAACCGCGCGCTTTCCGTCTTCGTCTCTCCCAGGACGGTCCTCGAACCGCCTGGTCGGCGTGAAAGCACGCGGCCCTACCAGCCCTGGACGGATATGAAGAGGAAGATCCTGATCACCATCGCCGCCTTCGTCGGCGTCTCGGTCGCCGCCGCAGTCGTCGTACCGGTGCTGAGGAAGCACAACGACGGCTTCCCCGACGGGTTCAACGACCACGTCCTCCATGAACGGGCCAAGACCTTCGCGAAGGCTGAGGACGCCCCGGATCCCGGCGACGGCGAAGGGAGGTTCGTGCTCCCCTCCTGGGTTCCCCGGGATGCCACCGACGCCAGATCAAGATTCAGACCACGGGCAACGCCGAGCTGATGCGCTTCACTCTCGGTGACACGCCGTTGAAGTTGGACGACGGGGCGGGTTGCGCCCCGGACGGGGTGTTCACCGCTGAGCCCGGCCTCGAGGCGACCTGGTGGACGCCGCGGGTGGGGGAAGGAGACGGGCGGCCGGAGTGTTCGGGGCAGTACCAGTTCCGTGTGGTGGTCGAGGCCGGCAAGGTGTACGCCTGGAGCAACGGTGACCTCGTCGCAACCGGCTGAGACGGTACTGATCCCCGTCCTCCCGCTGCTGGCCCCACTGATGGTGCTGTACTCCCTCGTTCGCAGCGCACGCCGCGTCGCCTGGCGCATCTTCCTTCGCGACGAGAGCTTCCTCGGCGCACCGGATTCGGCCGTGGCCCGCGTGCACAGGCTCCGGAACTGGCGGCGGTCACGGTGTCCGTGGCAGTTCTCACGGCTTTCGGCAGCCTGAAGGACGCCGTGGACCAGCTCGAGGACCACTGGATCGCGCTCCTTCTGACGCCCTGGCTGCTCATCGCCAGCGGGCCGGTGGTCTTCACCGTCCTCATCCTCTGTGCGCCGGTCGTCCGCCGCCGGGCCATGAGGGGCGCGTTGCGTGCACCGCTGCGTCACTTCGCCTGGTTCATCGGCACATTGTTCCTGGTCCCCACACTGATCGTCGGCTTGTTCGTGGCCACCCCCTTGGAAGTGAACGATTCCCTCGAAGGGTGGCTGACCATCCCGTGCCTGATCGCGGCCCTGTGGGCGGTGTTCCTGTTCCTGTTCGCGTCGGCCGCGGTCGCACGGACCGGCTTCGGCTCCGCCGCGGTGCACCCCGCAGCCCGGGCAGCGAAACCGCCAAGCGCCTCCGTCTGCTCGATGTCGTCGGCACCCAGGACTGGGCCACGCCGACGGGGTGAGCCGGTGCGGTGACCGACGGCTGCACCGTTGCTCCCCCCGACGGCCGGATCCCGCATGTCCGCTCGCCTCGTCTCGTGCCCCGGCGAACGGCATCCCCACGGAGATCACATCCGCGGGAAGCGGTGAGGGCGGAAGAACTCGGTGATGTCGCGGGCGAGCAGGTCCGGTTCCTCGTGGGCGGCGAAGTGTCCGCCGCGGGGCATGTGGGTGTAGCGCGTGATGTTGTAGGTGCGCTCGGCCCAGCTGCGTGGTGGCCGGCTCAGGTCGGCGGGGAACAGGGCGACGGCCGTGGGCACGCTCACCCGTTCCACGCGCCGGGTCAGGCCGTGGGCGTATTCGTAGTAGGGCCTGAACGAGGTGGAGATTGTGCCGGTGAACCAGTAGAGAGAGGCCTGGGTGAGGAGGAAGTCGTCGCTGAAGCGGGCGGAGAGGTCGCCGTCGCAGTCGCTCCATGCGCGGTATTTCTCGATGATCCAGGCGAGCAGGCCGGTCGGCGAGTCTGCCAGTCCCTGGCTCAGGGTGAGGGGACGGGTGCTCTGCTGGTGCTGGTAGCCGCCCTCGTGCGTCTGCCAATCCGCCACGGACTTCAGATACTCCTGCTCGTGTGGGGTGAGAGTGGCGGGATCGTAGGCGGCGGGGGCGGCCACGGCCAGCAGATGGATGCCGACCAGTGCCTCGGGGTGGGCCTCGGCGAGTCGCGAGGTGATTCCGGCGCCCAGATCTCCGCCGTGCGCGGCATACCGCTCGAAGCCGAGTACGTCGTGCATCAGCCGGTGCCAGAGGTCGTGGGTCTGCTGCTTCTCGGCGAGCGCGGGCCGCTGGGGCGAGAACGCGAATCCGGGCAGTGAGGGCACGATGACGGTGAAGGCGTCCTCGGCGCTGCCTCCGTACCGGGAGGGGGTGGCCAACCGGTCGGCGAGAGCGGTGAGTTCCAGGAAGGAACTGGGCCAGCCGTGGGTGAGGACGATCGGCAGCGCGTCCGGGTGCTCGCCGTCGTAACGGAGGTAGTGCACCGGCGTGCCGTCGAGGTCGGCCATGTGGGAGGGCAGGGCGTTGATGGCGGCTTCGTGGGTTCGCCAGTCGTAGCCACTGGCCCAGTAGGCGGCGAGGCGGCGCAGTTCCTGCGGGTCGGTGCCGGCGTCCCAGCCGTCGACCGGCCAGGGCTCGGCCCATCGTGTGGACTCCAACCGGGCACGGAGTGCGGCCAGTTCCTGATCACTGATCGCGATCACAGGCAGGTTGCTGAGCATGGTGTTCTCCCGGGGATGCTGAAGGGGTCGGCGTGACGGCATGGGCGGTCCGCGCCGGAGAGTGTGGGACCGGCGGAGCGGGGCGGGCCGCGCCGGCGAGGGTCGCGGCCCCGAGCATGAGGACCGCGACGACGAGGAGAGCAGGTGCGAGTGCGGTCTCGTCGGCGAGGAAACCGATCAGCGGGGGTCCGCCGGCGAAGCCGCAGTATCCGATGGAGGTGATGACGCCGACCCGGTGGGCGGCACGGTCGGGGTCGTCCGCACCGGCGCTCAGGGCCACGGGGAAGCCGAGCGCCGCGCCCGTTCCCCACAGCACCAGGCCGGCAGGTCCCGCCGGAGCGGGGCCGAGCGCGAACAGCGCGACACCGATGGCCGCGGCGGCGGCAGCCGCACGCAGGGCGCCGGGCCGGCCCAGCCGGTCGACGATCAGCGGCCCGAGCCAGCGGCCCAGGGTGACGGCCGCGAGGAATGCGGCATAGGCCAGGGTTCCGACGGCAGCCGTGGTGTGGTGGCGGTCGATGACGGTGAGGCTGATCCAGTTGCTCCCTGCTCCTTCCGCCGCGGCGAAGGCCAGCGCGACGAGGCCGATGGCCGGCGTGCGAGGGTCACGCCACGGGGCCGGACGGCGAGGTGCCTTGATGCGCGTCGGACCAGCGGTGCGGGACACGGAGTCGGGGAGAAAGTTCCGGGCGGCCACCGGGGTCGCCAGGGCGATGCCGACGGCCACCCCACCGATGTGCGGACCGACCGGAACCCGCCAGGCGGTCATCAGCGCTCCGAGGCAGGCGCCGGCAACCGTACCGAGACTGAACGCGGCGAAGAAGCGGGGCATAACCGAGCGGCCGATGCGCCGTTCCACGGCCGCGGCGTGCACGGTCACGGCGACGTCCCAGAACCCCGTCGCCGTGCCCAGCAGGAAGAGCCCGGCACCCACCAGCGGGGTCCAGAGGGCGTACCCGAGCGCCACGGCGCCGAGACTGACACCGACCAGCACGGCCACCGCGTTGACGGTACGGCGCGGACCGAAGCGTGTGACAACCGTCCCGGCCAGCGGCAGCACCACCACACCGCCGACGGCGATCATGAGGAGCAGAAGCCCGAGCGTGACCGGATCCAGGTCCATCCGGGCGCGGATCTGCGGCAGCCGGGAGGCCCATGTCGCTCCGGCAAGTCCCAGAGCGGCGAAGACAGTGTAGGTCGCCCTGGCTCCGGCTGCGATCTCTCGCGGGCTCGGCTCGGGGGCCGCAGCCGCTGTCACGCTTCTCGTCCGGTGAGCGGGGCGAGGGTCTGCACGATCGCCGCCCGCGTCGCCTCCTGCGGCTCCGGCTCGGTCGCGAGGAGGGTGTGCATGATCAGCCCTTCGAGCAGGGCGTCCAGGCGGCCGGCGATCTCCGGCCCGGTGAAGCGGGCCAGAGTCGCCCGGCTGTCGCTGGTCCACTTCTGTGTGAGCGCGCGCAGTTCGGGATTGCGCAGGGCCGCCAGGTGCAGCTCGAAACCGAGGATCGCACTGCGGCGCCGGGACGGTCCCCCCTGCACGAGGTCCACCAGGACCCGGATCAGGTCCTCGCGCTCCCCCACGTCGGTGAAGAGGTCCTCGAACTCGGCTGTCCGTTGTTCGACGTACCGGGCGAACGCCTGGGTCTGCAGTTCGGCCAGGCTGGAGAAGTGATAGGTGACGGATCCCAACGGCACGTCCGCACGCGTGGCGACCTTCCGGTGCGTGATCCCGGCCGCGCCGTCCGTCACGAGCACATCGAGGGCGGCCTCCAGGATGCGCGTCCTGCGTTCCGGATCATGCCGGCGAACCCGTCGTCCCTCGTCCGCGGCTGTGCCGGCGGACCGGTCCGCGTACTCATGCTCGTGTTCCTCTCCGGCGGCCCCGCTTCCCGCGGGGCCGCCGGAGACTCCCTGGCGTTCCGCCTTCTCCATAAGAACAAATGTACACCGCTGTTAGGAACAGATGTACTTATCGATGCAGAGACGGCGGCGTCACTTCGACGCGGCGCCTGGGGTGCACCCTCGCGGCCCGATGCGGCAAGGCGGGGATCCTGGCTGCGCGGCCTTCTCAGTCCAGGCCCCGCAGTGCGTCGTCGTCCGTGCTGCCGGGCTGCGGGAAGTACACGTACAGGACGTGGCCCTCGGGTCCGGTGAGCGTGAAGGTCTCGAAGCTGAGGCAGAGGATGCCGAGGCCGTCGACGGCGAGTCTCTTCTCGCCCACCACCCGCTCGTACACATCGTGGGAGTCCCACAGGGCACGGAATGACGCGCTGCGCTCGCGCATGCCCGCCACGAAACCGTCGAGTTCCGCGCGGCGGGTGACCGCGGTGGCGCGCAGGCCTGCGACGGCCTGCAGAGCGATCTCCTCCCAGTCGGGATAGACCTCATGCGCGCGTGGGTCGAGGAAGGTGAACTCGATCAGGTTGTGTCCCGGGCTCCAGGCCGGGTTGACCCGGGCAGCGAGCGGGGTACCGGCCAGGACGTCGCGGTTGGGGGCGACGACGAACGCGGGCAGGTCGGCCCAGCGGTCCAGCAGGTGCAGCGCCCCCGGGCGCACCGCGCGTGCCGGGCCGACGCCGTTATGGGTCGGGGACAGCGCGGGTATGGCCAGGGACGACAGATAGGCCCGCTCGGCGTCGTCCAGGCCCAGCACACGGGCCAGGGCTTCGAGGACCTCGCGGGAGGGGTTCCGGTCCCGGCCCTGTTCGAGCCGGGTGTAGTAGGAGGGGCTGAGTCCGGCAAGCAGCGCCAGCTCTTCCCTGCGCAGTCCTTTGACCCGCCGTCGTGTGTGGTCCACAACTCCGGCGGAGGCGGCGTCGATCTTCTCCCGGCGACTGCGCAGGAAGGAACCCAGCTGATTGTCGTCACGTGGCATCCCAGACGACTTTACCGCCGGCCGCACATGCGCAGAACGCGCAGAACGCGGTGAAGCTGACCCTGCGAGAGCCACCCTCAAGGGGGCGTGGCACGTCTGCCGACCCGCTGGTGCCATGGAGGCATGCAGAACGAAATCAACGAAACGTCCGTATGGCTGATCACCGGCTGCTCCAGCGGCCTGGGCCGTGCCCTGGCCGAGCACGCCCTCGAACGGGGTGACCGGGTGGC
>NZ_BNBC01000088.1 GCF_014654675.1 Streptomyces spiralis
GAACGTGCGCGACAGCTCGGCTGCCTGCGCATCGGTCGGATAGAAGCGGTACTTGAACGCCCGCTTCACGCCAGTGGTCATGGCTCACACACTAGTACAGCAACTTGTGACCGCGCTGAGGTAGTTGATGGTGGCCGCCGATCCGCCCGGAGGGCGAATCGGCTTTCCCTGCCCTGCTCCGCAGGAGTCCGTTTCCTCCCCCGCCTGAAGGCGGGGGTATCCACGGAGGAATTCCGATGAGCAACCGGGGAGAGCTCCGCGAGGTGCGCGCCGCCCTCGTGTCGCTGCCCGGTGTGCGCGACGCCGCCGTCCATGTGACCCGGCAGGCCCCGGACAGCCCGCGGATCGTCGCGCACGTGGTGACGCGCACCCAGCTCGCCGAGCTGCGCACCGCCCTCAGGTCCCGGCTCCCCTCCCACCTGGTCCCGGCCCGCCTGCACCGGGTGCCGTACATCCCCCTGCTGCCCGACGGCAGTACCGACCGGCGCGCCCTGGCCGCGCTGACCTCGCCGGAGCCGGACGAGACCACCCCGGCGCCGGCACGGCCAGAACCCGGCGAGCCTGCGGCGGGCGAGGCCGCCGGCGACGCGGCGCACGGGCAGCCGCCCACCGTGCCGGTCACCCCCCAGCAGCACGCGCTGCTCCTGGACGCGCTCGCCCACCGCGGCACCGGCCGCTACGTGGAGCAGCTGCACTGGCGCTGGCGCGGCCAGGTGGACACCGACCGGTTCACCGCGGCCTGGCAGTCCGTGTTCGACCGGGAGACCGTCCTGCGCGCCGCGTTCGACTGGGAGAGCGGACCCCGCCTGGTGCTGCACGAGCACGCCCGCGCCGAGGTCGTGCGCCACCCGGCCGGCTCCGTGGAGTTCGAGGAGCTGAGGGAACGCGACCGGCTGCGCGGCTTCGACCTGCGCTCCCCGGGCCTGCTGCGGCTGAACCTGGTCGACGAACCGGACCCCGCCGGCGGCGGGCCGCCGTCGGTGCGGGTCCTGCTTACCTTCCACCACGTCATGCTGGACGCCTGGAGCGTGTCGGTCCTGCTCCAGGAGTTCTACCGCGCCTATCTCGCCGGCGGGCGGCTGCCGGGCGGGGAACGGCGCCCCGACATCCGGGACTACGCGCGCTGGCTCGCCGGCCAGGACACCGCGCCCGCCCGTGACTACTTCTCCTCCGCTTTCCCGGCCGCCACCGCCCTGGTGCTGCCGGCGGTCCCCGGCCCGGCCACCGGCCTGTCCGGCTCCGGCCGGGCCGAGGCCCGCCTCGGCGCCGGACAGGCCGGCCGGCTGCGCGCCTGGGCGGCGTCCTGCGCGGCCACCGAGACCGGCGCGCTGCAGGCGGTGTGGGCGCTGCTGCTGTACCGGGCGGCCGGCACCCCGGGGCCCGCCCTGGTGGGTTTCGGCGTCACCGTCTCCGGCCGCGGCATCGCCCTCGACGCCGTCGAGGGGCTGCCCGGCCTGCTGACGAACACGCTGCCCATGACCGTCCGCGTCGACCCCGGCGGGGCGGTGACCGGGCTGATGGCCCAACTGCGCGACCAGGCCGTGGACCTGGCCGCCTACGAATGGGTGTCGCTGGGGCAGATCCACCAGTGGAGCGGGCGGGGTGCCGACGGCGAACTCGCCGAGAGCCTGCTGGTCTTCGAGCACCGGCGGCGCGACTCCGACGAACTGCGCTCCGCGCTCGCCGCACAGGGCATCAGCGTCGAACGGCCCCGCGCGGCCGGTGCCCCGACCGCGTTCCCGGTGACCCTGTTCGCCCACCGGGACAGCGACGACGGCCTCGTCCTGGCCGCCGTGCACGACCGTGCCCGGCTCGCCGACGACGACGCCGCCCGGCTCGTCGGCCAGTGCGCCCGGCTGCTGCGCGAACTGCCCGCACTGGCGGGCGGTTCGGCGACCGTGGCCGAGGCGCTGGCCGCGATCGCCGACGAGCCGCCGGTACGGATGGCCCAGGCGCCCCACGCGACCGCCTCCGCCGGCGGCGTTCCGCCCCGAGGAGAGCCCCGGCCATGACCCCCCAGCCCCGGCGCGGCACCCTGCCCGCAGCCGACGGGCCCCGCACCCGGGCGCACCACCCGGGCACCCGGGCGGGCCGGCCGCCCGCCTGGCCGACCTGCTGGAGATGACGCGATGACGCATCCGACGATGGCCTCTGACCCCGACCGCACCCCCGAGCCCGTACCCGCCGCCGCCCCCGGCCCCGGCCGCAGGCCGCACGACGACCCCGGCCCGTCCGGCGATCAGTTGGTGACCGGGCACCACGACCCCGAACAGCCCGGGCAGCCACTCGATGCCGCCGCCCACGTGGGCGGCGCACCGGCGACGGCGTCCCGCCCGCCCGCCACCACGCCCCCGTCCCCGTCGGCGAGGACACACACCATGACATGCGCCGTGTGAGACGGGGTGCGGCCGCCGGCGGCTGCTCGTCGGGTGGGGCGACTGGGTCGGTGATCCGACACCCCACGCCGGGTGTGGTGGCGATGACCGGGGGCGCCGAGTTTGCGGCGCAGGCGGCTGATGGTCACCGTGACGGTGTTGGTGAACGGGTCGGCGTGTTCGTCCCAGACCCACCAAGTGCTGCTCAGCACCGTTGTCGACGGGGCATGCGGGCGTGATCGCGCACTATGCGGTCGCAACGCCCAGGAAGCGCAGCACCGCCAGGACGCGGCGGTGGTCGGCGTCGGCCTTGGGCAGGTCGAGCTTGGTGAAGATGCTGTTGATGTGCTTGGCGACCGCGCTCTCGCTGACGACCAGCTCGGCGGCGACGCCGGAGTTGGACCGGCCGCCCGCCATCAGCTCCAGCACCTCCCGCTCGCGCGGTGTCAGCCGGTCGAGCGGATCGCTGTGCCGGCGCACCAGCAGCTGCGCGACGACCTGCGGGTCGAGCGCGGTGCCGCCGGCCGCCACCCGGCGTACCGCCTCGGTGAACTCCTCGACGTCAGCGACGCGTTGCTTGAGCAGATAGCCGACGCCCGAGGTGTTGGCGGCGAGCAGATCGGCGGCGTACCGCTCCTCCACGTACTGCGACAGCAGGAGCACGGCGGTACGCGGGTACTGGCGGCGGATCACCAGCGCGGCGCGTACTCCCTCGTCGGTGAAGCCGGGCGGCATGCGCACGTCGACCACGGCGATGTCGGGCCGGTGCTCCTCGACGGCTGCCAGCAGCCCTTCTGCGTCGGCGACTTGCGCGCACATCTCGAAGCCGGCCGCCTCCAGCACCTTGACCACGCCGATACGCAGCAAGAGGGAATCCTCGGCGATCACGGCGCGCACGGCAGCTCCACGGTGATGACGGTCGGGCCCCCGGCGGGGCTGCGGCAGGAGAACGTGCCGTCGACGGACGCGACGCGCTTGGCGAGCCCGGCGAGCCCGGTGCCGCCGGCCGCCGCGAGATCCGCGCCGCCCGCTCCGTCGTCCGCGACGACCACCAGCAGTGTCTCCCCGATCCGCTCCACGGTCACGTCCGCCCGGGTCGCCTGGGCGTGTTTGACCACGTTCGTCAGGGCTTCGGAGACCACGAAGTACGCGACGGCCTCGACCGTGGGTGAGGGGCGCTGCGGCAGGTCCACCGCCACGCGCACCGGGATCGGGAGGCGGGCGGCGACCCCGGACAGCGCGGCGTCGAGGCCGCGGTCCTCGAGGACGGCCGGATGCAGGCCGCGCACCAGGTTGTTCAGCTCGGCGATCGCCTCCTTCGCCTCGCGGTGCGCCTCGTCGATCACCTTGCGGGCGTCCTCCGGCAGGTCGCCGAGGGTGGCCCTGGCCAGACCCAGGTTGACGGCGAGTGAGACGAGGCGCTGCTGTGCGCCGTCGTGCAGGTCGCGCTCGATCCGCCGCCGCTCGGCGTCGGCGGCGTCGAGCACGCCGGCCCGGCTCTCGGCGAGGTCGGCGACCCGGCGGGCCAGCTTCTCCGTGCGGCTGGGGCCGAGCAGGACCTCGGCCGCCCGGGTCTCCAGCCGCACCAGAGCGCCGGTCAGCCGGGGCCCGAGGAACAGCAGGGCGAGGCCGCCGGCGGTGATGCACGCGGCCTGCGTGGTGTACCCGAGGTCGGTGATCCGCCACTGCGGGGGCAGCGCCCAGATCCACACGTAGATGGAGGCGGCCACGAGAGCGGCGGCCCAGACGGCGAGGACGGCGAGGTCCAGGACGGCGAGCAGCGGACCCGCCACGGCGTGGTAGCAGACCTGCCGCCACAAGGCCCGGCCGGTCAGCCGCCGCACCGCCGGCTTCCAGTTGCGTCCCGGCCCGGGTACGGCGGGGCGCGGGAGGCCCTTGCCGGCGAGCGCCCGGTAGCGCCGCCGCTGCCCGACGGTCAGCAGGGGTGTCACCACGAGCGTGAGCAGCACGGGCAGCGGAGTCACGGCCACCGCGCCGGGCGCGCGCACCGACGCCGCCATCGTGCCGAGCAGCCAGAGCCACAGTGGCACCACGGCGAGGTGGAGCGGCAGGCCGGCGGCGACGAGCGCGGTCCGGTGTCCCACCCTGCGGAACGGCCGGCCCGGCACCAGCCGCAGCCACGTCGTGAGTTGCATGCGTCAAACGGTAAAGCCGCAGGCCATCCCCGTGCCATGACGCTCCCGCCCGGTTCGGGGGTGCACTTGTCTCCACCCCGGGTCGGAACCCTGCGTGACTGACGGCGCCCTGGTGTGCGGCGGAGGGTGGAGCACGTGAAGGGGAGAGCCGGCGGGGAGCGGGGGAAGACGATGCGTCAACTGGCCTTGTGCGATGAGGAAGTGGCCGGTGCCGAGGGCTTCGACGGCGCCGAGGTCATCCCGCTCCACGAAGAGGCGGAGGAGCCGCGCCCGGCGCGGGGCATGCGGCGGGCCGGGTGGCTGCTGGTCGCCTGCGGCCTCGCCCTGCTGCCGTGGCTGCTCGTGCTGGCCACCGGCCTGCCGGCCACCGCGACCGCGACGCACTGGCCGCTCGCCTGGGTCGGGCTCGACGCGCTGGAGGCGCTCGGCCTGATCGCCACCGGCCTCCTCGCCGCCCGCGGCGACCGGCGGCACGCCCTGGCAGCCGCCGCGACCGCGACGCTGCTTGTGGTGGACGCCTGGTTCGACACCACGACCGCGGCCCCGGGCGGCGACTTCGCCACCGCGGTCGCCATGGCGCTCGGCGCCGAGCTGCCGCTCGCCGCGCTGTGCGGCCGGCTGGCGCTGCGGGCGCTGAGCCGGCCCGCGTGACGCCGACCGCCCGACTACGTACCACGGACCGAATCGATCCACCGGAGAACACCATGCACCGCATCACCACCGCCCCCGCCGCCCCGATCCCGGCCCGGACCCGCTGGGCGGTCGCCGCCGGCGTCGGCGCCGCGTTGGCCGCCGCCTGGTGGCTGGGCGACACGGCGCCCTATCCGTACGCCCAACGCGGCCTGCTCGACGTGCCGTTGCCGTTCCTGACAGCCGACCGGATGGACGCCGTACTGCAACCGCGGCCGGGGGAGCGGATCCTGGAGATCGGCCCGGGGACCGGCCTGCAGTCGCTGCACGTCGCCCCGCAGCTCGGGCCGCAGGGACGGCTCGATGTGCTCGACATCCAGCAGGAGATGCTCGACCACGTGATGTGCCGCGCCGAGCGCGACGGCCTGGCGACGATCAGGCCCACCCGCTCGGACGCACGAGAACTGCCCTACGCCGACGGGACATTCGACGCCGTATACGCCGTGACCGCGCTCGGCGAGATCCCCGAGCCGGATCGGGTACTGCGCGAGGCGGCACGAGTGCTGGCACCAGGCGGGCGGCTGGTGATCGGCGAGTTCTTCGACCGGCACCGGATCCCCTTCGGCCGGCTGCACCGGCTCGCCGACGCCGCCGGCCTCCACCTGACCGAGCCCCGCGGCCCAAGCCCGGCATACCTCGCCCGCTTCCGGCCCTGCAGAGCCGACGCGCCAGGCCACCAGAGCGAGTGCCTCGCCCACAGCGACCGGGACCCCAACGACGGGCAAGCGTGAGCACCGCACGCAGGGACCGCGATCAGCGAGCTGAACAACCTGGCGCGCGGTAGGCCGCTCCAGGAGTCGAGGGGGCTCCGCCCCAACCGCGGCCAGCCACGAAAACTGCGGCGCCCCCGCAAGGCGGCAGGGGAGTCCTGCGGCTTCTGCTGCGTGACTCCGGTCTCCGATCGTGCTGGGTCCTCCCCGGCAGCAACTGAAGCCCGGGCGGCGGCGATAAGACGGGTGCGTCCAGCAGCCCCACGGAGTTCCGCGAGCGGGCCTGTGGTGGTGCAGTGCCGACCGGCCCATTCCGCGCGGTTTTCGGCGGTGCTACCCAGCCACAGGTGAGCGGGCCTGCTGCCCCGACCAACGAGCCGCCAGCACCACCGGGCACGAATAATCCAGCAGGATCGGTGACAGAGCTCTTGCCGGTACCCCGGCAACCACCCGTCGCCCGCCGGCCGTTCGCGCACGTGGCCGATTCGAGTTGTTCTCCAGGTTCGTCGGCGAGGCTCAAAGGCAGCCGATGCGCTCCCATCCACGGCGGCCGAGGAGGTGCGACACACCATGCGGGACGGCTCGCCGGTGACCCTCTACTGCTTCGCGCACGCCGGCGCGGGCGTGTCCGGTTTCGCGCACTGGCCCGCCGCCACCGGTCCCGGTGTGGTCACCGTGCCCGTGCCGCTGCCCGGACGGGGCGCCCGGCGCCGCGAACCCCGGGCGACCTCGCGCGAGGCGCTGCTCGACGCGCTCCTCGGCCCGCTCGCCGAGCAGGTCGCCGACGGCCGCCCGTACGTGCTGTACGGGCACAGCCTGGGCGGCATCGTCGCCTACACCCTCGCCCGCGCGCTCGTCGACCGGGGGCTGCCCGCCCCCGCCTGCCTCGCCGTCGGCGCGAGCCCCCCGCCGCACATCGCGCCGCCGTGCCACGGCGACGACCTGAGCGACGAACGGCTGCTGCGCTTCGTGACCGGCCTCGGCGCGGCGCCCGGCGGCGTGCTCGCCGCCCCGGGCAGCCTCTGGTACCGCTCCGTGCTGCCCCTGCTGCGGGACGACCTCCGGCTCGCCGCCGCCCTGCGCGCCGCCGCGGGCGCCCCGCTTGCGGTTCCCGTCCTGGCCGTCGGCTCACACAGCGACCCGGTCGTCGGACCGGAGGCGCTGGACGGCTGGGCACGCTGGACCACCGGCCGGCTTGTGCGGCGCACCGTCCCCGGCGACCACTTCTTCGTCCGCGGCCCGCACGCACCCCGACTGATCGGGCGCGCCTGCCGCGTGGTGCGGCGCACTCGGCTCGTACCTGGGCTCATATCTGGAGGACAACTGTGAGGGACAACCGATGAGGCGGGTCGTCATCACCGGCATCGGGGTCGTGGCCCCGGGCGGCGTGGGCACCCGCGCGTTCTGGGACACGCTGACCGCGGGCCGCACCGCCACGCGCGGCATCACCCTGTTCGACGCGAGCACGTTCCGCTCGCGCATCGCCGCCGAGGCGGACTTCGACCCGATCGCCCACGGATTCGGGCCCGCCGAGGCCGCCCGCCTCGACCGCGCCGCCCAGTTCGCCCTCGTCAGCGCCCGGGAGGCGGTCGAGGACAGCGGGCTGACCGGCGCCCTGGACCCGGTGCGCACCGGCGTCACGCTGGGCAGCGCCGTCGGCTGCACCACCGGCCTGGACAACGAGTACGGCGTGGTCAGCGAGAACGGCAGCGCCTGGGAGGTCGACCACACCCGCGCGGTCGCCCACCTCTTCGACTACTTCGTGCCCAGCTCCATGGCGGCCGAGGTGGCCCGCCAGGTCGGCGCCCAGGGCCCGGTCTCGCTGGTCTCCACCGGCTGCACCTCCGGCATCGACTCCGTCTGCCACGCCGTCGACCTGATCCGCGAGGGCAGCGCCGATGTGATGGTCAGCGGCGCGACCGAGGCGCCGATCTCCCCGATCACCGTGGCCTGCTTCGACGCCATCAAGGCGACCAGCCCGCGCAACGACGAGCCGGAGACCGCCTCGCGCCCCTTCGACCGCTCCCGCAACGGCTTCGTCCTCGGCGAGGGTTCGGCCGTGCTGGTCCTGGAGGAGTTCGAGCACGCACGCCGGCGCGGCGCCCACGTCTACGCCGAGATCGCCGGGTTCGCCGGGCGCAGCAACGCCTACCACATGACCGGCCTGAAGTCCGACGGCGCGGAGATGGCCGAGGCGATCCGCGCGGCGCTTGACGAGGCCCGCCTGGACGCCACCGCCGTCGACTACATCAACGCCCACGGCTCGGGCACCAAGCAGAACGACCGGCACGAGACCGCCGCGTTCAAACGCAGCCTCGGCGAGCACGCCTACCGGGTGCCGGTCAGCTCCATCAAGTCCATGATCGGCCACTCGCTCGGCGCGATCGGCTCGCTGGAGGTGGCCGCCAGCGCGCTGGCCATCGAACACGACACCGTGCCGCCGACAGCCAACCTGCACGAGGCCGACCCGGCCTGCGACCTCGACTACACCCCGCTCACCGCGCGCGAGCAGCGCACGGACACCGTGCTCAGTGTCGGCAGCGGCTTCGGCGGCTTCCAGAGCGCCATCGTCCTGACCCGGCCGCGACTTCAGGAGGCGGCATGACCACAGCCACACTGGACCGTCCCGCCGCCCGGGCGGGTGCCGGGGCCGTCACCGGCTCCGTCGTCACCGGCATCGGTGTCGCCGCCCCCAACGGGCTGGGCACCGAGGCGTGGTGGGCGGCGACCCTGCGCGGCGAGAGCGGCATCCGCCCGGTGACCCGCTTCGACGCCTCCCGCTACCCGGTGCGCCTCGCCGGCGAGGTGTCCGGCTTCGTCGACGAGGAGCACCTGCCCAGCCGTCTGCTGCCGCAGACCGACCGGGTCACCCGGCTGTCGCTGGCCGTCGCCAAGGAGGCCCTGGACGACTGCGGCACCGACCCGGCCGCGCTGCCCGAGTACGGCGCCGGCGTGGTCACCGCCTCCTCCGCGGGCGGCTTCGAGTTCGGCCAGCGCGAGCTGCAGGCCCTGTGGTCCAAGGGCGGACAGCACGTCAGCGCCTACCAGTCCTTCGCCTGGTTCTACGCCGTGAACACCGGTCAGATCTCCATCCGGCACGGGCTGCGCGGCTCCAGCGGTGTCGTGGTCACCGAGCAGGCCGGCGGCCTGGACGCGATCGCCCACGCCCGGCGCCAGATCCGCAAGGGCGCGGCGCTGATGGTCACCGGCGGCGTCGACTCGGCGCTGTGTCCGTGGGGCTGGGCCGCCCACCTGGCCGCGGACGAGCTCAGCCACGCCACCGACCCCTCCCGCGCCTACCTGCCCTTCGACGCCGCGGCCGCCGGCCATGTGGTCGGCGAGGGCGGCGCCCTGTTCGTCCTGGAGAGCGATGTGGCCGCCCGTGAGCGCGAGGCGCGCGTGTACGGCGCGTTCACCGGGTACGCGGCCACCTTCGACGGCCCCGGCACGCCGCGCCTGGGCGACGCCGCACGGCTGGCCCTCGCCGATGCCGGGGTGGGCCCCGAGGAGATCGACGTGGTGTTCGCCGACGCCGCCGGCGCACGCGCCGCGGACCGCGCCGAGGCGCAGGCGCTCGCCGCGCTGTTCGGCCCCCGGGGTGTCCCGGTGACCGCACCGAAGTCGATGACCGGACGGCTGCTGGCCGGCGGGGCCTCCCTGGACGTCGCCGCCGCCCTGCTCGCGCTGCGCGACCAGGTCCTCCCGCCGACCACGGGAACCGCCGAGCCCGCCGCCGACTGCCCCGTCGACCTTGTCACCGCGCCCCGTGAGACCCCGGTCCGCCACGCCCTGGTCCTGGCCCGCGGCCGGGGCGGCTTCAACTCGGCGGCCGTCCTCAGCGCCCTCTAAACCGGACCGGGCCGCCGGGACACCGTCCCCCGCGTTCCGGCGGCCTTCCGGGGGGCGCCGAGGCGCACCGTGCGGCGGAGGAGGCTTGAGGATCGAGTCGGCGAGTGCGCCTGCGAAGGCGGAAGCCCCGTCTGCCGGACGGTCAACGCCGGCGTCAAAGGCCGTTCAGGACACGCTCAAGCGCCGACCGGCCTGCAGGCCCCCAGTTCGGCTTGCCGCCGGGCAGGCCGCGGTCCCCGTTCTGTCCCATCAGCATCAGGAACAGGCTCTTCACCGCGGCCAGCCCACGCGCCCGGCGCATCGCTGCCTCGTCCGCCCGTGCGTAGCTGTCGAAAAACCGTGCAGCGCCGTCCGCGGGGAGCAGCACCCAGGCAGCCGCAAGGTCCCAGGCCGGGTCTCCGGCGAAGACGTCGCCGAAGTCAACGACGCCGGCCAGCGTCCCGTTTGCGACGACGACGTTCGCGGGATGCAGATCGCCATGAACCCACACCCGCGGGCCCTTCCACCCGGGAGCCGCGACCGCGTCGTCCCACACGGCCCGGACATCGTCCTTTGCGAAGCGGCCGAGGTCCACGGCCCGCAGGAAGTTCTCGAAGCCCTCCGCGTACTCCCGGGGGTGACCGCCGCGGTCCGAGGCGTTCGGCGCCTCGGCGGGCGCCTCCACGTGCAGCGCCTCGAGGAAGGCAGCCAGGGTGTCGGCCGCGTGGTCGCTGCGGGTGATCGAGCCGTGGTCCAGGGGTGTGCCCTCGACCCATGTCATGACGGTCCAGATCTTGGGGAAGCGCTCGGACGGCACGCCGTCCCGCACAGGGACCGGGATCGGCAGCGGCAGACGCGAGGCCAAGGCCGGCAGCCACCGGCGCTCCTTGAGTTGCCGATCTGGGCTGGTGTCCATCCGCTGCATCCGGATCGCCAACTCGTCTCCAAGGCGCCACATCTGGTTGCCCCAACCGCCCGCCACCTCGCGGATGGGCAGCGCGGCCAGATCCGGATGCTGATCCAGCAGCAGGTCCCGAACCAGAGTCTCGTCGACTTCACTCTCGGATTCGATCATGCACAGTCACGGTACTTGAGGCAGGGGGAGCCGACCACGTTCTCTGCTGCAGGCCGCACCCGCCGAAGGAAGCGACGTCTTGAGGTCTGGGGGTGACCGGGCTGCTCGGTGGGATCCCCAGGCGGCTCGGCGAGTTCACGGATGGGCTGGCCGACGGCTGCCAAGGCGGTGGCCGCCTCCGTTCCGATGGACGCAAGCTGCTCAGCGCAGTACGGCCGCCAGCAGGTCGGTGCCCAGCGCCGCCAGATCGGGCAGGTTGAGGGTGTAGCGGACGTAACGGCCCTGCCGCCGAGCCGTGAGCAGGCCCGCGCGGCGCAGGACGGCGAGGTGGCGGGAGATCTCCGGGGGTGAGAGTTCCCAGAAGTGGGCCAGTTCGGCGGTGGTGTGCGGGCCGCGGGCCAGGGTGCGCAGCAGCCGCAGCCGTACCGGATGCGCGAGCGCCTCCAGCCGGAGGGTGACCGTCTCCAGCGAGACCGGCTGCGCCGGACTCGGCTCGGCGACGGGGTACTGCACCACCGGATGCCAGCCGGGCGCGTGGACCGCCACCAGGTGCGGGCGGCCGAAGACGCTGGGGAGGAAGGTGACCCCGGCGTCACGGGCGGCGGTCGCCTTGTCCTGCACCTTGTCCACGATGATGCAGTCGCCGTCCGGTGCCAGGGTGACCGCGCCGGAGACCGAGGCGAGTGCCGCCCCGATGCCGTGGCGCCTGAGCAGTTCCCTCTTCAGGCGCAGATCGGTGGCGAGTTGCACCGCGACGCCCGCCCAGGCGCCGTCGAAGAAGGCCTCGGCGCATTCCTCGAGGGTGTGGCGCACCCGCGCCCGCACCGCGGCCGGGTCCGCGAGGAGCCGTTCCGCGAAGGCCTCCTGCAACGTGCCGCGGGCCTGGGCCAGGTCCAGGGCCCGCTCGCGCGCCGTCGTGTCGGTGAGCGGCGACGCCCGGGAGAAATGGACGCGGTTGCTGCCGCACGTGGTGACGAGCGCGGCGGTCACATACCTCTCGTCGTCGATCCGGTCCACGTCGTCCAGCTCCTCGGCGAGGGTCGGCCGGGGCCGCGCGGGGATCAGGAAGTCGGCCTGCGAGGAACGCCAGAGGAACTCCGCCTCCCTGAGCCGCTCGGCCAGCTCAGGCCGCAGCCCGGCCCAGACGTCCGCGGCCCAGCCGGCGAACTGCGGATGGTGACCGGGTTCGGCCAGCACGTGCAGCATCGCGGTCAGCTCGGCCAGCGGGGACGCGGCGAACTGCACTCGCCCGGACGGCAGAGCGCTGATGTCGATCCTCAGCGTCATCCCCCCATCATCACCGCCCGCACAGCCCGGCGGCGGCACCGATTGACGATGTGCGTCAACCGACGTGCCCTGCCCGGCGGCCGAACGCACCGTCTGACGCCATGGCAACCACCACAATCCGGCCCCGCGCCCTCCTCCGTGCCTCCGGAGGCCCCCGCTACGCCGTCGCCCTGGCCGTGGACGCGCTGGGCACCGGGCTGCTGCGGCCCTTTCTGCTGCTCTACGGCGTGACGGTGCTGAGGCTGTCCGCGCCGGTCACAGGCACCGCCATGACCGCCGGCATCGTCGCGGGTCTGGTGTGCATGCCCGCGGTGGGCCGATGGCTGGACCGCGGCGCACGCAGCACGGTCGTGGCGGCGTCGATGCTGGTACGGGTGCTGGGCGTGGCGCTGCTGCTGGCCGCTCCGGCGGGGCACGTCTGGCTCTTCGCGGCGGCGGCACTCTTCCTCGGCATCGGCAACCAGTCATGGCCTGCCGCCCACGCCGCGCTCGTGGCCACCATCGCCCACGGCCGGGAACGCGACACCGCCCTGGCCGGGGCCCGCGCCCTGCGCAACGCCGCCCTGGGCGTGGGAGCACTCCTCGCCGCCGTATGTCTGGCGGGCGGCACCACCGCACTGCGGGCGCTGGCAGCCGTCACCGCGCTCGCCTACCTTGCCGCAGCCGCCCTGGCGTGGTCGGTCCACGTGCACGCACATCCGGCGCGGACCGCCCCGGCCAGGGACCGGGACGAGGAGCCCGCACCCCGGATGCGCGCGCTGCTCGCCGCCAACGTGGTCTACGTCTTCTGCCTCAACGTCCCCGAGATCGCGCTCCCGCTGGTCCTGGTGACGCAGCTCGACGCGTCCGCGGGGTGGCCGGCGGCCGTGTTCGTGGCCAACACGGTGCTGGTCGTCACCCTGCAGGTGCCGGTCACCGTCCTGATGTCCCGCTTCTCCCGGCGGACCGTGCTGGCCCTGTCCGGTGTGGTGCTGGCCGCCTCCTACCTCGGCTTCCTCGCGGCCACCTCACCGGGACACGGCTGGGCCGTGCCCGCCGTCGCCACGGTGTCCGTGGTCTGCACGATCGGCGAGATCATCTACGCCGGCAGCGCCACCGCGCTGGTCACCGCACTCGCCCCGGCCCACGCCCTGGGACGCGCCCTCGCCCGCTTCCAGCTCTCCACCGGCTTCGGCCTCGCCGTCTCCCCGGCGGTCATCACCGCTCTCGCACCGCTCGGCCCCGCCGCTCTGTGGGGCGGCCTCGCCGCCGCGACGCTCCTGTCCGCCGGCGCCGTCGCCATCGAGAAGGACCGAGAAACGCGGCGCAGCGGTCACCGCCCCCAGAAGCAAACAAGCCTGTGAGCCCGGCGAGCTCTACCACCGTCTCCAGCACCGCAAGCCGTTCGACGAACGCACCGTGTTCCCCACCGAACTGGCCGCCGCAGCTGGACGGCACAGCAGCGTGAGGTGTCTTCCTTCCCACCCCGACCATCGCCTGACTCACCCCACCCAGGGCCCTGTTCGAAGCAGACCGGACGCACGAACGCAGGAGTCCGCGGGCCGTCCAGCCAGCCACTGTGGGCGCTGCACGGACGCCGTCGAACGAGGGCTGGAGGGCGGTTTTCCGCCCAGGAGGAGCATCGAGTCTCAAGCGCGTCGGATGACCAGCACGGCCACGTCGTCGAGGTGGTCCACCTGGGCCACCGCGTCGAGTATGCGGTCTGCGGTCGCCTCGACGCCGAGCCGGTCCTGGAGGGCTTGCCCGGCCAGCGCTCCCGCCATCTCCAGTCCGGCTTCCAGGGGCAGGCTCGGCCCTTCGACCACACCATCGGTGACCATGACCAGCGCGGTGCCCTCTTCCAGGGTGAAGGTCTCCTCGGGGTACTCGGTGCCGGGCACGATTCCCAGGACCGGCCCGGCGGGAAGTGCGTGGATGGTGTGGCTGCCGTCGTCGCGTGCGTGGAGCAGTGGCACATGGCCCGCGCTGGTGCCGATGACCTGTCCGTCCTGCGGATCGAGGTGCAGCATGGTGCAGCTTGCGAAGCGTGGCGCGTCCATCGCGACGAGCAACTCGTTGGTACGCATCAGCACCGTTCCCGGCTCAGGCTCGTGGGCGGCGATGGCGCGCATGGACGAGCGCACCTGGCCCATGAAGACCGCGGCATCCACGTCGTGTCCTTGAGCGTCGCCGATTTCCAGTGCGACCGCACCGTCGGGCAGGAAGAACGCGTCATACCAGTCTCCGCCGATATCCAGCCCGTCCCGGCTGGGCTGATAGCGGGCAGCGATCTCCAGGCCTGGGAGGTGCTCCGGCAGCGTCGGGAGCATGCTCTGCTGGAGCGCCGTGGACAGCTCGACGTGGGCTTGTTGCAGCCTGATGCGCCGCAGCGCCTGGCCTGCCAATTCGGCCAGAGCCGTCATGAAGGCGAGTTTCTCGGGGGACGGGGGGTGCTCACTCTCGTACGTCACCACCCAGGCCCCGAGCGGCCGGTCGTCCGCCGGGCTGAGGGGGGTGATCGACAAGGCGGTGCCGGGGACGGGGCGCGGCAGGGGCAGATCGTCATCATGCAGCCAACGGCGGACAAGCTCCTCGTGGTTGGGGAAGAACTGCGCCTGACCGGTACGGATCACGCAGGGCAACGGCCGGTCCTCGTCCAGCGACAGACCGTGTAGAGCATCAGCCTCCCAGGTGGGAATCCCGGCATCGGAGGAGACCCGCAGGCGCCCGTCGTCGACGACGGCGAAGAGCGCACCGCAACCTCCGACGGCCGCGGCGAGCCGGGCCAGGACGACCTGCTGCAGTTCCTGCTCGGTGGCGGCGGTGAACAGGGCGGAGGAGAACGCGGTGATCCCGTCGGCGCGCTCGCGCTCCGCGCTCACCTCGGCCAGCATCTCCTGGCGGTGTGTCTCGGACTGTGTGTCGTCGCGGATCACCGCGAAGACCCGTTCGGGGCCGCCGTATCCCAGCTGGACCCGGCGGGTCTGGCCTGCGAGAACACGCCAGCCGTCGTCCTCGGTGAAAAACCGCGACCTGATCCACGGGGACTGGGCGGCGGACGAGCGCACAAGCCGCTGCACGTCCCTGCGGTCATCGGGGTGCACCCGCCTGATCACCTCGGACAGGGGCACCGACGCCTGCGGGAAGAGCGCGGCCAGGGCGGGTGCGCCACCCAGTGACTCCATCCGGTGCTCATCGGGGGAACACATCCACAGGCCGAGGCCGGCATCCCTCGCCGCAAGCTGGAACGGGATCAGCAGACCACCGAGGTCGTGTCCCGCGTCCAACGAATGCACCCACACAAGCCGCTCGCCGCTCGGGGGATCCATAACCGGTCGCGCCTCGACGAGGCAGACCACAGATGCGGTGCCCGTGCCGGGAAATTCCAGCACACGCATCGCAAGCCTCTTCGTCGTGGCCCCGTGCGCCAGCAGGCTCTCAGCCGAGATGCGCTGATCCTCGGAGAGCAGATCGACGAAGCCATGCCCCACGGACTGTTCCCGCGGCCTGCCCAGTGCCGTGGCCATCGCGGCGTTGAGGGAGCGGATGACACCGTCCAGGGTCAAAAGAGCCGACGGTGTAGCCCTCTGAAGAAGTTCGTCCGAGGTGTCCACGTGCCGCTCCCTGACCATCTTCGAGCGATATGACCTTATTGCCCTTCGACAACAGTATCCGCCGCAGAGCAGGTCGCCCCCCTGCCGCTCATGACGAGAACACCCCCACTGCCAAGCGAAGCCTGCATCACGGTGAGGTCCTTCACGATTACTCACCGTGCCGGCTGTTCCCGGTCGTGTCGGTGTGCGGGTTGCGTGCGGCAAGGAAGGAGACGGAGCAGGCCGGCCGCGTGCGTGCCCGCCGGCTTCGGGAACCATCACGGAGGACATGGGAGCCCCCTGCGCATGGGCATCCTCACCACGGGGCAGCAGCGCCGCTGCCGCCGCACCTTCGCAGCGGACGCGGGACGACATCGACAACAGTGTCGCCCTACCCGCCGAGTTGGGGCAGTCCGGCGCCGCCGGCCGGGCATGGCACAGCCGGCGCCGGCGGGGTGGGTGGGCAACCGGGCGTCACATACGGCCGGTTCCGCCCGCCACCCGCATCGCCCACGCCAGGCAGCCGAGCGCGCCGGCGGTGACCAGGGTCCGCGCGATGTTCCAGTGCACCCAGGCCGACTCGAACCGCGCCCGAACCGCCGCCGGATCATGGATGCGCGCCGGCGCTCCCGCGTCCGCCAGGTGGTTGTTGAGCGGCACGCTGAACCCCATCGTGACCACAAGCGACGCCGCGTAGAGCACGACGCCCGCAATGATCCAGGGCAGGACGGGCCGCCCCGCCCCGCCGCGGTGCAGCACCGCGGCGACCACACCGAGCACGAGGGCGCCGCCGAAGGCAAGAGAGAACCAGCCGTTGAGAATCGCCACGTTCACCCGCTGCATCGTCTCGATGAACGTACGGTCGTCGGCCCGCGCCAGAGCGGGCATCACGGCGACGGAGAAGGCGAATTGACGTGCTCCCTGGCCTAAAGTCCAGGGATTCCGGCCTGGGTCGTCTGACCCTTCCGGGGGCTTCCTGCTTCACC
>NZ_BNBC01000089.1 GCF_014654675.1 Streptomyces spiralis
CTTGGGCTTTCGGGCGGTGCGGCGAGAGGGCGTGCCGGGCGTCGCGACGGGGCGAACGTTGCCTGTTGGGGCACTAGATCCCTGGTCACACTCTCTGCCCTGGGCCGTCCGAGATCGGCCGACGCCAACCGACAACGACAGAGGCCCACGGCATCTGAACTGGTCAGAGCCGTGAGCCTCTTCAGGCTTGCTGGTCAGCCAGCGGGTGACCAGTACTTCGGCGTTCTCCGGCGCTGTCGATCCGCGCGGCATTGCTCGAACGTTCGGCGCAGCCGGCCGGGGACGTCGGAAAGCACTGCGCCCGCGCCACGTCAAGCAGCGACGCGCCGACACTTTCCGGCGGCCCACCGCCACAGCGGGTGAGCAAGCGTCAGAAGATCACCTGCAGGGGCTAATGGCCACTCAATCTCCCATGAGACAGGCACTTTTGACGGCTCATCAGCTCTCCCTCGAAGCGGTGTAAAGGGCCTCTGCGCACCCGATCAGCCCCACGAAGCCGGGGGTCCCGATTTGCTCGATATGACAGCAATAGGGGGTGTTAGTACGTTCAATCACGCACCGGCTGTCACTGCGGGGCTGTCTCTGCATCTGAGAAGGAGAGCAAAGAACATGATCATGAACCGTTCCCACGCGATCGCCGCGGCTGTCGCGGGCGTCGCGGCACTGACCGCGACCGGCATCACCTACGCCACCGCCGCCCCCGCCCCCCAGGCCCAGGTGGCCCCGGCCGCCATCGCCGCCCAGGCCCCCATGGGCGGAGAGGGCGGCAACACCGGCAAGGGCAACGAAGGCAACGAGCGTGGGGGCAACGAGTTCGAGGGCAAGCGCCATCACAAGGAGGGCTGGATCCACATCAACGAGCGCAGTTTCTCCGCCCACCCCGACGGCTGCATCGTCGTCATCAGCGGCCTGGGCTCCGACAGCTTCAACATCCGCAACGACAGCCGCAACACGGTCGAGTTCTTCCGCGGCGTCACCTGCGACAACGGCGCCCCCATCGCCACCGTCGGCCCCCGCAGCGAGGCCAACAACGTCCGCCCGGGCAAGGACGAAGACGAGCACCACGAGTGGGGCGAGCACGACGAGGGCGAGCACCACGAGAAGGGCAGGCACCACGACAAGGGCGAGCACCACGACAAGGGCGAGCACCACGACAAGGGCGAGCACCACGAGAAGGGTGAGCACCACGACGACGAGGACGACGTGAGGGGTGGCGTGAAGGTCAAGAACGGAGTCGTCGGCAGCTTCCGCGTCGTCAAGCGCCACGACGGGGGTGGATACGGCGGCGGATACGACGGCGGGTACTAAAAACAGCAACCGCGTGATGCACATGCTGGACAACCCCGGCCCGCCGTAATCGGGCCGGCGCCCTCCGGCCAGACGCGCAACACAGAATCCCGGCCCGCCGTAATCGGGCCGGGATTCTCGTCTGGACCGGCCCAAGGACATCCTTTCTCCGAACATCCAGAGGGCAGGCTGGTCCAGCGGCGGCCGCCGGGGCCGTCTCCCGGCCGTGCGACGCCGCCCGACGACGACCGACTACGACCAACGACAGAAGCCCACGGCATCTGAGCTGGTCAGAGCCGTGGGCCTCTTCTGTCTCGCTGGTCAGCCAGCGGGTCGATCAGTACACCGGCTTGTGCGGTTCGATCTGGTTGACCCAGCCGATGACGCCGCCGCCGACGTGTACGGCGTCGGCGAAGCCCGCGGACTTCAGTACGGCGAGGACTTCCGCACTGCGGACGCCCGTCTTGCAGTTCAAGACGATCTTCTTGTCCTGCGGGAGGCTCTCCAGAGCCGTGCCCATGAGGAACTCGTTCTTCGGGATCAGGCGGGCGCCCGGGATGGAGACGATCTCGAACTCGTTCGGCTCGCGGACGTCGATGAGCTCGATGTTCTCGCCGTCGTCGATCCACTCCTTGAGCTGCTTGGGAGTGATCGTGGAGTCGGCGGCCGCCGCCTGGGCCTCCTCGGAGACGACGCCGCAGAAGGCCTCGTAGTCGATGAGCTCGGTGACGGTGGGGTTCTCGCCGCAGACCGCGCAATTGGGGTCCTTGCGGACCTTGACCTGGCGGTACTGCATCTCCAGGGCGTCGTAGATCATCAGGCGGCCGACCAGCGGCTCACCGATGCCCGCCAGAAGCTTGATGGCCTCGTTGACCTGGATGGAGCCGATGGACGAGCACAGCACGCCCAGGACGCCGCCCTCGGCGCAGGAGGGGACCATGCCGGGGGGCGGGGGCTCCGGGTAGAGGCAGCGGTAGCAGGGGCCGTGCTCCGACCAGAAGACGGAGGCCTGGCCGTCGAAGCGGTAGATCGAACCCCACACGTACGGCTTGTTCAGCAGCACGCACGCGTCGTTGACCAGGTAGCGGGTCGCGAAGTTGTCCGTGCCGTCGATGATCAGGTCGTACTGGCTGAAGATGTCCATCACGTTGTCGGCCTCGAGCCGCTCCTCGTGAAGGACGACGTTCACGTACGGGTTGATGCCCGTGATGGTGTCGCGCGCGGACTCGGCCTTGGAGCGGCCGATGTCGGACTGGCTGTGGATGATCTGACGCTGCAGGTTCGACTCGTCGACCTCGTCGAACTCCACGATGCCGAGCGTGCCGACGCCCGCGGCGGCCAGGTACATCAGCGCCGGCGAGCCCAGGCCACCGGCGCCCACACAGAGCACCTTGGCGTTCTTCAGCCGCTTCTGCCCGTCCATCCCGACATCCGGGATGATCAGGTGGCGGGAGTACCTGCGGACCTCGTCTACGGTGAGCTCATCAGCTGGCTCGACCAGGGGTGGCAGCGACACGGGGACTCCGTTGGTCGGTCAATCACTACGGTTGTTCTTCTGGTAACACTGCCACGGCCTTCTTCATTCCGAGACACCTGGTCCGACCCGCGAGACGATTTCGTCCCAGTAGCCGGGCAGGTTCTCCCAGGGGTCCGCTCGGCCGCCGCGGTCCGTGCGGTCGGTGAGCCAGATCGTCGCCGCCCCCTGCCAGCGGGCGATGCGCAGCGCCTCCTCCAGATGACCGCGCGGGACGCCGTGCACGAAGTGGCAGAAGCGCTCGGGCGGGTAGTCGGCGGTCCACTCCGGCGTCTGCGAGAAGCGGTAGTCGCTCCAGGCCCCGCTGAAGGTCACCAACTGGTCGGCGTTCTCGGCGTAGCCGGGATGCGGATGGGTGCCGTGGCCGAGGACGATGTGGGCATCGTCACTCAGTGCCCGGAGCGAGGTGATGGTGCGGCGGGTCTCGGGCAGGCCGGTGCGGTCGACGGGGCAGCGGTCCAGGAGGAAGCCGTCGACCCGGTACCACTCGAGGTAGCGGTGGGCGTCGGCGATCACGTCGATCCGCGACCGCGCGCCGTAGGCGCCGTCGATGCGGCCGAGGACCCGTACACCCGCGTTGCGCAGGCGTCCGGCCACGTCCAGGCAGTGCGGGTCGGGCTGGACACCGGGGCCGTCGGCGACGTCGAGGGCGACCCAGTGCAGGGGTGTGCCGGGCCGGGTGAGCGTGTTCCACTCGGCCGGGGCGAGCAGGGGGTGGGCACAGCCGGGGACGCCGAGGCCGGTACGGACGTCTGTGCTCGAGGTGCCCGGTGAAGTGCTGGTCAGATACGGCATGCCGCTTCCATCCAGATGTCGGCGAGGGACTCTTCGAGGCTGATCCGGGGCCGCCAGCCGAGCCGGTCCCGCGCGGTGCGCACATCGGCCTGCTGCCAGCTGCCGCAGCCGTCGGGGTACGGGTACGCGGCCGGTGAAGGGTGCTCGGGGTCGGTGCGAGGATGCCCGATCGAGGACCTGAGATGGCTGCCGTGCGGGGCGTCGAGTTCATGGAGCGCGCCGCCGTATCCGGCCACGCGGGCGAGTACCGAGGCGGCGTCGCGCAGCCGGACGGCACGCCCCGAGCCGATGTTGATGACGCCCTGGGCGGCCGAGAGCGAGGCGGCGTGCACGGCACGGGCCACGTCGCGGACGTCGACGAAGTCGCGCTGGGTGCCCAGCCCGCCCAGCTTGAGGTCGCCGTCGCCGGCCTGCATGGCGCGGCGCATGGCCTCGGCGAGCCGGCCGAGCGGCGAGCCGGCCGGGGTGCCGGGCCCGGCGGGCGAGAACACGCGGAGCACGACGGCGTCGAGGCCCGAGCCGAGGACCAGTTCGGTGGCGGCGAGCTTGCTGACCCCGTACGGGCCTCCGGGGCGCGGCACGGCGTCCTCGGCGGTGGAGGAGCCGGGCTGGCTGGGGCCGTACTCGGCGCTGCAGCCGATCTGCACCAGGCGGGCGCCGCAGCCGCTGCGGCGCAGCGCCTCGCAGACGGTGGCGACGGCGACGGTGTTGTGCCGGGTGAGTTCGCGGGCGCCGCCCCGGGTGGCGCCGGCGCAGTTGATGACGACGCCGGGGTGGACCGCGTCCAGGAAGCGGGTCAGGGCACCGGGGCTGCCCGTGGCGAGGTCGAAGCGGACGTCGGCGTCGTCGCCGCGGCCGAGGGCGGTGAGCTGGACGGCCGGGTCGGCGAGCAGGCGGTCGGCGACGAAGCGGCCGAGATATCCGTTGGCTCCGATCAGCAGAACCCTCATCGAGCGGCTCCCGGGGTGGGCGCTCCGGTGGCTCCGGATGCTCCGGACGCTCCGGATCGGGCGGTGGTCATGTGGTGTTCTCCTTCAAGGGGGTGGTGCGTTCGGCTCCGGCTGTACGGCCGGAGGCCCGCGGCCGGCAGGCCGGATCTGCCTGCGGCTCCGACCTGGTGCGATCGCGTCCGGGGGTGCGTCGGCGTGGGTGCGCCCCGCACCGCGCGGCGCCCGGGGCCCGCCGGGTCCGCCCGGAGGCGGGACGCGGACGGCCGGGGCTGTGCGGGGTCGGCCTGGTGCTCGTCACGGCTGTCCCTCCACGCGGGCGTGCGCCGAGGCCCTGCTCAGGGTCCGGGTCGCGTGAACCAGGAGGGCCAGGGCCGCGGTGCCGCAGGCGAGGGCGGGTACGCAGCCCGGGCCCCAGGCGGCGACCAGGCTGTCGACCGGGGTGGCCAACGGGCCGCAGCCGGGGAGGCGGGCGGCGAAGACGCTCGCCTGGGCGACCGCCTCGACCGTGGCCGTTGCCCCCAGGGCGACGGCCGGGGCATGGGTGAAGCCGTGGATGGTGAGAAGGCGGGCGAGCAGCAGCAGAGCGCCGAGCGTCAGGGCCTGGGCAGTGCCGGCGGGCTGGTGCAGGACGGCACCGCATGCGGCGAGCAGGGCGGCCAGGGCGCCCAGGAACAGCCCGAACGCGGCCAGGAGCAAGGGGCGTACGGACGCGGCGAACTCCTCCAGACCGCGGCTGGCCGCCAGCCGGCGCCGGGCGCGTACGGCGAAGAGGTGCGCGGCCCAGGTCGCCGGGGCGCAGCCGAGCGCGAGGGCCAGTGCGGGGGCGACGGCCAGGGGCCAGGGGCCGGTCGCGGTGCCGTCGGGAAGTCCGTCGGGACCGCCGGTGACGGCCGCGCCGAGCAGGCCGTCACCGAGGACGGCGTAGGCGATCAGCCAGTACGTCCAGGCGCGTGTGCCGGGCGTGGAGGTGCCGGCCGGTGTGTGTCCGAGCGTGCTGAGGGGGCCGCGGCGGAGCAGCGTGCGTACGCCCAGGGCCACGGCGAGGACTCCGGCCACGGCCACCGCCAGGCGGGTCCGGCCCTCGGTCAGGCGCAGCCCGGTCACCGCTGCCGCGCACAGGGCGCCGGGCAGGAGGCTGAGCACGACCTGGTCGACGGTCATCCTGGGCACGTCGGCGGCTACGGGAGCCGACGGTGCCTCCGGGGCGCGGGAGACGCGGGCGTACATCTCCTCGGCCAGGGAGAAGACGTCACGGTGACGGAAGCGGGCGGCGGTGCGATCGGTGACGCCGTGCGCCTCCAGGCCGGCCGCGATCTCCAGGGGGTCGACGGCTCGTTCGCACAGGTCGCGGTGACGGTGCATCAGCGCCTTGACGGGATCGACGGCACCGCGCCGAGCGGCCCCGGGCACGCGCCGCTCGGAGGCGGCCCCGGAGTCGGGCGTCGCACCACCGGCAGCCGCACCGGCGCCGAGGCGCGGCTGTTCGTCGGAGCCGGAGGCGGAGAGGGGGCCGGAGGCGGAGTGAGGCTGCGTGCCGACGGCCGTGACGGAGCGATCCCGCTCGTCAGGGGCCAATCCCGGGCGTAACCCCTCGGCGCGGTCGGACGCCGGGCGTGGCTGTGGGGTGGTGGGGGTGAACGGGTGGCCGGATTCTCCGGGAGTGGTCATCGGGCGGCCTCCGTGGTCGGTGCGGGGGCCGACGGGCGGACGGAGGCGGCGTTCGCCCAGGCGGGGCCCGGGCGGGATGCGGCTGGGGCTGTGGGGGCGGCTGGGGCAGTGGGGGTTGCTGGGGCGACCGGGCCGGTCCAGTGGCCGGGGACATGGGCCTCGGCCGGGGTGGCGAACGGGAGCGGTTCGCCGGAGTCGTTCAGGACGACGCGCCGGACCGGGCAGCGCGAGACGATCTCGAGGTAGATGCCGTGAAACGCCGCGATGTTCTGCTCGACGGTGAACAGTTCGAGTGCCCGGGCGCGCGCGGCGGCGCCCAGGCGCGCACGGCGCTCCGGGTCGCGCAGCAGTGCCACGCACGCCTCGGCGAGGGCCCGCGGATTGCGCGGGGGCACCACCAGCCCCGTACCGCCGATGACCTCGACGACCGCGCCGACGTCCGTGGAGACGGTCGCACAGCCGCAGAACATGGCCTCGACGAGACCGACGGGGAAGCCCTCGACGACACTCGACAGGACGGTCACGGCGCCCGAGGCGTACGCGTCGGCGAGGGTCGGGGCCTCGGGTCCGCCGATCTCCTCGAAGGACACCGGGTTGTCGCCCACGGTGTGCGGCCCCTCGGCCTCGTCGGGGAACAACTGGGCGGCCAGCGCCTTGCAGTGGCCCAGGTAGGCCACCGCGTCGGGGCCGGACGCCCCGCCCACGACGCGCAGCCGGGCCTTCGGTTCGGCCCTGCGGACCTCGGCGAAGGCGTGCAGCAGCGACACCAGGTCCTTGGCGGGGTCGACCCGGCCGACCCACACCAGCGTGTCCGCGTCGACGGCCTCCGGCTCCTCGCCGACCTCGGCGAACGCGGCGGCGTCCATGCCGGGATGGACGGTGCGCAGCCTGGTGCGGTCGGCGCCGCAGCGCTCCTGCCAGCGGCGGGTGTGGGCGTTTCCGTGGGTGATGACGGCGGCCTGCCGGTAGACCTCGGTGGCGAGCCTGCCGTGGAAGGCGGCGAGCAGCGCCCGTACGGCCGGAGCGGTGCCGTCGGCGCCGGTGGCCAGGTAGTGCGCGCGCAGGGGCACGCCGTACTCGGTGACCAGCAGCGGGACGTCACAGAAGTGGCGGGCGAGCAGGCCCGGCAGGGCCGCGGTGCCGCCGGCCGCGGTGTGGCAGAGGTCGGCGGCGCCGAGGCCGTCGTCCTCGTACCAGTCGAGTGCGAGGGGGCGCAGGGCGTGCTCCAGGTGCGCGGCGACCGTGAGCAGATCGGGTACGCGCGCCTCACGCGCCTCACGCATGGCGCCGGGTGCGCGACAGGCGCGCTCCAGCGCCCGGACGGCGGTTTCCGAGTGCAGCGCGCCCACGAGCCCGCCCTCGTCCCGGGCGAGTTCCGCCAGGCCGTACAGCGCACTGGCGAAACGGTCCGCCTCATGGTCCGGGCCGCCCCGACCGGCCGCTTCGCCTTCCGTGTCGTCTCCCACGCCGCCGGCTTCGGCGCCGCGCGCCCCGGACAGGGCCGCCGCCAACTCCCCGTAGCACTCGGTGAAGCGCCGGCGCGCACGGCGCCCGTACCGCACGCCGTCGTCCTCAGCCGTCCACAGGGGTGCCGTACGGACCCGGCTGACCTGCCGCGGCAGCGGGACCCAGCCCTCGTCCTCCTGCTGCCGGGTGCGGCTGAGCGCATAGAGGTCGAACTCGTGCTGCCCGAGCCCGCGCACGAGTCGCTCGCACCAGAGCCCGGCGTCACCGCTCACATACGGATAGCCACCCTCCGTCACCAGTCCGATGCGCACGCGTGCACCCCCGATCTCTTCCGTCTCCGCCGTACGGGGAGCCGCCGTCGCGTCGGCGGCTCACAACGGGACGAACGTATGCGGACATGCCGGTGGCGCGACGGACGGTTGTCCGTCGCGCCACCAAAAGGGGTGAACGGTCGTAACTTTCCCGTGCGGGTCGCGTTCAGTCGCGCTAGGAGATCATCCGCGCACGGATCGTCACCTCACACGCCCGGTCCTACGCCGCGGCCAACTCCCTTCGCGCGGCCCGCCGCCGGGCCGCGACCTCGGGGTCGAGCGCGGGCACGGCGGCCAGCAGTTGCTTGGTGTAGGGGTCGCGCGGGGAGTCGTACACCTCGTCGGCGGGGCCCTCCTCGACGACGCGGCCCTTGCGCATGACCACGACCCGGTCGCTGACCTGGCGGACGACGGCCAGGTCGTGCGCGACGAAGACCAGCGCCAGCCCGAGTTCCCTCTGCAACTCGGCGAGCAGGGCGACCACCTGGGCCTGGGTGGTGACGTCCAGCGCGGAGACGGGCTCGTCGCAGACGATGACGCGGGGGTCGGCCGCGAGCGCCCGCGCGATGCCCACGCGCTGGCGCTGTCCGCCGCTGAACTCGTGCGGGTAGCGGTCGTAGTGCGCCCCTTCCAGCCCCACACGCTCCAGCAGCTCCGTCACGCGCCCCCTGATGCGCGCCTCGTCCTTCTCGCCCCGCGCGCGCAGCGGATCGGCGATCGACTCGCCCACGCTGCGGCGGGGGTTGAGGGAGGAGACGGGGTCCTGGAAGACCATCTGCACGGCCGGGTTCACGCCGGTGTGCGGCTGTCCTTCGTAGCGGATCGTGCCCGCGGTGGGCTCGAGGAGCCCGACCAGCATGCGGCCCAGGGTCGTCTTGCCGCTGCCGCTCTCGCCCACGACGCCGAGGGTCTCGCCCCGGCGGATCGTCAGCGACACGCCGTCCACGGCCGGGAACGCCCGCTTCCCGCGCCCGAACTCACGCCGCAGACCGGTCGCCTCCAGCACGACCTCGTCGGTCGCCGTCGATCCGGTGCGCGGCGCGTCCACGCGCGGGACGGCGCCCAGCAGTTCGCGGGTGTACGTGTGCGACGGCGACCTGAGGACGGCGGAAACGGGACCGTGTTCGACCACGCGCCCGTGCCGCATGACGAGCACCTCGTCGACGCTCTCGGCGGCGACGCCCACGTCGTGGGTGACGAGCAGCAGGCCCGTGCCGGTCTCCTCGCGCAGCCGGTGCAGCAGGTCCAGGATCTGCGCCTGGACGGTCACGTCCAGCGCGGTGGTCGGTTCGTCGGCGATCAGCAGGTCCGGTTCGCAGGCGAGGGCCATGGCGATCAGGGCGCGCTGGCGCATGCCGCCGCTGAACTCGTGCGGGCGGGAGCGGGACCGGCGTACGGCGTCCGGAATGCCGACCCGGTCGAGCACCTCGACGGCACGCGCGCGCGCCGCCCGCCGCGAGGCACGCGTGTGCACGCGGTACACCTCGGCGATCTGGTCGCCGATCGCGTAGTACGGGTCGAGCGCCGACAGCGGGTCCTGGAAGACCATGGCGGCCTTCGCGCCGCGCAGCCGCCGCAGTTCCTCGTCGGAGACCGCCTCTACGTCGACGCCGGCGACGTGGACCGAGCCGCCGACCCGGGCCCCGGTGCCACGGTGCAGCCCGAGCAGCGCGGAGGCGACGGTGGACTTGCCCGAGCCGGACTCGCCGACCAGGGCCAGCGCGGCGCCCCGCTCCAGCCGGAACGACAGCCCGTCGACGGCCCGCAGCGACCCGAACTCGACCGTCAGGTCCTTGACGTCCACCAGGCTCATGCGAGCACCACCCGTCGGTCGGCCACCGCGTACAGCACGTCCGCGACGGCGTTGGCGAGGACCACGAAGAAACCGGTGACCAGCACGAGGCCGACCACCACCGGCAGGTCCTCGGTCCGCACCGAGTCCACGAGGCTCTTGCCGAGCCCCGGTATGCCGAACAGCGACTCGGTGAGCACCGCGCCGCCGAACATCGTCCCCAGGTCCAGCGCGGACAGCGCGATGATCGGCGGCACGGCCCCGCGCAGCGCGTGCCGCCCGATGACGGAGCGCTCCCGGACGCCGTAGGCGCGGAAGGTGCGCACATGGTCCTCGGCGAGCGTCTCCAGCAGGGAACTGCGGGTCAGCCGGGAGTATTTGGCGCTCTCCAGGATGGCCAGGGAGAGCCAGGGCAGCACCAGGTTCCACGCCCACTGCTCGGGATCGTCGGTCAGCGGGACGTACGACGGGAAAGGCAGCCAGCCGAGCACGGAGACG
Organism: Streptomyces spiralis; assembly: GCF_014654675.1. Lineage (GTDB taxonomy): Bacteria > Actinomycetota > Actinomycetes > Streptomycetales > Streptomycetaceae > Streptomyces > Streptomyces spiralis. The sequence goes on from NZ_BNBC01000089.1 coordinate 10,303, forward strand.
AACAGCAGCATCAGCAGGATGCCGGTGATGAAGACGGGCACGGCGTTGCCCGCGAGGGTCAGCGCGGTCAGCACCCGCTCGGTGAGCCCGCCGTGGCGCAGCGCCGAGAGCAGGCCGGTGCCGACACCGAGGACCAGCCACAGCACCATGGCGCCGAGGGCGAGGGAGGCGGTGGCCGGCAGTCGCTCGGCGAGCAGCGAGGTGACCTGCTCGCCGTTCTGGTACGAGAAGCCGAGGCACGGCGCGCCGCAGTGCTCGGTGCCGACACCGGTGCTGACGTCCGTGCCGACGACCAGGCCGTGCAGGAAGTGGGCGTACTGCACGTAGACCGGGTGGCCGAGGCCGAGCTGGGCGCGTACCTGGTCGACCTGGGCGGTGGTGCACTTGGGTCCGCAGGCCAGCCGGGCGGGGTCGCCTGGCAGGACGTAGAACAGCGCGTAGATCACGATGCTCAGCACCAGGAGGACCAGCAGCGCCGCCAGCAGTCTGCGCAGCGCGAACCGGACGAAGAGCGTCATGCCCGCGCCTCCTTGCGCCGTCGTGCGCGGCCGGGCACCCGGCTGGCCGCGCGGGGATCGAGGGCGGTGCGGATGCCGTCGCCGAGCGTCGTGAAGGCGAAGACGGTGACGAAGATCAGTCCGGCGGGCAGCAGCACGTACGTCGGGTCGGCCTGGTACCAGGTGGTGGCCGAGGACAGCATCTGCCCCCAGGAGGGGGTGGGCGGCTTCACGCCGATGCCGAGGAAGGACAGTCCCGCCTCCGAGGCGATGTTGCTGGGTACCAGGAGCGCGGTGTACGTCGCCACGGGCGCGGCCAGCGACGGCAGCAGTTCCCGGCGGGCGACGCGCCACCGGCCGGATCCGCCGAGCCGGGCCGCGGCCACGTAGTCCAGGGACTTCAGGGTCAGGGTCTGGGCGCGGACGATGCGGGAGGTGCCGCCCCAGCCGAGCAGGCCGAGGACGAGGACGAGCAGCACCGGGCGCGGGAAGCCGGCGGGGACGATCGCGAGGAGCGCGATGGCGAACACGAGGCTGGGCAGCGCCAGCATGACGTCGGTGGTCCGGCTGAGCAGCGTGTCCAGGAGTCGGTTGCCGAGTCCGGCGGCGAGGCCGACGCCGATGCCGATGATCACCTGGACAGCGGTGGCCGCGAGGCCGACGCCGAGCGAGATCCGCGCGCCGTACACGAGCCGGACGAACAGGTCGCGGCCGGTGCCGGGTTCGACGCCGAGCCAGTGGTCGGCGCCGATGCCGCCGAAGGAGCCGATCGGGACGCCGCCGAGGGCGGAGTCGACGGCGTCGGCGTGGTAGGCGTCCGGGTCCTGCCCCTCCAGGGCGGCGAGCAGGGGGGCGGCGAGCGCCATGAGGGCGAGCAGCACGATCACGCAGGCGCCGGCGAGGGCGGCGCGCCGTGCGCGCAGCCGCCGCCAGACCTGCCGGGCGCCCGGCGCGGCCGCGGGGGTGGCCGCGACCGCGCCGGGCGCCGTCAGAGGGTCGGTGGCCGTCACTTGACCGCGACCTGCGAGACGTCGAGGACACCGGTCCAGTCGCTGATGACGACGTTCTTGATGTCCTTGCCGAACAGGCGCTTGTAGACGGGGTGCACCAGCGGCACCGTCAGCGCCTGCTCGCCGATCTTCTTGTCGAGGGCGCCCCAGCGCTTGGCGGCGGCCTGAAGGTCGGTGAGCTTGTTGATCTCGTCGATCTCCTTGTCGACGGCCGGGTCGTTCAGCTGGGAGGCGTTGAAGTTGTAGCCGTCCTTGACGATCTGGCGGCCGTCGAAGATCGGGGCGAGGAACGGACCGCCGGAGGGCCAGTCGGCGCCCCAGCCGGTGAGGAAGAAGCCGGGCTCGGTCTTGACGCCGTGGATCTTCTCGCTGTAGGCGCTGGACTCGAGCCCCTGGAGCTTGACGGTGATCCCGGCCTTCTTCAGCGCGTCCTGGAGGGCGGTGGCGACCTCGGGGCCCTGCTCGTCACCCGCGCTGCTGTCGTGGGTGAGGGTGATCGTGAGGCCGTTGGCGTATCCGGCCTCCTTCAGCAGTTCCTTGGCCTTGGCCGCGTTGCCGCTCGGGCCGGCCGGGAAGGGGTCGTACGGCGTGTAGCCGAAGGCCTTCTGGTCGGGCAGGAAGGTGGTCGCGGGCTTGGCGAGCGAGGAGCCGCCGAGCGCGTTGACGACGGTGGAGCGGTCGACGGCGTAGGCGATGGCCTGGCGCACCTTGGGGTTGTCGAACGGCTTCACCTTCGGATTGAAGGCGATGTAGTCGGTGTAGCCGAACTGGCCGGTGCCGACGCGGGCGGCCAGCTGCTTGTCACCGGTGATCTTGGCCAGCTCGGCCGCGGTGAGGTTGGTGTCGGTGGTGACGGCCGCGGCGTCCTTGCCCGAGCCGGCGGACAGCCGCTGGTTGATGACGGCCCCGTCGAGACCGGACTGGACGTCGATGCGGTCGGGGTAGGCCTTGCGCTCGTCGTCGGTCTTCGGGTCCCAGTAGGTGTTGCGCTCCAGGACCAGGTGCTGGCCGTCGTTCTGGTTCGAGACGACCTTGTACGGGCCGGAGGAGTACGGGTGGTTCTCGTACTTGGTGCCGGTGTCCTTGGCCTTGGGCACCGGGGCGAAGGAGGTCTGGGTGGCCAGGAACGGGAAGTCGCCCTCGGGCTTGTTCAGATGGAAGACGATGGTCTTGTCGTCCGGCGTCTCGATGGAGTCCAGGCCCTTCTTGTCCTTGTAGGGGCCCTGGTAGTCCTTGCCGCCGATCAGCCAGTCGCGCAGGTAGGGGGCGCCGCCGGAGAGTTCGGCGGCGAAGGAGCGCTCGATGCCGTACTTGATGTCGGCGGTGGTGATGGGCGTACCGTCCTCGAACTTCAGCCCGTCCTTGAGGTGGTACGTCCACACGGTGGCGTCCTTGCTGGGCGTGCCCAGGTCGGTGGCCAGGTCCGGGACCACCTTGGCACCGGCCGCGCCGTTCTCGCGGTTGCGGGTGGTGAGGGTGCGGAAGACCAGTCCGGGCACGTTGCCGCCGCCCGAGGTGTACAGACGGGCCGGGTCGAAGTCCTCCTGCGGCTCGGTGTTCAGAACGGTCAGCGTGCCGCCCTTGTGGGGTGCGGAGTCGCCACCGGCGGCACCCTTGGCATCGTTGTCCTTCGGCCCGCAGGCTGCGGCGCCCGCTGCCATGACCAGGCCTACGGATGCCGCTGCCACGCGGCGCGCTATGACGGACGGTTGACGCATGGGAATGACGACCTCTCGGGGTTGGCTCTTCGGTCCGGTGTCTCGCAGGCATCTCGGATGGCGAGACGAATGGACGAGGGGTGAGACGAATGTGAACAGACGTCTGCCCTGGCGCCGGGTCATCGAAAAACCGTGACGAGGTCACGGTGACAGTGGAGTCGCGACGCGAACGCCTGGGGCGGGCGTCAGCGACAGTGGATGTCGGCCACGCAGAGCGCGGCCACGCCGATGAGCGCCAGCTCGATGGCGGCGCTGCGCGAGACGGCAGGACGGGTCCACATGGTGAGAAATATGAACGAACATTCCCCCGGTGTCAACGTGAGCCGAGTGACACCCGTCAACTCCCCGGATACGGCCAGGGGTTGGGCAGGCAGTGGATTCCGTCGTGGTCCAGGAACTTCGTCTGCTGCTGCATGACCGGCGCGAGCGCGCCGTCCTTGTCGCAGGTGACGTGGCCATGGCCGAGCCGGTGGCCGACCTCGTGGTTGATCAGCATCTGCCGGTAGGCGTACATCTTGTCGCCGTAGGTCTTCGAGCCCTGCGCCCACCGGTAGGCGTTGATCATCACGCGCTCGGTGGCGGCGGAGTCGCAGGAGACGTTGTCCTCGGTGGTGTCCAGGCCGGACTTGGCGCACCAGACGGCGGTGGTGCCGGGGCTGGCGAGCGTGATCACGAAGTCGGGTCGGCCGGAGGAGACGCGCTCGAAGGTACGGGCGCCGTCGTGGGCCCAGCTGCGGTCGTCGTTGAGCGTCTTCTGCACGGCCTCGGCGAAGAGCGCGCCGTCGAGTCCCAGGCCTTCCTCCACATCGACCCGGTAGGTGTACTTCCGGCCCTTGCCGGGCGCCTTGGCGAAGCCGGGCACCGCCTCGAACCTGCCCGTGCCCTTGAGGGTGGGGCTGAGCGCGTACTTCACGTTCATCTTCTGGTCGTACGTCAGCGTCGGCCCCGCGGCCGACACGGACGGGGCAGCCTGCTGGTCCGTACCCGCGTCGTCGCGGGCGTCGCGGGCCTGGTCGGTGGCGGACTTCGACTCCGTACCGGTGGCGTGGCCGTCCGCGACCTGCCCGGCGACGATGACGGCGAGCACGGTGGTGACGGCGGCGGCCGCGATGCCGGTGAACGTCCGCCCCTTGGTACTGCCGCCGGACGCGGGTGCGCCGGTGGGAGGTGCGGTGTCCTCGTCGGTGCCGGCCCCGGCGGCGCGCCCTGCCGTGACGTCCGCGGGGTCAGTGGAGGCCGGGGGCACCGGAGCGTTGGGGGCGGCAGCGGCGGCCGGACCGGCCGAGAGGTGCGTACCCGCCCCGTCGCGGGGCCGGGGCGCGAAGACGTCGTCCAGGCCGTCGCTGTCGTCGAAGGCGTCGAGATAGTCCTGGCGGGGTCCCCCCTCGGGTGCCCGCCGCTGCCGGGGAATGGGTACGCCGGGGCGGGCGGCCATGCCCGCGGCAGCACCAGGACCGGCCGGGGCACCGAAACCGGGCGCCCCTGTCCGCCCCGGCACCGCATCGCCGGCTCCACCGGTACGCGACCCCAACTCTCCCCAGCCGCCCCCGCCTTCACGCTGCTCCGGATGCCCGCCCCGAGCCCGCGGCACACCATGGGCCGGGGTGCCGTCGGGGAGCCGGGGGACACCGTGGGCCGGGGTGCCGTCAGGGAGGCGGGGGACACCGTGGGCGGGCGTGCCGTCGGGCAGGCGCGGGGCGCCGTGACCAGGCGCACCGCCGGGGAAGCGGGGCACGCCGTGCGCGGGCGTCCCGTCGGGGAAGCGAGGGACGCCGTGCGCCGGTGTCCCGTCGGGGAAGCGAGGGACGCCGTGCGCCGGTGTCCC
>NZ_BNBC01000090.1:0-10429 GCF_014654675.1 Streptomyces spiralis
ATCCCCGCGATTTCGACGGTCACGGGGGAGTCGGCGACGGACTGGCAGTCCCCGGAGTACTGGGTGAACCAGGTCCGTGCCGCCGTCCGCTTCTCCGACGCCGTCCGTACGGCCGAGGAATCCGGGGTCCGTACGTTCGTGGAACTGGGTCCGGACTCCGTACTCACCGCGCTCGGGCAGGGTTCCGTCGCCGGTGGGGACACCGCGTTCGTGGCGCTGCTGCGGCGGGAGCGGGACGAGGCGCGTGAGCTGCTGGGCGGTGTCGGTGCCGTGTGGGCGCGCGGCGGTGACGTGGCGTGGCCGGAGGTGCTCGGCGGCCGGGACACCGGCTACCTGGACCTGCCCACGTACGCCTTCCAGCGCAAGCGCTACTGGCTCGACGTGCCCGCGAGTGCGGGCGATCTCGCGTCGGCCGGTCTGGAGGCGGTGGAGCACCCGATCCTGAACGCGGCCGTGGAGTCGCCGGAGGACGGTTCCGTCGTTCTGACCGGCCGGCTCTCGGCGGCCGGACAGCCCTGGGTGGCCGACCACGAGGTGCACGGCAGCGTCCTGCTGCCGGGGACGGGCTTCGTCGAACTGGCCGTACGCCTCGGTGACCAGGTGGGCTGCCCCCTGCTGGAGGAACTCACCCTGGAGGCCCCGCTGGTGCTGCCCGAGCGGGGCGGCGCGGCCCTGCGTGCGGTCGCCGGTCCGCCCGACGCGTCGGGCCGACGCGCCCTGAGCGTCCACTCGCGCCGGGACGACCTCCCCGGGCAGACCTGGACACGGCACGCCACGGGCTTCCTGGCCACCGGCGCCGCGCACGTCGACGGGGCGGACCTGACCCAGTGGCCGCCGCCGGGCGCCACCCGCGTCGAGGTCGACGGCGCCTACGAACGGCTGAACGAGCGCGGCTACGGCTACGGGTCCGCCTTCCAGGGCCTGACGGCCGCCTGGCGGCGCGGGGACGAGCTGTTCGCCGAGGTCGCCCTGCCCGAGGGTGTGCACGGCGAGGCCGTCCGCTACGGCATGCACCCGGCCCTGCTGGACACCGCCATGCACGTCGACGTGCTGGTCGACCACGGCGAGGGCGGTACGGAGGCGCTGCTGCCGTTCGCGTGGAGCGGTGTGACGCTGCACGCCTCCGGGGCCTCGGCCCTTCGGGTGTACGTGCGCCGGATCCGTGGCGCCGAGGAGTCCGCGATGGTGGTCGCCGACGGCGCCGGACAGCCGGTGATGACGGTCGCCTCGCTGATCTGCCGGCCGGTCTCCCCGGACGCGCTCCAGACCGCGAACGGCACGCTGTCGGAGGATCTGCACCGCCTGGAGTGGAGCGCGGTGCCGGCTCCGGCGGACGGGACGCCGCCGTCGTACGCGGTGATCGGTGCGGGTGCCGGAGCCGGTGCCGAAGGACCTGCGGGACTCGCCGGGCTGTCCGGCTCGGACGCGCCGCCCCCGGTCGTGATCGCTCCGTGCGCCACGCCGCGCGGTGACGCCGTTCCGGACGCGGTGCGCTCCGTGGCCTCGGGGGTGCTCGCCCTCGTGCAGGAGTGGCTGGCGGACCCGCGTACCGAGGAGTCCACCCTGGTCGTCGTCACCCGGGACGCGGTCGCCACCGCGGAGGGCGCCGACGTGGACCTGGCGCAGGCACCCGTGTGGGGCCTGGTGCGCGCGGCGCAGGCCGAGAACCCGGGGCGGATCGTCCTGCTGGACAGCGACACGCCCGCCGACACGGAGGACGTAGCGGCCCGCCTCGCCGCTGCCGTCGCCGTCCTCGGCGAACCCGAACTGGCTCTGCGCGAGGGCCGTTTCCTCACCCCCCGGCTCGTGCCCGCCCTGGTGCCCGAGGGCGCCACGGTGCCTTGGGACGCGGACGGGACGGTCCTCGTGACCGGCGGCACCGGCGGCCTGGGCGCGATCGTCGCCCGCCACCTGGTCGCCGAGCACGGCGTACGGCACCTGGTGCTGGCCGGGCGGCGCGGCATGGACGCCCCTGACGCCGCCGAACTGAAGACGGAACTGGAGGAGTCCGGAGCCGAGGTCCGGGTCGCCGCCGTCGACGTCGCCGACCGGGACGCGCTGGCCCGCATCCTGGCGGAGATACCCGACGGGCATCCGCTGACCGCCGTCGTGCACGCCGCCGGAGTCGTCGACCCCGGCATGGTCGGCGCCCTCACCCCCGAGAGCATCGACACGGTTCTGCGGCCCAAGGCGGACGCGGCCTGGCATCTGCACGAGCTGACGAAGGACATGGACCTGCGCGCCTTCGTCCTGTACTCCTCGGCCGGCGGGCTGGTCCTGCCCGCCGGGCAGGGCAACTACGCCGCCGCGAACGTCTTCCTCGACGCGCTGGCCGCCCACCGCCGCGCGGCCGGGCTGCCCGCCACCTCGCTCGCCTTCGGACTGTGGGCCGTCAACACGGGCCTCGGCGGTGAACTCACCGACGCCGACCTGGAGAAGACACGGCGGCTCGGCCTGCCCGCGCTGCCCGCCGAGCGCGGCCTCGAGCTGTTCGACGAGGCCCTGCGCACCCCGCACGCCCTGCTCGCCCCCCTGCCGGTCGACCGGGCGGCCCTGCACGCCCGCGGCGCGGACACGCCGCCGCTGCTGCGCGGCACCGCACGCCCCGCGACCACCCGGCGGGTCGCCACGAGCGCCCCGCAGGGCGGTGGCGGCGACCTGGCATCCCGGCTCGCCGGCCTCGGCGCCGCCGAGCGCACCCGCACCCTCCTGGACCTCGTCGCCGGCCACGTGGCGGCCGTCCTCGGCCACGACTCCGCGGACGCGGTCGGCGCCGACCGCGCCTTCAAGGAGCTGGGCTTCGACTCGCTGGCCGCCGTCGAGCTGCGCAACGCGCTCAACGCGGCGACCGGCCTGCGGCTGCCCGTGACCCTGGTCTTCGATCACCCGTCCACCCGGGCCGTGGCCGACCTCCTCGACGCGGAACTCGGCGGCGGCACCCCGCAGGACACCGTGTCCCCGGCCGCCGCCCCCGTCACCGTGTCCGACGACGAGCCCGTGGCCATCGTCGGCATCAGCTGCCGCTTCCCCGGCGGGGTGCGCTCCGCCGACGATCTGTGGGACCTCGTCGCCCAGGGCCGCGACGCCACCGGGGCCTTCCCCGCCGACCGGGGCTGGGACACCGACGGCGTCTACGACCCCGAGCCCGGCCTGCCCGGCAGGACGTACTCCCGCGAAGGCGGATTCCTCTACGACGCCGCCGAGTTCGACCCCGCCTTCTTCGGGATCAGCCCGCGCGAGGCCGTCGCCATGGACCCGCAGCAGCGGCTCCTCCTCGAAGCGTCCTGGGAGGTCTTCGAACGGGCCGGGATCGACCCGACGAGCATGCGCGGCAGCCAGACCGGTGTCTACGCCGGTGTGATGTACCACGACTACGGCACCTGGCTGCGGCACGTCCCCGACGACGTCGCCGGCTACCTCGGCAACGGCACCGCCGCCTCCATCCTGACCGGCCGTGTCGCCTACGCTCTCGGCCTGGAGGGCCCCGCCGTCAGCGTCGACACCGCCTGCTCCTCCTCCCTGGTGGCCCTGCACATGGCCTGCCAGGCGCTGCGCCGCGGCGAGGTGGGCATGGCGCTGGCCGGCGGTGTCACCGTGATGTCCACGCCGGAGATCTTCGTCGAGTTCAGCCAGCAACGCGGCCTGTCCCCGGACGGCCGGTGCAAGGCGTTCGCCGGCGCGGCCGACGGCACCGGCTGGGCCGAAGGCCTCGGCGTGCTCCTGCTGGAGCGGCTGTCGGACGCCCGCCGCAACGGCCACCCGGTCCTCGCGGTGATCCGCGGCTCCGCCATCAACCAGGACGGCGCCAGCAACGGCCTGACCGCCCCCAACGGCCCCTCCCAGCAGCGCGTCATCCAGCGCGCGCTCGCCACCGCCGGGCTGACCACCGCCGACGTGGACCTGGTCGAGGGCCACGGCACGGGGACCCGGCTGGGCGACCCGATCGAGGCCCAGGCGCTGCTGGCCACCTACGGGCAGGGGCGCCCCGCCGACGACCCGGTGTGGCTGGGCTCCATCAAGTCGAACATCGGCCACGCCCAGGCCGCCGCCGGCGTCAGCGGTGTGATCAAGTCCGTCATGGCCCTCCGCAACGGGGTCATGCCCAAGACCCTGCACATCGACCGGCCGTCGCCCGAGGTGGACTGGGAGACCGGACACGTCCGGCTGCTCACCGAGGCACGCCCCTGGCCGGCCCGCAACCGGCCCCGCCGCGCCGCGATCTCCTCCTTCGGGCTGAGTGGCACCAACGCCCATCTGATCGTGGAGGAGGCGCAGGAGGAGGAGTCGGCGGCAGCGGTTGTGGAGGGCGGTGCTGGCGCTGCTCCGGTGGTGGTGCCGTGGGTGGTCTCGGCGAAGTCGGCGGAGGCGCTGGCTGCGCAGGCCCGGCAGCTGATGGACATGGACGCGGACTTGCCCGATGTCGGTTACTCGCTGGCTGTGACCAGGGCTCATCTTGAACACCGTGCGTGTGTGGTGGGCGGTGACCGTGAGGCCGTGTTGCGGGGGCTGACCGCTTTGGCGGAGGGCGATGCGGACGGTGTGCCGGGTGTGGTGGGCGGCGTGGCGGGGAGCGGCGGTCGGACTGCGTTCCTGTTCACGGGGCAGGGGGCGCAGCGGTTGGGGATGGGGCGTGGGTTGTACGACGCCTTCCCCGCGTTCGCTGAGGCGCTGGACGCGGTGGTTGCTGAGCTGGACCGGCATCTGGATCAGCCGTTGCGTGAGGTGATGTGGGGCGAGGACCCGGATGCGCTGAACGCCACGAGTTACGCCCAGCCTGCGTTGTTCGCGGTCGAGGTGGCGTTGTTCCGGTTGGTGGAGGCGTGGGGTGTGCGGCCGGATGTGCTGGTGGGTCACTCCATCGGTGAGCTGGCCGCGGCTCACGTGGCCGGAGTGCTGTCCTTGGCGGACGCGGCTCGGTTGGTGGTGGCGCGTGGGCGGTTGATGCAGGCGTTGCCTGATGGTGGCGCGATGGTCGCCGTGCAGGCGTCGGAGGACGAGGTCCTGCCCCTGCTCACCGACAGCGTGTCCATCGCCGCGATCAACGGGCCGAGATCGGTGGTGGTTTCGGGTGCCGAGGGCGAGGTGCTGGCGATCGGCGAGCACTTCACGGCGATGGGTCGTAAGACGAGCCGTCTGTCGGTGTCGCACGCCTTCCACAGCCTGTTGATGGAGCCGATGCTGGCCGACTTCCGTGCCGTAGCGGCCGAGTTGTCGTTCAGCGCACCTGCGTTGACTGCCGTCTCGACGGTCACCGGCGAGCCGGCCACCGACTGGCAGTCCCCTGAGTACTGGGTGAACCAGGTCCGTGCCGCCGTCCGCTTCTCCGACGCCGTAAGGACAGTCGAGGAGTCCGGGGTCCGAACGTTCCTGGAGCTGGGCCCCGACTCCGTCCTCACCGCGCTGGCGCAGCAGACGCTGGAAGCGGACGAGGTGGTCGTGGCGCCGGTCCTGCGCAAGGACCGACCGGAGGCCGAGACCCTGCTCACCGCCCTCGCTCGACTCCACGTCTCCGGCCTGGACATCGACTGGGCCGCCTGCTTCGCGGGCTTCGGCGCCCGCCGCGTGGACCTGCCCACCTACCCCTTCGAGCGGAAGCGGTACTGGCTCGACGTGCCCTCCGTGGTCGAGGACGCCGCCGGGCTGGGGCAGGTGGCCGCCGGGCATCCGCTGCTGAGCGCGGTCGTCGACTCCGCGGAGACCGGGGCCCCGGTGCTCACCGGGCGCCTCGCCGTGGACACGCACCCGTGGCTGGCCGACCACGCGGTGCTCGGGTCGGTGCTGCTGCCGGGCACGGCGTACGTCGAGATGGCGCTGCGGGCCGGGCAGGAGACGGGGTGCGCGCTGCTGGAGGAGCTGACCCAGGAGGCGCCGCTGCTGCTGCCGGAGCGCGGCGGGGTCGCCGTACAGGTGGTGGTCGGCGAGGCGGACGAGTCCGGGCGGCGCACGGTGGCCGTGTACTCGCGGGACGAGAAGGCGCGGGACGGGGAGGGGTGGACGCGCAACGCCAGTGGTGTGCTCGCCCCCGAGCCGGCGCCCGCCGAACTGGACCTGGAGGCGTGGCCGCCGCCCGGCGCCCAGCGGGTGGACGTGAGCGGGATGTACGAGGACCTGGCGGGACTCGGTTACGGATACGGCCCGGTGTTCCAGGGGCTGAAGGCGGCCTGGCGGCGCGGCGAGGAGCTCTTCGCGGAGATCTCGCTGCCCGAGCGGGCACAGGCCGACGCCGCCGCGTTCGGGCTGCACCCGGCACTGCTGGACGCCGCCCTGCACGGGGAGCGGGTCTTCGACGAGGGGCAGGAGGACGCCGACCGGACCGCGCTGCCCTTCGCCTGGAACCGGGTCACGCTGCACAGCACCGGCGCCGCCATGCTGAGGGTGCGGCTGACCAAGCCGGGCCCCGACGCGGTGGCGCTGCGCATCACCGACGTCACCGGCGCGCCGGTGGCCACGGTGGACAGCCTGGTCGTACGGGAGGTGTCCGAGCGGCAGTTGTCCGGCGGGGCGGCCGGTGGCCGTGACGCCTCGCTCTTCCGGGTCGACTGGCGGTCTGCCCTGTCCGCTTCGGCTCCGCCGGCCTCGGACACTCCGGACGCGCCGGACCTGCCGGAGTCGTACGTGGTCGTGGGAGCCGAGCTGCCCGGTCACCGTGCGGTCCCGGACCTCGCGGAACTCGCCGCCTCCGGGCCGGTGCCGCCTACGGTCCTGCTGAGCGCGTCGGGCCTGGTCGGTCCGGCCGCCGAGTACGACGGCGTGCCCGCGCGGGCTAGGGCGGCCACCGGGCGGCTGCTCAGCACCCTCGCCGACTGGCTGAACGACCGGCGCTACGCCGAGTCCCGGCTGGTGCTGGTGACCAGGGGCGCCGTCGTGACCGGCGAGGAGACCGACGCCGCCGTCGACTGCGCGCAGGCTCCACTCTGGGGTGTTCTGCGGGCGGCGCAGGCGGAGAACCCGGGCCGCTTCACCGTCGTCGACCTCGACGACGCGGAGGAGTCCGTACGGTCCCTGCCGGCGGCGCTCGCCACCGGCGAGACCGAGCTCGCGGTGCGGCTCGGCTCGGTGCTGGTGCCCCGTTACACCGAGGTTCCGCCCGTGGACGGTCGCACCGGGGTTCCGGACGTGGACGGTCGCACCGGGGTTCCGGGCGGGGTGTCCCGAGGCGGACAGCCGTCGCCGTGGGACGCCACGGGGACCGTCCTGGTCACCGGGGGCACCGGTCTGCTGGGCGGCCTGCTCTCCCGTCATCTGGTCGCCGAGCACGGCGTACGGCACCTGGTGCTGACCAGCCGCCGGGGCCCGGACGCCCCCGGCGCCCGGGAGCTGCGCGACGAGCTGGCCGGGCTGGGCGCCGAGGTCCGGGTCGCCGCGGTGGACGTGGCCGACCGGGCCGCCCTCGAAACGCTCCTGGCGGAGATCCCCGAGGGGCAGCCGTTGACCGCAGTGGTGCATGCCGCGGGCGTCATGGACAACGCCCTGGTCGGTGCGGTCACCGACGAGCAGGTGGAACGGGTCCTCAGGCCCAAGGCGGACGCGGCCTGGCATCTGCACGAGCTGACGAGGGACATGGACCTGCGCGCCTTCGTCCTGTACTCCTCGGCGGGCGGCCAGGTGCTGCCCGCCGGGCAGGCCACCTATGCGGCCGCGAACGTCTTCCTCGACGCCCTGGCCGCCCTGCGGCGCTCCGCCGGGCTGCCGGCCACCGCGCTGGCCTGGGGCCTGTGGGCGGGCACTGCCGGCGAGGGCATGGAGCTGACCGAGATCGACCTGAAGCGGATGAGCCGCTCCGGCGTCACCGAACTGGCCTTCGCGGACGGCCTGGCCCTCTTCGACGAGGCGCTGCGGCGGCCCGAACCGCTGCTCGTGCCGGTCCGGTTCGACCGGGCCGTGCTGCGGGCCAGGACGGACGAGGTGCCCGCCCTGCTGCGGGACCTGACCGGCGGCGGCCGACCCGGCACGGACCGGGGCGACACCGGCCGGGGCGACACCGGCCGGGGTGCGGGCCGCCCCCTGCCGTCGGCGTCCGGTGCGTCGGGTGCTTCGGGTGCGTCGGGTGTGTCAGGAACGTCTGGTGCGTCCGTGGCCTCCGGCGGCCGTGCCGAGAGCGGCGGCGACCTGGTGAGGCGCAAGCTCGCCGGGCTGGCCGGGGCGGAGCGCGACCGCTATCTGCTGGAGCTGGTCCGGGGCCACGCCGCCGCGGTGCTCGGGCACGGGGACACCCTGGGTGTCGCCGCCGACCGGGGATTCACCGAACTCGGCCTCGACTCGCTCGGCGCGATCGAACTGCGCAACCGGCTGCAGAAGGCGACCGGCCTCCGGCTGCCCGCCACCCTGATGTTCGACTACCCGAACTCCGCCGCGCTGGCCGCGCACCTGCTCGAGGAACTGGCGGACGAACTGGCGCAGGCCGAAGAAGCCGCCTCCTCGTCCGGCGCGGGCGTGGACGACGACACGATCCGCAGGACGCTGCGGTCCATCCCGCCGTCGCGACTGCGGGAGGCGGGCCTGCTCGACGCACTGCTGAGGCTCGCGGGGACCGCCGACAGCACGGAGACCGCCAGGAACACCGAGACCGCCGAGAGCACGACCGCCGAGAGCACTGAGAACGCTACGACCCCGACCGCATCGATCCAGACCATGGACGTCGACGACCTGGTACGAGCTGCCCTGTCGTCCGGCGACCCGAACTGACCGAATTCGAGGATGACGTGAGTACATCGGTGGAACAGGTCGTCGAAGCGCTGCGCAAGTCGCTCATGGACAACGAGCGGCTGCGCCAGGAGAACGCCCGGCTCGCGGCGGTGAGCGGCGAACCCATCGCCATCGTCGGCATGGCCTGCCGCTACCCGGGTGGCGCCGACACCCCGGAGGCGCTGTGGCGGCTGGTCGCCGACGGCCGGGACGCCACTTCGGGGTTCCCCGCCGACCGCGGCTGGGACCCCGGCGTCTACGACCCCACGCCGGGCGTCCCCGGCAAGACGTACACCCGCGAGGGCAGCTTCCTGCACGACGCGGCGGACTTCGACGCGGCGTTCTTCGGGATCAGCCCCCGCGAGGCGCTGATCATGGACCCGCAGCAGCGGCTGCTGCTGGAGATCTCCTGGGAGGCGATCGAGCGGGCCGGCATGGACCCGACGTCCCTCAAGGGCAGCCGTACCGGCGTGTTCGCCGGGGTGATGTACCACGACTACGCCGACGGCAGCGCGGGCAGCTTCGTCTCCGGCCGGGTCTCCTACACCCTGGGCCTGGAGGGCCCCGCGGTGACGGTGGACACCGCGTGCTCGTCGTCACTGGTCGCCATGCACCTCGCGGCCGACGCCCTGCGGCGCGGCGACTGCACGCTCGCCCTCGCGGGCGGCGTCACCGTGATGTCCACGGCGGACATGCTCGTGTACTTCAGCGAGCAGCGCGGCCTCGCCCCCGACGGCCGCTGCAAGGCGTTCGCCGACGCCGCCGACGGCACCGGCTGGGGCGAGGGCGCGGGCGTCCTGCTGCTGGAGCGGCTGTCCGACGCGCGGCGGGCCGGCCACCCCGTCCTGGGCGTCCTGCGCGGTTCCGCCGTCAACCAGGACGGCGCGTCCAGCGGCATGACCGCTCCCAACGGCCCCTCGCAGCAGCGGGTGATCCGGGCCGCGCTGGCGGATGCCGGGCTGTCGGCCTCCGATGTGGACGCGGTCGAGGCGCACGGCACGGGGACCCGGCTGGGCGACCCGATCGAGGCCCAGGCGCTCCTCTCCACCTACGGGCGGGGCCGGGCGGACGACCGGCCGCTGTGGCTGGGTTCCATCAAGTCCAACTTCGGGCACACCCAGGCCGCCGCCGGTGTCGCGGGCGTCATCAAGATGGTCATGGCGATGCGGCACGGCGTGCTGCCCCGCACCCTCCACGTGGACGCGCCGTCCCGGCAGATCGACTGGGAAGCGGGCCGGGTGGAACTCCTGACGGCGGCGAGGGAGTGGCCCCAGGCCGCCGGGCGTCCGCGCCGGGCGGGCGTGTCGTCCTTCGGGCTGAGTGGCACCAACGCCCATCTGATCGTGGAGGAGGCGCCGGAGGAGGAGTCGGCGGCAGCGGTTGTGGAGGGCGGTGCTGGCGCTGCTCCGGTGGTGGTGCCGTGGGTGGTCTCGGCGAAGTCGGCGGAGGCGCTGGCTGCGCAGGCCCGGCAGTTGGTCGGTGTGGGTGCGGGCGCGGATCTGGCCGATGTCGGTTACTCGCTGGCTGTGACCAGGGCTCATCTTGAACACCGTGCGTGTGTGGTGGGGGGTGACCGTGAGGCCGTGTTGCGGGGGCTGACCGCTTTGGCGGAGGGCGATGCGGACGGTGTGCCGGGTGTGGTGAGCGGCGTGGCGGGGACCGGTGGCCGGACTGCGTTCCTGTTCACGGGGCAGGGGGCGCAGCGGTTGGGGATGGGGCGTGGGTTGTACGACGCCTTCCCCGC
>NZ_BNBC01000090.1:10465-12039 GCF_014654675.1 Streptomyces spiralis
GGCCGCTCTCGACGAAGTGGCCGCTGAGCTGGACCGGCATCTGGATCAGCCGTTGCGTGAGGTGATGTGGGGCGAGGACCCGGATGCGCTGAACGCCACGAGTTACGCCCAGCCTGCGTTGTTCGCGGTCGAGGTTGCGTTGTTCCGGTTGGTGGAGGCGTGGGGCGTACGGCCGGATGTGCTGGTCGGGCACTCCATCGGTGAACTGGCCGCGGCTCACGTCGCCGGGGTGCTGTCGCTGGCGGATGCGGCTCGGTTGGTGGTGGCGCGCGGGCGGTTGATGCAGGCGTTGCCCGAGGGCGGCGCGATGGTCGCGGTGCAGGCGTCGGAGGACGAGGTCCTGCCGGTGCTCACCGAGGGCGTGTCCATCGCGGCGGTCAACGGGCCGAGATCGGTGGTGGTTTCGGGTGTCGAGGGCGAGGTGCTGGCGATCGGCGAGCACTTCACGGCTCTCGGCCGTAAGACGAGCCGCCTGTCGGTGTCGCACGCCTTCCACAGCCCGCTGATGGAGCCGATGCTGGACGACTTCCGTGCCGTAGCGGCCGAGTTGTCGTACGCGGAACCGCGCGTCCCCGCGGTCTCGACGGTCACGGGCGAGCCGGCCACCGACTGGCAGTCCCCTGAGTACTGGGTCGGTCAGGTCCGTGCCGCCGTCCGCTTCTCCGACGCCGTCCGTACGGCCGAGGAGTCCGGGGTCCGTACGTTCCTGGAGCTGGGGCCCGACGGTGTGCTGACCGCGCTGGCGCAGCAGACCCTCACCTCGGACGGGGCCGTGCGGGCGTCGGCCCTGCGCAAGGGCCGTCCGGAGGCCGAAACGCTCGTCGCGGCGCTCGGCCGGCTCCATGTCTCGGGCTCCGACATCGACTGGAACGCGTACTTCGAGGGCTCGGGCGCCCGCCGGGTCGATCTGCCGACCTACCCCTTCCAGCGTCGCCGCTACTGGGTCGACGCGGTGACGGCGACCGGCAATGTCTCCGCTATGGGGCTCACGGCACCGCAGCATCCGCTGCTCGGCGTGGTGGTGTCTCTCGCCGACTCCGGTGGTGCGGTGCTCACCGGGCGGCTGGCGGTCACGGCCCAGCCGTGGCTCGCCGACCACACCGTCAAGGGGGCCGTGCTCTTCCCGGGTGCGGGCTTCGTGGAACTGGCCGTGCGGGCAGGTGACCAGGTCGGCTGCGGTGCGGTGGAGGAGCTGGCGCTTCAGGCGCCGCTGGTGCTCCCGGAGCGTGGCGGGGTCGCCGTACAGGTCGTGGTCGGGGCGGCGGACGAGTCCGGCCGCCGTTCGGTGCGGATCCATTCGCGGGCGGAGGACCAGGCGGATCTGCCGTGGGTGCTGCATGCCGACGGTGTGCTGGCGCCGGAGGCGGCCGAGGTCGGCGCCGGGTTCGAGTCGGCCGTCTGGCCGCCGGCCGGTGCGACCGCGCTGGACCTGGGCGGTGCATACGAGACTCTGGCAGAGCGTGGGTTCGGTTACGGCCCGGTGTTCCAGGGGCTGACGGCGGCCTGGCGGCGCGGCGAGGAGCTGTACGCCGAGGTCGCCCTGCCGGAGGAGACGGATCCCAAGGGATTCGGGC
>NZ_BNBC01000090.1:12086-14801 GCF_014654675.1 Streptomyces spiralis
TTGCTGGACGCGTCGATGCACGCGGCCCTGGTCGACGGGCCGGACGACGGCGAGACCACACTGCCGTTCGTCTGGCGGAACGTCTCCCTGCACGCCTCGGACGCCTCACACGTCCGGGTGCGGCTCACCCGCCCGGCCCCGGACAGCCTCTCGCTCCAACTCGCGGACCCCACCGGCGCACCGGTCGCCACGGTCGGCGCCGTCGTCGGACGGCCGGTGACGGACGCGCAACTGCACGCGGCCCCGGAGGACCCGCTGTACCACGTCGAGTGGCGGACAGCGGCTGCCGACGACAGTGGCCGGGAGGACGACCGGGGCGCCTGGGAGGAACTTGCCGACGACGGGCCCGTACCCGCCTGTGTGGTGCTGGAGTGTGCGCCGGAGGACGGCGAGGACGTTCCGGACGCTGTGCGGAGGCTGTCGGAGCGGGTGCTGGCGGTGGTGCAGCGGTGGCTGGCGGAGGAGCGGTTCACGGCTTCTCGGCTGGTGGTGGTGACCCGGGGTGCGGTGGCCGTCGGGGATGGTGAGGACGTCGACGTGCGGCAGGCTCCGGTGTGGGGTCTGGTGCGGGCGGCGCAGGCGGAGAACCCGGGCCGGTTCGTGCTGGTCGACACCGACGGTGATCTCGCCGGGGTGCCGGCGAGCGGTGAGCCGGAGGTGGCGGTCCGTGGGGGCCGGGTGTTGGTGCCGCGTCTGGCCCGGACCACGGGCTCGGACGAGGCTGTGGCCTGGGACCCGGACGGCTCGGTGCTGGTCACTGGTGGTACGGGTGGTCTGGGTGCTCTGGTGGCCCGGCACTTGGTCGTCGAGCACGGTGTACGGCATCTGGTGCTGACCAGCCGACGCGGCCCGGACGCCCCGGGCGCCGCGGAACTGTGCGACGGGCTGGAGCAGGTGGGCGCGTCCGTGGACGTGGTCGCGTGCGATGTGACGGACCGTGCGGCACTCGCGGCGCTGCTGGGTCGTGTCGATGCCGGGCGTCCGCTGCGCGGTGTCGTCCACGCCGCCGGTGTGCTCGACGACGGGATGGTGGGTTCGCTCACGCCGGAGCGCATGCGTGCGGTGCTGGAGCCGAAGGCGTACGCGGCCTGGCATCTGCACGAGCTCACGAAGGACCTGGATCTGTCGGCGTTCGTGCTCTTCTCCTCCATCGCCGGCACGCTGGGCTCCACCGGTCAGGCCAACTACGCCGCCGCCAACGCCTTCCTCGACGCACTGGCCCAGCGCCGCGCGGCGGCCGGGCTGGCGGCCACCTCCATGGCGTTCGGGCTGTGGGACGTGGCGGCGGGACTCGGCGCCGGGCTGGGTGCGGCCGATGCGGAGCGCATGCGGCGGGCCGGTACGCCCGCGGTGTCCGAGACCCAGGGGCTGGCCCTGTTCGACGCCGCGCTGAACTCGGGCCGGGCCACGACCGTGCCCGTACGCCTGGATCTCGCGGTGCTCCGCGCCCACGCCGCCCATGCCGCCGAGGCACCCGCGCTGCTGAGGGGCCTCGTGGGTGCCCCCGGACGGCGGGCGGCCGGCGCCGCCACGGCCGGCGGCGACCGGAACGCGCTGCGGACCCGCCTCGCCGGGCTCGCCAACGCCGAACGCATCGCCCTGGTGCTCGAGCTCGTCCGTACGAAGGTCGCCGCGGTCCTCGGACACGCCTCCGCCGATGCGATCGAGGTACGGCGCGCCTTCGACGAGCTGGGCTTCGACTCCCTGACGGCCGTGGAGCTGCGCAACCAGCTCGACACCGCCACCGGTCTGCGTCTGCCGGCCACCCTTGTCTTCGACTACCCGACCGCGCGCGACGTGGCCGTGCACATCCTCGAACAGCTCGACGGCGGGGACGAGCAGCAGGCCGCACCGGCGGGCACGGTCGCGCGCGCCGGCCACGACGACGACCCGATCGTGATCGTCGGCATGGCCTGCCGCTACCCGGGCGGGGTGCGCACCCCGGAGGACCTGTGGCGGCTGGTCTCCGACGGCGTCGACGCCATCGCCCCGCTGCCCGACGACCGGGGCTGGGACCCCGGGATCTACGACCCCGAGCCCGGGACGCCGGGGAAGACCTATGCGCGCGAGGGCGGATTCCTCTACGACGCGGCATGGTTCGACCCCGACTTCTTCGGCATCAGCCCCAACGAGGCGACCCTCATGGACCCGCAGCAGCGGTTGCTGCTGGAGGTGTCCTGGGAGGCGCTGGAACGGACGGGCATCGACCCGACCTCGCTCAGGGGCAGCCGCACCGGCGTCTACGCCGGTGTGATGTACCACGACTACGGCGGTGGCACGGCGGGCAGCATCGTCTCCGGCCGGGTCTCCTACACCCTGGGTCTGGAGGGCCCCGCGGTGACGGTGGACACGGCGTGTTCGTCGTCGTTGGTCGCCCTGCACATGGCGGCGCAGGCTCTGCGCTCGGGCGAGTGCTCCCTGGCGCTGGCCGGCGGCGTGACCGTCATGGGCACACCCGACATGCTCGTGTACTTCAGCGAGCAGCGCGGACTGTCCCCTGACGGCCGCTGCAAGGCGTTCGGGGCGGACGCGGACGGTACGGGCTGGGGCGAGGGTGCGGGCGTGCTGCTCCTGGAGCGGTTGTCGGACGCGCGGCGTCATGGGCATCCGGTGCTGGCGGTGGTGCGGGGTTCGGCCCTGAACCAGGACGGTGCCAGTAACGGCCTCACGGCGCCGAACGGTCCGTCGCAGCAGCGGGTGATCCGGGCGGCGCTG
>NZ_BNBC01000091.1 GCF_014654675.1 Streptomyces spiralis
CGCGCACCCTGGTGGTGATCCGGCGCATCTCGCGCACCCTGCGCGACCGCACCTCGTCGCGGCTGGACGCCGAGGTGCGGGTGGGCGCGGACGCCGGCACCGGCGAGACGGTGGTGCTGCGGCTGTACGGCGAGGTCTGCGACCACGCCCAGTCGGTGGTGCTCCCGCTGCTGCTGCCGGATGCGCCGGTCGTCGTGTGGTGGCCGGTGAACGGCCCGCTCGACCCGGCGAACGACCCGCTGGGCGCGCTGGCCCAGCGCCGGGTCACCGACACCTACGCCTGCGAGGACCCGCTGCGCGAACTGGCGGCGCGGGCCGAGGCCTACAGCCCCGGCGACACCGACCTGGCGTGGACCCGGATCACGCCGTGGCGCTCGATGCTGGCGGCCGCTCTCGACCAGGTGACCTGCGAGGTCCGGTCGGTCGAGGTGGAGGGCGAGGAGTTCAACCCGAGCTGCGAGCTGCTGGCGATGTGGCTCGCGGCCCGGCTGGAGGTGCCGGTGAAGCGCTCGCCGTCCGCCGGGCCCGGGCTGACCGCGGTCCGCATGGACACCAGCTGCGGCCCGATCAAGCTGGACCGGGCCGACGGCAGGCTGGCGACCCTGGCCATCCAGGGGCAGCCGGAGCGCGCGGTGGCGCTGAAGCGGCGGGAGACGGCCGAGCTGATCGCGGAGGAGCTGCGGCGGCTCGACCCGGACGACACCTACGCGTCGGCGCTGCGCTTCGGGGTGGACCGACTGACCGGTGCCACCGGGTCGGTGCTCGCCGAGGAGGGGCCGGTCGCCGTCGCCACGCCCGAGGAGGACACGGCGAAGGCACCCGCGCAGCGGGGGGCGTCCCGGACCGCCCGGAAGTCCACGAGCCGGAAGGCGGCGGCGAAGTGAGCACTCCTCAGCTGGTCGTGCACCGCGACAAGGAACTGATGGCGCAGGCCGCCGCGGCCCGGCTGATCACGAAGATCGTGGACGCCCAGGCCTCGACGGGCTCGGCGAACGTGGTCCTGACCGGCGGCCGCAACGGCAACGGCGTGCTGGCCGCGCTGGCCGCCGCGCCGGCCCGCGACGCGATCGACTGGGGCCGCCTGGACCTGTGGTGGGGCGACGAGCGGTTCCTTCCGGAGGGCGACCCGGAGCGCAACATCACGCAGGCCGAGGAGGCGCTGCTGGACGCCGTGCCGCTGGACCCGAAGCGCGTGCACGCCATGCCCGCGTCGGACGGCCCGTACGGCACGGACGTCGAGGCCGCGGCCGACGCCTACGCCGAGGAACTGGCCCGTGCGGCCGGTCCCGCCAACCACGGCGCGGTGCCGACCTTCGACGTGCTGATGCTCGGCGTGGGCCCGGACACCCACGTGGCGTCCCTGTTCCCGGAACACCCGGGGGTCCGGGAGACGGAGCGCACGGTGATCGGCGTCCACGGCTCCCCCAAGCCGCCGCCCACCCGTATCTCCCTCACCCTGCCCGCGATCCGCTCGGCCCGCGAGGTCTGGCTGCTGGCGGCGGGCGAGGACAAGGCGAACGCGGTGGCCATGGCGCTCTCCGGCGCCGGCGAGATCCAGGCCCCCGCAGCAGGCGCCCAGGGCCGCGCCCGCACCCTGTGGCTCCTGGACACGGCAGCGGCCTCCCAGCTCCCGAGGTCGCTGTACCCACCGGCATCGGCGTGAAGATCAGCCCGTCTGGGGGTACCCCCTCTGGGGGAGTTTGAGGACGAGGCCGTGATGGCCGAAGCGGGGGTCCGGGGGCGGCAGCCCCCAGGGACGGGACGGGAAGGGGCGGCGGGGGCGAAATCCCTCCCCGCCCCGCACCCGCACCACCACCCGCACCGACCTACTTCACCGACCCCGCCATGACTCCCTGCACAAAGTGCCGCTGGAAGGCGAAGAACACCACCACCGGCACCACCAGCAACAGAAACGCCCCCGGCGCCAGCACATCGATGTTGCTCCCGAACTGCCGTATCTGCGACTGCAGTTCCACCGTCAACGGCTGCGACGAACTGTCCGCGAACAACAGCGCCACCAGCATGTCGTTCCACACCCACAGGAACTGGAAGATCGCGAGGCTGGCGATCGCGGGCCGCCCCACCGGCAGCACCAACTGCACGAAGATGCGCCACTCCCCGCCCCCGTCCATCCGCGCCGCCTCCAGCATCTCCTTCGGCATCTCCGCGAAGTAGTTGCGCAGCAGGAACACCGCGAACGGCAGCCCGTACGCCACGTGGAACAGCACGACACCGGGGATCGTGCCGAACAGCCCCAGTTGCCCGAAGAGTTTGGCCACCGGCAGCAGCCCGATCTGCACCGGCACCACCAGCATCGCCACCACCAGCAGGAACAGCGGCTCACGGCCGGGGAAGTCCAGCCAGGCGAAGGCGTATCCGGCGAGCGCGGCGATGACGACGACGAGCACGGTCGCCGGGACCGAGATCAGCACGGTGTTCCAGAAGGCCTGGGTCATGCCGGCGTTCTTCAGCAGCGCCGAGTAGTTGTCGAAGGACAGCTGGCCGGGGCTGGTCAGGGCCGTCCACCAGCCGCCCTTCGCGGTGTCCTGGGCCGAGCGCAGCGAGGACACGAACAGCCCGGCCAGGGGTGTCAGCCAGACCAGGCCGATCACCACGAGGAAGGCCTGCACGAGCCCGTTGCCCAGGCCCCTCCTGACCGTGTTCATCGCTGACTCCTTCGGAAGCGGCGGACGTTGAAGACCATCGCGGGGATGACGAGCAGCAGAAGCAGCACGCCCAGCGCACTGCCCAGCCCCTGGTTGTTGCCGCCGCCGAAGGACACCAGCCACATCTGTGTCGCGAGCACGGTCGCGTCCTCCTGCACCGGCCCGGGCGCGATGATGTAGACGAGGTCGAACACCTTCATCACGTTGATGACGAGCGTGACGAAGACGACCGTCAGCACCGGGGCGAGCAGCGGCACGGTGATGCGGCGGAAGACCTGCCACTCGTTGGCCCCGTCCATCCGGGCCGCCTCCAGCGTGTCGCGCGGCAGTGTGGACAGTCCGGCGCCGATCAGCACCATCGCGAACCCGGTCCAGATCCACAGGTACGCCCCGATGATCGCCGGTGTGACGAGCGTCGGCCCGAGCCAGGAGACGCCCTGGTACGGCGGTGCGAAGTTGGCCTCCGGGAGCCGGAGCGTGTACGACCCCGCGTGCAGGCCGGAGAAGTGGAAGGAGCCGTCGGAGGCGGTGGTGGCGTGCGCGACGGTCCGCCCGTCGCGCACGGCCTCGACCTTCATCCCGGGCAGCCCGTTCTCCTGTCGGTCGACCTTGCCCTGGGTGCCCGTTCCACCGGGTGTGAAGTCCAGGTAGACGACTCCGCGCACCTCGTCGGCGGCGGCCTTCCGCCCGGCCGCCGACCAGGCGGGCGAGGCGTCCTTCGGCAGGTCCTTGGGCAGCACGCCGACCATCGGCAGCGCCACCGTGGCGCCCGGCGACACGGCGGCGTTCGTGGTGTAGGAGCCGTCGTGGGCCTGGGTGAGCCCGTGCGGTCCGGTGCGGGCCCGGGCCGTGGGGTACGAGGAGGTGCCGGCGAAGGCGTCGTGGACGGAGACGGCGGCGGCGTTGAGCACGCCCTTGTCGGGGTCCTGGTCGTAGGCGAGCCGGAAGATGATGCCGGCGGCGAGGAAGGACACCGCCATGGGCATGAACAGCAGCAGCTTGAACGCCGTCGCCCAGCGGACCTTCTCCACCAACACGGCGAGGATCAGGCCCAGCCCGGTCAGCAGCGCCGGGGCGACGACCACCCAGATGACGGTGTTCCGGATGGCCTTGAGGGTGGCCGGGTCGCGGAACATCTCGGTGTAGTTGTCGCCGCCGACGAAGCGGGTGCCGGAGGCGTCGAAGAAGCTGCGGCCGACGGAGAACAGCACCGGGTAGACGACGAGCGCGCCGAGCAGCAGCAGCGCGGGGAACGCGAACAGCAGGGCGACGATCCGGCCCCGCCGCCGCGCGCGGCGCGCGCGGTCGGCCTGACCCGCGGGCGGCGGAGAGCTCGCCGCCCGCTCCTTGGTGACGGTGGTGGCGGTCATGGCCGCTCAGCCCTGGCCCTGGTACGCCTTGGCCGCCGCGGCCTCCAGCTTCGCCGCGGTGCCCTTCGGGTCCGACGGGTCGCGCAGGAAGTCCTGGAGCAGCTTCCACTCACCGGTGCCCTTGGTGCCGCCGAACGCCGCCGGAGCCTGGTCGGACATGTCGAAGCGGACCGAGTCGCCCGCGTCGACCAGCGACTTGGCGGTGGCCCGGGTGACGTCGTCGCCGTAGGAGGCCAGGTCGAGCTTCTTGTTCGGGGACAGGAAGCCGCCCGCCTTCGCCCACACGGCCGAGGCCTCGGGGGTGGCCAGGTACTCCAGGAGCTTCATGCCGGCCTTGGCGTTCTTGCCGTCCTTGAGCACGACGGCCGCGTCGCCGCCGCTGACGACGGGTGCCTTGCCGCCGTCGACGGCGGGGAAGGGGAAGAAGTTCGCGTCCTTGCCGATGGTCTTGCCGAACTGGTCGTGGGCGACCCCGGCGACGAAGTCGCCCTCGTAGACCATGCCGGCCTGCGGCTTGGGCCCGAACACCTTCTCCACCGAGCCGGGGAAGTCGGTGTTGAGGGCCTCCTTCTGCCCGCCCGCGATCAGCTGCTTGTCCTTGAACAGCTTGCCGAGCGTGCCGAGCGCCTTGACCACGCTGGCGTCGGTCCACTTCAGCTGGTGCGCGGCGAGGGCGTCGTACTTCTCCGGTCCGGCCTGGGAGAGGTAGATGTTCTCGAACCAGTCGGTGAGGGTCCAGCCGTCCTGCCCGGCGACCGCGAAGGCGGCGAGCCCGGAGTCGGAGACGGTGTGCCCGGCCTTGAGCATCGCGTCGTAGGTGGTGGGCGGCTGAACGCCGGCCTGGGTGAGCGCGTCGGGGCTGTACCAGACGGTCGACTTGTGGGCGGCCTTGAAGTACAGGCCGTACAGGGTGCCGTCGACGCTGCCGTACTTCTTCCACACCGGCGCGTAGCCCGCGTCGACCTCCTTCTGCGTGGTGGCGGACAGCGGGGTGAGCCAGCCCTTCTTCGCGAACTGCTGGAGCACGCCGACCTGCGGGACCATCACCACGTCGGGGGCGTTGCCGCCCTCGATCTTGCTGCCGACGACGGTGGAGACGTTGTCGCCGGTGGACACGAACTGGGTCTTGGCGCCGGTCTTCGCGGTGAACGCGTCCAGCACCTTCTGGAAGTTCTTCTGCTCGCTGCCGGACCAGACTCCGGCGACGGTGACGGTCTGACCGCTGAGTTCCTTGTCGCCGCCGCCCGCCGAGACCGGGTCGCCGCCGCAGGCGGTGGCGCCGAGGCCGAGGACGAGGGCGGTGCAGCCGGTGAGCAGGGTGGTACGTCGTCGCATCATCGTCGATGTTCCCTTCGAGGGTTTGTGGCGAGGGGTTGGCGAGAGATCGGGGTGCCGGGGATCAGAGGTCGGCGATCCACCACGCGGCCGTGGAACCGGGGAGCATCCCGGCCGCGGGGCAGGGGCCGCTGGCCAGCAGCGGGGTGCCGGAGACGGGGGCGGGCGTGGGAGCGGTGCCGAAGTTGACGGCACAGACCAGGCCGTCGCCGCGGACGAAGGCCAGGACGCCGGGCGGGGTGTCCAGCCAGCGCAGGTCGCCCTCGCCCAACTGGGGCAGTTCCCGGCGCAGTTGCAGACCGTCGCGGTACAGGTGCCAGAAGGAGCGGGTGTCGGCGAGGGCGCGATCGGTGGCGTACTCGGCGAAGTACTCCGGCTGCGGCAGCCAGGGCCGTACGCCCTCGGCGCCGGAGGTGAAGCCGAACGGGGACGCCTGTCCCGACCAGGGCAGCGGCACCCGGCAGCCGTCGCGGACGCGGGCACGGCTGCCGGTGCGGCGGAAGATCGGGTCGGTGAGCACGTCGTCGGGCAGGTCGACGACCTCGGGCAGGCCGAGCTCCTCGCCCTGGTAGATGTACGCGGCTCCGGGCAGCGCCAGCATCAGCAGCGCGGCGGCCCGGGCGCGGGCGGCGCCGAGGCCGCTGCCTTCGGGGACGGGTTCGCCGTAGCGGGTGACGGTGCGGACCTGGTCGTGGTTGTTGAGGACCCAGGTGACCGTGGAGCCGGTGCCGGCGATGTCCTGCATGGCCTCGGAGACGACCTTGCGGAAGGCGTCGGCGTCCCAGGGGGCGCTGAGCAGGTCGAAGAAGAAGGCCTGGTGGAGTTCGTCCGGGCGGACGTACTGGGCGTGTTCGCGGGCGGTGGGGACGGAGACCTCGCCGACGAGGAGGCGCTCGCGTCCGTCGCGCTCCCGGTACTCCTCGCATATGGAGCGCCAGTGGCGCCACACGTCGTGCACCTCGGGCTGGTTCCAGGCGAGCGGGTTGACCGAGTCACGGGTGCGGGCGTCGGCCTCCGGGTCGTCGGAGTCGGGCAGTTCGGGGTGCTTGAAGAGGCCGGCGGCGACGTCGATACGGAAGCCGTCGACGCCGCGGTCCAGCCAGAACCGCAGGACGCGGTCGAACTCGGCGGGGATCTCGGGGTTGCGCCAGTTCCAGTCGGGCTGTTCCGGCGTGAACATGTGCAGGTACCACTGGCCGTCGCCGGCTCTGCTCCAGGCCGGGCCGCCGAACATGGCGTGCCAGTTGTTGGGCGGCTCGCTGCCGTCGGGCCCGCGGCCGTCGGCGAAGTGGAAGCGGGCGCGGGCAGGGCTGCCGGGCTCGGCGGCGAGTGCCTCGCGGAACCACGGGTGCTCGCTGGAGCAGTGGTTGGGGACGATGTCGAGGAGCACCTTGACGCCGAAGCGCCGGGCGGCCGACACCAGCAGGTCGAACTCGGCGAGGTCACCGAAGAGCGGGTCGACCCCGCAGTAGTCGGCCACGTCGTAGCCGTGGTCGTGCTGTGGCGACGGATAGAACGGGCTCAGCCAGATCCCGTCGACGCCGAGCTTCTTCAGGTACGGCAGCCCCGCGCGGACGCCGGCCAGATCGCCGATGCCGTCGCCGGTGCTGTCCAGGAAGCTGCGGACGTAGACCTGGTAGATCACCGCGTCCCGCCACCAGTGGTGCTTACTCAACATGCATGCATGTTAGGTAGGCGCTGCGCAGAGGTGTCAATGAAGTGAACGGAGGCTACTGGGCAGTTGAGGGTACAAATCGCCACTTACTGGAGCACGACGAAGTCAAATGAGATGTGCGCGTTACCTAACAAGTAACTATCGCGGCTAGCGACGGGCGATGGCGTCGAGTTCCCGCGCCAGCCGGCGCACGGCCTGCTCGGGCGTCTGCCGCCCGGTCAGCGCGTCGTGCACGACGGCCTGCACCACCAGGCTGACCTGGTCGTAGTGCGGGCTCTTGGGACGCGGCGCGGCCGAGAGCACGGCGGCGCGCAGGGTCGGCAGATACGGGAACCGCCGCACGAGGGCGGGGTCCTCGTAGAGCGCGGCACGCACCGGCGGCAGCGAGCCCCGGGTGAGCACCTGGCGCTGGACGCGCTCGCTGGTCAGGTACGCGATCAGGCGCGCGGCGGAGTCGGGGTGCCGAGCGTGGGTGTTGACGGCGAGGTTGGAGCCGCCGAGGACGCTCGTGCCCGGCCCGTCCGGCCCCGGCAGCGGTACGGCGCCGATCTTCCCGGCGACCTTGGAGCCCGGGGCGGAGGCGACGGCGTACGCGTAGGGCCAGTTGCGCAGGAAGAGCAGCCGGCCGTCCTGGAAGGCCTGCTTGGACTCCTCCTCCTTGTAGGTGAGCGCCGCCTTGGGGATCCAGCCCTCGCGGAAGCCGCGCGCGAGGAATCCGATGCCCTCGCGGGCGGCGGCGGAGTTGACGGTGACGCGCGCCCCCTCGTCGCCGAGGATCGTGCCGCCCGCCGAGTACACCGCCTCCGCCGCGTTGACGGTGAGGCCCTCGTAGGGCAGGAACTGGCCCGCGTAGCCGCCCAGTCCGTACTTCGGCGCGATGGTCTTCGCGTCCTGCTCCAGCTCGGCCCAGGTGCGCGGCGGCGGCACGCCCTCCTTCGCGAGGACGTCCTTGCGGTACAGCAGCAGCCCGGCGTTCGTGACGTACGGGACGGCGTAGAGCTGTCCGTCGTAGGTGGCCGTGTCGACGACCGGCGGCAGGAAGGTCTTCAGCGGGAAGCGGTCGCGCGGCAGCGGGCGGATCCAGCCGGCGGCGGCGAACTCCGAGGTCCAGTTGACGTCGATGTTGAGCACGTCGAACCGGCTGCGGTCGCCGCCGCGCAGGTCGGTGGTCATCTGCGCGTGGGTCTCGTCGGCGGAGTCGGGCAGCTCGACGAGGGTGACCCGCTCGGCGGGATGGGTACGGTTCCAGCCCTGGAGGAGGGGGCCGAGATAGCCGGTGAGGTCCCCTGCGGTGGCCAGGGTGAGCGGGCCACGGCCGTCGCCGGCGTTCTCCTCGGCATGGGCGCCGGAGGCGGCGTACCCGGTGAGGATCACGACGAGTGCGAGGAGGCCCCTACCGGCGGCGCGTATCCACCGCATAGGTTCCTCCCTGAACACGTACACCTGGCTCCGGGCACCCTCGCCGGGAGTCAGAGGCCATGTATACCTGTTAGGTATGGGCGATACTAGGGCCTGGAGCACATTGTGAGAGGACAGGAGGAGAGCACGAGTGCGCCTGCCCCTCCTGGCACTCCTCGCGCGCGGCCCCGCCCACGGCTACGAGCTCAAGCAGGACCTTGAGCAACTGCTGGGCTCCGCGTACCCTCAGCCGAACGTCGGCCAGATCTACGTGACCCTCGGCCGCCTCGAGAAGTCGGGACTGATCGAGGGCGAGGAGGTCGAGCAGTCCAGCCGGCCCAACAAGAAGATCTACCACCTCACCGACGCCGGACGTGAGGAGCTGCGCGCCTGGTTCGCGGAGCCCGAGGACGAGCCGCGGGTACGGGACGAGTTCTTCATGAAGCTCGCCCTCGCCCCGCAGACCGGCCTCGCCGACCAGATCGCCCTCATCAACAAGCAGCGGCGTCAGTACCTCAACACCATGCGCAACCTGTCGAAGCTGGCCGCGGCCGAGAACCGGGACAACAGAATCGCCCATCTGCTGATCGAGGGCGCCATGCTGCACCTGCAGGCCGACCTGGACTGGCTGGAACGGTGCCAGGAGGAACTGGAGGAGCCGCAGTGAGCGACCACCCCACTCCCCTGCTGCGCGCCGAGGGCCTCGTCAAGACGCACTACGGCGAGGGCGCACCCGCCCGTGCCGTGCGCGGGGTGGACCTTCAGGTGGCGCGCGGCGAGTTCGTGGCCGTCACCGGTCCCTCCGGCGCCGGGAAGTCGACGCTGCTGCACCTGCTGGGCGGGCTCCAGCGGCCGGACCAGGGCAGCTACTGGCTGGACGGCCGGTGCACCGACTCCTACAGCGAGGCCCGCTGGGCGGAGGAGCGCCGGAAGGTCATCGGGATCGTCTTCCAGTTCTTCAACCTGGTCTCCAACCTGTCGGTCGCCGACAACGTCGAGCTGCCCGCCCTGCTCGCCGGCCGCTCCCCGAAGCAGGCCCGCGCCGAGCGGCAGGAGCTGCTGGCCGAGCTGGGGCTCGACGGCAAGGAGCGCGGCATGCCGGGCGAGCTGTCCGGCGGTGAGCAGCAGCGCGTCGCCCTGGCCCGCGCCCTGGTCAACCGTCCGCCGCTGCTGCTGGCCGACGAGCCGGCCGGCAGCCTGGACAGCAAGGGCACCCGCGAGGTGATGCGGCTGCTGTCCCGCTTCCACCAGCGCGGCCAGACGATCGTCCTGGTCACCCACGACGCCCGGCTGGCGAGCGCCGCGGACCGCGTGATCAGCTTCTTCGACGGCCGTATAGCCGACGACGCGGAGCTGGACGGCACGCCGTCCCGCCGGGCCGGGACGTCCGGCGTACTGGAGCTGAGGGACTGACCCCATGCGTGCCACCCTGCGCTGGGCGCACTCCGATCTGCGGACGCACCGTGGCGAGGCGCTGTTCCTCGTGCTCGCGACCGCCGGCATCGTCGCCTCGCTGCTGCTGGCCACGGCGCTGTTCGGCTACGCCACCAATCCGTGGCAGCGGGTCTTCACCCAGGTGCGCGGCGCGCATGTGTGGATCCATGCCCTGCCGTCCGCGGACACCCGCCGGCTGGCCGCGCTCGACGGTGTGGACGCCGTCGCCGGCCCCTACGCCACCGAGTCCGTCACCGTCTCCGTCCGCGGGACCCGCGCGTCGGCCGAACTGCGCGGCACCCCCGGGCGGCCCGCCGTCGGCCGCCCGCTGCTCGTCTCGGGGCACTGGCTCGACCCCGCCCGGCCCGACGGCGTGGTGCTGGAGGACAGCCTGGCCCGCGCCCTGCTCGCCGAGCCCGGCGACACCCTGACCCTGCCCGGCACGACCCGGACGCTGACCGTCGTGGGCGTCGCCGACAGCGCCGAACCCCGTTACGGCCCCGGCGAGCAGCCCGGACTCGTCTGGGCGGTGCCGTCCGCGGTGCGCGACCCGGGTGGCCAGGTCGTTGGCCTGCGCCTCACCGACCCCGACGACACCGACTACGCGGTCCAGCGCGCCGTCACCGTGCTCGGCGCCGGCTCGGTCACCGAGGTCTCCACCTGGCGGCAGGCGCAGGCCGAGGCACAGGGCGACAACCGGCTGCTCGGCCAGGTGCTGGGCCTGTTCGGCCTGGGCGCGCTGGTGGCCGCCGCCTTCGCGGTGCACGGCGCGATCGGCACCCGGATCCGCGGTCATCTGCGGGACATCTCGGTGCTGAAGGCGATCGGCTTCACGCCCGGCCAGGTGGTCCGGATCTTCCTGCTGCAGCATGTGGCGTACGCCGTGCTGGGCGCCGTGGCCGCGGCGGCCCTCATCCAGGGGCTGGGCGCCCGCGTGCCCGGGCGGCTGGGTGACGCGGTCGGCGTGTGGCAGGGGCTGCCGGGGCACACGGCGGCGCTGGTCGTGGTGCCGGTGGGCGCGGTGCTGTTCATCGGCGCGGTCACCGGGCTCGCGGCCTGGCGGGCGGGCCGGGTGCCCCCGGTGCCGGTGCCGGGCCGTACCACCGCGCCCGGCGGCCGGCTGCCGGGCGCGGCACGCCGGGCCCTGTCCCTGCGGCTGCTCGGCCTGCGCCTGCCGCCCGCGCTGGTCCTCGGCGGGCACCAGGCCTTCGCCCGCCGCCCGCGCACCCTCGCCACGGTCGGCCGGCTGGCGCTGCCGCTGCTGCTGATCGTGGTGGCGATGAGCGCCTGGACCACCATCGACCGCTTCCACAGCCGGCCCGAGCAACTCGGTCTGCCGGCCGCGCTCACCGTCCGCGGGGACGGCACGCTCGGCGACCGGGGGACGCGGGCCCTGCTGGACCGCGAACCGCGGGTCGCCGCCGTCTACCCGGGTGTGGAGACCGCGGCGCTGGTGCCCGGCCAGACCGCCACGATCGCCCTGCGGGGCCTCGGCACCCGCCAGGACCCCTACCCGTACACCCTCGCCGAGGGCCGCCCCGCGCACGGCCCGGACGAGGCGGTGGCCGGGCAGGGCCTGCTCGACCTCCTCGACGTACGGGTCGGCGACTGGGTGCGGATGACGGTGGGCGAGCAGCCGCAGATCCTGCACATCGTGGGCCGCAGCATCGAGCCGGAGAACGCCGGCCGCGTCATCTCCACCTCGCTGGACACCCTCCGCGAGAACGACCCGCACCTCGCCCCGACCCTCTACCAGCTGCGGCTGCGCCCCGGAGCCGACGCCCACCAGGTCGCCGCCTCCCTGCTCTCGGTCGGCCACGGACACCTGGATGTGCACGCCGTGACCAACCCTGCCGACGGGCTGTCCCCGCTGCGTGCCGTGGTCGCCGGGCTGGTCTGCGTGCTCGCGCTGATCGGGCTGGTCGAACTGCTGACCGCGATCGGCGGCACCGTGCGCGAGGGCGAGCGGGACCTGCTGGCGCTGAAGGCGATCGGGCTCTCCCCACGCCAGATCACCGCGATCACGGTGACGGCCACCAGCTGCACCGCCCTGACCGCCGTGCTGATCGCCGCGGCCGCCGGTCTGCCGCTCGCCCACTGGCTGATCGACACTCAGGGCCGCTCCAGCGGCATCGGCGCCGGCATCGCCGCGGGCCCCTCCCCGCTGCTCCTGCTGCTGTTCGGGGCCGCGGCGGTGGCCGGCGCCGCGGGACTCGCCGCGCTGCCCGCGTCCCGGGCGGCGCGACGACGACTCGCGGACACGCTGAGCGCGGTGGCCTGAGCCACGGCCCGGCGGTCTGTCACCGGGTCGCGCCAGAGGCGCGGGACAGCGGCCGTGTCAGCCCGCGTCCTGCCATACGTCGGGATTCGCCCGGATCTTCGCGAGCAGACCGGCGAAGACGTCACCGTCGAAGAGCACGGCGCTGTACTGACTCGGGATGGTCACGTCGTTGATCTCGGCGGTGGGGGTGCCGGGCCCCTCGGGGTCCGGCACCCCCACCCGCGCGTTCGTACGCCTTGTCGGACGTGGTCACGAACGAGCGGTACTTCATGGTCTTCACGGCCGAGTCGAAGTCCGGTCCACGCAGCCCGGGGACCTTGGCGGCCAGTTCGAGCAGGTAGGCGTCGGTGAATCCGTCGACGCTCTCGGCGGGTTGGTCGGCATAGAGCACGTCGTGGTATTCGGCGAACTTCCCCTTCTCCAGCGCGGCCCGCAGGGCGTTGACAGCCTTTTCGGACCCGGAGCCACCGAGCCTGTCGTCCAGGAAGGAGGCGAGGGTGTACTGGGTCTTCGTCTCCCGCCGGATGGTCGCCGCGCGCAGCTGAGGGGCACCACCGGTGCTCTCGAACTCCTTGCACACCGGACACCGCGGGTCCTCGTACAGGTGCACGGTCACCGGGGCGGCCGGGTCACCGACCGAGATGGTCGTCCCGTCGTTCCCCAGCCGCTCCGGCACATCCGACAGCCCGGCGTAGGCCGGTGCGGCCTCCGCCGTGGCCGCCGGCCGGCCGCTGTCCGCCTGCGCCGCGCGATGTCCGCAGCCCACCGCCGACACCCCCACCACGGCCACCGCGACCCCCGCGGCGAACCCCCTGCGCATCATGCTTGCTTCCTCCCCTGAAGTTCACCGGAACCTTGAGGGATGCGCCCTGAGAGGGCACAGGGAGATTCGCCGCGACGGCACGAGCGGCGGATCAGCTCCGGCCGCGCAGCTCCCGGTACTTCGCGACCAGCGCCTTGGTCGAGGCGTCCAGGCCGGGGACCTCCGCGCCCTCGGTCAGGGCGGGTTCGACCCGCTTGGCCAGCACCTTGCCCAGCTCGACGCCCCACTGGTCGAAGGAGTCGATGTTCCAGATCGCGCCCTGGACGAACACCTTGTGCTCGTACAGCGCGACGAGCTGGCCGAGGACCGACGGGGTCAGCTCGCGCGCCAGGATCGTGGTCGTGGGATGGTCGCCCCGGAACGTCTTGTGCGGCACCAGTTCCTCCGGCACCCCCTCGGCGCGCACCTCCTCGGGCGTCTTGCCGAAGGCCAGCGCCTGGGTCTGCGCGAAGAAGTTGGCCATCAGCAGGTCGTGCTGCGCCTTGAGCTCCCCGCTCAGCTCGGCGACCGGCTCGGCGAAGCCGATGAAGTCCGCCGGGATCAGCTTGGTGCCCTGATGGATGAGCTGGTAGTAGGCGTGCTGGCCGTTGGTGCCCGGGGTGCCCCAGACCACCGGGCCGGTCTGCCACCGCAC
>NZ_BNBC01000092.1 GCF_014654675.1 Streptomyces spiralis
CTCGGCGTCACGGTGACCATCGCGGAGCCCGGCGGACTGCGCACCCAGTGGGCCGGGGCGTCGATGCAGCAGTCCCCCACGCGCCTGGACGACTACGAGCAGACCGCGGGCAAGCGCCGTGACGCCACGCTGGCGGTGTCCGGGCACCAGCCCGGCGACCCGGTACGGGCCGCCGCCGCCATCGCCGCGGTCGTGGACGCCGACACACCACCCCTGCGGCTGCTGCTCGGCTCCGACGCGCTCGGCGGAGCACGCGCCCGCCTGGACCGGCTTCGAGACGAGATCGATGCCAACGAGGCACTGACCAAGAGCGTGGACCTGGAGCAGGTGTGAGCAGCCCGGACGCATTCGTCGTCATCGGTGCCGGGCCCGGTCTGGGCGCCGCGGCCGCCCGCCGGTTCGGCCGCGAGGGACATCCGGTCGGGCTGATCGCACGCAGCACCGAACGCCTGGAGACGATGGCCGCCGGCCTGACCGCCGAGGGGCTGACGGCGGCGGTCGAAGCCGCGGACGTCACCGACGAGCAGGCGCTCGCCTCGGCGCTCGGCGCGCTGCGCGAGCGGCTCGGTCCGATTGAGGTGGTCCTGTTCAGCCCGCGGCCGAGTCTCGAGTGGATCAAACCCGTGCTCGACACCGGGCCGCAGGACATCGAGAGCGCACTGGCGCTGAACGTTGTCGCCGCCGCCGCGGCCGTCCGCACGGTCGTGCCGGACATGCGCCGCCGGCGACGCGGCACCCTGCTGTTCACCACCGGCGGCGCCGCCGTCGAGCCGCATCGCGACCGCGCGGTGTCGGGGATCGCCTACGCGGCCGAATCGGCCTACGTGCGCATGCTCCACGACACCCTCGCCGACCAGGGTGTGCACGCCGCACAGGCGACCGTCGTCGGCCCCATCGGCCCCGGCTCACGACACGAACCGGACGACGTGGCCGAGGAATTGTGGAAGCTCCATACCGAACGGGCCCAGCCATTGCTCATCCTGCGCTGACACCTCATGTCAGGTCGGCGGGACACGACGCGTATCAGCCAGGTGTTCCTGCGTGTCGTGGTAATGAACCCGAGTCGGTGTCGCGGCTCTGGATCGTTGCGGCCGCACGGTGCAGTTCGGTGAGCACCATCCGTACGGCTCGCTGTGCGGCACGTTCAGGGCGGTGGAGCACATCGACATGGCGACGGGCGTGCACGCCGCAGAGCGGTCTGAGGACCAGTGCGGAGAGCGGACGGGTGGTCCAGCGGGGCATCAGGGCCAGCCCGCCTCCGGCGGCCACGACTTCCGCGGCCACCGCGAATTCGTCGATGCGGTGGACGATGTCGAGCCGTCGGTTCGCAGCGATCGCGATGGCCTCGATGGTGGCCATCAGCGGAAAGCCGTCGGTGACGGCGATCCAGGGTTGATCCGCGACGTCTCGTGGGGTGAGGCGTCGTTCGGCGGCCAAGGGGTGGTCGGCCGGCAGGGCGACATCGAGCGGTTCACGCAGCAGCGTGCGGGCGGTGACCGTGGTCGGCCACGGTGGCGCCTGGTCGAGACGGTGGGCGAGTACGAGGTCGTAGTCCCGGGTCAGTCGCGGGAAATGGTCTTGCGCGACGTCCTCGTCGGCGAGCGAAAGCTGCGGGCGTCCAGGCCGGCCTGGGCGAGCAGCAAGGGGAAGAACGAGGCGGCCGCGCTGTGGAAAGCCGTAACCGACACAAGTGCGTCCGGCTGGTCGACGAACTCCTCAATGGTTTGCCGTGCCCTGGCCAGCGCGGTCTCCACCTCGATCGCCGCACCGGCCAGGGCCTGCCCGGCATCGGTGAGCACCAGCCGCCGTCCGTCACGTTCGGTAAGAGGGATGCGGATCGAGCGTTGCAGCAGCCGCAGCTGTTGGGAGATCGCCGAGGGAGTCATCAGCAGCGCCTCGGCGGTCGCGGTGACGCTTCCCAGCTCGCCGAGCTCCCGCAAGATCTGCAACTGCCGTTCATTCATCCCCTGAGTGTAGAGACGCTTCAGGATCGTTGAAGTAACTCGCCCTTGGCTTCAGGGTTGGAAGCAGTGCAGCGTACAGGCATGACCAGTGACGACAGCACTGACAACAGCCCGG
Source organism: Streptomyces spiralis (assembly GCF_014654675.1). GTDB lineage: Bacteria > Actinomycetota > Actinomycetes > Streptomycetales > Streptomycetaceae > Streptomyces > Streptomyces spiralis. The sequence continues at coordinate 2,080 of NZ_BNBC01000092.1, forward strand.
ACACAGGTCCCGGCCAGGCGAGAGTCGTTCGGGCGGGCGTAGTGCAGGCCGCCCCGGTTCCCTTCGATCCGGTGGCCACGGTGGGTGTTGTGGAACGGTGGCTGTCCGAGGCTGTCGAGAAGAACCTGGATCTCGTGGTGTTTCCCGAGGCATTCATCGGCGGGTACCCTAAGGGATCGGCGTTCGGGGCAGTGGTGGGCGACCGCACCGCTGCCGGACGAGACGAGTTCGCACGGTATTGGAACGGCGCCGTGGAGGTGCCCGGCCCTGTCACGGACCGCCTGGGCGAACTGGCGGCCGATGCCGGCACCCACCGCGGATGGCCATGTATGCCCAAGGCATCGAACTGTACTGTGCGCCGACGGCGGACAGCAGGGAAAGCCACCACGCGACCATGCGCCATATCGCCATGGAAGGCAGATGCTTCGTGCTGTCGGCGAACCAGTGCCTGCGCACGAGGGACTTCCCCCCGGACCACCGCACGCCGTACGGCGACGACCCCGAGCACCTCGTCTCCCGAGGTGGCAGCAGCATCATCGGCCCGCTGGGCGAAGTGCTGGCCGGGCCCGTCCTGGATCAGGAGGTCCTGCTGACCGCGGACCTCGACATGGGACAGATCCCACGCGCCCGCTACGACTTCGACGCCGTCGGCCACTACGCGCGGCCCGACATCTTCCGCCTCCACGTGGACACCACGGTCCGCCGCGCCGTACAGACCAACGACAGTCCGAGCGCATCTCTCTCGGCCGACCTGCCCACCACGTTCACCTCGTCGCGTGCCACGCCCGACGATACGACCGACATGCCCATCCTCTCTCAGAGGCAACCCGGCTTCCTTGGACGCCGCCCATGAATGCGCAGCCCGTGAGCATCCCCTCCTTGAACGAACTCGGCGCCCGCCGCACCAAGGAACTCGTCTTCACCGGCGAGATCCTCACCGCCTCAGAAGCCAAGGACCTCGGCATGGTCAGCCGCGTCGTCCCCCGCACCGAACTGGAACCCGCCGCACTGGCCCTCGCCGAACGCATCGCCGCCCGCCCCACCTTCGGACTGAAGCTGGCCAAGAAGGCCGTCAACCAGACCCTGGACATCCAAGGCCAATGGAACGCCGTCCAGACCGCCTTCAGCCTCCACGCCCTCAACCACGCCCACAAGCGCGCCACCGACAACGGCTCCTACATCGACCCCGCCGGCTTCACCGTCACCTCCGACATCTGGGACCTCCCCGAAGACTGGGACACACCCAACCAAGACCACTGAACCCCCCAGCCACCGCACCCCCGCAACAACCTTGGCGGTGACGCCGGAGCAGCCGGAGGAGCCAGTACTCGAGCACTCTGGCGCATATCGTATTACGGTAATACAGTACTCTCGATGTACCGACCAAAGGAGTACGCATGACCACCGTTCAGGGTCCGCAGGAGTACATCGACGAGATGGCGCGCAGGCGGGGATATGTCCTCGACTACCACAAGGTGATGGCCAAGCATGACTTCCCCGTACTGCAGGCTGCCAATGACCTCGTGGGCGCCGCGTATCTCGACCAGCGGACGCTGGACCGCCGGACCAAGGAGCTCATCTTCATCGTGAGCCTCACGGTGATGCGCGCCTCCAAGGGGCACATCCAGAGTCACATCAAGGTCGCTCTCGACCTGGGGGTCACCCCACGGGAGATCCTCGAAGCAATCGAGATCAGTCTGCCCGAGGCCGGCATCGTGGCCTTCCAGACCGGCTTCGACGCCTGGCGTGAGGTCGTCGGCGCCGACGGCCTGGAACCGACCGTGGAGGCTTTCCACGGAGGGTCGGGCGCCGGCGCCTGACGTCCGGGACCCTGTTGCCCGCGTCGCTCGCCACGCCGAACCCGGCCCCTCGAAGACACCTTGCAGACTCCGTGCTCCGGCAGCGACCGCGTCGTGACTCCCCACCGGCGGTGGGTCACTCAGAGAGCTCCGGGCGGCCCGGTATCCGGGCCGCCCGGGACCGACAAGGAAAGCAGGACAGACATGACGGACACCGTCACCTTCATCGGCTTGGGCACGATGGGACAGCCCATGGTCCGCAACCTCGCGCGATCCGTGCCAGTAGCGGTCTACGACGCCAACTCCGACGCGATCGCCGCGGCCGCCCGGAACGACGGTGTGACGGCATTGGCAAGTCCCGTCGACGGGGCCGGCGCCGACGTCGTGATCCTCATGCTGCCCAACAGCACGATCGTCGAGCGTGTGCTCGGCGATCCGCTGGACCCCGAGAGCTTCGCCGATCGCCTGCGTCCGGGCGCTCTGGTCGTCGACATGGGCTCGTCGGCTCCCAGAGCCACTCAGGAGCTGGCCCGGCGGCTCCGGGAGCGTGAGGTGGGGATGGTCGACGCGCCGGTCTCCGGCGGCCCGCGCAAGGCGGCGACGGCCGAACTGACAATCATGGCGGGTGGGCCGGCCGACGACTACGAGAGGGTCCTTCCCCTGCTGCGCGCGATGGGCACATCGGTGACGCACGTCGGCCCGGCCGGATCCGCACACGCCTTGAAGGCACTGAACAACCTGCTGTCGGCCATCGGCCTGGTCGGGGCGCTCGAGGTGCTCACCACGGGAGCCAAGTTCGGCCTGGATCCCCGGACCATGCTCGACGTCATCAACCGGTCCACCGGACGCAACCAGTCGACCGAGGTCAAGCTCGGGCCGGAGGTGCTCGACGGGCGGTTCCAGGTCGGGTTCTCGCTGCCGTTGACCGTCAAGGACATCACCACCGCCCTCGACCTGTCGACGTCACTGGGCCTGTCCCCGGAGGTGTCGCAGGCCTGCGTCCGGTTCTGCCAGGCGGCCCTCGCCGACCTCGGCGAGGGGAACCCGGACCAGTCCGAGATCGCCCGCTACCTGGCCAAGATCACAGGCGTCACCCTGACCGGGTGACCGTGCCACCCACCGGACGAGCCCGACCGACCCAGCCTGAACCCCGTGGTCGTGGACGTCCATTCCCCCGCGGCCGACAGCGCGCTCTGCCGTCCGACGACCTGCGGCGTACGTCCCGCCCCGTGAGAAGCGGTCAAGAAAGGTGCAGATGTGGGCATTGTCGAGAAGCGGATAGAGGGACTGGGGTTCGTCCTGCCCCCTGTCGCCACCCCACTCACCGCCTATGTACCAGCCGTACGGACGGGAAAACCACATCCATACCTCCGGCCAGCTCCCTCTGGTCGATGGTCGGCTTCCCCTGACCGGCAACGTGGGAGCCGAGGTCTCCCCCGAACAGGCGAAGCTCCTGGCCCGCGCCTGTGTGCTGAACGCGCTGGCCGCCGTGAAGTCACTGGTCGAAGACCTGGACCGCATCCATCGGATCGTCAAGGTCGTCGGGTACGTGGCCTCCGCCCCCGACTTCACCGGCCAGCCGGGGGTCGTCAACGGCGCGAGCAAGCTGCTCGGCGACTTCCTCGCCGACCGAGGCGTTCACGCCCGTAGCGCCGTAGGCGTTGCGGTCCTTCCACTGGACGCTCCGGTCGAGCTCGAGCTCCAAGTCGAACTCACGCACTGAGGTACCGCCGGAACGTCGGGCTCGTCGCCGCCGTCCGGCCCGCCTCATGAAGAAACCTGCCCCGACGGCGATGGCCGCGATCGCGCGCAGTGGTCGTCCGCTGTTCCGCGGACGCCTCGGCACCCACCACTGCGCGCAGTCGACCGGGCAGGCATCCATCGACGCCCTCCGCCCCGCCGCGCCCGATCGCGGTCGTGTTCCCCGGCATACGAGCGCGATGCCGGCGGCCCGGGTCGCCGGCTCGGTGGCGCTGACGCCTGCAGTCCACCGGGGAGGGGCCGTCGGACCAGGGTGACGGCCGCCCCGAGGACACTCGTCAGGAGGACTTCCGCAGCAGGCGGGCGCGAACGGACTCCGATTGCGCGGCGTCCGCGATCGTGAGCGCCATGGCCAGGCCAGCGTCGCGAACGAACCGGTCGCCTTCCGGGCCGCCGGCGGCCGCCGCGAACGCGGCGGTGTGGTTCCCGTCCTCCGGCGGGAGGCCGGCGAACGAGAGCATGGGGTGCAGCGCGGGGATTCGCAGCGAGACGTTCCCCATGTCGGTCGAACCGAACATCTTGCCGTCCGGGTAGTCCGGGAAGGTCCGGCCGATGGCCCGGGCGTTCTTCTCGAACAGGGGGGCCAAGTCCTGGTCGTGGCGGAACTCGCGGTAGATGGAGGGCAGCAGGTTGTACTCCACGCTGGTTCCGGTGGCGACGGCTCCGGCGTCGAAGCACCGCCGCACCCGCTCCCACACCTCGTCGACTTCGGCGATTGTGTCGCAGCGGATCATACAGTCGACCACGGCGTGGTCGGCGATGACATTGACGGCCGACCCGGCCTCCCTCACGACGTGGTGCACCCTGATGCCGTCGCGCAGCTGCTGTCGCAGCAGTCCGATGGCGGTCTGGGCGAGCACGGTCGCATCGGCGGCGTTGAGCGCGCTCCACGGCCGCGACGCGTGCCCTCCGCGACCGGTGTAGGTAACCCGCCAGGACCGCGAGGCACGCAGGTGCGGGGTGACCACGTCCTTGAGCTGCGGATGGACCATCATGGCCGCGTGTGTCCCGTCGAAGACGCCACGGTTCACCATGATTTCCTTGCCGGTCCCCTTCTCCTCGGCCGGGGTGCCGAAGACCTGCACCGTCAGCCCCAGCTCGTCGGCGAACGGGGCCAGCGCCAGCGCGGCGCCCACGGCGGCTGCGGCAATGACGTTGTGTCCGCAGCCGTGACCGATGTCGGGGAGTGCGTCCATCTCCGCGCAGAGGCCGAACGCCAGCTCCCCGGAGCCCGCCGACGCCACGAAGGCCGTCGGCAGATCGGCCACGCCCTTCTCCACCGTGAAGCCGCCGCTGTCCTCGAGGACCGTGATGATCGACTCGGACGTCTCGTGCTCCTCGAAGGCCAGTTCAGGATGGGCGTGGATCCTGTGCGAGAGGTCCGTGACCAGGTTCAGGTTCTTGTCGAATGCGCGCTTGATGCGCTCGGTGATGTCCGTCATCGCCATACCTCTTTCAGCAGTCGAAGGATGTTGCCGCCCAGGACGGCCTCGATGTCGCTGTCGCTGTAGCCGTGCTCCACCAGCCACCCGGCGACGTTGCGGAAGTTCTCGCTCGGGTTCTCCATCCCGTCGACGTGAGCAACCCGGTCGTACTTCAGGTCCCCGGCGTTCGTCATGGCCGCGAGGCCCAGGTTCGCGCCTGTTGCGTGGTGGAAGCCCACGTGGTCGCCGTAGAACCCGTCCGGCCCGAAGGCGACGTGCTCGATCCCCATCAGCTCGACGGCGTACTCGAAGTGATCCATCACGGACTCGATCGTGTGCGTCGTGTGGTCGTGGGAGACCGTGGTGTGGGGGGCCGCCTCGATACCGAGGACTCCCCCGCGCTCGGCACATGCCTTGAGTACGTCGTCGGGCTTCATCCGTGGGGTGGGCCAGACCGCGCGGGCGCCTGCGTGGGTGATGGCGATCGGCTTGGACGACGCCTCGATCGCGTCCAAAGAGGTCCGGTCACTGGCGTGGGAGACGTCGATGAGGATGCCAAGCGCGTTCATGCGCTCCACTGCCCGGCGACCGAACGTGGTCAGACCCGCGTCACGTGGTTCCTTCTGTCCGCTCCCCAGTGCGTTGGAATCGGCGTAGACCAAGCCCATCTGGCGAGTTCCGAATCCGTAGAGAACGTCGATGCGGTCGAGTTCGTTCTCGATGGCTCCGGCGGATTCGGTACCCATGACGAACGCGATGTGACCGTCACGCTTGGCATCGATGATGTCCCTGACCGTCCGGGCCACCACGACACCGTCCTGATGGGCCAGGTCCGCGAGACGCATGCCGAGCGTCGTGGTCAGGTCGTCCCACTTCCATCCCGATGGCGTCGTGGCCCCGAGGGCACCGAACAGGTTGTCGAAGACAGCCGTCAAGCCGGCCCCGCGCAGCTCGGCGAACGCCGTGAACTCGTGCTTGGTACGCAGGTAGGCGAACGTCTCGGCCGGGTCCGCCGGGAGCAGCTGCGGGTGATCGTGAAAGCTGATGATCACGTTCTCCGCCAGCAGCCGCTCGACCCGCGCCGCCTGCTCCTCGTCCAGCGTCGCGGCATAGGTGCTCCGCCGGTAGCTCGGGGCCGACAGTTCGACGGCCGGGAAATCGACCCCGCGCTCCGCGTAGGGGAACGACTCGTAGTCGGACGGCCTGGCGACAGGACTGGGCATCGGAAGCGACCCTTCTCAGGATGCGCATAAGGCGCGAGACGGCTGATTCCGGCCATCGTGCCGCACAGGAGCGCAGTATCTGCCGGACGGCACAATGGCTGACGGTGTTGCGGCTCACTCGACAGCGTCCGGTGAGCGTGCGTGCATCGGATTACGCCGTCACCTCGCGCCGTGGCATGCCGTTCGGCGCTCCCTGGTGCCGCACAGAGCCGTCGGCGTCCACCGTGAGGAGCGGGTCCAGCTCCCTTGACGCCTCCGCGAGCCCGGCGAGGATCGATCGTGCCTTCTCGGGCCGTGGGATGACCGGTTGGCTGTCCGGGTCGAGCTCGATGGGCTCGACGCACAGCTCGGGTCTCGCGCTCCCGTCCAGCTGCACGTGGAAGACCGCACTCTCGTACCACGGGCCTTTCAGCAGTGCGGCCTGGTAGGGCGGGGCGGGGTGAGCGTCCTCCTGGGCGACCATCGAGTCCGGGCTCCATCCGTCGCACCAGTCGAAGACGAAGTTTCCCGTCGAGTACAGAATCAGCCCGTTCTTGTAGAACTCCACGGGGTGGAGGCAGTGGGGGTGGCTCCCGATGATGAGGTCCGCCCCTGCGTCGATCAACCGCCGGGCCAGTGGCCGCTGGTACTGCGCCAGGGGTCCCTGTACATCCGGCAGGTAGCAGAAGGGCACGCCCCAGTGCAGCGCGACGGCGACGACGTCGTTGTGCTTCTTGGCCTCACGGATCAGGGCTTCGGCTGCCCGCACATCCGGCTCATGTGCCTCGGAGTGCACGAAGGGGGGTGTGCCGGGTGTCTCGTCCAGGAAGGTGCTGTCGAACTCGAACTTCTGACGCACCCGGATCGCACCAATTCCCGCCCGGTCCGCGGAGGCGTTGTAGCCCAGCGGAAGGGCTGAGCAGAAACTGAAGAAGGCGAGCGTGCTCTCACCGACGGACACCACTCGGGGACGGGTCGCCTCGGCGACCGACTCACCGAATCCGCCATGCAGGACTCCCGCTGCGTCCAGCGCACGGACCGTGTCGCGCATGCCGTCGGCTCCGTAGTCCATGGCGTGGTTCATGGCCAGCGACACGAGATCGAACCCAAGGTCCGCCAGTTCTGCCGCCCCTGACGTCGGCGCCCGCATCGTCACCAGCTTCTCGGCACGCTCCCCGGATTCCGTGAACGGCACTTCCAGGTTGCCGATCGTCAGATCGCCGGCCTTCAGAAGCCCGAACGCCGAATCACCCGGGCTGGCAGGCTCCACCGTCGGACGCCGCGGCAGCCCCGATACGACGACATCGCCCACAATGGTCAGGTCCATACCAAGCCTCGTTCCGCTATCCGATACGCTGTGCCGCAATGTAATACCAACAGGCCACCACGACAAGGGTCTGTGCCGCGATGCGAGATGGCGGTGCCGTGGGTGATACGCTCGGTAACACCGGAGAACGGAAAGGCGGGGGAAATGTGACTGAGCAGGACAAGCCGACCAGCGGCATTCGGTCGATGAACAGCGTCCTCAGCACGCTTCGCGTCCTCGAAGAAGTCGCCGTGCGACAGCCGATCGGCGTCTCGGAACTGGCGCGCGCCACGCAGATTCCCAAGAGTTCCGTTCAGCGGTGCCTCGTCACGCTTCAGCAGGCCGGCTGGCTGAGGGTCGTCGACCGCGAGCAGGCGCGGTGGGGCGTGACGATGAAGGCTCTCGCCATCGGGCTACGAGGGGCCGGTGAGCAAGACCTCCGGGATCTGGCGGCGCCCGTCATCAAACGCCTCGCCGCGGAGACCGACGAGACGGTCCAGCTCGGCCTGCGCGACGGGGAGGACTACGTCATCGTCGCGACGGAAGACAGCAAGCAAGTGGTCCGCGTGTTCCTCGAGGTCGGCACACGTGTGCCCCTTCGGGCCACTTCGGCGGGCGTTGCGATCATGTCACGCCTTGAGCCTGCCGATGTGGACGAGCTGCTCAAGCATGAGCTCACGGAGTTCGCCCAGGCCCCCGTGCCGAGTTCCGACGAACTCCGCGAGGAGATCAAGCGGACCGCCAGGCGCGGGTACGCCCTCAATGTGTCCGGGTGGTTCCGTCCGCACGTCGCCTCGATCGCCGCAGCCATCACCGACTCGGCCGGACGCCCCATGGCGGGACTCACGCTCGCCGTCCCGCAGATGCGCTACGACAGCACGCAGGAAGAGAGCCTGGCACAGCTGGTCGTCGCAGCCGCGGACGAGATCAGCAAGCTGATCTCGTCCGCCTGACCGCCCTCCTACTGCCGGACGCCGTTCTCCGTGTCCCGGCCGGCATTGCGCCACACGTAGTCGGCGATTTCACCGTGCGTGGCGTACCACACGTTCTCGTGCGCCTTCATGTGCTCGACCAGGTCGCGCAGCGCGTGCATCCGCGAACGATGGCCGATGATGTGCGGATGGCAGACCAGCTGGAAGAGCGCCCCGTCGGCATAGGCTGAGTCGAACTCGTCCTTCATGATCTCGACCCAGGCGCGGGGTGGGGTGTAGGGCCGGTAGGGGCCGAACCGCGTCATCATGAAGTAGGGCGCGTCGTCGCGGATCCACTCCATGGGCACTTCCACGAGCCCCGTGGGCTGTCCGTTCGAAAGGATCTCGTAGGGCATGTCGTCGGCCATGAGCGACGAGTCGTATCTGAACCCGAGGTCTTGCAGGATCTCCAGGGTCGAGTCGGAAAAGTCGGCACTCGGTGTCCTGATGCCGACCGGCCGCTGACCGACGAGCTTTTCCAGAACATCCACACTGCGGCGGGTGAGCTCGAGCTCGTCCTCCGCGCTCAGCAGCGCGTTCCGCTCGTGGATCCAGCCGTGCGCACCGATTTCATGGCCCGCTGCCGCGTAGTCCTTGGTCTCCTGCGGGTGCAGCAATGCGGACACCGCGGGAACGAAGAAGGTGGCCGGGATCTGGTGCTTGTCGAGGAGCTGGAGAATCCGGCGGGATCCCACGCGCGACCCGAACTCGCCCCTGCCCATCGCGCCGGGCGAGGTCTCCCCCTCGCGGAGCGAGAGCGTCTCGTGGTCGGGATCGAAGGAGAGCGCCACGGCTATACGAGCGCCGCCCGGCCACACTCGTGGCGTCAGATCACGCCCCGCACGGACGCGCTCGGCGTGACCCCGCCATACGGCCTCGTCCCACTGCCACGGCTCAAGTTCGGTCGATACTCCCTGCTTTGAACCCATTAGTTCAGGGTTCCCTTCTTCGCGCCGTCGGGCATCGTCATGATCGTGACCATGCCGATCAGTGCCGAGACGACGATGTAGATCCAGATCTTGTCCTGGTGCCCGATGCTGGCCAGCCAGGTGGTGAAGTACGGTGCGGTGCCGCCGAACAGCGCGACGGCCGTCGCATAGGGAAGCCCGGTCCCGGTCGTGCGCACCGAGGTCGGGAAGAGTTCGGCGTAGATGGCGGCCACATTCGCGGAGTTGCCGACGAGCAGGACCATTCCGACGATTTCGACCAGCAGCAGCGTCCAGAAGCCGCCGCCGTCGAGCATGCGGTAGGCGGGCCAGGCGTACAGCGCGAAACCGATCAGGAAGGCCATGAAGGTGGAGCGCCTGCCGAGGCGGTCCGACATGATTCCGCCCAGCGGAAGCAGCACCATGAACAGGACGACCGCGAGGGAATTCGCCACGAGCGCCTTGTCCAGGTCGAGGCCGGTCGTCGTATTGGCATAGCCCGGCATGTTGGTGATCCACAGGTAGTAGATGATCGTGCCCGGAACCGTGATCCCGACGACCCGGAGCATGCTCAGTTTGTGCTCGGCGAACAGCGCCGTGACCGGCTTGTGCGACGTGCCGGTCAGCTCTGCGTCGTCGAAGTGCCGGCTCTCGTCCGTACGGAGGCGCAGCCACAGGACCACCAGCCCCAGGGCGGCAGCGACCGCGAAGGCGATCCGCCATCCGAACACATGCATCTGCTCGTCGTTCAGAACCGAGGTCACGGCAAGCCCGAGCAGCGAAGCGAGCAGGATCCCGCCCGCCGTCGACACCTGTTGGAACGACCCGGCGAACGCCCGCCGCCCGGGCGCCGCGCTCTCGACGATGTACGACACGGAGCTCGGCCACTCGCCGCCGGCGGAGAACGCCTGCACCAGCCGGGCAACCAGCAGCAGCAGCGGCGAGAACACGCCGATCTGTTCGTAGGTCGGGGACACCGCGATGGCCAGACCACCGATCGACATCAGGCTGATGGTCAGGGTCAAGGCCTTCTTGCGGCCGTACCGGTCGGCGTAGGCGCCCAGGATGAGGCCGCCGAGCGGACGCATGAAGAATCCCACGGCGAAGATCGCCAGCGTGGACAGGAAGGCAGTGGTGGGATTGCCCTTGGGGAAGAACTGGCTCGCGAAGACCGGAGCCAGGGACGCATAGATTCCCCAGTCCACGTACTCGACCGCGTTGCCGAGCGAGCCGGCGCAGATCGCCTTCTTCTGTCCGAGGGTCGTCCTGGTCGGTGGGATGTGACTGTCGGCGCGTCCGATCGCGACGGCGTGCTCTTCTGCTGACACGACTTCTCCTTCGAAAGCGGAGTGAGGGAAAGAGTTCCGTCAAGCCGGGACGAGACCGATTGATGCGCAGACGCGGTGCAGAGGTGTCCGAGCGGGTCGCACACGCTGCTCCGCCGAAAGGGCACGAGAACTCGTCGGCCGGCGGCCTTGCCGAGAGGGGTTCCGGTGTCACCTCGTGTCGCGTGTCGGGCCCACCACCGCGTCATGCCGCCCCACCGCAACGGATCCACGTCCGGCTCTGTGTGGGGCCTCTTCTGTCGCTTGCCGGACCGCAGGTTGGCACGGAGTATCGTACTACGGTACGTTGCTGTCAACCATCCGTATGACCGGCATACGCACGACGGAGAAAGTGAGTCCAGCTGTGTCCAGCACAGAGTTCGCGGGCCTGGAGATGACCCCGCT
>NZ_BNBC01000093.1 GCF_014654675.1 Streptomyces spiralis
TGTGCGATCGACTCGGTGAACATGCGGGCCCTGAAAAGGGGGAGCTGACAGGCCCGAATCCTGTGGACCGGGGCAAGTACGGCTCGAAGATCCACTTGATCACCGAGCGGTCCGGTCTGCCCCTGTCCGTCGGTATCTCGGGTGCCAACGTCCACGACAGCCAGGCCCTGATCCCGCTCGTGCAGGGGATACCGCCGATCCGGTCCCGGCGCGGCCGACGGCGCCGCAAGCCGGGCAAGCTCCACAGCGACAAGGGCTACGACTACGACCACCTCCCTTGCGAGCGATGCGTGGTGTGATGCCGCGGCCGCGTAACCAGCGCCGCACTTACAGGCCGTCTCATTTGGTGAGTCTGCCTCACACGGAACCTGATACGATGTGAGGTGTGACGCAGCAGGTCAAGCGGGCTTTCAAGTACCGCTTTTACCCCACCGACGAGCAGGCAGCGGAGCTGTCGCGCACGTTCGGCTGTGTCCGCCTCGTGTACAACAAGGCGCTTCAGGAGCGCACGCGGGCCTGGTACGGCGAGCAGCGCCGTCTCTCGTACGTGGAGTCGTCGGCCGCGCTGACGCAGTGGAAGAAGTCCGAGGAACTGGCTTTCCTGGCCGAGGTGTCCTCCGTGCCGCTCCAGCAGGCGCTGCGCCACCTTCAGACGGCGTTCGCCAACTTCTTCGCCAGGCGGGCCAAGTACCCGCGCTTCAAGTCGCGGAAGAAATCCCGGGCGTCGGCGGAGTACACGCGCAGCGCCTTCAAGTGGTGCGACGGGAAGCTGACGCTGGCGAAGATGGCCGAGCCGCTGGACATCCGCTGGTCGCGCCCTCTGCCAGAGGGTGCGGTGCCGTCGACGGTTACGGTGTCCCGCGATGCGGCGGGGCGCTGGTTCGTTTCCCTGTTGTGCGAGGACACCATCACCCCCGCGCCCGCGACGAACGCGGCGGTCGGCCTGGACGCCGGGATCACGTCGCTGGTGACCCTGTCCACCGGGGAGAAGGTGGCCAACCCCCGGCACGAGCGCCGGGACCGCGCCCGTCTGGCCCGTGCCCAGCGGGAGCTGTCCCGCAAGGCCAAGGGCTCCAACAACCGGGCCAAGGCCCAGGTGAAGGTCGCCCGCGTGCATGCGCGGATCGCCGACCGTCGCCGGGACTTCCTGCACAAGCTGTCCACTCGGCTCGTCCGTGAGAACCAAACGGTCGTGATCGAGGACCTCACCGTCCGCAATCTGCTGAAGAACCACAAGCTCGCACGAGCAATCAGCGACGCGTCGTGGACGGAACTGCGCTTGATGCTGGAGTACAAGTGCGCCTGGTACGGGCGTGAACTCGTCGTGATCGACCGCTTCTTCCCCAGCTCGAAGCTGTGCGGGGCCTGCGGCATGGTCGCGGCGAAGCTGCCGCTGAACGTCCGCCAGTGGACGTGCGACTGCGGCGCGGTGCACGACCGCGACGTGAACGCGGCACGCAACATCCTGGCCGCCGGGCTGGCGGCGTCTGCCTGTGGAGACGGTGTAAGACCTCAACGGGAGTCCTCCCGGACGGGGCGGTCGTCGATGAAGCAGGAACCCCAGCGGGCGACCGCTGGAATCCCCCGCCTTTAGGCGTGGGAGGAGGTCAACCACGTTCCTCTGGAGGAACAGCCCCCCTTGCTGAAGCGGATTGCCACTTGGCTGCGACCCGGCGGCTGTTTCCTGGGCACCACCGGTCACAGCGCCTGGACCGGAACCGAGGACAACTGGCTCGGAGGAGGAGCCACCATGTGGTGGAGCCACGCGGACGCCGCAACGAATCGCACCTGGCTCACACAAGCCGGCCTGAACGTCGACCGTGAAGAGTTTGTCCCTGAAGGTGAGGGTGGGCATGCTTTGTTCTGGGCGCATCGTCCCTGAAGCACACTCGAATCACCCACCTCAAAGCCCGGCCGGTGAGACACACCGCTGATCGGGCACTCAGAGGCGACTTCCGTCAACCCCAAAACCAGCCGGACGCGCCGCCTATTGAAGGCTCTGGGAGGTCCTGGCGGCCCCGCGGGGCGGTCTTCAGGGAACGAGACACCTCACGGACCGGCAGCGGGTGGCGGGCTTGGACAGAAGATCTCGCGCGCGGACAGCAGATTCTGGACGTCCGCGCGGAATCCCCTTGCACAATGGTCAAGAATCGTTGACCATTGCTGGCATGCCTGCCGATGATCTTCCCGAGACGTTCCACGTCACCACCGACGAGCAGCTGCGCGCCGTCTCCAACCTCACGCGCCACCGGATCATGGCCGTGCTCCGCTTCGAGCCCGCGACGATCACGCAGATCGCCGAGCGGGTGGGCCTTGCGAAGGGGAGTTCCAGCTATCACGTACGGCTGCTGGAGCGGGCCGGCCTGGTGAAGGTGGTGCGGACGCGGAAGGTGCGGGGGGTCACCGAGCGGTACTACGCGATGGCCGCACGGTCGATCGTGCTGCCGGATCCGGGCGAGGGAGGGCCGGATGTGCTGATGCGCCATGCGGTGGCGGACCTGGAGGCAGCTCCGGCGGATGACGAGCGGCACGTACGGATGGCTCATCTGCGGCTCACCGACGAGCAGTTCGCGCAGCTGGGGGCGCGGCTGCAGGCACTGGCGGACGAGTACCAGGAGCTGTCCGATCCGTCGCTGCCGGACGCGTCACTCGTCTTCGCGCTTTTCCACCCGGCACCGCGCGAGCAGGCCGACGGGGGCGCCAAGTGATCTCAGACGTTCGGAAGTTGCCGACCGGGTTCGGACGGCTGTGGAGCGCGCAGACGATCTCCTCGCTCGGTGACGGGGTGTCGCATGCCGCACTGCCGCTGCTCGCGTTGACGTTGACGCGGAATCCGATGGCGCTCGCCGTCGTCACGGCCGCCGGGACGCTGCCGTGGCTGCTCTTCGGGGTGCTCGGCGGTGCGCTGGTGGACCGCTGGGACCGCCGGCGCACGATGTGGGTCATGGACGCGGCGCGTGCGGTGCTGCTCGCGATACCGGCGGCAGCGGCCGCGCTCGACGTGCTGAGCATCGGGCTGCTCGCGGCCGTCGCCTTCCTGCTCGGCCTCGGCGGACTCTTCTTCGACACGGCCGCCACGGCCTATCTGCCGGATCTGCTCGGCCGCGACCCCGCACTCCTGGAGCGTGCCAACTCCCGCCTGCGCGGAGCCCAGACCGCCATGTCCGGCTTCGCGGGGCCGCCTGCGGGCAGCGCGCTGCTCGCGCTCGGGCGGGCGGTTCCGCTGCTCGCCGACGCGGTGTCGTTCATGCTCTCCGCACTGCTCGTACGTACGCTGCCCGCCATGCCCCGGCCCGTGCCGGAGGTCCGCGAGTCGCTGCTGCGGCAGGCGAGGGCCGGGGCCTGGTACGTCTTCCGGGACCGGGTGCTGCTCGGGCTCGCGCTGCGCCCGGCGGTCGGGAACATCGCCTTCCTCGCCGTGGAGACCGTCCTCGCCCTCTTCGCGCACGACCGCCTCGGCATCGACACCTACGGCTTCGGCCTGCTCCTCACGGCGGAGGCCACCGGCGGCCTGTTCGGTGCAGGCATCGCCTCCTACCTCGGCCGACGACTCGGCACCGGCACCGCACTGACCTGCACAGCCGCCGTCGAAGGGCTTGCCATCCTGGGCCTGGCCGCTGCCCCGAACCCGTACGTGGCCGGGCTGGCGCTCGCCGTCTGCGGGGCCGGCATGGGCGCCACGATGGTGCTGGGGCCCTCCCTGAGGCAGGCGATCGTCCCGGCCCATCTCATGGGCCGGGTCGCCTCCACCTCCCGCATGCTGGCCATGTGCGCCGCCCCCGTCGGGGCCTTCCTCGGCGGCTGGCTGGCCACCACCTACGACATCCGCACCCCGCTCTACGCCGCCGCCGTCCTCCTCCTGGCGATGACGGCCGTCACGGCATCCATGACCAGCAACCGCCGGGTCGAAGCGGCGCTGCGTGCCGCCGCCCCGGCCGGCGGTCCAGATCACCCGGCATCCAAGGATCCCGTCCGGGAGAGCGCACCGGACTTGTTGTGACACCTGCCGCGACGCGCATCCCGCAGACGGTCGTTTGCTCGGAGGACACCGGCTGCGCAATGCAGCAGAGGGCCGTGTGCTGTCCGGATCGCCGTCGTTGCCGGATCGCGCATGCGTACGAACAAGAGATCACCCGATCGGCCTAGGCGGACCCCGTCCTGATGTGCGGCGTTGCCCATTCGGCGGCACGGTGGGCGTGACCAGGTTGCTGCCGAGCAGCAGTTGTGATCGCTGCTGTGCGGGGAGGCGTCGTGACCGTGATCGCACTGCTCGTCCCGGAGATCCTGCTCCTTGCGATGTTCGCGCTGACCGCCCTGGAAAAGCTCCTGTTCCCGCCGCCACCGCGGAACGGGCAGGAACAGGAGGCGGTCGAAGAACAGCCGGTCGACCCTCACCGGCTGCCTCGTTCACCGGACTGACGCAATGGCCCAGGCCTACCGCTCCTGCCTTGCGGCGCGTGTCGCGCCCGTCGGCCACCCGCTCGGCGGTTGCTGACGAGCGCGGCCCGGCCGGGTCGGGTTTGTCTGGGTGGTATCCGGCCGGCACGCAAAGTGCCTGGCCAGGTCTATGCGAGGAGAATTCGTGTCTCAGAGCATTGCGCAGTACAAGGACGCGCACACCGTCATCTACGGCAGCACCAGCCGGGACCGTCTCGTCACCGAGGAGCAGGCCGGCCACGCGGCAGCCTGGGAAGCCACCCGGAAGCTGAAGGAGTCCGGGCAGCCCACCGACGCGCAGAGCCTGCCCCACACCCTTCAGGCGCTGGCGCGTCAGCAGGCGGACCGGCTCCTGGTCGACCTCGGCCTGGACCACCTGGACGACGTGGAGGTCAAGCGCCACGCGGCGGCCGCGGCGGCGCGTATCGCCCCCGAGTTCGCCACCGCCTGACCGCGGCGCCTGCGCACCGCCGGATGCCGACGGCCATGAGCCACCGGTACCCGGCACCTCCGCCCCCTTCGGCCCTCCCTCAGCCGAAGGGGGCTACCGCCGGCCCCCTGGGCCACCCGACCTCTCCTGTGCAGCCCCGGGCTCGGGGCTCCCGGCCTCCGGCACCAGCGTCAGCCGGCAGCCGGTGCAGGTTTCTTCGGACCGCCGCTGAGGGCGGTCCGGACGTCTTGGAGGGATGGGGCGGGGACGGAGCCTCCACGGGGTCACCCTTGGTCGGCGGTGCTCCGGCGGGAGGAGCGCGAGGTGAGGAACAGGGCCAAGAGGGTGCCGGCGACGGCGAAGGGGGCGACCCAGAGGAAGCCGGCGCCGATGGCGCGCGCGAAGGCGTCGAGGACGGCGTGGTGGGCGACCGGCGGCAGGGAGTCCGTCGCGCCGGTCCGGGCAGGGTCGAAGCTGCTCGGCACGTGGATGCCGTGCTGGGCCGCGTGGTGCAGCCGGGTGGCCAGGCCGGTGTTGAGCAGGGTGCCGAAGACCGCGACGCCGAAGGCGGCGCCAGTGGACCGGGCGAAGGTGACGACAGCGCTGGCGGCGCCGATGCCGGAGGCCGGGACGGAGTTCTGCACGGCGGTCAAGACCACCATGGGCACCATACCGACACCCACGCCGGTGACCAGGAAGTACGCGCTCAGCACGAGGGCAGGGGTCTCGACACCGATGGTGCTGAGCAACAGCAGTCCGGCGACGTTGAGCACCATGCCGGCGATCAGGATCGCGCCGACCCGTGCGGGACGGGCGGCCCAGCGTCCGGCCAGTGACTGGCTGACGACCAGGCCGACGACCAGCGGCAACAGATACACGCCGGACAGGGTGGCCGAGACGCCGTGCACCACCTGGAGGTAGGTGGGCAGGTAGACCAGCACGCTGAACATCACGACGTTCGCCGCGAAGCCGATCAGCGAGCCGAACACGACGGTCCGCGAGCGCAGCATGGACAACGGCAGGACGGGCGCGGACGCGCGCCGCTCCACCGGCACCAGCAGCGCGCCGAGCACGATCGCGGCGACGATCAGGCCGATGATCCGTGCGGAACCCCAGCCCCAGCGCTCGCCGAAGGAGGTGACCAGGACGAGGGCGGTGGCGATCCCGGCGAGCAGGGTCGCGCCGGCGTAGTCGATACGGGCCTTGGCGGAGCGGGCCGCGGCGGGCAGCGCCCGGCCGGCCATCAGCAGCGCGACGGCGCCGATGGGCAGGTTGATCAGGAACGCCCACCGCCAGGAGAGCTGGTCGGTGAAGACGCCGCCGAGCAGCGGGCCCGCGATGCTGGCCACACCGTAGACGGAGCCGAACAAGCCCTGGTAGCGGCCGCGTTCGCTGGGCGCGACGATGTCCCCGACGAGCGCGAAGGTCAGCACGATCATGCCTCCGCCGCCCACGCCCTGCAGCGCGCGGGCGCCGATGAGCTCAGGCAGGTTCTGCGCCAGGCCGCAGGCGACGGAGGCCACCAGGAACAGCGAGGTCGCGGAGAGGTAGAGGCGCTTGCGGCCGAACATGTCGCCGAGCTTGCCCCACAGGGGGGTGACCGCGGTCGATGCCAGCAGGTAGGCGGCGCTGACCCAGGCGATGTCCGCGAAGCCGTTGAGGTCGGACGCGATGCGCGGCAGCGCGGTGGACACGATGGTCTGGTCGAGGCAGGCCAGCAGCACGGCAAGCACCAGCGCGCTCATGGCAGCGGTGCGCCTGCCGTGCGCGGCGGTTCCGGTGGCCGGCGGCGCGCCGGATGCGACAGACGCGGTGGGCTCGGCGGAAAGGGGGGCCGGTCGGGCCTCGGGGTGGGGCTGCGGCGCCTCTGAGGGTGCGGACGCCTGGGTCTGGGACATGGGTAAGCCTCCGGTCGGGGGCCGCGTTGCCCCGGCCCCCGTATGACGGGTGATCAGACGGTGACGGTCTTGTACTCGATGTAGGTGTTCAGGCCCGCGAAGCCGTACTCGCGGCCCAGGCCGCTGGCCTTGAAGCCGCCGAACGGGCCGTCGAAGCCGACGGAGGTGCCGTTGACCGTGACGGTGCCGGTCCGCATGCGGCGGGCGATCTCCAGGGCGCGGGCCTCGTCTGTGGACCACACGCCGCCGGACAGGCCGTACTCGGAGTCGTTGGCGATGCGCACGGCGTCGTCCTCGTCCTCGTAGGCGATGACGACCAGCACCGGGCCGAAGATCTCCTCCTGGGCGATCCGCATCGAGTTGTCGACGTCGGCGAAGACGGTCGGGGTGACGTAGTAGCCCTTCTCGAGACCGGCGGGCACCTCGGGGCCGCCGGTGACCAGGCGCGCGCCCTCCTTGACGCCGATCTCGATGTAGTCGCGCACCCGCTGCTGCTGGTCGCGGCGGATCATCGGGCCGATGAACGTGTCCGGGTCCTGGGGGTTGCCGACCTTCAGCGACTCGACGACCTCCTTGACGGCGTTCACGACCTCCTCGTAGCGGCTGCGCGGCGCGAGGATGCGGGTGTGCGCGATGCACGCCTCACCGTTGTTGAGCAGGGAGGAGAACTTCAGCCCCGCCTTGAACCTCTCAAGGTCCGCGTCGGGCAGGAAGACGGCGGCGGACTTGCCGCCCAGCTCCAGGCTGACCCGCTTGAGCTGCTCGCCGGCGATGGAGGCGATCCGGCGCCCGGCACGGGTCGAGCCGGTGAACGCGACCTTGTCGACGTCGCGGTGGGACACCAGGTGCTCGCTGGTCTCGCGGTCGGCCGGCAGCACGCTGATCGTGCCCTCGGGCAGCCCGCACTCGGCCAGCAGGTCGGCCAGCAGGCCCATGCTCAGCGAGTTCTCCGGGGAGACCTTCAGGATGACCGTGTTGCCGGCCAGCAGCGCCGGAATGATCTTCGCCAGGGAGGCGGAGAAGGGCGAGTTCCACGGGATGACGGCGGCGACGACGCCGATGGCCTCCCGGCGGACCACGCTGCGGACGGTGGCCGCGGGGTCGGTGGGTGTCAGGACCTCTTCCCAGGCCAGTTCCTCGGCCGCCTTCAGGTAGGCGTTGGCCTGGCGGGACAGACCCGGCTGCCCGGCGCGGGTGAACCAGCCCGCCGAGCCGTTCTCCGCCGTGATTACGGCGGCGATCTCCTCGGCGCGGGCCTCGCGCAGGGCGTTCAGCCTGCGCAGCACCGCGACCCGCTCGGCTGGCGGGGTGTTCGGCCAGGTGCCCGCGTCGAAGGCGGCGCGGGCGACGGCCACCGCGCGGTCCACGTCGGCCGGCTGGGCCTGGGCCGCGCGGCCGACAACGGACTCGTCGTGCGGGGACAGGATGTCGAGGAGCTCCGGGTTGCTCGGCTCGGTCCAGGTGCCGCCGATGAAGAGCCTGTCGAAGGTGATCATGTGCTTTCTCCAAAGTCACGTAGCGGAGGGGCTCCGCGCTAACTGTCACTTCAATGTAGCACTTAAGTGCGTGGAGGCCACATTGCTGTGACGATAGAAGGGTCTTTCCGCCCAGGGATGGCTACACTCAGGAGTGTGAGAGCCGACGCAGCACGTAACTTGGAAGCAGTCATGACGACCGGTGCGCGCATGCTGGCCGCCGATCAGGCGGCGAGCATCACCGCCATCGCGGCGGAGGCCGGAGTGGACCGGCGTACCGTCTACCGGCGCTTCGCCTCGCGCGAGGAGTTGCTGGCGGCTATCTACGAGGCCCGCCTGGCGGCCATCGAGCGGGCCACCGAGGAGGCCCGGCTGCGCGAGGCCCCGGTCACCGTCGCCCTGCACCGCTATGTCGAGGGCATCATCGGGGTCAACCGCACATGGCCGGTCGACCTGAGCCGGATGCTGGCCGAGGAGTCCATCCGTCGACGCCGCGACCGTTCGGTCCGCGAGCTCGCCGATTTCCTGCGCCGCGCCACGGACGAGGGCCTGATCCGCTCTGGGTTGCCGGACGGGTGGGTGAGCACGGTCCTGCCGGAGCTGATGAACATCGCCTCGCGGCAGCTGACGGACCTCAGCCCGGCGCAGGCCGCCGACATGGTGGTCGACACGCTTCTGAACGGGCTCGGTGCGGGCGCCACCGGGGCCGCCGCGCCGCGGTCCACCGCCCCCCAGGCCCAGCCCGCCGCACGCTGACGGGGACCACCCCGCGGACCCGCCAGGCCATAAGCGCGTGTCGCCCGCGCGGCACGGTCCCGGCCGCTGGCGGGGAAGCGAGGAGACCATCGCCCAGTGCGAGAACGAGATTCAGGCGCTGATGGAGGATGCACTCGCCCACGCGCGGACCGTCGAGGCCGACACCACGGTCCGCGACGCCGGTGAGGACGCGTGCGATTACTGGCCTCGCCTGTCCCGGCTGAGCTGCCGCCGTGGAGCGAACGGACGGCCGCCGGTCTCGACGGACCACACGACCGTCCTCGTCCGGGATACAACATGGCTCGTCATGGACCTGCACCTCAAGGACAAGACCGTGGTGGTCACGAGCGCGAGCCGGGGCATCGGCCTGGCCTTCGCGCGTGCCTTCGCGCGTGCCTTCGCGCAGGAGGGCGCGAATGTCGTGGCCGGGGCCCGCACGCCCGGCACCGGACTCGCAGAACTCGCCGACACCCACAATCTGGTACCCGTCGCGGGCGACCTGGCGACCGTCGAAGGGGTCGACCGACTGATCGCGGCCGCTGTGGACCGCTTCGGCGGCATCGACGTCCTGGTGAACAACGTCGGCATCCTCCATCCCCGCCTGGACGGATTCCTGTCGGTCACCGACGAGGACTGGCTCACCAACGCCAACGTCATGAGCGCTGTACGCGCATGCCGTGCGGCGCTGCCTTCGCTGGTGGCCGCCCACGGCGTGATCGTCACCGTCAGTCGGTCAACGCCTTCCTGCCCGACCCCGGCATCATCGACTACACCGCGTCCGAGGCGGCCCTGACCGACTTCTCCAAGGCCCTGTCCAAGGAAGTCGGCCCCCAGGGCGTGCGTGTCAACACGGTCGCCCCCGGCCCGGTGTCCACGGACATGTGGAGGGTCAGCGGCGGGCTGGCGGAGCAGGTCGCTGCGGCCATGGGCGTGGACCACGACACGGCCGTCGACCAGATCATCGCGGGCGCCGGCGGCTTCGACACCGGCCGCTTCACCCGCCCCGAGGAGGTCGCCGACCTCGTCCTGATGCTCGCCAGCGACCGCGCCGGCAACATCGCGGGCGCCGACTTCACCATCGACGGCGGCCTGATCAAGACCCTCTGACAGTCACCTGACGCCCGTCATCCGGGCCTTCCTCACCCTGGAGCAGCACCGCTGACGAAGCTCAGTGCGCGCCGGGCTCCTCGTAGGGGATGCGGCTCAAGTGGCGGATCTCGCCCAGAGTGCCCCATTCATCGCCGCCGAGCTTGGTGAGCGGGCGCAGCAGTTCGCTGCTGGGACGGTCATCGACGAGGATTTCCTCGTGTGCCGCGGCGCGGACCACCCGTCCGAAGATCAGGGTGGAGTTGCCCATGCGGAGGGTGGTGTGTGAACGGCATTCCAGAACCACATGGGAGGAGGCCACTCTGGGCGGCCGTACACATGTGCTGGCTTCGCGTTCGACGCCCGCAGTGTCGAATTCGCTGACCGACCGAGGGAAGTCGATGGCGGTGGCGTTGATCAG
The DNA here is from genome assembly GCF_014654675.1 of Streptomyces spiralis. Classification (GTDB taxonomy): domain Bacteria; phylum Actinomycetota; class Actinomycetes; order Streptomycetales; family Streptomycetaceae; genus Streptomyces; species Streptomyces spiralis. Next base: position 10,504 of record NZ_BNBC01000093.1, read on the forward strand.
CTCCAGCAGTGGTTCGGACGAGAAGTTGACGACGAACTCCCCGGTGTCCTCGACGTTGCGCAAGGAGTCCTTGCGGCCGATCGAGGTGAACTGGACGATCGGGGGGTCGGTGCTGGCGATGCTGAAAAAGGAGTGGGGTGCGAGGTTCTCCGTGCTCCCATCGGCAGTGATCGTCGAGACCCAGGCGATCGGCCGCGGCACGACGACCGACGTCAGAAACCTGTAAAGGGCCGGTCTACTCATCGCCTCGGGGTCGAATTCGACGCGCATGCGGTCCAGTTTCGCCAGGTCCCCCGGTGAGGAGTGAGTAACACGCCGTTGACCTCAGACCGGCGATGGCGGTGGTCGCCTTTGGCGAAGGCGGACACGCGCCGCCGTCTGTTGGGCGAAAGCCGCAGGTCAGACTGGTCATCCGCGGTGATGGTTGGCCGCGCGTTCTGGCCGGCCGGCCCCAGCGCCCCCCTGCTGTAGGGGTGGCGCGCGACGGGGATGCGCGGTGCCTGCTGGCGGATGAGGCTGGAGGTATGAAGGCCGCCTGGTCCGGGATGATCCAGTTCGGGTTGGTCGCTGTGCCGATCAGGCTGTACGCGGCCACGCAGGAGCATCCTGTGCGCCTTCACGAAATCCATCTCGCCGACGGCAGCCGTGTCGAGCACCGCTGCTTCTGCAGGGCCGAGAACCGGGAGATCCCCCACGACCAGGTCGGCAGGGGCTTTGCCCTGGCCGACGGGCGCGTGGTGCCGATCACGGAGGAGGACCTGGCACACCTGCCCCTGCCTACACGGCGGACCATCGACGTGCTGGGTTTCGTGCCCTACGAGGACATCGACCCGATCAGTTTCGGACGGCCGTACTACGCAGGCCCCGGACCGGGCGACGACCGCCCGTACGCCCTACTGGTCGAGGCACTCGCCCGCACGGGCTACGTCGCCGTCGCCGAGCTCGCCCTGCGCAGCCGGGAGCGCCTGGCGCTGCTCCGGCCCCGCCACGGCATGCTCATCCTCCAGACTCTCCTGTGGCGGGACGAGCTACGCGACCCCGGAGACCTCGCACCCTGCACACCGGTCACGGACCGGGAACTGGAGCTGGCCGAGGTACTGATCCAGGAACTGGCCGGCATCAACATCAGGGATGTACACGACGAATACGCCCACGCGCTCGAACAGCTCGTGGACGCGAAGATCACCGGCGGTGAACTCGTCGAGCCGACGGAGCCCGCCCCCGCGCTGGACCTGCTGGCAGCACTGGAGAAGAGCGTCCGGGCTGCCGGACGGACACACGGCAGCCCGTCGACCTGAACCCCGGCGCCACTCCACTCAAATACAGGGCGGTTCCGTGCCGAGTGCGTTCGGCACGGAACCGCCCCAGACCCTAACCCTGCGCTCCCCGCTCACCTCCGCAGCGCCCTACCAGCGCATGCCGAGGGCATCGAGGTCGGCTCGTCGTTGCGGGCTCAGTGTCGCGGCGCGTCGGCGGGCGTTGTTCAGGAACTGGCCCAGGCCCACTGGCTCGCCGTCGACGTCCTCTACGTGTTTGCGGGGCACGGTCAGGTGGCCTTCGCGGGCGTGGAACTGTCGGGCGGCGGCCACTGGGAGGGCAGACGGCCCTCGACAAGGACATGCGGTGCCCTCCTCTAGTGACCTGAGTCAGAGGTTCGTCGTTGGTTTGGTGTGAATCGTCGTGGACCGAAGATCCCGCCGTTGTCGGTGA
>NZ_BNBC01000094.1 GCF_014654675.1 Streptomyces spiralis
CGCAGCAACCTCATCAACGGATGCCTCGCCGAAACCGGACTCACCTTGACGACATCACGACAACAACGTCAGTAACGGGGCTGTCCGGGACGGCGCCAACGACGTGATCACACCCGCCACAGCAAGTCCACCACATCTGCGTCCAAGAGTTACGGGACAGCCTTTAGGGTGCGTGGGCGCGAGCCGACAAGTGATCTCAGCATGCCGACTCCCGCCACGACCGCAGCCAGGTGAAGCACCGCAGCGACGGCGAGGTTTTCCGGCAAGGTGACGTCGCTGGGGTGGGCCAGTGCCACGAAGAGCGTGAGGGGCAGTTTCCAACCGCTCCAGGCGAAGAGCGAGCCCGACCCGAGCCAGCCGAGCGTCAGCAAGAGCCGGTGGGGCCCTCGGGTAGGACGTTGTCGAACGAGCATCCAGACGGCGGTGGATCCGGCGAGGGCCCAGAGTGCACCCACGCCCGTCAGCAGGTACCCATTGGTGTCCCTCTGCGCCGGATGTGCGACTCCGAGGGTGCCACCAACTGCCCAATACGCCCACGCAAGTCCGACGACGGCTGCGACGACAGCGGCCCATGGCACAGCCGCACGACTACCGTCTCCGACTCGCGCGGTGAAGGCTTCCGGCCAGCGCCGCCGCAGGTAGGCGGGGAGCGCGAGGGCCAGCCCCAACCCCATCCCGACAAAGCTGAACTGGATCAGTGTGCCTTCCCACCCAGGCATGGCAGAGTCGTCGCCCCGCTTCGTCGCGCCGCTGCCTTGAGCATCCAGCACCGTACTGAGCACGGCGTAGGGCAAGATCGACACGAGGAACCCTGCTCCCGTCCAGGTGCAGAAGGCCACCAGCCATCCTGGTATCCGCATGCCCCAGGGCCGCACCAGGGCGAGCGCCAGGGCGATACCGATCCCCGCCATACCGATCGTCACGGTATTGAGGAGGACCCACCCGGCCAGGTTGAAACCCTCCCCGACCGGCGCCAGTCCCAGCAGCGAGCCGACGACCCACGACACCTTGATCAACAGATAGGGCGACATTGCCAGCGCCGCCCCGTATCCCGCGCACCGTCCAACCCGATCCCAACGATCCACCCGGATACCCCTTCCTCGGCAAGACCTCCAGCCTCGGGCATCACCTTGCTCGTGTACGTCCACCACGGGGAGCGTTCACCTCCGTCGGACGGCAGAGCCCGGCCTCGTCCTCCAGACGGACCGTGCGCGCGAGCTGCCCTCATGAACCCTCACTCACAAACCACCGGCTCAGTGGCATGGGGGCTCTCATGCCACGAGGACGGGGGACGGGACTGTAAATCGTTCGGTGTAACTCCCGATCATGGAAGTGCATCGATGACCAGTGAGAACGTGGCCGAGCACGAGGCCGGCGAGTCGGCAGCGGCTGTGTCGGCCAGGGCCGTGGACGACCAGCTGATCGACGAGTTGGTGAGCCGGGCCCAGGCAGAGGGCCTGCAGCTGACCGGCGAGGGCGGACTGCTGCAGCAGCTGACCAAGCGGCTCCTGGAGTCCGCTCTCGAAGGCGAGATCACCGACCACCTCGGCTATGACAAGCACGATCCGGCGGGCAAGGGCGGTGGCAACTCCCGCAACGGCAAACGCTCCAAGACCGTCCTGACCGACGTGGGACCGGTGGAGATAGCCGTGCCCCGCGACCGGGACGGCTCCTTCGAGCCGAAGATCGTCAAAAAGCGGCAGAAGCGCCTGACCGGCGTCGACGAGATGGTGATCTCGCTGGCCGCGAAGGGCCTGACCACCGGTGAGGTCCAGGCTCACCTTGCGGAGGTCTATGGCGCCGAGGTCTCCCGGCAGACCATCTCCACCATCACCGACAAGGTCCTCGAGGGCATGGCCGAATGGCAGAGCCGTCCTCTGGACTCCGTCTATCCGGTAGTTTTCATCGACGCCATCCACGTGAAGATCCGCGACGGCGCCGTCGCCAACCGGCCCATCTACGTGGCCCTGGCCGTCACCACCGAAGGCCGGCGCGAGATTTTGGGTCTGTGGGCCGGCGACGGCGGTGAGGCCGCCAAGCACTGGCTGCACATCCTCACCGAGATCAAGAACCGCGGCGTGAGCGACGTGCTCATGCTCGTCTGCGACGGCCTCAAAGGCTTGCCCGGGGCAGTAGAGACGGTCTGGCCGAGGACCATCGAGCAGACCTGCGTGGCCCACCTGCTGCGGAACTCCTTCCGCTATGCCGCCCGCCAGGACTGGGACAAGATCGCCAGGCTCCTCAAGCCCGTCTACACCGCGCCGACCGAGGAGGCCGCACTGGAGCGGTTCGCCGAGTTCGCCGACGCGTGGGGCAGCAAGTATCCGGCGATCGTGAAACTCTGGGAGAACGCTTGGGAGGAGTTCACGCCGTTCCTGCGGTTCGACACCGAGATCCGCCGCATCGTCTGCACCACCAACGCGATCGAGTCGGTCAACGCGCGGATCCGGCGAGCGGTCAAGGCCCGCGGACACGTCCCGAACGAGCAGGCCGCCCTGAAGTGCGTCTACATGGCCATCATGTCGCTCGATCCCACCGGCAAGGGCCAGGCCCGCTGGCGTGCGCTGGAAGACCGCGCTGAACGCCTTCGACATCACCTTCGACGGCCGACTCTCAGCAGCCCGCCAGTAACCCAACCACCCTGGTTACACCATTCGTTTGACAGACCCGATCATGACGTCTCCGTGCAGGCCGGCTGGGATGTTCCGCCGGCGGCAGCGCAGAAGGGGCCCGCGTTTGCGGGCCCCTTCTTCTGGTAGCGGGGACAGGATTTGAACCTGCGACCTCTGGGTTATGAGCCCAGCGAGCTACCGAGCTGCTCCACCCCGCGTCGGTGATGCCACTCTACATGGTGGATCATGCGGGACTCGGGTCGGGCGTCAGCCGCCGCGGACGATGTTCTCGGCCTGCGGGCCTTTCTGGCCCTGGGTGACGTCGAAGGTGACCGTCTCCCCTTCAACGAGTTCCCGGTATCCGTTGCCCTTGATGTTGGAGTAGTGCGCGAAGACGTCCGGACCGCCGTCCTGGGCGATGAATCCGAAGCCCTTCTCGGCGTTGAACCACTTCACAGTGCCGCTGGCCATGCTGCCGTCCTTCGTTCTCGCTGGGAGAGCCAGTTCTGGGTGAGACGGGGGCCTTCCAGCTAGAAGACACCCAGCGCACGTCCTACCCCACTCGCAACCCGGTTATCCGATCATTGCCTGCAGCGCGTCCGTGTCGCCGCGCCAAGGCCGCGTACATCGCCACTGCCCGATCGGGCGCGGCCAACACAACCGCCGTCATTGTCGACGCACCCCCCTGTCACCAAGCGCCGCACCCCAGACCCCGCAGCGTCAGAGGTCGTTTCCTCTCGTTGTTTCATCCCGTGATGACGTCTTGATCCGATGATGTCGGGTTGCGCCAGGAGATGGTGTACTCGCCGGTGAGGCGGCGGGCCATGAGGTCGGTCATGGCGAGCTCGGGCAGCAAGCACCACGTCCTCACGGAGGGACCGGGCATCCCTCTCGCGGTGTCGCTGACCGGTGGAAACCGCAACGATGTCACCCAGCTGCTGCCCCTGCTCGACAAGGTCTCGATTGTCGATCATGGTCGTGTGGTGGGGGACGCGTCTCGTGCAGCGGTCATCAGCGATCGGAGGATCACGGGCCTGTCGGCTGATGTGCTCGCTGAACTCGTCGCCGAGGTGGGCTCCCGCCTTCCAGGCAAGGGTCCCGTACCAACACGCCGTCCCTTGAAGCCGGTGTCCGAGCCGCCGCCGGGCATCAGCCCGCCGAACCCGATGCGTCGGAAGAACGTGGACTTGCGGGGGTGGGGGCGCCGGAGAGCAGCGCGCGGGCCTGGAAGGCGAGCCATAGGTCCGTGATGTCCGCCGTTTCCGCCAGGGTGCGGCCGGTGAGCTGCTCGACGCGCTGCATGCGGTACATGACGGTCTGCTTGTGGACGCTCAGGGCGGCGGCGGTCCGCTGCCAGGAGCGCCGGTGCTGCAAGAACGTCTCCAGCGAGGCGGTCAGCTCGGTTCCGTGGTGCGCGTCGTAGGCAAGCAGGGGGCCAAGGACGCGGTCGACGAGCACCTGGGCCTCCTCGGTGCTGCGTAGCACCGTGAACGTCGTCTCCTCCCCGTAGCGGGAGATCCTTCCGGGCGCCTTGCGTGCCAGGGACAGTGCCCAGACGGCCTCGCGCCGGGCGGCGGGCAGTCGCCCGGGGGTGCCGGCCGCGGCGCTCACCCCGAGGGCGGCGTCCGGCCCGAGCTTCTGGCGCACCGCCTCGATGCCCGGCCAGGCGTCGCCCACCAGGGCGTACAGCAGCTCTCCGCTGCGTAGCAGCAAGTGGGGGATTCGGCGTCGGCCCAGCGCCAGATGCAGGTCGCGCTGGCCGGCGCTGTCGTCGGACTGGGCGGCCATGACGACGGCGCGGGCGGGGTCGATGCCGGCGGCGGCCAGCTCGCGGTCCGCGGCGGTCGCGTCGATGCCCATGTCGAAGAGGCGGGCGAGCAGCTCGCCGCCGAGCCGTCGCTCGTGCTCGCGCAGCATCCCTTGGTGGGCCGTCTCGACCGCGGCGGCGGTGGCCAGGTGGTGCAGCAGCGAGGTGTCCGCGCCGGGCAGCCGTACAGCGAGCAGGACGGTCGGCTCCTCTGCGGGGACCTCGACCGCGAGCGCCGTGGTGCCGTCGGCGAGCGGAACGTGCAGCACGCCGGGGATACGGCCGTCGTGGGCACGGACTTCGGCGAGCAGGGCCGAGCGCAGTGCGTCCTCCGGCGCCGGGGCCGCCGGTTCGACCGGGTTTCCGGTGGACGTGTCCAGAAGCAGCAGCCTGCAGCCCAGGTCACGGCCCAGCCGGGCGGTCGGGGACTCGCCGGTCCGTCCGCCGAGGGCGTCCCGCAGAGCGCCGTAGATTCGCTCGATCTGGCCGACGCGGACGGGGGCCTCGCCCGAAGTGGCGTCGGCGACCGCTCTGGCCAGTGCCGCGAAGCTGACCGAGTAGGGAACCGTGAGCACGGCCAGGGCACGCTCCTCGGCCGCCGCGGCCAGTTCGTCGGTGAGCGGCGGCGTCTGGTGGTCCTCGCCGATCACGATCCCGCTGGCGCCCGCGTCCGCACAGCCGTGCAGCAGTTTTGCCTGGGCTCGGCCGTCACGCGGCAGCGTGCGCCCGTTGCGCATGAGCAGTTCGCCGCCGGCCATCCAGTCCCATGGACTGTCCAGATCCGAGGCATGGGCCCAGGAGACGGTCCTTTGCAGGCCCCCCTCGCCGGCGAAGAGCTCAAGGCGCAGGTGGGGGAGGTTCAATACGTTCGCCACTGTTTCCGACACAAGCACCCCCACGTTGTTTGTGTGTATACAGAAGTATGTTGTGTGATCGCTCAAAGCACAATGGGTGATTGTGCCTTTCGTCGCGTAGAAAGGCTGACCCCCCTGATCGCAGACTGATGCCCTTCCGGCCAACGGATTCCGGCCACCGAGTGGCTGGTGGGTAGCCGATGCGGACCCTGAAGGCAGGGGTCGGACGAGGAGCCAGCAGTGACAAGACATGAAGGCGCGTCCCCTCCGCCGGGACACGGCACACCGGCATCCGGGGGCGAGCAGGTCAGCCGTCTCAACCAGGGCTTCAGCTTCCGCGCGGCCTTCTCGATGGCCTTCGCGGACGTCTCGCCCATCGTCGCGCTCTACGCGATCTTCACCCTCGGGCTGTTCGCCGCCGGTCCCGCGTTCCTGTGGGCCTTCCCGGTCGTGCTGGCCGGGCAGCTGCTCGTCGCCCTCGTCTTCGGCGAGCTCGCCTCCCGGTGGCCGTACGCGGGCAGCGTGTACCAGTGGGCCAGGCACGTACGCGGCACCTCGTGGGGCTGGGTCGCGGCATGGGCGTACTCCTGGGGCCTGACGCTCGCGCTGTCCACGCTCGCCTACGGAGCGGCCGGATTCCTGCTGCCGGCCGTGGGGGTCTCCGACCCCAGCCACACCGCCACCACCGGTACCGCCATCGCGATCCTGGCGGCCGGAAGCATCACCAACATGGTGGGTCGCACGGTCCTGAAGGTGATGGTCGTCGCCAGCATCGCCTGCGAGATCATCGGCTCGGTCGGACTGAGCACCGTGCTGCTGCTGTTCCACCGGGTCAACCCGGTGCACGTGCTCTTCGACGGCTTCGGCACCCAGTCCGCCGGTTCCTGGCTCGGCGGCCCGATGCTGATCGCCGTAGCCTACGTCGGCTGGTCCTTCGTCGGCTTCGAGGCGGCCGGGTCCATCGCCGAGGAGGTCGACAAGCCCGAGCGCAACGTGCCCAAGGCGATCATCCTGTCGCTGCTGTGCGTCGCCGCGATCGTGATGTACTCCAGCATCGCCCTGGTGCTCTCCATCCCCCACCTGAACAAGGTCATGGCAGCCAAGACCGGCGACCCGGTGACCGACACGCTCGTCACCCAGTTCGGCTCCGGGATCGGCCGGCCCCTGCTGGTCCTGTTCGTGATCGGCTTCCTCTCGAGCTTCCTCGCCGTCCAGGCCGCCGTCTCCCGCTGCCTGTGGGCCTCCGCCCGCGACAACGCGCTGCCGGTCTCACGCCGACTGGAGAAGCTGGCCGGACCCGAGCGCCTGCCGGTGAACGCGATCGCGCTGACCGGTGTCGTCGCCGCCGTCTTCGTCCTGCTGTCCGGCTCGAACCTCTACGGCGCGCTGGTCAACTTCACCACCATGGGCTTCCAGATCGCCTTCGCGGTCCCCGTCGTCGGTGCCGCCGTCACCCGGCTGCGCGGGAAGTGGCAGCCCGGAGCGTTCAGCCTCGGCCGCTGGGGCACCCCCGTGACCCTGCTCGCCGCGCTGTGGACCATCGCGCAGACCATCAACATCGCCTGGCCGCGCGCCTCCATGGGCGACACCTGGTACCTGCGCTGGAGCATGATCCTGACCACCGCGGTGCTCACCGTCCTCGGAGCCGTCGTCTTCGCCGCCGTCCGGGGGCGCATCCGGCGGCCCCTGGCCGACCGGCTCACCACGACCGGCCCCGCGGATTCCACACCGCCCGCCTCCGCCGCTCCGGCGATCGACCTCCGGAGGGAGTCCGCATGAACGCGCCCGGCGCACGGAAGACAGCGCTCGTCACGGGGGCCGGAAGCGGCATCGGAGCCAGCATCGCCGCCGCGCTGCACACGGCCGGGTGGACCGTCGCGAGTCTCGACCTGCGCCCGGCCTCCGCCCCGGCGCTCGCGCTGTCCCTGGCCGCCGACGTCTCCGACCCCGCCGCTGTGCGCGCCGCGGTCGGCCAGGCGGAAGCGGACCTCGGCCCCATCCACGCCCTGGTCAGCGCGGCCGGTCACTACGAGATCCAGCCCTTCTGCGACATCAGCCCCGAGAAGTGGAACCGGATGCTGCGGGTCCACCTCGGCGGACTGGCCAACACCGCCCGCGCGGTCCTTCCCTCGATGGTCGCGCGCCGCGGCGGCAGCATCGTCGCCGTCACCTCCGAGCTGGCCATCGGCGGCGGCGACGGCGACGCCCACTACGCCGCCGCCAAGGGCGCCGTCATCGGCCTCGTCCGCAGCCTGGCGGCCGAGGTCGCCTCCAGCGGCGTCCGCGTCAACGCCGTCGCCCCCGGCCCCACCGACACCCCCCTGCTCGCCCCCGACTCGCCCTGGCGGGCCCCGGACTACCTCGCGACCCTGCCCACCCGGCGCCTGGGCCGCCCGGACGAGGTCGCCGCGAGCGTGCGGTTCCTCGTCGACGAGGCGACCTTCTGCACCGGCGAAGTCCTCTCACCCAACTGCGGAGCGGTGATCTGACCATGGACCACTCCCACCAGCCGCTGGACGGCGCGGTCGCCCTCGTCACCGGTGCCACCCAGGGAATCGGGCGGGCCGTCGCGGCCCGCCTGGCCCACGACGGAGCGCGCGTCGCGGTCGGCGACCGCGCGCACACCCCCGCCATGGACGCCATCGCGTCAGCCATCGGCGGCGTCCCAGCCGTGGCCGACGTATCCGATCGCGCGCAGGTCCACGCCCTGGTCGGCCGTCTGAACCAGCAACTCGGCGACATCGATGTCCTGGTCTGCAACGCCGCCTACATGACCATGGGCCGCTTCACCGACCACGACGAGGCCGACTGGTGGAAGGTCGTCGACACCAACCTGACCGGCACCTTCCACCTCATCCAGGCTGTCCTGCCCGGCATGCGCCGGCGCGGCCGGGGCCGCATCGTCGTCATCTCCTCCGAGTGGGGCGTCACCGGATGGCCCGAGGCCACCGCCTACTCCGCCTCGAAGGCCGGGCTGATCTCCCTGGTCAAAACGCTCGGCCGAGAGCTCGCACCCGAGGGAATCGTGGTCAACGCCGTCGCCCCCGGCGTCATCGACACCCCTCAGCTCCAGGTAGACGCGGACAGCGCGGGGCTGCCCCTCGACGACATGCACAAGCTCTACGCCCAGAACATCCCGCTCGGCCGCATCGGCCGGCCGGAGGAGATCGCCTCCGCCGTCGCCCTGCTCACCGACTTCCGGGTCGGCTCCTTCGCGGGCCAGACACTACAGATCAACGGAGGATCCACCCGATGCCGCGTGTAACCCGCCCTGACGCGAACACCGACAACACCGCCACACCGCCCGTCGGCCAGACCGACGGCCAGGCCAGCCCCCGCTACGCGGGCCTGACGACCTTCGCACGACTGCCCCGTATCCACGACGTACCGAGGCACGACGTGGCCGTCGCCGGCGTCCCTTTCGACGCGGGTGTGACCTTCCGCCCCGGGGCCCGCTTCGGACCTTCCGCGATCCGCGAGGCCTCCCGGCTGCTGCGCCCCTACAACCCGCAGCTCGACGTCATGCCCTTCCGCGACCAGCAGGTCGTCGACGCGGGCGACCTCGCCTGCAATCCCTTCGACATCGCGGCCGCGAGCAAGGAGATCGAGGAAGGGGCCTACGAGCTGATCCGCGACGGTGCCCGACTGGTGACCCTCGGCGGCGACCACACCATCGCCTATCCGCTGCTGCGCGCCATGAACCGGGTCCACGGACCCGTCGCCCTGGTGCACTTCGACGCCCATCTCGACACCTGGGACACCTACTTCGACGCGCCACTCACCCACGGCACCCCGTTCCGTCGCGCCGCCGAGGAAGGCCTGTTCCTGCCCGGCTCCAGCGCGCACGTCGGCATCCGCGGTTCGCTCTACGACCTCCAGGACCTCAGCAGCGACGCGGAGTTGGGCTTCACCATCGTGCACTGTGCCGACCTGGAGACCCTGAGCGTGCGCGACGTGGTGACCCGGCTGCGCCAGACGATCGCCGAGGCGCCGCTGTACGTGTCCGTCGACATCGACGTGCTCGACCCCGCCCACGCACCTGCCACCGGCACCCCGGAGGCGGGCGGCATGACCAGCAGAGAACTGCTCGGCATCATCCGCGGCTTCAAGGGCCTCAACCTGGTCGGCGCCGACGTCGTCGAGGTGTCCCCGGCCTACGACCACGCGGACATCACCAGCGTCGCCGCGGCCAACGTCGCCTACGAGTTCGTCTCCCTGTGCGCGGGAGGCCGCCGGTGACTCCGCGACCGGCGCAGCCCGTCGACTGGCCGGGGGAGATGCGCGCCGCGGCCTGTTTCAGCTTCGACGTCGACGCCGAGTCGGCCGTGCTGCACCAGCACCCCGAGGCCGCACAGCGCATGTCCGTGATGAGCCACCAGTCCTACGGGCCGCTGGTCGGCGTCCCCAGGCTGCTGAAGATGCTGGATCGCCACGGCGTGAGGGCGACGTTCTTCGTCCCCGGATGGACGGCGCGGCGCCACCCCGACACGGTGCGGGCCATCGCGGACGCCGGCCACGAGATCGCACACCACGGCTATCTGCACGAGCCGCTGACCGGCGCCGACCCCAGCACCGAGGCCGACTACCTCGACCGGGGTCTGGACGCGCTGGAATCGACGGCCGGTGTGAGGCCGGTGGGGTACCGGGCTCCCATGTGGGAACTCACCTACAACTCCCCCCGTTTGCTGGCCGACCGCGGCTTCCTCTACGACAGCAGCCTCATGGACGCCGACCACCCCTACGAACTCGCCGTGCCGGGAGCGCAGTCGCTGGTCGAGATCCCGATCCAGTGGGCCCTGGACGACTGGGAGCAGTACTGCTATCTCCCCGGTATCTCCGGCAGCGGACTGATCGAGAGCCCGCGCAAGGCTCTGGAGATCTGGACCCTGGAGTTCGAGGCTCTCCGACGGGAGGGCGGCTGCTTCGTCCTCACCACCCACCCCTTCCTGACCGGCCGGCCCTCACGGGCGGCCGCCCTGGAAGAACTCGTCGAACGAGTCAGCGCGGCGGCGGACACCTGGGTGGCCCCACTGATCGACATCGCCCGCCACGTCCGATCCCTCGGCCTGTCACCACGCACCCTTACGCCACCTGATCCCCACATGTGACACGCCGACTGGCCGCACCACCTGTACTGAAGATCCACTATCTTGAAGTCGCTGGTCACGGGGCTGGTGCGGGCTGTTGATCGTGTGTCCGCGCTGGTCGCGGGCGGTGGTCGCAGGGATCTTGATGAGGCAGCATTCGGCAACTCAGCGACAGGCCGTGGACTCCGTCGGCCAGTGCACGTGGGTGGTGCTGGGGTTGGCGTACACACACAGATCCACCGACAGCTCGCGAGTGACGTCCTTGCTCGGCCACCTAGGTGGGTATCTCGGCCGGCCAGGGCCGGTCCGATCAGGACCACGCCAGGCTGAGTCCGCATGCTGCCCGAGGCCGGTACCGCGCAGCTTGCCGTACTCGTGGTCCAACCGTTGAGCGCCGCCTCCCCGACGACGTCCCCCGTCGCTTTCTCCACCACAGTGAGGTCCAGCGGGACGTCCTGGCCACACCGCGCCTGTGGCCGTGCTTCATCAGGTCCGTTCTCGCCGTGGCTGCCGGCCGGCCGCATCGTCTGCAGGCCCATGTTGGTGCTGCTGTGTGCTGGGCAGATGGAACAAGAGACCCGTGGCTTGGCTGAAGGAGAGACCGTGGCGCAGGACTCATCACTGGGGGCTGTCGGATGGGCGCGTTCGTTCCCGATCAGCAGCGGAGTGAGGGCAGCCAGGGACTGGACCCGTAAGCATCTGATCACCCTCGGCTGGGACCGGACAGCACCGGATCTGGTGGACTCGGTCGTGCTGGCCGTATCCGAGCTGGTCACCAACGCCCATGCCCACGCCGGCACCGACGCGCAGCTCATCCTCACCTGGGACGAGAAATGCCTGCACGTGACTGTGCATGACGCCTCAACACGGCTGCCTCGACAACGTCACGCAGATGACAGCGCCCTCGGGGGGCGCGGGCTGCTCCTGGTCGACGCCCTCGCCGACGGCTGGCAGGTCCGCCGTTGCCCGCGCGGCAAAGACGTCATCGCCTGCTTCCAACCGCCACCTTCAACGCACGCGAGTTGACGTGCTCCCTGGCCTGAAGTCCAGGGATTCCGGCCTGGGTCGTCTGACCCTTCCGGGGGCTTCCTGCTTCACCGCGCTGTGCGGGCACGTGGG
>NZ_BNBC01000095.1:0-475 GCF_014654675.1 Streptomyces spiralis
GAGATGAAGCTGGAGCTGCCGCTGCTGGACGTGTTCGGCCGGGGCGGCGCGCTGAAGTCCTCCTGGTACGGCGACTGTCTGCCCTCCCGGGACTTCCCGATGCTGATCGACCTCTATCTGCAGGGCCGGCTGGACCTGGACGCCTTCGTCACCGAGACCATCGCCCTCGACGAGGTGGAGAAGGCGTTCGAGCGGATGCACGGCGGCGACGTGCTGCGCTCGGTGGTCGTGCTGTGATGGCCGCCCGCATCGAACGCCTCGTCACCTCCGGGCAGTTCACCCTCGACGGGGGCACCTGGGACGTCGACAACAACGTCTGGATCGTGGGCGACGACCACGAGGCGATCGTCATCGACGCCGCCCACGACGCCGAGGCCATCGCAGAGGCGGTCGGCGAGCGCCGGCTGACCGCCATCGTGTGCACCCACGCGCACAACGACCACATCGACGCCGCACCCGCCCTCGCGGACCTCAC
>NZ_BNBC01000095.1:506-5732 GCF_014654675.1 Streptomyces spiralis
CCGATCCTGCTCCATGCCGATGACCTTCCGCTGTGGAAGCAGACCCATCCCGACCGGATGCCCGACGGTGAACTGGCCGACGGCCAGGTCCTCACCGTGGCGGGCGCCGAGCTGACCGTGCTGCACACCCCCGGCCACGCCCCCGGCGCGGTCTGCCTGTACGCGCCGGGTCTGACGGCGCTCTTCAGCGGGGACACGCTCTTCGCGGGCGGGCCGGGTGCCACGGGACGGTCGTACAGCGACTTCGGCACGATCGTCGACTCGATCCGGGGCCGGCTGCTGACCCTGCCGGGTGAGACGGTCGTCCACACCGGACACGGGGAGACCACCACCGTGGCGGCGGAGGCCCCGCACGTTCAAGAGTGGCTCGACCGGGGCTTCTGAACCGCGCCCCCATCATGGATGCACGCCCCCTCCCGGCTCTGTGGGCCGCGAGCCGGGCGTGCATCCGCTGTCTTCACGCGCGTCTCTCGACGCGCCGCAAGTTCTTTGTGGCGCAACGGGAATCGGTGCGCCGAGGGGCCCTGTGAACGCCTTGACAAGGGTTCTGGGCGACCCCAGACTGATGTTGCGCTCACCGCAATATGTTCCGTCATATGCACCGTCAAGGGAGCCGAAGGGCGGCTGAAGGCGCCTGTAGGCGAACGAGCCATCAAACCGAGGTGTCATGATGATTCCCGCGTGCCGTCTCGCGGATCTCCCGCGAGGCGAGGCCTTCCGGCTCGACATCGACCCGCCGGTCTCGGTGTTCCACACCGTCGACGGCGAGGTCTTCGCCATCGACGACACCTGCACCCACCAGGACGCCTCGCTCGCGGACGGCTGGCTGGAGGGCTGCGAGGTGGAATGCCCGCTCCACGCCTCGACGTTCGATCTGAGGACCGGCGCCGTCGACGCCCCGCCGGCCAAGCTCCCGGTCCGGACCCACGAGGTCGTCGTGGAGGACGGCATGGTCTATGTGCGGCTGTCGACGGACGCCCCCAACCTGCCGCCCTGCGTCACCGCCCGGCTCGCCGGAGGGCCCGCGTGAGAACGGTGGCCGTGGTGGGGGCCTCGCTGGCGGGTCTGTCGGCGGCCCGCGCACTGCGGTCACAGGGTTACGACGGGCGGCTGGTCGTCATCGGCGACGAGCCCCACCGCCCCTACGACCGGCCGCCGCTGTCCAAGGAGTTCCTGGCCGGCACCCTCGGCGAGGCGGACCTCGCGCTGGAGTCGGACGACGAGGACCTGCGGGCGGAGTGGCTGCTCGGCGCCCGCGCCGCCGGACTGGACCGCACCGACCGCGCGATCCGGCTCAGCGACGGCCGCCGGGTCCGGGCGGACGGCGTCGTCGTCGCGACCGGCGCCGCCGCGCGCACCCTGCCGGGCACCGACGGCCTGGCCGGAGTGCATGTGCTGCGCACGCTCGACGACGCCCGTGGTCTGCGGGACGCCCTGGCCCTGGGCGGACGGCTGGTCGTCATCGGCGGCGGCTTCATCGGCGCCGAGGTCGCCTCCACCGCATACGGCCTCGGGCTCGATGTGACGGTCGTCGAGGCGGCCCCGACACCGCTCGCCGGACCGCTCGGCGAGGCCATGGGCGGCATCGTCTCCGCCCTCCACACCGACCACGGCGTACGGCTGCTGTGCGGGGTGGGCGTCAAGGGGCTCGGCGGCGAACGCCGGGTCGAGGCCGTGCTGTTGGAGGACGGCCGCAGCATCCCCGCCGACGTCGTCGTCGTCGGTGTGGGCGCGCGTCCGAACGTCGAGTGGCTTGAGGGATCCGGCGTCGCCGTGGACAACGGCGTCACCTGCGGCGCCGACGGCCGCACCAGTCTGGCCGGGGTGGTGGCGGTCGGTGACTGCGCCGCCTGGTACGACCCCCGTGCGGGCGTCCACCGCCGCGTCGAACACTGGACGGGTGCGCTGGAACGGCCCGCCGCGGCCGTGGCCGCGCTGCTGTCGTCGGGCGCGGCGGCACCCGGCGTGCCCAGGCCGCCGTACTTCTGGTCGGACCAGTACGGCGTGAAGATCCAGTTCGTCGGACACACGGCCGGCGCCGACACCGTGACCGTCGTGGAAGGCACCACGGACGACCGCAGTTTCCTCGCCGTCTACCGGCGCGGTGGTCATCCGGTCGCCGTGCTCGGCATGAACCAGCCGCGGCTGTTCACCCGCTGGCGCAAACAGCTGGCGCACACGACACCGTGACACCGCGGGGGGTCAGCCCAGGTAGCCCATCCGGTGGCTGATCTCGTTCGCGCCCTTGACGAGCACCGGAGCGAGCTCGTGCAGGCGCTCCTCGGTGAAGCGGTAGGACGGCCCGGAGGCGCTGAGCGCCGCGACGACATCGCCGTCCCGGTCGCGGATCGGCGCGGCGATGGCGTGCAGACCGATCTCGAACTCCTCCGTGGTCCAGGCGTAGCCGCGCTCCCGGGCCTCGGCGAGGTTCTTCTCGAGCTTGGTCTTGGCGGTGATGGTGTGCGGAGTGACCTTCTTCAGGCCCGCCTCGGCCAGCAGCGCGGCGCGCTCCTTGGCGGGCAGGTTGGCCAGCAGGATCTTGCCGCTGGAGGTGGCGTGCAGCGGGGTCAGCTGACCGACCCAGTTGTGCGCGGTGATGGCCGCCGGGCCGCGCACCTGGTAGAGGTTGATCGCATAGTGCTCCTGGAGCACGGCGATGTTGACCGTCTCACCGATCTCCTCGGCGAGGCGCTCGCAGACCGGGCGGCCCTGCTGGGTGATGTCGATACGCCCCGTGACCGCGCCGGCCAGGCGCACGATGCCGAACCCGAGCCGGTACTTGCCGCGCTCGACGGCCTGCTCCACCAGGCCCCGCGCCTCCAGGGCGCCGAGCAGGCGGAACGCGGTCGACTTGTGGACGTCGATCTCGCCGGCCACCTCGCTGACGCCCGCCTCGCCGCGCTGGGCAAGGATCTCCAGCACGCTGATGGCGCGGTCGACCGACTGCACTCCTCCGGTCTGTGAAGTCGACGTTTCAGACTCTGGACTGTAGTTGCTCATAACGAAACTATACGCTCAGTAAACAACGCAGATGCAAGTGACGCAACGGAAACACGGGTTCGTAGGTTGCGTTGCGCGCAACCTGGTGCACATAGCGCTACCGCACTAGCATGCCCCGCGTATCTACGGCGCGAGCGAGACGAGGCACCATGGCTACCCTGCACTACGACTTCGTCATCGTCGGCGGCGGATCGGCCGGCAGCGCACTGGCGAACAGGCTCTCGGCGGACCCGGCGAACCGGGTGCTGGTCCTGGAGGCCGGCCGGTCCGACTACCCGTGGGATGTCTTCATCCACATGCCCGCGGCGCTGACCTACCCGATCGGCAGCCGGTTCTACGACTGGAAGTACGAGTCCGAGCCGGAGCCCCACATGGGCGGCCGCCGCATCTACCACGCGCGCGGCAAGGTGCTGGGCGGCTCCAGCAGCATCAACGGCATGATCTTCCAGCGCGGCAACCCCATGGACTACGAGCGCTGGGCCGCCGACCCCGGGATGGAGACCTGGGACTACGCGCACTGCCTGCCGTACTTCCGGCGGATGGAGAACTGCCTCGCGGCCGACCCGGACGACGAGTTCCGCGGCCACGACGGCCCCCTCGTCCTCGAACGCGGCCCGGCGACCAATCCGCTCTTCACCGCTTTCCTGGAAGCCGTCCAGCAGGCCGGCCAGGCCCGCACCGACGACGTCAACGGCTACCGCCAGGAGGGCTTCGCCCCCTTCGACCGCAACGTCCACCGCGGGCGCCGTCTGTCGGCCTCCAAGGCCTACCTCAAGCCCGCGATGAAGCGGCCGAACCTCACGGTCCGCACCCGCGCCTTCGTCACCCGGGTGCTCTTCGAGGGCAAGCGGGCCGTCGGCGTCGAGTACCGGCGCGGCAGGGGCGCGCCCCAGCAGATCCGCGCCGGGGAGGTCATCCTCTGCGGCGGGGCGATCAACTCCCCGCAGCTGCTCCAGCTCTCCGGCGTCGGTGACGCCGACGAACTGCGCGCCCTCGGCGTCGACGTCGTCCACGGCCTCCCCGGCGTCGGCGAGAACCTCCAGGACCACCTGGAGGTCTACGTCCAGTACGCCTGCAAGCAGCCGGTGTCCATGCAGCCGTACCTGGCGAAGTGGCGTGCCCCGTTCATCGGACTGCAATGGCTCTTCCGCACCGGGCCCGCCGCCACCAACCACTTCGAGGCGGGGGGCTTCGCCCGCAGCAACGAGGACGTGGACTATCCCAACCTGATGTTCCACTTCCTGCCGGTCGCGGTCCGCTACGACGGTTCCTCGCCGGCCGGCGGCCACGGCTACCAGGTGCATGTCGGACCCATGTACTCCGACGCCGTCGGATCGGTGAAGATCAGGAGCAGCGACCCCCGGGTCAAGCCCGCGCTGCGCTTCAACTACCTCTCCACCGAGCAGGACCGCCGTGAGTGGGTCGAGGCGATCCGCGTCGCCCGCCGGCTCCTCAACCAGCCCGCGCTCGCCCCCTACAACGGCGGGGAGATCTCGCCCGGCCCGTCCGTGGAGAGCGACGAGGAGATCCTCGCCTGGGTCGCCAAGGAGGGTGAGACGGCCCTGCACCCCTCCTGCACCTGCAAGATGGGCACCGACGACATGTCCGTCGTCGACCCGGCGAGCATGCGCGTGCACGGACTGGACGGACTGCGCGTGGTGGACGCCTCCGTGATGCCGTACGTCACCAACGGCAACATCTACGCACCGGTGATGATGGTCGCGGAGAAGGCCGCAGACCTGATCCTCGGCAGGCAGCCGCTGGAGCCGTCGAAGGCCGCGTTCTACCGCCACCGCGACGCCCGGACACAGGCGGGGTAGACCTCGGGTCACGCACAAGTCCCGGGTCCGGCCGTATACGACCGCTGCACCGCCGCGTCGCGGCACTCGCAGCGGCCGTATACAACGGCGGGCGGTCCGGATCCCGGTCCGCCCGCCGTCGGCCGAATCGTCATGACCCGACCCCTTGACGTAGGTGGGCGCTTTCGCCAGGGTGTTCCACCACAAGCAATTAGATGCACGATGCGCAACGCATTTCGGCTGAAGGGCTTGGCTCGTGGCAGACCTGTATGTGGACGGGACGTGGCGGGAGCCGCTGTCCGGAGGCCTCCGGGACATCCGCTGTCCCGCCGACGGCACCCTCGCCGCGACCGTGTCGGAAGGCACACGCCCCGACACCGAGGCGGCGATCGCGGCCGCCCGCCGTGCCTTCGACGAGGGATCCTGG
>NZ_BNBC01000095.1:5754-11418 GCF_014654675.1 Streptomyces spiralis
CCGCGCACCCCCGAGCGGGAGCGCGGCCGACTGCTTCTGCGCACCGCCGACATCATCGAGCGCGACGCCAAGGAGTTCGCCCGCGCCGAGTCGCTGGACACCGGCAAACGCCTCGTCGAGAGCGAGTACGACATCGCCGACGTCGTCTCCTGCCTCCGCCACTACGGCGGCATCGGCGGCACCGACGCCGGCCGGGTCGTCGACACCGGCCGTGACGACGCCGTCAGCCGCGTCGTGTACGAGCCGATCGGGGTGTGCGGGCTCATCACCCCCTGGAACTACCCGCTGCTGCAGGCCTCCTGGAAGGTCGCGCCCGCCCTCCTCGCGGGCAACACGGTCGTCCTCAAGCCCAGCGAGCTCACCCCCTCCACCTCCATCCTGCTGATGAAGGCGCTTCAGGAGGCCGGGCTGCCGGCCGGCGCCGCCAACCTGGTGCTGGGCACCGGCCCCGAGGCGGGCGCACCGCTCTGCGAGAGCCCCGCCGTCGACATGGTCTCCTTCACCGGAGGCCTGGAAACCGGCAGGCGCATCATGGCGACCGCCGCCGCGACCGTGAAGAAGGTCGCGCTGGAGCTCGGCGGCAAGAACCCCAACGTCGTCTTCGCCGACGCCGACTTCGACACGGCCGTGGACTTCGCCCTCACGGCCGTCTTCCTGCACTCCGGGCAGGTCTGCTCGGCCGGCGCCCGCCTGATCGTCGAGGACCGCCTGCACGACGCCTTCGTCGACGAGGTCGTCCGCCGCGCCCGGCGGATCCGCCTCGGCGGCCCCTTCGACCCCGAGGCGGAGACCGGGCCGCTGATCTCCGCCGCGCACCGGGAGAAGGTCGAGGCGTATGTCGCGGCGGGCCTCGCCGAGGGCGCCGTACTGCGCTGCGGCGGCGAACGACCGGCCGATGCCGCCCTCGCCGCCGGCCACTACTACCCGCCCACCGTGCTCGACGAGTGCCGGCAGGACATGCGCGTGGTGCACGAGGAGTCCTTCGGCCCCGTGCTCACCGTGGAACGCTTCCGGGACGAGGACGACGCCGTACGCATCGCCAACGACACCGAGTTCGGACTCGCCGGAGCCGTATGGACGCAGGACGCCGGCAAGGCCCAGCGGGTGGCCCGGCGGCTGCGCCACGGAACGGTCTGGATCAACGACTACCACCCCTATGTACCGCAAGCCGAATGGGGCGGCTTCGGGCACTCGGGCGTCGGCCGGGAGCTGGGACCCACCGGCCTGGACGAGTACCGGGAGCCCAAGCACATCTGGCAGAACATCCAACCACGGCCGCAGCGCTGGTTCAGCGGCTGAACGCCGAAAAGAGGTCGAACGTGACCCCCACACAGACCGAGGTGCCGCAGCGGCATGGCACACCTCAGGACCCGGACACCACTCCGGTCATCTCCGTGCGCCGGCTGTGGAAGGTGTTCGGGCCGAAGGCCGACCGGGTGCCGGAGTCCGCCGAGTTGTGCGGGCTCTCCCGCCGCGAACTCATGGAGCGCACCGGGTGCACCGCCGCCGTACGCGATGTCGACTTCGAGGTCTCGCCGGGCGAGGTCTTCGTCGTCATGGGCCTGTCGGGCTCCGGCAAGTCCACCCTGGTGCGATGTCTGACCCGGCTTATCGAACCCACCGCCGGTGAGGTCGTCTTCGAGGGCCAGGACATCCGCGACGCCGACGACAGGCACCTGCGCGAACTGCGGCGGCGCAAGTTCTCCATGGTCTTCCAGCACTTCGGGCTGCTGCCGCACCGCCGCGTGGTGGACAACGTGGCATTCGGCCTGGAGATCCGCGGCATGGGCAGGGCGGAGCGCACCAGGCGGGCCCAGGAGGTCGTCGAACTGGTCGGCCTGGCCGGCTACGAGAACTCCTACCCCGACCAGCTCTCCGGCGGCATGCAGCAGCGCGTCGGCCTGGCCCGCGCTCTGGCCGGCGATCCGGACGTGCTCTTCTTCGACGAGCCGTTCTCCGCACTGGACCCGCTGATCCGCCGCGACATGCAGAACGAGGTCATCCGGCTGCACCACGAGGTCGGCAAGACCATGGTGTTCATCACCCACGACCTCTCCGAGGCGCTCAAGCTGGGCGACCGCATCCTCATCATGCGCGACGGGAGGACGGTCCAGTGCGGCCGGGGCGACGAACTGGTCGGCGCGCCCGCAGACGACTACGTCCGCGAGTTCGTCAAGGACGTGCCGCGCGGCGATGTGCTCACCCTGCGCTGGATCATGCGGCCCGCGGAGCCGGACGACGCCCTGGACGGTCCCGAACTGGGCCCGGACGTGGTGGTGCGGGAGGCCACCCGGGCGGTGCTGGCCGCCGACCGGCCGGTCAAGGTCGTCGAGAACGGCAAGCTGCTCGGCATCGTCGGTGACGAGGAGATCCTCGCGGTGGTGGCGGGACAGGAAGGCGGCGCGTGATGACCGTCGCCCTGGACAAGACCGCACCTCTGGCCGGTGCGCGCAGACTCAGCCGCCGCATGGTGGTGGCCGCGATCCTGGTCGTCTGGCTGGTGCTGTTCGCCGTGTTCCGCGGCCGGCAGACCCTGACCCTGGCGGCGGCGGACCTCACCGGACTGCACCGCTGGTTCAACGACGTCAACGACACCATCGGCGCGAACCGCAACACCAACCCGCTCTTCCTGTACTTCTTCAACGAGATCCGCCTGGTCATCGACAACCTGGTGGGCTTCGTCCAGCACCTGATCTCCCAGCCCACCGGCGCCCGTCCCGTGCCGCAGATCGGCTGGCTCGGCGTGGTCGGCCTGGCCGGCTACGTCTCGTGGGCCGTGGCCAACTGGCGGGTCGCGCTGCTGGCCGTGGCCGGGTTCGCCTTCTTCGGGCTGCAAGGTCTGTGGCAGGAGAGCATGGACACCCTGTCCCTCACCGTCTCCGCGGTCCTCGTGGCGCTGCTGTTCGCGCTCCCGCTGGGCGTGTGGGCGGGGCTGTCCGACCGGTTCAACCGGATCGTGACCCCCCTGCTGGACTTCATGCAGACGATGCCGACCTTCGTCTACCTGGCCCCGCTGACCCTGTTCTTCCTCATCGGCCCGGCCTCCGCCACCATCGCCACCCTGATCTACGCGGCGCCGCCGGCGATCCGCATCACCGCGCACGCCATCCGCTCCGTACCGGAGAGCACGGTGGAGGCGGCCGACTCGCTGGGTGCGACCCGGCGGCAGACGCTGCTGAAGGTGCTGCTGCCGATGTCCCGGCGGACGGTGGTGATGGGCGTCAACCAGACCATCATGGCCGCCCTGGCCATGGTGACCATCGCGGCCCTGATCGACGCCCCCGGGCTCGGCAAGACCGTCGTCCAGGCCCTGCAGTCGCTCGACGTGGGCACGGCCTTCAACGCGGGACTCGCCATCGTCGTCATGGCGATCGTCCTGGACCGGGTGACGACCGCGGCCAGCGGCCGCGAGGAGGCGGCCCGCCGCTCGGGCAGCCGCTTCCTCACCTGGCGCCGTCCCCTGCTGGCCGTGGGTGCCGTGGGCACCGCGATCCTGGTCTATCTGTCGCACACCTACGTGTGGGCGGCCGAGTTCCCCGGCGACGGCGGCACCGGCAGCTCCATCGCGAGCGCGGCGGACACCGCGACCACCTGGGCGCAGGACCACCTGTCGGGCATCACGAACACCGCCCGCGACATCATCACCAACGGCCTGCTCAACCCCTTCCAGTCGCTGCTCACCGACTCCCCGTGGTGGCTGGTCGGCGCGGCCCTGGTGGCGCTCGGAGCGGTGCTCGGCGGCCGGTTCGCCGCCGTCACCGCGGCGGTGTGCGTGGGTCTGCTGGTGGGCACGGGCGTGTGGTCGGACAGCATGACGACACTGGCCTCGACCGTCGTGGCGACGGTGCTGGTGATGGTGCTCGGCGTCGTCTTCGGCGTGTGGATGGGGCGCAGCGTGCTGGTGGACCGGGTGCTGCGGCCCACCCTGGACGCGGCGCAGGTGATGCCGCCGTTCGTCTATCTGGTGCCGTTCCTGGCACTGTTCGGGGCGACGCGCTTCACGGCCATCGTCGCCGCCGTCGTCTACGCGGCACCGGTCGCCATGAAGATCATCGCGGACGGGGTGCGGGCCGTGCCCGAGACCACCGTCGAGGCGGCCACATCCGCCGGGTGCAACACCTGGCAGATCATCACCAAGGTCCAACTGCCGATGTCACGCAGTGCCCTGACCCTCGCGACCAACCAGGGCCTGATCTACGTGCTGTCGATGGTGGTGGTGGGCGGCCTGGTGGGGGCCGGCGCCCTCGGCTACGACGTCGTGGCCGGATTCTCGCAGGGGGAGCTGTACGGCAAGGGGCTGGCGGCGGGACTCGCCATCGTCCTGCTCGGAGTCATGTTCGACCGGATCACTCAGGCGGCGGCACGACGCACCGGCGCGTAAGGAGCACGACACCATGGTTAGACACTGGAGAGCCGGCGCGGCCGGCCTGGCCGTCCTCGGTCTCACCCTCACCGCGTGCGGGGGAGCGAAGGTCGGTGACGGTTCCTCCGCGGGCTCCAAGAGCTCGGGCGGCAAGTGCGGCACCTTCAACCTGGCCGTCAACCCCTGGGTCGGCTACGAGGCGGACGCGGCGGTCGTCGCGTACGTCGCGCAGCACGACCTCGGGTGCACGGTCGACAAGAAGGACCTGAAGGAAGAGATCGCCTGGCAGGGGTTCGGGACCGGCGAGGTCGACGCGATCCTGGAGAACTGGGGCCACGACGACCTGAAGAAGAAGTACATCACCGAGCAGAAGACCGCCGTCGACGCCGGCTCCACCGGCAACAAGGGCGTCATCGGCTGGTTCGTGCCGCCGTGGCTGGCCAAGGCCCATCCCGACATCACCGACTGGAGGAACCTCAACAAGTACGCCTCCCACTTCCGGACCTCCGAGTCGGGCGGCAAGGGCCAACTGCTGGACGGCGACCCGTCCTACGTCACGAACGACGCGGCACTGGTGAAGAACCTGAAACTGAACTTCAAGGTGGTGTACGCGGGCAGCGAGACCGCGCTCATCCAGGCCTACCGGACGGCCGAGAAGAACAAGCAGTGGGTGATCGGCTACTTCTACGAACCGCAGTGGTTCCTGTCCGAGGTACCCCTGGTCAAGGTCGATCTGCCGAAGTACACCACCGGCTGTGACGCCGACGCGGCGAAGATCGCCTGCGACTATCCCGTGTACGACCTGAACAAGATCGTCAGCTCGAGGTTCGCCCGGTCCGGCAGCCCCGCCTACAAGCTGGTGAAGAACTTCCACTGGACGAACGACGACCAGAACACCGTGGCCAAGTACATCGCGCAGGACAAGATGTCGCCCGACGCGGCCGCGAAGAAGTGGGTCGAGGCCAACCGCGACAAGGTGGAGGCCTGGCTGAAGTAGCCCGCGTCCGGGAGCGGTCGGACACGCCCGGCGGGCGGTGCGCAGGGGTGCGCGTCGCCCGCCGGGCGTTGCCGTTCCACGGGCCGTTTCCACGGGCCGATCCGGGGTCGTTGTCCGGCCCTTTTCGTGCCGTCACGGACCCCTTGACACCCATCCTCGCGGCAGGCAGATTGAGTTGCGCAGCCTGAATCACGTTGCGTAGAAGGCAACTGTGCGGTTCTGAATTCCGGAGGTTGGGCGATGGCGGGACCTCGAGTGGTGATCATCGGAGCGGGTGTCGTGGGGGCGGCTCTCGCGGACGAGG
>NZ_BNBC01000096.1 GCF_014654675.1 Streptomyces spiralis
ACGTCCAGGACTCGTGGATCTGCGGGGGGTCGCACAGGGCGTACTTCGGGCCCGCCAGACGCAGCAGCAGGCGCAGGATCGGCTCGGTCACCCACAGCGGGCCGGGCTCGTCACGGCTGCCGATCGGGTTGGGCAGGCAGGCGTCGTGTTCCCAGTCGGGCGGGGTGATCAGGTGGACGCCGGCACGCCGGCGGTCGTGGTGGTTTCCGGCGGAGTGTTCCAGCCGGCCGATCGGGAGGCGGGTCTTGAGGGCCGACAGGTAGGCGCTGTTGATGTCGAGCGCGGTCACTTCGTGCTCGCCCGAAGGCAGTTCGGGACATCACCTGCGCGTGGGGCGCAGCGACACCTCGCCTGGCTAGGACCTGTCCGGCCGATCATGTGACGCGGTCGCGGAGAGGGTGCGCAGATCGTCGAAGGCTCGGAGGAGGTGCGCGTCCAAGCTCTGTGAGGGGTCATCGATCCAGTCTTGGGCCGCGTGGTGAAAGGCGGCCCAGCCGGTCTGAGCAGCCAGGCCGGCCAGCCGGTCCGCGACACCGCGCTGCCGCAGCGCCTGCGCTACGGCTTCAGTGAGCGACGCGGCCTTGGCCAAGTCGCGTTCGCGAAGTGCCGGCGTCACCGCGATGATCGCCAATCGTGGTTCGGAGAACGGGCGGTTTTCCTCAAGGATCCGTCCAGCTTTTCGGAAGGCGCTGAGCAGCGTCTCGAGCGGTTTCAGACCGTCGGGCGCATCGGCCACCGCCTCCATCAGCGCGGCGCGCAGATCGGCTTCGCCGTCGAAGAGCACCTCGCGCTTGTCGGGGAAGTGCCGGAAGAACGTTCGCTCGTTGACGCCGGCGCGCGCGGCGATCTCCGCCGTGGTGGTCTGATCGAACCCTCGTTCCTGGTACAGCTCCAGGGCCGCCTGCTGAAGGCGGCGACGCGCTTCTGCTCCGCTCCGTGGCACCCACCCAGGATACCGCATGTGTCAGTGACTGGCGCTACTTGACGCCAGTCACTGACACTACCTAGGGTCAGCGACTGGCACGCGTAGTGCCAGTCACTGGCGTTAAGCGGGAGGGTGTTTCATGCATGTCTTTGTCACCGGCGGTTCCGGCCAGACCGGCCCCGCAGTCGTCGCCGAACTCGTTGCACGCGGCCACACTGTCACCGGTCTGGCGCGCTCGGGTACCGCCGCTGCCCGGCTGGAGTCCCTGGGGGCCACACCACACCACGGCTCCCTCGACGACCTCGACAGTCTGCACAGCGGCGCAGCAGCCGCCGACGGCGTCCTGCACATGGCCTACGGCGGCGACTTCTCCGACCTCGACGACATGATGCGGCGCGACCGAACCGCGATCGAGACGCTCGGCCGGCCGCTGGAACACACAGGCAAGCCGCTCGTCGTCACCTCGGGCACCCTGGTCATGCCCGCCGGCCGGGAGACCACCGAGAAGGACGAGCCCGACACGGCCGGGCTCGCCGCCTTCCGCATCGCCGGTGAGCGAGCGTGCCTACGCTTCGCCGCCGGAGGAGTGCGCGCGAGCGTGGTCCGCCTCGCTCCCACCGTCCACGGTCGCGAAGACCACGGTTTCATCCCCATGCTCATCGCCACCGCGCGAAAGACCGGTGTGTCGGCCTACATCGGCGACGGCACCAACCGATGGCCTGCGGTGCACCGGCTCGACGCAGCGGTCCTGTTCCGCCTGGCACTGGAGAAGGCACCTGCGGGCAGCGTGCTGCACGGAGTAGCCGAAAGCGGCGTCACCCTGAAGAGCATCGCAGAAACCATCGCCCGGGGTCTCGGGCTGCCCACGGTTTCACTCACCCCCGACGAGGCTGCCACGCACTTCGTAAGCCCGTTCATGGCCACCGCCTACGGCCACGACGGGCCTGCCTCCAGTTCGTACACCCAGGAGCTGCTCGGCTGGTCACCTACCCACCCCACGCTGCTCGAAGACCTGCAGCACGGCGATTACCTGGCCATGCCGGCCTCCTCCCCCTCATGAGCGACGCCGAAGGCGCCCTTGGCAAGCCGGCGTGACCCAGGCGCTGAACGAGCCGACTGCCTCAGCTCGCCCGGGCCCGGCGCTCACCGAACTTCCTCACGAAGGCGCGGCCGGCGAGGACGGGGACACCCTGGCGTTCGCAGACCGGATGATCTTGTGGGTGCGGGCCGCGGTCAGATCGTGGGTGCGACCCGGTAGCGCGGGCTAGATCCACAGAACCTCGCCGATCGGATCGGTTACGACCTGGACGTTCACGCCGTAGCGACGGTGCTTGGCGGAGTAATCAGCGCGGCTGCCGTCGACGCGTGACGGTGGTGACGTAGGCGTGGGCGGTGCCGACGGATATACCGAAGCCGGCCGCGATCCGGGCGAGGGTGTCGTGGCGGTGCAGGTGCACCAGCGCGACGAGGGGCCGGGTGAGCGCGAGGGCCAGCAGCCGGTCGGCGCGGTCGCCGACGGCGAGCCGGTCGCGGAAGTCGGACAGGACGCTGTGGTGGAAGCCGGGGTCTTCCAGCTCCAGGCCGAGGGCGTACGTGAAGTCGATGCGGCAGCGCACCGCGACGTCACCGGCTCCCAGCGGTCGAGGCCGCCCGCACCGGTCGAGCATTTCCATAAACCATGAATATAAAAAGGCTATGCTTCGAGCATGAGTCGTCAAGACACCGCTCCTGGCGCGTCCGCCGCGATCGGGGCAGCCCTCTACGGCCTGGCCACCAGGGCCGCGAGACGCCTGCCCCGGGACATGAGCCTGACGTCCGCCGCCACCCTGGCCACCCTGGACCGGACCGGCCCGCGGCGCATCACCGATCTGGCCGCGGTCGAGGGCGTCACCCAGCCCGCGATGACCGCCCTGGTCCGGGTGATGGAGGAGTCCGGCCTGGTCGAGCGGCGGGGCGACGCGTCCGACAAGCGGGTCACGCTGGTGTGCCTGACCGAGGCCGGCGCCTCCTATGTCCGGACGCGGCGCCAGGCAGGCGTCCACGCGTTCGAGCGGCTGATCGGCGAGCTCACCGGCGACGAGGTCGAGGCGCTGGTGGCGGCCCTTCCGGCGCTGAAGCATCTGGCAGAGCTCGAAAGCCAGGACCGCGAAGGGCCGAAGCAGTGACCGGGCAGCCGGTCGGCGGGGCCGCGGTGAAGGCGTTCCCGGTGGCGCGTTCCGAGGCGCGGCTGCTGGTCCCCGCCCTGATGTTCATCGCTCTGGTCGTGGCGGCGGTCGCCAGCCTCGGGACGCCGCTCATCACCAGCGTGGCGACCTCGTTCCACGTCTCGCTCGGCAGCGCGCAGTGGACGCTGACCGTGGCACTGCTCAGCGGCGCCGTCGCCACGCCGGTCCTGGGCCGGCTCGGAGCCGGCCCGCACCGGCGGGCCACGATCCTCGCAACGCTGGCGGTCGTCGTCGCCGGCAGCGCGCTCACCGTGCTGCCGCTGCCGTTCGCGTGGCTGCTGGCCGGCAGGGCGGCCCAGGGCGCCGGGCTCGGGCTGACGGCGCTGATGATGGGCGTGGCCCGGGACCACCTCCCCGAGGAGCGCAGCGCGGCCGTGATCGCCCTGATCTCGGTGGTCTCGATCATCGGGGCCGGCGTCGGCTACCCGCTGGCCGCACTGCTCGCCGAGCTCGGCGGGGTACGGGCCGCCTACGGCCTCGGCCTGGTCGTCACCGCCGCCGCCCTCCTGACCGCGTGGCGCTCCATGCCCGAAGCCCCCGAAGGCCGCTCCGCCCACGTGGACGTGGCAGGCGCGGTCGTCCTGGCCGCTGCGCTGCTCCTGGTGCTGCTCCTCGCCGGCGAACGGAATCTGTGGAGCCGGCACCTCGCCGTGGCGGCGGGCCTCGCCGGCGTCGCGGTGGTGCTGCTCTGCGTCTGGGCCGTCATCGAGCTGCGCAGCACGACGCCCCTGGTCGATGTGCGGGCGGTGCGGCACCCGGCGGTCGCCGGGGCGAACCTCGCCATGTTCGTCGGCGGGATCGGCATGTACCTCCTGCTCACGCTCATCACCCGGTACGCGCAGACGCCGCACGGCGCCGGCTACGGCTTCGGGCTGACGACCTTCGTCGCCGGGCTGGTCCTCATCCCGTTCTCGGTGCTGGGGTTCGTCGCCGGCAAGCTCACGCCGCGGGTCCGGACGCGGATCGCCGACCCCCTGCTCCTGGCCGGCAGCGCCGTCGTGGTCGGCGGCGGGTTCGCCCTCTTCGCGGCGGCCCGGTCGGACCTGGCCGAACTGTTCGCGGCGATGGGCGTGCTCGGCTTCGGCGTCGGCGGCTTCTCGGCCGCGATGCCCGGCGTCATCCTGGCCGTCACCCCCAAGAGCGAGACGTCGAGCGCCATGAGCTTCAACTACGTAGTCCGCAGCGTCGGGTACTCCCTGGGCAGCGCCATCGGCGGCCTGATCCTCGCCGCGGACACCGGCCCCGGCCACCTCTTCCCCGACGACAGCGCCTACACCACCGCGGCGCTGGTCGGCATCGGCGCCATGGCGATCACGACGCTGACAAGCCTCGCTCTCGCCCGCCGACGCTCGTTCGAGACCAACCCGTAAGTCGAGTGCACTCGTTCCCACACTGGAGGTTCCATGCCCAAGGGCTACTGGGTCAGCGTCTACCGCACCATTGCAGACCCTGAGAAGCTGGCTGCCTACAACAAGCTGGCCGCTCCGGCCGTCAAGGCCGGGGGCGGTCGGGTCCTCGTCCGTGGCGGTCGGGTCGTGGCGCATGACGCCGGAATCGCCGAGCGCACCGTCCTGATCGAGTTCGACAGCTTCGAGCAGGCCGTCGCGGCGCACGAGAGCGCGGCCTACCAGGAGGCGCTGGTCGCCCTCTCCGACGGCGTCGAGCGCGACTTCCGCATCGTCGAAGGCATCGACTGACCGAGGACCAGTCGGATCCTCACTGAGCACATTGGAAACGGAAGGCCGCGCGGTGCTGATCACCGCAGTCTCGGAGATGGCCGTACTGCGCGCACTTCAACTCGCACGGAACCGAACCACCCGAGCGCGTGGCCGCTCCGCCCGTGGGCCCATGAAGTCGGTCAAACCGTGGTCGATTCACGTGCATCTGCGGGTTGAAGAGCAGGAACTCGACACCGATCGGCTCTGGCCCGCTGACCACTGCGGCAGACGGTAAGGGCCCGGCGTCCCGAAGCTGGGATGCCGGGCCCTTACCGAGGCGCGCGATCAGGCGGGGCGGATGTTCTCCGCCTGCGGGCCCTTCTGGCCCTGTGTGACGTCGAACTCGACCTTCTGGCCCTCCTGCAGCTCGCGGTAGCCCTGGCTGGCGATGTTGGAGTAGTGGGCGAAGACGTCGGGGCCGCCGCCCTCCTGCTCGATGAAGCCGAAGCCCTTCTCGCTGTTGAACCACTTCACTGTGCCCTTGGCCATGACTGTCTCCTTTGAGGGAAACCGGGCACGCACCCTGCGCGACCGGGAGGTGATCGCCCTGGTCCGGAGAGGCGCTGAACAGCAAGAACGCCCGCGATGGCGATCACGGGCGAACGGAACTTCGGAACCACGACTGCTGATCACAACGGTATAACGGCATCATGGAAGCCGCTAGCGGAAACGCGCCGACATCCGGCTCAAAATGAAGGGCCGGATCGCCCGTGAGGCTCGGCCGACGGTGATCAAGCAGTTTCGCGCCCTTCTTCTGCACATGGCGGCGAGGCATGGCCTCCCCGCCGCCGGCTGTCGGACCCCATTCATCTGTGTGCCCGGCGAAGGAAGCTGCCTCGGGGCCCTCTCAGCCCACTTGCCGCCACCGAAGGTGGTACCGCTGCCACCACTGCCCGTTCCGGCCGCCGGCGGTATCCGATCGTGCCGGGGCACCCGCTGCGGGGTGGCCCGGCTCTGTCGGGGAAAGGAGACCGCACAGGCAATGGATCACCCGTCCCGCTCTCCGGGTACCGTCAGGGTATGAGTCATCCGCACCCCGAGCTGAAAGCTGCCCCGCCCCTTCCCGAAGGAGGGCTGCGGGTCATCGCCCTGGGCGGCCTGGGTGAGATCGGCCGCAACATGACCGTCTTCGAGCACGCGGGCAAGCTGCTCATCGTCGACTGCGGCGTGCTGTTCCCGGAGGAGACCCAGCCCGGTGTCGACGTGATCCTGCCGGACTTCACCTCGATCCGGGACCGGCTGGACGACGTCGTGGCCGTGGTACTCACCCACGGCCACGAGGACCACATCGGCGGCGTGCCGTACCTGCTGCGCGAGCGATCCGACATTCCCGTCGTCGGCTCCAAGCTGACGCTGGCGTTCCTGGAGGCCAAGCTCAAGGAACACGGCATCCGGCCGCGCACGGTGCGGGTCCGGGAAGGCGACCGGCGCGGCCTCGGACCCTTCGACTGCGAGTTCGTGGCGGTCAACCACTCCATCCCCGACAGCCTCGCGGTCGCGATCCGCACCCGGGCCGGGATGGTGCTGCACACCGGCGACTTCAAGATGGACCAGTTCCCTCTCGACGACCGCATCACCGATCTGCGCGCCTTCGCCCGCCTCGGCGAGGAGGGCGTGGACCTGTTCCTCACCGACTCCACCAACGCCGAAGTACCCGGCTTCACCACCTCCGAGCGAGAGCTGAACCCGGCGATCGAGCAGGTGATGCGCACCGCGCCGCGCCGGGTCATCGTCTCCAGCTTTGCCAGCCACGTACACCGCATCCAGCAGGTCCTGGACGCCGCGCACCAGCACGGCCGCAAGGTCGCCTTCGTCGGCCGGTCGATGGTCCGCAACATGGGCATCGCCCGTGACCTGGGCTATCTGAAGGTCCCCTCCGGTCTGGTCGTGAGCACGAAGGAGCTGGAGAAGCTCCCGGACCACAAGATCACTCTGGTGTGCACCGGGTCCCAGGGCGAACCGATGGCCGCGCTGTCACGGATGGCCAACCGCGACCACATGATCCGCATCGGCAAGGGCGACACCGTCCTGCTCGCCAGCTCCCTCATCCCCGGCAACGAGAACGCCATCTACCGGGTGATCAACGGACTCACCCGGTGGGGCGCCCACGTGGTCCACAAGGGCAACGCCAAGGTGCACGTCTCGGGGCATGCCAGCGCCGGCGAACTCGTCTACTGCTACAACATCGTCAAGCCCCGCAACGTCATGCCCGTGCACGGCGAATGGCGCCACCTGCGGGCCAACGCCGACCTCGCCATCCGTACCGGTGTCGACCCCGACCGGGTCGTCATCGCCGAGGACGGCGTCGTCGTCGACCTGATCGACGGACGCGCATCCATCACCGGCAAGGTCCCCGCCGGCAACGTCTACGTGGACGGCATGGAAGTCGGCGGCGCCACCGAAGCGTCCCTCAAGGACCGCCTCACCCTCGCCGCCGAAGGCGTGGTCACGGTGGTGGCGATCGTCGACGCGGACACCGGCGCCCTCGCCGAGGCCCCCGACTTCCTGGCCCGCGGCTTCGTCCACGACGACACCACCTTCGAGCCGGTCATCCCCGTCATCGAGAAGACCCTGGCCACCGCAGCCGAGGAAGGCGTCGGGGACGCGCGCCAACTCGAACAACTCCTCGCCCGCGCCGTGGCGAACTGGGCGTTCCGCACCTACCGCCGCAAGCCCCTCATCATCCCCGTCATCATCGACGCCTGAGCCATCGCCCGGCAGCACCGTCCCCGTTCCGGCCGCGGCCCCCGCCCGCGACGGACTTCCCGGGCGGTGCCGCCTCAGCGGCGGCCAGAGGCTGCCCCAGGTTCCAGATTCCCGCCACCCATGGCAACCTCCTATCGGTTGCCGCTCCCTTGACGCGTTGAGCCTGCCTGAGCTGCGAAACGGCGGTGCGGTCCCTCAGCGGCCTCGTCCGTCGGCAGTGCATCGGTTGCCTAGGGTCCGGGCGTTCTGATCAGGCTGATGTCTTCGGCTGCGGCTTGCCGCCCTCGGCGCGCAGTTGCTCGTTGATGCGCTGCGCCTCTTCGAGCTGGTCTTCGAGGATGACGATGCGGCAGGCGGCCTCTATGGCGGTGCCCTGGTCGACGAGTTCGCGGGCACGGGCGGCGATGCGCAGCTGGTACCGGGAGTAGCGGCGATGGCCGCCATCGGAGCGCAGCGGGGTGATCAAGCGGTGTTCACCGAGGGCACGGAGGAAGGCAGGGGTGGTGCCGAGCATCTCGGCGGCCCGGCCCATGGTGTAGGCGGGGTAGTCGTCATCGTCGAGAGGGTCGAGGGGACGGGAACCGGCAGGCGGCATATACCTCTTCTTTCGGGGACGCGTCGGGGGGCCCGGGTGCCAGTACGGCACCCGGGCCCCGAGCTTTCAACACCATCTACCGGCGCGCGCTGCGCCGGCCTTCTTTTTCCGCAGGTGCCGCCTGGGAGGGCGGGGTTGCGGGGATCGCGAATGCGTGACCGGGGACCACCTTCCAATCCGGGGCCTTGCGGTACCCGGGCGGACTGCTTCCTCGCCCGGGCGATCCTGATGGCGTCCTGCTCCTACCTTTCGATTACGCGGATACCGCGGGTGCTGCTCACAGCCCCGCTGGGGCCGTGTCCTTCTGGTCTACCTGCACAGCAGTTCGTGCCTGCTGTGCCCACTTCGACTTCTGGGGTACGTAGACAACGCTAACCGTGTGACGGCGGAATGTCTACTGCGGCCATGACAGTTTTTCTCCATGGAGTGTGCGTCTGCTTCTACCGCAGGTACATCAGGAAGAGGGCTCACTCGAATGGCGGTCCCCGCTTCCCGTACAGCAGTCCTCGGTGGGACCGGCCCGGTGCTCGCCCACGCTGAACGGCGTCCCAAGCCTCATACGTCCACCGTTTGCCGACCGCTTCCCGATCGACGGTGAGTTCCAGTGCGATGGCCTCGCGATCTCCGGACAGTGCCGACCGACCCGCTGCAGGTCTGCTCGCCAGGACGGCGGAGCGCCGTCATGCAGGCGAAGCCGGTGCCCTGCGAACCGGCACACCGCGTCATTCCGAAGGAATGCGAAACTCGAATTCGGGACGGTCCCACGGGACGGCGGGCGGGTTCGCGAGGGCCGTCCCGACCCGTACCGCACCGACGCGGTGGTAGAAGTCCGCGGCGGGAACGTGCGACACGACCATGACACGGTCGAGCCCGGCGGCACGGGCCTCGGATTGCATGTGCGCGACGAGCAGTCGTCCAATACCCCGTCCTTGCGCTTCGTCGGCGACGAAGAGCAGATCGAGCTCCGGTGGAGCGAGGACGAGCGAGTAGAACCCGAGGACCCGGCCTCCGTCCTCGTCGGCGCCGACTGCTACGTAGGCGCGGTGGGCCTCGATGTAATCAGGGCCGACCCGGTAGCCCGCGACTGCGGCCGCGTACTTACCCTCGTAGGCGCCCGAGCCACGCACGAGCCGTGTGAGCCTCTTGGCATCCCGCGCAACGGCCCTCCGTATGGTGATCGGCTGACTGATCGGGGAAGTGCGTGAACTCATCGGTAGAGTATTTCGCACCGGGGCGTGCCGTCGTGCGGCAGGTCGGCTGCTCAGGCAGGATTCCCGCACCGCTCCCGGGGACCGCCTGACCAGGCCGCGATCGACCAAGTCACTGCCGCCGCATCGGCCGCCCGCCGACAGCGGCGTGGTATCACTGCTTCCCTTGGGCCTGCCGTAGCGACGGCCGGCCTGTGCAGGACGGCTTCAGGCCGGCCTCGTGTCGCGCATGTGACGGCGGAGCGCTTCGCAGGGTGCACATGTCTGATGTGCACGCCCGGTCACACAGCGGGTGCCAGGACGGGAGCGACGTGAACCGACGGGGCTGCCTGCTCGGCCCAGACGGTCTTCCCGGTGGGGGTGAAGCGGGTTCCCCACCGCTCGGCGAACTGGGCGACGAGGAAGATTCCGCGACCGCCCTCGTCCATGGCTGCTGCGTAGCGCAGGTGCGGGGAGGTGCTACTGCCGTCGCTGACCTCCATCACCAGATTGGTTTCGCGCAGAAGTCGCAGGTGGACAGGCGGTGCCCCGTAGCGGATGGCGTTGGTGACCAGCTCGCTGAGCATCAGTTCGGTGGCGAATGCCGCCTCCCCCAGGTGCCAGTCGGCCAGCTTCGCGGACACCTCGGCTCGCAGGGTGGGTACCGCGGCGGGAGAGGCCGGGATGTCCCATTCGGCGACACGCTCGCGCGGAAACACGCGGGTGCGGGCGACCAGGAGAGCGACGTCATCGACCGGACGGGCGGGTAGCACCGTCTCCAGGACCGTCTCGCAGGTCTCCTCCGGGGCGAGGCCCGCGCCGGAGAGCGCGTCGCACAGCAGCTTCAGACCGGCCCCGACTTCGCGGTGTCGGTCCTGGATGAGGCCGTCGGTGTAGAGCACGAGCTGCGTGTCCTCCGGCAGCTGCCGCTCGACGGCCTCGAAGCGCAGGCCGCCCACACCGAGCGGGGGGCCTGCGGGCAGGTCGAGGATCTCCGCGCGGCCGTCCGGGTAGACGATGGCCGGCGGAAAGTGACCGGCCCGTGCCATCGTGCAACCACGGGAGACCGGGTCGTAGATCGCATAGAGACACGTAGCCGCGACGATCCCGTCCTCATCTGCCCCCGCCTCCGCGTCCATCTGAATGACCACCTCGTCAAGGCGGGCCAGCAGTTCGTCGGGCGGTATGTCCAGGGTGGAGAAATTGCGGACCGCGGTGCGCAGTCGACCCATGGTGACCGCGGAGCTCAGGCCGTGGCCGACCACGTCCCCGACCACCAGAGCGGTGCGGAAGCCCGGGAGAGGAATCACGTCGAACCAGTCCCCGCCGACCTCTGCCTCGGCCGGCACGTAGCGGCAGGCCGCCCGCACGGCACTGGTGTCCGGCAGCTCATGGGGCAGCAGGCTCCGCTGCAGGGTGGCGGCGACGGTTCGCTCGCGGCTGTAGCGGCGAGCCAGTTGAGAGACCACAAGACCGACGACGAGCAGCAACCCGGCGGTGATGACCTCAGCCGTGTTGTCTATGTAGGTGAAACTTGCGTACGGAGTGGTGAAAAAGAAGACGAACGACGCGGCGGCGGACAGGGCCGTGAGGACCGCGGCGCCACGGTTGCGGAAGGATGCCACCGCCGCGACGACCAGCATCAGGATCAGGACCACGTTGGTGTCCGACAGGGACCCTCTGACGGGCAGCAGGAGCAGACACACGGCGAGCGGAACTGCTACTCCCGCAAGGAGCGCGGTCAGCCCCTTGACCAGATCACGAGGCATGCCACACCTCCCGTCTTTCTGGTGTAGCAGGGCTCACATGGCGCTGCCAGTCGATACAGGCCTGCCCGGAACCGCCACCGGGCCGAGGCCCTCGATGGCGTCCAGTCCGCGGATACGCGTGGGCATGCCACATTCGCCGAGGCATGACCGGATGGGGGGGACGGGGCTGGTCCGGTGGGACGTCGCGGGGCCGGACACGTGGGTGTCCGGCCCCGCTGTCGCCACCGCCTGCGCCGGCGCGGTGGTCGTCGGG
>NZ_BNBC01000097.1 GCF_014654675.1 Streptomyces spiralis
ACGGTAGGTCAGGGAGTCCGGCCTCGAACACTCGCGGAGACGCAGCCATACGGTTGCGATCCTCGGCTGCCCCGGAGCCCCAGAGGACGATCACCACCGGAAACGACGGCGTGCCATCCGGTGTCGGTGTTACCAACCGCCAGAGGGCGTCCGCACCCATTTCCCGGGTCAGGTATCGGTGGTTGCGATCCTCGGCCGTTCCGCCGGATTGGCCGCCACTTGCCAGTTGGGTCATGCAGGCGGGCATCGTCGTATCCCTCCGCCACGAGCCTGCGCGGGTGCGGTTCACCGTCCGCCGCGAGACGGCGGGGACCTACCCCGTCGGGATCGGACCGCTGACGGGAAGCTTCATCGTGCGGCGGTGAGCGCCGCAGTCGCCCCGTGGGTCATTTGACGGATTCCCCGGCACCAGCGATCGACGACTCTTGCCGTGTCTACAGACGCCGCCCCCGACAACCGGTCGAGGGCGGCACCGTTCAGAACCGACAGGAGCAGTCATGAGCAACGATCAGAAGGTCGCCGTCATCACCGGCGCATCGCAGGGCATCGGCGCCGAGCTGGTGAAGGGCTACCGGGAGAAGGGCTACCGGGTGATCGGGACCTCACGGTCGATCAAGCCGTCGGAGGACCCCGAGTTCCTGACGGTGCCGGGGGACATCGCCGACCCGACGACCGCGGCCCGGGTCGTCACCGAGGCGCTCGAACGGTTCGGCCGCCTCGACACCCTCGTCAACAACGCCGGTGTGTTCATCGCCAAGCCGTTCACGGAGTACACCACCGAGGACTTCACTACGATGCTGGGAGTGAACCTGCACGGGTTCTTCCACATCTCCCAGGCCGCCGCGGAGGCGATGGCCAAGCAGGGCAGCGGGCACATCGTCACCATCACCACCACCCTGGTCGACCACCCCATGGCGGAGGTCCCCTCCGTGTTGGCGTCCCTGACCAAGGGCGGGCTCAACGCGGCCACCCGGTCCCTCGCCATCGAGTACGCGTCCAAGGGCGTGCGGGTGAACGCGGTGTCGCCCGGCATCATCAAGACGCCGCTGCACCCGGCCGAGGCCCACGAGACGCTCGCGGGACTGCACCCGGTCGGTCGCATGGGGGAGACGAGCGACATCGTGGACGCCGTGCTCTACCTGGAGTCGGCCAGCTTCGTGACGGGCGAGATCCTGCACGTCGACGGCGGCCAGAGCGCGGGTCGCTGATCCGGATCGCCAGGAACGGACCCGGTGCGGCCCCTCGCCCGGTGGACGCGACGCTGTCTGGCGGTGCGCCTCCTGGCACACCGCCGAGCGGCGCCCGCGATCGGTCACCCGACCGTCCGCGGGCGGTGCGTCATGTCAGCTCCGCCTGGATCCACCGCACCACGTCCGGTGTCACGGGGTCGGTGATGTCCGCGAACTCCTCGTGCTTCTCGAGGAACGCCTTCACGTAAGGGCAGACGGGGACGACTCGCCTGGCCGTCTCCCGCACGTCGCCGAGGGCCTCGCAGACGAGTCGGGACGCCAGTCCCCGCCTGGAGAACGCCTCGTAGATCTTGGTGTGGTAGAAGACCCGCTGCTGTTCACCGCGGTCCCGGTAGGCCGCGAAGCCGGCGGTCTCGCCATTGACCTCTATCTCGTAGCGGAACCGGTCCGGCACGTGGCGGACGGTGGGAACGATGGAGGATGCCTGCTCTGTCATCGCGCGTCCTTCGAGGCCGGGGCGGGGTTCCTGCGGGGGGGTGAGGGTGGCGTTGGGGAGTGCGGGGGCGGGAAGGCGGTCGCCTGGACATCCCTCGACCCGGCCGAAGCGGTCGGAGGCGTTCTCCCAGGCTTCGCGGGCCCGGACGATGTCGTCGTGGTGCGGCCGATGAAGTTCCACCACATGACGATCTCCTCGCCGAAGGGGGGCCCGCACAGCAGTACCAACCGTGTGGCGTCGGGTCCCTCGTTGGCGACGGTGAGCTCGGCGCATCCGGGAGCGGCGTAGCCGAGCTCGGCCGGCTTCAGGACCGTGCCGTTCAGGAGGACGTCACCGGTGTCCACCAGGAGGCCGTGCTCGAACTCCGGGTCGACGTCGAGTGTCACCGTGGCGCCCGGCTCCACGGACAGTTCCGCACCGAGCAGGGGCGTGAAGGTTCGCACCGGGGAGATGCAGCCAGCCAGCGTGCCGAGGAAGACACGGGCAGTGCCGCCGTCGAGCCGCACCGGGTCGGGTACGTAGTGCTGGAAGTCCCTGGCGGCGTCGCGATGTGCGTCGGGCAGCACCACCCACAACCGAACGCCGTGCAGAATCGTCGTTCGCGAGGTGGACACCTCCGTGTGGCTGATCCCGAACCCGCCGGTCATGAGGTTGAGCTCGCCAGGCCCGACAAAGGCGTGGCTGTCGCGGTGTTCGATCTCCCCGCTGAAGAGCCAGCCGACCGTCTGCAGACCTGTATGCGGGTGCGGTGCGACGTCCATGCCGCCCGTCGCGGACACGTCGTCGGGCCGTAGTGGTCGGCGAAGCACCAGGCTCCGATCAGCGTGCGGGCGCGCTGGGCCAGGGTGCGCCGCACCGGCATGTCCCGAGGACCGCCGAGCGGGACCTGCCGGACGGTAAGCACCTCGACGGCCGAGGATGCCACCTCGCCGGTCGGTCCCGACGCGGCGGCCGCTGCCGGGCTCGACCGGACGCTTGTGGAACTGGTCAACCTGCGTGTGTCCCAGCTCAACGCCTGCGCCTACTGCCTGAACCTGCACACCCGCGCCGCCCTGCGAGCGGGCGAGACCACCCAACGGCTGGGCGTCCTGGCCGCCTGGCGCGACACTGAGCTATTCACCTCCCGGGAACGCGCCGCTCTCGCCCTGGCAGAGGCCACCACCCGCCCCGCGGACGCCGGCGCCCAGACCGCGGCCTACGCGGAAGCCTGCGCCACGCTCTCCTACGACGAGATCTCCGCGATGATCTAGGTCGCGATCACCATGAACGCGTTCAACCGGGTCTCGGATGAGCAAGCACCCGGTCCGTGAGAGCCCGGCGGTTCCCGTGCAGTGATCTGTGCGCGACCTCGTTCGCCTGCTCAGAAGACGCGATCGCGGCGGACGTGGTGCGGGATCAGGTCGAGGAAGGCGTGCAGCGCCCGCGTCGGTGGGCGCGTCGCCGAGGCGACCACGTTGAGCGTCCAGGAGAGC
Organism: Streptomyces spiralis; assembly: GCF_014654675.1. Classification (GTDB taxonomy): domain Bacteria; phylum Actinomycetota; class Actinomycetes; order Streptomycetales; family Streptomycetaceae; genus Streptomyces; species Streptomyces spiralis. Next base: position 3,159 of record NZ_BNBC01000097.1, read on the forward strand.
CGGACGTCCACGAGGGGGACGACACGCACGGCGCCCCCGGCCGCCTCCGCGAAATCCGGGGGCAGCAGGGCCACGCCCAGGCCGTGCGCCACGTAGTCCGCAATCGTCGTGATGTCCGAGACCTCGATCAGGACGCGCCGGGACAGCTCCGCCCTCGTGAACGCGTCGTCCACGAGCTGGCGTTGCCCGAATCCCGTGGGCATGTCAACGAAGGACTCGTTGGCTATGTCCCTCAGCCGCACGTCGTTCCGGTCGGCCAGCCGATGCCCGGCGGGAACCAGCAACTGGATGTCGTACCTCTTGATGCCTCTGGCCCTGAGGTGCTCGTCACGGATGTCGGCGCCCACGAAGGCGACGTCGATGTGGCTTTCCTTGATCCTCTCGATCAGCCCGGAGGTTCCCCGCTGGGAGGTCTCGGTCCGCAGTCGGACCTCGGGGTGCCGCCGGTGGAAGTCGCCCGCCAGGGCGGGCACATCGATCACGGTCAGTCCGCTGAGGACGCCCACGGTGAGGCTGCCTCGTAGCCCAGTGGACAGCGGCTCCACCGCGGCCCGGGCCCGGTCGAGCGCCTCGATCGCAGTGCGTGCCTCGGGCAGGAACGCCGAACCGGCCTCCGTCAGCCTGACCGACCGTGTGGAACGGACGAGCAGTTCGGCCCTCAGCTCGTGTTCCAGGGCCTTGATGCCGGCCGACAGCGTGGACTGCGTGACGTGCAGCCGCTGGGCCGCCCTCGTGAAGTTCAACTCCTCGGCGACGGTGATGAAGTACTCCAGCCGTCTCTGGTCCATCGCCCCTCATTCATCGGCAATCCCGATTAGGCATTCGAAAACATTCGTTGGACACGATAGCCGGATGGAGTGACCGTTGTCCGTGCGGGTCACCGGCCCGCCCACGGAAACGTCAGTGAAAGAGGATGACCATGCGTGTACTGCTCACCGGCGGCAGCGGCTACATCGGAGCCTCGGTTCTCGACCGGCTCGTCTCCGGAGGGCACCAGGTGACCGCCGTGGTCCGCTCCGCAGCGAAGGCCGACCTGGTGCGAGGCAGGGGCGCGGAGCCGGCGATCGCCGACCTGTCCGACGGCAACGCCCTCCACGAACTCGCGGCCGCGAGCGACGGCGTGATCCACGTGGCCTCGCCGGGCGACGAGACCAGTCCGACCGCCGACGAGATCGCCGTCACGAGCTTCCTGCGCGCCCTGCGGAACACGGACCGGCCGTTCGTGCACACCACCGGTGTCTGGGTGCACGGCAGCGGTTCCTCGATCACCGAGTCGACCCCCATGAACGCCCCGCGGCTGACCGCCTGGCGTGTGCCGCTCGCCCAGCTCGTGCGCGAAGCGCAGGGCGTTCGCACATCGGTGATCGCGCCGGCGGTGGTGTACGGGAAGGGCGGCGGCCTGCTGAACCTCGTCGCCGCCGGTCCGCGGACCGCGGGGAACGCTCCGGCGCTCACCATGGTCGGGCCCGGTGACCAGCACTGGAGCACCGTGCACGTGGACGACCTGGCCGAGCTGTACGTGCTCGCGCTGGAGAAGGCGCCGGCCGGCTCCTACTTCCTCGGTGCCAGCGGCGTGAACCCGACCGTGCAAGAACTCACCGAAGCGGTGAGCCGTTCCGTCGGCCTGGCCGGACGGGTCGAGGCCGAGCCCGTCGTGCAGACGCTCGACCGGCTCGGCCTGCTCGGCGAGGCACTCCTGCTCGACCAGCAGGCCTCCGGCGAGACGGCCCGGCGGGTGCTCGGCTGGTCGCCCCAGGGGCCGTCGGTCCTGGAAGACATCGCGCGCACGGAGTTCTGAAGCGCGCCCGCGCTTCGGGCTCCGCGGACAGACGGGCCCGACCGGCCGCCACCGGCCGGACGACCGGGTCCTGTCCGGCCGCTCCCCTCCCCTGAAGGAATTCGACATGAGCACTCCCACCGCACCACCTGGATCAGGCCGGCGTCCCGCCGGACCCGGTGCGCAGCCATCGGGATCCACCCACCCGTCCGCTCCGCGCGGTGGTTCCCTGGCCGTCGTGGCGGCCATCGCCGCCGGCATGGTGGTACCGATACAGGCACGTCTCAACGGCGAACTCAGTCATCGCCTCGACGACGGCATCGCCGCGGCGGCGATCAGTTTCTCGGGCGGACTCGTCCTGCTGTCCATCCTCGCGGTCTTCTCGCCAGGGCTGCGGGCCGCCCTGCGCCACCTGGCCGGGGCCGCCCGGGACGGCCGGCTCCCCCGCCGGTACCTGTTGGCTGGTGTACTCGGCGGCACGTTCGCCCTGGCCCAGTCCACCGCCGCCCTGGTCACCGGCATAGCCGTGTTCACCGTGTCGGCCATCGCCGGCCAGACTCTCGGCGGTCTGATCGTGGACGCGCGGGGCATCGGCGGGGGCCTCAGGCAGCGCCCGGGCGGGGCACGGCTCACGGGAGCGGCCGTCATCCTCGTGGCCGCCGTCGTGTCCGCCCTGCCCCGCTTCACCGACACACCCTCTCCCGCCACCATCGTCCTGCCGGCCCTCGCCGCGATCGCCGCAGGTTTCCTGCTCGGCGTACAGCAGGCCCTGAACGGGGCGTCGACCGCCGCGTCGGGCTCGCCACTCGCCGCGACCTGGCTCAACTTCTGCGTCGGAGCGGTGTTCCTCATCGCCGCCTGGGCCGTGAAGAGCCTCGTCCAAGGCACGTCGGGCCACCCGCTGCCCACCAGCTGGTGGGTCTACCTCGGTGGCCTGTGCGGTGTGGTGTTCATCGGGGCCTCCGCGTTCCTCGTGCGCCGGATCGGTGTCCTGCTGCTGAGCATGGCCTCGATCGCGGGGCAACTGGCCAGCTCGATCGCCCTGGACTTCCTGGTCCCGGCCGGCGGTCGATCCCCCTCCGCCCTCACCGTCCTCGGCGCGTTGCTCACCTTCGCCGCCGTCTGGATCGCCTCCCGGCGCCCGCGTGGCACCACCGGGCAGTGATCCACTCTCGCGTCCCGACCGGACGCCGACCTGAACCACCGTCCCCCACCACTGGACAAGCAACACAGTGCCGCCCACGGCACGAAAGGAACCACAGGTGTCCCAGAACCAGCCGCAGAACAAGGAACGCATCCTGATCAAGGGCGCGTACCTGCTGACGCAGGACGACAAGCTCGGCAACTTCGTGGGTGATGTCCTCGTCGCCGATGGCAGGATCCTCGAAGTCGGCCGGAACCTGTCCGACGACCGGGCCCGCGTCATCGACGGCACGGGGAACGCCGTGCTGCCCGGCTTCATCGACACCCACCGCCACAACTGGCAGGGGGCGCTGCGCAACCTCGGCCCCGCCTGGACCTACCAGGAGTACCGCAGCCAGGTGCAGATCGGTCTCGGCCAGTACTTCGAGCCTCGCGATGTCCACATCGGCAACCTCGCGGCGGACCTGATGTCCCTCGACTCCGGGGTGACGACAGTGCGGGACGAGTCCCACATCAGCAACAGCCCCGAGCACTCGGACGCGGCGATCGCGGCGCACTGGGAGTCCGGTATCCGCGCCGTCTTCGACCACGGGTGGCCGTCGACGGAGGCGGAGCAGTGGCAGTTCGGCAGTGACCGCACGCACCCCGACGACATCCGGCGCATCCGCAACGAGGTGCTGTCCGACGACTCGGCGCGGGTCACACTGAACGCGATGCTCCGCGGACCGGAGCTGTCCACTCCCGACGTGGCCGAGCAGGACATCCGGCTCGCCCGGGAGCTGGGTCTGCGGATCAGCATGCACGTGGGACTCGGTGAGTGGGGGGCGCAGCAGCAGGCCGTCCGGCAGCTGGAGGAGTCGGGGCTGCTGGCCTCGGACATGACGTTCATCCACCTGTGCACGTCGACCGACGAGGAGCTGAGGATGCTGGCCGCACGCGGGGCGACCGCGTCCGTGGCCGGTGCCCTGGAGGTCTTCATGCCGGGCCTCGGCCAGCCGGCCACCAACCGGCTGCTGGCCGCCGGTGTCCGTCCGAGCCTGAGCGTGGACACCGAGACGATCGTCAGCGGTGACATGTTCGGCGTCATGCGGGCGACGCTCGCCTACCAGCAGCTGATCCTCGCCGGCGCCGCCGGTCCGATGGACCGCGTCCCCGGCCTGCCGACGTTCGACGCCGCCGATCTGCTGTCCTTCGCGACCATCGAGGGCGCGCGGGCCGCGGGCATCGACGACCGCACCGGCAGCCTGACCCCGGGCAAGGAGGCCGACCTGATCATGTTCCGCCTCGACCACGCCAACATGCTGCCCGCCACGGACGTCGCGGCCACGATCGTCGCGGGCGGCCACGCCGGCAACGTCGACCTGGTCGTCGTGGCCGGTGACGTCCTCAAGGAGAACGGCGTGCTGAAGGGCGGGGACGCCGTCTTCGACGAGGCCGCGGCCTCTCGTGACCGGCTGTTCCACGCCGCCGACCTGCCGCTCCCCGCCTGAGCCGACCGGCCGCACGCGAACGCGAACGCCGGCCGACTGACGGATGCGCGTCACGGGGGCGCGCCGGAAGCTGCTCCGACAGGCCTCCGGCGGGCCCCCGTGGCCCCAGACGTCCCGCACCCCGACGCACTCACCCGACAGGAGCGCAGGAAACATGACCACAGTGGCCATCATCGGAGCCCATGGAAAGGTCGGCCGGCGGCTGGTACGCCTGCTGGCACAACGCGGTGACAAGGCGATCGGCATCGTACGTCGCGCGGAGCAGGTCGGCGCCATCGCGGAACTCGGGGGCACCGGCGTGCTCCTCGACATCGAGTCCGCGGCGGTGGAGGAACTGGCCGAGGCACTGGCCGGGGCCGACGCGATCGCCTTCTCGGCCGGAGCCGGCGCCGGATCCGGCCCGGTACGGAAGCGGACAGTGGACTACGGAGGCTCGGTACTGACCCAGGCCGCCGCTCCGCTAGCCGGTGTGCGGCGTTTCATCCAGGTGTCCGGGATGGGCGTCGACGACCCCGTCGCCCCTGACGCCGGGGACTGGGCGGCGTACGTCCGTGCGAAGAGTGACGCGGACCGGCGGCTCCGGTCGAGCGGATTGCAGTGGACCATCCTGCGCCCGGGCGCGCTCACGGACGCACCGGGCTCGGGCCGGGTCCGGCTGGCGAAGTCGACGGGCCCCGGCTCGGTGTCCCGGGACGACGTCGCGGCACTGATCGCCGCCTGCCTCGACGACCCGGCGAGCGCCGGGCACCAGTGGGAGGTACGGGAGGGCTCCGCACCCGTCGCCCAGGCCGTGTCGGAGCAGTCGCGCACGACGGGCAGCGCGTCATGAGGCTGTCCCTCGTCGAACTGGCCGCCACTGCCGCGGACCAGTCCCAGACGGATGCCTTGGAGTCCGCGCTCGCGACCGCCCGGCACGCGGATCGGATCGGACTGCACCGAGTCTGGTTCGCCGAGCACCACACCACGGTCGGCGTCTCCTCCCACAGTCCGGAGATCCTCATCGCCGCGGCGAGCCGGGAGACGCGGCGGATACGGCTGGGCTCCGGCGCCGTCCTGCTCAACCATCACAGCCCGCTCCGCGTCGCGGAGTCGTTCCACCAGCTTGAGGCGATGGCTCCCGACCGGGTCGACCTGGGCCTGGGCCGGGCGACCGCCGGACCCCTCATCGACCTCGCGCTGCAACGCGATCGCCGGTCGGAACCCGCCGACGACTTCGACGCGCAGGTCGCGGAGATCCTCGCCTACTACCACGGCGGTTTCTTCGCCGACGACCATCCGCTCCGGCAGCTCCGGCTCCCGCCGACGCCCGCGAACGCGCCCGAGACGTGGATCCTGGGGTCGTCGGGGAGCAGTGCCGGACTCGCCGCCGCGCTGGGCCTCGGCTACGCCTTCTCGGCGTTCATCAATCCGCGGTCCGCCGCCGCGGCGCTGCAGGCATACCGCGAGAACTTCCACCCCGCTGCCTACGGACCGGAACAACCGGAGGCGATCCTGTCCGTCAACGTGGCGGTCGCCGACACGGACGCCGAGGCCAGCCGACTGGCCTGGCCCTTCCGCGCGTTCCGGCAGCAATTGGGCCGGGTGGGCGTCGCCGCGGCCGCTCCCCGCCTCGCCGAGGCCGAGCGCATGCTCACCGACGCGCAGAAGGAAGAGCCCACCGTCATCGTCGACGACCGCTGGCCCCTGCAACTCGCCGGTTCGCCGTCGACCGTGCGTGACGAGCTGGAGAAAATGATCTCCGCGAGCGGCGCCACCGAAGTCATGATCCATGACCTGATCACGGAGCAGGAAGCACGCCTGCACTCGCACGCGTTGCTCGCCGAGGCCCTCGCCGTCACTTCCTGATCACCACCAGCGCGGTTCACACCGCAGAACCACGCGAGAAGAGGGAACCATGCGCATCCTCATCATCGGAGGGTACGGACGCGTCGCACGCCTCATGGTGCCGCGTCTGGCCGCCCGGGGCGACGACGTGATCGCCACCGTTCGCCGACCGGAGCAGTTCGCCGAGGTGACACGGCTGGGAGGCCAGCCGTTCCTCGCCGACCTGGAACACGCGGTGCCGAGCGACCTGCTGCCGGCCTTCTCCGGGGCCGACGCGGTCGTCTTCGCTGCCAGCAGTGGCGACGGCACGGAGGAACAGCTATGGGCCGTCGACTTCTGCGGTGTCACGACCGCCGTCGCGGCCGCCGAGCTGACGGGCGTCTCCAGGTTCGTGCACATCTCCACCCTGGGCGCGGACGGCCCTCTCCCCTCCTACGTCGGTGGACCGTGGTGGGAGGCGTACTTCGGCGCCAAGGCCAAGGCGGACGCGGCGCTCGCGGCATCCCGCCTCAACTGGACGAGCGTACGCCCCGGTCTGCTCACGGACGAGAACCCGTCCGGCCGGATCCAGGTCGGCGACCGCCTCGACTACGCGCCGGTCACCCGCGCCGACGTCGCCGACACGATCATCGCGGCACTGTCCGCGCCCAGCACGTACCGTCGTGCCTTCGACGTCGTCGGCGGCACCCGGCCCATCGACGAGGCGCTCGCGGGCCTGCGGTGAGCGACCGTGCGGCCCCGATGACTTGAGCCGGACGGCCCGGCTGGGCCCCGTCAGGTCTGTGGACGCAAGGTCAGCAGGCATACGCGGACCTGACGAAGCCTGCCGTCGATGCCCGTTCGGCTGCGGCCGGTTGGTCAGGTGGCGGGTGCGAGGTAGGGGAAGAACAGCGTCGGAGGTGCATCGACGGCGTCCTTGCCCAGATCGATGCCCAGCGCGCTGTTGGTGGCGAGGGAGAACATGACCTCACCGGCGTTGTCGTTGAGAGTCCGGCCGTGAACCCCGCGAACCCGAACACCGCAGGAGTACCGATGGTGTAGGGAAGGATGTTCGGAAGAATGCGGCCGGCGACCGCCTGGCCGTAGGCGTGCGGATCGGAGGTGGTGCGCCCGCACGTCGACGACCGCGGCGACCCGGTCGGTGATCTCCTGAGCGAACGTGGCGATGTCCTTCTCCGGGGCCGTCTGGTTCAAGCGCTCGGCGAGTTCGTCGTCGAACTGCGCGAAGATCGGAGAGACCAAGTCCTCGACGGCGTCACCCATTCTGTCGATCTTGAACTCGTATCGGGCTTCGGGATGTAAACCGTTCGGCGTCTCCCGGGCCGCGGCATCGGAGGACACGTTCATCACGAAGACTGTGCCGTGTTCGCCTCGGAACACATACGTGTCGGAGATGTTCAGCCGGGCGTCGGCCCGGTCCGCGGGGGAACCAAGGTGATGGGGCATGGCGTGACTCCAGACGCTCTGTGACGACGCCCTAGAAGAGCCGAGCGGCGACGCGCATCGCTGCGCGGCTGCCCGGCCGCCTGCACCACACGCTAAGCGCGGTGATGGGCAGTTGCACGGGGCCGGATGGGGCAGGCCGGGAGCGCCCGTCGCAGACCGGAACTGTTGGCCCACCGCAGGAAGTACTGAGGAGTCCCGGGCAGTCACGTGACAGATGCGGCGACCTGACTGCGCACAAGAGGGTGAGGCATGTGAAACGCCGACGGCGAGCACGGCTCAAGGGCCCTGCGGAGCCGACGAACCGGAGGAGACGTGTCGCCCGTGCGTACCGAGCCGACCATCACAGACCTCGAGTGGACCGAGTTGGACCAGCGTGCGGTGGACACCGCGCGCGTCCTGGCCGCCGATGCCGTACAGA
>NZ_BNBC01000098.1 GCF_014654675.1 Streptomyces spiralis
CACCGACAACGGCGGGATCTTCGGTCCACGACGATTCACACCAAACCAACGACGAACCTCTGACTCAGGTCACTAGCCCTGCCCCGTCGGCTGGGCGCAGTGCCGGTGTTCTGCTCGGCGGCTCGGCAGGAGGGGCAGATGGCCTGGGTGGTGGGTCCGTAGCGGCAGGTGAGGCCCTGGCAGCTTGGGCAGTAGCCGACCTGGTCAGGCCTGCACCCGAGGATCAGCGCCGTGGTGGCCCGGTCCGTGATGGGGTCGATGCGTCTGGGCACCTCGGCCATGTGTCCGAATGGACGTCCGGCGCTTTTCCGCGGCCGGTCGAGCTGTTCCGTGGCGTTCCGGCCACTTCGTAGCAGGAAGGGCAAGGGCCTTCACTCCTTGGTCGAGGGTGAAGGCCCAGTCCTCAGGTGAGACGACCAGAGGTCAGCGCTTGAACATGTCCTTGATCTTCTCCTTTGCCTGGCGTGCATCGCCCTTGGACTTTCCCGCCTGGCCCTCGACGACCATCGGGTCATCGACAGCGGCTCGTCCCATGGCCCTCTTGAGCTTTCCCTTTACCTGTTCGGCCTTGGCCTTGGCCTTCTCGCCAGCCGACATGGCAGACGCGCCTCCTGCCGTGTTTGACGATCTTTCCGGGTTCGCCGGTAAATCTCGTTTGCCCGATATTGTTCCTTGCAAACAGGTGATACGGCCATGCGCAGGTGGTGCGGCACGATCGTCGAACGCGTGCCTCGCCAGGCCCCTGCCTATAGCTGCAGCCCTGGCATGTACCGCTCATTCCAGGATCCCAAGCTCGGTGTCCGGTCGGCAGAACCGGCACGGCTCGATGTTCGGGTCGGTGAGCGCTGCCCGTGCCTCGTCTGGCCTGATCGGGTGTGGTGTGCGCGCTCGATCATCGTGCAGTCGGACAGGTGGATGAAAGCGGGCTCGGGGGAGCGTGGGGTGCGCCTCTGCTGGACGAGGAAGTGGGTCTTCACGGGTGGCGGGGCGAAGCTGGGCAGTGGGCCTGCGCCCTTCACCTTCCGCGTCGGCCGATGCCGCTGTGGAGGCAGTCCTCGCCGTGCTCGAGCGCGGCGAGAACTGCCCGCCGCTGGAGCCTGAGGTACATGCCGGCGGTCTCGTTCTCGGCGAGCTGCTTGTCGAGGTGCGCCAGGATCGCCCGAAGCCGGGGCGAGTCAGGGGGTAGCTCGGACATGGCGTGCACCATGCAGCGCCGCCCAGCCCGCCGACCGCTGACCCCGCCAGTACAGGTGGAACAGCACCTCCGACGACAGGTGGATGAGCTGCTGCCGGAGCGCGGTGCGCGGTCGTACGGCGAGCTGCCGGTAGGTGTCTTGCTATTCCTCTTGTGCGCGTGAGAGGTCGTCGGGGATCGAACTCATGCCCGGATGTCCGTCAGGGTCCACAGTCAGGCGAGTCCGGGCTCGGTGAGCCAGTGTGCGAAGAGCGCGCGTCGCTCAGCGGGCACCCCGACACTCCGCGTGAGTCAGCGCGGTGGAGAAGGCCTTAGCCAGCTGGGCCGTCGGATAGAAGGGGGCCGCGGTGAGAGGCTGCTGCTCAGCGTTGTCGTTCATATGCCGGCGTGGCAGGTTCCGCCCCTACGCCCTCCGGGGGCGTGTGGGCCGGCTCGGGCTCGAGCCAGGCGAAAAGGCTCCCCTGGAGGAGGGAGCCACTGGTATCGGGCGAGAGGGGGGCCGTCGCTGTCGTCGCGGTTTCTCCGGGTCACTGCGGGGTTGACGTAAAGTGCCTCGGTACGAGTCCTCCAAGTGGGGCGTCGACACCCCGCCAACGCGAACGTCGACGACGCGCTCGCCGTACCAGTCTTCGAATTCCACGACCCGGGCCGGCCCACCGCGCTGGTCGTCCGGGAACCGGCGACCACGGAAGGCGTCGACCCCGCCACCACGCACGCGGCCCACCTCGCCCTGCGCTGGCTCGCTCGACCATGATCACCGATCGTGCGGCCGAACTGCACAAAGCCGAGGCAGTCGAACTCCCGCGAGTCGGCAGGCCGCCCTGGCCACCGACCTGCCCGACCTGGGCATCCATGGACTTGCGGTGCGAGTACCTTTCGCAACCGGCGCCCGGGAACCACGTAGCCGAGGAGTTCACCGGAGCCGGCGTGAGCGAGCCGAGGAAAGGGCCGGTGATACCGCCAGCGCCCTCTGCGACAGACCGGATGAGCACCGTCGAAGCCGGTCACGACGTCCTTGGCGCCGTGCCAGTGGTAGATGGCCGGGGCGGGCAGAGTCGCCGACCACCACACCCGCTCTCCACCGCGCGCCTGGCGTGATGGCTGTTGGCCAGCCGTGGCGTGACACTCAGCCCGGCGGCGGACACTATCGAGCAGCAAATGCAGACGGCAGCCGACCACCCGGGTTTCAGTTGGCCGTTCGTCGGAGCCAGGGGAGCGAGCGGAAGTGCCACGTCCATGACCTCTTCGTACGGGACGCCACAGGGGTGGGGTGGGGACAACCCCCGGCCATCTATGGGGATGGGCCTCATCGCCGCCGTCCGGCCCTTCCAGCAAGCTCAGCGTGTACGGGGAAGCGGACTCCATCATGAACCCGGATGAGAAGAATGCTGTGACAACGTTGTTGGGTTGTTCTCTCCCGCCCCACCCCCGTAGAGGTCGTTCTTGACGAACTGCTCACGAAGAGGTTGGGATGAAGCATGTGCATCGGGCGCTGGTGACTGCGGCGACAGCGTTGGCGGTGATTGCGGTTCCGGCCGCTGTTTCAGCGGCACCGCAGGAGACGGATCGCGCCGGTCTGCAGGAGCAGCTGGACCATGTCGTAGCCACCGGCGCGGTGGGCGCGCTGGCGGAGGTGCGTGACGAGCACGGCGTGTGGCGGGGCACCAGCGGGGTCGCCGAGTTGGGCACGTCGCGACCGGTCCCGGTCGGCGGTAAGTTCCGGGTGGGCAGCATCACAAAGACGTTCGTCGCCACCGTCGTTCTGCAACTCGTCGACGAAGGCCGGCTACGGCTGGACGACACGGTCGCAAAGTGGCTGCCCGGAGTCGTCCCGAACGGTCAGCACATCACCGTACGGAATCTGCTCAGCCACACGAGCGGCTTGTACGACTACCGGCTCACACTGCAAATGCCGCCGGCACCGAAGTTTCTGGTCAACCGGTGGCGGACCTGGACTGCGCCTGAGCTGGTTCAGCGCGCGGTTGCCAACGCGCCGTCGTTCGAACCGCCGGGTTCGGCCTACAAGTACTCGAACACCGGCTACATCCTGCTCGGCCAGATCATTGAGCAGGTGACCGGCCGGCCGTACGGGGAGGAGATCAAGGCCCGGATCATCCAACCGTTGCACCTGCGTGACATCTCGCTCCCGGGAACGTCTCCGCGCATTGGCGAGCCGCATCCGCACGGCTACGTGCCGATCGAGCAGGCCGATGGGACGCACCTTGTCGACTACACGGAGATGAATCCGTCCGTGATGGGCGCAAGCGGTGAGATCATCTCTACGACAAAGGATCTCAACCATTTCATCGCCGCTCTGCTCAATGGTCGCCTCCTGCCGGGTCACCTTCTCGACGAGATGAAGACACCAGGCGTCGAAAGTAAGAAGTACGGGCTGGGATTGGCCTGGCAGGACACCTCGTGCGGGGTCCGTGTGTACGGCAACGACGGCGATGCCCTGGCGTACCAGTCCTGGTCGTTCGCCACGGAGGACGGGCGCCGCCAGGCCACGGTTGCGCTCACGCCCGACTTCCAAGTCGACACCGACGACGTCGTCGACGCGCTCCTGGACAAGGGTTTCTGCGGGTGAGATCGCACGGTTCAGAGGTGGCTTGATGTCGGGCCGTTACCGGCGTCAGTGAGCAGAGAGAGGGTTGCTCGGCGAGGGATGGCGGAACACTGACGGTGATCGCGCAGCAGCGACAGCCGGGCCTGCGCGGAACGACCTTCCTTCGCCCATCCGTGGCAGTGGGTGTGAAGCCACCAGAGCAACACCTGATCTCACAACTGCGGTCAGCTCACGCACGCTCGGGGTCGTGCTTGCCGAGCACGAACTCCGCGGGCCAGCGGTCGTTCAGCACCTTGGCCAGCAGCGGGTGGGCGGACTCGACCACCTCACAGTAGGGAACCCTCCCCTCCTTCTTGATCGGCTGACCCTCAAGGACGACCGGTGCACGCAGCACCTCCTCGCCCCACGGCCCGATGGCGTTGCACAGCAGGCCCTCGAAGCGGTGTCCGGGCAGGGTGTCGTCGTGGACGCGCGCTACGATCTCCTCGATCACTCGGGCCTTGACGTAGATCCAGACCAGGTAGACTACCGTGCGGCCGTTCTCAAGTGGGATCGGGAGGCGCACCTTGAGGAAGTTGCCAACGCCGTCCGCGACCATCATCGCCCCGGTGTCGACCCGCACGCGCTTCGCCCGCTCCTCCTCGGAGAGTTCGGCGACCAGGTGGGGCAGAGGCAACTCGAAGCCCGGGTGTTCAGGGTCCAGTTCCCCGCCGCAGCAGCACTCCGCGCCGTGGGCATGGTGGGTGTCGAGGCTGGTCGTGGGGCTGCTCGGCACGGGGCCCTCAGCCGGCAGCGGGAGCAGCAGCCCGTAGTAGCGCACCGCCGTGAAAGCGGTCGGCTCGGGCAGATTCAGCGCCGTCATGGCGGCCGAGGCGGTTTCGTGGCGCTCGCCGTTGATCCGGATCTCCATCTCCATCGCGCCGGGTTGCCCGCCGTAGAAGACTCTGACTCCGTTGAAGAACGGGGATTCCAGGTCCGCGGTGAACGTGTCCGCGATGCGGTGCAGCACGTTCGCGTCCAGCAGGGCACCCTGCATCCGCCGGTTCTCTGTCGTGTCGAGGCCGAAGGCCACAGCGCCGGAGATGATCGAGTGCCAGCCGGGCACACCGCGTTCGTGCTCGGGGCCCGCCTGGTCCGCGAAGCGCTTGCGCTGGTCGAGGAGTTCGAGCAGGCAGGCGCCGGCCGTCTGCACCCATGAATCGGCCGCCTCGCGGGGATCTGGGGACATCGCCACCACGCAGTCCGTGAAGCAGGGCACATCCGGCTGGACGCTCACGTCCGGCAGCGCGACCAGGTCGTAGTGCCGGCCACCCCCGTGCTGGGGCGGGGCGACCGCCACCGCCCAGCCGTGCGGGCTGAGCAGCGAGTTGCCCTTGAGCTCGGCGCCCTCGGTCACGCCGGGCGCGAAGGCCTCAAGGCTCGCCTTCACCAGGGCGAGGAACTCGAGGTCGGGCAGGCGGTCGTCGGGCTGCTCTGCCTTGCGCGCACGGCGTCGTATCCAGGGCATGCAGTGGATCCTAGTGAGCCAGCCTCATTGACCAGTAGGAATATCAGTACGCCCGGCGCTGCCGTTGGTGCGGGCGCAGCGGTCCGGACACAGCGTCAACGTGACCTCTGGCGGGCGGGTCCCCGTGTCGGGACTGGTCGCCTCCATGCCCACTCATTCGCCGAGTGCTGTGACCGGGAAGGTTCGCCGGGCTGGGAACGGACAAGTGTCTGTCGGGTTCAGGCCGCAAGCTGGAGAGGTCTGCTGCCCCAGCGGATGGGTTTCTCGCGGCGGATGCGGGCGCGTTCGCGCCGTTGGGCGGCGAGGACGTCGGGGTGGCGGGCGTTCTTGTTGCGCCGGCGAAGGTAGGCGGGCAGGGCCCCGATCAGAGGCCCCGCTGAAAGGGCCTCAGTCTCGCTGACTGCCGCCCTCTCTCGTTGTCTGTCGGCGTTCGCCGCAGATGCCGCCGTCCCGGTGCAGGACCCGGCATCTGTGGCTGGCGACCGCCCCTCGGGGGCGGGAATGCTCTCAGCCCTCCTTGGCGAGGGCCGGGACGAAGAGGGCCGCGTCGATCGTGCCGACGCCGGTCGCCATGTCGTAGCCCTTCACCGCGGTGTAGCCGGTGACTCCCGCGTAGCTGTTGTTCGTGCCGTCATTCACGTCCAGGATTCCGGTGGAGGGCTTCCACGAGGACTGGGCGAACAGCGAGTACAGCGCCTGGTGGATGTCACCGAGCCGGTGTCCGGCGACCTGGTCGGCCAGGGCCACGATGCCTGCGAAGAGCGGTGTGGCCTCGCTGGTGCCGACGCAGACCTCCCAGCCGACCTGCTTCGGGTTGTAGCTGGAGTACATCCATGTGCCGCCGTTCATCGCGGCGGACATCGAAACGTCGGGGGTGCCGCGGTGGTCACCTACCACCTGCTCGACCCCGTTCTGGTACGGGGGACGGGCGAAGACGTGGGACCGGCCGCCGCCGCTCGCGCCGTTGTCGTTGTAGACACTGTCCGGCGCGGTGCGGTCGCCCTTGGCGTCCAAGTGCAGCTGGGTGCCGCCGACCGACACGGCCAGCGGGTCGGAGGACGGCCAGGCGTTGACCTTGTACGGGTAATTGGATTTGACGTTCGCGGTGGCGTTGGTGGCTCCGCCGTCGCCGGAGGAGGCGAGGACGGTCACATCGTGCCTGGCCGCGTCCTTGAAGGCGTTCCGCAGGTTCTGAATGCTGGAGAAGTCACCGCTGCGGAAGCCGGGGAAGTTGTTCTCCGTCGCGCCGAAACTCTGGCTGATCACATCGCCCACACCACGGTTGATGAGCGACTTCTCGGCGTCCATCATCTCTCGCAGGCCGGCGATGCCGTCCCCGTTGGGAACCCCGGCCTCCACCAGGACGATGTGTGCGTCCGGGGCGACGGCGTGTGCCATCTCCACGTCAAGGGTGGTCTCCTTGGCCCAGCTGAGCCGGGCGGGGTCGGCGGGGTCGAAGCGCGGGACGGCACCCCACTTGACCACGTCGACGTGGGTGCTCTTCATACCGAACTGCTTGCTGTAGACATCCAGGTCGTGCTGGATGGTCGGCGAGCCGAAGGAATCCACGATCACGATCGTGCGCCCCTTGCCGGTGATTCCCGCCCGGTACAACGGGTTGAGGTTGTACGCCTGCCGGTACTGGGTCGGGGTGTAACAGGAGATCCGCCACTTCGCCTGGCACTGCTCGGTGGTCAGCAAGCTGTGGGCCATGTTCTGCGATTGCTGACCGGCTACTGCCGGCACGGCTTTGGCTCCTTGTACCGAATGCATGGGTACGGCGCCCGGAGAACCGGGCATAACGGATGCCATGGGTGCGACATCGGTGAGGGTGGCGACCCCGGCCGCTGCAACTCCGGCCGCTGCAACCCCGGCCACTGTGACCACGGTGCGGCGCCATGCGCGAACTCTGCGCATTCAATCCCCTTGCAAGGTGAGACTCCACTCGACGGCTGCTTCGATCCCACCTCAGGGCCATTCGCGGAACAAGTGCCTGCTCCTGTGTGACTTCTCACTTAAGTGTCACTCATCACTAATGCGGCACTTGCGAGTCTTGTCCGATTCAGGGCGCTGTGTTGCCTTGCTGAGCCGCAAATACGAGCCGGATGGCATGTCGAGGGCCCGCAAATCACCCCCGTTCTCCAGGATTCCCTAGACGCCGCCCCGATCTACGGGATCACGTAGTAGCGGCCCTGGGAGCAGCTCAGACCGAATGCGACGTTCACAGAAAAGAGGGGACCCGAAAGCGATTGTTACTCGCAGGTCGCATGGGGAGCGCTCTTGGAGCGGGACGAATTGGCGAAATTCACTGCGCGTCGCGAAGCGCTACATATTGTAATGGTGCGCTGGGCTGGTTACGGCGGAGTGGGCGTGTGTATTCA
This sequence comes from Streptomyces spiralis, assembly GCF_014654675.1. Lineage (GTDB taxonomy): Bacteria > Actinomycetota > Actinomycetes > Streptomycetales > Streptomycetaceae > Streptomyces > Streptomyces spiralis. The sequence goes on from NZ_BNBC01000098.1 coordinate 7,650, forward strand.
AGTTCGGATTCGGATGGCACTGAGCGTTTTCACCCTCGTGTCTGACTTGGTCGGATGCGAAGTAAGGACGGCATGAATCGGGGGAGGGGTGATGCGGATGATGGAACACCTCGGCTTCCGCAGCAGTCGCCAGTCCTTCAGCGTGGCCGTGGCCTGCTCGCCCAGGGCCCGGACCTTCCCATGGGGGACGTTCACCGCCTGCTGACCCGCGGACCGGTTCGGCCGGTACGTTGGTACCCCCTTGTCCGCCTTGTCCGTGAAGCAGATCGCCTCCGCTTCCACGAATGAGCCGCGCGCCGAGATCGCAGAAGCCTGCCGTGGAGCGGCAGCGACAGGGTTGGGTTGTGCTGATGGAGTCGGCTACCTACCTCTGGAGTCCGCTACCTACCTCGAACGAAACGCCGCCACGGGTCGCGGCCCGCCTTCTCGTCGTCCCGACAGCGCATGACGACCGGCCGCTGGTCGGGGTCGTCGGATGCTGTGGTGTCCCAGTAGAAGGTATCGGCGGTACGGGTGGCACCGAAGGGAAGGACGCCGGGGGCGTTACGCCGAGTCCGCTGGACCCAGGCCCCATCGTCGAACCGGCCACGGTTCGCGCATGGCATGTGAAGCCAGAGCCAGGCGCCGATGTCGAGTGGGCCGTACGCGGCGACGACGGCCTTGTAGTCGGCGGGAAGGCTCGTCCCCAACCAGGACTCGACTGCCGCCCAGTCGACAGGTACGGCGAAGAGGTCGCGCGGGTAGGCACGGTGGGGCACCGATACAGAGAGGCGAGCACGGGGTTCCGGTGATCACGGATTGTGACGAGACGTGATCATAGATGTGAGTGTTCTTGTGGGCACTTCCTCACTCGGCGGCCACCGTCGCCTGCCACGCGCCCGGGCGTTTGCCTGTGGCCTTGTAGAAGAACACCGAGAAGTTGGATGCGTCGGGGAAGCCGAGCATGTCGGCGCAGCGGGCGGCGGTGAGGCGGTCGTGCGCGAGGAGCCGTTTGGCTTCCAGGGTGATCCGTTCGACGATGTACGCCTTCGCGGTGCGGCCGGTGGCCTGCTGCACGGCTCGTGAGAGGGTGCGGGGCGCGTATCCCAGCGCACGGGCGTAGTAGCCGGCGTCGTGGTGTTGCCGGAAGTGCGCTTCGACGCTGGAGCGGAACACCCGGAACACCGGATGGGTGCGCCCTGCTTCGGCGTGCGGTGGGTGCAGCCGGGTGATGAGCGCGGAGAGCAGTATTTCGGGCAGCTCCGTCCGGGAGTCACTGAGTGGGGCGGATGCTTCGAGGAGGAGATGGCTGCGCGCCGTGTCGACGAAGGGCCAGTCGGCGTCGGGGATGCTCCAGTGCGCGGCCGGGTCCGGGGAGGCGACCAGTTCTCGGGTGGCTTGGGTGACCGGCGCGGTCGGCACGAACAGCACGAGGTGCCCTGCCACGTCGGCGATGTCGTCCCACCGGTGCACCGCGCCGGGTGGAATCCACACCGCGGACTGATCTAGGAGCGGGTGGCGGCGGAAATCGACGGTGACTGAGCCGGGTCCGGCGTCGATGACGGCGAGGACGTGGAAGTCGGCGCGCTGCGTGCCGCCGTCGTTCAGCTCGCGAAGGCGGCCGAACGTCATCGTCTCGACCGAGGCGGCGCGCCGTCCCGCGGGCTGGTAGGTCATTTGCCGGATCACGCTCACGTGTCCAGTTTTCACCATCGGGCGACCAGTCACGCCGATGCCCCGTCCAGATGCAGAAGTTTCAATGAATACACAGGGCAATCGCCCAGAGCATCGACCGGAAGAGCCATCATGGACACGACGCAGCAGACGCTACTGCCCACTTACGACCATCGGCCGGGGACCGGACCGACTCTGGTGTTCCTGCACTATTGGGGCGGTTCCGCCCGCACCTGGGACCTCGTCGTCGACCGCCTGGCGGGCCGTGACGTGCTCACGGTCGACTTCCGCGGGTGGAGCCGGTCGAGGGCTCTGCCCGGTCCCTACACGCTCGGTCAGCTCGCCGACGACACGCTCGCCGTGCTCGCGGATGCGGGGGTCACCGACTACGTCCTGGTGGGGCATTCGATGGGCGGCAAGGTCGCGCAGCTGGTCGCGGCCACCCGGCCCGCCGGCCTGCGCGGCATTGTTCTCGTCGGCTCCGGCCCGGCGAAGCCCGCCGCACAGGTCACTCCCGAGTACCAGGAAGCCCTGTCGCACGCCTACGACTCCGCCGAGTCCGCGGCCGGGGCGCGGGATCACGTCCTCACCGCGACCGAGCTGCCCGCGTCGGTCAAGGCGCAGGTCGTGACCGACTCGCGGACCGTCATCGACGCCGCCCGCACCGAGTGGCCGCTGCACGGCATCGCGCAGGACATCACCGAGCACACGCGCATGATCAGCGTGCCCGCTCTCGTCGTCGCCGGAGAACACGACCAGGTGGAGCCCGTCGGCGTGCTCCGCGACAACCTGGTCCCATACCTCTCCCACGCCGACTTCGTGGTGGTCCCCCACACCGGTCACCTGATCCCGCTGGAAGCCCCGGCCGACCTCGTCGAAGCCATCACCGCATTCGCGCCGGCAGCCTGACCGTCCCCGCGCGACCCGACGACGGGCTGCGCCCCTGATCACCCGCCCACGGGGCCGGGACGGGCCCTCCCGCATTGCACCGCACCCGACAGATCTGCTTGTACGCCGGCCGCACAGCGGCCGGCACCGCATCGTGGACGACCCCAGCCGGCCGCCCGGGGGTGCGGGGCAACGCGGTGAGCGGCGCCCGTCACGCACCAGTCGCCTCCCTCACCTCAATGTTCCAGACCAAAGTCCTCGCGATTCCCGTGCTCGGCAAGCATTCCGTCAACGCCTAGCTGCTGCTGGGTAGACATGAACCCCAAGACATCCGCCTGATCGTTGTCACCCACGGGCACGTCGACCACTTCGGCTCCACCGCGGAACTCAGCCGGCTCACCGGCGCACCGATCGCGGGCCACATCGCCGATTTCAGCATCTGCCGAGCGGGCGGGGCCTGCATCGTCAGCGACCACCAAGCGGAAGCCGAAGTCACGGCTTCCTTTATCCCCGCTGCCCCCGAAGATCTCTTGACGGCAGTAACGCGTCTGATCGTCGGCGAGACCGAGTGCCGAGCACGGTTCGAGGCCGAGCCCACTGTCTTCCGATGGATCCTCTGCCGTGAAGGCCGCATGCCCAGATCGGTATGGGCATGTCGCCGAGACGGCGGCGGGCGGGCTGCCGGCAGCGGCCGATGGGGTGCTGGTGCGGGTGTTCGGGCTGGTGGCCGTCGGCCTGGAGTGCTGCGTGTCGACGCGGTACGGGTCGCGGGCGTCCTACCGGATCACTGAGCGACGGCCTGGGCTTAGAGGCCCTAACAAAGCCTCTGGACGTGGCGGTGGGTGATCAGGCAGACGGCGAGTCCGAGGAAGGCTTCGTGG
>NZ_BNBC01000099.1 GCF_014654675.1 Streptomyces spiralis
CTGGACCAAGACCGCCGACGAGATCCTCGACAAGGTGGCCGCCTACTGCCGAAGAATCTCTGACTCAGGTCACTAGGCGCTGTTTCTCGGATCTCCCTGACGTGAGTGGGGTGTTGGGTCCAGCCTGACTGTATGGGCCGTGGGAGACGGTTTACACACGGCATCGTCGCTGGTCAGCGGATGGAACGTGGGCGATGCTGCTGTCGAAGGTCCAGGCCGCCGAGGATGCCGCGGGCCGGATCGACTGGGACGTGTCGGTGGACTCAACTGCGGTGCGGGCCCATCAGCATGCCGCCGACGCGAGGAAAGCACCCCCGGCCGGGGCCCCTCAAAAAAGGGGGTCGGCCGGGGGACGAACCAGGTCGATCCGGTGCTTCGAAAGCTGGTCGTCCAAGTGGAGGAGGTGGTCAGGTCGGCGAGTGCCTGGGACGCTCCCGCGGCGGCTACACCACCAAAATCCACCTCGCCGCCGACGGACGATGCCGGCCCCTCGCCTTCCTCCTGACACCAGGACACTACGGTGACGGCCCCCAGCTTGAGCACGTCCTGGGCCGGGTTTCCGTGCCCCGCACCGGCGTCGGACGACCCCGCACCCGGCCCGACCATGTCTTGGTCGACAAGGCCTACACTGCCCGCAGAAACCGCCGCTACCTGCGGCGACGCGGAATCCTCGTCGTGCGCAACCCGCTCGCCTTCATCGCCGAACGCTGGACCCCGCACGCACACCACCGATGGCACTGCCGCGCGCTGCGGCGGCCGGCTCGTTGACCAGGCCCTGACCGTCGCACCTCGTGCTGCTCATCGGCGGCGTGCTGCTCGTCTCCTGCTGGGCCGGCCCCCTCGCGCTGGTCCGTGGCCGCGCACTGACCGCCGTACCGTGCATCGTTGTGGTCGACGAAGCCGACCGGATGCCCGAGGCCGTTTTCTGCACGATGGCCTTCCAGGCGGACTCTGCACGGTATGGCCGACGACGGCAAAGCCGGGAGGGGGCGTTCGCCCCCTCACCCGAAAGGATCACCGGCATGGCGTCGATCCGTAAACGCCTGGCTCCGCCGGTGCAGCTGCCACACTGCTCAGCCTGCCTGACCGCAGGCACCACCGCGGCGGCCATTCCAACTGCGGATCGGTACCGGCGACCGTGGACGTGGCGTCGGCAGACGGACGCTCGCTCTGGCCAACCTTGAGCCGCTCCAGGTCCCAATGGGGTAGCCCTCCCAGACCGCGGAGGCCGGCGGCAGGAGCATCCCGCTGTGCGCGGTCGCGTAGGAATGGGCCATGGCCAGGCCTTCGGCCCAGGCGGTGTCCTGCACCGACCAGACGGGCCGTTCCTAGTAGGGCACTGTGTCGCACCAGGTCTTCGCCCAGGCGGAAGCGCCGTACTTGTTGGCCGCGCGCACGGTGATGCAGATCTCGTCGCCCGAGTACGGGCCGTTGATCGTGTAGCTGGTGTTGCTGGTGGAGTAGACCGTGTCGACGTTCTTCGCGGTGTAGTTGCTGCCCTTGTTGGTGTAGTGGATGTCGTAGCGGGTCGCGCGGGAGATCGCCGTCCAGCTCGCCTTGATCGGCATGTCGCACGCTCCGAAGCAGGAGTGCGTGTACTCGAGTTTGTAGCTCTTCAGGTCGGGCGGCGGGGAGCCGGCGGACGAACCCGAGGAGCCTGAGGAGCCTGAGGAGCCGGAGGAACCCGAGGACGAGTCGCCGGAGCCGGACGAGCTTCCTGCGGTCGTGTCCGAGGAGTTGTCGGACGAGCCACGGCCGGAGGTGTCCCTTCCGGCCTCCCCTGCGCTCCCGCTGCCTCCCTGCGCCTTGTCGTCGTTCGTGGTGTCCTTGCCGTCATCGGTAGATTGCTTTTCCTTCCTGTCCTTCCCGTTGGACGACTTGGAGGGAGAACCGCTGGGCGTCACAGGCGAGTTACTGCCATCCGGCGTGGGGCTCACGCTGCTGCCCGGCGACTGGGCGTGGGCTCCGTCCCGATCGCTGTTCCAGGGCTGGAGCACGACCATCGTGGTTCCACCGACGGCGAGGACCACGACCACGGGCAGGGCGATGAAGGCGCGGCGGCGTGGGCGGCGTTCACGCTTTTTCGGCTCGGTGCTGCCGCTGCCCGGCGCGACGACCGCGGGCGGCTCGGACCGCGGGCGCAGGTTGGCGGTAGCCCGATCCACGGACTTCTCGCGCAGCGGCCGCACCTCGGCGTCGAGCAGCTCGGCGGCCTGCTGCGCGATGCGCGTGAGGACGTCTGCGGGCAGCCAGGCCTTGCCGGCGGCCGACGGTCGGGCCCGCTCCGGGTCGGCCAACAGCTCGTCCACATCGGGCCGTTGCCCGGGGTGCTTGGTCAGACACCGTGTGATGAGCGCCCGCAGAGCGGGGTCCTCGAGGCCCTCCAGATCCGGCTCGTCCTGCACGATCTGGTACATGACCGCGTGCTGGTTGCTGGCCCCGTGCCCGAAAGGCAGCCGCCCCGTCGCCGCGTACGTGAGCACACACCCGAGGGTGAACACATCGCTTTCGGGCCCGGCGCTCTTCCCCCTCACCTGCTCCGGCGACATGAAGCCGGGCGAGCCGATGACCATCCCCGTACTGGTCAGAAGCGACTCGACGGAGGTCTCCAGGGCCCGCGCGATCCCGAAGTCGATGACCTTGACCCCGTCCACGGTCAGCATGACGTTCGACGGTTTCAGGTCGCGGTGCACGATCCCCGCGTCATGGATGTCCCCCAGGGCGCGCAGCAACCCGTCGGCGAGGGTGTGCACGGACTCGGCGGGCAACGGGCCGTACCCCCGCACAACCTGCTCCAGCGAGAGACCCGGCACATACCCGGTGGCGACCCACGGCGGCTCCTCGTCGGGCCCGGCGTCGAGCACGGGAGCCGTATACCGCTCGGCGACCCGGCTCGCGGCCTCGATCTCCCGCCTGAACCGCGCCCGGAACCGCGCGTCCGACACATGCTCCTCGTGCACCACCTTCACGACGACGGTGCGCCCGCCGTCGGACCGTGCGAGGAACACCCTCCCCATGCCACCGGCGCCGAGCCGCCCGAGCAGCAGGTACGGCCCGATCCGCGCCGGGTCCAAGGCGGTGAGCGGTTCGATGCCCCAGCCGAAGCGGTCCTCCCGCCGGGTCTCTCGCTCGGCGCGCCCGTCCCCGTTCGTACCGCTCATGCTGGTATGGCTCCCCTGCCTCTTGCCGCTCGGTTGATCGGCGTAACGCCGTTGAGAATAGAGGTCGTTGTTGATCCCGATGAAGGCGAGGACGCGCGGGCCGCGGCCACGGTTCTGCTCGCACGATGAGGAACTCCGCCACTGCTGAGTCCGCCATGTCCGGCGTGTCGCCCGGGCTGCGTGCCGCTCAATGCCTCCGGCGTGCGGCCCTGCGCGGCCGGCCTGGCCGTTCACCGACCGCACGCTGAAAGCGTGGCTGGAGAGCAGGCGGTCGCCATCGAGGGCGAACCTGGAGCGGATCGAGCAGGCCCACCGCACGGTGCGGCGGGAGAACGCCGCCCGCTACCTGCTGGCCCGCCTCAAGCAGGAAGGGCGCGGCACCCGGGTGGAGATCCTCCTCTCAACCAGTCCCAGGTCGACCGACCCCGCTGGCGCATCGTGGTCTTGCGCGCTTCGAACGTGCGCCGCTGGGACCGGATTGTGCAGGCCTGAGAGACGGCAACCGGGACGGACGGCCCCGACCTGTTCCGGTACGGCCCCGGAAGCGACACCTACTTCTACCCGAGCACCGGCGACTGGCACGCCCCCTTCCGTCCGCGTCGGCTCACCAGCCTCTTCTTTGCGGAACCGGGCCACAACCCCATCGTGTGATCACATTCGGGCCGGGGGTGAGGTGGCACCACGCCCGGCACCTCTTCGCAGCGAGCTCACCGGGAGTGGCTTTCGCCCCGGTGATCGTCGAGTTCGCGGCTGGGTGCCTGGCCGCCGCCCCGGTGTGCGCCGCGGAAATCACGGAGACGCTGACCGGTGGGGCCTCCGGCGGAAGCGTTGTAGTGGGGATCATCGGCCGTCATGACCGCAATCGATCACGGGTCGACCCCGGTTCGTTGTGGCTCGGCTGGAACCGGACCGCGCTCACGGTGCAGGACACCGCCAGGCATACAGTGCGCTCATCCTGTTGCAACCGAACTCTGAAGGGACCAAGGTGAAAAGACGCCTCAGACGGCTGGCGGTGACCGCAGGAAGCCTGGCGCTGGCCTCGGCGACACTCGCCGTACCCGCGCAGGCAGCCACCACGTCGGCGAGCTCCTGCCCGTCCGGCTACCTGTGCGGATGGAGCGGTACGAACGAGACCGGCTCCATGATGAAGACCCGCGCGGACATGCCCACGATGGGCTCGTGGGACAACAGAATCCGCTCCTTCTGGAACCGCACTTCCAGCGTTTCCTGCCTTTACACCGACCAGAACTACGGCGGCGGCGGCACCTTCTTCGGTGACGAGCCGGGCCAGGGCGCGACCGGCTATTCCTTGGACCTGGACAGGACGATCAGCTCCATCAAGTTCGTCCCCAACATTCGGGACTGCGACGCTACTCCGTACTCCGAGTGGTACGCGGAGCCCGCCCCGAAGGCCGCCGGGTTCGGCGACCTGAACCGTGACGGCCGCGCGGACCTGCTGTCTCGGGATCGCAGCGGCCGGCTCTGGTTCGTCTCCGGCACCGGGGACGGCACGCTGATCGGCGGCGGCTGGAACTCCATGACCGCCCTCACCCGGCACGGCGACCTCACCGGCGATGGTGTCGAAGACCTGATCGCCCGCGACTCCTCCGGCACCCTGTGGCTGTACCCGGGCTACGGTGACGGCAAGTTCGGTACGCGCAGGAGCATCGGGGGCGGCTGGAAGTCGATGGCCACCATCACCGCCACCGGTGACATCAACAGCGACGGCCGCGGCGATCTACTGGCCCACGACTCCTCCGGCACGCTGTGGTTCTACCCGGGCACCGGACACGGTACCTTCGGCTCCCGGAAGTCCCTGGGCGGCGGCTGGAACTCCATGACCGCGCTGACCGCACCGGGCGACCTCAACGGTGACGGCCACGGCGACCTGATCGCTCGTGACACCTCGGGCAAGCTGTGGCTGTACCCAGGCACGGGACGAGGCACCTTCGGCACCCGGAACCTCATCGGCAGCGGCGGCTGGGGCCAGATGTCGGCCTTCCTCAGCGTCGGTGACGTCGACGGCGACGGGTGGCTCGACCTGGTAGCCGCCACTCAGGACGGGTACGAGAACCCCGACGCCGGACCGACGGCGAACCAACTGCGGCTGTACGCGGGCAACGGCACGGGCTCCCTCGCCAAGTACCGGCTGCTGCACCAGAACTGGTACGACCTCAACGGTGGCTTCTGAACACGCAGTGCACGAATGGTCGCGCCGGTTTGATTCCGTTCACCCGTTCCACGTGATCCCCGTGGGTCAGACCCCAGGGGGATCTTCGCTGTCCGTGCCCACTACTGACGTTGTAGGCGTGGTGTCGTCAGGTGTGAGTCCAGTGCCGGCAAGGCATCCGTCGATGAGGTCGGGTCGGTACTGGACCTGGCGTAGTCCCCGCCGGGAGCCGTGCGTGTAAGCGGCGGTTGAGGTGAACGTTGAGATCGTCCCAGACCATGACATCGACGTCCTACTGCGGTGAAGCAGGGGGTGCCTTCTTCTCCCAGATCGCCGCCGCAGCTCTCGTCCTGCCCCAGCTCGAATACGACCGCACCATCTGAACGATCACACGCTGACAGCGGCCAACTTGAATGCCCTGCGTATGGCCAGTTGCGGCGCTACTCGCGCGATCTCATCCCAGAGTTGTATCAGCCGCTCCTTCGGTGGAGGGACGCAGGTCGCACCCGAAGCTGATGTCCCGCCGTTGATATCGATGGGATGTTCAGTCCATGACTGGTATGACAGCCGCAGTCGGGGCGCGTTGGCGCACGTGGTGGCGGCAGTGGCCGTTGTGGGTGGGCCGGGCAACGGTGATATGGGCGGTCGGGTATGCCGGCTTCGGCCTGGCCTGCACGCTGAGTAGTACCCCCCTGCTGTACGCCGGCCCCCGTCCCGGTCCGGTGGCGCTGGGCTGGGCGGTCACGGCAGTGGGGGCGCTGGCGGCGGCCGTTGGCACGGCAGTGGTGCGCCACGGACCGCGCCCGGTCTTACGGGTGCTGTTGTGGATGGTCTGCGCTCTGGCCGGGATCGCCGCGTTCGGCCTGCTGATGGATGTCATCACGCTGGCGTTCGGGCAAGGGGTGGACAGCGCGGCCGCTGCAGCGAATCACGTACTGGCCGCGGCTGGAGCCCTGCTGCTGGCGGCCACCGCCCGATCCGTCCGCCACCTTCCTGCCGTATCCGAGGCACCAGCCCCTACCGCGGCCTCCAAGCAGGTGCAGCTCGCCGCCTGCGCCGGAACGGCGGCCTTCCTCCCCTACGCGGTGATGAAGCTCATCTGGGCCCTCGGCGGCACCTTCGCCGGCGTGAGTGGCGAGGAGATGCTCGCGGTATCCCAGCGCAACGGTGCATCCGGGATCTGGCTCACTCTGGAATCCTGGGGCATGGATGCCACCGTGCTGCTGGCCACGCTCGGAGTCTTCTTGCTGTGGGGGCTGGTCCGCCCCTGGGGCCAGGTCTTCCCCCGCTGGACACTCGGGCTGCGCGGTCGACGCGTCCCCCGCTGGCTCCCGTTGACCCCGGCAGTGATCGGTGCCGCATCCCTGGTGCCGTACGGGGTGCTTGGGAGCGCGTATTGCGCTCTGGCTTCAGCCGGCGTCGTGAATATGAGGCGCGGCGACTTCCCCTCCTCCAGTGATGCGCTGCTGGTCGCCTGGATCGGCGTTGCCGCGTTCGCCGTGCACGGCGTCGCACTGGCTCTGGCCGCCCGCTCGTACTGGCGTCGAACCCGCTCCCACGAGCACGAGCGCAGCAACGCAGCGACACCAACCAAGGTCAGCTGACTTCTCGTCAAGTGGCCGCTTGTGGGGCACCGCCACTAACACACAGGCGTGATCGCTTACTGGGAATGGCTCATTCGGTGGTGATGGAGCGTGCTGCTATCCGAGGAGGATGCGGCGAAGAAGGGTGAAGCCTGCTCGTTCGTGTATCTGGCGCGCGATGCGCTTGGTCTTGGTGCTGACGCCCTCGGTGGGACTGTTGCTGTACGGAAGCTCGGCTGCGGCGTCACGCCGATCGAGGCGTGGGTGCGCTACGACAACGGCCGCTACCTGGATGCCTGGTACAACCGGCTGCGCGTTGCCTTCCTCGCCACGATGGCAGACCTTGGCGTGCACGGAGCCTGTCTTGTCATGACCGCGTGCACAACCATGGGCCTGCACGCGCGGAAGCGGGTCTGGACTGGGCGCCATGACGCTGTGCAGATCGTTCGCCGCGTGCGCCGGCCGATGGCAACTGCTGCTCGCGCACATGTCAGAGGTGGGTGGGCGTGGTGGGGCGTCGGAGCAGCCGGGTGTGAGGGGTGACTTGTGCGGTGGCTAGGTTGGCGCGGGCTCCCGTGGTGTACGGGTGGTGGGGACCGAGTACGCGTTCGTAGTCGGTGAGAACCGCGTTGAGGCAGGTGATCGCGCGGGATCGTCTGCCGGCGGCCAGGAGCGCCAGGCCGAGGTTGCGGCGGGCGTTTAGCGTCGCGAAGTGGTCGGGGCCCAGGACGTGCTGCCGGTCCTGGACGCAAGCGGTGAAGAGGGCGAGGGCAGTGGTGTGGTGTCCGGCCGCCGTGTGGGCGCGGGCCAGGAACATGCGAACGCACAGGATCTCAGGATGGTCGCGACCGAATTCGGGTTCGGCACGCCGGAGGAGGCGGGTGAGCTCGGCGATGCCTTCGTCGGTGTGGCCGGCGCTGATGAGCGCGCGGGCTCGGTGGCGGCCCCACCACAGCCCGATGTCTTGGCCGGTACGCGTCTCATGGGCGAGGACCTGTTCGTACAGGGCAAGCGATTCGGCATGGCGCCCCACCCGCTCATACATGCGGGCCAGTTCGCCGCGAGCGTTGTTGGTCGAGGGGTGATGACCGCGACGTGAACGCGGCACGCAACATGCTGGCCGCCGGGCTGGCGGTGTCTGCCTGTGGAGACGGTGTAAGACCTCAACGGGAGTCCTCCCGGACGGGGTGGTCGTCGGTGAAGCAGGAACCCCAGCGGGCGACCGCTGGAATCCCCCGCCTTTAGGCGGGGGAGGAGGTCAACAGATGTCGTGCTGCATGCTGGCGCGGGTGGTCGCGGAGGGCAGGCCGGCGTCCGGCTCAAACCCGCCGTCGCCGCCCCTTGTCCTTGTGCAGATCCGGTTGAGCAGTTCGGCATCCCGTGGTCCTCTCAGCCGGGCCATGGACCGAAGGAGCCACACTGGACCAAGTGATGGCACACGAGGTCGACAACCATGTCTCCCCAGCTGCTCGTTCAGCTGTCGCACGCGCCTCGTTCGGTGCGTTTCATCGTCAAGACCCCTTGGCTGGTGGCGCCCGCCGTCCTGGTGCTGTGTCGCGCGCGGGTGGCGGCCGCGGACGAGGTCAGCGGTGGTGATCTGACTCGCACGGACCAAAGGAGTGGGGCTCGGCCGTTCACGGCCGGGCCCCGCTTACGCCGGTGCCGGCACCCAGAAGCACACGTCTTTCCTATGGCCGCAGCGACGGAGGGACTCGAGGTATTTCGTGCCCTGAGATGCCCTGCCGGAGAGGCCCCATGTCTTCTGGCGCTTCCGACGGCTGTATGAACTCGGTGGCTGCGGCGGCACGCACGGTCGTCGGCGCCGCCGCTGGCCAAAATTGCCGGGCGACGGTGCTCTGCTGATCATCTGTGTGTACGGCGTCCGACTCCACGCCCTCAGCCGATTCCGGGGGTCGCCGTGTGCCCGCACACCGGCGGGGCTGCGCTCGCCCGAAGGTTCGGTGTGACTACCGGTGTGACCGCGACGCGGTCACACTCTCATCTTCGCTGGGACGGGCAAGCGCATCGTCTTGCGGCGCTCAGATCTGGTTGAGTCCGCCATCGACGAACAGCTCGGATCCGGTGACGAAGCTGCTCTCATTGCTGGCGAGGAACAGTGCGGCGGCTGCGGCCTCGTCCGGGTGCCCCATCCGGCCCAGCGGTATCTGGCTGGCGAAGGCGTCCCTCATCTTCGCGGCCTGGTCGGCGTCTGCGGCCAGGCCGGTGATGCCCGGGGTGACGATCGGGCCGGGCACCAGGGTGTTCACTCGGATTGCGCGGCCGCTGAGTTCGTTGGCCCAGGTGCGGGAGAAGGAGCGGACCGCGGCCTTGGACGCGGCGTACACGCCGAAGGCGGCGCCACCTGAGGTGGCAGCAGTCGATCCGGTCAGGATCACCGAGGCGCTGTCGTTGAGCAGCGGAATTGCCTTCTGAACGGTGAAGAGCATGCCTCGCACGTTGATGTTGAAGGTGGCGTCGAAGTGCTCCTCGGTGACCTGCTCAAGCGCGGCGAACTCACCGCCGCCCGCGTTGGCGAACAGTACGTCGATGGACCGGCCCCGCTCGGCGACAGCCGCGTAGAGGCGGTCGATGTCCGCGAGGTTCGCGACGTCGCCCCGGACGGCGGTGGCTTCCCCGCCGATCTCGGCCAGCGCGGCGTCGAGAGCCTCCTGCCGACGGCCGGTGATGAACACGTGCGCGCCCTCACGCGCGAATCGCTTGGCTGTGGCCAGTCCGATTCCGCTGTTGCCTCCGGTGACGACTGCCGTCTTCCCGTCAAGCTGTCCCATGATCGCTTATCCCTGTCCGGTGCAAACGCCAAAGATCGTGCACCATGTGTCGCTGCAGTGTTACAGCCCGGAGCGGACAGCCCCGGGCCACTTATGGACTGTACGGTAAAGAACCACGTTATGGACCGCTCGGGCAAAAACGTGACTGCATCCACACCGCCGGCGGCGACGAGCCGGCCGACGCCGGTCCGCCCGCCGGGACGCTAGTACTGCAACGGTGCTTGCCCTGAATGATGGCCAGTTCAGGGGCTGTGTCCGCGTCGTTTGTAGTGGCTGGTGC
>NZ_BNBC01000100.1:0-1233 GCF_014654675.1 Streptomyces spiralis
GGCTCGTACGGCTCATCGCCGATCATCGTCAGCGATCCGGTGAACCCCTGCTCGCGCAGCGTCTCCGCCGCACGCAGCCCGGCCAGCGAGGCACCGACGACGGCAATGCGGCCCTGACGCCGCAGGACCTCGACGTCTGTGTCGGCCGACATGAGTCTCCAGGCCCTTCGTCGGCTCGTCGGAGTAGTCCACAAGAATCGCCTGGACCGGACAGGCGGCAGCGGCCTTCTCCACCCGGTCCTGTTGTGCCTCGTCGAAGCGAGGCGAGAACAGCGGCGCCTCGCCCCCGTGCAGGGAGAAGAGCTCCGGGGCGGGAAACACACACTGCGCGAATCCCCGGAACCGGTTGAGATCGACGACAAGCCTCAACTGGAACCCGCTCCCTGCTAAGGCCGCTGTCTTCGCAAGCTCCGCAGCCCTTGCGCTCGGTCCACACGATCGGTTGGCATACCTCTCCTTCAGCATCGCCCCCCTCTGGAGCGGGCTTGCAAGGCGAGGGATCCAGGGCGAGCCTCACCTCGCCAACCGCGTGTCTACCGCTGCCCGCTCCATCCGACCGGGGCGCCGCGCAGGCGGAAGGTGCACATTAGACATATGCACCTTGAGCAGCGCTTCGCCTTCACGTGGCAGCGGTGGCACGCCAGCCGAGCGTTGGTGCTGCTCCCCATCGGACTGATCACTCTGATCACCGTCGTGGACATCCAGACTCCGGAAACCGTCCACCTCGGGCCGCTGCTCGTCATAGCCCCCGCTATCACCGTGGCGTTCGGTGGGGCCTGGCTGACCGGACTGATCGGTGTACTGGCGGTAGCGGCTCAGGTGGTCATCGCCGTCTTCCACGGGGGCCTGACCACGGCCAACCACATTTGCTCTGTGGGACGGCGCACTGATCAGCGACGCCGCCATGACCACGCCGCTCGCCGCCACCATCGAGCGCTGAGCACACAGCACAGGCGACGTCGCCAGTAGCAGGGTGACACCTGAGCGGGATCGCCGCGGGGTGTCGCCCCTACTGAGGGCTGTCCTGTAAATGACACTCGTTTCCAGATGCCCGCCCGGAGTCATGTAGCTCACAGCACGCCGCGACGGGCGAGGTTGTGCATCAACCCTCGTACGCCGAACGTCCACGGTGCGGCCTGTTCGCTGGTGGTGACCGTGTTGACGAGAGCGCCGAGCCGGGGGCTGGAGATCCGTACGATGTCGCCGTGCTCGTGGGTGAACCCCGAGCCGGGT
>NZ_BNBC01000100.1:1262-9930 GCF_014654675.1 Streptomyces spiralis
TGCCGGTCCTCGGTAGGAGCGAACAGGGTGCCGGTGAACAGCACGAAGCCGTCCGGGTACTGGTGGTGTGCACCGTGCGTGGCGGCGACCAGGTCCAGTACGTCGCGGCTGATCTCGCGCATGGAGCTGCTGCCGTGCAGGACGTAGCCGTCCGTGCCGTCGACCCGCAGGTCGATGTCGAGCGCGCGTACGGTGTCGAGGTCGAAGCCGTCGTCGAGCAGGCGGACGAACGGGCCGATCGCGCAGGAGGCGTTGTTGTCCTTGGCCCGGGACAACAGCAGCGCGCTGCGTCCCTCGATGTCGCGGAGGTTGACGTCGTTGCCCAGCGTCGCGCCGCGTACCCGACCGCGCGAGTCCACGACGAGGACGACCTCGGGCTCGGGGTTGTTCCACACCGAGGCGCCGAGCACTCCGATGTCGGCACCGGTGCCGACCGCGGACAGTACCGGGGCCTTGGTGAACACCTCCGGGTCCGGCCCGATGCCGACCTCCAGATACTGCGACCACAGCCCTTCGGAGATCAGCAGTTCCTTGGCCTTGGCGGCCTCCGGCGATCCGGGGCGGATGCCGTCGAGCGCGCCACCCACGATCTGCCCGATGAGCGCCCGCACCCGGGCGGCCTGTGCCGGGTCGCCGCCCGTGCGCTCCTCGATGACGCGCTCCAGCAGACTTCGGGCGAAGGTGACACCCGCGGCCTTGATCACCTGTAGATCGATGGGGGCGAGCAGATGCGCGACGTCACGGCGGTCGGCCGGGGCTTGAAGCAGTTCGTCGAGGCGCCAGGTGTGTCCGCCGTCGGCCTCGCGGACAACCGTCGCCGCGTCGTCGCGTTCCAGCAGGTCGGAGACGGTGGGTGCGATGGCTGTCAGGTCGACGACATGCTCGCCGCGCACCGCGGCCACGCACGGTCCGTCCCACTCCGGGTGGTGGACACGTGCGACAAGGGCGGCCTGGCCGACGTCCTCCGGCACGACGGAGGCGGCTGTGAGGACCGGATGCGGGCGCGTTGCTGCCGATTCCACGATCGATGCTCTCCTGGATTCGAGGGTTCGGTCACAGGGGGCGGACTCAGTGGGAGTCGCGGGGGACTTCGTGGCCGCGGCTTCCGCGCAGGAAGCCGAAGTCGGCGCCCTTGTCGGCCTGTTCGACGTTCTGGGTGTAGAGCCAGGCGTAGCCGCTGGTGTGGCGCTCGGCGGGGGCCTTCCACGCCTCCCGGCGGCGCACCAGCTCGGCTTCGTCGACGTCCAGATGCAGGGTGCGGTTCGGGACGTCGAGGACGATCGGGTCCCCGTCGCGCACCAGCGCGAGGGGTCCGCCGACGGCGGCCTCGGGTGCGACGTGCAGTACCACGGTCCCGTATCCGGTGCCGCTCATACGGCCGTCGCAGATGCGCACCATGTCCGTGACACCTGCCTTCAACAGCTTGGCGGGCAGCGGGACGTTGGAGACCTCGGGCATGCCGGGGTAACCCTTGGGGCCGGCGTTGCGGATGACGATCACAGTGTTCTCGTCGACGTCGAGATCCGGGTCGTCGGCGACCTCGTGATAAGCCTCGGGAGAGTCGAAGACGAGCGCGGGGCCGCGGTGGTCGAGCAGGTGCGGCGACGCGGCGGACTGCTTGATCACCGCGCCGTCGGGGCACAGGTTTCCGCGCAGCACGGCGGTACCGGTGCCGGCCGGCTGGAACGGGGCGCCGAGGCCCGTGATCACGTCGGAGTCGACGCGCTCGGCGTTCTCGACGTTCTCGGCGATGCCGCGTCCGGTGACGGTGATCTGCTCGCCGTGCAGCAGCCGACCACGGAGCAGCTCGGCCATGACGGCCGGCAGGCCACCGGCGTAGCAGAAGTCCTCCATCAGGTACTTGCCGCTGGGCATCAGATTGACCAGGGTCGGCACCTCGCGGGCCAGGGCGTCGAAGTCCTCCAAGCTCAGGTCGACACCGACGCGTCCGGCGATGGCGGTGAGATGGATGATGGCGTTGGTGGAGCCGCCTATGGCCGCGTTGACCCGAATGGCGTTCTCGAATGCCTCCCGCGTGAGGATCCGCGAGGGGCGCAGCTCCTCTTCCACCATCCGCACGATGCGCTGCCCCGCCGCCTGCGCGGTCTCCATCCGCCGGGAATCGACGGCTGGCCAGGCGGCCGAGCCCGGAAGCTGCATGCCGAGCGCCTCGGCCATGCAGGCCATCGTGGAGGCGGTCCCCATCGTCATGCAGTGACCGTTGGAGCGGGCCATGCAGCCTTCGGCGAAGAAGCACTCCTCCTCGGTCATCCGGCCGGTCTTCAGGTCCTCCTCGAACTTCCACACATGGGTCCCCGACCCCACGTCCTGGCCCCGGTACTTGCCGTTGAGCATCGGCCCGCCGGTGACCATGACGGCGGGCAGGTCGACACTGGCCGCACCCATCAGCATCGCGGGCGTCGTCTTGTCACAGCCGGACAGCAGCACCACCCCGTCGAGCGGATTCGCTCGGATGAGCTCCTCGACCTCCATGGCCATCAGGTTTCGGTACAGCATGGCGGTGGGGCGCATCAGCGTCTCGCCGGTGGCCATGGTGGGGAACTGGAGCGGGAAGCCGCCCGCCTGCCACACACCGCGCTTGACGGCTTCGGCCACACGTGTCAAGTGGGCGTTGCACGGGGCGAGTTCGGAGGCGCTGGTCGCGATGCCGATGACAGGGCGCCCGTCGAACACCTCGTGCCCGAACCCCTGGTTGCGCATCCAGGAGCGGTACAGCATCCCGCCGCGGCCACTCGCACCGAACCATGCCTGGCTGCGGCGGCTCGTCTTGTTCCCGTCGGTCATGTAGGTACTCCCGTGGCTCTCGCTCGGCTGGTTCGCGGTGGGGCAATGTCGGGTGAGTGAGGACCCGCAGGCTGTAGCCTGGGAGGCAATCATTAAATGATTCGATGAATGGCGTCCAGGGGGGAAGCGGAGATCGTGGTGCACTTTCCGACCATGCATGAGCGTGTGGTCGACGAACTCGGCCGCCGCATCGTGGGCGGAGTGTGGGAACCGGGGCATCCGCTGCCGGTCGAGGACCTGCTCGCGACCGAGATAGGAGTCAGCCGGGGCGTGTTGCGGGAGGCGGTCAAGGCTCTGGTGGCCAAGGGGATGCTGCGTGTACGCCCGCGCACCGGCACGCGCGTATTGCCCCCGGAGCACTGGAACCACCTGGACCGTGACGTACTGCGCTGGAAACAGGCCGGGGACGCCACGGCACTGCTGCGCGACACGAGTGAACTGCGCCGGATCGTCGAGCCCGAGGCAGCCCGGCTCGCCGCCGACCGGGCTGGCCCCGACGACGTACGAGCCCTGTACGACGCCCTGGCCGCTATGGAGACCGCAGCGGCGGAACCCGGCCGCAGCGGCTATGTCGAGGCCGACATCGCCTTCCACCGGGCCCTGTTGGACGCCGGCGGCAACCGTCTGCTCGGCTCACTGGGCCGCGCCATCGCCATCGCGCTGGAACACAGCTTCCGCGTCAGCACCCAGACCCCGGGCGCGGTGGAAGCCTCGCTGCCCGGCCACCGCGCCATCGTGGATGCCGTGGCGGCCGGCGATCCCGCGGCAGCGGCGGCCGCCGTACTGACCGTCGTCGAAGCGGCCGAAAAGGAGATCACCCGGTCACCGGGACTTTCCCAGGATCCCGGGTGAGACGGCACAGCAGGGTCAGTTGCTGGACGATCGGCTGGTCCTCGGCCAGGCGCAGCTGCCTGGAGCGCGACGCGTACGGCGGCCATGGCCCGCGGTCAGCATGCCCGCCCCCGCGGTCCTCGGCCCCCGTCCCGGTCTCCGGTCAGGCCGCTGCGGCGTCCTCACCGGCCAGGAACGGACGCAGCAGCGTGAGCAGGGCGCGCGGCCGGTGCAGCGGGATGATGTGGCCGCAGTCTTCCATGACGTGTCCGGTGAGATCGTCGGTGACCGGGCGGAGCTGGCGTTCCAGTGCAGCACCGACGGGCCGGGCGCCCAGCGCCATCGTCGGTACTGTCAGGCGGGCCGTGGTGACTGCCTGCTCGATCTGTGCCGCGCTCTCGGGCATGGCCCGGTAGTACGAGAATGCGCGGCTCAACGCCTGTCGGCCGGTGTATGCACGGACGAAGGCGTCGCGAATGGTGGGGCGTACCCCGTCGCCGAGCGTGCCCGCGCGCAGAAACCAGTCGACGTAGTCGGCCTCGTGGCCCTCCAGCACGGTCTCGGCGAGGCCGTGCGCGGCGGAATGGAAGCCGAACCACCACGGCGGCCCGTCGGCGAGGAAGTCCTCGGCACCGGGCAGCCTGCCCAACAGGGACTCCATGACGACCAGGCGCCGCACGAGACGGGGGCGGCGCAGGGCAACGAGGAAGGCCGGAGGGGCACCGGCGTCGATGCCCACCACCGCGGCCGAGGACACGCCCAGCGCGGCAAGAAGCCCCGCGGCGTCCTCGGCCAGGGTGCCTGCGTCGTACCCGGAGGCGGCCCGGCTGCTCGCGCCGAACCCGCGCAGGTCCGGCGCGATGACGCGGTAGCGGCCGGACAGATCGGCCATGACGTCCGTCCACACCTGCCAGGTGTGCGGGAAGCCGTGCAGCAGCAGTACGGCCGGGCCGGACCCGGCGAGGGCGACGTTCAGTTCGACACCGTTGACGGGGACGCGTCGCAGCTCGGGCATGGGTGACCCTCCGAATTCGTGGTGAACGATGGTGACAACGTCACGGTAGGGAACTAACCTGGTCCACCCAAGACGGCACTTTCGAATCAGGTGGTGAGCCCGGGGTGACCACGTCGGGGACCAGCGGTCGTCACCAGCGGCCCGGTGAGCGCGGTGACCTGATGGATCCGCGCTGCCCTACTCGTCGGCTGCTCGACCGCATCGGCACCAAGTGGACGTCGATGGTGGTGAAGGTGCTGGCCGAGGAGGCTCCGGACGAGCTGCGCTTCGCGGAACTCCAGCGTCGTATCCCGGGTATCTCGCAGAAGATGCTGTCCACCACCCTGCAGAGCCTGGTGCGTGACGGCCTGGTCACACGCCGCGTGGAACCCACCGTGCCGCCTGCCGTCCACTACCGGCTCACCGACCTCGGCCTGTCCCTGGAAAGTCCGCTCGCCGCACTGCGGGTCTGGGCCGAGACACACATGACAGAGATCGACCGCAACAACCGGCTCGCCGACGAGGCACCCGCCCGCTAGGCAGCCCCGGAACTCGGCCGTTTGCCCGTCCTGATGTACGACTTCGCCTGGCCGGTGACTGGCGTGCAGGCCTCCCTCTCGCGCACGGTACAGGCTGGCCAAAGCACGGGGAACGACACGATGACCCTGGACTCCGATGTGCGGGATGTCCGGACAGCCACGGAATCGCCAGCCGGCCGATGTACTGCTCAGAAACCTCCTCCCATGCCTTGACCGGACGTCCGATCCCGCGGCTCTCCGCCGGTCGATCACGGTCGTTGTCCGAGGTGGCCGGTTGACATATTTCGGACCGGTGTGAGGCTGAGGGAGACACGGTTCCGCCGTTGGGTCACGTAGAGCCCGACAATGCCGCCCACCGGGTCCAGTCACCCACCAGTTCGCGGCGGCGACAGATGAACATAATCCCTGCTCCGCAGGGGGACAGCTCCGGGACGCGAAGTGAGGCGATCGAATGGGCCGGGCTCCCGAGGTGGCCGTGGTAGGAGCCGGCATCGTCGGACTCTGCACCGCCTATGCACTGGCCGAACGCGGAACGATGGCGCGGGTCTACGAAAGCGGCGTTCCAGGCCACGGACAGTCCAGTGGTCAGTCCCGCATATTCCGCCACGCGCACGACGACGCCCGCCTGGTTGAATTCACCCGGCAGGGCCGCACCATCTGGAACGAGTGGGCCGACCGGTTGGGCGCCGAACTGATCTCCCAGGACGGAGTGGTCGCCCTGGGCGGTCCCGTTCCTGGGAGACTGCGCATTCTGCAGGATGTCGGCGGCATACCGGTCCGGACTGTGGACAGCGCCGAGCTTCACGCCCGCATGCCGCTGCTCGCCGACTACCGCGGTCCCGCGATGCTCGATGAGGACGGTGGCGCCATCCGTACCCGTGTCGCGGTCGAAAGCCTGGCCGACGCGCTGGGTGACTCTGTGGCCACCGACGAGGTCATCTCGCTGCATCCGACGGGCCGCGGCACGGTGGAGGTGCTCAGCACCGTCGGCCGTGAGGAGTACGCAACGGCCGTGGTGTGCGCGGGCCTGGGCACGGCGCGGCTGGCGCGCAACGTGGGGCTTTCGCTCCCCATACGGCCGGCAGCCCACGTCCGCCTCACCTTCCAGGTCAGGGGAGCGCCCCCGGAACGGGTCGCCTGCCTGCAGGACAGCAGCGGCGACTTCGGGGAGGTCGGCGTCTACGCAGCCCCCTACCCCGGCAACAGCCGATATGCGGTGGGCCTCAGCCAAACGGTCGAGGTGCGGGAGGACGGCAGCTTTGCGGACCCCGAAGCACTGGTGGCGCTCAACGACCGCGCCCGCGCGTACGTCTCCCGCGCATTGCCCGGCCTCGACCCCGAGCCCGTCGAGTACCTGCACTGCTGGGTGACAAGCCTGCCGTGGAGCGAAGACGGCATGGCGGTCTGGGAAGCCGACAGGATCTTTTTCACCGCCGGGCACAACCTGTTCAAACAGGCACCTCGACTGGGACGGGCATTGGCCAGCGCGGCCATGGCCGAAGAACTCGAGGAGAACCTGCGGCCAGCGGCAGCACTCGGCCAGCCCCGCTGACCGCCCAAACAGTCGGCGCATCCCGCTCCGGCGACGTGGTACCTACGAGGGGCGAGGAAGCCGGTACGCCCGGCCTGATCTGCAGCACGACCTGAGATGTATGTCGTGGTGCAGTTGGTGGTTGGCAGTCTTGGCCACCGTTACATCCGGGAGGAAGCCATGGCGGATCCGCGGACGGTCGTCCTTCCCTGCGGGGTTGGGGTCCCGGCGCTCGGTCAGGGCACCTGGGGGATGGGCGAGGATCCCGGACACCGCTCGGCGGAGGTGTCGGCCCTGCGCGCCGGGCTGGACCTGGGGATGACCCTCGTCGACACCGCGGAGATGTACGGGGACGGCGCGGCGGAGGAAGTGGTGGCCGAGGCGGTGGCCGGCCGGCGGGACGAGGTCTTCCTGGTCAGCAAGGTGCTCCCCACCCATGCGGACGCCGGTGGAGTGCCCGAGGCATGCCGGGGGAGCCTGCGTCGTCTGCGCACGGACCGGATCGACCTGTACCTGCTGCACTGGCGTGGAGCCGTGCCGCTGGAGGAGACGGTCGAGGCGTTCGAGTCCCTGGTGCGGGAGGGCGCCATCCGCTCCTGGGGGGTGAGCAACCTGGACGTGGATGATCTCGCGGACCTGCCGCCCGGAGCCGGGCCGCAGACCGACCAGGTGCTGTACAACCTCAGCCGCCGAGGGCCTGAGTACAGTCTGCTGCCCAGGTGCCGTGAACTGTCGATCCCCGTCATGGCGTACTCGCCGGTCGAGCAGGGCCGTCTGCTCGGCCACACGGCGGTGCGGGACGTGGCAGCCGCCCACGGTGCGACGCCCGCGCAGATCGCCCTGGCCTGGGTCCTGCGGCACGAGGACGTCATCGCGATCCCGAAGGCGTCCTCCAGCGCGCACGTCGAGGAGAACAGAGCGGCTCTGGAGGTGGACCTGACCGCCGAGGACCTCGCGACCCTGGACCGGGCGTTCCCGCCGCCGAGGAGCAAACGGCCGCTGGAGATGCTGTGACCCCCTGCAGCGCGCCCGACCGGGCTCCACCCGGAGCCGGTGGCCGGACCTCACCGGTGGCGGCAGAGGGCGTCGTACTGTTCCTGCAAGGCGGGGGACATCGCGACGCGGCGCTCTTCGAGGAGACTGCAGGACATGACCTCTCCGTCCGTTGCCCAGCTAGGCGCCGGAGACCGGGCGGCCGGCATGGGCGAACTGCTCGACGATGGCGACGCAGAAGGCCGGCAGGTCCGCGGGCGACTGGCTCGAGGTGAACTGGCCGTCGATGACAACCTCCTCGTCGACGACCTCGGCTCCTGCATTACGCAGATCCGTGCGCGTCAAGCGGGTCCGCCGTCCGCCCTGCCGGGCCGGACGCCGTTCGTCGGCCGGCTATGTCCGGGGGAGCAGGCGGACGGCGGCCCAGAGGGTCCTTACTGTTTGTGGCCGTTGCCGTGTCCGTCGGGATGCAGGACGACCTTGGTCCAGCCCTCGTCACGGGCGTCGAAGTGCTCGTAGGCGGTGGGGGCCTCGTCCAGGCTGAGCTCGTGGGAGACGACGAAACTCGGCTTCGCCCTCCCGCCGGCGATCAGGTCCCGCAGCGCCCGGTTGTACCTCTTCACCGGCGCCTGACCGGTCCCCATGTGCTGGCCCTTGAACCACATCATCCCGAAGTCGATCGGAACCTTGCCCTGAGCTTCCAGCTCCCCCTGGGCCTCCGCGCCGCCGGGGTCCTGGGGCATGAAAACGCCCACCACGCCGATGTCGCCCGTGAACCTGACCGAGTCGATCAGTCCGTTGAGCGTGAGGCTGGCGTCCTCGTGTCCCTGGGGGTCGTGCGCCTGGTAGCCGACGCATTCGCAGCCGTTGTCGGCGCCCAGACCGAGGGTGGCCTCCCTGACGACCTCAGCCGGGTCCTGCTCGGCGGTGTTGATCGGGATGGCCCCGATCTCCTCCGCCTTGCGCAGCCGGTCG
>NZ_BNBC01000101.1 GCF_014654675.1 Streptomyces spiralis
GCACCAGCCACTACAAACGACGCGGACACAGCCCCTGAACTGGCCATCATTCAGGGCAAGCACCGTTGCAGTACTAGGCTGACATCTGGTGTCGGCCGCACTTCGCGAGCACAGCCACCCCGGGTTCACGCTCCGCGTCTACACGCACTCGATGGCGTCCAGCGAGTCCCGGACCCGGAAAGCCATCTCCGGGATGTACCGGGCCGCCGGTCACGCTCATGACGGCCCAGAGACGGCCCACACCGCCTGACACGGCCCCTCATCGGCAGGAAACCGCTGGTGAGGGGCCCTCTCGCGGTAAGTAACAGCCCATCTTGCCGTACGGCCCGGCGGACGGGGAGTCGGGGCCGAGCACCCGGGGCGGGGGCGTGCGGAGGGTTGTCGGGCGGGCGCTATCTGTTGAGTTGGCAAGGTTCGTCGGCCTCGGGTCCGGCTCAGTTCCGGGAGGTCCTGTTCTTGTGGACGATGCTCAGCACCGTGGCGCCCAGGACGAGAAGGCTGAGGCCGATGGCGGCGAGCAGCGGGGTGGTGTCGGTGCCGCCGGTGTCCGCCAGGTCGGTGCCGCCGGAGCCGCCGCCGGCCGTGACCGGGCTCGGTTCGCTCAGGGTCTGGGTGGCCAGGCCCGCCTCGCTGCCCTGGGTGTGGCAGTCGAGGACGCCGGTGAAGCGCTGTCCGTGACCGCTGGGGCCCGTGATCGTGAAGTCGTAGGCCTGGTCCTCCTGCAGGGGGATCGTGACCGTACGGGTCGTGCGCGCGGCGACGGTGTGCTCGGCGCCCATCAGGTCGAAGGTGAAAGGCTCGGTGCCCTTGTTGGCCACCGTGATGTCCAGGCCGCCCTTGGCGCAGTCCTTCGCCGCGGACAGGGCGGGTATCGCGCCTGCGTCGGCCCAGGTGGCGGTCGTGGTCGCGGCGACCGTGGACTCGCTGGAGCCGGCCAGGATCTGCGTCTGGCTGCGGCTGTCGGAGGCGAAGGCCCGTCCGACCGGCACGGTGGTGGAGGCCTGGACGGTCAGCTCGGCCGTGCCCGACGCGGGGGATCCGTCGTCGGAGGTGTCCTTGGGGATGTCGAAGAACAGTAGGGTGCCGTCCTTGGCGGACGTGACCGGCTTGCCGTGCCGGTCGACGATCCGTACACCGGTGGTGGCCGCGTCCGCCGGGGGCGTCACCGTGACGCTGCTCGCGTCGGTGTGCACCGTCACCGGGCCCAGCCGCTCGCCGGGATGTCCCGAGACGGCGGGCGGGTCCAGGGTCAGCGAGGCCTGCGGTTCGGCCAGGTCACGGGCGCTGTGCTGCAGGTAGTCCGCGAGCTTCTCGGCCTGCGGGTCGACGGCGTCGACGCGCGCGCTGTCGGAGTAGCGCCAGATGGCCACCTGGGTGCCGGCCGCCGCGTCCTGCTCGGTGAGGTTCTTCACCCCCGCCTTGGCGGCGAGTGCCGCCAGGTCGTTCACCTGTGGGTAGGAGTTCTGCAGGATCCAGCGGATCTTCCCGGCGTTCTTGTTGACGCCGAGCGAGGTGCCGCTCCAGGACGTCTCGTGATACTTGGCGTCCTTCTGCGTGGGGTTGTGCAGGTCGACGCAGTACGTCTGCAGCGTGCCGCCGCCGTCCACGGACATCTCGAACAGGCCCGCGGGCACCTGGTGCTTCCCGGTCCCGTCATGGATGACGGCGGTGCCGTAGGTCTTCAGGCCGCCCATGGTGGCGGTGGCCCCGCCCTGGCTCTGCGGCATCCCGTCGGCGGCGGCCGGGCCGGCGGCGGCCAGCACACCGGCGGCGATGAGGCCGGACACCAGGGTCGCGGCGGCCAGACGGGCCGCCCCTGGGCTGCGCATGGACGGCGCAGCGTACGAAGCACACACAGAATTCCCCTCCGAGCAGGACCCGTTGACGTGGGGGTACGGTCCCACCAGCAGAATCTCCGGGCTCACCGAGCCATGTCCGGCATCCTAAAGATCCCGTGCACCGCGGCTTGCTGTCAGATCGTCAGGTAACTGATCCGAATCGGAATCGTTATCGCCGCCAACTGCCGGTGAACCGGACCTGTCGGCACATCAACCGGGACGTTGCCGAGCGCACTCACCGATAAGCCGCAGTTCGGCGAGTCATGTCCCGTGAACCGTCAGCCGCCAAGCCGTCAGCCACGTCTTGTCGGTGCGTCCTGTCACGTCACCGCCACCGGTTCGCGCCGCTGTTTCGCGTTCTCCGCCTCGGCGCTCGCGTCCGCGGGCGATTCCACGGGAGGCGCGGTGTCGTCGCCCGTGACCGAGGTCCCGACAGGGGTCTCCCAGTTCGGCTCGGGCTGTGCGGGCGGGGTGGTGGGTGCTGCCGGCTCGGGCCTGCCGGTGCGCCGGAAGGCCGACGTGCCCCGCGCCAGGTCGTGGCCGATCGCGACGGCGTCGATGTCCGCCCAGGCGCGGGTGTTGCCGTCACGCGAGTCCGTGCGCACCTTCAGCCGGCCCTGCACGACGACGGGATCGCCCACGTTCAGCGACGCCATCGTGTTCGCGGCGAGCTGCCGGTTGGCCCACACCGTGAAGAAGTTGGTGTGCCCGTCCGTCCAGGCGTTCTTCTCGCGGTCCCAGTAGCGCGCGGTCACCGCCAGGCGGAACCTCGCGGACATCCCCGTACCCGGGTCCCGGTACATCGGCTGCGTCGCCACGTTGCCCACCGCGCAGATCATCGTCTCGTTCATCGGTGCTTCCCTCCCTCACCCGGCCGCCGCGGCCGGGCGGACACGCGTACGGGCCCGTCCCGTACGGCTGCGTCTGCCGCGCCGACCGCGTCTCTCGCGATCGCCGCGGAACCAGGCTGCCTCCGCCGGGACGGGCCCGCCGGGCCCTGTGGACCACCGCCCGCCTGTGGAAAACTCCCTCACCCGGACGGGTGACCTTCACCCCCCGCCGGACTCCTCGCCCGCACCCGGACTCACCGCCCTCCCGCCCCCGTCACCCGTGCGTACTGCTCGCGCACCTCCCGGTAGCGCAGCAGCTCCGCCGCCACCGGATCGAGCACCCGGGCCCGGCCGCATCCCGCCGCCGCCTCCCGGAGGCGGCGCTCCGCATCCTGGCCGTACCGCCGGGCCGGTCCGCGTGCCGCGATGCGGCAGCCCCATTCCACGAGCGGCCCGCCGACGATGCCGGCGATCATCAGCAGGACCGGCACCCCCAGGTTCGGCGCCATGACGCCCACGATCTGGCCGACCAGCCACAGCCCTCCGACGACCTGGAGGATCGTCATCGACGCCTGCGCCAGGACCGCCGCCGGCCACCAGCCCGGCCGTGGCGGCCGTCCGGGTGGCAGCCCGGCCCGCGCCGCCAGGTCGTCCAGCGCCTCCGGCAACCCCTGCGCCCCGCGTACGGCGGCCTCGCGCACCGCCAGCGCCCATGGTGCCGGCAGGCCGGCCGAGGCCCGGTCGGCCACCGTACGCACCGCCTGTTCCACGCGCTGCCGCGCGGTGGCCTCCTCGTCGGGCTGTGTACGCACGGGCAGCCGGCCTGTGGGAGGTTCGCGCCGGTCCTGGTACCAGCGCCACAGCCGCAGCCACGGCGTCCCGCACGCGCGGCCCGCGTTGCGCAGCCAGGCACGCTCGGCCGCCTCGCCCGCGGCGACGGCGCCCACCGCGTCCGCCAGCCGGGCCGCGAACTCCTCGCGCGCCTCCTCGCTCAGGCCGGCCCGCCGTCGTGTGGCGTAGACGGGCCGCAGGCGGGTCGCCGCCGCGTCCACGTCGGCCGAGATGCGCCGGGCCGCCGCCCCGCGCTCGGCCACGAACTCGCCGAGCGCCTCGCGCAGTTCGCCGATGCCGTCGCCGGTGAGGGCGGACAGCGCGAGCACGGTGGCGCCCGGTTCGCCGTACTCCCCGAGCGCGATCCCGTCCTCGTCGAGCAGCCGGCGCAGGTCGTCGAGGACCTGGTCGGCGGCCTCGCCGGGCAGCCGGTCGACCTGGTTGAGGACGACGAACATGATCTCCGCGTGGCCGGCCATGGGCCGCAGATAGCGCTCGTGGAGCACGGCGTCGGCGTACTTCTCCGGGTCGACGACCCAGATGACCGCGTCGACCAGTCCGAGGATGCGGTCCACGTGCTCACGGTGCTGCACGGCGGCCGAGTCGTGGTCGGGCAGGTCGACCAGGACCAGTCCGCGCAGCTGCGGGTCGGCGTCGGTGCCCTGAAGGGGGCGCCTGCGCAGCCGTCCCGGGATACCGAGCCGGTCGATGAGGCTCGCCGCGCCGTCGCTCCAGCTGCACGCGATGGGTGCGGCGGTGGTCGGCCGGCGTACGCCGGTCTCCGAGATGGCCACGCCGGCCAGGGCGTTGAACAGCTGGGACTTGCCGCTGCCGGTGGCGCCCGCGATGGCCACGACGGTGTGCTGCCCGGAGAGCCTGCGACGGGCCGCGGCCTCGTCGAGGACCCGGCCCGCCTCGGCGAGGGTACGGCTCTCCAGCCGGGTGCGGGACAGGCCGACCAGCTCGCGCAGCGCGTCCAGCCGCGACCGCAGCGGTCCGTCGTAGGCGAGGGGCGGCACGGGCATGGTCCGGGCGGGCCGGGGATCCACGGGCACGAGGTCGGCGGCGCTGGTGCCGGTCTCGGTGACACGGCGTGCGATCAGCCCGTCGTCCCATACGCCCTCGGACTCCGCACGACCGCCCGCGGACTCCGTACGACCGTCCGCCGGCTCCGCACGACCGCCCGCGGGCTCCGCACGACCGCCCTCGGACTCCGTACGGCTCCGGGCTCCACCGTCCTGCACGCGCGCGTGGCCGCCGTCGTCCAGCACGCGCGCGTGCCGGTCGTCGTCCCTCACGCGGCTGCCCGGCCCCGAAACGGCCGGCGCAGGACGGCTCGCGGCCCCGCCGGCCAGGCCGAACGCGTCGGCCACCTCGAGCTGCGCCGCCGCCCGATGCCTCCCGGCGCCCTCTGAACGCGGCGTGTTCTCGGCCTCGGGGACGGTCCGAGGCTCCGGAGCGACCCCGGAACGAGACGCCGGACCGAGCCCGGAGGCCGGGACGGTCCCGTATTCGATGCTGGTCCCGGCCCCCACGCCGCTCCCAGGCCCGACTCCGCTCCCGGCCCCCGGCCCGGCCGCGGCCTCACGGATGTCCTCGGCTCCCACGGCGTCCCGCGCCATCGCTCTCGCTCTCGCCCTCGCCCTGTCACCGTCCGTCGAGACCGCCGTGCCCTCCGTTCGAACCGTGCCCTCCGTATGAGTGGTGCGTTCTCGTTGGTTCTGGTCAGTGACGGCGGTCACCGGTCACCTCTCCTTCAGCAGTACGGACAGCGCGGCAATGAGTTCGGCCTGGGGGTCGGGCTGTACTTCGAGGGCGTCGAGCGGGGCGAGCCGGCGCTCCCGCTCGGCGTGCATCACCCGGTCCAGATAGTCGGCGAGCAGCCGCCCGGCGCGGTCGCGCAGCCGCAGCGCGCCGTGCGCGCCGATCCGCTCCGCGAGTCCCTCGCCCGCGGACCGGCCCCGGCGGCCCCCCAGCAGCCCGGTGGCGGCCAGCGCGGCGACGACCTCGGGGTCCGGTGCGACGCTCCGGTCCAGCCCACGCACCTCTTCGTCGGCGTACTCCTCGAGCTCTCGGCGCCAGCGCCGGACGGCGAGCCCGATGCGGTGCTCGGCGCTCTCGATCGAGGTGTCGCGGTCGGCCAGGCTCGGGGCGTCCGCGGCCGGCTCGCGCCGCCAGGCGTCGTCGATGCGTTCGTCGGCGGCGGTGACGGCGCACAGCAGCAGGGCGGCCAGGCTCTCCACGAGCGCGTCGAGCAGTTCGCCGGCGGTGCAGTCCAGCGGGTAGGCGCGCCACCGCTTCAGGGCGTCCCCGGCGAGCACGGCTCCCGCCTGCAGCCGGCCCCGCACGCGCGCGTACTCGCCGTCGTAGGCGCTGTCGACGGCGGCGGTGAGCCGCAGCGCGGCCGCGTACTGTGCGGCGGCGGCGCCGGCCAGCTCGGGCATCCGGACCTTCAGGGAGTCCAGCAGGCCGTGGGCGGTGCGGGACATCGCGTGCTGCCGGGCCGCGGGATCCTGGGCGTGGTGGACGAGCCAGGTGCGCAGCGGTGCCACGGCGGTGGCGGGCAGCAGCCCACCGCCCCAGGCCGACTCGGGCAGTTCCGGCACGGTGAACCGCGGTACGTCGCCGAGCCCGGCCTTGGTGAGCAGTGCCCCGTACTGCCGGGAGACCTCGGAGACGACCTGGTGCGGCACCCGGTCCAGGACGGTCACGAGCGTGGCGTCGTACTCCTTGGCGGTGCGCAGCAGGTGCCAGGGGATGGCGTCGGCGTACCGGGCGGCCGTGGTGACCATCACCCAGATGTCGGCGGCGCAGATCAGCTCGGCGGCCAGGGACCGGTTGTCGGCGATCAGGGAATCGATGTCAGGGGCGTCGAGGAGGGCGAGGCCGGGGGGTACGGTCTCGACGGTCTCGATGCGCAGTACGCGTGTGGGACCGTCCTCGTGTGTCTGCGGTTCGTCCCCGGTCAGGGAGGCGCCGGGGTCCTGGCGGGGCACCCACGCGCGCGAAAGGTCGGGCAGGATGCGCGTGCCGCTGAACCAGTGATGGTCATCCGGGTGGCACACCAGGACGGGGGTCCTGGTCGTCGGCCGCAGCACGCCCGCCTCGCTGACCCGTCTCCCGACCAGCGAGTTGACGAGGGTGGACTTACCCGCGCCGGTCGAACCCCCCACGACGGCCAGCAGGGGCGCGTCGGGCTCCCGCAACCGGGGCACGAGGTAGTCGTCGAGCTGGGCGAGCAGTTCGTCGCGATTGGCACGCGCGCGTGGTGCCCCGTCGAGGGGCAGCGGGAAGCGTGCGGCGGCGACGCGGTCGCGCAGGGCGGAGAGTGCTTCGAGCAGCTGAGGCCGTACGTCCAAGGTCACCACATGCGAAGAATGCCCAATTTTGGGGGATATCTGAAGCATATGAGCATGTCTGCGCGCCGATAGAACACAAGGGACGGAAGGGACAACTGGGACGAGGCCACAGTCCAGGCATAACGAGTGCACAACACCCGGTGCGCGAGACGCCAAAAGCGGTGCACGATTCGTACCTGCCTGCGATTATCGGGACCGCTTCACCGAACCTCCACATCGAGCCACGGAGGCGAAGCAACGGGGACCAGGAGTCCGGAGCCCTATCCTTGTCCCCGGCAACGTCACGGATCAGCCCACACCCGGGCACCACGACAGAGGCCACACACCAGGCCCCCGTAGCTCAGTGGATAGAGCAGGCGCCTTCTAAGCGCTTGGCCGCAGGTTCGAGTCCTGCCGGGGGCGCCCCTGAAAGCCCTCCCCTCGGGAGGGCTTTTTCGCTGGTCAGGATGAGTGACATACGACACGCCGAAGCCCCGGGCACTCCCCTGGCGATCAGGGGAAGGCTCCGGGGCTGTCCGGCTCTCACCGGGTTTTCGCGGGCGGCCGTGTCGAATACGTGTCGAAGTTCTCGACCGGTGGAAAATCAGCCAGCGCCCGGCAGCTCCGTCTCCGGGAGGTCGCCCGCGACTTCCAGCCGCCGTTTGAGGTCCGGCAGCTGCCCGTCGATGCACCGGGCGTAGGTCGCCAGGAGGACGGCGACGCTGTTGCCGGCCCACTCGGCCACCTGGGCGGGCGGGATACCGTCGTTGAGCCACTTCGTCAGGCGCGTGTTCCGGTTGTCGTACACGCGCCGCCCGGTGGGCGACACGAAGACGTGCGGCGGCAGTACCGCCTTACGCGCGCTGCGCCACGCCCGACGGATGACGGATCCGGCGAGGACGCCACCGGACTCGCCCTGGAAGAGCAAATCACCTGGCTTGAGCTGTTCGTCGGCGATGTGCTGCCGGAGGATGCGCGTGAGGGCCGGATGGCCCGGCACGGTGCGTGTCTCGCCCTCCGCGCGGCCTTTCAGGTCGCGTTGCTCGTGGATCTCCCCCGTGTCGGTCCACTGCTTCCCGACTTCCGGAGTCGCCGTGTGAATCAGCAGCTCGCACCACTGGTCGTCGGCGTCGGGCTCGGGCAGGGTCACGTCCTCCACCCGCATGGCGACGGCTTCCTCGGGCCGAGGGCAACGCTGAGGATCCGACGGTTGCGCTTCCGGGACCATGCCGCCGCCTGCCTGCCGTCCAGGCGCGTGTCAATGGCTTGCAGGACCTGGTCGACCTTCTCCGGGTCCCCCCAGGCCGAGACGGGCAGGGAGTTCCGCTCGACCCATTTGAGGATGGCCACCACGTCTCGGGGCGCGTCCGGGCGTCGGTTCGTGTTGAACGCCCATTCGCGAAGAGCCGTCCGCACGGCTGCAGGTGCGAACTGGGTGGGCTTGGCCCGAAGTAGCGCGATGATGGTCGCGGTCATGGTCTTCCGGCTGTTGCCGCCGAGTTGAGGCCAGCCGGCATCCACGTACTCGACGGCGAACCTGTACCAGCTCATGGCAGCGGACTTGAAGCGATGGGCGTAGCCCGCGAGGTCCTGGAGAAGACCGGCATCCACGCCGAGGTCGACGAACTCACCGGCGTCTACAAGAACACGACCCGGGGCATCGTGGCCCTGGTCTTCCGCTGCAAGCCTTCCGGCGGGACCGAGCGCACGTCGACCGAGTCGACAGCCGTCGAGTGGCTCACGCCCGGCGAGGGCGGTATCACTACCGAGGCAACGCGGCTGGATCAACGTTGCGGCTCACCCTGGGTTGCCTATTTGGGCTCGAGTTGCGCCGCGTCGGCAGCGGGACCCGTCTGACTTTCGGCAGGGTCGGAGAAGCCAGGCTCAGTCAGTGGATGGCCGCCAATGCGTAAGTGTGCTGACTGGAGGACGACGAACCGTGGACCATGGAATCGGAGCTCATCGCCAGCTCGACCTTCCACTGAACCTCGACCAGAATCACCACAACAGCTTCCACGGCCAGCTCAAGGAGCTTCGAGCCGAAGCGCGCGAGCGGGCAAGAGCACTGCCAATCAGTGCATAGACCGTCCGGCTGACATCACCAGCTGACTGTGAGGATGTCGGTGGTGCCGCCCGAGGTGGTCTGATCCGCCAACTGACCGACGTACAGGCTGTCTTGTTGATGAAATGTCGGCCGACTCGGGTGGTGCCGCCCTGCGCGCGGCCGGTCGGGCGTTTGTGACCTCATAGGAGCCCGGCCAAAGATCCCATCACAGTCTTGTCCTCCCGCCCGACCGGCGCGTGCCATCCCTCATGCGTCGCACGGAAGGACAGCACTCATC
>NZ_BNBC01000102.1:0-7212 GCF_014654675.1 Streptomyces spiralis
TACGGCTACACCATCGGCAAGGGCATCGCCTACGCCTGGCTCCCGACGGAACTGGCCGAGCCCGGCACGACCGTGCATATCGGCTACTTCGACCAGCGCGTGGAAGCGGTGGTGACCGAAGAGCCCCTGTTCGACCCGGCCATGTCCCGCCTGCGCGGCTGACCTCCTTCGAAGGTGACACGATGACCATCACCAACCTGCCCTCCAGCCTGATCTCCACGCTGCCCGGCGAGCACTACACCGACCCCGGGATCTTCGCCCTCGAGCAGGAGCGCATCTTCGAGACCATGTGGTTCTGCGTGGCGCGTGCCTCCGAACTGGCCAGGCCCGGTCAGTTCCGCACCTGCCAGGTGGGCCGGGAGAGCGTGCTCGTCTCCCGCGCCCGGGACGGCTCGGTCAAGGCGTTCCTCAACATCTGCCGGCACCGTGGGGCCAGGCTGTGCACCGAGGAGTCCGGCGAGGTCAAGCGCGCCTTCCAGTGCCCGTACCACGCCTGGACCTACGGACTGGACGGCAAGCTGGTCGCAGCGCCCAACCTGACGTCGATGCCGGACATCGACCGGGTCGCCTACGGCCTGGTCGGTGTGCACGTCCGCGAGTGGCTCGGCTATGTGTGGGTGTGCCTCGCCGACACCCCGCCGTCCTTCGAGGACGACGTGATCGGCGCCGTGGTGGAGCGTCTGGGCGACGTTCAGGTGATCGAGAGCTACGGCGTCGACGACCTCCGGGTGGGCCGCCGGATCACCTACGACGTCAGGGCCAACTGGAAGCTGATCATCGAGAACTTCATGGAGTGCTACCACTGCGCCACCATCCACCCGGAACTCACCGAGGTGCTCCCGGAGTTCGCCGACGGCTACGCCGCCCAGTACTACGTCGGCCACGGCGCCGAGTTCGGCGAGGAGATCAAGGGCTTCACCGTCGACGGCTCCGAGGGCCTGGACCGCATTCCGACGGTCGCCGAGGAGCAGGACCGCCGCTACTACGCGATCACGGTCAAGCCACAGGTGTTCATCAACCTCGTCCCCGACCACGTGATCTTCCACCGGATGTTCCCGGTGGCCGTCGACCGCACCGTCGTCGAGTGCGACTGGCTCTACCTCCCGCACGTCGTCGAGAGCGGCAAGGACGTCAGCCGGTCCGTGGAACTCTTCGACCGGGTCAACCGCCAGGACTTCGACGCCTGCGAGCGCACCCAGCCGGGGATGGGCTCCCGCGCCTACGCCAAGGGCGGCGTCCTCGTCCCCAGCGAGCACCACATCGGCGCCTTCCACACCTGGGTCCACGAACGGCTCGGCACGGCGCCCGTCGGCTGAGCCGCCCCCGCCGCGCCACCGGCCCCGGCCGCCCGCCGTGTCGTCCCCACGGCAGGCGGGCCGGACCGCTCACCGTCCCGGCCGACGGCGCCCCGAGGGCGACCGGTCCGGTCCGTCGTCCCGCCTCGTGCCCCGAGCGGTGGTGACATAGGCACTGATCAGGATCAGCGCGCACCCGGCCAGTTGCAGCGGGGTCGGATGCTCGCCGAGGACGAGGGCGCTCAGTACCACCGCGCCCACCGGGGTGAGCAGCAGCAGGATCGCGCCGACGTGACTGGCCAGCCTCGGCGAGGCGATGGCGACCAGCAGCCACCCGACGACCTGGCTGCAGGCCGACACCGCCAGCAGCCAGCCCAGGGCCGGCCAGCCGGGCGTGGCGTCGAATCCGTACCACAGCAGCCCGGCCACCAGCGACACCGCGGCCGCGGCCACGATGACCGCGGTGTACACCTGCCGGACCTGGCCGGCGTGGCCGCCGCGGCGCAGCAGGAACAGGAACCCCGAGTAGCACAGCGCCGCCAGGACCGCGTGGACGGTGCCCCAGAGCGGATCGCTGCCGACCGCCCCGCCCCGCTCCAGCACGCCGCCGGCCAGCACCACCCCCACCAGCAGCACCGGAAGCCACCACAGGAAGCGGCGGGGTACCGGTTCCCGGTCCACCGCCCACGCCAGCAGCGGCACCATCACCACCTGCACATTGACCAGCACGGTCGAGAGCCCGGCGCCCACCTCTCCGATCGCCTGTGTCCACAGCAGCATGTCCCCGGCGAACAGCGCTCCCGCCACCAGCGCGAGCCTGTACCGCCCAGGAGCCGCCGGGCCCTCCCGGCGGCGTTCGGCGGCCGCCAGCACGAGGAGCGCGGGCAGGGCCAGCACACAGCGGTAGAAGGACGCCGTGCCGGGAGAGGTGCCCGCCAGATCCAGCAGGACCGCCGAGGCCGACACGCACAACGCGCCGATCGCCATGGACCAGGCCGGACGCCGCGTCCCCGACCGGCCGAGCGCGGGGACCGCGTCCTTGAGCGCGAGACCCTGCGCGCGCCGTTGGCCGGCGGATTGATCCCCGGTGAGCCGGCGGCCGGTGGGACCGGGCACGGCTACCGGCCGCCGGAGACCGTCATCGTGGTACCGGTCACGTAGCCGGCGGCCGGTGACATCAGCCAGCCGACCGCCTCGGCGATCTCCTCGGGCCGTCCGACGCGGCCCATCGGCACCCCGCTCTCCGCGAGGCGGTCCACGTCCGCCGGGGACATGTCGGTGGCGATCAGACCGGGTGCCACGGCGTTGACCCGGACGCCCTCCCGCGCGACCTCGTTGGCCAGACCCCGGGTGAGGCTCTCCACGGCACCCTTCGTCGCCGCGTAGGCGACCGTGCCGTAGATCCCGCCCGTCCGGGCGGCGACCGAACTGATGTTGACGATGGCTCCGCCCTGCCCGCCGTGCCGGGTGGAGAGCCGGCGGACCGCCGCGCGGCAGCACAGCAGCGGCCCGAGGACGTTCACCGCGAGCAACCGCTCCAGGGCGTGCGCGTCCTGCTCGTCCAGAGGACGGGCCTCACCGAGGATCCCCGCGTTGTTGACCAGTCCTGCCAGGGCGCCCAGTTCGGCCTCCGCCTGCTCGAACAGCGCCGCGACCTGCCGCTCGTCGGCGATGTCGGCGGCGATGGCCCGGGCCCGTCCGCCGTCGGCGACGACGGCGTCCACGACCGCGTCGGCGGCCTCCGCGTTGCCGGCGTAGTTCACCGCGACCGCGTGACCCCGCGCGGCGAGCCCGCGGCACACCGCGGCGCCGATGCCGCGGCTGCCGCCGGTGACGACGACCAGATCTCGTGTCTCCATGCGTGCCGTGTCCGCCCTTTCCTGCCTCGCGTCTTCACCGGTTCAGCAGACGCAGGATCGCCTCCGCCGTGGCCTGCGGTGCCTCCCGGGGCGGGAAGTGCCCGACGCCCGGCATCAGCACCCGTTCGTAGTGACCGGTGAACAGGTCGTCCTTGTCCTCGGTGGTGCCAGGGAGGTTGTCGCCGTCGCGCTCGCCGTGCAGCACCAGGCACGGGACGCGGACGGGGGAGGGATCGGCGAGCCGGTCCTCGATGGCCTGGTAGGCGGGGTCGCCGGGCGCCTCGCCCCAGCGGTGCAGATAGGCATGGGCGCTGATCTCCGCCCAGTCGGGGTTGTCCCACGCGGTGGCCGCCTGATCGAAGTCGCCTTCGGGGAAGTCCCATCCGGGTGACCAGGAGCGCCACAGGTAACGGGAGAAGCCGCGCCGGTCGCGCTCGAGTGCCCGTCGGCCGCGGGCGGTGGCGACATACCACTCGTACCAGTAGGCGTGGGCCAGCGGATAGGGCACGCCGCTGTCGGGCCGGTTGGTCGCGTGTCCCGCCGAGATGGCGACGAGCGCGCGGATCCGCTCCGGGAAGAGGGCGCCGACGACGTATCCGGCGCGAGCCCCCCAGTCGTGCCCGACGATCACCACGTCGTGCAGGCCCAGGGCCTCGACGAAGTCGTGGAGATCCTGGCCGAGCGCGCCGATCTGCCCGCTGCGGAGCCGGCCGGGCTCCTGGAACCGGGTGTCCCCGAAGCCGCGCAGGTACGGCCGGTACACCCGGTGACCCGCCTGGTGCAGACGCGGCAGCACGCCGTCCCAGCAGTGGATGTCGTCCGGCCAGCCGTGCACGGCCACCAGCGCCCGACCGTCCTCGGGGCCGTCGGCTTCGTAGGCGATCCGCAGGGTGGGAGTCTCGACGTAGTTCCGCACGCCGGGCCGGGTGATCCGCTCCGGGCCCTTCAAACGAGCGATCCTGCCGGCCATGAACCGCGGCGGGCTCCCGCGAGCGGCGGGATCAAGGCCTCGCGCACCGCTCGTGGCTCGTCACCGTACGCGGGCCAGCTCCCGTACCTGGTGGTAGCCGTCCTCGTCGTGCCTGACCCGGACCAGGGCGTCGACCAGCCGGACGAACTCGCGGTCGTCGTCCACCAGCGCGCGCAGGGACATCGCGTCCTGGTCGAGGTGCAGCCGGTCCGCGGCGTCGAGCACCTTCTTGTCCACGAACGGGCACAGCTCGCCCCACAGCAGCTGCGCCTCGCGGCAGAAGGCGTCGACCACGTCGTCGTCCACGTTGGCGAAGTGCCGCAGCAGTTCCCGCTCGCGCTCCGGGTCGCGCCCGGCGTCCTCGCGCAGTTCCCCGAGGTCGCCTCCGTGGTCCTCCTGGAGGTGCAGCGCCGCGTCCGTCATGGCCGTGCTGATCCGCCTGACGTCGCCCTCCGGGTATCCGGCGTCCCTGAGCGCCCCGGCGATCCGGTCGGCTCCCGCCCGGAGCACCTGTCCGGCCGTCGACCACTTGCGGTCACGCATTCCGACGAAGGTGCGCACGGCCGTCTCCGGGGTCACCCGGGCATCGGTGAGCGCCGCGAGCTGGAACATCTGGAACAGGGCGTGGGGGGACTCCTTCAGATGGATCTCGGCCTCCTCCGAGAGGCTCTCGCGTCCGTACCGCTTCAGCAGCGCGCCGACGATGTGCTTCTGGTCCGTGTCGCTGGCCGTCTGCCGGCCCTTGCCGGTGTCCTTCTTCGCGCCGGTCATGCCTGCTCACCTCCCGACCGCGCCTGCCAGGCCCCGCCGCGCTGGTGAGGCCGCCGCGGTCGTCCACATCCGCTTCCCGGCTTCCCTGTCCGGCCTGCGCTAACCGCGGTGCGGCTCACCGGGTGCGGGCGTGGGTGCGGGTGCGGGCGTGGGCGACGGCGGCCTCGGCCAGGCCGGTGATCAGCGGGTGCGCCCGGGTGCCGTCGCCGTCCAGCTCGGGCTGGAAGAGGGTGGCCAGGAAGAAGGGATGGGAGGGCAGTTCCGCGATACGGACCTCGCCGGACTCGTCGGTACCGGTGAAGGTCAGGCCATGGGCACGCAGGACGTCCAGGTGCCGGGGGTTGGGCGCGTAGCCGCAGTGGTAGCGCGCCTGGGTGCGGTCGGCTCCGGTCAGGCCGGCGGCCCGGGAGCCGGGGGAGACCCGGACGACGCCCTCATGGCCGACCAGCGAGCAGGCCAGCGGAACGATCACGCTGTCCTCCTCGGCGGCCGCCGGATCGTTCTCGGCGTGGGCGGCACGGTCCAGTCCGCAGACGTTGCGCGCGAACTCCAGCAGGACGTGCTGGAAGCCCGCGCAGGTGCCCAGGAAGGGGATGCCTCCCTCGCGTGCCGCGCGGATCGCGGACAGGACCCCGGCCTCACTGCGGTAGGGGCTGCCCGGCAGCACCCAGACCGCGTCGAAGCCGTCCACGCCCTGACCGGCGTCCTCGGTGGCGACCCAGTAGGCGTCGAGATCCAGCCCGTCCCGCGTCCGCAAGGCCTGAAGCAGGCCGGGTACGCGGGTGTGGGAGCGAACGGCGTCGGAGCGGTCCCCGACCAGGGCAAGGCGTGCGGTGTGATCCATGACGACGATCCTGCCGGTCACCCCGCATCACGTCCAACGATGATTCCCGGATCGTGCATAAGCGATACTGATGCGCATGGATCCGCATCTGCTGCGCACCTTCGTCGCGGTCCTCGACCACCGGTCCTTCTCCCGCGCCGCCGCGGCCCTCGGCTACACCCAGTCGGCCGTCTCCCAGCACATCGCCGCGCTCGAGGCGGACCTCGGCACCCGGCTCGTCGAACGCCGGCCCGTCGCCCCGACACCGGCCGGGGAGCGGCTGATGGAGCACGCCCCCGCCCTGCTGCTGCGGCTGGACGCCGCCCGCGCCGACCTCGGCCGCCTGCGGCAGAGCCGTACCGAGCGGCTGGCCCTGGCCTGCTCGCCCGCCGCCCTCACGCCCGCCGTCGCGCAGGCCCTCACCGAGCTGCGCGCCGCCGCCCCCTCCTTGTTCCTGGAGGTACGGGTCCTGGGCCGGGAGCCGGTGATCGAGGACGTCCTGACCGGTCGCGCCGGCCTCGGCCTCGTCGACGGCGTCGCCGCCCCCAGCGACCCGCTGCCCCTGCCGGACGTCGGCCCCGCGACCGTCCTCGTGGCGGCCGAGCAGCCGCTGGCCGTCCTCTTCCCCCACGGCCATCCCCTGGCCGGGCGCCGCACGGTCCGGCTCACCGATCTGACGCAGGCCCAGTGGATCGACGCCGCCGACACGGCGGTCCCCCTCGACCGGCTGCGCGCCTTGTGCCGTACGGACGGATTCCGTCCCCGGGTCAGCCATCGCGGCACCGACCTGTACGGTCTCGCCGCCCTCGCGGCCGCCGGGCTCGGGCTCACCGCGCTGCCGCTGTCCCTGGCCGCCACGCTGCCCGGTCTCACCGCGGTCCCGGTCGAGGAGCCCCGCCTCGTCCACCGCACGGAGCTGGTCCACGTGACCCGTCCCACCGCAGTCGCACGGCAGTTGGCCGGTCTCCTCGTCGCCGAGGCGACCGGCGGCGCCCGGGTCACCTGACGCCGCCGGCCGGCGAGCCGTCAGGGTTCGGTGCCGACGGCGAGCGTGCCGTTCACGTACGCGGTCACCTTGGTGGTGTCGGCGTAGGCGGTGTTGGTGGCGCGGCTGTAGTCGTCGCTCTCGTTGAAGTTGGACCAGTCGGTCTTGTTGAGGCGGTTCTGGATGTCGCCGGTGGACTTGCCGGCGGCGAGGGTGCCCGCGCCGGTGGTGAAGCCGATCTCCAGGTAGTGGTCGGCGCCCGCCTTCGGGGTGGACATCGCCACGACCTTCTGGGTGACGTTCGCGCAGCCGAGCTGGGCGTAGTCGCACCATGCGCTGTAGGTGTTCGCGCCGCCGTCGCCGGTGAAGTAGTAGCGCAAGGTGACCTTGGACAGGTCCAGCGGGGCGGTGCCGGTGTTGACGACCTGGAGGCCGGGCTTGATCTGGTTGTCACCGGGGGCGGTGTCGTTGTTCTTGTACTGCACCTTGAACGCCCCGGTGCCGGTGCC
>NZ_BNBC01000102.1:7241-9050 GCF_014654675.1 Streptomyces spiralis
GCCTGGGTGGTGGCGGTGACGGCCGCCGACGCCGACGACACGTTCCCCGCCGCGTCCTTCGCCCTGACCGTGTACGTGTACGTGGTGGACGGCGTGAGCCCGCTGTCGGTGAAGGACGTCGAGGTGCTGCTGCCCGCCTTCGTCCCGTCCCGGTAGATGTCGTAGCCGGTGACACCCACGTCGTCCGTCGACGCCGACCACTTCAGCGACGCCGAGGTGTCCGTGGTGCCGGAGACCGCGAGGCCCGTCGGCGCCGTCGGGGGTGTCGTGTCGGACACGGCGGGCGCGAGGGCGTCGCGGACGGCGGCGTACGCGGGCTTGGGCTGCAGGTTCTCGTCGTAGAGGCAGGCGGCTCCCTCACCCTGGAAGGTGCCGGGAACCCACGAGTACTTGTCGTCGAAGTCCCACACCGTGATGCCGACGCAGCGGGAGACGCCGAGGCAGGCCTGGGTGACCTGGCGGTAGTAGTCGGCCTGGGTCGCGAGCTTGGTGGCGTCCGAGGGCAGCTGCATGCGCACGTCCAGCTCGGTGATCGCGACATCGAGCCCGAGGTCGGCGAAGCGCTGCAGGTTCTGGCGCATGTTCGTGGGGAAGCCGTACTGGATGGCCAGGTGCCCCTGGAAGCCGATGCCGTCCAGCGGCACGCCCTGGCTCTTCAGGTCGCTCGCCAGCCGGTACATGGCGTCGGCCTTGGCGCCGGTGCCGTCGGTGTTGTAGTCGTTGATGTACAGCTTGGCGGCCGGGTCGGCCGCGTGCGCGGTGCGCAGCGCATCCGCGATGTACGCCTGCCCCATGGCGTTGTAGAACGGGGAGCTCCGGAAGGTGCCGTCGTCGTTGAAGGGCTCGTTGACCACGTCCCAGGCGTAGATCTCGCCCTTGTAGTGGCTGACTTCCTTGGTGATGTGGTTCTCCATGGCCGCCTGGAGCTGGCCGGAGGGCAGGCTGCTCACCCAGCCGGGCAGCTGGTTGTGCCAGACCAGGGTGTGACCGCGTACGCGTTGGTTGTGGGCCTGGACGAAGTCGACGATCTTGTCGCCGCCGCTGAAGTTGAACTGGCCCTGCTGCGGCTCGGTGGTGTCCCACTTCATCGAGTTGCCGGGCGTGATCACGCCGAACTCGCTGCCCAGGACGGCGGTGTACGAGGTATCGGAGAGTTCCGAATTGTCGGTGGCCGAACCGAAGTAGCGGCCCTGGGCCTCCGCCAGCTGGTCCAGGGTGCCCGTGCCCGCCGCGAGAGCGGGCGAGGCCGCCCCGACGGCGAGCAGCCCGGAGGCGGCGGTGACGAGTGCGGCCAGCGTGCACACGAGCCGCTTGCCGCGCGAGGAGCGGACCGGTTTCCCGGCGGCGGACGCGGACGGCCGTGATCGTGGCGGAGGCAGGGGGAAAGGCATGGCGGTTTCCTTCCGAGCGTGCGCGAGGTGCGCCGGAGGCGGGACTGCGGCAGCCGTCACATGCGTGTGCCGGCGGCGTGCTTGGAACCCGGTGGCGGGAGGGACATGGACGGGCCTTCTCCTCCCGCCACCGGACGTGCGAGGGGGCCTACGGTTCGGTGCCCCACGCGAGGGTGCCGCCCACGTAGCCCGTCACCTTGGTGCTGTCCGCGTAGGCGGTGTTGGTGCCGCGGCTGTAGTCGTCGCTCTCGCTGAAGTTGGACCAGTCGCTCTTGTTGAAGCGAGCCTGGATGTCGCCGGTGGACTTGCCGGTGGCGAGGGTTCCTGCGCCGGTGGTGAAGCTGACCTCCAGGTAGTGGTCGGCGCCCGCCTTCGGGGTGGACATCGCCACGACCTTGAGCTTGACGTTGGAGGAGCC
>NZ_BNBC01000103.1 GCF_014654675.1 Streptomyces spiralis
TACCTCACACAACAGGCATACCGCGACGATCACACATCGTCAGCCCCCAACGACACCACGCAGCAAAGGTCAGTAGCTGACTTCAGGCCGCTCTGCTGGCGGCCCGCCTCACAAAGGTAGCCAGTTGGGCCACCCCACGGGCTTGCCGCCCGGTTCGCACATGCTGTCCGGGTGGCCGGGCGACACGTACCACACTGCCAACTCCGGCCAGAGCAGCATCGCAGTAGCAAGAAACGTCAGCACCAGCGGCAGCAGGATGCGCCGGCGACCTGTCACCTTGCGCATCACAGCCCACAGCACGGTGGACACCGTCGCCACGCCGGTCGACGCGACTACCCATGCAACGAGCTGGTAGGAGCCGTCGGTGCCAATGTCGCAGTTCGCCCAGGTACTGATCAACATCAACGAGGCCGCGTACCCGGACCCCAGGAACACCACCCACCCAACCAGCCAGGCGGCCGCGCTGTACTCGGCTCTTCTTCCCGCTGGGGCCCCGCTCCATTGTCTTTGCACAGTTGCCTTCCGCCGGGAGTGGTGCGCCATAGGGGCGGCCGATCATCGATCGCTTCGTCCTTGCGGCGCGTGATGTTACAGCGAGCGGTGGCACAAGTGTGATGATCTTGGTGTGCCTGGTGTGATCACGGCGTCGGAGCCGTCTTGGATAGCCCCGTTCTCCGGGGTCAGCCCGCGGTGTTTCACCAAGCTGGTGACCGCGCTGCGCCGCGAAGGTGCCGATGAGGTGCGACCGGGTGGCACGTGTGCGGACCGAACAAGGTCAGGACCGGGCACGACGCGCTCACCAGGGCCAACAACCCTGTGTCAGGACGGTCCATGCGCGCCTGCGGCCATCACGCCGGGGTGACCAAGTGCACCAGGTGGGACTGACGCACCCGCGCAGCGGCGGCCCACATGCCGGTTGCATCACCCCACGGCGGCGCCCGGCCAGTTGCCGTCTTCGATCTCCTCGACACGGTTCACTGAGCTCCGAATGTAATTGCGCTCCTTCGGGGCGGGCGGTGACCCCAACGGTGTTCACCCTGCCGACTTGCTGGGCAGGCGGGGTCGGGCGCTGGGGTTTTAGCGTCGTAGTGCCTTGCGCTGTGACAGGACCGCGGGGCATGGACGGCCCCTGCGCGCAGCGCCCTGGGCAGGGGCCGCCTCTATGACCGTCGCCATGCGGTGACGGGCGGGGGAGGGCAGTCCTATCCTGCCTGCGCGACCGGCTGCGCAGGCGCCCCTGGCGCCCATTGCGCAGACTGGCACGCTGGAGGCTGCGCAACCGTGCAATCCCAGGGTTGGCTGACCATGCCGCACTGTATGCCGATGCGCAGCGATGTCGGGTGATGCGCAGTCTCTGGTGACGGCGGCCAGTAGAAATTCCCCACGTACGGCCAGCTCGATTCCCCAGTCGGCAGTCACACTCAGTAGCCTCGGTGCTGACTCGCGGATCTGATGCATGAGGGGGTTATTGACGTGGCTCGTACCTGGCTGTCGATCCGGGTGGAGTTGGTCTCCGGTCACGGTGCGGACCTGTGGCCGCGTCCCGGCCGGGTGTTCGCCGCTGCTCGGTCGCACTCCTTCGCGCAGCTCGCCTCGGCCATCGATCTCGCCTTCGCACGCTGGGACTTGGCTCACCTGCACCTGTTCACGTTGTCCGACGCCACCCACGTCAGCCCGCTGGACTGGTGGGACGGCGAGGCCCCGGACGGCACCATGGACGGCCATGTGACCAAGCTGAGCAGGCTGCAGGCCGGCGAACAGTTCGCCTATGTCTTCGACATGGGCGATGACTGGGCGCACCTGTGCACGGTGGCGGAGAAGCGCATCGATCCCCTCGATGAACTCGGCGAGGTGCCCGACCGCCCGGTTCCCTACTGGGGCTGGGGCAACCTCCCGGACCAGTACGCGCGCCGTTGGGACGGGGATGATGGGGAGTCGCCGATGCCGAAGCGGCCGGCCCGCGGCCTCAGCGACCTGCCTCCGATCCTGCCGTGGTGGGGTGAACACCGCCGGGGGTGACCTCACGCTGCGTACATAAGGTGGCCGCCAGTGGGGAATTGAAGTGGCCGTGGTGGGGAGACGAAGTGGCCGCGAGCGGGGAAATTTAACTGGCCGCTGACACTCAGGCCAGGCGGTTGCGCACCCCTCCGTCCGGCTGTGGTGGCACCCCTACTGGACCGGTCCGGGCCGCACGCCGGCGGGCCCGGACCGAGCTGCGCCACCAGGCCCGCACCATACTGCAAGGGCAGCGGTGAACCGGCGCCCGGACCACCTGACCGAGCGGGAGGAACAGATTCTGCGCTGTATCCGGCGGTGGATCGAAGACACAGGCGAAGGGCCGTCGGTGCGGCAGCTCGCCCACGCCGTCGGGATGCGCAGCCCGGCATCGGTCGTC
The DNA here is from genome assembly GCF_014654675.1 of Streptomyces spiralis. Classification (GTDB taxonomy): domain Bacteria; phylum Actinomycetota; class Actinomycetes; order Streptomycetales; family Streptomycetaceae; genus Streptomyces; species Streptomyces spiralis. The sequence goes on from NZ_BNBC01000103.1 coordinate 2,396, forward strand.
TACCACCTGGCCCACCTGGAACGGTCCGGCGCGCTGGTCCGTGACGGCCGGTGCTGGAGCACCTGCCGCCTGGGCCACTGACCCGCACCCGTCAGGACTGGGCTCAACTGGCTGCCCAAACGCTGTGGCCTGCCGTGGTCGGGGTGGTGGCGCAGTGACTGTGCCCGGGCGGGCCATGGCAGTGGTGAACCGTCACAGGCGGGCGAGGGCGTGGTAAGCGGTGACGAGGGCTCGGTCGAGGTCGGACTGGGTCAGGGGCCGGATGTGGGGGTGGGCGCAGACGGTTCGGGTTTGTTGCAGGTCGCGTAGGAGATGGAGGGGGAGCCGGGTGCGCTGGTGGAGGTAGACGGTGGGCTGGCGGGTGCTGGCGGGGATGTGGAGGCGCAGGTGGTCCCAGGCGGCGATGATCCGAAGGACGTCGCGGGCGCAGACGTGTTCCCACCAGGGGCTGTCGTCGCCGGGCTGGTTGTGGTGGATGGTCACGGGTGTGCCTCCGGGCAGGTGAGGACGTGCCGCTGTCGGGCGGCCGCCGGGCTGAGGGGGATGGCCTCAGTTCACCGCCGTGACCTGCTGCTTTCCGCTGATCTGAAGGGCATCGAAGAACTCGAAAAACCACTGCAGAACGATGAAGGACGGCCCCTGCCACGGGAGGTCGCTCAGAGCTAACCTGACGGGGGATCACCATCATCGAGGGGGCTGCGGGTGAGCGGGCAGGACGATCTGCGGGAGGATCCGGGACAGGACCTGGCGCGGTGGCTGGGGAACTTGCGCAACAGCAACGGCGCCCCGACCTACCAAGTGATCATCGACAGGATCCGGGCGAACGATCCGACCTCGTCGCTGTCGATGTCCACCCTGACCAACGCCTTCAACGGCCGGGGCTTTCCCCGGTACGAGACGGTCGTCGCGATCGCCCGGGCCCTGGCGGGGCGTCAAGCAGCCGAGGAAGCCGACAAGGAGTACGCCCGCGCCCGCAACCGGCGTGACGAGCTCGAGCGCCGGAAAAGACACAGCGCACAGGGCGGGCCGCCCGTCGATACCGCATCAACAGAGCCGGCCGACGGCAAAAAAGCCCAGGAACTGCCGGCCGTCACCGTCTCGGACGCCACCGCGGCGGACTTGGACCTGACGGTGGCCTCGGCCCGTGGTGGAGTCAGGCGACGACTGACACTGTGGCCGATTGCAGCCCTGACGGCGGCGGCTTTCGCCGCGATCACCGTCGTCGTGCTCGCCGACCCCTTCTCCCCAGGACACGCCACCCCTGCCAGCCACGCCGGCGGCAGGGCGAGCACCAAGGACAGCACTGCGGACACCGTCGGGGACACCAGCCAGACCTCACCGGCCGCTGCTGACCCGGGCTCGTCATCCCCGGGGGCAGACCCCACGGCAGCGGCCAACGACGTCTGGACGGGCCGCTCGCCCATCGCCGTGCAGGCACAGACCGTGCAGGACGTCTGTGGTTCTGCCTACTTCGACGGAACACCGCAGCAGTACCGAGCAGCCCAGACAATCATCCCGGCTCCACCCCGCAACGCTGTAGTCCTGGGCGAAGCCGTGCAAGTGACCGTTCAGGGCCGCACCCAGCAAAGCGTGATCCTGACCGGCATGCGCGTGGACGTCACCTCCAGCAAACCCGCCCCCACACACGGCATCGTCGTCTCTTACGGCCAGTGCGGCGGCGGCGTCGAAGTGCGACACTTCGACCTCGACCTGTCCCGAACCCCACCCACCTACACCGCCAAGCCCGCCGACAACTTCGGCAAGATCACCCCCGCCGTGGAATTCCCTTACAAGATCTCCCTGGACGACCCGGAAGTCTTCGAGCTCACGCCCGCCAAGGGCTGCGGGAAAGACAAGGACTGCACCTACACCGTCACCCTCCAATGGGTCGCCGACGGCAAGACCGGCACCACCGTCCTCGACAACCACGGTCAAGGCTTCCGCAACCTCAACCCCGACCACCTACCCGTCTACCGCCAAGACCCGATGAGCGCTGACGGTCCCACCCTGCGCCCCCAGACCTGAACTGCCGGCCTCTGGTAGACCGCGCAGAAGCCGCACCTACCGAAAGCCCGCGACACTGCCGAGCGCAGAACACACGGTCAACTCCAGGACTGGAACCAGCTGACGGTGCTGCCGGGGTCTTGGACGGGGTGCCAGACGGGTTCGGCAGGGCCGCCGCGTAGCAGGTCGACGAGCGGTGCCGCGAGCACGGGGACGTCGCGCATGAAGCTGGTCAGTGTCGGCTCCGTGGCGGCTGCGCCTAGGGCCCTGATACGGGTGGTGATGCCGGCGGGGCCGGTGCCTCCAAGACGAACAGCAGCCGGGGGAAGAGCGGGTAGTGCCGCCTCCATTCCTCCTGTGCCGGTTCCTGGAAGGCTTGCCGCTGCCGTCGGCCGGGGGCGGGTGCGGGCACGTAGCCGTGGAGGCGGGCATAGGAGGCGAGCTTGGCGGCCAGGCGTTCGGGGCCCATGGTGGCCCGGTCGACCTCCACGAAGGCCCGCAGCATCGATCCGTCGCCGCCCTCATAGCCATCCCGGTAGAACAGCAGGGCATCGGGGATGACGGCCTCACCGCCGCCCACTGGGTGGTAGACCTCGGGGATCCAGTCCAGCGGCCGGCACAGCTCGCCGCCGCCTGCGGCGTGCGTCCTGAAGGAAGGGAGCCCGGTCTCGGTCACCGTCAACGCGTGCCCGACCCGCAGCCGCACCGCGGTCCGGTCCGACACCGTCCTCGAGGGCCGCCGGCCCCGCAACTCCGGAAACTCGCCCGCGACCTGCACCCCGTAGGAGGTGGGGAACCACACCCGCAGCCGCCCACGTTGGGGCAGGGTGATCCTGTCGACCAGGCCCTCGGCGCGCAGCTTGGCCAGCCGGCGCCGGGGCCCGCTCCCTTCGTACGTTGCGGCACCGTCCTGCACGACAACACCGCCCTGGACCCGGCCGACATCCCCGCCGACAACCCGTCCGACAACTGTCCGCGCGTGAACGCGCCCTGGGTGACGTATCCGCAGGTCACCACGCCTGCCCCGCCGTGGTCGGAAGCCCGACGTCCCCCTAGAGCCTCCCTCAGCTATCCACCAGCAGGAAAAAAGGGGAAGGGGTGGGGCTGGGGCAGAGGTCGGCGCGGCGGGGGGATCGGGCGGCTCAGTGCTGCTGCTCGCGCGTCGGCGGGGCCGCGCGCGGGCCGGGCCCGGTGGGGCCCGGCAAGAGAGGGCGGTGGCTGTGTCACTCTTCTGAGGCTCTGGTCCACTTCTTGTGGAGCTGAGCTGCCTCAGGTGACGGCGGGCAATGTGAGGTTCCAACCTGCGATGCCTACGCCTGGGCGGACCACGTAGGTGGTCGGTTCTCACTCAGCCGTAGGCAGTCGTCTCTAGGGTATGCATCAGGGAAGTCCACTGATCGTCCGGGAGGCGTCATGCCCTTGCAGATGAAGCTGAGCGCGATAACCCTCGACTGCCCTGATCCGCTGGCTTTGGCAGCGTTCTATCAGCAAGCCACCGGTCTGGAACTCCATCCCAAGTCGAACGCTGACTTCGCCGGTCTCGACTGTGAGGACGAGGTCTTCATTGGCTTTCAACGGGTCGATGGCTACCGGGCTCCGCGCTGGCCTGAACAGACCGTTCCTCAGCAGCTTCACATGTGCTTCAAGGTCACGCAGGGATTGGACCAGGTTGAAGCCCGGTTGCTGGAGCTGGGTGCGGGCAGACCGGATCATCAGCCTCATGGCGCCAAGGCGCGTGTTCTCACCGATCCGGTTGGGCACCCCTTTTGCATCGTCGAGGATGCGGATTGAAGAGCACGACGGCTGTGGGCCCAAGCCATTCCTACGGAAGAGCGGGACTATAGGTGGGCACAGAGGCAGCTGCTTCTCCCAGGACTGGTCCGTTGCGGAGGGACCAGCCCGTTCCAGCCGGGCCGGGTGGCGAGGTGGCAGCCACTTCACAAGTCCGATCCCGCCCGCGGCCGCCTGTTGGTTGGTCGAGATGGGCGTCGGCGGGACCATGAGCCTCGCTTTTCTAGGGGGCGCTCACCGGCAGCTGCAGTACAAGAAGACCCCGTGCCAATACTTCTTTACACAGGTGCCGGTGCAGCTGCCCTGAGTGCAGACCGCATTCCAATCGTCGTCGAGGTCCAGCCAACATGTGCCCGCTGCTTCGGACTTGAGCTCAGGATCGCTGCCCCCGCGCTTTCGCAAGTTGGCGAGGCCGACGATTTCGAGCATCGCACCACCGCGACCAAAACTCTCCGCAATGAAACCGTTGGTCTCCAGGCGCCCGCCGGTCGCAAGCTCGACTCGCTGATACTCCTCTGCCGTGTCGTCGTCGAACTCGACCCGCAGGACATCGGCGCCATCTTCGCCATTCACATAGCTGACCGAGCCTGTAGTAAAGATTGTGACGCTCATCGGACCTCCTTCGCCACGGCCTCTCATCTGGAATGGACCGTCAGCAGCATCCTTCGGGGAGCGGCGGCGATCGGCGATCCGGGCTCGGCTGAATGGGCCCCGCCCCCATCGTTAGGTTCTGGGCCCGGTGAAACCGGCCTCCTACGCATAGTCCTCCACACGGCGGGGTCTTTTTCCGCGTGGCGGCGTCCCCGCGTGCCCACAGCAGACGATGCCTTGAAGGCCCTGCCCAGCCCTCCCAAGGCGCGGACGCTGTTGACGATTGCTGTCCGTCCCAGGGGACATCCCACCGGCCCGGCATCCGCGCACCGACGACCTGCAATGCCGGCAGCCGCACAGCTCACCGTCACAATGCGGGCCCGAAAAAAGAGGGAGAGGCAGATGCTGGACGCCGACCTGTTGAAGCACCCCGTGATCCGCGACTGCGTCGACGCGCTCGTCGACGGCATGGGCCATCTGGGTCAGTAGGGGACCAGGAGCAGGACCCGTGTCGGGTGGAAATCCGGTTCGCGGAGTCTACCGCGATCAGGGTTTTGCCGGACCCGGTAGCTGCGATCACCTGGGTCCTCAATCCTTGCGGCGGCATTCGGCCACCGGCTGGGACGGAAAGATTCCGAAGGACCCCATCGACCGCCTCAGCCTGATGTGGACGCAACTCCATCTGCGGCATACTATCCCCCAGTGGGGACGTCTTTGACGGTATTTCATGCCTTCAAGGGCTGGAACGGGAGTGCTTTTACAGTCTCTCTAATCCCGCGGTTTTTGGTAGCGCAGCGGGCCGGAGCGGGACCCGTCCAGTAGACCAGAAGACATCTGGGGAAATAAAATGACACACACCGCCGTGACCACCGTAGGCGATGCAGCGTCCTGACGGTTCCTCACTCTTCTTGCATCCAGACTGACTCACCGTCACCGCCCCTCCTGTAGCCAGCCTTTGACGGGTGCGGAGCACTCGTCAACCCCGTACGGGACTGCGGAGCAGGCACATGCGGGAGGGGAAGCCGGCGGAGCCGGATTCCCTCACGGGGCAACGGAGTTGACCCGTAGCCCGGAACGGAGTTCCGGGCTCATTCCGCGCTTGCGCGGAATCCGCCGCGTAGCGGCGGCGCGTCGTGTC
>NZ_BNBC01000104.1 GCF_014654675.1 Streptomyces spiralis
CCTGGACCAAGACCGCCGACGAGATCCTCGACAAGGTGGCCGCCTACTGCCGAAGAATCTCTGACTCAGGTCACTAGCTGTTCCCCTGCAGATCGCGGCCTGCCTATCGCCCGCGCCGGGCGGCAGCCTGAACAAGGTCGGGCGCCGGCCATCGCGCCCTGGCAGCCACAGACCCCGCACATATCCGGCCCTGCTGGGCCGATCACAACGTAGGAGTACGCATGCCCCGCGACATTGCCTCGCTGGCCGCCGCCGCGGACCGCCACGACGCCGACGCCTTCGTCGCGCACCTCGCGCCGGACGTGAAGTCCGTCTTCGCGAACACCGAGCCCGTCATCGGACGGGAGAACGTGAAGAAGGCGACAGTGGCCTTCTGGGACACGATCGAGGGCGTCACCCACCACATCCTCGCGATCCACGAGAGCGGCGACACCGTCACCGTGCAGTTCGACATCGAGTACCGCCGCAAGGACGGCAAGACGGTCACCCTGCCCGTCTGCAATGTCCTGACCTTCGAGGGCGACCTGGTGAGTGTCTCCCAGGTCTACGCCGACCTTGCCCCCCTCTACGCCTGAGCACACGCAGCCCCTTGGCCTGCGCCGCCGGCCGCGCGACTGCACAGTGATGAAGGACGCCGTCCGGGCCGCCGACACACCGCCCGCCCCGGTCGCACCGAGCCAACCGAACCCTGTTCGTCAGGAGAAACACGACATCATGAAGCACATCAAGCTGGGAGACCTCGACGTCGCACGCATCGGCCTGGGCGCGATGGGCATGTCCCACGGCCTGACCGGCGCCGGGACCGACGACGCAGAGTCCATCCGCACCGTGCACCGGGCCATCGACCTCGGCGTCACCATGATCGACACCGCCGAGATCTACGGCCCTTACACCAACGAGGACCTGCTCGGCCGGGCACTCAAGGGCCGCCGCGACCAGGTCGTCCTGGCCACCAAGTTCGGCCTCGTCTCCCATGCCGGAGCCGGTGCGTGGACGCTGGACTCCAGCCCGGCCAACATCCGCACCGCCCTCGAAGGCTCCCTGAAGCGACTGGGCACCGACCACATCGACCTGTACTACCAGCACCGCGTCGACCCGAACACCCCGATCGAGGAAGTCGTCGGCACGCTGGCGGAACTCGTCACCGAGGGCAAGATCCGCCACATCGGCCTGTCCGAGGCCGGCCCGGACACCATCCGCCGCGCCCACGCCGTCCACCCCATCACCGCCGTACAGTCCGAGTACTCGCTGTGGACCCGCGGCATCGAGGACCGCATCCTGCCCGTCCTTCGGGAATTCGGGATCGGCCTGGTGCCGTTCTCCCCGCTCGGACACGGCTTCCTCACCGGAACCGTCCGCAACGAGAACGACTTCGAAGAAGGCGACTTCCGACGCGGCAACCCCCGCTTCACCGGCGAGAACTTCCGCCGCAACCTGGCCCTCGCCGACGAAGTCCAGGCCATCGCCGCCGACGTAGGCGCCACCCCCGCGCAGGTCGCGATCGCCTGGCTGCTCGCCCAGGGCGACGACATCGCCCCCATCCCCGGCACCAAGCGCGTGACCCGCGTCGAGGAGAACACCGCCGCCGACCGCCTCCAGCTGCCCGCCGACGTCCTGACCAGGCTCTCCAGCCTTCCCCCGGCCGCCGGAGACACCCACACCGAAGCCGGGCTGCGCATGCTCGAACGCTGACCGGCCCGCACCACCCGCACGAGAGCAAGGAGCACCCCCGTGGAGTTCGTCAAGCCGCAGCCCACCGGCAAAGGCCCCGACAACTGGTTCAACGGTGACGTCTGGTTCGACGTCATCCACGCAGGCCAAGAACCCTCCCGCCTGCGCGCCAACATGGTGCGCTTCGCCCCCGGCGCCCGCACCGCCTGGCACCACCACGCCGTCGGCCAGACCCTCCACGTCGTCGCCGGCCTCGCCCTGATCGGCACCCGCGACGGCACCGTCTACGAGGCCCACCCCGGCGAGACCGTGACCTGCCCGCCCGGCGAAGAGCACTGGCACGGTGCCACCGAGGACCGCTTCATGCAGCACCTCGCGCTGTGGGAAGGCACCGCACCCGACGACGACCGGCCCGAAACCACCTGGCTCGAACACGTCACCGACGAGCAGTACCGCTCCCCGCGCACCCACAGCCACTGACCCGACCGCCGCCGTGGAGGCGGCCCCGCCGCCCCCCTGCTTTCCCACCCATCGAGGAATTGAGCTCATGCGCGCCACCCTGCTGTACGCGGCCGACGACGTACGCGTCGAGAACGTCGCCGACCCGAAGATCCAAGACCCCTCCGACGCCGTCGTACGAATCGTGCTGTCCTGCATCTGCGGCAGCGACCTGTGGCCTTACAAGTCCCTGCCGCGCACCGACAATCCGCGCCACATGGGTCACGAATTCCTCGGAGTCGTGGAGGAGACCGGCTCCGAGGTGCACACCCTCAAGCGCGGCGATGTGGTCGTGGCGCCCTTCGTCTACTCCGACAACACCTGCGCGTACTGCCGCGAAGGTTTGCACACCTCCTGCCTGCACGGCGGGCAGTGGGGCGTGAACGGCGTCGACGGACGCCAGGGCGAGGCGACCCGCGTCCCCTACGCCGACGGCACCCTGGTGAAGTTGCCCGTGAGCGAGGACTCCGAGCTGCTGCCGGACCTGCTGACCCTGTCCGACATCCTGTGCACCGGCTACCACGCCGCCCGTACCGCCGGCGTGACACGCGGTGACAGCGTCACCGTCATCGGCGACGGCGCCGTGGGTCTGGCAGCCGTGATCTCCGCCAAGCTCCTGGGCGCCGAACAGATCATTCTCATGGGCCGCCACCAGACGCGCACCGACCTGGGCCGCGACTTCGGCGCCACCGACGTGGTCGCCGAGCGGGGAGAGAACGGCATCGCCAAGGTGCGGGAACTGACCGGCGGCGAGGGCACCCGCAAGGTCCTGGAATGCGTAGGACTCAAGGACGCGATCGAGCAGAGCTTCGGCGTAGTCCGCGACGGCGGCACGATCAGTCGGGTCGGCGCCCCGCAGTTCACCGATGTACCGTTCGGTTTCGGCGACTTCCTGCGCAACATCACCCTCACCGGCGGCGTCGCTCCCGCGCGGGCCTACATCGAGGAACTGATGCCGCACATCCTCAACAGGGAGATCCAACCCGGCCGCGTCTTCGACCGCGTGCTCGCCCTGGAAGAGATCGCCGACGGTTACCGCGCAATGAACGACCGTGCAGCATTGAAAGTCATCATCCGGCCCTGACCAGACGCTTCAACCCAGACCGGCGATGTCCTCATCATCCTTGTTCGGTCAGTGGTCAACTGCTGGCTCTGTCCACAACACGCCTTCGATGCCGACGGTTGCCAAGGCAGGGGCCAGCCAATCCAGCGCCGCTGCCCGGTCGGTGGTGGCGGGGCACGGTGAACGGGGCGGCGAGCACCCGGCGGGCGTGGCCTCACCTGCGGGCTAGCTCGGACTGTTGGAGCAACGCGGATGCGCTGCTTACCAGCCCGACGTTCGCCAAGTTCGGTTGACTATGGCTGCTGAGGCTGTTGAACGCGATGTCGACCTTCGTGATCCGTTGTGGTCGGCCCAGCGTCGATTCAGGGCGTTTCTGAGATGGGGTTGAGCATCTTCCGCGGACCTGGGGCGAGCGGCTGTGACGGTATGGAGAATGGGCGGGTGCCGTCCTGCGGCGGGGTCTGACTCCTGAGATCTCTGACCGCGGTGTCCTGATCACACTGTGTCGAACCGCCGGTCGGGGACGGTGCGTTGCTGGTCTCGGGCTGACCGGGCGTGTCTCGATAGGGGCTTGCCGGAAAGGCGTCATCACGATTCTGACCGTCCGCACGGGCCCGGTGCCGGCTACCCGACAAGCCGTCGGCCTGAAAAGGAACGACCATGACCAGCACGTCCACCGCTTCGCGTCCTCGTCGGCGGCGACCGGCGGGGGAGGTGGTCCTGGGAGTGGACACGCACCGGGATGCCCATGTGGCCGCTGTGCTCTCCCTGGTGGGGGAAGTGATCGGTACCGAGGAGTTCCCGGCCACCGCGGCTGGATACCGCAACCTGCTGGGGTGGGCCAAAGCGTCGGGTACGGTGCGCCGGGCCGGAGTGGAAGGGACCGGTTCCTTCGGAGCTGCCCTGTCCCGCTACCTGCTGGCCCAGGGCGTGGACGTTTTCGATGTGAACCGGTTCGACCGGGCCGACCGCCGCCGGCGCGGCAAGTCCGACCCGCTCGATGCCGAGAACGCGGCCCGGTCGGTACTGAGCGGGCGGGCGCACGCCCAGGCCAAGACGGGCGATGGGCCAGTGGAGATCGCCCGCATGTACAAACTAGCCAAGGACTCGGCGGTCAAGGCCCGCACCCAGGCGATCAACCAACTCAAGGCCGTCCTCATCCGTGCCGATCCGCAGCTGAGAGAGGAACTCGCCGGGCTGGGCAACGCAGAACTCTTCCGCACCTGCGCCGGGCTCGTCGACGACAGCCTGAACCACGAGGCCGGCGAGGGGGCGGTGCTCCATGCCACCCATGTGACCCTGGGCCTCCTGGCCCGACGCATCAGGCAGCTCAGCGACGAGGTCCAGGACTTGGAAGGCCGCCTGACCCGGCTGGTGGAACGCCACGCTCCGCAGCTGCTCGAGGTGGTGGGCATCGGTCCGGACACGGCCGTCACTTTGCTGATCACGGTGGGGGACAACCCGGAACGCCTGGGCAGTGAGGCGTCGTTCGCGGCGCTGTGCGGGGTAAGCCCGGTCGAGCGTTCCTCGGGCAGTCGGCGGTACCGTCGCCTCAACCGCGGCGGCGACCGGCAAGCGAACGCGGCCCTGCACCGGATCGTGCAGACCCGCCTGCGCGTCGACCCACGCACCCAGGAGTACTACGAACGCCGCAGCAAGGAGGGCAAGACCCGGCGCGAGATAGTCCGAAGCCTCAAGCGCTATGCGGCCAGGGAGGTCTTCCACCTGGTCAGACCTGTGCAGTCGCAACCCTCGTTATAGGGGCAGTCGAGAACGTCCCTACCAATCACACAATCGGCCACATCGCGGCGGCCTGCGGTGTCCCCTTCGAGGAGCTACAGCGGGAGGCCAAGGCTGCCCGCGCTCGGAAGAGAAAGGGGCATGCCGATGCAGGGGAGGACCAAGACGCCGTGAAGCGTCGCACGCTGCTGGGTGGCGCCACGATCGGCGTGAGCGCGGCTGCCGAGCCCTGGGGGCGCCTCGCCTTCGCCCTCAGCAAGGGGTCCAAGATCGATTCGTCCTCCGCCGGCGCACTCATCGACCGGGCCGCTGAACTGCACGTCCAAGAACTCAATCTCAGCGCCAGGCGGCTACAAAGCACGGTCGAGTCGCATCTTGACGCGATCACCGCCGCTCTGCCTCGTGCCGGCGAGTACGAACGGGCTCTCACCATAGCCGCCGGAGAAACTGCCGCTCTGGCCGGTTGGGTGGCCTGGGATCTGGGCGAGCACGGGAAAGCTGACGCCTACTACAAGGTCACGTCGCAGTGTGCGGCGACTGCCGGGCACCCTCCACTCCGAGCCCTGGTCCTGACCTACAGCAGCTACGGCGGCTCGACACCGAAGGCGAAGATGGACTGCCTTGCCCAAGCGGCCAGGGATGTGCGAGGCCACGGCAACGCTACTGCTGCCGCCTGGGTCCTCGGCAGGCACGCGGAGGAAGCTGCGGTAGCCGGCGACGAGATGGGGGCGCTCCGGGCGTTGGAGCGAGCTCGCTTCGCCTACGACTTCGCGGATCACACCAGCGAGCAGGCGTGGGTCCGGTTCGTGACCCCGTACCGCATGGACTCGTTGGCGCTCTCCGTATACGGCCAGTTAGGACGCCCGGAACTAACGTCCGCAGCTGACACCGCAGTCGACCGCCTCGGAGACGAACTGCCGGACGGGGGCGTCGTGGTCCTCGGTGATCTCGCTTCGGCCCTGCTGCGTGGGGGTGACGTAGACCAAGGCGTTTATGTATCACGCCAGTTCGCGACGGCGGCACAGACCAAGCCCAACACGATGGGCAAGGAGCGGGCAGCGACTATCGCAGCATTGCTCCCTGACAGCGCGCGGGAACTCGCTTTGCATCTGCTCCACTTCGCATCCTGAGTCCCCAGCCGCCGGTGCAGGGGTGAGCCCAGGACGCGAACGCCGTCGTGCCGCCCCCCGTCGCTCCTCAGTGCTGTGACGTCTCCTCGACAACCCAGGACAGGTACGCCTCTGAGCCGCCCGTAACAGGCAGCGTGACCCACTGAGGGACGTCGTACGGGTGCTTCTCGTGCAGCCACGCCTCCAGCGCCGGGAGACGGTCCGTCGTGGTCATGTACGAGATCCGCCACTCCTGCGCCGCCTCGACCTTCCCCTTCCACCAGTAGAAGGCGGTGATCGGCGCATCGATGTGAACGCCCGCTGCCAGCTTGCTCTCGACCGCACCCCGGGCCAGTGCCTTCGCCTGCTCCTCGTCGTCGCTGGTCGTCTGCGCGATCACAATATCGTTGGCCATGCAACTACCTCTCCAGCTCGGATAGAGCGACCTTACCCAGCTGTACGGGCACAACGAAGGTCGGTCGTTATCGGTGAAGGTGAGGGCGGGGCTCAACCGCGAGCTGGATCGGCGTGTGGCAGGGCCTGACGTCCCGGTACGGCTTTGGATGCCTCTACAGGCCGGCCTGGAGCGATCAGCAAGTGATCAGCACGAGTCCTGAAACCAGCTGACGCGGTGGTCGTGAGTCAGGGAGAGGACGTGGCCCGCACGAAACATAGCCGACGATCGCCGGTTAGCCAAACCGGCGATCCTCTGGATTATTGGTGCTGGCGGGTGGCGACCATGTAGAGCATGTGTTCCTCGATGCAGACTTGTAGAAGTGACCTGGTGCCGCTGAACAGCTGTGTAGAGCGTCTAGGGAGTGGCTATGGCAGTTCAGTTTATGGGCATTAGGGAAACGGCTGACTATTTGAACGTGTCCGTCTCATGGCTCTACAAGAATGCTGCTCGTTCGGGGCTGGCGATTTACAGGTTCGGTCCAGGTTCGAATGCCAAGATCCGGTTCAAGGTTTCAGAAGTTGAAGCGTGGGTGAAGCAACAGCGAGTGACGGGCTGGTGAATGCATTTCCAGGGCCGTGCGCCGCCAGAATTGCTTGCCGCTCGGTAGTGCGCGCGTAACTAGCTGCTTGTCATGGGACGTAGATTTTGCTGACTGGGTCGTTGGTTCGTGGGATGGGGTCGTTTTTCAAGGAGTGTGAGCATCCGCGGTCGCGGTGGTCGAAGTGTCCTCACCCGTAC
>NZ_BNBC01000105.1 GCF_014654675.1 Streptomyces spiralis
GCCCAAGTTGCCGAGGCCATGCGCCTGGCCGAGTCCGGCACGGTCAGCGGCAAGGTCGTCCTCGTGCCGTAGCCGCCGCACTCACGGCCGTCGCCCCACCCGCTGCGCGCAGGTTCCGTGTTCCGCTCGTCGGTGCACGGCCTGCAGGACATCACCTCGGCCGGCAAACAGGTTCACCCCGAGCGCCGCATCGTGTGGGGCAGGAACACGACGACGTCCATGTCCGCACCGTGGAGCCCCGGTCCGCCGTGCCGGTCGAGGTCAACGCCCCCGCCTGCAGGCGGCACTCGCCGCAGCGCCGAGGACTCGCATCACATTCTGAGGACGAAGGCGGAGAACTGACCCACCGGTCAGCTGTGAATGCCCGACTGCGCCGACTGCCGCATATCGAAGAAGCGCCGCCATCGTATACAGCTGCACGGTCCCTTTCAGCACACGCAGTCGAGGCCGGAGCGGCCGTTCTCTCGTGCTTCGTGACTCGACATCTCAAAGCCTGGACAACGGCCACCTCCGCTGTCCCGAGAAGCACCACAGATCGGCAAGCCGGATGCCAGGCGACGCCAAACGTCAAGCCCCCGGTGCCTGTTGTCGAACCTGTTGCGGACAGGTCAAGCCATGTGACGCGGCACAGGGCACAGCATTCACAGCGCCGACAGGGCTCAGCCGGCGAACAGCCAGGTGGCATCGATCAGCCCAACGACGCAGTTGCCGCGCGTAGCTCTTCCAAGGCTGCCAGTGCATGGGGCGCGAGCCCTTCAGCGTCATCACGATCACTTTCGCACCACCGGGCGTAGCCCCGCTTGAATGCGAGGACTCCCAGCTCGCCCGCGAGATGCGCAGTCGGGTCGGGGACACCGCGGGCGTTGAGCGCGGCTGTCATGGTGGCCGCGAGACCGACGCTCTTGAGGGCGTCGCGCTCCTGAAGTTCGGTGCTGGCTGCCACAGCTGCTTCGAGGCGGGGGCCGAGTTCGCGGTTCGCCGGGCCCATGGCGCGCGATGCGCGCTCGAGACCGGCCGCCACCGCCTGAAGCGGGCTGGCGCTCGCAGGCGCCTCGGCGATGCCGTCGGCGAGCAGCCTGCTGAGCGTCTCCTGGCCGGCGACCAGTAGCTCGCGCTTGTCGGAGAAGTGGCGGAAGAAGGTGCTCTTGGTGACGCCGGCGCGCTCGGCGATCTGCGTCACCGTGGTGGCGTCGTACCCCTGCTCGGTGAACAGGTCGACGGCCGCCACTACGAGTCGCTGGGTCGCCCCCGGTTGCCATCTAGCCATGAAGCCAGGATAGGTGATGGGACCGTTGTCCCGTCACCGTGTAGGCTCAGTGATGGGACAATGGTCCCATCACTTTGAGGGAGAACACATGCACGTCTTCGTCACCGGCGGTACCGGCACCATCGGCTCCGCCGTCGTCGCCGAACTGCTCGGCAACGGCCACACCGTTCTCGCACTGGCTCGCTCGGACGGCTCCGCGCAGGCTCTTGAGAGCGCTGGTGCCAAGGTGCTGCGAGGAGATCTGGCGGACCTCGACGTCCTGCGGTCCGGCGCCGCGCAGTGCGACGGTGTGATCAGTCTGGCGTTCGGACGCGACTACAGCAGTCCCGAAGCGCTCGCGCAGGCCATCACCGAGGAGAGCGCCGCTCTCGCCGCGCTGGGGCAGGAACTCATCGGCAGCGACCGCCCGATCGTCATGGTCTCGGGCACACCGTGGGTGCCGGGCCGCGCCTCCACCGAGGCCGACCCGCTGCCGACCGACGGCCCGGTGGGCGGTCGAGGCCGTTCTGTCACAACGCTGCTGGATCTCGCCTCGCGCGGTCTGCGCAGTATGGCTGTCCGCATGCCGCGCACGGTCCACAACGAGGGCCAGGGCGGATTCGCCGGCCTGTTGGTCGATGCGGCGCGCCGCACCGGAGTGGCCGGCTACCCGGGCGACGGCACCCAGCGCTGGCCGGCCGTGCACGCGCTCGACGCAGCGGTCCTGTTCCGTCTGGTCCTTGAGTCGGCACCGGCCGGAACGTCCTGGCACGCCGTTGCCGACGAGGGCGACGCGGTGCGGGACGTGGCCACAGTCATCGGCCGGCGACTGGGCCTGCCGGTCGAGGAGATTCCACAGGAGAACTTCGGCCCGTTCGGCCCGATCTTCGCCATGGACCAGCCGGCGTCCAGCGCCCACACCCGCGATGCCCTCGGGTGGCGGCCGACCCACTCCAGCCTCCTCGAGGACCTGGAAAACATCCAGCCCTGACGCACTCCCGTCGTCTTCCGCGTCCACTGGCTCGTGCGCGGCTTCTTGCGAGTCGGGCGCCGGGTGATCATGGTGATGGGCGCCCGGTTCGGGTGCGCTTCGGAGGGCTGGGGCAGCCGCTCGTGGCCGCGTGCGCTGCGGCCAGCGTTACTGATGCGATGAAGGGGCGGGGCCTGCCCCTCCCGCCGGGGGCGCAGGGTACTCGGCTGAGGCAGAGATCCGAACTCAGGCAGACCCTCGATGAGTTCACCACCGAATGACGGTGTGCAGTCGTGGGGGAAGAATCACCGCCACGGTGTCACCGTCCACAACCGTAGGCGGGATTTCCGGCCGGCCCGGGCCGCATGGCAGGAGCAGTACGAAAGGGGCGGTGCAGCTCTCCCGTTTGTGCCGACCACCAGCTCACGGACATGATGACGGTCCACGCGGGTCCGCCCGCGGGCAAGGCCGTCGAGCGGCCGATCCGTGCGATGCGTCAGCCGAACAGGGCTGATGGGAGAGCATCCTGCCCGACTGACGGCTGCTGGCCGAGCTACCCGAAACGCCGGGACGCCTACCGGTCTCAGGCGGTCAGGAGTCCTGCAAGGGTCTGTCCGGCGGATCATGCCGCAGACGCGGGGGCCGGCAGCCCTCCCCCACTGCCTCAAGGGCGTGGGGGACCCCCAGCGGCGTTGTCGTCGGTCGCCGACGCTCCGCGTGGACTCCCTCCTCCGCCTTGCACCTGGACGCACCAGCCCCCACTCACCTGGGTCGATCAGCCACCGTACGTTCCCTGCGACGTGATCCGCCGGACAGGCATCAGCGCTGTCTGGTCGGGCGAATGATGAGTTCGTTGACGTCCACGGACTCCGGCTGTCCGATCGCGTAGGAGATGGCGCCGGCGATGGTGTCCGCCGGGATCGAGTTCGCTCGGTACGTCCGCATCGCCTCCCGAGCGCCCAGATCGCTGATGGAATCGGCGAGCTCGGACTCCACCACACCGGGGGACACGGTCGTGACGCGGATGCTCGGGTCGACTTCCTGGCGCAGGCCCTCGGTGATGGCCCAGGCGGCGTACTTCGTGGCGCAATAGACCGCAGCTGTCGGCGATACCTGGTGGGCGCCGATCGAGGCGACGGTGACGAAGTGACCGCCTCCCTGCCGCTTGAAGTGCGGCAGCGCGGCGGCGATCCCGTACAGCAGGCCGCGCACGTTGACGTCGATCATCCGGTCCCATTCTTCGGTCAGCAGCGCATCGAGCCGGGACAACGGCATCACACCGGCGTTGTTGACGATCACGTCGATCCGGCCATGGCGTTCCGCGGCGGCATCCACGAAGGCGGCGACGTCTGCGCGGTCGGTCACATCGACAACGCGCACGTCCGCCGTACCCCCGCCGGTCTCGATCTCGCGCGCGACCTCGGTGAGGCGGTCCCCGCGGCGGGCGCCCAGGACGACCTGGTGGCCTTCGCGAGCGAGCTGGAGTGCGGTGGCCCGGCCGATACCGCTGCTCGCGCCGGTGATCAGGACGATCTTGGAGGGGGTGGTCTCAGGGTGGGGCGTGGTCACGGTTTTTCTCCTGGGTGGTGGAAGGTCTGCGCCGAGCGTGTGCTCGTGCCTGACTTCGGAGGCCGCACCGAGGGCGCCGCGGCAAGCCGATGGGGGCGACGGCAGTCGCAGTCAGCGCGGTAGGGGGCGCTCGCGGGGCGGCGGCATGGTCGCGTCGGCGCCTGACGTGAACGGAGACACGAATTCAACGAGTGCCGGTCAGACAGCGTTCGGGCTACACAGGCCCCCGCGTCGCAGTTGAGCGCTTTTGGGTCGTTTCGGCGACGGCACTGTCGGCGGTGAAGCTGCCGAGCAGGCTCAGGGCCTCTTCGGACGGACTGCCCGGGTCGGCCTGATAGACGACGAGCTGCTGTCCGGGAGCGCTGTTCACAGTGAACGACTCGTAGTGCAGCATCAGTTCTCCGACCACAGGGTGGCGAAGGCGTTTGGTCTCCTGCGTCTTCTGTCGGATGTCGTGGCGGGCCCACAGACGGCGGAAGGACTCACTTTTGAAGGACAGTTCGTCGACCGTCTCGATGAGGTGGGGATCGTCGTAGTCGGTCCCGACAGCAGCGCGCAGGCCTCCGACGGTGTTCGCCGCCACGCGGTCCCAGTTCGGGTAGAACTCAGGTGCGTCCAAGTCGAGGAACACCAGCCGCAGCAGGTCATCGCGGTAGGTGTGTCCGTCGAACAGTGCCTTGCCGAGGGCGTTGGCCGCGAGCACCCGCAGACAGCGGTCCAGCACCACGGCAGGTGTCTGCGGCCAGGCAGCCATCATGTTCAGCAGTGGTGAGCTGACGTGCTCGTCATGAGCGGCCCGGTGCCGCTTCCCGGGGCGCGGGAGTGCGAGTCGGCGGAGGTGCTTTGCCGCGTCTTCCTCCAACTCGAGTGCCCGGGCCAGCGCGTCGACCACCTGGAGCGACGGGTGACGCTCGCGCCCTTGTTCCAGCCGTCCGTAGTAGTCGGTGCTCACGCCGGCGAGCCGTGCGACCTCCTCCCGGCGCAGGCCCGTCACACGGCGCCGGCCGTCGGCCGGCATGCCGATTTCCTCGGGCCGGAGCAGCTCGCGGCGAGCCCGCAGGAACTGCCCGAGCCGGTTCCCCGCGTCGGTGTTCATGCGTACGAGGCTATGCAGGAACCGCGCCCGATACGAGCCCCGAGGGTGGGTGGGACGCTCCTGCCCTGGATGCGAAGCCCTCTGCGCGCGTCACCACGCGACCCTCGGTGACCGTCATGGGGCGGCGGACGGCCTCTCGGCGGCAGACACTGCCTTGATCGATCGCCCACTCGATGTGCGCCGGGGTCAGCGACGAATGCGCGGACTTCATCAGCGCGACGCGGCCCGCTATGTGCGGGGTGGTCATGCGGGGCCCTTGCGTGGCTTGCCGCCGTCGGTCCGCAGGCGGGGCGCCCGAGGAAGAGTTCCGTGATGCCGGACACTGGACGCTTGCGTCGCGGGGACGAGTTCTGTCGGTGGCCGGACTGATCGCGATGCGGCCCGGCTTCCGCACGCAGCTGCGCCACGGCCTGCCCGCCCAGGCAGCCGCCGCAGCACGGGCGAACGCGACCGCATCGCGCGGCGGCGCCCACCAGTTGGCCAAGGCGCCGGTCGTGCGGGCGGACGTATCACCAAGGTGGTCTTCGCAGCGCCATCCGGCCGTCTCAGGCGAGGCCGCGCAGTGCTTCGTCGTCTGTGCTGCCGGGGTGCGGGAAGTAGACATACAGGACGTGGCCCTCGGGCCCGGTGAGCGCGAAGCTCTCGAAACTGAGGCGCAGGATACCGAGGCCGTCGACAGTGATGCGCTTGTCACCCGTCATGCGTTCGTACACGTCGTGAGAGTCCCACAGGGCGCGGAATGTCTCACTGCGCTTGCGCATGCCCGCAACGAAGCCGTCGAGTTCTGTTCGGCGGGTTGCCACGGTGGCACGCAGACCCGCGACGGCCTGCAGGGCGATCTCGTTCCAGTCGGGATAGGTCTCCTGGGCGCGTGGGTCGAGGAAGGTGAACTCGATCAGGTTGTGCCCCGGGCTCCATGCCGGGTTGACTCGGGCAGCGAGCGCGGTGCCGGCCAGAACATCGCGGTTCGGGGCGACGACGAACGCGGGCAGGTCGGTCCAGCGTTCCAGCAGGTGCAGCACCCCGGGCCGCACAGTGGAGACAGCGAGGGCGTCGCTGTCGGCCGGGGCCAACGACGGCATGGCCAGGGACCACAGATAGGCCCGCTCGGTGTCGTCCAGGCGCAGGACACGGGCCAGGGCTTCGAGGATCTCGCGGGAGGGGCGCCGGTCACGCCCCTGCTCGAGGCGGGTGTAGTAAGAGGGGCTGAGCCCGGCGAGCAGCGCCAGCTCCTCGCGACGCAGCCCCTTGACCCGTCGTCGCGTGTTGTCGACGACACCGGCGGAGGCCGCGTCGACCCTTTCCCGACGGCTGCGCAGGAACGAACCGAGCTGATTGTCATCATGTGTCATCGAGGCTGACCCTACCGTTTCCGGGTGTAGGGGTGCCGCATGCGAAGGTGTCCCTGGGAGGGCCACCCTCAAGGGGGTGTGGCACGTCATCCGGAGTGCTGGTGCCATGGAGGCATGTCGAACGAAGCGAATGAAACGTCTGTCTGGCTGATCACCGGCTGCTCCAGCGGCCTGGGCCGTGCCCTGGCCGAGCACGCCCTCGAACGGGGTGACCGGGTGGC
>NZ_BNBC01000106.1 GCF_014654675.1 Streptomyces spiralis
CAACTACCACCGACCCCACACCGGCATCAGCGGCCAAACACCAGCCAGCCGCGTCACCAACCTGTCCGGCCAGCACATCTAGGCCGTGCGAGGAGGCCCGAGGCCGACCACCGGCGACCGACATGACAGACGAGCCGCAGCGCGCAGCTGCTACGTAACGAGCGGCGAACCAGGTGGCAAGTAACCCACCAGTAGTATTCGACGTTGGACCCGGCACGTGGCAGTGAGTGGTGATGTTTTGATCAGGGTCGGGGCGTCGGGTACGGCCTGGGCCAGTGGGCCGAGGTCGCCGTACAGCGCCGCGTGCAGTGCGGCGGCGAGTTCGCGCGCGCCCGGTCCTCGTTCTCCAGGTCGTACAGGACGAAATAGACCGGTGCGGCTGAGGAATCGGGACGGATCTCGCGGGAGCGGATCAGGCGGATGACCGCGTTCCGGACGGCGTCGTACACCGCGGCGTCGATGTCGTGCTCGAAGGCCGTGAGCGCGTCGGCCTTGACCGTCCAGGGCTAGGCCTGGCACTCGACGGCAACGAATACGGCACGCTGCTGCATGGCTGACCTATACGCGGCGTTGAAGGCGTCCTGGCCCGTGGCGTCGGGGACCAGGTCGGCGGGGCAGGGTGTGGGCAGCGGCTGAATGACGAGCATCGCGCCAGGGCGAGCTGGCCGGGCCCTGGCGGCTCGCCACGGGGTGTCGCCTGCGGGGCCGCGGCCGTCGGAGTGCCCGATCGCTCGGCCACGACGGATCAGAGCGGCCGCTCGTGCCGCCGGCGTCCGTAAAGCGACTGTGTTCCTCGGCGTGCGGGAACTCCACTGTGGCCAGGCGCCATTGGGACGAGTCCGCAGGGCGGCGGTGGCCGCAAACCGCACCGGCCTTTTCCACAGCGCTCCTCGGCAGCAGCCGTATGAAGGCGAACACGCTCGACACGGCCAGGCAGGGCAATCGCAACAGCACGATCCACCAACCTGACACTGCGCGGCCGAGGGGTCCTCACCTGGCCCGGTCGCGGGCCTCGGTCAGCTGCCGCTGACGTCTCCGGTGGCGTTGCCCGTACGCGGCGTCGCGCACCTCCTCGGCGTTCTCGAGTCCTGTTCCGAAAGCACCGCCGATCATGGAGCTGGACGTGACGAACCAGCTCAGCGTGAGGTAGTCCGAGGCATCGACGGCGTGGTGCACGATCCTGCCGAAGACGGATGGGCTCACGACCAGGAACGAGACCGCCACGAGGGTCACGAACAGCGCAGCGTAGAGGAAGAACACCCCCAGCCCGATGGTGAGGAGCGTGACCAGGTTATAGGGGTACAGCGGCGCGTGGGCGCCAGGCAGGTCCCCGGCGCGTTCCCACAGCCGGTGGTCGATGATGACCCACGCGGTGAGGGCGAGGGTGGACAGCACGGCGATGAGCGTCAGCTGCGGGATGCCTAGAGCGGTGGCGACTTGCCAGGTCGTGGCGTTGACGAAGCCCACGGCTGCGGTGGCGAAGACCCCGGCCATGGCGCGGGAGAGGCTCGTGAACAGCCGCCAGGGACGGTTGGCGCGCACCATGCCCAGGACCAGACGGACGTGGCCGCGTAGCCCCGGGACCACGTAGCGTTCGCGGTTGGACTCCTCCGCAGGTGCCGGACGGCCGACGAGGGAATCCAGCGGTCTTTCGTCCTGCGCGGTCAGTTGCCTGACGGCGCCGACCACCGCCTGCCGCACCCGGCGCCGCAGACGCCGGGAGCCGAGGGCGGGCAGTGAGATCAGCGCGACCCTGTGCTCCGGGTCGACTTCGGTGCTGACCGGGTCGCGCTCCGCCCGGCGCGGCAGATCGGTGAGCAAGACGCCGATGTCCCAGTCGCCGTCCTCGAGATGGGTGCCGACGATTTCGGCCACGTCGGACACGTCGACCTGCTCGTTCGCCACCAAGGGTGCCGTCACAGTGTCCACCTGCCAGCGGATGCCCCTGCCGATGCGGCGGCGCAGATGCTCCGGCAGACGGGGAGCGAGGTCTCGGGCGATTTCGGAGGGCAGGCCCGGGTCGGCGACCAAGACGAACCGCAGATTCCTGCCGGTCATGTCCGCGTCGGGCTGCCTCATACACCCTCGTCCCGCCGGGTAGGCCTAGGTGACGTCGTGCCTCGTCCCTCCCCCCAGGCTGCCATCACAGGGAGAGATCCGCTTGTCCATCCGTTCGGCAGCACACCGCGCCTGCGGGCCGGGGCACCCCTAGCATGCTGACTGTGCGACCCATTCTCCCGAAGATCGAGGGCGGCCGGGTTCAGGGCCTCCTACAGCTCATCGAGGACGGCATCCACCTGGTCGTCGCGGCGCTCCTCGTACTGCTCGCCGGGATCCTGACCGTCGGGGTCGTCCACGACGTCATCAGGTCGATCCAGGGGCCGTACCGCGAGGAGACGGTTGTTCTCTCCGCCCTGGACAGCAGCCTGGTGCTGTTCATTGTGGCCGAGCTGCTCCACACCGTCCGCCTCACCATCAGGAACCGAACCCTCGACGCGGAGCCATTCCTCGTCGTCGGCCTGATTGCCGGCATCCGCAGGGTGCTCATCGTGACGGCCGAGGCGGAGAAGTCCTTCCGGTGGAGCGTCGAGGGGATCGAACTGCTCATCCTGGCTGGGCTGATCCTCGTGATGGCGACAGCGGTGTACGTGTGGCGGCGCTCGACGCGGCCGGGAGACTATTTCCCGCTCCAGGAGGCGCGGCGCTCTCCGTCGCCGGCGCCGTCACCCACCTCGGTGCGCGGGCCCTGATCCGTCACCTTCCGCCGCCAGGGTCGCCCGCACCCGTTGCTCCTCGCGAGCAGAGCCGACGTCCCGTTCCAGAGGTGTGCGGCTCACGGCCGTCGCGAGGTCCTCCAAGGCACGCTTCTGCAGTTCCGCCCCGCGCCGCACCACCGGGCTCCGGTCCCCGGCGGCGCCCTCCCACGCGTGGAGCGCCTCCTCCACGCGCCCCCAGTCCGGATTCCTGTGCTCGCGCACGTCGGCTGCCGCCTTCGCGGTGTCCGCCTCCAGGGCCTCGGCGAACCGCTCCGCCTCGGGGACGACACGGCTGTCGGCCCGCGGTACATGGCTCTCCACGAGCATCGCCGCGCGCCCGAACCCCTTGAGCGCCTCCTGCGCCTCCTGCGCCTCGCGCGACGTGAGCCCCCGGGGGCGGACCGGTTCCTGCCTTGCCCGGTCGTATGCCTCCTGCCAGGCTGCACGTGCCTCCCTGCTCTCCAGCAGTGCCCTGCGCATGTCGGCGTGATGCTCCCGGGTCGGTTCGGCGTAGTTGCGGAGCACCGCGGCCGCATAGCGGCCGTTGGCTGCGAGCCAGTCCGCAAGCCGGCCCGGCAGCCGGGGTGTCTCCCATGCGGGGAACACCACGTACGCCAGCATCGCCAGGCCCCCGCCGAGCAGGGTGAGCACCACCCGCTCCGGGACCGTCTGCTCCCATGCCTGGCCGCCCATGCCGAGCAGGAAGACGACGTACGCGGCGGTGAAGCACTGGGAGTAGGCGTAGCCGGTACGGTTCAGCGTGTACGACAGGCCCGCCGAGACCACCGCCAGCGCGCCGGACACATGGGCGTCCGGGCCCAGGGCCCGCACCATCCCGGTGGCGAGCGCGACCCCCGCCAGGGTCCCGGCGAGACGGGCCACCGCACGCGCGTACGTCCGGTGGAAGTCCGGCCGCATCACCATCACCGAGGCGATGGGCGCCCAGTAGCCGTGGCCCAGGGGGAGCCGGGCGGCGATCAGATAGCCGAGCGTGGCCACCCCCGCCAGGCGGACGGCGTGCCGGAACACGGGCGAGTCCCGGCGGAGCTCACGGCGGACCGCCCGGACGACGACCGGGACCAGCCGGAACATGGTCGGGCGCACCAGGAACTCGGCGCCCGCGGAGCCGGGCGGCGTCGGCGTCCTCCCTCGCGCGCAGCCGCTCCCGGCGATCTCCAACGCCTCGCCGAGCAGTTCCACGAGCCGCTCGGCGGCCAGCCGCGCGGGGCCCTCCAGCACCTCGTGCTCCTCGTCGACGCGCAGGACGTCCATGCTCCCGGGCCGCACCTCGGCGGGAGTGCCCCGGCGGATCGAACGGGCGACCGCATCCAGAACGTCGGCGGCCGCGTCGAGCAACTCCCGCGCGCGGTCCCGCCCGGGTCCCTCCGCCGGGGCGCCCACGTCCGGGTCGGCGAGCGCCGCGACCACCGGCCGAATGCGCTCGGCGAGGCCCCGGGGGCCGTGGAGGACGGGGGGACGGGTTCGGGCCTGTGACGGCGTCACGGCAGCCGCGTCCCGGGCCGTCATCAACGGCTCCGGGTCGAACGGGGCGATCGGGTCGTGCCGCAGCCGGCGGGCGTAGTCCGCCACGGCGGCCAGGGCGTCGGCAAGTGCGTCACGATGCGCCCCCCAACGCCGGATCGGGAACAGCAGGATCAGCACGGCCTGCGCCACACCTCCGAGCGCGATGATCACGGCGTGCTCCAGGGCTCGCCCGACGCTCGTGGGCAGGGTGATGGTCACCAGCATGCTGCCGACGGTCGTCGCTGCGACGATCCCAGCGGTCGATCCGACGGCCCACGCCATACCCGCCACAAAAGCCCATACGGCCAGCAGTGGGAGGAACGTCACGAGTCGCCCCGCCGCCAGGTAGCCCACGAAGGTGCTGAGCGCCAGACCCGCGCCCGCGCCGAGGGCGATCACCTTGCGCGGACGCCAGGTGCGCTGGAAGGTGGCCCCACCCGCGGAGTAGGCGCCGAGGGCGGCGGACGCGGCATACGCAGGGGAGATCAGCCACAGCGCCGGCCCGACGACGATCGCCACCCCAGCGGCCGTGCGCAGCGCGAGCAGGGGCTCCAGCCGCGTCTCCTCGATCGTGAGCCCGGATCGCACGACCTCCCCGAAGGCCCGCAGCCACGTCACGGGTGTGAGCCTAGCCGGAAGACCCTGCCGGGTCGCGTCGGCCTGGTTGAGGTGCGCCGGCCGTCGGGCGAGGAATCCACCCCCCACGGCACGCGAACAGGCCGGCGGCCGCAGCCGCTGGACGGGGTGCAGCCACTGCGTACACTGCTGAGCGTCTGCCGTCCGTACTACCGGGCCGGAGCGCGGACGAGGGCCGTTGGTTCAAGTCCGACCTGAGCGCGGGTGATTGCCCCCGGCCCCGGCCGGAGGACGGGCGGATCGCCACCCGTCTCCCCCGGACCGGTCCGGGGGAGACAGGCGGGACGGCGACCCCTGGTCACTTACGCTTCTGGCCGTTGCGGTGTCCGTCGGGATGCAGGACCACCTTGGTCCAGCCCTCGTCACGGGCGTCGAAGTGCTCGTAGGCGGTGGGGGCCTCGTCCAGGTCGAGTTCGTGGGAGACGACGAAGCTCGGCTTTGCCTTCTCTCCGGCGATCAGATCCCGCAGCGCCCGGTTGTACTTCTTCACCGGAGCCTGACCGGTGCCCATGTGCTGGCCCTTGAACCACATCATGCCGAAGTCGATCGGGACCTTGCCCTGCGCCTCGAGCTCGCCCTGGGCCTCGGCCCCACCGGGGTCCTGGGGCAGGAACACGCCCACCACGCCGATGTCGCCGGTGAACCTGACCGAGTCGATCAGTCCGTTGAGCGTGAGGCTGGCGTCCTCATGTCCCTCGGGGTCGTGTGCCTGGTAGCCGACGCATTCGCAGCCGTTGTCGGCGCCCAGACCGAGGGTGACCTCCTTGACGACCTCAGCCGGGTCCTGCTCGGCGGTGTTGATCGGGATGGCCCCGATCTCCTCCGCCTTGCGCAGCCGGTCG
>NZ_BNBC01000107.1:0-320 GCF_014654675.1 Streptomyces spiralis
TGCCCGGCAGGACCACCTCGACGCGTTCTTCTGTGTTCATCACAAGCTCCGCTATCCGCTGTTGCTTTCGTTATAGGGCGTAACCAGACTGCGCCGCAAGGGCCTATGACGTCAAGGAGAGGCGGGAGGTTTTTTTAGATAGACAAATGTATGTGATATCTTCTAACAGCCACGGAGAAGGTGATCACCATGACACAGAAGTCGGCGTCCCCGCGCGACAGGTACCGGACCCATGTGCGCGCCGAGATCAAGGAACGCGCCTGGGCCCAGATCGCCGGGGCGGGGGCCTCCGCGCTCTCCCTGAACGCCATCGCCAAGCA
>NZ_BNBC01000107.1:510-5390 GCF_014654675.1 Streptomyces spiralis
GGAACTGGCGCACGCACTGCGGCGCTGGGCGCTCGACGACCCGCAGCGGTACTTCCTCATGTACGGCACACCGGTGCCCGGTTACCGCGCACCTGGCGACACCACCGCGATCGCCACCGACATCATGGCCGTCCTGCTCGATGCCTGCGCGGCTGTCCCCGCGGACGGTGCGGAGACGGCACTCGACGCGCACCTCGCCCAGCACCGAGGCGGCTGGGGCGGCGGGCAATCCGCCCCAGTCCTGCGCCGCGCCCTGACCTTCTGGACCCGCCTGCACGGCGTCCTCTCCCTGGAGCTCGCCGGCCAGTTCACCGGAATGGACTTCGACCCAGCCCAGCTGTTCGCAGCCGAGCTGGACAACCTGCTGGCTTCCCGCTGAGTGCCCGTAACGCCGGAGAAGGCAGCATTCCGTCGACCACACTGTCAGGAGGCGGGTGCTGCCCCCCGGCCGTGCCGTCCATGAACCTGTCCATTGCGGGTGTTGCCGCCATCGGCGCGGGGCCGGCGGATCCCGACCGTTCAACAAGGTGCCCGCCGTCAGGGCCGTGCTCGACACCCTCCGCGGCGCGACTCAGGTGTCGATGATCTGCTTCTCGATCCTGTTGCCGTCCGCCTCTCGCAGGTTTCCGCGCCGTCCCCGGAAGTTCATGCCGCCGGACAGTAGACGCGAGTCCGAGTACCGGTCAACGGCCCGTGCGTGCAGACATTTCTGCCCGAAGAGGCAGGCTGCTCACCTGCCGGCGGTTTCGAAGGGTCAGGCGGCACGGGCCACCGCCACGGAAGTCGCAGCACGTCGGACCCCGCCCCGCGGCAGGGCGGCCGGCCGGGTGTCAGCCGACCGGGGTCGACCTGCACTCCTGCGGTTACACCAGGCCTACGGCGTGGGCGAGCCGGGACACGGCGTGCCTGGAGAACGCCTCGCGTTCCTCGACGAGCCCGTTGAACCGGCCGGACAACTCGAACCCGACCAGCCCGAACAACTGCGCCCATACGGCCACGAGCGCCACCACGGTCTCGGGTGGGGGGTCGAAGGCGAGGTCGGCGGCCATCCGCACCGCTTCGGGCCGCAGCTCGGCGGTCAACGGTGGTTCGATCACGCCCGGGCTCCCATGGGCGTCGCGCACGACGCCCATGAGGACGAGACCGACGCGGGCGGCGGCGGTGAAGACCGGGTCGGGCGCGGGGCGCCCGGGGAAGGGTGTGCCGAAGATGAGCGCGTACTCATGCGGATTCGTGAGCGCCCAGTCTCGCGCCGCCTCGTACACGGCGATCCAGCGTCGCACCGGTCCCGCGCCCGCGGCCGCCGCCTCGTCTGCCTCCGCAGTCTCGCCAAGGGAGTTGTGGGCGTCGATGACGAGCGCGGTGAGCAGGTCGTCGCGGCTGGGGTAGTAGCGATAGAGCGCGGAGGCGACCATGCCGAGCTCGCGGACCACCGTGCGCAGCGAGAGCTTCGCCGAACCCTCTGCCGCGAGTTGTCTGCGCGCCTCGTTCTTGATGGCAGCGGTGACTTCGATCCTCGCTCGGGCACGGGCGCCTTCTGCGGCATTGCCCATGGACGGCAGCGTCCCAAAATCCAGAGCACTGCACACCAACGAGAGCAGCGCTCTGCAACGACGGCGTCGCTTCACCGGAACGGCGCCGCTCGCGCGAGAACATCGTGCACAGGCTGGTCTGCCCCGGGGGTGGTGCCCAAGGTGGTCAAGCCGACTCTCGCACGACCAGTTGCGTCGGAAGAACCACTTCCCGACGGCCCTTGCCCCGGTGGGCGATCTCGTCCAGAAGAAGGCTTGCCATGGTGCGGCCCATCTCCTCGATCGGCTGCCGGACGCTGGTCAGCGGAGGATCGATGTGCCGGGCCACGATCGAGTCGTCGAAGCCGATGACGGCGACGTCGTGCGGCACCCGTCGCCCCGATGCGCGCAGTTCCAGAACCGCCCCGGAGGCCGTCACATCGGATGCCGCGAAGACTGCGTCGAGTTCGGGGCGTCGCTGCAGGAGTTCGCGCATGGCCGCACGTCCGCCCTCCTCCGTGAAGTCGCCCTGTGCGATCAGAGCTTCGTCGACGGCGACGCCCGAACTCTCCAGGGCATCGCAGTATCCGTCGAGCCGCGCGCGGGCGACGTCCATGCCCAGCGGCCCCGTGATGGTGGCAATGGTCCGGCAGCCCCTGTCCAGCAGGTGCCGGATCGCGATCCGGGCACCACTGCTGTTGTCCGCGCGGACGTGTCCGAGAGTCTCGCGATGGCTGCGCCGTCCAGCCAGCACCGTCGGCACGGCAAGCTCGTCGAGCAGGTCGGGGAGCGTGTCGTCACAGTGCACCGCGACCATCAGCACACCGTCCACCCGCCGTGCGCTCAGATACGAGGCGAGCCGTGTGTACTCCTCGTCGTCACGGACCAGAACCAGCAGCAACTGCATGCCGGCGTCGGCGAGTTCGGCGGAAGCACTTCGGATGATGCCTGAGAAATAAGGCTCGGAGAACAGTCGTGTCTCGGCGTCGGGGACGACCAGAGCGACCGAGTCGGTGCGGCGGGTGACCAGGGAACGGGCGGCGAGGTTGGGAACGTAGCCGAGCTCGGCGATCGCCCGCTCCACGGCCGCCCGGGAATGGTCACTCACGTTGGGGGACCCGTTGATGACCCGCGAGACCGTGCCGCGGCCGACGCCGGCCCGCGCGGCCACCTCCGCCAGCGTCGGACGCCGGACGTCGGCGGATCCGGGCTTTTGTTCGTCGTGGGACATCGTTCACCTTCCGGTGTTCCGCGAGTGCCGCTGCATGCGGCCCAGAAATTTTGCAGTGACGTTGACGAATCGATCGACAGTTCGCAGCGTCGACGTCACACCCGTGTGTGACCTGAACAGATCTCCTGCCCGAGCGGGCAAGTGACGTGTCCCGCGGGACACCTCCACGTGACGTGAACCGCACATTCGCACAACGACGTCGTTTTCAAGCCTTGACACCAGGTATGCCGGGGGGAAGCCTTCCGCATGCACTTGGGAACGATCCCACGGATTGGCTGGGTGTCTCCCACGTGGACCGAAAATACCGGCAGCCAGCCTCTTCCCTCTCCCTGCATCATCCCGTCGACCAGCACGTTCGCCTCGCCACATCGCGGCCGGGCCCACCGCTGTTCGAACCGAGAGGGCAGGTCCGCACCGTCGCGCACCCGGCGGTGGGATTCCCGAGGCACCGCTCCCACTGGGACAAGGAGTAGTGGAATGCGCATAACTGGCACTGGCGGCGGTCGTGGCCGCAGAGCAGCGGCCATGGCCACGACGGTTCTGACGGCTTCGGCCCTGCTGCTGACCGGTTGCAGCAGCGACGACGGCGACGATTCGAACGCCTCGGACTCAGGCGGGAACATCACCCTCACGCTGGCCGACTTCGGTCAGTTCGGCTACAAGGAAGCCGGCCTGTTCGAGCAATACCACAAGCTGCACCCGAACATCACGGTCAAGGAAGACACCGCTGCGAACGAGCAGGACTACTACCCGAAGCTCCTTCAGCACCTGAACTCGAACAGCGGTCTCGGTGACGTCACGGGCATCGAGGTCGGGCGCATCACGGAGATCGTCAGCACCCAGGCCGACAAGTTCACCGACCTGAGCAAGTCGATCGATGTGAACGACTGGGTCTCCTGGAAGGAGAAGCAGGCCACCACCACGGACGGCGCCGTCATCGGCGCCGGCACCGACATCGGCCCGATGTCCCTGTGCTACCGCAAGGACCTCTTCCAGCAGGCCGGCCTGCCGACCGACCGCGAGGAGGTCGCCAAGAAGGTCCAGGGCGGCTGGGAGGACTACCTCAAGCTCGGTGAGCAGTACCAGGCGAAGGCTCCCAAGGACACGTACTTCATGGACTCCGCGAGTGCCATGTACAACGCGGTCGTCAGCTCCTCCACGAAGCAGTACTACGACGCCGACGGCAAGCCGATCTACAAGGAGAACCCGGCGGTCAAGCAGGGCTGGAACCTGGCCGCCGAGGCCGCGTCGAAGCACCTGACCCATGGCCTGGCCCAGTTCCAGGACCCGTGGAAGGCGGCGCTGCGCAAGGGCAGCGTGGCCACCGTGGTGTGCCCGGCCTGGATGTCCGTCCAGATCCAGAACTACGGTGGTGACGCCTACAAGGGCAAGTGGGACATCACCCGCGCGCCCGGCACCAGCGCGGCCAACTGGGGCGGCTCCTTCCTGGCCGTGCCCAAGAGCGGCAAGCACGTCAAGGAGGCCACCGAGCTGGTCAAGTGGCTGACCGCTCCGGAGCAGCAGGCCGCCGTGTTCAAGGCCGTCGGTGTCTTCCCCTCCAACAAGGGGGCCTACGAGCTGGCCAGCGTGAAGACCGCCAAGCTTCCGTACTTCAGCGATGCCCCGATCGGCCAGATCTACGCCGACGAGGCCAAGTCCATCCCCGAGGCCGTGCTCGGCCCGAAGGACGGCACGATCAAGGACACCATCTCCACCCAGATCAACAACATGGAGCAGCGGGGCACCAAGCCCGACAAGGCCTGGAAGGACGCGACCGAAACGATCGACAAGGCCATCGGCTGACGAACGTCGCTGCCGCCTGGCACATCAGGTCGACTGCGGACACGGTGGCTGTCCGCAGTCGACCAACTGTACGAAAGGATCTACCGCCGGGCTGTATGGCATCGGACTTGCGCAGTCCGGTGTCCGGATCCCCGCCCCACAGATCTTCGAACCGGGGAGCGTGCCCCGCTCACAGTGCCGCACCGATCATCCGCTGACGCTGCATCAGCACTGCTCGGCACCTGGATTGCCACGCCCCCATACCCGGCCCAGAACCTTCAGGGAAGGACTCCCTCCGTGGCAACCACGACCCCCACACGGGGTGCCTACACCCCGCCTCCCGGCGGCTCCGGCGC
>NZ_BNBC01000108.1:0-326 GCF_014654675.1 Streptomyces spiralis
TGCCCGGCAGGACCACCTCGACGCGTTCTTCTGTGTTCATCACAAGCTCCGCTATCCGCTGTTGCTTTCGTTATAGGACCTAACCAGAACCAGACTGCATCGCGAGACCATGTCACGTCAAGGATGACGGAAAAGGTTTTTTATTGGGACAAGCTTTTGTAATATCCTCTAACCACTACGGAGAGGTTGGTCATCATGACGCAGAAGTCGGCGTCCCCGCGCGACCGGTACCGGACCCATGTGCGCGCGGAGATCAAGGAACGCGCCTGGGCCCAGATCGCCGGGGCGGGGGCCTCCGCGCTCTCCCTGAACGCCATCGCCAAGCA
>NZ_BNBC01000108.1:507-5305 GCF_014654675.1 Streptomyces spiralis
CGAGCTGGCGCACGCACTGCGGCGCTGGGCGCTCGACGACCCGCAGCGGTACTTCCTCATCTACGGCACACCGGTGCCCGGTTACCAGGCACCTGACGACATCACCACGATCGCCACCGACATCATGGCCACCCTGCTCGACGCCTGCGCGGCCGTCCCTGCCGGCGGCGCGGAGACGGCACTCGACGCGCACCTCGCCCACCACCGGGGCTGGGGTGGCAGCCGACCGGTCCCGGCCCTGCGCCGCGCCCTGACCTTCTGGACCCGCCTGCACGGCGTCCTCTCCCTGGAACTCTCCGGCCAGTTCACCGGAATGGACTTCGACCCAGCCCAGCTGTTCGCAGCGGAGCTGGACAACCTGCTGGCTTCCCGCTGAGAGTCCATGCCGGCCGGAGAAGGCACCCGCGCCTTGCGGGAGGGAACAACGTGATCTGCCGCGGTATCGACTGGATCGAACGGCACCACAACGTCACTCTGGTCGAAGACACCGGCGAGCTGCTCGCCAAGCTCGGATCACGGACGTCGCGGCCACATGAGCGCTGAGACCGGAGGAAGACCGGAAAATGTGAAACAGGCACCGACCTTCATCAGGCTGGCCATCAGGAGCTGCGCGACCAGCCCAAAATCGTGGCTGCTGGGTCTGTCCGGCCAACGGTGCAACTCGTGTGGTGTGGGTTATGGGCGGCCGGCTGTGAGTCGGCCTTCGAAGGCGAGGTCGAAGGCCTGCAGCGCGGGCTTCCAGCGCATAGTCCAGCGTTTGCGGCCGGCGCGGGCCAGGGCGGCGACGCGCACGGGCGCGCGCCCGGCCTGATGCGCATTCCACCACTCCCTGTTCCAGTGGGGAACGGGACCTCAGGAATCCGACCGCCGAGGTACGACGGTCCGGACCCGCCCTCCGGGATCGAGCAGCGGCCAGCCCACAGCACTCGACGTGCGGTGAAAAGGTGCCGGTCAACGGTGAGTGATACGCGGTGGGGGGAGAGGCCGGCTGTCGGTGCCTTCGGTTCGTCAACGCCGCCGCAGAACTTCTGGGTCACAATGCATCAGCACTCGCGGAAACACCGGAAGGCGAACGATGCCCCCTGCCAAACAGACGCCCGAAGCTGCCGAAACCCGGCGTCCGACGCTGGAAGACCCTCCTTCGAGAGCAGCGCTCTCTTTCGTGTGCACTGCTCTCGGTTGTGCGATGCTGCTTCCATGAGCAATGCCGCACAGTGCGCCCGCGCCCGAGCGAGGATCGAAGTCGCCGCTGCCATCAAGGACGAGGCGCGCAAACAGCTCGCGACAGAAGGCGTGGCGAAGCTCTCTCTGCGCGCGGTGGCCCATGAGCTCGGCATGGCCGCCTCCGCGCTGTACCGCTACTTCCCCAGTCGCGATCACCTGCTCACCGCGCTCGTCATCGACGCCCACAACTCCCTTGGCGAGACTGCCGAGGCAGCCCAAGCAGCGGACGTCGGGCCGATGCGGCGCTGGATCATCGTGTGCGAGACGGTGCGTGACTGGGCGCTCGCGCATCCGCATGAGTACGCGCTCATCTTCGGCACGCCCCGCCCCGGGAACACCGGGCCCGACACAACCATCGCCGCCGCCCGCACCGGTCTCGTCCTCATCGGTGTCGTGCGCGACGCCTACCGGAGCCGGGGGGTGGTTGAGCCCCCGTTGCCCGCCGAGCTGCGGCCCGACGCCGAACGGATGGCCGCCGACTTCGCCGCCGACCTCCCACCCGAGGTCGTATCGGCGTTCGTCGCCGCATGGGCGCAATTGCTCGGGCTCGTCGGGTTCGAGTTGTCCGGCCGGTTCAACCTGCTCGTCGAGGAACGCGAGACGTTCTTCAGACACGCGGTGTCCCGGCTCGCCCACGCCGTGGGCCTGGTGTAAGACACGTCGTCTTGGCGCTTCGCTCCTTCCAGAACCGGCCGAGCGGATGCCATGACAGACAGTCAGGCTCGAGCGCCGCAGGTCCTGTCGGACGCGATCGATGGCTGAGCCCGGCGGCCTCGTCGCCGTCCAGGGGCCTGGTGATGCCTGGACGCCACCGCCCATGAATCGAACCATCGCCTGTGTAAGGTCCACGGTTACCGTACTCCGGCAGAGGCTCTACGCCGATGTCTCGAACAGCGCTGACGCGCTGACCGCTTGAGCTCGCCTCGGGTGACCTGTCAAATCCCGGCGTGAGTGCCCTAGAGTGGCAGAGGCTGGCTGTTGAGGCGGAACATGCCAGGCGGGGATTGCGGGACAGCCCTCAGCGGGAACACCCATCTGGCCTTCGGGCACAGCGGGTCCCACTGGCGTTGATCGGCGCGGGTTCATCGAGAGCACAGAGCGGGTCCTGATCGACACGCTTGCCGATCGGCTGCCCGATCCCAACGCGCCATGGCATCGTCAAGTGCTGGTCCGTCGCGTGCCTCATAGCTGGCGGTGTGTCCGCCGCCAGTGCGTTTCAACTCCATTAATGAACGTTGGAGACAAGTGATGAAGTGCCCCCATGCCGCTCAGGAGTCAGCGGTCGAGACGATCGTCATCGATCCTCTGGTGCGTGATCTCGCGGGCGAGACCGCCCGGTTGGTCGCCGCCGGACCGCTCGCTCGGGTCGACCTCCTCGGGGTTCCCGCGTGGGCGGTGACCCGGCACGCCGAGGCCCGGGCCCTGCTCACGGACGCCCGCCTGGTGAAGGACATGAACGCCTGGCGGCTGTGGACGCAGGGTGTCGTCACCCATGACTGGCCACTGATCGGCATGATCGACGCGGGCGTGTCAATGTTCACCACGGACGGCGCCGAGCACCGGCGGCTGCGCACGAAGACGGCGCAGGCACTGACGCCGAAGCGCCTGGAAGGGGTCCGCGGCGACATCGAGAGGTTCGTCGCAGAACTCCTCGACTTCATGGCCGCCGACGGCGCCGACGGTCGGGTGGTGGACCTCAAGAAACTGTTCGCGCAGCCGCTGCCGATGCGTGTGATCAGCCACCTGATGGGTGTCGACCGGTCCGAGCAGCCGTGGCTGGCAGAGAGCTACAAGAAGTTCTTCTCATCGCTCACCCCGCACCAGGAGCGCATGGCGCTCCTGGCGGAACTGGACGTCTGGTACCACGGCATGGTGCGCGCACGGAAGGCGGATCCCGGGGACGACCTGCTGAGCGCACTGATCCTCGCCGAGGACGGCGGACGGCCGATGGACGAGGACGAGGTGGTCGGCAACACCAAGGCACTGGTGGCTGCCGGCCACGAGACCACGGTCGGCCTGATTTTGCACACCGTGCGTGCCCTGCTCACGCATCCGGATCAGTTGCGCCTGGTCCTCGACGGGAAAGTCCCGTGGGAGACGGCGATCGAGGAGTCACTGCGTCACGAGCCGCCGGCCACGCACATCCTGATGAGGTTCGCCACGGAGGA
Source organism: Streptomyces spiralis (assembly GCF_014654675.1). Lineage (GTDB taxonomy): Bacteria > Actinomycetota > Actinomycetes > Streptomycetales > Streptomycetaceae > Streptomyces > Streptomyces spiralis. The sequence goes on from NZ_BNBC01000108.1 coordinate 3,900, forward strand.
CATCGAGGTCGGCGGCACGGTGATACCCAAGGGCGACGGTCTGATCGTCTCCTACCGGGCGATCGGCAGGGACACCGCGCAGCACGGAGAGCGCTCGGAAGAGTTCGACATCACCCGCCCGACGCCGATCCGCCACATGTCCTTCGGGCACGGTCCGCACATCTGCCCAGGTGCGGCGCTGTCCCGGCTCGAGGCGTCCATAGCCCTGCCCGCGCTGTTCGAGCGGTTTCCCGGGCTGCGGGCGGCGGTCCCGGACGAAGAGATCCGCCTTCTGCCGGCGTTCGGACAGAACGACCTGGAGGCGTTCCCGGTGCTGCTTGGCGAATGATCCGCGCTCGCAGACACCGCTAGGGCGTGGACCTCGCACTGACGGTCGCACTCGGCGGGGACTGCCTCGCCGACACCGCACTGCTGCGGTCCCAGCCGGCCGTGCTCGGGCCAGTCGCCTCCGACCCAACGGTCTCCCGCCTGATCGACACCCTCGCCGCCTCCGGCGAGAAGGCGCTGACCGCGATCCGCACCGCACGTTCCGAAGTACGCAGGCGGGTCTGGGAACTGGCCGACGACCGTGCTCCGGACGCCGACGCTCAGGTGACCGTGGACCTGGACAGAGTTCTGGTCGTCGCCCGCTCGGACAAGCAGGACGCGGCCCCGGACCTGGAAGAAGACCTACGGACACCACCCGCTCACGGGCTTCGTCGACCACGGCCCGGGAGGACCGGCGAACCTGTCGCAGCCCTCCTTCGGCCCGGCAGCGCGGGCCCGAACACGGCCGCCGGCCACGTGATCGCCGCTCGCCTCGCCCTCGCTCGACTGCTCACGAAGTACCGGGGGGACGTCGGAATGCCCCGACTGCGCAGCCTTGCTCACTGGCACCCTCTTGCGAGACAACCTCAGCGAGGATCGGTGGGCTCGATCACGACCTTGATCGCTCCTGACGTGCGGTCGGCGGCGACCCGGAATGCTTCCGCGGCCGCGTCGATCGGGAATCGGTGAGTGATGAGAGCGGCGGGAATCTCCGGCCTCGTCGCAAGCATGCGTGCAACTTCCGCGACCTCTCGCACCCCGGCGTGGCGGCCGTAAGCGATGGAGTGCACGAAGGTGAGTTCCTTCGTCAGGCTCAGGATCCCGGGAATGGGTGCGTTTCCCTGGTAAACACCGGTGGACACGACACGACCCCCGCGACGGGCTGCTGCAGCAGCACTGCGGAGGCTGGATTCGCTTCCCGCAGCGTCGATCACGACGTCGTATTCGCCGTCCGGCTCCCCGCAGTTCAGCTCCTCGGCAGCGCGCTGCTGGTGGGGATGCCTCGCTGCGACATCGACGTCGTGGCCGGCGGCCTGTGCCGCCGCGGCGGCCAACAGCCCGATGGGCCCGCTGCCGAGCACCAGCAGACGCTCACCGGG
>NZ_BNBC01000109.1 GCF_014654675.1 Streptomyces spiralis
GGAGAGTGTCCGGCTGTGCGGCCGGTGTGATCGAACGTACTGATGCCCCCTCAAGCTGTCATTTCGGGCGTATGGGGAGTACTGGCCGGAGGGGGCCGTTCGGGGTACGTCTTGGGCGTGTACGCGGCTTGCCTGCGACCTGATGAGGTATCAAAAGATCCCGCAATCTACGTGATTGACTGACTATTGGTCCGTCAAGGTGATCTTCTGACTGCGCCTCACCCTCCGGTGCTTCCGGGCGGCGGGAACTTCCGGCGCGTCGCTGCTTGACATCCGGGCCATCAAGGCCGGCGGCGCCGGCTGACGCGCCACGCGGAGGGTCGGTCGGCGCCGGTCAGGCGACTGTACGTGTGTTTCTGACCCGGGGTGGCCGCCCTGCCGTCCGGCACGGGGGATGGATGGGGCAGGAGGTGCTGGTCCATGTCCGATCGTGACGTGCTCATGCTTGTCGATGACAACGGGCACGTAGTCGAGTGGCACAAGCCGGCCGAGGAACTCTTCGGGCGGTCGCCGGAGGAGGTCCGCGGCCTGCCCGTGGCTGCCCTCCTGCGCGAGCTCGCCTCCGGCGACGACGGGCGTCACGGCCCCTCGGCGCAGTGGCCCTCTCTGCGGATCAGACCACTGCTGCGGGGCACCTCGGTGGCGTGGGAGGTGCGGACCGCCGGCGACGTCGCCACGGAAATGGACCGGGCCGTCCTGAAGGCGGCGTTCACCCAGTTCCCGGTGGGACTGCATGTCCTCGACGATCAGTTGCGCGTCGTCCGCGTGAACACAGCCACCCGCGCCATGCGGCGGGCGTCCGTCGACCGCCTGATCGGAAGACACTTCTTCGAGGTGTACGGAGTGGAAGACCCGGACGCCGAAGAGGTGATCGCACGCGAGGTCCTCGCCACCGGCGTGCCGGTGATCAACCGGCTTGTCCGCGGCAGCGTCAGGCCGGGCGCGGGGCCTCCGGGCATCTTCTCCGTCACCACCATGCGCATGCAGAACGACCGGGGGGACGTGTTGGGCTTGGTGGTGTCCGCGGTGGACGTCACCGAGCGGGAGCGGGCGCGACTGCGGCTGGACATCCTCGGCGCGGTACGTGAGCGCGTGGGACGGCGACTGGACGTCATCGACGTGTGTGAGGAGTTCGTCGACGCGGTCGTCCCCGCGTTCTCGAAGATCGCCGTGGTGGAGGTGGTCGACGAGGTGATCCGCGGAGAGAACCCGCCGCTGGCACCCGTGGACCCGGAGGTGCCGCTGCGTCGCGTCGCGTTCAGGGGCCGGATGTCGGCGCACCCCGTCGGCGACATCCGTCACCTGCCCTTCGGGACCCCCTTCACACAGGCGCTGTCCGATCTCGAGCCGCGCCTCGTACCCATCGAGGAGGACAGTGTGTGGCTCGCGGCGGACCCGGCTCGGGCCGAGGCCATTCGTGTCTCCGAGGCGCACTCGCTCCTGGTCGTTCCCCTGGCGCTGCGCGGCGAGGTGTTCGGCGTGGTCAGCTTCTACCGCCAGGAGCAGGAGGACCCGTTCGACGAGGAGGACATCGCGCTGGCACGCGACGCCTGCGCGCACACGGCACTGTGCATCGACAACGCCCGTCGCTACGCCCTCGAGCGGGCGATCGCGGCCACGGTTCAGCGACGGTCGCTGCCCCAGCAGCCCGTGGACCTGACCACGGTGGAGATCTCGCACCTCCATCTGAGCGGACCGGAAGGAGGCGGCGCCTGGTTCGACGCGATCCCCCTGTCGGGTGCGCGGACCGCGCTGGTCGTAGGCGAGGTCGCCGGGCGGGGCATGGCCGCCGCCACCGCCATGGGGCAACTGCGCACGGCCGTGTACTCGCTGGCCGCGCTGGACCTGGGGCCGGACGAACTGCTGGCCCGGCTGAGCGACACGGCCGTCCGCCTCGCTGCCGAGCGTGCGGCGCTGCCGGCCGGAGATCCCCTGCACCGCGTGCCGCTCACCGCCGGTTGCTCGATCGCCGTCTACGACCCCGTCGACCTCACCTGCACGGTTGCCCGCGCCGGGCTTCCGGAACCGGTGGTCGTCCATCCCGACGGCGCCTGCGACACCGTGTCGGTCCCCGAGGGGCCGGTTCTCGCGGGATCCGGTGATGCTCCCTTCGCCACCACCACCCTGGCACTGGCCGAGGGAAGCACCCTGGTCATGGGCACGTCCGCGTTCGCGGACGAGGCACTCGCCCCCGGCGGCCGCCTGCGTGCCCTGCTGGAGCGGGAAGCCGGGCAGAGCGTCAGGGATGTGTGCGACGCCCTGGCCTACGCACTGGGCGAGGAGGACCTGCGGGACGAGAGGCTGATGCTGCTCGCCCGGACGAGGAGGCTTCCGGCCGACCGGGTCCTCACGCGCGAGCTGCCGGATGGTCCCGAGGCCGGGCCGCTGGCTCGTGCCGCGACCCGGCGGCGGCTGGAACACTGGAGGCTGGAGGGGGACATCGCGTCCACCGCGGAGTTGGTGGTCAGCGAACTGGTGGGAAACGCGGTCCGCTACGGGACTCCGCCCCTGTCCTTGCGCCTGATCTTCGACCGCGTACTGACCTGCGAGGTCAGCGACGCGGCCACGAGCGCACCGCACGTGCGGCACGCCCGCACCGCCGATGAGACGGGGCGCGGCCTGTTCATCATCACCAGCCTCGCCCCGAACTGGGGGACCCGCTACCACGCGCAGGGCAAGACCGTGTGGGCCGAGTTGCCGGCGGAGGCGCCGTGCGAGGAGTGACACCGGCCGCCGGGCGCCTCAGACGCGGCTGCACGGCCAGCCGGCCAGGCCGCTGCCGTGGGGAGCGCGCCGGGTCGCCTCGCTGACCGAGTCGTGGAAGGCGTACACGGAGTGCAGACCGCCGGCTTTGAACACTTTGCGGACCCGGTGATCGGCGCAGGTCAGGAGCAGGGAGCCGGCGTGAGCCCTGATCCGCTTGGTGATCGCCACGATCATGCCCAGCCCCATGGAGTCCAGGAACGGCACCTGGCACAGATCCAGGACGAAGTGCCGGTGCCCCTCGTCGACGAGGCGGATGACGGCGTCGCGGATCATGGGAGAGGAGCAGAGGTCCACATCACCGGTGACACTCACGACGGTCCAGCCGTTCGTGCCGTAGTGATCGATTTCGTTGCCGTTCCCCGGGGTGAGCTCTGTGTGCACGCTCCGCCTCTCTCGCCGCCCTTAATGTCCTATTTATCTAGGAAACGGCTTCTGCGGGGTGCATCACAAGGGCATGAGTTTCAGATAGTGAGCGAGAGGCCCCTGGTCACACGGTTCGCCGCTGCGAGGAGCCGCGCGGAGGCGTCCTTGAGTGCGGACGAGCGGTCTCTGCGGAGCGAGACGCCCAGGGCGCCCAGCGTCTCGCCCCGGAACACGGGCACCGCGGCGCAGACGGTGCCCAGCGCGTACTCCTCCAGGTCGGTGACGGCCGGGGCGCCGGGGGTGGTGTCGAGCCGCCGCAGCAGCTCCGTGCGGTCGGTGATCGTTCTGGGTGTGAGGTCGGACAGGCGGTGCCGGGAGAGGTACTCCCGGCGTCCCTCGTCGTCCAGCTCGCGGAGCACGCACTTGCCCAGGGCGGTGGCGTGACCGGCGTCCTCGAAGCCGACCCACAGATCGGCGCGCGGCGCCCGGGGTGCGTCCACGATCTCCGCCACCCGGATCTCGCCGTCCTCGTAGAAGGTGAGGTAGGCGGCGGCGGACAGGTCGTCGCGCAGGGACGACAGCATGGGGCGGACCCGGCTGAGCAGGGTCTGCGTCCGGCTTGCGGTGTGCAGCGACCCGAGCATCTCGCCGAGCACGTAGGAGCCGTCCTCGAGCTTGTGCACGTATCCGTCGTGCGCCAGGGTCCGCAGTAGGTGGTAGGTGGTGGCGAGGGCCAGCCCGGTCTCCCGCGCCAGCTGTTTGGCCGGTGCGCCGCCTTCATGAGCCCCGACCGCCTCCATCAACCGGAAGGCCCGCTGCACGGAAGTGATGAGGGTGGGGGCCTCTCGCGCGCCCATACCTCCACCGTGCGCGCGGTGGCCGGTCACGGCAAGCCGCGCGGAGTGCATGCGCCTCGAACCGCCACCACGATGTCAACCAAGGTTGACATGCGGCCGTACGTCAACCTAAGTTGACAGTATGAGCGGAGCAACCGAACTCGCCGCCCGCGCGGGCGACCGCGATCCCCGGGTCGGTCTGCGGGCCGTCGCCGCGCTGCGCCGGCTCTTGGAGCAGCTGGAGTCCGTGCAGGTGCGCAACGCGCGCAACCAGGGCTGGTCGTGGCAGGAGATCGCCAACGAACTGGGTGTGAGCCGGCAGGCCGTGCACAAGAAGCATGGGAGGCATTGATGTTCGAACGGTTCACGAAGGAGGCCCGCCAGGTCGTCACGGGGGCGGTCGGGCAGGCCGAGGGGATGGGGGCGCGGCGTGTCGATCCGGAGCACCTGCTGCTCGGCCTGCTGGAGCAGGAAGGGAGCCGCGCGTCCTTCGCGCTGGCCGCTCTCGGGCTCGGCGAGCGCAAGGAGTCGGTGCGGCGCGCGGTGCGGGAAGCGCACCGGCGGGCCGGTCTGTCGCGGGCCGAGACCGATGCCCTCGCCGGACTGGGGATCGACGTGACCGACATCGTCGCCCGGGTGGAGGCGGCCCACGGGGTCGGAGCGATGGCCGCGGGCCGGGCGGGCGCGGAGCCGAAATCCGGGCACCGGCCCTTCGGCAAGGGCGCCAAGGACATCCTGGTGTGTGCCCTTCGCACCGCGGTCACCCACCGGGACCGCCGCATCGGCGACGAGCACCTCCTGCTGGCCCTGACGCTGCGCCCGGGCATTGCCGCCGAGATCCTCGCCGACCACGGCGTCACCTACGAGGCGCTCACCCGCGTGCTGTACGGGACCGGCGAGGCGGCCGCGGGCTGATGCGGGCGGAGAGGCACGGCTGACGCCGGCAGCGGGGTCTTGGCGGCGGCGACGAGACGGCGTACGACGTCGAGAATCCCGGCCCGATGGCGTCGGGCCGGGATTCTCTGTCATGCGTCGGGTCGCGGTGCCCCGGCCAGATTACGGCGGGCCGGGGTTCCGCATGGTCGGCGTGGTGCCGCCGGGTTTAGTAGTCGCCGCCGTCGTCGTCGTAGCCCTTGTCGCCGTGGTGGCGGTCGATGACGCGGAAGCTGGCCACCACTCCG
>NZ_BNBC01000110.1 GCF_014654675.1 Streptomyces spiralis
GCGATGGCCATGTCCATGATCTTGTGGATCTTCGTGGCGTGGGCCTCGCCCAGCGCGCCGCCGAAGATCCGGAAGTCATGGGCGTAGACGAAGACCGTACGGCCCTCCACCGTGCCCCAGCCGGTGATCACACCGTCGGTGTACGGCCTCTTCGCCTCCAGGCCGAAACCCGTCGCCCGGTGCCGGCGCAACTGCTCGACCTCCCTAAAGGACCCCTCATCCAGCAGCAGCCCGATCCGCTCCCGCGCGGTCAGCTTGCCCCTGGCGTGCTGCGCCTGCGTCGCCCTCTCACCGGGACCCGCCACCGCCCGCGCACGGATCTGGTGCAGCTCGGCGACGCACCCGCGCACATCCGAGACCTCCGCGGACACCCGAGGAATGTCATTGAGGACTGTCACGATGCCTCCTTCCTCATGAGCGCGGCCGGAATAAAGCCCCAGACTAACAAACCGTCTATGCGGTTTATAGAGGGGGCGTGTCAGCGCGCACATGAATCAGCCCTGGATAAGTGCCTGCCGGCCCCCACAGCCGGCGGCCGGCGGCCGGTGGCCGGCAGTCGGCGCCCGGCGGTCGGCGCCCGGCGGTCGGCGCCCGGCGGTCGGCGGCCGGTGGCCGGTGGCCGGTGGCCGGTGGGCGCTACCGCCAGCAGTACGGCGAGCGGTAGGCCGCGCCGGAGTGCTCCGGCCGCCGCCACGAGGGGACGCCGGGCGGCTCCTGCCCGGTATCCGCCGCCTCCCGCCCGGCCAGCAGCGAGCACAGCACGACGGCGAGCGCGGCCAGCTCCTCCTCATCGGCCCGGCCGCGTTCTATGCGCAGCGCGAGGCCGGGGACGCCCGGTTCGTCCATGTCCGCTCCTTCCACTCCCGGCCACCGTGCGCCACCGCGCTACAGAGAGACTTCAGCCCCGCTCGAGAAACCCCCGCAGGGGCCGCGGGCGGCCCTCGAACGCCCGCGGCCCCTCCTGAGCTGGCCCGACACCGAAGAACGCGGCGAGGCCGGGCAGCCGTGCCGGCCGGGTGCGGGCGGGGGCCGCGCACGATCTGGGGCGGAGGCGACGCTTCCTCTGGAAATCAAACCGGGCGGTCTCTATCTTTTTGGTCCTCCGCAGAGCCCCATCTTTCGATCTCGTTCAGGGGGAGCGATGACCGCGAACACGTTCCGGTTCGAGGGTCCGTCGATCGAGCAGACGGAGCAAACCGCACCGTGGCCCTCGTGGGCAGCGGCGCTGCACGGGCATCTGACCACCACGGTGCCCAGGGAACTGGTGCACCGCGCGGCCGTCGCCGAGGTGATGCTCACCGGCTGGCAGCGCCTGGGCGAGACCCGCTTCGCGATGACCGCCCAGTGGCCGCGGGGCCACAGCTTCTTCACCCCCGTCGACGGGGGCCACCACGACCCGCTGATCGCCGCCGAAACGATCCGGCAGGCCGGCGCCCTGCTCGCCCACGCCGAGTTCGGCGTGCCCTTCGGCCACCAGTTCCTGATGGAGGAACTCACCTTGACGGTATGCCCCGACCAGCTGCGGATCGGCCGGGCCCCGGCCGCCCTGGACCTCGACATCACCTGCAAGGAAGTCAAAAAACGCGGCCGGCGGCTGACCGGCATGCGCTACGAGACGACCGTCCTGCGCGAGGGACGGCCCGCCGCCCAGGGACAGATCTCCTTCAGCACCGTCGCCCCGGCCGTCTACCGGCGGCTGCGCCCCGAGCGCGTGTTCAGCGCCGGACACTGTCCCATCCCCCTGACGGCCCCACTGGCCCCCCAGAGCGTGGGACGCCACTCACCGGCCGACGTCGTCCTCTCCCCCACCAGCACCCCCAACCGCTGGCAACTGCGCATCGACACCCGCCACCCCGTCCTCTTCGACCACCACGTCGACCACGTCCCCGGCATGGTGCTGCTCGAAGCCGCCCGCCAGGCCGCCACCGCGGTCCTCCCCCACACCTCCCCCCTCCTCCCCCTCACCCTGCAATGCCAGTTCACCAAATACACCGAACTGGACCTGCCCTGCCTCATCGACGCCCTGCCCCTGCCCAAGACCGCACCCCAAGACCCCGAGACCGTCCTCATCACCGGCCACCAGCACGGCGAACCCGTATTCACCACAACCCTGACAACAGCACCCACCGACCCCCATCCCACACAACCCTGACAGCAGCCCACACGACCCCGACGGCAGCACCCACGGCCCACGCCCACCACGACCCCGACGGCAGCCCACACGGCCCATGCCCCGCACGACCCCGACGGCAGCCCACACGGCCCACGCCCCGCACGGCCGTGACGGCAGCCCAGCACGACCGTGACAGCAGCCCAGCACGACCGTGACAGCAGCCCAGCACGGCCGTGACGGCAGCACCGACCGGCCCATGCCCAACCGACCGGCCCCTGCCCAGCACGACCGTGACAGCAGCGCCGGACAACTGACCGCACGGCCCGACCGGCCCGTGCCCCGCACGACCGTGACCAGCCCACACGGCCGTGACAGCAGCACCGACCGGCCCGTGCCCCGCACGGCCGTGACGGCAGCACCGGACAACTGACCGCACGGCCCGGCCGGCCCCCGCACCGGGCGGGCCGCGGGCCCCGGGGCAGGCGGGCCCCGGGACGGGCGGGCCCCGGGACGGGCGGGCCCCGGGACGGGCGGGCCCCGGGGCGGGCGGGCCCCGCCTGCCCCGGCCGCCGGGCGCGATCCGCGTCCGGCGGCCGGTCCCGCCTGCGCGCCTCGAGCCGCTCCTCCCCTTCAGCACCCCCGAACCGCTCCCGTCGTTCAGCACCCCGAGCCGTCTCGCGTTCTGCACCCCGAGCCGCCTTGCGCCCCGGGCCCGGCGGACCTGCGGCGCACCCGGAACGGCCTGTCGGCGGGTGATCCCGACCTGTTAAAATACGGACTGGATGGTTTGCAACCCGGGGGTCATCCCAGAGTTCACCGATCGACGGAGGGGCACATGGCAGAGCAGGAGCGAGCCGTCCGCACCCGCAGGACGATCCTGCTCGCCGCGGCCAAGGTCTTCCAGGAGCGCGGGTACAAGGCGGCGACGATCGCCGAGATCCTCTCCGAAGCCGCCGTCACCAAGGGCGCCCTGTACTTCCACTTCTCCTCCAAGGAAGACCTGGCCCAGGAAGTGATCAGCTCCCAGAACCAGGACTTCACCGTTCCCGACTGCCCCTCCAAGGTCCAGGAAGTCGTCGACGCCGTACTGCTGCACACCCACCACCTGCGCACCGACCCCATGGTCCGCGCAGCAGTACGCCTGGCCATGGACCAACTCGCCGACGGCCTCGACCGCGGCGCCGCATTCGTCCGCTGGAACGAAATCGTCCAGGAACGCCTGGAAAAAGCCCAGGCCCAAGGAGAACTCCTGCCCCACATCATCCCCGCCGAGACCGCCGGCGTCATCGTGGGCACATACGCAGGCATCCAATCCATGTCCCAGGCCCTGAGCGACTACCAGGACCTCACCCCCAGAGTCAACGCACTCCTGCGCCACCTCCTGCCCAGCATCGTCATCCCCTCCGTCCTCGCCTCCGTCGACATGAGCGAAAACCGCACACTCAAACTCCACAACCAACTCACAGCACAGCCCGCCTAAGAGCTGTCCGGCCGCTCACCGAGCCGTGCACTGAAGAGTGATCAGGAGACCCCGGATCCGGGCCGGACGGCTGGTCCGCAGGCCGCGCCCCATGAGTTTGCGGGACGCCCCGCCGGACAGCGAGCGGCAACAGCGGACGTTCGATCCGTTCGCGAGCGTGCGTCCACCGCGGTTCGCGATGGATTCGGAAGAGACGTCTGCTGTGCCCGGCGGCATCCCCGCGACCGTGCACCACCACGACCCGCATCGGAACATCGCATGCCACAGCTCTCCCACAGCAGGCCTGCCCTCCCCAACCCCCCGCTGCCGGCCACGACGTCAGTCAGCAACAAGCCCTGACGATGCTCCGGACCGGCGCACACCACGCCACGTCGCTCTCCACACATGCTCGTGCGGGGTGGCAGGAGTCCGCGCCCGCGCAACGCGGGGCGTGCCGATGTGTCTCTACGCGTTCGACGTCGACCGCACGAGCGACGCTGCCGCCCGCCGCAGACGTCCAGGTGCGCGATACGGGCTGGACGGTCAGCCTGTACGCCTACGCAAACGCGAGCTGCGCCGGTATCGCAACGAGATCGGCCCCTGGTCCGGACCGCTCCGCAGGACCGGATGCGTGAGCCGGACACAATCACCAAGACCGGCCTGTCGCTGCGCGAGCACACCGACCCCACCATGGGGAACCTTCTCCACCTGACGGCCGAAGACCCAGACACCCAAGGCCTGCGCCGACCACCAGCACCGACACCACTGGCGGAGGAACCCCCGCCCCGGACAAGACCCCAGACCACATCCTCGACCAAACAGCCGAAAGCACCGACCGCTCACGCTGATGCAGCCGTCCGGCACCACCGAGCAGACCACCCTGCGCTACATCACCACCGCCCACCCCAAACGCACCGCCAAGCTGCCCAGACAGCCCGCCGGGTTCAGCCCTGGAGCGTGGCGAGCCAGTCGGTCAGCAGACGGTTGACCTCCTCGGGGCGCTCCTGCTGGATCCAGTGCCCGCAGCCGTCCAGGAGGTGAGAGGCCGACAGGCCCGGGAGGGTGATGGAGTAGGCGTCGACGGCGTCGGACATCCAGGTGGTGGACGCGTCCAGGGCGCCGCCGATGAACAGGGAGGGCTGCTTGATCGGGGCTCCGCGGTGCGGGGCCAGGTCTTCCCAGTCCCGGTCCACGTTGCGGTAGCGGTTGAGTGCGCCGGTGATCCCTGTGCGCTCGAACTCCCCGGCGTAGACGTCGAGGTCGTCCTCGCTCAGCCAGGCCGGGAGGACCCCCGTGGGGAAGCGGTCGCGCAGCCGGCCGCCGCCATCGGCGACGAAGTGCGGATCGGGCTCCCCCCGAGCAGGCATGGTGTCGGCGGACAGAGCCGCGTAGAAGCCCGCGAGCCAGCCCCGCACATCGGGCTCGATCTCCGCCTCCACGCGGCCG
>NZ_BNBC01000111.1 GCF_014654675.1 Streptomyces spiralis
AGCGGGGTCATCTCCAGGCCCGCGAACTCTGTGCTGGACACAGCTGGACTCACTTTCTCCGTCGTGCGTATGCCGGTAGTGCAAGGGGTGGGCAACGTACCGCAACACGATACTGTGTGCCAATATGCGGTCCAACGATCGGATGGTGGGGCCGATGCGGCGCCGCTCGGTCGCCGCGCCGAGGGCGGTGACCGAGGCCGAGCGGCCCGGCCTCGAACAGGACGGCGAACCCCGACGCCCGTGTCATCGCCTACGACGAGGTGTCCACCGATCCGTGCAGACCCTGATGAAGGGCATCCGCCATTGGGTCGCCGCATGGAACACCGACCCCAGGCCCCTACGACCGGACCAAGACGGCAGACGAGAACCTCGAACTACCCCCGCCGCCTATCTGAAAAGAAATCCCTGCTCACAGGTCAGGGACATCAATGCATTCCGGGCTCCGTGGCCGACGTGAAGGCCGTCGGCAAGGTCACTGAAGGGATACGCGCAGTAGTCAAAAGCCCATTGCGGCGCACTTCCAGTACTCTGCGCCGCCAGACATCGGCGAATCCCGGATGTGCTCCGGCTCCGAGGTTTCGCGGTTTTTGCGACCGGCGCCGCTTCCACGTCAATTCAGCCGGCGCCCCGTACACCGCCCTCGGTTGGTCATCACGTTACGCGGCGTAGGTGTCCGACTACGCAAGCCTTCCGTGAGTGTCTGGCATGCAGGCGTTGGTCGTTCGACACAGGGGGACGGTAAAGCTGCCGCTCCAGTCGTCAATCGGTCGTCAACGTGACATCGAACGTCGCTCGTAAGACTCTTCCCGCTTATCGGGGCCGTTGAACTTGGCCTCGAGGACAGGCCTCCTATGTGAGGTCGCAGACCGAGGGGGATACGAACGTGAGCTGGACTGTGATGGGTTCCTCGGGTGCCGTCAATGCCCGAGAACGTGCGATGCGCGCGCTTTATGACGAACAGGTCAGTGCCCTGTATGCCTACGTGGCACGGCTGTTGGGGGGTGACCTGTACAAAGCTGAGGACGTGGTCCAGGAGACACTGCTGCGCTGCTGGCGCACGCAGGACCTGGAGGAGGGGCAACCCCTGCGTGCGTGGCTGTTCAAGGTGGCCCGCAACATCGTCGTCGACGAGTATCGGCTGCGCATGACTCGGCCTCAGGAAGTCAACGCCAACACATGGTTGGAAGATGTGCTGACGAAGGAGGCCGAAGTGGACTCGTTGCTCTCAGCAATGATCCTCAAGGAGGCTTTCCAGCAGCTGTCGCCCAAGCACCGGGAGGTCCTGTACGAGACCTACTACACCGGCAGGTCGATGCGTGAGGCGGGGCTGGTGCTCGGTATCCCGCCGGGCACCGTCAAGTCGCGCGTGCACCACGCCGTACGGGCCCTGCGCATGGCCATGGGGCTGACGGAACGCGCCGAGGACCAGTCTGGTGAGAAGCCGGCGTGGTGGTACACGGCTGCCGCGTGACGCACGGCCGAAAGCCGCGCTGCCAGAGGCGGATACAGCGGATGCTCGGCTCGAGGCCGGGCACTGTCAGAATCCATACATGTGATCGACGCCGATGAGGGATGCAAATGGAACCAACTTTTGCCGACTTCTCCACCAAGCCGGCCCGGCTGTCGAACGTCGTCGTCGGGCACCACCGGTGTGGGGTCGCCTCATCGCATCTCGCGCTGGGCGGGGCCGGTTGGATCAAGCTGGACTTCACGGTGGACGGACAGGAAGAAGTCGCCGGGGCCGTCGTCAAGGTGAGCACTCTCGATCCGGCCGTCCCGATGGACGTTGTGGTCAACGGAAAGGCATTGGCGGAGCCGGTCGTTACGGGAGCCGCAGGAACCAGCGGCCCGCAGGATGTCCTCCTGACCGTTCCGGGGGAGGTTCTGACGGTGGGTGACAATCTCCTGGAGATACGCAACGCGGGCAGCGGTGAGGGGCTGTTGAGGCTGCGTGCCGTCACTGTGAATCCTGAGCATGACAAGAATCGCTCCGAGCGTGACATGGCGGTCAGGGCGGCCACGCGGTCGGTCTTCGCCTTCAGTACGGAGCGACGTGTGCCAGGCGCAGGTCCGGGCGGGTGGCAGCCCGGTCCCCGACTGCTTTTCCACATTCACCGTGGCGGACAGGCAGTCCCGACGCAGCTCTCCTGGCGGGGGGTGGACGGTTCGGAGGCTGTGATCGGGCTGCGGGAGGACTTGTCCGGCTTCCGGGGCACTGGCGGGCCGCCGACGGCTCGTCGGCCGAGTACCGCGGCACGCTCGCGGAGCGCCGGGCCTACCCCGAAGGCGCTGCGGGCGCTCCGCACCATCTCTTCTCCACCGAGGAGGAGCGGGACGGCCATTGGACTCCTTCAGGAGAACTGCATGTGCTGCTCGACGCGGGCGGGGTGCCCGTCGGCCGCGTGACATGGACCGACACGCTGGGCAACACAACGTCCCTCGCGCTGAGTTCCGCTGCGTCCAGAGGCACACCGGCGCTTTCCGGGGAGTTGCGGGACATCACCGGCACGGTCACCGGCGTACGGGCGAGTGACGAGTTCGACGCGGTCGGGGAAGTGGCGGACAACCTGCTCAGGAAGTCGAGGAGCAAGTGGCTGGCGCAGGACGCGTCCGCGGAGCTGGACTTCACGTTCGAGAGCCCCGCCGTCGTGAGCGATTACCGGCCTACCTCGGCGAACGACTTCCCCGGCCGGGATCCGCGTGCCTGGGCGCTGCAGGGTTCACACGACGGCCTGAGCTGGACGACGCTTGACACTCGTAGTGGTGAACGCTTCATGCGGCGCTTCGAGACGAACGAATACACCTTCGCCAACACCACTCCCTACCGCCACTACCGTCTGAACATCACCGAGAACTCGGGCGACGGCGAGACACAGCTCTCCCGGGTCGAGTTCTTCACCGCGGAAGCCACCGGCAGCTCAGCTGAGGAAGTGGCCGATTTCATCGGGTACCACATCCCGGCCGGGGGCGATCCCGTCGGCTATCGGGGCACGACAGTGCCCGGACCGTGGTCCGGTACCGAGCCGCAGGACACCCGTAGGGAGGGCCTGCTGGTCGGCGCGCTGGGTGAGACAGCCCGTGGCCTGGACGAGGCCGCCCGCCTCATCGGCAAGCTGGCCACATACCTGGCAACTACGCCCACGCATCAGGCGTAGCACCGGTATGCGTACGAAGACCCCTCACCGGACGAGCGGGCCACGGCCGGCTGCGGAGGCGGACAAGGCCGAGTGAACCGTTTTGCCGCGCGCCCCGTTTAGACAGCGAGATCTAATCCCCCGAAGGTCTCTCAGCCGGCGGGGTCCGGCAGCCGTCTCCCGTGCTGCCGGACCCCTCCGTGCGCATGCGATCCGCTGTGCCGAGCGCTTTCACAGTCGCTTTCCAGACAAGCGGGGCATCAGTATCCGCTCGGGCGGGGGTAAACGAGAGCCCTTTCTCCCCTCGGCGAAGTACCGGGGCGGACGTGGGCCGTGCAAGGCTCCGGTGAGCGCAGGCAGTTCGACCTCGACCGCTCCGAGATCCCCGGCAGAGTCGAGCTAGGGTTCCAAAGGTGAGCGAAGTTTATGAAAGCTCCTTGCGTTTCGCCGTGCTGGGTTCGGTTCGGGCCTGGCGTGGGGATGTGGAACTGGATCTTGGTTCTCCGCAGCAGCGGGTGGTGTTGGGGGCGCTGTTGTTGCGGCGTGGCCGTCTGGTCACGGTCGGCGAGTTGGTCGATGCCGTATGGGGCCAGGCACCGCCGCCGGCCGCTGTGTCCGTGTTGCGCACGTATGTGTCGCGGCTGCGCAAGGTGCTGGAGCCGGAGCGGGGTGCGGGCCGGTCCCCGCGTGTGATCGTCTCGGTTGCGGACGGATACGTGGCACAGGTCCTGGACGACGCTTTGGATCTGGGTGTGTTCGAGCAGCGGGTCGCGGAGGCGAGACAGCGCCACATTGCCGGTGAGACGTCTGCCGCCGCGGAACTGCTGCAGGCTGCGCTCGATGGCTGGGAGGGGACGCCGTTGGCCGGACTTCCGGGCCCGCTGGCGGACGTCGAGCGGGCTCGGCTCACCGAGAAGTGGCTGAGCACGCTGGAGTGGCGGTTGGACACCGACATCCGGCTCGGGCGCCACGGCGAGGTGATCGGTGAACTGACCTCGCTGACCGGTGAGTATCCGTTGCGGGAGCGGTTGTGTCTGCTGTTGATGCTGGCTCTGTTCCGGTCCGGGAGGCGGGCCGAGGCACTGGCGTTCTATCGCAGGACACGGCGGGTTCTGGTTGATGAACTGGGCATTGAACCGGGAGCGGATCTCCAGCAGTTGCACGACCGCATACTGGCCGGCGATGCATTGCTGCACCTTTCTCCTTCCTCGGAGGAGACCCATCAGCGGCCGGACCCGGCTCCGCCGCCTTCAGGGCACGTGATACGTCCCGCTCAGCTGCCCGCCAGGCTGCCCGCCTTCACCGGCAGGGGAGCCGAGCTGAAACAGGTGCGTGCCCTGTTGTCCCAGTCCGGCAGCCGCCCCGACGCGGTGGTGATCTCCGTGATCGCCGGTATGGCGGGCATCGGAAAGACCGCATTGGCGGTGCACTGGGCTCACGAGGTCGCCGATCGCTTCCCCGACGGGCAGCTCTTCATCAATCTGCGGGGTTTCGATCCGGCCGGTTCGGCCATGCCGCCCGGGGAAGCGATCCGCATCTTCCTCGACGCGCTGGGCGTACCCGCACAGCAGATGCCCGCACAGCTCGACGCCCAGGCAGCGCTGTACCGCAGCCTGCTCGCGCACCGGCGGGTGCTGATCCTGCTCGACAACGCCCGCGACGCCGATC
>NZ_BNBC01000112.1 GCF_014654675.1 Streptomyces spiralis
GCTGGTCGGAGGGGGTTTCCCTCAGCGTGGCGGCGCTAGGATTCGAACCTAGGAAGGCTGAGCCACACCGCCGGGTTTGCTGCCGTTCGAACCGCTTTTCGGCGGTGCTCCCTGGCAACGACGTAAACAATACCCGATGCGCAGGGGTGCTTCGCCACCCGATTGATCCGCGCCGCGGGAGCGGGGGGTGGCTAGGCTGGTGCGGATGCGGACCGGGCCCCGAAGATCCGCCTCGGCGGCTTCCCCACGCCCGTCGGCAGGCGACGTGTACGCGAGTCGTACGCACCCCCGCACGCACCCGACACACTCCGACAGACCCCGATACAAGGAGCCACAGGACATGGCCGACTCCAGTTTCGACATCGTCTCGAAGGTCGAGCGGCAGGAGGTCGACAACGCCCTCAACCAGGCCGCCAAGGAGATCTCGCAGCGCTACGACTTCAAGGGCGTGGGTGCCTCGATCTCGTGGTCCGGTGAAAAGATCCTCATGGAGGCGAACTCCGAGGACCGGGTGAAGGCCGTCCTCGACGTCTTCCAGTCCAAGCTGATCAAGCGGGGCATCTCGCTGAAGGCCCTGGACGCGGGCGAGCCGCAGCTCTCCGGCAAGGAGTACAAGATCTTCGCCTCGATCGAGGAGGGCATCTCCCAGGAGAACGCCAAGAAGGTGGCGAAGATCATTCGCGATGAGGGCCCCAAGGGTGTGAAGGCTCAGGTCCAGGGCGACGAGCTGCGGGTCAGCTCCAAGAGCCGCGACGACCTCCAGGCCGTGATCGCCCTTCTGAAGGGCAAGGACTTCGACTTCGCGCTGCAGTTCGTGAACTACCGGTAGTCCGTACGGCAGATACGGGAGAGGGGCGGGCACCGTCGGCCGGTGTCCGCCCCTCTCGTGTCCGCGGGCCGCGTCGCACGTCAGCGGCCGTGCGCGGCGCCTCGTCCGCCCCCGACGCGCGGGCTCAGTCCCGTGAGTTGCCGAACAGGATGCGGTAGGCGATCAGCAGCACCAGCGAGCCGCCGATCGCCGCGGCCCAGGTGGCGCCGTCGTAGAAGTGCTTCGCGATCGGGTGGTGCAGCCAGCGCGCCGAGATCCAGCCGCCGATGAACGCGCCCGCGACGCCGATGAGGGTCGTACCGATGAAGCCGCCCGGGTCGCGGCCCGGCAGCAGGAACTTCGCGATGGCCCCGGCCAACAGTCCCAGGATGATCCAGCTGATGACGCTCATGCCCTGAATCCGCCTTCCTCGACGACTGGTGTGCGTCGTCATGTGTGCCACACGCGTGTTCGTGCCGTGTTGTGGAAGAAGACGACACGGCCACACCTCACGGTTGCATCGGCCAGTAGGGTCCCGAGCCATGACACGCTCCCCCGGCCACTCCCCGGGCCACTCCCCCGGCCCGGCCTCCTCGTCCTCGCCGGCGTCCGGCGGCGGGCTGCGGCGCAGCCTCGGGGTCGGGGACGCCGTGGTCATCGGGCTCGGCTCGATGGTCGGGGCCGGAATCTTCGCCGCCCTCGGGCCGGCGGCGCGGGCGGCCGGCTCGGGGCTGCTGGTGGGGCTCGCGGTCGCCGCCCTCGTGGCCTACTGCAACGCCGACTCCTCGGCACGGCTGGCCGCCCGGTATCCCGCCTCGGGCGGCACCTATGTGTACGGCCGCGAGCGGCTGGGTGCGTTCTGGGGCTACCTGGCGGGCTGGGCGTTCGTGGTCGGCAAGACGGCCTCCTGTGCGGCGATGGCGCTCACCGTCGGCGCGTACGTCTGGCCGGGCCAGGCGCACGCGGTGGCCGTCGCGGCCGTCGTGGCGCTGACCGCGGTGAACTACGGCGGCGTCCAGAAGTCGGCCTGGCTGACGCGGGCGATCGTGGCGGTGGTGCTGGCGGTGCTGGCCGCCGTGGCCGTCGTGTGCCTGGGCTCCGGTGCGGCCGATGCCGGGCGGCTCGCCATCGGCGACTCCCGGGGCGCCGGCGGCGTTCTGCAGGCGGCCGGGCTGCTCTTCTTCGCGTTCGCCGGGTACGCGCGGATCGCGACCCTGGGCGAGGAGGTGCGCGATCCGGCGCGGACGATTCCGCGCGCGATCCCGCTCGCCCTGGGCATCGCGCTGGCCGTGTACGTGGCTGTGGCGGTGGCCGTGCTGGCGGTGCTGGGGCCGGACGGACTCGCGCGGGCGGGCGCGCCGCTGGCCGACGCGGTGCGGGCGGCCGGGGTGCCGGGGCTGGTTCCAGTGGTACGGGTCGCTGCCGCCGTGGCCGCGCTCGGCTCGCTGCTCGCGCTGATCCTGGGCGTCTCGCGCACCACTCTGGCCATGGCCCGGGACCGGCATCTGCCGGGCGCGCTGGCCGCCGTGCATCCGCGTTTCCATGTGCCGCACCGGGCCGAGCTCGCCGTGGGTGCCGTCGTCGCGGTCCTGGCCGCCACGGTGGACGTCCGGGGCGCGATCGGCTTCTCCTCCTTCGGGGTCCTCGCTTACTACGCCGTCGCCAACGCCTCCGCCTGGACCCTCGGCTCCGCGCCCGTCCGGCGGGCGGTACCCGCGGTGGGCCTCATCGGCTGCGCGGCCCTGGCGTTCGCCCTGCCCTGGCTCTCGGTGGCCGTGGGCGCGGGTGTACTGGCGGTGGGGGCGGCCGCGTACGGCGTGCGACAGGCACGACGAACTTCCTGATCAGGCCACGAGGGCGCTGCGATTCGGCCTGAGCGCGTGACCAACTGATACTGGTGGAAGTAGGTGCAAAAGCAGGCAACGTCGGCGGAGCGACCTGGGAAGGTGCCGATCATGAAGGTGTTCAACCTGCTGCTCAACATCCTGTGGCTCGTCTGCTGCGGCTTCTGGATGGCGATCGGTTACCTGATCGCGGCACTGATCTGCTTCATCTTGATCATCACCATCCCGTTCGGCATCGCGTCGCTGCGTATCGCGGGCTTCGTCCTGTGGCCCTTCGGCCGCACCACCGTGGAACGGCCGGGCGCCGGGGCAGGATCGTTCGTCGGCAACGTGATCTGGGTGATCTTCGCGGGGTGGTGGCTGGCCCTGGGACACCTGGTCACGAGCATCCCGCTGTTCGTCTCGATCATCGGCATCCCCTTCGGATGGGCAAACCTGAAGCTCATCCCGATCTCCCTCATGCCTCTTGGGCGAGAGGTAGTGGACACAGATCAGGGATTCGCCGGACGCTGATCCTGCCGCTGGGCGCCCCCGCTCGACCGACCGTCCAAGCGGCTCAGCCACCACCGTCGTTCGGCGCACTTCCTGTGTCGGAGCCGCTGGTCCCAGGACCGGTGTCGGTCGGGCGAACGTCGCTCAGACTGTCGACGACGGTTATGGCCGGCGGATTTGAAGGCGTGGGCACCTGAATAAGGATGGGGACATAGACAATCTCGCCATGCCTGAACTCGGCCTTCTCCGAGAACCGGTAGCACACGACCGCTTTCGGGTCACTTCGCGTCGCATAGCACCTGAGCGGCGACTTCACAGGTGTGGACTGCATGGACTGCGTATTCTCCGGTGAACCGCTCACCGCACTCACCGGCGCCGCCCATACGCCGACCATCAAGCAGGACGAGACCGCAGCCGCGAGGCCGGCGCCCCGCAAGTTCACTTTCCTCATTCTGATCCCTCCTGGGCTGCGAGTGAACTGGCCATATCGGACGAGAGTTCGAGGATCGGGTGAGCGTACGGCGGTGTCATCGACTCATCGGCAGGGCGCTCGGGCTCGGCTCCGTCTGCCACAGAGGATGGAACAGCCATCAAGCGATGAACGGGTGACGGCGACGACGACACAGATCGCTGGTACGAGTGTCGGACTTGCGCATGTGTCATTTTATTTGCGCAACCCCGCATGGGTATTTGAGCTTGCGCAGCTCGGAGTCCGAGGAGAAGAGCCTTGCGTAGAATCCAGCGAATTCTGACCACCGCCGCCACCGTGGGGACCTTCGCTGTTGTGAGCATGGGCATCGCTCATGCGGACAACAACACGAGCACCTACACCGGGCCGGTCACCTTCACCGGCATCACCTATTTGGGAGGTCAGGCACCCCAGTTCCAGGCCCTCCAGATCCCTCAGAACCCTCAGCCGGCCGACGCGCCGTCCGACGGCCAGAAGCAGCCGATCACACCGCAGATCGCGGCGCCGAGTACACCGAGTACCCCGAGCACTCCGAGCACGCCCAACACACCAAACACGCCTAACACTCCCAACACGCCGAATACTCCGAACACGCCCAACACCCCGAACACCCCTAACACTCCGAACACACCCAACACCCCCAACACGCCGAACACGCCCAACACCCCCAACACCCCCAACACCCCCAACACCCCCAACACGCCCAACACGCCCAACACCTCAAAGACTTCCGACGCCTCAAAGACTTCCGACGCCTCAAAGGAGTCTGAGGCGTCGAACACTGAAGACGTATTTGACGCGTCCAACATGTCGGATACGTCAAGGGCACTTGGCATCACGTCAAATGCATCTGAGATCCCGGACGCACAGGGCCTTCTGAGCACCGTGAGGTCGCTGCTGCGGCCTGCGGGAATCCTCTGAATCTAAGTCGCACAATGGGGCCGCGCAGATGTTGCGCGGCCCCATCGTGATTTCGGCACTGTCATTCCGGCGTGTTCGGTGTGTTCGGCGTGTTCGGGGTGTTCGGCGTATTGAATCCGCCGCCCGGCGTGTTCGGTGTGTTCGGCGTGTTCGGGGTGTTCGGCGTATTGATCCCGCCGCCCGGCGTGTTCGGCGTGTTCGGCGTGTTCGGGGTGTTCGGCGTATTGACCCCGCC
>NZ_BNBC01000113.1 GCF_014654675.1 Streptomyces spiralis
GGAGAGTGTCCGGCTGTGCGGCCGGTGTGATCGAACGTACTGATGCCCCCTCAAGCTGTCATTTCGGGCGTATGGGGGGTACTGGCCGGAGGGGGCCGTTCGGGGTACGTCTTGGGCGTGTACGCGGCTCGCCTGCGACCTGATGAGGTATCAAAAGATCCCGCAATCTACGTGATTGACTGACTATTGGTCCGTCAAGGTGATCTTCTGACTGCGCCTCACCCTCCGGTGCTTCCGGGCGGCGGGAACTTCCGGCGCGTCGCTGCTTGACATCCGGGCGAGGGGGCCTCTCGGTGTCCCCGACGCCGCCTCGGTGCCCGTGGATCCCTGTCCTCGGGCCGGCGATGCATACAGTCTGCGCCACACCTGGTACGGACCGTTACCGGTCCGTATCGCGGGCGTCCGGTGTAAAGGGCATCCAGTCCCTGTCAGGGTGGGGCGTTTTTCGGACAGGACAACGGAAGGCGCGTACATGTTCACATTGCCGTGGCGGCGGACCAGGAGCACCGGCAGCGGAAGGATCGCGCCCGGGGGTCTGCCGCTGCCCGAGGGGGCGGGTCGGGTCGAGTGCCAGGTCATGGACCCGGTGGGGGTGCCGATGCAGGCGGCGGTCACGGTCCTGGACCGGACCGGACAGGCCGTCACGGAGGGAAGCACGGACGCCTACGGCCTTTTCACCGCCGCCGTTCCGCCCGGTGACTACCAGCTGTCGGTGCTCTGCGAGGGCTTCCGGCCGCACCGTGCGCCCGTCCAGGTGTTCCCGGACACCACGGCCTCGGTCGGGGTGGTCCAGCTGGCCACGGCCCCGCTGCCGCCGGTCCCGGGACCGGGCCGCTGGGAGATCGATCCGGACCACAGCGCGGTCCGGTTCGTCGCCCGGCACATAGGACTGGCTGAGATCCACGGCAGGTTCAACCGCTTCTCCGGCAGCCTGTGGATCGCCGAGCGGATGCGGGACTCCCAGGTCGAGGTCTACATCGAGGCCGACAGCATCGACACCGGCGTCCGGATGCGCGACGACCACCTGCGCTCGGCGGACTTCCTCGACGCCGCCGTCCACCCGTATCTGCGCTTCAGCGGCGGTGACTTCGTGCACCGCGGCGGCTCCCGGTGGAGCGTGACGGGGGTGCTGGAGCTGCACGGCGTCGCCCGCACGGTGAAGCTCGACACCCAGTACCTGGGCCTCGGGACCGGAATGGCGGGCGAGACACGTGCGGCCTGCAAGGCGGTCACCGAACTTCACCGCGAGGACTTCACCCTCACGTGGCAGAAGATGCTCGCCCACGGCATCGCCGCGATCGGCGCCACCATCCGCGTCGAACTGGACATCCAGGTCGTCCAGGCGGCGCAGTCCGACGGCGCGTCCGCCTCCACCTGAGGAACGGCCGAACCCGGGTCTCCGCGTCCGCCGTCATGCGGCGACTGTCGCGTTTTCCACCTGCCTGGACTCACGCTGTCACACCGCCGACACGCCCGAAATGACAGGGTTGTTGGCTCTCGTTACGTTCCTCGCAGGTCGGTCGTCCGGCCGACGTCCGCGAGACCGAGAGAAGCGACATGCCCACGCGAACCTTTGTAGTGACCGCTGCCGGAGTAGGCGCGGCGGTCCTCGCAGCAGCCGGTATCACCTACGCCTCGACCATCGACTCGGCGCCGGCGGCCCCGTCCGCCCACCGGGCCGCCCCGTCCGTGCACCGGGCGGCCGCACCCGCTCAGCGGCCGGCCAAGCCCGCCCAACGACCCGCCGCTCCCGAGGCCCCCTCCGGCCGCGGCGCGGGCGGAGAGAAGGACGAGGGCCGCGACCGGGACGACGGCGGACGCGGCCGCGGCCATGAGGAACAGGGAAGGATCTACTTCAACGAACGCACCTACTCCGCGACCGGTGAGGGCTGCATCACCGCGGCCAGCGGACTGGGCTCCAGCAGCTTCAGCATCTTCAACGACAGCAAGTGGACGGTGGAGGTCTTCCGCGGTTTCACCTGTGACAACGGTTCTCCGGTCGCCACCGTGGGACCCCACGGCGCCACCAACGGCGTGGTGACCACCACCGTCCAGGGCGGCCTGTTCGGTGACGACGGCGTCGTGGGCAGCTTCCGGGTGATCCGCGACTACGACGAGTGGTGACCGAGCCGCCCCGGGCGCATCCTGGACCGTTGGTGGTGGATCCCGCGGCTGCTTAACCTGGAGTGTGGTCTTGGCACCTATGGGGCAGGAGGTCTGACCCATGGCCGTAGAGCTGAACCACACGATCGTAGCCGCGCACGACAAGCACACCTCGGCCCAGTTCCTCGCCGACATACTGGGTCTCGAGGTGCGCCCGGAGTACGGGCCGTTCGTACCCGTCGAGATTCAGAACGGGGTGACCCTGGACTTTCTGGACACGACCGAGGCGGTCACGCCCCAGCACTACGCCTTCCTGGTCTCCGAGGACGACTTCGACTCGATATTCGGCCGCATCCGGAACGCGGGCCTGACCTACTGGGCGGACCCGTTCCACCACCGTCCCGGCGAGATCAACCACAGGGACGGCGGCCGAGGGGCGTACTTCGAGGACCCGAACGGCCACAACATGGAGATCATCACGAGGCCGTACGGGAGCGGCGAAGACTGAGACATCGGGACGGCCGGCGTGCGCCCGGTCAGCTCCTCGTCGCGCGGGCGTTGCGGATCGCCCGCGTCACGACCGGTGGCAGCAGGTCGACCGCGAGCCGGCGGATGGGGCTGCCGCGCCGAGGTGCGGGCCGGACGGTCACCGGCGCAGGTGCGGGTGCGGGTGTCGAAGTGGACACGGGTGCCGACGTGGACACGGGTGCCGATGCCGGCTCCGGAGCCAGGGACGCCGCCCGGGCGGCCTGCCGCGCATGCCTGGACTGCGGGAACGTCGGCGCCGGCATCCCCTTGGACTTAAGCCGGATGATCCGGTGCCCGGCGGCCTCCTGGACGCTGACATGGCAGTCGGACCGCTCCTGCACCATGGCCAGCAGCTCCTGCTGGACCGGTTCGGGATCGCCCCAGGTGCCGTAGAGCTTCTGCGTGCTGAGGCAGACGGGGTGCAGGCCGCGGTTGAGCACGGCCTCCCAGGCGGCTACGGACACGCCGGGTGTGTGCTCGGACCGGAAGTCGTCCAGGACGACGATGCCGTCGGGCAGCAGCAGGTCGTGGGCGGCGCCGATGTCGCCGTGCACATGCTTGTACAGGTGGGAAGCGTCGATGTGCACGAACCGGCAGGAGCGGGCCTCGAGCTCCCGGCGCACCAGGGAGCTGGGGCCTTGGAGCACACGGGGAAGTTCGTCGTGGAAGGAGCGGTAGTTCTCCTCGAAGGCGCGCCGGGTCAGCGCGCTGTAGGACTTCGCCGACTCGGCCCGGTTGGCGTCGTCCGGGGCGTCGCCCTCGAAGAGATCACACACGGTGTACCTCTCACCCGGCTGCTGGTGCCGGCCGATGAAGATCGCGCTCTTGCCCATGTAGACACCGACCTCCAGCAGGTCGCCGTGGACCCCGGCCGTCTCCTGCCGCTCGAGGAACCAGTCGAAGAGCACCTGGTCGAGCACGGGGAACCAGCCCGGCACGTCGTCGAGACGGTGGGGCGGTCGCATCGGTTCCTGGATGGTGGTCATGGGGCGGAGGCACTCCCTCGTCACGGCAGTCTGTGGGATCCCTGCGGAAAGCCCATGGGGGATGGCGGCAGGCGCACCACGGTCTCTACCCCGCGCGTTGGTTCAAAGCGGAAGAAGAGATGAACGGCCGCCCAACAACGGAGGCGGACGTGCGGTACCCCGGCCCGATTACGGCGGGCCGGGGTTCCGGGCGATGGACGCGGCGGGGCGGGTCTCAGTAGTCGCCCCGGTCGCCCTTGTGGCGCTGCACGACCCGGAAGCTGGCCACGACGCCGTCCTTGACCTTCAGGCCGTCCTTGACGCAGCCGGGGTGCACCCCGTTGCTTTCGCTGTGGGGGCCGACGGTGGCGATGGGGGCGCCGTTGTCGCAGGTGACGCCGCGGAAGACCTCGACGGTCTTCTTGCTGTCGTTGCGGATGTTGAGGCTGTTGGAGCCGAGGCCGCTGACGACGGTGATGCAGCCGCTGGGGTGGGCGGAGTAGGACCGCTCGTTGATGTGGATCCAGCCGTAGTCGTGGTGGCGGTTGCCGCCGCGCTCGCCGTGGTCCTCGTGGTCGTTGTTGTTGCCTTCGTTGCCCTTGCTGTTGTTGTTTCCGCCCTCGCCGCCCATGGGCGCTTGGACGGGGGCCTGCTGGACGGCGGCGGCGGGTGCGGCCTGGGCGGCCTGGGGTGCGGGTGCGGCGGTGGCGTAGGTGATGCCGGTCGCGGCCAGGGCCGCGGCGGCCGCGATGCCCGCGGTGATCGCGTGAGAGCGGGTCAT
>NZ_BNBC01000114.1 GCF_014654675.1 Streptomyces spiralis
ACGGAGGCCACGTGCAGCCGCAGGCCGTGCTTGGCCACGGTCCGGTCCCGGTACTCCAGGACCTCGGGGAAGTTGTGTCCGGTGTCCACGTGCAGCAGAGCGAACGGCACCGGCGCCGGCGCGAACGCCTTCAGCGCCAGGTGCAGCATGAGGATGGAGTCCTTGCCCCCGGAGAACAGGATCACGGGGTTCTCGAACTCGCCCGCCACCTCCCGGAAGATGTGCACCGCCTCCGACTCGAGTCCGTCGAGGTGGGAGAGCGTCACCGTGTCCTCGGCCGGCTCGGCCGGACTCTGCATCAGAGCCGTCATCGGGATTCCTCCATGGATACCCCGCCCCTCGGGCCGGGGAGGAAACGGACTCCTGTGGAGCAGGGCAGGGAGGCGATTCGGTGTCCACCAGCCACCAGCCAACGCCAGTTGCCCACAAGGAAACTGATACGGTGTGAGACGTGACGCAGCAGGTCAAGCGGGCTTTCAAGTACCGCTTTTACCCGACGGACGAGCAGGCAGTGGAGCTGTCGCGCACGTTCGGCTGCGTCCGCCTCGTCTACAACAAGGCGCTTCAGGAGCGCACGCGGGCCTGGTACGGCGAGCAGCGCCGGATCTCCTACGTGCAGTCGTCCGCGGCGCTGACGCAGTGGAAGAAGACCGAGGAACTGGCCTTCCTGACGGAGGTGTCCTCCGTCCCGCTCCAGCAGGCGCTGCGCCACCTTCAGACGGCGTTCGCAGGCTTCTTCGCCAAGCGGGCGAAGTACCCCCGGTACAAGAGCCGGAAGAAGTCGAGGGCGTCCGCCGAGTACACCCGCAGCGCCTTCACATGGCGCGACGGGCAACTGACCCTGGCGAAGATGGCGGGGCCGCTGGACATCCGCTGGTCGCGCCCTCTGCCAGAGGGATCGGAGCCGACCACGGTGACCGTGTCCCGTGACGCGGCGGGGCGCTGGTACGTGTCCCTGCTGTGCGAGGACACCATCCAACCGGCCCCCGCCACCAGCTCGGCGGTCGGCATCGACGCCGGGATCACCTCCCTGGTGACCCTGTCCACCGGGGAGAAGATCGCCAACCCCAAGCACGAGCGGCGTGACCGTGCCCGGCTGGCCCGCGCGCAGCGGGAGCTGTCGTGGAAGGCGAAGGGCTCCGCGAACCGGGAGAAGGCCCGGCGTCGCGTCGCCAAGGTCCACGCACGGATCACCGACCGGCGCCGCGACTTCCTGCACAAGCTGTCGACTCGGCTCGTCCGTGAGAACCAAACGGTCGTGATCGAGGACCTCACCGTCCGCAACCTGCTGAAGAACGGCCGCCTCGCGCGCGCCATCTCGGATGCGTCGTGGACGGAACTGCGCTTGATGCTGGAGTACAAGTGCGCCTGGTACGGGCGCGAACTCGTCGTGATCGACCGCTTCTTCCCCAGCTCGAAGCTGTGCGGGACCTGCGGCAAGGTCGCGGCGAGGCTGCCGCTGCACGTCCGCGAGTGGACGTGCGGCTGCGGCGCGGTGCATGACCGCGACGTGAACGCGGCACGCAACATCCTGGCCGCCGGGCTGGCGGCCTCTGCCTGTGGAGACGGTGTAAGACCTCAACGGGAGTCCTCCCGGACGGGGCGGTCGTCGATGAAACAGGAAACCCAGCGGGCGACCGCTGGAATCCCCCGCCTTTAGGCGGAGGAGGAAGTCAAGCAAGGCCCCTCTCGGTGAGGAAGGTGTGCAGTTCGGCGGCGGTGTCCGCCACCGATCTGCTCTGGGTCCGGATCCGCAGATCGGGTGCCTCGGGCTCCTCGTACGGGTCGTCGACACCCGTGAGCCCCGTCAGCTCGCCCGCGGCCTGCCTGGCGTACAGGCCCTTCACATCGCGCACGGAGCACACCTCGACGGGCGTCGCGACGTGCACCTCCAGGTACTCGACGCCGCGGGCGGCGTGCCGTTCACGGACCGCGGCGCGGGAGGCGGCGTACGGGGCGATGACCGGGGCCAGCACCAGCACGCCGTGGGAGGCGAGCGTCTGTGCCAGGAAGCCGATCCGGGTCACGTTGGTGTGCCGGTCCCGCCGGGTGAACCCGAGCTCCTGGGACAGGAATCGGCGGATCTCGTCGCCGTCGAGCACCTCGACCCTGCGGCCCGTGGCCCGCAGCCGCTGCGCGACGGCACGGGCCAGGGTGGTCTTGCCCGCGCTCGGCAGTCCGGTCAGCCACACGGTGGCGCCCCGCTCGCGGGTGGCGGCGGTTCCGGCCGCCCGCGCGGTGGGCCCGGCGGCCAGGGTGTGCGCTGTGGTCACGGTGGTGCCCTCCTGAACGTGAGGTGACGTGCCGGAGCGTGAGGTGACGTGCCGGATGGGGAGGTCTCAGGCGGTGGCGAACTCGACCAGGGTCCGGCCGAGCACGTCCATGTCGATCCGGTGCCAGGAACCGGGCAGTTCCAGTGACCGGCCGTCGGGCAGGGCCGCCGCGGTCGCCCGCGCCGCCGCACGCAGCCATTCGCTGGTGCCGGTGCTGTTGAGGACCAGCGTCGGTGTGGTGCATCCGGCGAGACGGTCGGCCGGGACGGTGCAGTCGCCGCAGATCGCCAGGTCGTAGGCGAGCGTGTGGGCGTTCGCCTCGTTCACCGCCCAGATCGGGCCGTTGCGCCACTGCGCGACCGTGTCCGGGGTCAGGCCCAGGAAGCTGCCCAGGTAGTACTCGACCGCCTCCCGGCGCCGGTCCTGCTCCATGAGCACCCGCAGGGTCTTGGCGACGTTCCACGGCGGCTTGGGGAAGCCCTCGACCCGGTAGAACGGCTCGTGCAGCGCCAGCCGGGTGATCGGGGCGCCGGCGAGCGCCGCCTCGATGGCCAGGTTCGCGCCCGAGGACCCGGCGAACACCACCGCCGACCCGCCGGCCTCCTGGATCACCGCCTGGAGGTCCTCGATCTCACGGGCGACGGCGTACTGGGGGGAGTCGCCGCTCTCGCCGCGGCCCCGGCGGTCGTAGACGTACGTGGTGCAGTGCGGCGCCAGCTCGGGCACCAGCGCGTCGAAGATGGTGTGGTCGCGGAACGATCCGTTCAGAAGCACGATCGGCGGGCCGTCACCCGCCTTCTCGTAAGCGATCGTCGTGCCGTCCGGGGAAACGACCTTGCGCATCACGCACTCCTCACGCCGAAACGAAAGGTGCTCTCACCTCCCGACCTGGCGGCATCCTCGAGCGCTCCGCTGGACAACGGGTCGAGGACCGGTCGCAAGACCCCAGGGCCTGCGGTCGTGCACGGGCGGACACCCCGGGCCCGCTCCCGGCCCGTCCCCCGCGCACGAGCCGCCCACGAGCCGCGCCACAGCCGGACTCGACCCGCGGGCCCTGTCATGTCTTATGGACGAGGCGAGGCCCGTGGCGGCCGTCAGCGGCGCGTCAGTTTCCTGGCAGCACCGGCGGCGACGGTGGACCGGGCCCGTCCCGTCCTGCTGCCGAACACCGGGAGATCCGACTTGACTTCCTCCCCCTCGTGAACGAGGGGGATTCCTACGGCTCGCGCCGTGGGGTTTTCTGCTTCACTGCCGACTGCCCGCCCGGAGTTCTCCGTTGAGGTCTTACACCGGCTCCACAGACAGACACCGTCAGCCCGGCGGCCAGAAGGTTCTTCGCCGCGTTCACGTCCCGGTCATGGGCCGTGCCACAGCTGTCACACGTCCATGTGCGGACGTTCAGCGGCATCTCCGGCTGGAGGGTGCCGCAGTGGGAGCACAGCTTGGAGGAGGGGAAGAAGCGGTC
>NZ_BNBC01000115.1 GCF_014654675.1 Streptomyces spiralis
GCCCAAGTTGCCGAGGCCATGCGCCTGGCCGAGTCCGGCACGGTCAGCGGCAAGGTCGTCCTCGTGCCGTAGCCGCCACGCTCCCGGCGGTCGGCCCTTCGTCCCTGTTCCGCAGGAGCCCGGCCATGCCTGCCGCCCTGCTCGCGAAGGCCGCGACCCCACCCGCCACACAGGTGACGTGTCTGTCGTCAGGAACCTCGCCGCTCCCCGGCCGGCTCACCGCAAGGGCCTGAGTCAGGGCTTGCGTGCCACAGCCGCGTACAGACTGATGTCCCCCTCCCGGACATCGTTGATGTCGTGGTACTTGATGCGGTCGATCGGCTCCAAGGACGCCAGGGTCTCGGGGTCCGGCGCCGGCAGGACGTGGGCGGCGTGATCGGGACGCCACAGGTGGACCGGGACGACGCCGGGGTCGAGGAGATCCAGACCGCTGTCGGCGAAGAAACGCTCGACCTGGTTCTTCGAGCGGTGGACGAAGGTCAGGCCCTGGGCCTTCAACGTCCTGACGATCTCCTCGCTGCGCCGGTCGAGGTCCCCGGTGAGATGGGTGAGCACCAGCCAGCTCCCGGACGGCAGGGCGTCCACGAGCTTCTCGACGATGCCGTACGCGGCCTCGTCCTCGACGAAGTGCAGCACGGCGACCAGCAGCAGGGCGACGGGCCGGTTGAAATCCAGAACGCGCGCTGCCTCGCTCAAAAATGTGCGCCGGGTGGTGGATGTCGGCTTCGATGTAGTGAGCCCTGCCCTCCGGGCTGCTGACGAGCAGAGCGTCGGCATGGGCGAGCACGATCGGGTCGTTGTCGACATACACCACCCGTGACTTGGGCGCGATCCGCTGCGCGACCTCGTGCACGTTCTCTTGCGGGGGCAGGCCCGCGCCGACATCCAGGAACTGCCGTGCACCCCCCTGCTCGACCAGCATCGTCACCGCACGGCGCAGGAAATCGCGGTTGTGTCGCGCGGTGAGAAAGCCCCGCGGGTTGTGCGCCAACGCGGCCGCGGCGGCCGCCCTCCACCGGGTAGTTGTCCTTGCCGCCCAGAAGAGCGTCGTAGACATGGGCCGGATGCGGCGTCGATCCTGCGATGCAGCTCCTCACTGCTGAGATCGCGGGCCTCACCAGTCATGGCGTCTCTGTCGGGGACTGGTACTGTACAGAGCCCGGTGCAGGGCGAGTTGCGGAACAATCTAATGCCCGCAGGGCCCTGGTCGGCCGCCCGATGCCGGTTACCGGGGCATCTTCGAACCGGCGCCGTCGAGCAGCAGCTTCGCTGCCACCGTCGTCCGCCGGTGTTGCTCGCTGGTGGCCGGGCCACGGGTGGCAACGGACGGCGGAAGCGGCACCGGGTAGCGCAGGCTTCCTGCGTTTCTCAATGAGACATCGAGATCGATGAACCGTTCACGCGCTCCTGCCGTTACTTGGACGAACACGGTGACAGGACTGTCCCGCGTCCTTGAGGTGACCATCCGTGCCGGATGGTGATCAGGCGGGCGACGCGGCATCACAACGTGTGGGGAGTCGCCGGGGCGTGAGGGGACAGCCGTCAGTACAAGCGAGTACTCAGCAGATTGCGAGGAGTTCTTCCATGGTGCGTGCAGCACGCCGACTGCTCTGTGTCGCAGCCTTGAGTCTGGTCGCCCTCGTCGGCACTACCGCGACGGCGAGCGCGGTTACCTGGGTCTACCACAGTCACTACGCAACGTACGGAGACTGCGAGCAGGCATGGCAGAACATGCACGCGGGATCGATAGTCGCGGGTCCGCACCAATGCCTGCAGGACGCGTCCTCCGGCAGGTGGCTCCTCTGGTACTACGTGTAGGGGCGGTTCCTGCGCGCTGCAGTAGCCGGTCGTCCGTCCGTCACGGCGTCGCGATCCCCGCCTTGGAGACCCCAGCGGCCGGACGCTGGTCAACGTCCTCGCGGACACCCCTCGGCAGCCACAGTTTGCGGTGCCTTACTCGTCGTGGCCGGGTTGCGTCTCGGAACTGCTCTTGAGCTGCGGGGCCTGTTCCGGAATGCCGGCGGTGACGTAGAAGACCGAACGGCCCTGCCGAGTACGCCTCACCTGGCCTTTGGCCACGAGTCCTTCGAGGGTCGTGCGCACCACAGTGGTCTTGATGTGCCGTTCGGGATGAGCCTGGCCGAGTGCGGTGGTGACTTCCGCTGCGGAGCGGGGTTCGTTCTGTTCGGCGACATGTTCGCGGACGAGGTCCACCAGCTTGGGCTGGTCCCGTCCTGTGGGTGCAGCCTGGCGGCCGGCCGGCTTCGGGCGGCCGGGTGCGGCAGCGATCCTCTTGGTCCGCGCCGCCTTGCTCGGGCCGGAGGCGGCCTTCCTACGGCGAGTCGGCTCCGTCGGGGTGGGAGCGGACAGGGCCGGGGCGGCACTCAGGACCTGTTGCACACTCTGCAGCATGGCATGGTCATGCTGCAGGGAGGCCAACTTCTCCTGGAGCGCAGCGATTTCCGCGTTGACCCGTTCCTGTTCTTTGACGTTGCGTTCGAGGTCGTTGGTCACCTGGGCGGAGTACAGCGATGCCAGGTTGCCGGCGGCTGCGGTGTTCTCGAGCATGACGCTGACCTTCTCCCACGTGCGGCCGTAGGCACCTGCGGAGGCCCTTGAAGAGCCGGATGAGTGCCTCGCGGTTGGTGTCGTTGCACGGACGGCGACCTGTCCGCCGCCGCGTGCCTGGGCGTAGCGATAGTACAGATCAGCGGGAACTTCGCCGAGCCCGAGTGTCGCAGTGGGTGACAGGGGCAGGCCGGCCTCGGAGAGGGACCGAACCGCGTCGTACGGGAAAGAACAAGTGAGCATCACGGGAACCGCCCGGACCGGACGCCCGAGAGAAGTGGAGACGGCCTTCTGGCTGTCACTCGTGACAGTCGTCCTTAGCATGGCCGTCTGGGCACTGGGGGCGTTCGTCGTCTCTCCGACGGGATTCGAAGAGATGCGTCAGGAGATGGGGCAGCACGGCGCGGTGGCGCAGATGCTCACGTCCGCCGGCTTCCTGCTGGTCGACACCGCGCTTCGGGTGGTCGTCGCCTTTCGGATGCGCGCGGGTCGCAATTGGGCGCGGCTCGTGCTGACCGCTCTCGGCGTTCTCGGCATGTTCCTTCTCCTCGCCACCATGAGCATGGACGGCCTCGGGTGGGAGACGGTCACCGAGAGCATCGGCGACCTTCCGCTGTCCGACAGTGTCCTGAGTCTGCTGGATGCTTGCGTCATCATGCTGATGTTCCTGCCGACGGCCAACGCGTACTTCTCCACGCGGTCGCGGACCGACTGAAAAAGGGGCTCGGCGATCCGTTGTCGGCACAAGTCGAAGCGGAACTTCCCGAACCACCCATGAACAGACAATGCCGAGACGGCACGAAGTAGTTGCAATACATCTCCGCGCAATGGAAGCGAGGCGTTGATGCCCTGGAGAAGTTCGAGCACGAAGCGCATGGCTTTGGTGCAGTTGGTCATCAGCTGTCTGCTCACTCCGGGCCTCGTCGCATGTGACGGATCCGGGGGCACCACCAGGGAGCGCGCGATCGTCGTCGGCACCACGGACCGGTTCGCCGCCTCCAAGGAAGCCCCCGCGCCCCTCGACCCGGCATACGCATACGACATCGGCACCTGGAACGTCCTGCGCCAGACGGTGCAGACCCTGATGATCATGCCCAAGGGCGACGGCAACCCCGTCCCCGAGGCCGC
>NZ_BNBC01000116.1 GCF_014654675.1 Streptomyces spiralis
CTCGCGGTGGTGGTCGTCACCGCGGCCGAGGCCGCCGAGACGTTCCCGGCCGCGTCCTTGGCCTTGACCGTGTACGTGTACTTCGTCGACGCCGTGAGCCCGGAGTCGGTGAAGGACGCGGTGGCCGAGCTGCCCGCCAGGGTTGCGCCCCGGTAGATGTCGTAGCCGGCCACTCCCACGTTGTCGGTCGACGCCGTCCACGTCAGGGACACACTCGTGGCCGTGGTTCCCGACACCGTCAGGTTCGTCGGGACGGTCGGCGGTGTGGTGTCGGGGGGAGGCGTGCTCCCGCCGACGATGAGTTCGGCGTAGACGGCGTAGGCCATGGCGATGTCGGCCTGGGCCCAGAAACGGTGGTAGGTGAAGGTGGGCGCGGCCCCGCCGTTCAGGTAGGCCTGGACCTTCGGCCAGTCCGGGTCGTCCTTGTACCACGAACGGATCGAGAGGAACGTGGACTTGGAGTCGATGGGGTCGCCGTTGGGCATCTTGCCCGACCATCCGGACGGCACATACACCGGGTCGCCGAACCGGCTGTAGTCCTTGCGGGTCTCCGGCGTCGAGATGCCCTTGTCGTCGGCGAAGTTCGCCATCACGTCCAGGAGCTTCTTGGCGAGGTCGGCGGAGGCGGTGTCGCCGGACTTCGCCGCGTAGTACGTCAGCGTCTTGACGAGAGCGGCGGCCACCCCGACGTCGTTGCTGTAGTCCACGACCGTCACGTGCAGGTCGGTGTTGCCGCCCGCCGAACCGCTCAGCCAGGTGACCGGCTGCCCGGTCCAGTTCAGGTTGGAGGGGATCTTGAAGTCGGTGGCGGTGACCGTGGTCTGGGACACGGCCCACTTCACCCACTTGTCCAGGATGCCCTTGGCGGTGGCGTTCCCGGACACGTAGTAGTACTCCGCGAACCGCTCCATCGACCAGCACTGGAAGCCGAACCAGTTGTTGCTGGGCGGGTCGTGGAAGACCGGCTGCCAGTCGTAGGCCATGCCGTAGAACGTGGTGTCACCGGCCGGCGGAGTGCCGTACTGTCCCTCCCAGCTGTTGGTGGCGCCGCCCGCGATGGCGCCCTCCGCGGACTGCAGCCACTGGAAGAACTCCAGCTGTCGCTGCAGGCTCTTCGACCAGTCGCTCTGGGCGGTCGGCGACTTCGGGGTCAGGCTGGGCACGCTGGACAGCGCCCAGGCGGCGAGCGGGTTCTGGTAGCCCTGCTGCGCGGCGCTGTCACCGATCCGCCAGGCCCAGCCGCCGCCCGGTTCCGCACCGCCCCAGGCGTAGTACCACGACAGCAGGTAGTGCGCGGAGTCCCGCCCGGTGGCGGCCGAGCAGGAGTGCGGGTCGGTGCAGTTGCCGACCTTCTTGAAGTACTTGTCGAACAGCGAGTACCGCAGGAAGTCGCCCATCTTGGCGGCCTTGGCCACCGACGCGGAGACCGCCGACGCGTTGCCCTGGGCCGAGGCCCACCGGAACGCCCAGTACGCGGCCTGCACCGCCCGGGCGTCGGCGTCCGGGGCGTTGGTGTACTTCCACTGCTTGGCGTAGCTGCTGTCCTTGACGAACAGGTCGAGGTAGCCGTTCGTTCCGCCGTACTTGAACAGGTCGGTGGTCGGCTGCGGAACGGTCTCCCACACCGATTCCTGTGCGCCGCGCTGGTAGCTGTTGATGTAGGACGGGCCGGTGGCCGTGGGGCCGTTCTCCCCACCGGTGCCCGGGGTGTTGCCGTAGCCGTAGACGTTGTCCACGTCCAGCAGCCAGTGCATCCCGTAGATGTCCGGCGTGCCGTACGCCGAGTTCAGCTCGCTCGCGAGCGGGTCCTGGCCGACCGCCACCGTGCCGTCCAGCGCGGAAGGGTACTTGTCGACCTCGGGCCACTCCGGGGCGTAGGTGGCCGGGGCGCTCGGGTTGTAGGAGCCGTTGCTCGGCTGGTCGTTGTGGGTGGGGATGATGTACTTCTCGGCCGTGGCCCACGCGTTGTTGAACGGCGTCCAGTCGGCGGTCACCCGGCCGTAGGTGGCCTCCAGCCAGAACCAGAAGCTGAACGCCTCCGACGTGGTCTGGTGGCCGTGGTCCGGAGCCTCGACGATCAGTGTCTCCACGCAGTGGAACGGGATGCCCTCGGCGCTGAAGTAGCCGTTCGCCGGGTCCTTGATCTTCTTGTACTGGGTCAGGAACGCCGTGGTGTACGGGTCGTCGGCGGTGGCCGCGGACGCCTTGGCCGTCGTGGCCGGGGTGGCCGCTCGGGCGAGCGTGGGCGTGACGGCCGCCCCGAGAACGGCGCCGCCGATCGCGGCCGCGAACCGCCTGCGCGACATTGGGGTGGACATGACATCTCCTGAGAGGGAAGGGGGCCTTCGGACGTGTCGTCCGGTGGGGAGGCGAGGAGGTCCGGAGACGGCGCCACCTTGGTGATGGCGCCGTGCTCCGGGGCCCGGCCGCTGCCCGGAGCGGGGCGAGACGGGAGGGGGCGGCCGGGCTGCTTCGTGGGATGCCCCGGGTGCGGCTGGCGAGGTGCCGCTCCCGCACCCGGGGGCCTGTCAGGGTTCGGTGCCGACGGTGAGCGTGCCGTTCACGTACGCGGTCACCTTGGTGGTGTCGGCGTAGGCGGTGTTGGTGGCGCGGCTGTAGTCGTCGCTCTCGTTGAAGTTGGACCAGTCGCTCTTGTTGAAGCGGGCCTGGATGTCGCCGGTGGACTTGCCGGCGGCGAGGGTGCCGGCGCCGGTGGTGAAACTGACCTCCAGGTAGTGGTCGGCGCCCGCCTTCGGGGTGGACATCGCCACGACCTTGAGCTTGACGTTGGAGGAGCCCAGGGCGGCGTAGTCGACGGAGGTGTTGTAGGTGCTCGAGCCGCTCTCGCCGGTGAAGTAGTAGCGCAGGGTCACCGTCGACAGGTCCAGCGGGGCGGTGCCGGTGTTGACCAGCTGCAGGCCCGGCTTGATCTGGTTGTCACCCGGGGCGGTGTCGTTGTTCTTGTACTGCACCTTGAACGCCCCCGTCCCGGGACCGGGGCCGGTGCCCCCGCCCGCCTGGGTGGTGGCGGTCACCGCGGCGGAGGCCGCCGACACGTTCCCTGCGGCGTCCTTGGCCTTGACCGAGTAGGTGTAGGCGGTGGAGGCGGTCAGGCCGGTGTCGGTGAAGGAGGTCGAGGTGGTGCTGCCGACCTTCGTGCCCGCCCGGTAGACGTCGTAGCCGGTGACGCCGACGTTGTCCGTGGCGGCCGTCCACTTCAGCGACACCGAGGTGTCCGTGGTGCCGGAGACCGTCAGACCGGTGGGCGCACTCGGAGCCGTGGTGTCCGGGGTGCCGGGGTCACCCCCGCCCGAGACGGGCGGGTAGGCGTTCTGGAGCAGCTGCTGGAACTCGGCGGAGAACCAGTGCCCGGCCAGCGGCGCGTTCGGCAGCGC
>NZ_BNBC01000117.1 GCF_014654675.1 Streptomyces spiralis
CCCGGTGAGCGTCTGCTGGTGCTCGGCAGCGGGCCCATCGGGCTGTTGGCCGCCGCGGCGGCACAGGCCGCCGGCCATGACGTCGATGTGGCGGCGAGGTATCCCCACCAGCAGCGCGCAGCCGAGGAGCTGAACTGCGGGGAGCCGGACGGCGAATACGACGTCGTGATCGACGCTGCGGGAAGCGATTCCAGCCTCCGCAGTGCTGCCGAAGTCGCCTGTCCAGGCGGGCGCATCGTGTCCACCGGCGTCTACCAGGAGAACGCACCCATTCCCGGGATCGTGAGCCTGACGAAGGAACTCACCTTCGTGCACTCCATCGCTTACGGCCGCCACGCCGGGGTGCGAGAGGTCGCGGAAGTTGCACGCATGCTTGCGACGAGGCCGGAGATTCCCGCCACTGTCATCACTCACCGATTCCCGATCGACGCGGCCGCGGAAGCATTCCGGGTCGCCGCCGACCGCACGTCAGGAGCCATCAAGGTCGTGATCGAACCCACCGATCCTCGCTGAACCCGCGCGCATGCCACCGAATCCGCCCAGGCCAGGGGCGTCAGTGCGGTGGTCGGGCTCGGCTACGCGGGTACCTCGGCGATGCATGCGGCAAGGTTCGTCACGGTCCGCCGGACCTTCTCCTAACAGAGTGAGCGACTCCGTGGAGCCGTCCGCCCATGCCCGCATCCTTCTGCGTTGCGGATCTCTTTCTCAGCCAACGGCTGCATGAGCTTACACCGTAAGTTGCCTAATATAATTAGGTAACTCTAGAATCCTTTAAGGCATGCTGGGGAGCCCGACTTGGAGGACGGTGTGGCTCGGGTAGGACTCACGACGGAGCGCCTGGTCAGAGCAGGGGCAGAGATGGCCGACGAGATCGGCTTCGAGCAGACGACACCCTCGAAGCTCGCCCAGAGGTTCGGCGTCAGGACTGCGAGTCTGTACTCGCACGTGAAGAACGCCCACGATCTGAAGACCAAGATCGCTCTGCTCTCCCTGGAGGAGCTCGCCGACCGGGTCTCCGCCGCGGTGGCCGGCAGAGCCGGCAAAGATGCCCTGATCGCCTTCGCCGACGCTTACCGCGATTACGCCCTCGAGCACCCGGGTCGCTTCACCGCCACCCAGTTCCGGCTCAGCCCCGAGGCGGCGGTCGCCAGCGCCGGTGTGCGGCACGCTCAGATGGCGCGGGCGATGCTGCGGCAATACGACTTGACCGAACCGCACCAGACGCACGCCGTGCGACTACTGGGCAGCGTCTTCAGCGGTTTCGTCGGCCTGGAGACGGCCGGGGGCTTCAGTCACAGTGCCCCCGATGCGCAAGAGACCTGGACCGAGATCCTCAACGCGCTGGACTCACTTCTGCGGACCTGGCCCGCCACTTCCTGAGCAGCACCCGGTCGATCTGCCGTCCGTCCCTTCCGATCGAAAAGATTGAGAACATGAACACCGAGCACGACTGGACCACTACTCCCATCACCCCGGACCTCGTGCGCGGTGCCCTGGAT
The DNA here is from genome assembly GCF_014654675.1 of Streptomyces spiralis. GTDB lineage: Bacteria > Actinomycetota > Actinomycetes > Streptomycetales > Streptomycetaceae > Streptomyces > Streptomyces spiralis. The sequence continues at coordinate 1,500 of NZ_BNBC01000117.1, forward strand.
CTGGAGCACACCGAACGCGGTGTCCTGCCCCACCGGCTGCCTGCGCGAGCCCGGTGGCAGATCCCCGACGGCCAGTTGTCCATGGCCGAGTCGCAGCCTTCCGGCGTACGGCTGGCCTTCCGAACCCGGGCCACCGCCGTCGAACTGGATGTCGTGGCCACCAAACGGGTCTACTCCGGAGCAGCCCCGCGCCCCGACGGTATGTTCGAGCTTGTTGTCGATGGGCGACTCGTGGGCCGGGCGAGCGCGGTCAACGGCAACGTCCTCACCATCGACATGGCTTCCGGGACTGCGCGGACCCGCCTCGGCCCGGTGGAGACCCTGCGCTTCAACGGGCTGTCCGACGACGAGAAGGACGTCGAGATCTGGCTGCCGCATGACGAGACGACGCAACTGGTGGCTCTGCGCACCAACGCCCCCGTCCGGACTCCACCGCCCAACGGCCGCAAGGTCTGGCTGCACCACGGCAGTTCGATCAGCCAGGGATCCAACGCCGCCGCGCCCACCGGGACCTGGCCCGCCGTGGCCGCGAGGCTGGGAGGAGTGGAACTGGTCAATCTGGGGTTCGGCGGCAGCGCTCTACTCGACCCGTTCACCGCGCGCAGCATGCGCGACACCGCCGCCGACCTGATCAGCATCAAGATCGGCATCAACATCGTCAACACCGACGTGATGCGGCTGCGCGCATTCGGCCCGGCAGTCCACGGCTTCCTCGACACCATCCGGGAAGGACACCCGACCACCCCCTTGCTGGTCGTCTCACCCCTGTATTGCGCGATCCACGAGAACACCCCGGGGCCCACGACACCGGACCTCAGCGCGATGAGGCAGGGACGGCTGCAGTTCGTGGCCGCCGGCAACTCGACGCAAGCGGCTGCCGGGAAGCTGGCCCTCACCATGATTCGCGAGGAACTGGCCCGTATCGTCCAGCAGCGCGCCATGACCGACCCGAACCTGCACTACCTCGACGGCCTCGACCTCTACAGCGAGTCCGACTGCGCGGAACTGCCGCTGTCCGACGGTCTTCACCCGGCGCCTGCCACCCACCAGCGCATCGGTGAGCGTTTCGCCGACCGCGTCTTCGGCGAAGGCGGCGTGTTCGCCACGGAGGACGACTGACCACATCCACCTGTCGTGACCGTTGTGAGCATGCCGGTCATCACGGCGGGCTTCCCTGGATCCCCCTGAACAACGCCGCCGCCTGAGCCGGACACCGGCCCCCGGCGAGGCCGATGCCGGGCCCAGCACACCAGGGCCGTCCTGGTCTGCCCCGCGGATCACGTGGAGGCAACGGGGGAGGCGGGACGGGGGAGGGCAGGAGTCCCGACTCGGAAGCCTAGGCGGACAGCACGTCGACCAGCAGCTTGGCGGTGCCTTCGGGCGACTCGACGGGGAAGTGGTGGCTTCCCAGGTCGACGGGCACGAAGCGGAGGCGGTCGCCGTAACGCTCGATGGCCTCCTGCGTGAGGATCCGGCGCACCGCGAACACCGTGATCGGCTGCTTGACCTCGCGCAGTGCGGCGTCCATGTCCCAGTGGACCAGGCCCTCGATCGATCGCAGGCCCGCGGGCTGCCGGACGGCCACCATCTTCTCGAAATAGGCATCCTTCAGCGCCGGATCAGTGTCCTCCGGCGATCCGCCCTCGACCAGGCCTCGCACCGCGGCGCCGAAGTCCTCATGGAACGGCTGCAGGATCGCCTTGGTCTGTTGTTCGTCCTGGGCGGGGAAGAGCGCCAGGTAGTGCAGGGCGTCGAGCGCGATCACGTGTGTCACGGTGTCGGGCAGGAGCCGGCCGACTTCGACGGCGACC
>NZ_BNBC01000118.1:0-527 GCF_014654675.1 Streptomyces spiralis
CTGTGGCTGGGCTCGATCAAGTCGAACATGGGCCACACGCAGGCCGCCGCCGGTGTCGCGGGCATCATCAAGATGGTGATGGCGATGCGGCACGGTCTGCTGCCGCGCACCCTGCACGCGGATACCGCCTCCGACCAGGTCGACTGGTCGGCGGGGAGCGTGGAGTTGCTGACCGCTGCGAGGGAGTGGTCGCAGGGCGCCGGGCGTCCACGCCGGGCGGGCGTGTCGTCGTTCGGGCTGAGCGGTACGAACGCGCACGTCATTGTGGAGGAGGCGCCCGAGGAGCCGGCAGCGTCGGTTGCTGAGGGCGATGACGTCACTGCTCCGGTGGTGGTGCCGTGGGTGCTGTCCGCGAAGTCGGCGGAGGCGTTGGCGGCGCAGGCCCGGCAGTTGGCGGCTGCGCAATCGGGCGCTGGTGTGGTGGATGTCGGCTATTCGTTGGTGACGACGCGGGTGGCGATGGAGCACCGTGCGGTGGTGCTGCCCGGTGGTGATGGGGTGGCGCTGGCTGCGTTGGGTGCGGGGGA
>NZ_BNBC01000118.1:694-2274 GCF_014654675.1 Streptomyces spiralis
TCCCGTGTTCGCTGAGGCTCTGGATGCGGTGGTTGCTGAGCTGGATCGGTATCTGGATCGGCCGTTGTGTGAGGTGATGTGGGGCGAGGATCCGGGGGCATTGAACGCCACGGGTTATGCGCAGCCTGCGTTGTTCGCGGTCGAGGTGGCGTTGTTCCGCCTCGTCGAGGCGTGGGGTGTGCGGCCGGACGTGCTGGTCGGTCACTCCATCGGTGAGCTGGCCGCGGCGCATGTGGCCGGGGTGCTGTCGCTGGCGGACGCGGCCCGGCTGGTCGTAGCGCGCGGGCGGTTGATGCAGGCGTTGCCCGAGGGCGGCGCGATGGTCGCCGTACAGGCTTCCGAGGACGAGGTCCTGCCCCTGCTCACCGACGACGTGTCCATCGCAGCCATCAACGGGCCCACATCGGTGGTGGTTTCGGGCGTCGAGGACGCGGTGCTGGCGATCGGCGAGCACTTCTCGGCTTTGGGTCGTAAGACGAGCCGTCTGTCGGTGTCGCACGCTTTCCACAGCCTGTTGATGGAGCCGATGCTCGCCGACTTCCGTGCCGTAGCGGCCGAGTTGTCGTACGCGGAGCCGCGTATCCCCGCGATTTCGACGGTCACGGGGGAGTCGGCGACGGACTGGCAGTCCCCGGAGTACTGGGTGAACCAGGTCCGATCCGCCGTCCGCTTCTCCGACGCCGTACGCACCCTGGAGTCCCAGGGCGTGACCCGTTACGTCGAGCTGGGCCCCGACGGGATCCTGGCCGGACTGGCGCAGCAGACCCTCACCTCGGACGAGACGGTCGTAACACCGACCCTGCGCAAGGACCGCCCCGAGGCCGAGACCCTGCTCACCGCCCTCGCTCAACTCCACGTCTCCGGCCTCGACATCGACTGGGCCGCCTACTTCGAGGGCACCGGCGCCCGCCGCGTCGACCTGCCCACCTATCCCTTCCAACGTCAGCGGTACTGGATGACCGCGCCCACGGCGGGCGGCGGTGCCTCGGACACGGGGCAGACGGCACTCGACCACCCCGTCCTCCGTGCTGCCGTGCCGTTGCCCGACTCGGGCGGTCTCGTGCTCACCGGACGGATCTCGGCGAGCACGCACGCGTGGGTCGCGGACCACGACGTGCTGGGCAGCGTCCTGCTCCCCGGCACGGGATTCGTGGAGCTGGCCCTGCGGGCAGGAGAGGAAGTCGGTTGCCGGCGGCTCGACGAGCTCACTTTGCAGGCGCCGCTGATCCTGCCGGAGCGTGGCGGTGTCGCCGTACAGGTCGTGGTCGGGGCCGACGACGGTTCCGGGCGGCGTACGGTCACCGTGCACTCCCGCCGGGACGACGAGCCCGACCTCGCGTGGACCCGGCATGCCGAGGGCCTGCTGTCCGAGCAGTCGACGGACGCGGCGGCCGAACTGGTCAACTGGCCCCCGGTGGGCGCGACGGAGATCCCCGTAGCCTCGGCGTACCCGGATCTGGCCGCCGCCGGCTACCAGTACGGCCCGGTGTTCCAGGGGCTCAAGGCGGCCTGGCGGCGCGGCGAGGAGCTGTACGCCGAGGTCGCCCTGCCGGAGGAGACGGATCCCAAGGGATTCGGGC
>NZ_BNBC01000118.1:2311-3061 GCF_014654675.1 Streptomyces spiralis
CTGCTCGACGCGGCGATGCACGTCGGACTGCTCGACATCCCCGGCCGTGAAGGCGGCGGCCGGACCCTGCTGCCCTTCGCCTGGAACGGGGTGGAACTGCACACCGCCGGCGCGGCCGCCCTGCGCGTACGCGTCACGCCCGTCGCCCAGCAGGACGGGCTCGCCCTCACGGTGGCCGACGGCTACGGCAACCCAGTGCTTTCCGTCGAGTCGCTTCTCTCCCGCCCGGTGTCGATGGAGCAGCTCGGCGCCGGTACCGGCGGTGACTCGCTGTTCCATGTCACGTGGAGTTCGTTGCCCGGTGCGGACTCGGCCGTTGACGTGGATTGGGTGGCCTGGGAGGAGCTGGCCGACGAGGGTCCTGTGCCTGGGCATGTGGTGTTGGAGTGTGTGCCGCGGGAGGGTGTTGACGTCCCGGTTGCTGTCCGTGAGCTGTCGGAGCGGGTGCTGGCGGTGGTGCAGCGGTGGCTGGTCGAGGAGCGGTTCGCTGCCTCGAGGCTGGTGGTGGTGACCCGGGGTGCGGTGGCCGTCGGGGATGGTGAGGACGTCGACGTGCGGCAGGCTCCGGTGTGGGGTCTGGTGCGGGCGGCGCAGGCGGAGAACCCGGGCCGGTTCGTGCTGGTCGACACCGACGGCGATCTCGCCGGGGCTGTGGCGAGCGGTGAGCCGGAGATGGCGGTCCGTGGGGGCCGGGTGTTGGTGCCGCGTCTGACCCGGACCACCGCCTCGGACGACGTGGTCACCTGGGAC
>NZ_BNBC01000119.1 GCF_014654675.1 Streptomyces spiralis
CACCGACCCCACACCGGCATCAGCGGCCAAACACCAGCCAGCCGCGTCACCAACCTGTCCGGCCAGCACACCTAGGGTCTGTTGCGAAAGTGGATCTTGGTCGTGGATGATCGCGCTTTGTGAGGCGTGGTGACCTGACGAACGGCCAGTGGGCTCGGCTGGAGCCGTTGTTGCCGCAAGGCATCAAGCCGGGCCGTCCGCCGGTGTGGACTCGGCGGCAGCTGATAGACGGCATACGGTGGCGGACCCGAACTGGTGCCCCCTGGCGTGATGTGCCCGAGCGGTACGGCCCGTGGGACCGGGTTTACGACCTGTTCCGACGGTGGCAGCGCAATGGCACGTGGGCGCGGATCGTCGACCAGCTCCAGGCCCAGGCCGATGCGAAGGGCCTGATCACGTGGGATGTGAACGTCGACTCCACCGTCTGCCGGGCTCATCAGCATGCCGCCGGGGCGTCGAAAAGGGGGATCTGCAAAAGGAGCCGCCCGGTGGCCTTGCCGTCGAACCGGCCGACCACGGTCTCGGACGTTCCCGAGGCGGGCTGACCACGAAGATCCACCTCGCCGTCGAGCAGGGGCAGAAGCCCCTGAGGCGACCCTCCCGGTCCCTGCCGACCGTGTCCGCAACCGCCAGAAGCTTGGGTCCCGGGGTGGTCAAGCGCCGAAGTTCGACAAAACCGACTACCGCGAGCGGCATGCCGTCGAGTGCGTCATCAATCGTCTCAAGCGCCATCGGGCCGTGGCCACGAGATACGACAAGCTCGCCGTCCGCTACGAGGCGACGGTACTGGTCGCGGTTCTCAATGAGTGGTTATGACAGCGTGACTACGTCTGCGGCAAGTTGTTCACCACGAGCGCGGTGGCTTCCGCGGGCGTCGCAACCTCGCCCAGGAGGGCGGCGTAGCCGGCTGAATAGACCTGGTACGGCGGTCCGCCGTAGACGATGAACGGAACGTCGTCGTGATCTGATCCGCTCCAGGGCGGGGCACTGCGCAGGAAGTGCAGCGTGCCGTGCGTCGGGAAAGGAAACAGGCCGCGCAGGCGTGGCTCGGCGTGCCTGATCTGCGTTCCAAGAGCCAGCGCCAGGCGGTCGCGATGTCAGGGGCTTCAGACATGGGCACATCTTCGAAGTTCTCGGCGGTAGCCACAAGTTAATCCGCCGACAGCCACGACTTTCCCAACAGGCCCTAGCTTGTGTTTCTATGCCGGAGTGAATATCGAAAGCTCTGGAGTGCCTGATGAGAGGCCGAGCCGCTGGATCCGGCAGAGGGCTGATGGTGACGTTGAGGAGTGTGTGCGGGTCCTCGCGGAGGTCCATGCGCTCGACGGCTATCCGGTGAACTGGCCTGATCAGCCGGGCGAGTGGCTGTCACGCGGTCCCCTGCTGGGCTCCTGGGTTGCCGAACTCGAAGGCGGCCTGGTTGGGCATGTCAGTTTGTCGCAAGGCGGCGAAGGCGATCTGGCCCCGATGCTGTGGAGCGAGCGGAACGGGGCGACGCGGGGCATGACCGCTGTGGTCAGCAGGTTGTTCGTCGCGCCACAGGCAAGGGGACATCGGATCGGTGCACTGCTGATCGGTCGCGCAGTGGAGGAAGCGCGGCGTCGTGGCCTGCATCCGGTGCTCGACGTCGTCGCATCCGATACCGCGGCGGCAGCCCTGTATGAGCGGCTGGGCTGGGAGCTGATGGCCACAGTCGAGCAGCAGTGGAGTCCGCACCAGACGGTCGCCGTCCGCTGTTACACAGCGCCATCATGACGCGGCCGGTCATAGCCACTCGTTGATTGCCGAGACGAGGACGGTCGCTTCGTAGCGGACCGCGAGCTTGTCATACCGTGTGGCCACGGCCCGATAGCTTTTAAGGCGGTTGATGCCGCATTCGACTGCGTGCCGAGCTTTGTAGTCCTGCGGGTCGAACTTCGGCGGCCGGCCGCCGCGCGAACCACATTGCTTGCGGTTGCGGGTCTGGTCGGCTTTGTCCGGGATGGTGCAGCGGATCCCGCGCCGCCGCAGGTAGGCGCGGTTCTTTCGGGAGGCGTATGCCTTGTCGGCCCGCACGCGATTGGGCCGGCTGCGCGGCCTTCCCGGGCCAAGACGCGGGACGCGGCCTCAGCGCTCCCTGCGATGCCGGACGCGTGGTGTGAGCCGGCCGGTGGGGGCTTGATCGGCCTGCCGCAGCCAGACACATGACCGGAACTATTGCATAGGCCATGATGTGCGCTGACGCGCCGCCCAGTGGCGGCATGGGGTGGGGGTGTAGCGGTGCAGGATCTGACAGGGAACGATCCGCGTGTTCGGACCAGGTCGAGGTCGCGCAACTCGACCAGCGCCTGGAGCTTGGCTGCGGCACGGACGGTCTGCGTCAAGCCGACACGGCGGCTCAGGGCGTCCTCGAGGAAGCGCACCGCGCGGCCGTCGGGACTCTTGGCGAGGTACGTGGCGAACAGGGCGCCCTGCTCCTTGAGTCGGGACTCCTTGCGGGACTGGGCTGCGGTGCCGACCTTGGTGGTGCCGTCAGCGAACGTCGCCACGCGCGCAGCTGCCGGCACTGGAGTCCCCCCTCGGCCTCTACACGGCCATCGCCGCCCTGCCCGAGCGCCAGTTCGACGTGATCATCCTGCAGTACGTGCTGGGCTACCCCTCCAAGCAGGTCGCCAACATCATGGGCATCAACGCGGGCACCGTCCGGACCCACCGGCGCCTGGCCCGCAAGCGGGTCGCCACCAAGCTCGGCATAGACCTGGGTGACGACGAGGAAAAGGAGTAAGAGGCCCTAACAAAGCCTCTGGACGTGGCGGTGGGTGATCAGGCAGACGGCGAGTCCGAGGAAGGCTTCGTGGATG
>NZ_BNBC01000120.1 GCF_014654675.1 Streptomyces spiralis
CGGCTACTACTTCGCCCTGCCCGGCGTACGGGACGAGACGGACTGGTACGGCCACGCCCTGCTCGGCTGAACTCCCGCGCGCACGGCTCTGCGGTTCGCCCGGGTCAAGGCACCGTCAAGGTTTGACCTGGCTTTCCTGACCTGTTGTTCACTCCTGGGTCACCGTGGCTCGGCCGGGACGCCTGTTGCCCCGCTGAGCATCCGAACCGTACCCGCACCACATTTGGGTTCGGAGGGGAACCGGCATGGCCGACAGCGCAAGACGAGCAACGATGAGGACTCTGGGGGCACTCGCGGGCGCGGCAGCGCTCACGGTGCTGGGCGGCACCGCGCCCACGTGGGCCGCCACACCCGCCGGCCACCACGGCCATCCCTCGACCGCCACGCCGATCGAGCACGTGGTCGTGCTCTTCGACGAGAACGTCTCCTTCGACCACTACTTCGCCACCTACCCCAAGGCCGCCAACACCGACGGCACGAAGTTCACCGCGTCGACGAAGACCCCGAAGCACATCGACACCCTCGCGAACGCGGGGCTGCTGGCGAAGAACCCCAACCAGTACGCCCCCAAGCGACTCGCCCCGTCCCAGGCGATGACCTGCGACCAGAACCACAACTACGGGGCCGAGCAGTACGCGGCGAACGGCGGCAAGGCCGACCAGTACGTCCAGAACACCGAGGTCGACAAGTGCTCCGGCGGGCTGTTCGGCGAGCCCGGCCTGGTGATGGACTACTACGACGGCAACACCGTCACGGCGCTGTGGAACTACGCCCAGAACTATGCGATGAGCGACCGTTCCTACAGCTCGGTCTACGGCCCCTCCACGCCCGGCGCACTCAACCTGGTCTCCGGCCAGACGCACGGCGTCATCTCCGTGGACCCGTCCACGGGCAGCGAGAACCCCAAGCAGACCTCGACCCCGGACGCCTACACGGTCAAGTCGCCGGATGCACAGGGCGTCGGCACGGTCATCAACGACCCCGACCCGGCCTTCGACGACTGCTCCGGCAAGGACCACACCAGCACCAACGCGCTGGCGGCCATGCAGGGCAGGAACATCGGTGACGTCCTCAACTCCAAGAAGGTCAGCTGGGGTTGGTTCCAGGGCGGCTTCCGGCCCTCGACCACGTGGGACGGGCAGCAGGGTCACTACGCCAAGTGCGACACCGCGCACACCAACGTCGGTGGCGCCTCGGTCGTCGACTACAGCCCGCACCACTCGCCGTTCGAGTACTACAAGTCGACGTCCAACCCGCACCACCTGCCACCCAAGAACGTCGACGAGATCGGCCACGACGGCCAGGCCAACCACAACTACGACCTGACCGACTTCGACGCCGCCCTGAAGGCGGGCAAGCTGCCGTCCGTCAGCTTCGTCAAGGCCCCCGAGTACCAGGACGGCCACGCCGCCTACTCCGACCCGATCGACGAGCAGCACTTCCTGGTCGATGAGATCAACGCGATCCAGAACTCGCCGCAGTGGAAGTCGACGGCGGTCGTGATCGCCTACGACGACTCCGACGGCTGGTACGACCACGCCTACGTCGCACCGCGCAACGGCTCCACCGACAGCGCCCTCGGCTCCAACGGCAAGGCCACCGACAGCCCCGCCTGCCAGGCCGGGCCGAAGGCGTCCGGCGGCTACGCCGATCGCTGCGGCCCGGGCACCCGTCAGCCGCTGCTGATCGTCTCCCCCTACAGCAAGGTCAATAAGGTCGACCACACGCTGACCGACCAGGCGTCGATCATCCGCTTCATCGAGGACAACTGGCACACCGGCCGGATCGGCGACCACTCCTTCGACGCCACCGCCGGCTCCCTGAACGGCATGTTCGACTTCCGGCACCCGAACAACAGGCAGGTGCTGCTGAACGCGGACGGCTCGATCAAGTCGGTCGGCCCCATCCACCACGTGGCGCCCGTCTCCACGAGCATCACCCCGGCCCCGGCGATGCAGAACACCGCCGCGAGCACCGGCACCTCGCGGTTCCCCGCTCTCCCGGTGGGCCTCGCCACGGGTGCCCTGCTCGCCGTCGGCGCCACAGGCACGTATCTCACCCTGCGCCGCAGGCAGCGCGGCGCCGTCTGACGCCGCCGGCTCGACCGGCTCGGTACGAAGAAACCAGAACCCTTGAAAGGAACGCTCGCCGGACGGCCCACCACCGCCTCGGAGGCGGCCGGCCGTCCGGCGAACAGCACTGGAGCCCCTCGGCCCTTCCTGACCTGACGATCCCCGGACCTGGCCGGCCGGGTCGGTCGGTGCGGGTGAGGGAAGACCGGCCCACTCGGAAACTCAGGGGTACCGGTCCGCTACGGTCCCGCGTCCCGGCTGCGGATCTCCTCCAGGGCCTCGCGGCGGACGAGAGGCTGCTGTGTTGGTCGCAATGATCAACGAACGGAGGCCTCCAGAGGGCCTGAGAGTGTGAGGCTGTCCATAGGAGCCAGATCACATCCTACCGAGGGTCGTAGGAGACAGACCCCATCCAGCACGGTCATAGGGTCTGATAGCGGCACATTCTGGACATCTCCCCGATGTCGGGTAGTACGTCACACCTTTGCACCCCACCCCGGCCCTGGCTAAACATGGTCGTCGTTGCACGGCACCGGGCAGGACGCAAACCCACCGACCGCCCCACCGGCCGGAGCAGCACGGGGCCCCGCCCCCGTGCCACCGCCCCCCCACAGCGGACGGCACCCTGACGACGACACCCCACCGGAGAGTTCCTTGCGCATGACGATCACCCGCACCCCC
>NZ_BNBC01000121.1 GCF_014654675.1 Streptomyces spiralis
TCCTCGATGCATCGCTGCGTGTGGCCGAGCCGGCACTGTTCGCATTCACCACCGTAAATGGTGGGCTCGACGAACCACTCTCGCCCTTCGGCATCGATGCCCGCGAACTCGTGCCCGTACACAAATCCAGAGACTCCCGCCGTGACGAAACTGACATCCGTTCCGCAGATCCCTGCTGAGACGACCGACAGGCACACACCATCCCCTGTTGGTTCCGGCACATCGACAGTCTGTATGCCGCCATTGTTCATGACCGCGCGCATCGCATCCTCACTTCACACTCTCACGCGTTGACCGGGAGATCCCACTCGGCCGGTCCACCCCAATGACACGCCACCCACCGCTCAGCCGAAGTCCAAATCTGGCTTCGCGGGCGCCGACCTACTGGCCTGGGTCCCATCGCCAAGCACGTCGCGGCGGTGGACAACCCGCTCCGCACCACAGAACCTGAGAACCTTTGTAGCTGAACTTCTGCGCATCACCGGGTACATACCCGGCTCAGCTGCCCTTCGTTCCATGTGCCTATGTACATGTGAACGGCCGGTCCGCCACGACCAGCTGCGCCCGAAACCACCACTGTCAGACCGTTGCACAAGGATGATCCGTCTCAGCCGGTCCGGCTGGCAGCCGCGGCAGGACGCGTGCGGCAAGCGAATCCGTCGGACGACTCGCACAGCCTCGGGCACTGCCGGTGCCGGTGCCGGGAAAGGCCACCAGCCACCCTTGCGGGCCGGGCCCGCCAGGGTGGGACTGACAGTCCCTGGGTGCGTCAGGTCCTGGCTGACAGCCCTGCCCCACATGAGGCTGGTCAAAAGGTCACGGATCGGTCAGCCATCCAGATCCCTCGCAGACGCCGGTACCGTGCCACCGCTCGACAAGCGAGGCCCGTCATGCACCGATCCACAGACAAGCACTTCACCGCCGACACCAAATCCGTGCGCGCAGCCCGGCACTTCCTCGCGGCCACCCTCCTGGCATGGGACCGGACCGAACGCCTGGACGACCTGGTGCTGTGCCTGTCCGAACTCGCCTGCAACGCGGTCGATCACACCACCGTCTCCCCCGACGGCTTCACGGTACGACTGCACGCCGACTCCCACGGCATCCGCCTGGAGGTCCACGACACCCACCACGGCCAGATCACCGTCCAGCACCCCACCAACGAGGACACCTCCGGCCGAGGCCTGCTGATCGTCGACGAACTCTCCGACCAGTGGGGCGTGACGAACGAACGGCCCCGCGGCAAGATCGTCTGGGCACGCTTCGACTCCACGGCCGGCCACCACATCGACACCCGACCCCCGCACCGGACCGCACAACCAGCCGGCCACCGAGCAACACAAGCACAATGCCGCATCTGAACCACAATGCCGAGTGCCGCGTTCTACCACATGGCACCACTGCCAGATCACAACCGGGGAAGCCGGGCGGCCAGGCGTTTGAAGATCGGCACGCGGTCTCCCGCATTCGGTACCGACCGCGGCGCGTAGTCCGAGGCGGCGCACTGCAGCCGGAGTCGCTGGTCGTGTGGTGTACGGGATCAGGTGGCGGGACGACGCACCGGCAGGCCACACGGAACTATGGCGAAGAGGCCGCGCGTCTTATCGGACGCTCCGTTCTCGAGGTGCCGCTGGTGCAGAAGTGACGGAAGGCGAGTGTGCGGAGATGGCAACAGTCCAACCTGGCAGTGATCCTCTGCCGCCCCGGATGCTGAACGGCACCCTCATACCCCCTTCCGGTGACCCGGCCGGCCCGCCGACAGCGCCGAGCGCGAGGTGGCGGGGGTGATGTCGTGGAGCGCTGACCTGATCAGTGAGCTCAAGTGGTGGCAACGGGTGCTGCTGGCCGCGTGCCTGTGTGCTCTCGCGCTGTCGTTGTGGTTCCCCGCCAAGAAGATCCACCGGTACTTCGACGGGCAGCAGGCGACGACGGTGGGGTACGTGGACTGCGACATCAACGGCGGATGCCGGGGCGTATGGCGCCTGTCTGATGGGCAGCAGGGCAGGGGTGAGATCGAAGGTCTGGGCTTCGAAGCCAGTGAAGAGCTTGTGCCAGACATACCGCTGTACGCAGGCCGGGACTGGGCTGTCGCGGATTGGGCCGGCACCGACGGCTCTAAGCTGGTGGTTCAAGCAGTCATTGAATTCACCGGCATTGTGCTCGGCACGGCTTTCGTCCTCTTCCTCACCTGGATCAAGTGGTAGTGCGGACATGCGTCGAGCAGCCGGGACGCCTGTCGATGGCGTCCCGGTCAGCGAGTGACCGATGAGGGAAGACCTACCGCAGCCCATTGACGAACGCGCCGCTTGCGACGGTCGTGGCCAGCCTCTCGCGATCCCGCTGACACCGGACCAACGCCACGACAGCCTCTGCGCCCGACGCCCGGAGACGGCATGACCACCGTCACCCCCCGGCAGTCGACTGCTCCCTCCAGGTCGTCGAGGGGACGTTGATCCGTCGGACATCGACCACCTGCCCGGGGTCACGTCCGCGCGAGTGGTGTATCGACGGCCAGGCAGCGCTGTACCGCAGCCTGCTCGCGCACCGGCGGGTGCTGATCCTGCTCGACAACGCCCGCGACGCCGATC
>NZ_BNBC01000122.1:0-596 GCF_014654675.1 Streptomyces spiralis
CCACTTGACCTTGAGGTTGCCGACCTTGGCCACGTACACCGTGCCGTCGCTGTGGAGGCAGAAGGCGTTGGTGTTGAGACGGATCGACTGCCGGGTGTCCTTCTTCGACTTGAAGCGGGGAGGGCCGGCCTTGCGGCCGGGCCGCTTGCCCTTGACCGAGTCGAAGAAGTTCTTGTAGGCGGCATCCAGATCCCGCAGGGACTGTTGCAGGACGACCGCTGAGACGTCGGCGAGCCAGGCGCGTTCCCCAGTGCGCTTGGCCTGGGTGATGCGAAGCCGGGACAGCTCGGCCGACTTCACATACGGCAGCCCCGCCGCGTGCGCTTCCTTGCGGTGGCGCAGGCAGTCGTTCCACACCACGCGGGCACACCCGAACGCACGCGCCAGCGCACGGCTTTGGGTGGTGTCCGGGTAGGCCCGGTAGTTGTAGCGGAGCTGCACACCCAAGACCCTACGACGATTGGACTCATGGACGGGCAGAACGACTACAGCAGGCACGTATTTCTGCGATGCATGTGTACTTGGTCTTTGTGACGAAGTACCGGCGCGGGGTGTTCGACGACGAGATGCTGACACGCTGCGAAGAGATCATGCGC
>NZ_BNBC01000122.1:734-2322 GCF_014654675.1 Streptomyces spiralis
GAAGGTCGCCGTCTCCAAGCTGGTCAGCAGCCTCAAGGGCGTCTCCGCTCGCCGGATACGACAGGAGTTCACCGGCCGGATCAACCGCGCCATCATGCACGGGCACCTGTGGTCGCCCTCATACTTCTCCGCATCGTGCGGCGGAGCACCGCTGGCCATCGTCCGCCAGTACATCGAGCAGCAAACACGTCCGCTCTAACCTGCACGTCAGAGCAGTCTTGAGATGCATTCATCCCCGGCGTGAACGCCGGAGCTTTCTGCAAGTATCGCGGTAAAGTCCGGCCATCAGACCGGTGGTGAGCGTGGCGGCAAGCAGCACCAGGCTGCGCAGATCGCCGGTCATGGCAACTCCTCGGGTCGGACGGCCGGCGGGAAACGGTGCGGGCGCGAGCGGCGCCGGCGGTGCGGGTGGCGTGTCCTGCGTCATGAACCAAGTCAATCCGCGCGGCACATCGCCCGGCCATCGCCGAGAAGCTCATCCCCATACGCAGGCGTCCAGACCTAGTCTGTGGCCATGGACGCACTGGCCACCCTCCTCGACGGCCCGCGGGCGCGCGGCGCGTTCCTGCTGCGCTCGGTCCTCACCCCGCCCTGGTCGGTCCAGATCGCCGACCTGGCACCGCTCACCCTGGTGCACATGGTCAGGGGCGACGCCTGGATCAGGACCGACGACGGACAGGCGCGGTTGCTGCGCGCCGGCGACATCGCGGTGATCCGCGGACCGGAGCCTTACGTCATCGCCGGTGACCGGGAGACCGAGCCACAGATCGTCATCCGGCCCGGCCAGGTCTCCACCGACGCCGACGGCAACGAACTGTGCGAGCAGATGAACCTCGGGGTGCGGACCTGGGGCGACAACCCCGACGGGGCCCACGGGGCGGACGGCGCCGGGAACAGCGCAGCAGAGCAGACCCCGCTGCCCGCGGTGATGATCAGCGGCACCTACCAGATGCGCGGCGAGATCAGCAGCCGTCTGCTGTCCGCCCTGCCGCAGGTGCTGGTGCTGGCGCAGGACGCCTGGTCCAGCCCGCTGCCCGCGCTGCTGAGCGAGGAGATCGTCCGGGACGAGCCCGGCCAGGAGGTGGTGCTCGACCGGCTGCTCGACCTGCTGCTGATCGCGGTGCTGCGGACCTGGTTCGCCCGGCCCGAGGCCAAAGCCCCCGCCTGGTACGCCGCCCAGAGCGACCCGGTCGTCGGGCCGGCGCTGCGACTGCTGCACGACGACCCCGCCCGCCCCTGGACCGTCGCGGACCTGGCCGCCCAGACCGGCGTGTCCCGGGCCGCCCTCGGCCGCCGCTTCACCGACCTGGTCGGCGAGCCGCCGATGGCGTATCTGACCGGCTGGCGGCTGGCACTGGCCGCCGACCTGCTGCGTGAACCGGACGCCACCATCGCCTCCGTCGCCCGCAGGGTCGGCTACAGCAGCCCCTTCGCACTCAGCGCGGCCTTCAAACGGGTCCGCGGGATCAGCCCACAACAGCACCGGGAGCGCACCCCGGCAGCCGCCTCCTCTTAGAGGCCCTAACAAAGCCTCTGGACGTGGCGGTGGGTGATCAGGCAGACGGCGAGTCCGAGGAAGGCTTCGTGG
>NZ_BNBC01000123.1 GCF_014654675.1 Streptomyces spiralis
GATGAGTGCTGTCCTTCCGTGCGACGCATGAGGGATGGCACGCGCCGGTCGGGCGGGAGGACAAGACTGTGATGGGACCTTTGGCCGGGCTCCTATGAGGTCACAAACGCCCGACCGGCCGCGCGCAGGGCGGCACCACCCGAGTTGGCCGACATTTCATCAACAAGACAGCCTGGACGTCGGTCAGTTGGCGGGTCAGACCACCTCGGGCGGCACCACCGACATCCTCACAGTCAGCCGTGATGTCAGAAGCTCTCTGGTGTTGCAGGAAGGTGGCCTGGGTATACCACCGCTGTCGCGGGTCATGGGTCGGGTCCGAACTCACCGCGCCGCGCCAAGCCAGGTACGCCGGTATAGGTCATCCCGAAGCGCTACGAAGCCGGATTCGGACAGGCGAGCCGTAGGTAGTGGGACACTTCTCCCTGAGGAGCTGTCCATGTCTACCTGGCTCTGGGTTGTTTCCGCGGCTGGGATCCTCGTCCGTTCTGTCTTGGTGTCGTTCGCGGCAGTGGTTGCCGTCCTGTCGCCTGACGAGAGGCGTGCTCAGCGGGCCGAACGAATCCTGTGCATTCTCTTGCGGCAGCGACGTATCTGCTCGCCCGCAAGGCACCGCACCGTGCGGCCCGGTGCTTAGAAGGCGCATCGCTGGTTCGCCCGCAGTAGGCCTCCGACCTCAACAGTCGCGCGGACCGCTGGAGACTTGCGCGCCGACTTCGACACACATTCGACACCGTGTCTTCTGGAGGCCAGACAGGCAGCCGCGGATGTCCCGGCCACGAGCACAAGGTGCCTCTTCCGTACGGCTTGCCACTTCCTGGGCGCACCTCGGGCAATGGGTCGCGTACGAACTGGGCGCAGTATTCGTTGCCTGCCCCGATCGCCTGGAAGTTCTGGCGTGTGGGGCACAGGCTGAGGTCGACGGGCGAAACGCTGGCCGGGTGCCTTTTTCGCCGTCCATACGGAGTAATCCGCCAGACGAAGGATCGCGTTCTGGGCAGACTCGGGGCATGGAAGACGCTATGAAGAAGACGGCGAAGTCTCGTAGGAGGCGACGCTTCGAGTCCGTGCACAAATGGTCCGCGACGGGTGCTGCCGTTGGTGCCCTGTCTATTTCTCTTTACAACTTCGCTGAGCTGCAGAGGCAGCCCGCCGTTGATATGACGCTTCCTCACCTCATTCGCCTCGAAAAGCAGGACAACGAGGTTGGGTTCTATGTGCAGCCGACAGTCGTGACCAGGTTCAAGAGTGAGAGTATTGAAGTAATCCGCGACGCGCGTTTACACCTCACCCCCACTGGTTCCCTCTCTTCTTCGGATAGGCCAGCTTTCTATTGGAGGGAAACCGATACGTGGGCTTACAATCCGACCTCAGAGTCAGTCGATCCCACTTGGAGTAGTGATCCCGCCCCATTTATCGTCAGTCAGGATAAACCTCAACAGCCATCATTCAGGTTCGTGGCCAAAGACTGGATGTACCAGGCTGGCCGATACGAAGCATCCCTTGAGCTGCTCCGTTCAGCGGGTCGCGCTCCATTGATCAAGAAGTTCTGCCTGATTATTTCACAGGCGGCGGCAAATGAGCTAAAAAATCCACAGCCGCCGAGCCAGAATGTCCGCTTTTTTCGCAACGACCTGCCTAAGTACACCTCATCTAGCAATTACCCAAGCTGCTACCGGAGGGACACGGACTAAAGAAGACGCGGGCACGCCGTTGTGGAGCGTTCAGATCGTCTCGTGCCGCCATCGTGTCGGGTTGCCGTCTGCCGCTGCCGTCTGCCGTCGTTGCCGTCAGCGCTGCCATCACTGCGTCGGCAACATCCGTAGCCCGTGACCTGCACGAAACCGTGCTGTGCCCCCGGCAGGATTTGAACTTGCGACACCCGCTTTAGGAGTTCCTTCCGGCGGCCCAAGGGCTAGGTACGCGGCTCGCTGGCGTCCTGCACCGTGTCCGGCCTCGACTTCCCTGATACGGCAGGGTGCACCGGTGTTGCCGTCAAGGACTGCGGTCAGACCAGCGGTCTCGATGTCTTCTTGCCCTGGGTCTTGCCGGGGATCTTGATGAGCTGGGTTTTGCTGGTCAGGACGGTGTTCATGAGGGGCCGAGCGGTTGTCATGGGTCGTCGTTGGCCACTGTTGAGCGACCTCGGACGGCCCAGACAACGGCCCGGCGGCCCGTTCGGCCTACGAGCTGATCGGCAACTCCCGTGCCCGTACTCGCGCTTGGGCCCGTAGCTCCTTCAAGCGGCTGTGGAAC
>NZ_BNBC01000124.1 GCF_014654675.1 Streptomyces spiralis
CGCAGCAACCTCATCAACGGATGCCTCGCCGAAACCGGACTCACCTTGACGACATCACGACAACAACGTCAGTAACGACAGTCGTAGCCGTCGACCGCCCCAGGTCACCCGATTGGATCTGCGACACTGGTACCACCATGCCCAAGCCCGGAGAACTCCCATAGTTGAGATGCCAGGTGGCCTCTACCTGCGGATTCTTCCTCACGGCCGGCGGTCCCGAGCGCTGTTGGGCAGTCTAGGGGCCTTCGAACCTAGAAGAACGCATCAGTAGGCCAGTGAAGTTGCCTACGATCAGGCTATGACGTCCTCTCCAGCGGTGCCGCGCCCCATCGAACCCCTTGCCGTGCCTGTCCCCATCGACTCCGAGTGCGACGTGGTGGTCCTGCCGCGAGAGCTTGATGAGTCTGGCGTTGCTCGCTATCACGACACGGCCACTGACCTTGTCAAGGCCTTGAAGTTTGAAGGGCTGAGCGCCTCTTTTGCGCACATTCCCGAAGAACGAAGGTGGCTCGGAGAGAAGGGCCTCCTCGCGTACACGCTGGATGTCGTGATTGGGATGATCTCGGCAGGAGCTTATGACGGCCTTGGGGCTTTGCTGCGACGCCGTCACAATGACACTCCGGTGCGGCTTCGTATCACTCGACAGGTGTCTACCGCGGCGGGCAGCGGTTGGGAGTGGATTGAGTTGGAGGGGACAGGTGAGTCGGTTGCGCAAGCTCTTGAAGGGATGAATACCGAAAGTCAACCCCCCACCCTGTCCGAATAAAGTGCGAGAGATGGGCGTGAAATTATGCCGGTGCGCGATGAATTCCGAATGGGTGCAGCGGGAGCACCGGCTGAAGGCAGCGATGCTGGTCCGGCCAAGGATCTGATTGACGCTTACATGACTTCGCGCGTTCTCTCGTATCGGCGGCAAGCTAAACGCAGCTTCGAGGATGCTCAACGACTCGCGGGAAAAGATGCTGGCGCGGCGGAGGAAAAGGCCAGGGAGGCTCTTGATGCTTCAGCGAAAGCATTTTGGTGGGCCGAGGACTCTCCGTTAGAAGAACGTCAGCATCAGCTGATGCACAAGATAGGGAAGTGGAAGAGAAAGCAACTAGGATGCAGTATCTTCTTCGACGGTAAGGGTTATGCGCATCGTTGCCCGGTAGTAATAGCTCACAAGAAGATGGGTTTTTCTGTGGGCTTCACCGCTACCCGGATATGCTCGATATGCCGTAAAGATCTAGCTTCTGATGAGTGTCCTCACTTTCGTGATCGTAGTTACTGGATTCGTGGTGGTGCGGACGCTTATGGCCCCTGCCGAGTATGTGAACAGGATCCCTGTAAGCACCGAGCAGATACGCTCTACCGAGCGAGAGTCGTGGCGATCGTTTCAGCTCATTCGAATATGTCTCTCCATGAAGTCAGCATCGTGCGGAAGCCTGCTCAGCCCGAAGCCAGATTGGCTGAAGTGCCGATCGACATCGACGAGTTGGCGTCCCATTTGGGACCCAATTTCCTACCTGGCGTGAGGCTGAATTGTGATCAATGCTTGGGAAAGTGTCCGGGGTTCACTGAGTTCCCGGGGGAACACTGAAATATGAAGCCTGGAGCTTGCCCACTGCTCGGTGGGCAAGCGAGTCCGCTGAGTTTTTCTTTTGTCGCCTAAATCGTGATCGCGTTGGCGCTGGTCGAGCTGCGGGCAGCAGCGATCTTCGTAGGTCTGGCCGTCGTCAGGGCCTTGATCTTGCCGATAGGCAAGCGGACAGGAAGTCGCAACCGATAGAGGTAACGGGGCCTGGCCCGCGCCAGACGCGTGCCAGATCGGGCGGGGAACCACGGGGAACACCGGGGGGTCAACGAACTGCCCACCAGGTGCCGCCTCGCTCCTGCCGCAGCTCAGCAGCACTCCCACGATCAGAGAACCCAAGCTTCCCGAGCTGATGTCACGTAGCTACGCAGATCGGGGACTTTCTATCGGCGTCAACCAGTAGCCTGCGACGATCAGCCGTGGCATGCCTGGAGGCTTCGTGGAAGCTATCGCTCTCGTCAGTCCC
>NZ_BNBC01000125.1 GCF_014654675.1 Streptomyces spiralis
ATCTGACGGCCCCACACCTTGCAGTACACATAGTTGGTGCCCGCGTTCAGGGTGCCCGTCTGGGTGGTGCTGGTCGGTGAGCCGTAGACCGGGGCGGTGGGAGAGGTGTCCACCCAGTACTTGGCGGGTGTGCCTCCGGCGCCCGCGCTGTAGTAGGCCTCCAGCTCGCCGATGGAGGTGAAGGTGCGGGTGCCGCCGGGGACCCCGATGATCCGTACGCCGTCACCGGCGGTCGGTGCGAAGTCGAACCGGTAGGTGTGGTTCGGGCCGGCCGTGGAGTTGTACGGATAGGACGGCGAGGCGGTCAGGCCGGCGACGTCGGTCCAGGTTCCGTTGGTGCGGACCTGGACGCGCAGGTTCTGTGCGAACCAGCCGCCGTCGGAGAACATGTTGCCGGTGGTGTAGACGACGCGGTCCAGTGTGTAGCTGCGGGGCCAGGTGTAGCCCCACCAGCTCGCCGTCTTGTTCTCGTCGTTCCAGTCGTCGTCGGACTGGGTGCGGTTGCCGTCGTTGTAGAACTGGACGTTGCCGTAGTGCGTGGCGCGCTCGATGCCCACCGTGCCGGGCTCACGGGCGAGGTTGCGGGCCGGGTCGGCGGCGTTGGACGGGGTGGACGGCACCTGCGGTTCGAGGTGCATCTGACGCAGCGAGAACGTATAGGCCCAGTTGTCGTTCGCCGGGTAGCCGCCGCCGCAGGGGCAGACGTTGGACTGCAGCCACACCGACTTGCCGTCGGAGCTGATGTACTTCGAGGGGATGGTGGTGGCGTAGCCCCCGTGCTTGGTGTGGGTCCAGGGGTAGCCGCCGAAGTCCTTCGTCTCGAAGTGCTTCCACGGGCCCCACGGGGTGGGTGACTCGTAGAACTCGAAGGTGTACTCGGTCCACGAGGTGTAGAGGTAGCGGTTCAGCGGCTTGTCGTAGACGATGCCGCCCTGGCTGATGGTGGTCAGGTTGCTCGCCCTGCCGGCGGTGTAGACGTTCTGGTAGATGTGGCGGTCGTCGTGCAGGACCGCGGTGCGCTGATTGATGTCGGAGGACCAGGTGGGGTTGCCCGCGGAGTCGAAGCCGTTGACGAACTGCCAGGCGGAGCGGTCGAGCACCGACGCCCGGGGAACGCGGGCGAGGAAGACGTCCTCCGGGTCGGGCACCCGGTCGTTGAACGAGTCCCGCCAGTTGTGGTCCAGGCCGTAGGCGTAGACGTAGCCGTCGGGCGCGTTGGCGTAGGCCTTGCCGTAGTCGAGGAACATGACCGTGGTGAAGACGCCATTGGGGAACATCGGAGCCGTCCGGTCCCAGGTCCAGGTGCGGCCGTGGTCGGTCGACTTGGCGATGGTGGCGGCGGGAGCGTCGTTGAAGTCGGTGGCCAGGTCCTGCACGGCGAGGTAGAGGTTGCCGTCCACACAGGCCATTCCGGTGGGCTTGCGGGTGTGGTCGGCCGTCCACACCTGGCCGACGGCGTCGCCCTGGGCCAGGCTGGTGCCCTGGAGGTTTCCGGGCGTGCCGGAGATGCGGGCGACCCCGATGTCGCTGAAGGGGGCGTTGAAGCCGACGCCGTCACCGTAGGCGCCGTAGACGTTGTCGTCGTCCGACCAGCAGTTCGGCCACAGGTCGCCGTGATTGGCGTTGTCCCCGACGGCCGGTGCGCCGACGGTGGCGCCCGAGTCGATCTGCACGGTGGAAAAGAAGTCGCTCTCCGGGGCCGAGGCGAGAGCGGTGGCGGTGGTGGGCGCCGCGCTCGCCGTTCCGGGGGCGAGGGTCAGCAGCAGGGCGGTGGCGATGCCGGCGGCAGTGCGCCAGGGTCTGGCGAATATGCGCATGATGCGGCTCCAGAGGGAGAGTGGTGAAATCGATTTCCAACAGGGCCGAGCGTGCCTCCGGCGGATGGTGGTCCGCCGGAGGCACGGTCGTCAGCAGTCGGGGATGACGGTGCCGTTGTTGTCCTTGGCCTCGTCGTTGCCC
>NZ_BNBC01000126.1 GCF_014654675.1 Streptomyces spiralis
CCCCGGTTGGCGAGGTCGTACACGGCGGGCATCAGCTTCTTGCGCGACAGGTCGCCCGTGACGCCGAAGATGACCAGGCCCGACGGCCCCGCGATACGCGGGAGCCGTCGGTCCGCGGGGTCACGGAGCGGGTTCGCTCCGGTACCGGAAAGCGGCGACAAGGTGTCAGCCCTCCGTGGGAGCGAGGCGCTCCAGCTCCGCCTCGGTCGACTTCAGCAGGTCGTTCCAGGAGGCCTCGAACTTGTCGACGCCCTCGTCCTCCAGGACCTGGACCACGTCGTCGTAGGAGATCCCGATCTTCTCCAGCGCGTCCAGGTCGGCACGGGCCTGCTCGTAGGTGCCGCGGACGGCGTCGCCGCGGATCTCACCGTGGTCCTCGGAGGCCTCCAGCGTGGCCTCCGGCATGGTGTTCACCGTGTTCGGCGCCACCAGCTCCTCGACGTACATGGTGTCCTTGTACGCCTTGTCCTTCACACCGGTGGAGGCCCACAGCGGACGCTGCTTGTTCGCACCGTCCTTCTCCAGCGCGTTCCAGCGGTCGGAGGAGAAGACCTCCTCGTACGCCTGGTAGGCCAGACGCGCGTTGGCCACGCCCGCCTTGCCGCGCAGCGCCTTGGCCTCGTCGGTGCCCATCTCGTCGATGCGCCGGTCGATCTCGGTGTCCACGCGGGAGACGAAGAACGACGCCACCGAGTGGATCTTCGACAGGTCCAGGCCGCGCTCCTTGGCCTTCTCCAGGCCGGTCAGGTAGGCGTCCATGACCGCGCGGTAGCGCTCCAGCGAGAAGATCAGCGTGACGTTGACGCTGATGCCGTTGCCGATGGTCTCGGCGATCGCCGGCAGACCCGCCTCGGTGGCCGGGATCTTGATCAGTGTGTTCGGGCGGTCCACCAGCCAGGCCAGCTGGCGGGCCTCGGCGACCGTCGCCCGGGTGTTGTGCGCCAGGCGCGGGTCGACCTCGATGGAGACCCGGCCGTCCTGGCCGCCGGTGGCGTCGAAGACCGGGCGCAGGATGTCGGCGGCGTCCCGGACGTCCGCCGTGGTGATCATGCGGATGGCCTCGTCCACGGTCACCTTGCGGGAGGCCAGGTCCGACAGCTGCCGGTCGTACCCGTCGCCCTGCGAGATCGCCTTCTGGAAGATCGTCGGGTTGGTGGTGACGCCCACGACGTGCTGCTGGTCGATCAGCTCGGCGAGGTTGCCGGACGTGATCCGCTTGCGCGACAGGTCGTCCAGCCAGATCGCGACGCCTTCATCCGTGAGGCGCTTGAGTGCGTCTGTCATGGAAATTGCATCTCCTACGTGTCGTATATGTGAGCGTCAGCGCTGGGCGGCGGCGATGGATTCCCGGGCCTTGGCCGCCACGTTCTCGGCGGTGAAGCCGAATTCGCGGAAGAGCACCTTGGCGTCGGCGGAGGCACCGAAGTGCTCCAGGGAAACAATGCGCCCCGCGTCTCCCACGTACTTGTGCCAGGGCAGACCCACACCCGCCTCGACCGAGACGCGCGCCCGCACGGCCGGGGGCAGGACGCTGTCCCGGTACCCCTGGTCCTGCTCCTCGAACCACTCCAGGCAGGGCATGGACACCACGCGGGTGGGGACGCCGTCGGCCTGCAGCTGCTCGCGCGCCTCGACGGCCACGTGCACCTCGGATCCGGTGGCCATCAGGATCACCTGAGGCTCGGCGTTCTGCCCGTCGGGGCCCTCCGCCTCGAAGAGGACGTAGCCGCCGCGCGCCGCGTCGTCGTTGGGCTCGTACGTCGGCACACCCTGGCGGGTCAGAGCCAGGCCGTGCGGCTGGCCCTTGCCGAACTCCTTGGTCCAGCGCCCCAGGATCTCGCGCCAGGCGATGGCGGTCTCGTTGGCGTCGGCCGGACGGACGATGTTCAGGCCGGGGATCGCGCGCAGCGAGGCCAGGTGCTCGACCGGCTGGTGGGTGGGGCCGTCCTCGCC
>NZ_BNBC01000127.1 GCF_014654675.1 Streptomyces spiralis
CTGTAAATCTGCCGGCTCAGCCTTCCTAGGTTCGAATCCTAGCGCCGCCACGCTGAGGGAAACCCCCTCCGACCAGCCTCTACGGCAGGTCGGAGGGGGTTTCTTCGTTCCTGGTCGCTGTTCGATTCAGCACCGGTTCCGGGCGGCCTGTCTCACCTTGTACCGCCTGAATCCCACCTCTGATCAGGGCGTGTCCCCCAGGTGTCCCCCAAGGGAGTGGCGATCACTCCGGCTCGTTCCACTCGCGTAGGGCCGCTTCGATCCGGCTGTTGGCCCGCTCGCGGGTCTGGTCCAAGACCTTGGCGTACACCTTGTGCAACACCGCGATGCTGTGGCCGGCGCGGCGGGCGCACTCCATGGCGTCCACTCCCGAACTGAGCCAGAAAGAGACCCCGGCGTGGCGAAGATCATAAGGACGTCGCGCCAGGAGCGAGGCGGCCTCGGACTCGGTCAGGACGTTCTCGCGGGCCCTGGCCCACACCTCCCCGTATCCGGTCTCCTGGAGGAGACCGCCACGGTTGGTCCGGAAGAGCCGGCCATCGGGTGCCGTGCCGTGCGTTGCCAGGTGCTGCCGGAGTAGCCGAACGAAGTGGGGTGGGATCGGGACCAGGCGGGAGTCCTTCACCGCGCGAGCCTTGAGGTGGCGGGTTTCATGGGCCGTCCCGTCATCCGTCCAGTTCCGTCCGGCGCGGACGACTCCCTGCCGCAAGGTGAGCGTGCCCCACCCGTTCTCTGGCAAGTGGCACTGCGTGGCGCGGAGCGCGGCGGCCTCCGCCGGCCGCATGGCGGCGTAGTACAGGCACCCGAAGAACGCTTCGAGGTGCTGCCCACGGGGCCCCTGCTCGCGGACGCCCGCCAACAGGGCCCGTACCTGCCGCGGATTGGCGACGCTCTCCGGGTCCACCTGTTCCACAGCCTTCGGGGAGGTCCACTTCACCGCGCTGAGGGGATTCACCGGAATGGAGAAGTACTGCTCTTCCACGGCGAGCCCAAGCACGTCGCTCAGACAGGCTCGCTTCCGCTTGGCGGTGCGGGGTGCGGCCGTCTTGCCGTCCATCCTCAGCGCCAGAGCGTCAAGAGCGAGACGCACCGTCGCGGGGTCCTCCAGGGCCGATACAGGCATGGAGTTCTTGGCCACCCAGCGAAGAGCGTGGGCGATGTCTTCCGGCGGTGTCTGGTCCCACCGGTTGCGGTTGTACGCCCACCCGTACAGCGCACGGCGGAGCAGCGCCGCGTCCGGCATTCCGGCTTTCGTCTTCACGAGAGCAGGCGTGATCGTGGCCAACGCATCGGCGTAGTTCTTCCGGGATTTCGCCGGCGCCTGCGCCCACTTGCGTTCGATGTAGGCGCGGCTGTGGTCGTACCACGTGAGGGAACCCTGCTTTGCCCGCAGCTCAGAGACGGGAAGGCCGGATTCCTCGTCGAACTGCTCGCCGCGTCGGACGGCGGACATGAGTTCCGAACGGCGGCCGTCGGCCTGCACTTTCAGCTTGTAGCTCTTCGAGTGCTTCCGTTCGCCGACCAGCCACCGCACGCGGTAGGGCTTCGGACGGTCTTTGCGTACTTCGATCGTGTAGAGGCGTACGTCGTAGGTCAGCGGCATGCGTACTCCAAAGGGGGCTCGCCGACAGGCGAGCCCCCTCGGTCTTCGGGCGGGACGGTGATCAGGCAGCGTTCTCTTCCATGGACGCCCACCAGGCGTCCAGGTCGCTGCGGCGGCAGCGAAGCTGCCCGTTGGGGAGCTTGATCAGGCGCGGGGCCTGGCCACGCGCGCGCATGCGGTAGAAGGCGGCGCGGCTCATGTCGATCTCAGCGAGGACTTCGGGGAGCTTGAGCATCGGGGTGCTGGCCATGTCACTCCTCGGCTCGGGGTTGGCCTTGGCTGTGTTGAGTCCGCATTGCTGTGTGTCGCGACTCAAGCGAC
>NZ_BNBC01000128.1 GCF_014654675.1 Streptomyces spiralis
CCCCGTTACCTTTTTCGTGGCTCCGCAATGGGGCCTCCGGCCTTCGGGTCCGGCATGACTTCCCCCTCCTGTTGTTGATGATCCGGGGGGTGGTGTCACCGGGTCTGAAGGCATCGACGGACCGCTGATGAGGGGCTTGAGCACCGGCTTCACCCGATCCGGAAGAGCTCTCCGTAACGTGGATGTGGCAGCTCGGTGCCCTGGCAGGCCGGACGAAAGCGTGATGGAGGGGCCTGCACGTGATCGACACCGGCGACATCGACGTCTTCCTCGGCCTGGACGTCGGCAAGGGCGAACACCACGCCACCGCCGTCACACCGGCCGGGAAGAAAGCGTTCGACAAACGCCTGCCCAACACCGAGCCCAAGCTCCGCGAACTCTTCAGCAAGCTCCAGGCCAAGCACGGAACGGTGCTGGTGGTGGTCGACCAGCCGGCTTCGATCGGGGCACTGCCGCTGGCTGTCGCGAGAGAGATGGGCTGCCCGGTCGCCTATCTTCCGGGGCTGACGATGCGACGGATCGCCGACCTCTATCCAGGTGAGGCCAAGACAGACGCGAGGGATGCGTTCATCATCGCTGACGCGGCCCGCGCGATGCCCCACACCCTGCGGGCCATCGCCGGCGAGGACGAGACTATCGCCGAGCTGGAGATGATCGTGGGCTTCGACGACGACCTGGCCGGCGAAGCCACCAGGGTCACCAACCGGCTGCACGGCCTGCTGACCCAGATCCACCCCTCCCTGGAACGGGTGCTGGGGCCTCGGCTCCAGCACCCGGCCGTCCTCACGCTCCTGGAACGGTTCGGGTCACCGGCCCAGATCCGCAAAGCTGGCCGACGCCGACTGCTCACCCTTTTGCGGCCGAAGGCACCGCGGCTGGCCGAGCGACTCGTCGAGGACATTTTCACCGCTCTGGACGAACAAAGCGTCACTGTCCCCGGCACCGACGCGGCCGCGCTGATCGTCCCGAGCCTCGCCGCCTCCCTCAGCACCGTCCTCGACCAGCGCAAGCTGCTGGCCGGGCGGATCGAGGAACTACTGGCGGCCCACCCTCTTTCGAAGGTCCTGACGTCGCTGCCGGGAGTCGGCGTCAGGACCGGGGCCAGGATCCTCATCGAGGTCGGCGACGGCAGCACCTTCCCGACCGCCGGCCACCTCGCTGCTTACGCCGGTCTCGCCCCGGCGACCCGGAACTCGGGCTCCTCGATCCGCGGCGAACAACCCTCCCGGCGGGGAAACAAGCAGCTCAAACGGGCTTTCTTCCTTTCCGCGTTCGCCGCCCTGGGCGACCCGGCTTCGCGGGCCTACTACGACAGGAAGATCGCGCAGGGCAAGCACCACACTCAGGCCCTGCTCTGCCTCGCCCGACGCCGGGCCGATGTCCTCTTCGCCATGCTCCGCGACGGAACCTTCTACGAGCCACAGCCTGCCAAAGCCACCTGACCTGCAGAAACTGCACTACGAAACAGGACGATCCCCGAGATGCACCGCGGCATCTGAACCAATACGCCAGTCGGCAAGGCGCCGCGGACTCACACCGTGAAAATTGTCCATGTCCGGATCGGCACCGGCATTGACCAGCAGCGACAGCACCGCACCATCACCTCGATACGTGAATACCGCCTGCCACAAAGGCGTATTGCCCTGCTCGTCGGGGACATCCACTCCCGCACCCGCCGCCAGGAGAGAGCCGACAGCCGCGGCATCCTGCTCGTCCGCCGCGAAATGCAGCGGCGTCCACCCCCGGCGGCTCTCACGGCCCGAGCCCTGCACCTCATCCGTCATGCCAGCCATCATCACGACAGCTTGACGAAGGACATAGGGGCACC
>NZ_BNBC01000129.1:1404-1791 GCF_014654675.1 Streptomyces spiralis
GACCATGCGGTCAGTGGTTGTATCCGGTATTAGACCCCGTTTCCAGGGCTTGTCCCAGAGTGCAGGGCAGATTGCCCACGTGTTACTCACCCGTTCGCCACTAATCCCCACCGAAGTGGTTCATCGTTCGACTTGCATGTGTTAAGCACGCCGCCAGCGTTCGTCCTGAGCCAGGATCAAACTCTCCGTGAATGCTTTCCCCGTGATCGGGGCGAACACCACGAGAGCGGAACCAAGGAGAGGAATAGTCCCCTCGGTTCACAGCGTCCTCGCTGTGTTATTTCAAAGGAACCTCGCCCCAGCCATGACCGGCCGGAGACGGGGTATCAACATATCTGGCGTTGACTTTTGGCACGCTGTTGAGTTCTCAAGGAACGGACGCTTCCT
>NZ_BNBC01000130.1 GCF_014654675.1 Streptomyces spiralis
GCCTTCCTTCTGGGCGGCCTTCAGTGCGGCCTGGGCGGCGTCGGTGGCGGCCTGGATCGTGAGGTGGTCGGTGGTGGCCGTGGCCTTGTCCTTGACGCCGGTCACGGCGGCGGCCGGTGCGGCGGCCGTGGTGTCGGCGGAGGCGGAGACGGCGCCGGTCACCCCGGCTCCGACCGCCGCGAGGGCCGCCGCGCAGGTGACGACCTTGGCGCGGGTGGAGAACTTCCCGGCCTTGTGCTGCATTCGCGGGCTACTCCCTGTCGTGTCACGTCCAGGCGCGCTCGTCGCGCCGTGCCTCCAGCCTCGGGCCGAAGACACCGCCCACCCGTCAGCGTTCCGGCTCGTCCCCCAAAGCGGGACGGACGACGGCAAGGTCATCCGATCGGATGACCCGGTGCCGTACGAAGCTCCGGTACGGCCCTCGTGCGGGCTCTGGTGCATACCAATACGGCCGGCACAGGGGAGCGGCCGGCCGCCGGACCGGCGGCATCAGCCTGTGGAGCGCCGGTAAGCCGTGCGGGCGGAGACCCGCCGCCACGGACGCGCACACCGGCCCGGCCGACCCTCGTAACTACGGGGCTGGCCGGGTTTCGTACTGTCAGCGGTCGTTAACAGGATCGAAAGTTTCGACATCGAGAACCCTGATTCCGATCAAGAAATTGGGGCTCCTGTGTCGTCTTGATCGCCAGTCCCGAAGCTTGGCCGGAATGAGCTGTGTAAATGGCTTGCCGGGGCCGGGATTCGATCGGCGAAGCTTTCGAAATTCGTGCCGAAACTGTTGACAGTTGTCAGGGGCAGATCAACACTCGACGACACCTCACCAGCGGAAGCGAGGAGGAAGCACGGACATGAACGCGCTCGCGCATCCCAAGGGCCGTCGCGGCGGCCGTCTCAGACTGCTCGTCAGAGCCGCCTGGGCCATCGCGCTGGCCGCCATGGCGGCCATGCTGCTGCCCGGCGCCGCCAGTGCCGACACGACGATCACGTCCAACCAGACCGGCACCAACAACGGGTACTACTACTCGTTCTGGACGGACAGTCAGGGCACCGTCTCCATGAACATGGGCTCCGGCGGCAACTACAGCACCTCATGGAGCAACACCGGCAACTTCGTCGCCGGCAAGGGCTGGAGCACCGGCGGCCGCAAGGCGGTGACCTACTCCGGAAGCTTCAACCCCTCCGGCAACGCGTACCTGTCCCTGTACGGGTGGACGACCAACCCGCTCGTCGAGTACTACATCGTCGACAACTGGGGCACCTACCGGCCCACCGGGACGTACAAGGGCACGGTCACCAGCGACGGCGGCACGTACGACATCTACGAGACCACCCGCTACAACGCCCCCTCCATCGAGGGCACCAAGACCTTCAACCAGTACTGGAGCGTGCGGCAGTCCAAGCGGACCGGCGGCACCATCACCACCGGCAACCACTTCGACGCCTGGGCGAGCCACGGCATGAACCTGGGCTCCTTCAACTACATGATCCTGGCGACCGAGGGCTACCAGAGCAGCGGCAACTCCAACATCACGGTCGGCGGCACGGACTCCGGCGGCGGAGGCGGCGGTGGCGGCACCGGCGGCGGCTGCACCGCGACCCTCTCTGCGGGCCAGTCGTGGAGCGACCGGTACAACCTGAACGTCTCGGTCAGCGGCTCCAGCAACTGGACGGTGACGATGAAGGTTCCCTCGCCGGAGAAGGTGATGGCGACCTGGAACGTGACCGCGAGCTATCCCGACGCCCAGAC
>NZ_BNBC01000131.1 GCF_014654675.1 Streptomyces spiralis
GGGACGTCGCGGGGCCGGACACGTGGGTGTCCGGCCCCGCTGTCGCCACCGCCTGCGCCGGCGCGGTGGTCGTCGGGTGTCCCCGTTCCCGGGGGCCGACGGGTCAGCCGTCGGTGTCGGCCCCGGTCGGCAGGGGT
Organism: Streptomyces spiralis; assembly: GCF_014654675.1. Taxonomy (GTDB): domain Bacteria; phylum Actinomycetota; class Actinomycetes; order Streptomycetales; family Streptomycetaceae; genus Streptomyces; species Streptomyces spiralis. Next base: position 138 of record NZ_BNBC01000131.1, read on the forward strand.
GGTTCGGCGGCGATGTGTTCCCATTCCTTGTCGGTGAGGACGCGGGAGCGGATCAGGAAGCGGACGCCTTCGGGTGATTCGAGGGAGAACCCGCTTCCTCTGCCGGGGACCACGTCGACGGTGAGGTGGGTGTGCCGCCAGTACGTGTACTGGTCGGCGCTCATCCAGAAGGGGGTGTCGTCGGCGACGTGGCCGAGCAGGACGTCCACGGCGCCGACGTGGAACTCGCCGCGGGGGTAGCACATGGGTGCGCTGCCGTCGCAGCAGCCGCCGGACTGGTGGAACATCACCGGTCCGTGCGTCGCGGCGAGCCGTCGCACCAGGTCCTCGGCGGCCAAGGTCAGCTCGACGCGCCTGGTGCGGGCGGCCATCAGAAGAACCCGAGCTTCTGGCCGGAGTAGCTGACCAGCAGGTTCTTGGTCTGCTGGTAGTGGTCGAGCATCATCTTGTGGGTTTCGCGGCCGATGCCGGACTTCTTGTAGCCGCCGAACGCGGCGTGCGCCGGGTAGGCGTGGTAGCAGTTCGTCCACACGCGGCCGGCCTTGATGCCGCGGCCGAGGCGGTAGGCGGTGTTGCCGTCCCGGGTCCACACACCGGCGCCGAGGCCGTACAGCGTGTCGTTGGCGATCTTCAGGGCCTCGTCGACCGAGTCGAACGTGGTGACCGAGACGACCGGGCCGAAGATCTCCTCCTGGAAGATCCGCATGTCGTTGGTGCCGCGGAAGATGGTCGGCTCGATGTAGTAGCCGCCCTCCAGACCGGCGACGGCGCGGGGGCTGCCGCCGGTGAGGAGTTCGGCGCCCTCCTGCCGGCCGATGTCGATGTAGGACAGGATCTTCTCGTACTGGTCGTTGCTGGCCTGGGCGCCGATCATGGTCGCCGGGTCCAGCGGGTCGCCGCTGACGATGGCCTTGGTGCGCTCGACGCAGCGGCCCATGAACTCGTCGTAGATCGACGCATGGACGAGCGCGCGGGAGGGGCAGGTGCACACCTCGCCCTGGTTCAGCGCGAACATCACGAAGCCCTCGACGGCCTTGTCCAGGAAGTCGTCGTCGGCGGCCGTCACGTCGGGCAGGAAGATGTTGGGGCTTTTGCCGCCCAGTTCCAGCGTGACGGGGATGATGTTCTCGCTGGCGTACTGCATGATCAGGCGGCCGGTGGTGGTCTCGCCGGTGAAGGCGACCTTGGCCACGCGCGGGCTGGAGGCGAGCGGCTTGCCCGCCTCGACGCCGAAGCCGTTGACGACGTTGAGGACGCCGGGCGGGAGCAGGTCGGCGATCAGGTCGATCACGTACAGCAGGCTGACCGGGGTCTG
>NZ_BNBC01000132.1 GCF_014654675.1 Streptomyces spiralis
CCTAGTACTGCAACGGTGCTTGCCGTGACTGATGGTCAGGTCGGTCGTTGGTGTGGTTGTGGGTGGGGACGTTGCTGATGTCAGGTTGTGGGCGGGTGAACTGGATGCCGTGCATGGGCGGTTCGTGCACCGTTTCAGCAGGTCGGAGCCCCGGGAGTCGGCGCTTGCCTATATGCGGGGGTTGATCGCTCCGCTGCAGCGGAAGAACGGCTGGACGCTGGCGGAGGAAGCCGGCCATGCGGGCCCGGACCGCATCCACCGGATGCTGAACCGGATCGAGTGGGATGCCGATGAGGTGCTCGACGACGTGCGTCAGTACGTGGTCGACCACCTCGGCGACCCGAATGCCGTCCTGGTCGTGGACGACACGGGTTTTTTGAAGAAGGGGACGCGGTCGGCTGGGGTGCAGAGGCAGTACTCCGGCACCGCCGGGCGGACGGAGAACTGCCAGGTCGGCGTCTTCCTCGCCTATGCAACCGGCCGTGGGCGGACACTGATCGACCGGCGTCTTTATCTGCCCACCTCCTGGACCGATGACCGCGAGAGGTGCCGTCGGGCCGGCATCGATGACGAGGTCGGCTTCGATACCAAGGTGGCTATGGCCAAGGCGATGGTCCGCCGCGCCATCGCGGACAGGATCCCGTTTCGGTGGGTGACCGCGGATGCCGCCTACGGCTTCTCCAAGGGCTGGCGCTCGGAGCTGGAACGGGCGGACGTCTTCCACGTCATGGCCACCACCCGGCACGACACCGTAGTCACCCGCTGGGCGATCGACCACCCCGTCCACGACCTGTTCAACGGCCTCGCCCGGCAGAAATGGAAGCGCCGTTCCTGCGGCGACGGCGCTCACGGCCTGCGGATCTACGACTGGGCCCGCGTCGAGGTACGGCCCTGGCACCGGCCCGACCGCCGCCACTGGGTCATCGCCCGCCGCAGCGTCGCCCGTCCGCAGGAGATCTCCTACTACATCGCCTACTGCCCCGCCGAGACCACGCTGGACGACCTGATCCGTATCGCGGGCAGCCGGTGGGCCATCGAGGAATGCTTCCAGAGCGCGAAGCAGGAATGCGGCCTGGACCACTACCAGGTCCGCCGCTACCCCGGCTGGCACCGCCACATGACCCTCGCCATGGCCGCCCACGCCTGCCTGACCGTCCTGCGAGCCCGCGAGCTGGATGCCGGGAAAGCAGAAACGGATCCTCCCAGCTCATCCACCTCAGCCTCGCCGAGATACGACGGCTGATCACCCGCCTCACCGACCGCCGACCCACACCCGTCGAGCACATCCTGCACTGGTCGACCTGGCGCCGCCGACGACAGCACCAAGCCCGCACCAGCCACTACAAACGACGCGGACACAGCCCCTGAACTGGCCATCATTCAGGGCAAGCACCGTTGCAGTACTAG
>NZ_BNBC01000133.1 GCF_014654675.1 Streptomyces spiralis
CTGTTCTCCTTCACCACCGACAACTTCCCGCTGCTCGGCGAGTCGAGGGACGTCAGGGGTTTCTGGGTGGCCGAGGCCGTGTGGGTCACTCATTCCGCGGGGGTGGGCCGGGCCATGGCCGAGTGGCTGGTGGACGGCTACTGCTCGTCGTTCGACCTGCACGAGTGCGACGTCAACCGTTTCGAGCCGCACCAGCTTGCCCCGGAGTACGTCCTGGCCCGCGACTGCCGGAACTTCGTCGAGGTCTACGACATCCTCCACCCCCTGCAGCCCTCCGGTGACCCGCGCCCGATCCGTACCAGCCCCTTCCACACCCGTCAGCAGGAACACGGCGCGTTCTTCCTGGAGGCCAACGGCTGGGAGCGCCCGCAGTGGTACGAGGCCAACGCCTCGCTCGTCGAGGGCCGGAAGATCCCCACGCCCAACGAGTGGGCGGCGCGGTTCTGGTCGCCGATCGTCGGCGCCGAGGCGCAGGTCACCCGCGAGACCGTCGCCCTGTACGACATGACGGCGCTCAAGCGCCTGGAGGTCAGCGGCCCCGGCGCCGCCGGCTTCCTGGAGGGCCTGGTCACCGGCAGGGTCGACAAGTCGGTGGGCTCGGTGACGTACACCCTGCTCCTGGATCACGACGGCGGCATCCGCAGTGACGTCACCGTCGCCCGGCTCGGCCGCGACCGTTTCCAGGTCGGTGCCAACGGCAGCCTGGATCTGGACTGGTTCACCCGCCACCTGCCCGCCGATGGCACGGTCCAGGTCCGTGACATCACCCCCGGCACGTGCTGCATCGGTCTGTGGGGCCCCCTCGCCCGCGAGGTCCTCCAGCCGCTGACCGAGGCGGATTTCTCCAACGAGGGCTTGAAGTACTTCCGCGCCAAGCACGCCTACATCGGCTCCGTCCCGGTGACGGCGATGCGGCTGAGTTATGTCGGTGAGCTGGGCTGGGAGCTGTACACCACCGCCGACCAGGGGCTGAAGTTGTGGGACACCCTGTGGGCCGCGGCGGAGCCGCTGGGCGGGATCATCGCCGGCCGTGGCGCCTTCAACAGTCTGCGTCTGGAGAAGGGTTACCGCTCCTTCGGTACCGACATGACCTACGAGCACGACCCTTACGAGGCCGGCGTCGGTTTCGCCGTCAAGCTCGACAAGGGCGACTTCGTCGGCAAGGCCGCCCTCGAGCGCCGTAAGACCGACGTACGACGGAAGCTGGCCTGCTTGACCATCGAGGATCCACGGTCGGTCGTGATGGGCAAGGAGCCGGTCTACGACGGCGATCGCCCTGTCGGCTACGTCACCAGCGCCGCCTACGGCTACACCATCGGCAAGGGCATCGCCTACGCCTGGCTCCCGACGGAACTGGCCGAGCCCGGCACGACCGTGCA
>NZ_BNBC01000134.1 GCF_014654675.1 Streptomyces spiralis
ATACCTCACACAACAGGCATACCGCGACGATCACACATCGTCAGCCCCCAACGACACCACGCAGCAAAGGTCAGTAGTAGTCGTCACCGGTCGCCACTGAGCGGCCTCGGACGGCCCAGAGACGGCCCGGCCGAGATCACTCGTCGGCTGTCAGCCACTCATCGAGCCGGACCTTGACCTGGTGGTTGTGGGCGGCGTGCCAGAGGACCTCCCCACTGACGAAGGCACCGAGGGCCGGGAGGTCCATCTCGCGCGGCATGGCCGTGATCTCCGCCAGTGCTATGGCGTACGGCACGCCGTCTATTCGTATGAAGACCCCAAAGCGCTGGCGACCGATGACCTCCCCGGTGATCCGGGTTCCTACGGGCAGGGCCGCGACGGTTGCCGCCCAGCTCTCCCGCACCAAGTCCGCGGCCGGCACCTCAGGGCCCGAGGGCCAGGCGTACTCATCCATCGGTAGATCATGATGCCCTGGGACCGGTGCTCGAAGATGCGGGCACGGCCCTGCGGTGCGCGCTGCTTGGCTGGCGCCGCTGCCGCGAGTGACCGCCGACGGCTTCTGCCGTCCGCCGTCGTTGCCGTCACCACTGCCGTCAGTGTCGTCGGCGTGTACGACTCGGAGACGTCCTGTGGCGCGGCCTGTACTCGGCTCGCTACGGGTGCTTTCGATGTGGTCCGAACCTGGGACATCGCCAACAGCGCCTCGGTTGGCGCGACACCGTCGGAGGCACCGACGACGTGCGGGATGTTGCTCCCCTGCGTCCCAAGGGCTGGCATGGGCCGGTTACCGTTCCCCACCATGAAGATCGTGATCTGGTCCTTCCTTGCCCTGTTCTTCGTCGTCTGTGCCATCGGCGGCTTGCTTAGCACCGTAAATGGACACGACGCCCCAAACATCATCCGTGGCCTAGTCGTCAGTGCCTTGTTCTCGTGGTGGGCCTGGGGTAGTTGGAAGAGAGCATCTCGCCCCCGGACCCCAGGAATGGCCCGTATTGATGAACCGCACCGTAGGCCTTGGCGGCGACGATGACTCTGCCGTCCGACACCGCCTTGACACCTCCGGGGAGTCATGTGACGTACGCCGCTGAATGAGAACCACCTGTGAAGCACGAAGGTTCTGTCTTCTTGCCCTGGGTCTTGCCGGGGATCTTGGGGAGCTGGGTTTTCTCTGATCAGAGATGGTGGGCCCGTGCGCCTGGTGGTCGTCGCTGGTCGTCATTGGCCACTGTCGAGCGGCCTCGGATGGCCCAGGGACGGCCCAGACAACGACCCGTCGGCCGACCCATCCGACGGCCTACGAGCTGATCGGCAACTCCCGTGCCCGTACTCGCGCTTGGGCCCGTAGCTCCTTCAAGCGGCTGTGGAAC
>NZ_BNBC01000136.1 GCF_014654675.1 Streptomyces spiralis
TGGTTCGTGGGATGGGGTCGTTTTTCAAGGAGTGTGAGCATCCGCGGTCGCGGTGGTCGAAGTGTCCTCACCCGTACCGGATCCGGTACCGGTCGGCGGCCGGTAGGCAGGCGGAGGAGTCCGGGTTTTCGACCCAGGACAAGGCGATCGCGCGTTTGACGGAGGTCTACAACGCGAAGAGGGCGGCGCCGCGGGGGCAGGCGAAGGCGGAGCGGGTCGCCCGGTACGGGGCGATGCGATTCGAGGAGTATGCCGCCCAGTGGAAGGCCGGCCAGCGGGATCTGGGGCCGGCCTCGGTGGTGCACCTGGAGTCGCTGCTGAACATCCATCTGCTGCCGTTGCTGGGCAGCCGGCGGATGAACACCTTCGACCACAAGGTGGTCGAGGGCTTCCTCCAGACCATGGAACGCAACGGCACCGGCCTCGCGGCGCAGGCGAACGCGTTCGACAAGCTGAAGGCGATCCTGCTGGACGCGAACCGGCTCGGATTGTTCGACGACAACCCGGTCGCCGGCATCAAGCCCCCGCAGTACGACCCCAAGCGGGTGGTGATCCCCTCACCCGCGCAGCTGCAGCAGATACGCACCGCCGGCGACGACAGCTTCCTGCTGGTCGCCGACCTGATGAGCGGCTGCGGCATGCGCAACGGCGAGGCGTTCGCGGTCAACCTCAACAACATCGTCGCCGACGACGTCTACCGCATCACCGAGCAGGTTAACCGCACCACCTGCCAGTACGAACGGCTCAAGCACCGCAAGGTGGGCGAGTACCGGGACGTGCCCCTGCCCGCGCGGGTGCGGGAGACGATCAAGTGGTACGCCGACAAGCACGGCACCGTCGACGGCTACCTGCTGCGCCACCCAGGCGACCCGTCCCGCACGTTCCCGCACTACCACATCGCCAACCAGTGGCAGCGGATCAAGAAAGCCGGCCAGGCCGACATCCCCGACGGGATGGTCGTCTACGGCCTGCGCCACTTCTTCGCCTCGAACTGCCTCACCCATGGCATCCCCATCACCGACGTCGCCGAGTGGATGGGCCACAAGACCATCGAAATCACCTTCAAGATCTACCGACACCTCATGCCCGGCTCCATCAGCAAGGCCGCCAAGACCCTCAACCTCGACCTCGCCGTGCAGGCGGAAGCTCGACGGTAGGTCAGGGAGTCCGGCCTCGAACACTCGCGGAGACGCAGCCATACGGTTGCGATCCTCGGCTGCCCCGGAG
>NZ_BNBC01000137.1 GCF_014654675.1 Streptomyces spiralis
CTACTGACCTTTGCTGCGTGGTGTCGTTGGGGGCTGACGATGTGTGATCGTCGCGGTATGCCTGTTGTGTGAGGTATCCGCAGGGTGGTGGGCTGACGACTGAACGGCAGGCGTTTCGCGAGCGGATCCGGCTGGAGGCCGCGGAGCGATTCGCTGCGGGCGCCTCCAGCACCGAGATCGCCAAGGACTTACGGGTAAGTGTGCGATCGGTGCAGCGCTGGCGCCGGGCCTGGCACGACGCCGGGACCGAGGGGCTGCGCTCTGCCGGGCCCGTGTCCCGGCCCAAGCTGAGTGAGGCCCTGTTCACCGTGCTCGAGCAGGAGCTCGCCAAGGGGCCGGTCGCGCACGGCTGGCCGGATCAGACGTGGACGCTGGCGCGGATCAAGACGCTGATCGGGCGCCGGTTCCACAAGAGCATGACGCTGTCGGCGATCGCGCGGATGCTGCACCGGCACGGCTTCAGCCACCAGGTCCCGGCCCGCCGGGCCATCGAGCGCGACGAGGAGGCCGTGGCGGGCTGGGTGAAGGAGACCTGGCCGCAGGTGGAAGGTCCGTGGCGGCGCTCGAGGCCTGGCTGTGCTTCGAAGACGAAGCCGGCTTCTCGATGACGCCGCCCACCGCACGGACCTGGGCCCGGCGCGGACGCACCCCCGTCATCCGGGTGAGGGGACGCTCCCAGCGCCGCTTCTCCATCGCCGCTCTGGCCTGCTACAAGCACGGTGAACGCTCACGGCTGATCTACCGGCCCAAGCGGCATCTCGATCACAAGCGCGGTGGCAGACGCAGTTTCACCTGGACCGACTACCGCGACCTGCTCATCGCCGCACACCAGCAGCTCGGCGCACCCATCGTGCTCGTGTGGGACAACCTCAACGTCCACAAGGACCGCCGACTACGGCAGTTCATCGACACCCACGACTGGATCACCTGCTACTTCCTGCCGGCCTACGCACCGGACCTCAACCCCGTCGAGGGCATCTGGTCACTGCTGCGGCGCAGCAGCCAGGTCAACACCGCCTTCACCGACCCTGACCATCTCATCAGCACGCTCCGACACGGTCTCCGCCAGATCCAGTACCGCAGCAACCTCATCAACGGATGCCTCGCCGAAACCGGACTCACCTTGACGACATCACGACAACAACGTCAGTAAC
>NZ_BNBC01000138.1 GCF_014654675.1 Streptomyces spiralis
CTAGTGACCTGAGTCAGAGATTCTTCGGCAGTAGGCGGCCACCTTGTCGAGGATCTCGTCGGCGGTCTTGGTCCAGGCGAAGGGCCTGGGATGTTCGTTCCAGTCGGCTAGCCAGTTTCGGATGTCTCGTTCGAGGGCCTGGACGGAGCGGTGGACGCCGCGCTTGAGCTTCTTCTGCGTCAGCTCGGCGAACCATCGCTCCACGAGGTTCAGCCAGGACGAACTCGTCGGTGTGAAGTGCAGGTGGAAGCGTGGGTGTGCCAGCAGCCACTTCTTGATGGCGGGTGTCTTGTGCGTGACGTAGTTGTCGAGGATGAGGTGGACGTCGAGGCCGGCGGGGACTTCCTTGTCGAGCTTGGCCAGGAACTTCTTGAACTCCACGGCCCGGTGGCGCCGGTGCAGGGAACCGATCACCTTGCCGGTGGCGACCTCCAGGGCGGCGAACAGGGTGGTGGTGCCGGCGCGGACGTAGTCGTGGCTGCGACGTTCGGGGACGCCGGGCATCATCGGCAGGACGGGCTGGGACCGGTCGAGGGCCTGGATCTGCGACTTCTCGTCCACGCACAGCACCAGGGCCTTCTCCGGCGGGTCGAGATAGAGGCCGACCACATCGCGGACCTTGTCGATGAACAGCGGGTCCGTGGACAGCTTGAAGTTCTCGGAACGATGCGGGGCCAGGGCGAAGGCACGCCAGATCCTCGAGACGGCCGACTGGGACATCCCGGTCGCCGCCGCCATCGACCGGGTGGACCAGTGCGTGGCGTTCGGTGGCTTCTCCTCGAGCGTCTTGACGATGACCCGCTCCACGTCGGCATCGGTGATCTTCCTGGGGACTCCCGGCCTGGGCTCGTCGGACAGGCCGTCCAGACCGCGGTCGAGGAAACGCCGTCGCCAGGTGCGGACCGTGTCGGGAGCGACCTTCAACCGCCGTGACACCTCCATGATCGAGTGGCCCTCGGCACACTCCAGAACGATCCGGGACCGCAAGGCCAGAGCCTGAGCCGTCGACCGGCGACGCACCCACCCCTCGAGCACAGCCCGCTGGGCATCCGTCACCGACAACGGCGGGATCTTCGGTCCACGACGATTCACACCAAACCAACGACGAACCTCTGACTCAGGTCACTAG
>NZ_BNBC01000139.1 GCF_014654675.1 Streptomyces spiralis
ACAGGGCCCGGTGGTATTGGACCGGCCAGGCGGCGGGGTTGTGGGTGTGGTTGCGCAGGGCGAGGTAGGGGTCGCGGAGCAGGGCGCGTCCGATGAGGACGGCGTCCGCCTGGTCGTCGGTCAGGATCTTGCGGGCCAGGGTCAGGTCGCTGATCTGTCCGACCGGGGCGACGGGGAGTCCGGATGCCTTCTTGAGGGTGCCGGCGAACTCGACGTTGACGCCGTCCTGCTCCGGTGGGCGGGCCTGAAGGTCGCGCGTGAGGACTCCGGAGGAGACGTCGAGGAGGTCGATGCCCGCGGCCGCGAGTTCCTTGGCGAAGGTTGTTGCCTCGTCGATGGTGATGCCGCCCTGGATCCAGTCGGTGGCGGTGATGCGGACGAAGACGGGTTTGTGGGCGGGGAAGCTGTCGCGGACGGCGCGGGCGACCTGCAGGGGAAGGCGCATGCGGTTGTCCAGGCTGCCGCCGTACTGGTCGGTGCGGTGGTTGGCCAGGGGGGAGAGGAACTGGTGCAGGAGGTATCCGTGCGCGGCGTGGATCTCCACGATCTCGTAGCCGGCCAGGTGGGCCATCCGGGCGGCCTGGGCGAAGGCGGCGATGACTTCGTCGATGTCGGCTTGGGAGGCTTCCCGGGGCACGTTCAGGTCGCCGAAGGGGGTCGGTGACGGTGCGATCAGTTCCCAGCGGCCGTCGGCCACGCTGACGGGGCCGTTCTGCCCCTCGCCCTCCCAGGGGACCTGGTGGGAGCCCTTCCTGCCTGCGGCCAGCAGCTGGACCGCGGGTACTGCGCCGCGTTCGGTGATGAACGCCGTCAGGCGCCGGTGCGCGGCGGCCTGTTCCTCGTTCCAGATGCCGAGGTCCGCGGCAGTGGTGCGGTGCCGCGGTCCGACGGCGTTGGACTCGACCATGACCAGCCCCACCCCGCCGACCGCGCGGGCGCCGTAGTGCACGAGGTGCCAGTCGGTCGGCTTCCCGTCGGTTCCCGCCGCGTACTGGGCCATGGGCGACATCCACACCCGGTTGGGGACCGTGACCTCCCGCAGCCGCAGCGGGGTCATCTCCAGGCCCGCGAACTCTGTGCTGGACACAGCTGGACTCACTTTCTCCGTCGTGCGTATGCCGGT
>NZ_BNBC01000140.1 GCF_014654675.1 Streptomyces spiralis
TGACCCGGATCTGGCAGGAGACCGGCGTGTCGGTGCTGTTCGTCACCCACAACGTCCGCGAAGCCGTCCGCCTGGCCGAGCGGGTGGTGCTGCTGTCCTCCCGCCCCGGGCGCATCGCCCGCCAGTGGAGGGTGGACATCGACCAGCCGCGCCGGATCGAGGACGCGCCCGTGGCACAGCTGTCCCTTGAGATCACCGAAGTACTGCGTGGGGAGATCCGCCGCCATGGCCGGCACTGAGACGAAGACGGCGCAGGGCGCCGAACTGGCCGGTGTCGAGGCCGGACTCGACGCACTGGAGGCCACCGACAGCGGCCGCACCCCCCTGCGGCACACCCTCGTGCACAAGATCCTCCCACCCCTCGTGGCGGTCGTGGTCGTCCTGGCCCTGTGGCAGGCACTGATCACCTTCGACATCGTCGACGACCCCACCAAACTGCCCTCACCCGCCGACGTCGGCGGCGAGTTCAAGAACGCCTGGCTCGAGGGCACCCTGCTCGGCTACATCTGGACCTCCGTCTCACGCGGCCTGCTCGGCTTCCTGTTCGCCCTGGCCATCGGCACCCCCCTGGGCCTGCTCGTCGCCCGGGTGAAATTCGTCCGCGCCGCCATCGGCCCGATCCTCTCCGGCCTGCAGTCCCTGCCGTCCGTGGCCTGGGTACCGCCCGCGGTGATCTGGCTCGGACTGAACAACTCGATGATGTACGCCGTCATCCTCCTCGGCGCGGTCCCCTCCATCGCCAACGGCCTGGTCTCCGGCATCGACCAGGTCCCCCCACTGTTCCTGCGCGCCGGCCGCACCATGGGCGCCACCGGCCTCAAGGGCGCCTGGCACATCGTCCTGCCCGCCGCCCTGCCCGGCTACCTCGCCGGCCTCAAACAAGGCTGGGCATTCTCCTGGCGCTCCCTGATGGCCGCGGAGATCATCGCCTCCTCCCCCGACCTCGGCATAGGCCTGGGCGCACTGCTGGAGAACGGCCGCAACGCCAGCTCCATGGCCATGGTCTTCCAGGCCATCATCCTCATCCTCTTCGTCGGCATCGCCATCGACCTGCTCATCTTCAGCCCCCTCGAACGCTGGGTCCTGCGCAGCCGCGGCCTG
>NZ_BNBC01000141.1 GCF_014654675.1 Streptomyces spiralis
TCGGCGTAGGCCTGCATCATCGCGTACTCGATGCCGTTGTGGACCATCTTCGCGAAGTGGCCCGCGCCGACCTTGCCCGCGTGGACGTACCCGTACGGGCCCTCGGGCTTGAGCGCGTCGAAGATCGGCTTGAGCTGGTCGACGTGCTCCTTGTCGCCGCCCACCATGAGCGCGTAGCCGTTCTCCAGGCCCCAGACGCCGCCGGAGACGCCCGCGTCGACGAAGCCGATGCCCCGCGCGTGCAGCTGCTTGGCGTGCTTGACGTCGTCCGTCCAGCGGGAGTTGCCGCCGTCCACGACGAGGTCGCCGGGCTTGAGCAGGGTCGCCAGCTGGTCGATGACGTGCTGGGTCGCGCCGCCGGCGGGGACCATCACCCAGACCATCCGCGGCTGGGGGAGCTGGTCGACGAGGTCGACCATGCTGGGGACGTCGGACACTTCGGGGTTGCGGTCGTAGCCGACCACGGTGTGGCCGGCGTTGCGCAGGCGCTCGCGCATGTTGCCGCCCATCTTGCCCAGGCCGATCAGGCCCAACTGCATCGATGCCATGTCAGTTCACTTCCTGAGTGTGCGGTACGCGGCCACGAGGGCGGCGGTGGAGGTGTCGAGACCGGGCACGTCCGCGCCCTCGGTCAGGGCGGGTTCGACCCGCTTGGCCAGCACCTTGCCGAGCTCGACGCCCCACTGGTCGAAGGAGTCGATGTTCCAGATCGCGCCCTGGACGAACACCTTGTGCTCGTAGAGGGCGATCAGCTGGCCGAGGACCGACGGGGTCAGCTCGGTCGCCAGGATCGTCGTGGTGGGGTGGTTGCCGTGGAAGGTGCGGTGCGGGACCTGCTCCTCGGGCACCCCCTCGGCGCGCACCTCCTCGGGCGTCTTGCCGAAGGCCAGCGCCTGCCCCTGGGCGAACAGGTTGGCCATCAGCAGGTCGTGCTGCGCCTTGAGTTCCCCGCTGAGTTCGGCGACCGGGTTGGCGAAGCCGATCAGGTCCGCCGGGATGAGCTTGGTGCCCTGGTGGATGAGCTGGTAGTAGGCGTGCTGGCCGTTGGTGCCCGGGGTGCCCCAGACCACCGGGCCGGTCTGCCACCGCAC
>NZ_BNBC01000142.1 GCF_014654675.1 Streptomyces spiralis
CCTATAACGAAAGCAACAGCGGATAGCGGAGCTTGTGATGAACACAGAAGAACGCGTCGAGGTGGTCCTGCCGGGCAAGGTCGAGCCCGAGGAGTTCCAGCTGCGCCGCGGCCCGGTTCCCGTCCCGGGCCCGGGGCAGGTCGTCGTCCGCATGGAGGCGACCGGCGTCTCCTTCGCCGAGCAGCAGATGCGCCGCGGCCGCTACTTCGACCAGCCGCCGTTCCCGTTCGTCCCCGGCTACGACCTGGTCGGCACCGTGCAGGCGGTCGGCTCCGGCGTCGACCGCGCCCTGACCGGCACACGAGTGGCGGCCCTGACGAAGATCGGAGGCTGGGCCAGTCACGTCCTGCTGGAGGCGGCGGACGTGGTCGAGGTGCCCGAGGGCGTCGGCGCAGCCGAAGCGGAGACCGCGGTGGTCAACGGCATCACGGCCTGGCAGATGCTGCACCGCAAGGCCCGTGTTCGTACCGGCGGTACGATCCTGGTCCACGGTGCCAACGGAGGAGTGGGGTCGCTCCTCGTGCAACTGGCGCTCAGCGCCGGAGTCCGGGTCATCGGCATGGCCTCCGCCCGCCACCACGACGCCCTGCGCGCCCTGGGCGTCACCCCTGTCGACTACCGCACCGAGAACATCCCCGCCCGGGTCCGTGAACTGGCGCCCGGTGGCGTGGACGCGGTCTTCGACCACGTCGGCGGCCCCGGCCTGACCGACTCCTGGCGGCTGGTCGCCCCCGGCGGCACCCTCGTCTCGTACGGCACCGCCTCCAGTCGCGACGACACCGGCTCCAAGCAATGGCCCGTCCTCAAGATGCTGGGCCGCATCTGGCTGTGGAACGCCCTGCCCAACGGCCGCCACGCCTACTTCTTCAATGTCTGGGCCGGCAGGGCCCTGTCCAAGAAGCGCTTTCGCGCCCGCCTGCGCGCCGACCTCACCCAGGTCCTCACGGCCCTGCAGCGTGGCGACATCACCGCGACCGTGGCCGCTGAACTCCCCCTGGCCCAAGTTGCCGAGGCCATGCGCCTGGCCGAGTCCGGCACGGTCAGCGGCAAGGTCGTCCTCGTGCCGTAGCCGCC
>NZ_BNBC01000143.1 GCF_014654675.1 Streptomyces spiralis
CTACACCCTTACCCCGGGACAACCACCGCCCGGGATGGACTACCTTCCTGCGTCACCCCATCACTCACCTACTACCAACTTGGTCCGGCGGCTCCACCACTCCGAGATTGTCCGAAGACGCACCCGGCGGCTTCACGGCCTTAGCATCACTGGATTCGATGTTTGACGCTTCACAGCGGGTACCGGAATATCAACCGGTTATCCATCGACTACGCCTGTCGGCCTCGCCTTAGGTCCCGACTTACCCTGGGCAGATCAGCTTGACCCAGGAACCCTTAGTCAATCGGCGCACACGTTTCTCACGTGTGAATCGCTACTCATGCCTGCATTCTCACTCGTCAACCGTCCACAACTACCTTCCGGTGCTGCTTCACCCGGCAGACGACGCTCCCCTACCCATCACAGCCGGCGTTGGCCGTACATGCTGCAATGACACGACTTCGGCGGTACGCTTGAGCCCCGCTACATTGTCGGCGCGGAATCACTTGACCAGTGAGCTATTACGCACTCTTTCAAGGGTGGCTGCTTCTAAGCCAACCTCCTGGTTGTCTGTGCGACTCCACATCCTTTCCCACTTAGCGTACGCTTAGGGGCCTTAGTCGATGCTCTGGGCTGTTTCCCTCTCGACCATGGAGCTTATCCCCCACAGTCTCACTGCCGCGCTCTCACTTACCGGCATTCGGAGTTTGGCTAAGGTCAGTAACCCGGTAGGGCCCATCGCCTATCCAGTGCTCTACCTCCGGCAAGAAACACACGACGCTGCACCTAAATGCATTTCGGGGAGAACCAGCTATCACGGAGTTTGATTGGCCTTTCACCCCTAACCACAGGTCATCCCCCAGGTTTTCAACCCTGGTGGGTTCGGTCCTCCACGAAGTCTTACCTCCGCTTCAACCTGCCCATGGCTAGATCACTCCGCTTCGGGTCTTGAGCGTGCTACTACAGCGCCCTATTCGGACTCGCTTTCGCTACGGCTACCCCACCCGGGTTAACCTCGCAACACACCGCAAACTCGCAGGCTCATTCTTCAAAAGGCACGCAGTCACGAGA
>NZ_BNBC01000144.1 GCF_014654675.1 Streptomyces spiralis
AGCCCAACGGCAGCGGCAACAACTGGGGCGTGACCATCCAGAAGAACGGCAGCACCACCTGGCCCACGGTCACCTGCGCCGCGAGCTGATCCCGCCCGCACCGGACACGAGAGGAGGACACCGTCCATGCGCACCACACCACGCAGGCCATGGCGCTCCCTGGTCGCCAGACTGGCCGTGACCGCGCTGGCCGTGGCGGGCGTCTCCGCCGTCGACGCCACCGCCTCGCACGCCGCGACCTGCAACGGGTACGTCGGACTCACCTTCGACGACGGCCCGTCCAACGACCACACCCCGGCACTGCTCAGCGCGCTCAATCAGTACGGGCTGCGGGCCACCATGTTCAACGAGGGCCAGTACGCCGCCGCGTACCCCGCCCAGGTGAAGGCCGAGATCGCCGCCGGCATGTGGGTCGGCAACCACAGCTACACCCACCCGCACCTGATCCAGCAGAGCCAGTCGCAGATCGACTCGGAGCTTTCCCGGACCCAGCAGGCCATCGCCGCCGCGGGCGGCGGCACGCCGACGCTGTTCCGCCCGCCCTACGGCGAGACCAACGCGACGCTGAAGTCGGTCGAGGCCAAGTACGGCCTGACCGAGATCATCTGGGACGTCGACTCCCAGGACTGGAACGGCGCGACCACCGACGCGATCGTGCAGGCCGTGGGCCGGCTCGGCAACGGCCAGATCATCCTCATGCACGAGTGGCCCGCCAACACCCTCGCCGCGATTCCGCGCATCGCGCAGACGCTGGCGAGCAAGGGCCTGTGCGCCGGCATGATCTCCCCCTCGACCGGCCGCGCGGTCGCCCCCGACGGAGGCTCCTCCGGCGGCGGAGGTGGCGGTGGCACCGGCGGCTGCACCGCGACCGTGTCGGCGGGCCAGTCGTGGAGCGACCGGTACAACCTGAACGTCTCGGTCAGCGGCTCCAGCAACTGGACCGTGACGATGAAGGTTCCCTCGCCGGAGAAGGTGATGGCGACCTGGAACGTGACCGCGAGCTATCCCGACGCCCAGAC
>NZ_BNBC01000145.1 GCF_014654675.1 Streptomyces spiralis
CCGGACAGGTTGGTGACGCGGCTGGCTGGTGTTTGGCCGCTGATGCCGGTGTGGGGTCGGTGGTAGTTGTACCAGTCCAGCCAGTCGGGAAACGCGGCCTGCCGTTCGGCCTCTGAGGTGTAGGGCCGGTGGTAGGCCCATTCCTCGAGCAGGGTGCGGTGGAAGCGTTCGACCTTGCCGTTCGTCTGGGGCCGCCAGGGCCTGGTCCAGCGGGGGCTGATGCCCAGCTTGTGGCAGGTGTCGCGCCAGGTGGTCTTGGTGTAGGCCCAGGCGTTGTCGGTCAGGACCCGTTCGACGGTGATGCCCTGAGCGGCGAACCAGGTGGCAGCCCGGGTGAGGAAGTCGGCGCAGGTGGCGGCCTTCTCGTCGGGCAGGTCTTCGGTGTAGGCCAGGCGGGAATGGTCGTCCAGGGCGGTGTGCAGGTAGGCGTAACCGACGCCGTTGCGGCGGTCCTTGTTCGGGCTGCCGGCCGCGCGGCCGAGGACTTTGTGGCCGCCGCCGTCGGGGATGCGGCCCAGCTTCTTGACGTCGATGTGGACCAGTTCGCCGGGCCGGGCGCGTTCGTAGCGGCGCACGGGCTCTCCGGTGGCCCGGTCGGTGGCGGCCAGGGCGGGCAGCCCATGGCGTTGGAGGATGCGGTGCGCTGTCGATGCGGCAATGCCGCAGCGGGCGGCCAGGCGGAGGGGGCCGATCCGGTGTTCGCGGCGCAGGTGCACGACCTGCGCCTCGACGGCAGCCGCGGTGCGGCGAGGCTGGTGGTGCGGGCGGCTGGAGCGGTCGTGCATGCCCGCCGTGCCCAGCTGCCGGTAGCGGCCGGCCCACCTTGCCGCGGTGGTGTGGCTGACCTGGAAGCGTTCCGCAGCCAGACGCAGCGGCCAGCCGTCCTCCACGACACACCGGGCCAGCCGCAGCCTGCCGGTCGGGGTCAGCGGGGCATTACGGTGGGACACGAGGGCCTCCTGGCGGTCGGCGGTAGATGTCGCAATCCACACCGAACCCAGAAGGCCCTCACC
>NZ_BNBC01000146.1 GCF_014654675.1 Streptomyces spiralis
ACGCCGAACTGGGTGGACCAGAACATCGGCAGCCACAGGTGCGGACGGCGATCCGGACCCGCACAGAGCATGTTGTGGGCGGCGATCTCGGCCTGTTCGACCGCGTTGCCCCAGTGTTCCAGCGCCAGGAACTGGTAGTCGAACAGCGGGTGGGGGCTGCGGGCGACGTCACCTACGGCGTAGATGTCGTCGGTGACGATGCCGTTGACGTCGAACACCCGACACCCGGCGTCGCACGCGATCCCCCGAGGACCTGCGGCCACCCCCGAGCCGGCGAGCCATTCCGTGTTCCGCATGGCACCCAGCGAGACGACCGCCACGTCCACGTCGATCGCCGAACCGTCGGACAGATGGGCACGCCTGAGTCGCCCCACATCGTCGCCCTCCAGGGCGGTGACGCTGACACCGCAGCGCAGGTCGACTCCGTGCTTGCGCTGCAGCCGGTCCGCGACCGCGCCGATCACTCCACCGAGCGCGCCCACCAGCGGTGCCGGGCCGCGCTCGGCGACAGTGACCTGAAGGCCCAGCTCCCGGCAGGCGGAGGCGACCTCCGAGCCCGTGAAACCGGCGCCGATCACCAGCACCCGGGACACGCCCCCGGTCAGCTTCCGGCGCAGGCGGGCGGAGTCATCGCGGGTACGCAGCCCGAACACCCCGTCCAACGCGGCCTCTTCCGGGTGGAACCAGGGCCGTGCTCTGGTCCCGGTGGTGATCAGCAGGCGGTCGTAGGGGACGGTGTCGCCGTTCGCCAGGCGTACCTGCTTGGCGGCCCGGTCCAGGCTCTCGGCGGCGACGCCCAGACACCATTCGGCGTCGATGTCGCGCCGCCGCGGCAGCGCGGTGTCCTCGGGCCGTGCCCGCCCGAGCAACGCCTGCTTGGACAGCGGCGGCCGGTCGTAGGGCTCGTACGGCTCATCGCCGATCATCGTCAGCGATCCGGTGAACCCCTGCTCGCGCAGCGTCTCCGCCGCACGCAG
>NZ_BNBC01000147.1 GCF_014654675.1 Streptomyces spiralis
TGACGGCCAGTGAGAGGGACCGGCTGCTGCGGCTGGAGGAGGAGATGCACGAGCGGATCGTCGGCCAGGACGAGGCGGTCACCGCCGTCTCCCAGGCAGTACGCCGCAACCGCGCCGGCATGGGCGACCCCAACCGGCCCGTGGGCTCCTTCCTCTTCCTGGGCCCCACCGGAGTGGGCAAGACCGAACTGGCCAAGACCCTCGCCGAACTCCTCTTCGGCGAGGAACACCGCATGATCCGCTTCGACATGAGCGAGTTCCAGGAAAAGCACACCGTCGCCCGCCTGGTCGGCGCCCCACCCGGATACATCGGCTACGAAGAAGCCGGACAGCTCACCGAAAAAGTCCGCCGCCAGCCCTACAGCGTCATCCTCTTCGACGAGGTCGAAAAGGCCCACCCCGACGTCTTCAACACCCTGCTGCAGATCCTCGACGACGGACGCCTCACCGACGCCCAGGGACGCACCGTCGACTTCCGCCACTGCGTCATCATCATGACCTCCAACATCGGCGCCCAGCGCATCATCGACCACAAGGGCGACGTCAGCGAACTCAAGGACGAACTCATGGAACTGCTGCGCACACGGTTCCTGCCCGAGTTCCTCAACCGCATCGACGACATCATCCTCTTCCACAGCCTCACCCAGGACGACCTCACCCACATCGTCGACCACCTGCTGGACCAGAGCGAACACCGCGTCCACGCCCAGGGCATGAAACTGGACGTCACCGAGGCAGCCAAGAAACTCCTCGTCGCCCACGGCCACCAGCCCGAGTTCGGCGCCCGCCCCCTGCGCCGCACCATCCAGACCGAACTCGACAACCGCATCGCCACACTCCTGCTCGCCGGCGACGCCGAACCCGGCGACACCATCGTCGCCGACGTCATCAAGGACACCCTCCACTGCACCGTCCACCACCCCGCCCCGAGCGACGAGACGGC
>NZ_BNBC01000148.1 GCF_014654675.1 Streptomyces spiralis
TGCTCGACGACGCCGTTGCGGGCGTCGACCAGGATGACGGTCAGCTCGGCGGTGGAGGCGCCGGTGACCATGTTCCGGGTGTACTGCACATGGCCGGGGGTGTCGGCGAGGATGAAGCGGCGGCGCGGGGTGGCGAAGTAGCGGTAGGCCACGTCGATGGTGATGCCCTGCTCGCGCTCGGCGCGCAGGCCGTCGGTGAGCAGCGCGAGGTCGGGGGCGTCCTGGCCGCGGCTGGCGGAGGCGCGTTCCACGGCCTCCAGCTGGTCGGCGAGGACCGACTTGGAGTCGTGCAGCAGGCGCCCGACGAGCGTGGACTTGCCGTCGTCGACGGACCCGGCGGTCGCGAACCGCAGCAGGGTGGTGGCCGACAACTGCTCGACCGACAACGGCTCGGTGGGTTCGGTGGTGCTGGTCATGACTAGAAGTACCCCTCGCGCTTGCGGTCTTCCATCGCGGCCTCGGAGAGCTTGTCGTCGGCGCGGGTGGCGCCGCGCTCGGTGAGCCGGGAAGCGGCGATCTCGGTGATGACCTGCTCCAGCGTCACCGCGTCGGAGTCGACGGCACCGGTGCAGGACATGTCGCCGACGGTGCGGTAGCGCACCTGCCGCTTCTCCACACTCTCGCCGTCCCTCGGGCCGCCCCACTCGCCGGCGGTCAGCCACATGCCGCCCCGCTGGAACACCTCGCGCTCGTGGGCGAAGTAGATCGCGGGCAGCTCGATGCCCTCCCGGGCGATGTACTGCCACACATCCAGCTCGGTCCAGTTGGACAGCGGGAACACCCGGACGTGCTCGCCGGGCGCGTGACGGCCGTTGTACAGGTTCCACAGCTCCGGCCGCTGGCGGCGCGGGTCCCACTGGGAGAACTCGTCCCGCAGACTGAACACCCGCTCCTTGGCGCGGGCCTTCTCCTCGTCCCG
>NZ_BNBC01000149.1 GCF_014654675.1 Streptomyces spiralis
TCGGCCGAGGAGCTGAACCGGGTCGTGCACGAGGTGTTCGAGCCGGAGCAGGTCTTCCGGATCGACCACTACCTGGGCAAGGAGACCGTCCAGAACATCCTGGCGCTGCGCTTCGCCAACCAGATGTTCGAGCCGATCTGGAACCGGTCCTTCGTGGACCATGTGCAGATCACCATGGCCGAGGACATCGGCATCGGCGGTCGCGCGGGCTACTACGACGGGATCGGCGCCGCCCGGGACGTCATCCAGAACCATCTGCTCCAGCTGCTCGCGCTCACCGCGATGGAGGAGCCCGCCTCCTTCGACGCGGACGCGCTGGCCGCGGAGAAGGAGAAGGTGCTCGGTGCCGTCCGGCTGCCCAAGGACCTCGGCAGGTCCACCGTGCGCGGACAGTACGCGGGCGGCTGGCAGGGCGGCGAGAAGGTCATCGGCTACCTCGAGGAAGAGGGCATCGACAAGAAGTCGAAGACCGACACCTACGCGGCCATCAAGCTGGAGATCGACAACCGCCGCTGGGCGGGCGTCCCCTTCTATCTGCGCACCGGCAAGCGGCTGGGCCGCCGGGTCACCGAGATCGCGGTGGTCTTCCAGCGCGCCCCGCACTCCCCCTTCGACACCACGGCGACGGAGGAGCTGGGCCAGAACGCGGTCGTCATCCGCGTCCAGCCCGACGAGGGCGTCACGGTCCGCTTCGGCTCCAAGGTGCCGGGCACGTCGATGGAGATCCGGGACGTGTCGATGGACTTCGCCTACGGCGAGTCCTTCACCGAGTCCAGCCCGGAGGCGTACGAGCGCCTGATCCTGGACGTGCTGCTCGGCGACGCCAACCTCTTCCCGCGCACGGAGGAGGTCGAGCTGTCCTGGAAGATCCTCGACCCCATCGAGGAGTACTGGGACAAGCACGGCAGG
>NZ_BNBC01000150.1 GCF_014654675.1 Streptomyces spiralis
CCCCGGTTGGCGAGGTCGTACACGGCGGGCATCAGCTTCTTGCGCGACAGGTCGCCCGTGACGCCGAAGATGACCAGACCCGACGGCCCCGCGATACGAGGGAGCCTTCGGTCCGCAGGGTCACGCAGGGGATTGGCCCGGCTTTCCGATGGACCGGATCCGGATGGCTCGACGGCGCCTTCTGCCGTACTCATGAGCGGCACATTCCTTTCTGGAGGCGTGAACGGTGATCGAGGGGCTGTGGTGGCCGGCCGGTTCACAGCCCGGCGAGGGATTCCCGTGCCTTGGCGGCCACGTTCTCGGCGGTGAAGCCGAACTGCTGGAGAACGAGGTTGCCGTCGGCGGAGGCACCGAAGTGCTCCAGGGCGACGATGCGGCCGGCCTCTCCGACGTACTTGTGCCAGGTGAGACCGATCCCGGCCTCGACGGCGACCCGGGCCTTCACGCCTGGGGGCAGGACGCGGTTGCGGTACGCGTGCGGCTGCTCCTCGAACCACTCCACGCACGGCATCGACACCACGCGGGTTGGCACCCCGGCGGCCTGGAGCTGCTTGCGTGCGTCCACGGCGACGTGCACCTCGGAGCCGGTGGCGAGGAGGATGGCCTCGGGCTCGCCGCCGTCGGCCTCGAAGAGGACGTAGCCGCCGCGCGCCGCGTCGTCGTTGGGCTCGTACGTCGGCACACCCTGGCGGGTCAGGGCCAGGCCGTGCGGCTGCCCCTTGCCGAACTCCTTGGTCCAGCGGCTGAGGATCTCCCGCCAGGCGATCGCGGTCTCGTTGGCGTCGGCCGGGCGGACGATGTTCAGGCCGGGGATGGCGCGCAGCGAGGCCAGGTGCTCGACCGGCTGGTGGGTGGGGCCGTCCTCGCCCAGGCCGATGGAGTCGTGCGTCCA
>NZ_BNBC01000151.1 GCF_014654675.1 Streptomyces spiralis
ACTGGCTCTAACAAAAGGCTGTTGATCATGTGACTGTCGGCTTGTCCGCTCGTTGATGTGGTCGTGGGGATGAGACAGTCGCGGCCGTGGATCGTGTCGGATGAACTGTGGTCGCTGGTCGAGCCGTTGTTGCCGAAACCGGCGCCGAAGCAGGTCGAGGGGCGGCCGCGGGTGCCGGACCGGCAGGCTTTGTGCGGGATCCTGTTCGTGCTGCACACCGGCATCCAGTGGGAGTACCTGCCCCAGGAGCTGGGCTTCGGCTCGGGCATGACCTGCTGGCGACGGCTGGCCGCGTGGAACGAAGCCGGCGTCTGGGACCAGCTCCACGTGATCCTGCTGAAAGAGCTGCGGTCGAAGAAGAAGCTGGACTGGTCTCGGGCGGTGATCGACTCCTCCCACGTCCGGGCCGCCCGCAGGGGCCCAAAAGCGGACCCAGCCCGGTCGACCGCGCGCGTCCGGGCAGCAAGCACCACGTCCTCACCGATGGCCAGGGCATCCCGCTCGCGGTGTCGCTGACCGGCGGAAACCGCAACGACGTCACCCAACTGCTGCCCCTGCTGGACAAGATACCGGCGGTGGCCGGAGCTGTCGGCCGGCCGCGCAGGCGCCCCGACATGCTCTTCGCCGACCGCGGCTACGACCACGACAAGTACCGCCGGCTCCTGCGACAGCGCGGCATCCGGCCCGCCATCGCCGAACGAGGCCAGCCACACGGCACCGGCCTGGGCACCTTCCGCTGGGTCGTCGAACGCACCATCGCCTGGCTGCACGGCTTCCGCCGCCTGCGCATCCGCTGGGAACGACGCGACGACATCCACGAAGCCTTCCTCGGACTCGCCGTCTGCCTGATCACCCACCGCCACGTCCAGAGGCTTTGTTAGGGCCTCT
>NZ_BNBC01000152.1 GCF_014654675.1 Streptomyces spiralis
CCAGGCAGCGCTGTACCGCAGCCTGCTCGCGCACCGGCGGGTGCTGATCCTGCTCGACAACGCCCGCGACGCCGATCAGGTCCGCCCGCTGCTGCCCGGCTCCCCGGGCTGCCTGGTCGTCGTCACCAGCCGCAACCAGCTCACTGGGCTCATCGTCGGCCACGGGGCCCAGCCGCTGACACTTGGCGAACTGATGCCGTTCGAGGCGCAGGAGTTCCTCCTCCGCCGTCTGGGTGCCGAGCGCCTGGCCGCGCAGTCGCGCGCCGTCGACGACATCCTCGCGCGCTGCGGCCGCCTGCCGCTGGCACTGGCCATCGTCGCCGCCCGGGCGGTGACCCGTCCCGACTTCCCCCTCAGCGCCATCGCCGATGAATTGAGTGACAGCCGCGACAGTCTCGATGCTTTCGAGAGCGGTGAGCTCGGCACGGACGTACGAGCCGTCTTCTCCTGGTCCTACGAGGCCCTGTCCGCGCCGGCGGCGCGGCTGTTCCGTCTGCTGGGCCTGTACCCCGGCCCTGACGACTTCTCCGCACCCGCGGCGGCAGCCCTGGCCGGGCTCCCCCTGCGGGAGACCCACGGCCTGCTCGCCGAACTCACCCACGCTCATCTGCTCGACGAGCCCAAGCCCGGCCGCTATGCGCTGCATGACCTGCTGCGCATCTACGCTGCCGAACAAGTTCTCACCGTGGAGCCGCCGGGCGAGCGGGACCGGGCTCTGGAACGGCTGCTGTCCTGGTTCCTGCACACCGCGGACGCCACCTGCCCGTTCCTCACCCCGGGCCGCAAGAGGGTCCCTCTCGAACCACTGCC
>NZ_BNBC01000153.1 GCF_014654675.1 Streptomyces spiralis
TGGAACGTCCTGCGCCAGACGGTGCAGACCCTGATGATCATGCCCAAGGGCGACGGCAACCCCGTCCCCGAGGCCGCCGAGAAGTGCGGATTCACCGACAGCGGCAACGAGCGCTTCGCCTGCACCCTGCGCGAGGGGCTGAAGTTCGCCAACGGCGACCCGCTCACCGCGGCCGACGTGAAGTACTCCATCGACCGCGCCCGCGCCATCAAGGGCGACAGTGGTGTGGCGGGCCTGCTGAACACCATCGACACCGTCGAGACGCAGGGCGACCGCGAGGTCATCTTCCACCTCAACACCGCGGACGCCACCTTCCCGTACAAGCTGACGACGCCCGTCGCGGGCATCGTCAACCCCAAGGACTACGAGAAGAACAAGCTGCGCGAGGGCTTCGCCGTGGACGGCTCCGGTCCGTACACCATGAAGGCCGACGTCAAGAACGGCGAGATGGTCGACGCCGTCTTCACCAAGAACCCCAACTACAAGGGGACGTTGCAGCTCAACAACGACAAGGTGGAGATCCGCTCCTTCGCCGACGCGGACGCCATGGGCGAGGCCCTGAACAAGGGTGACATCGACGTCATGACCCGCACCATGTCGCCGGAGCAGATCCAGAAGCTGTCCAACGCCAGCGGGGGCAACGTCGACCTCGTCGAGATGCCGGGCCTGGAGATCCGCTACCTGGCCTTCAACACCGACGCCCCGTCGGTGAAGAGCAAGGCCGTGCGCCAGGCGATGGCCCAGGTC
>NZ_BNBC01000154.1 GCF_014654675.1 Streptomyces spiralis
GTGGAGTCGTCGTTGAAATACCAGTCTGGTCGTGCTGGATGTCTAACCTGGGTCCGTGATCCGGATCAGGGACAGTGTCTGATGGGTAGTTTAACTGGGGCGGTTGCCTCCTAAAGGGTAACGGAGGCGCCCAAAGGTTCCCTCAGCCTGGTTGGCAATCAGGTGTTGAGTGTAAGTGCACAAGGGAGCTTGACTGTGAGACCGACGGGTCGAGCAGGGACGAAAGTCGGGACTAGTGATCCGGCGGTGGCTTGTGGAAGCGCCGTCGCTCAACGGATAAAAGGTACCCCGGGGATAACAGGCTGATCTTCCCCAAGAGTCCATATCGACGGGATGGTTTGGCACCTCGATGTCGGCTCGTCGCATCCTGGGGCTGGAGTCGGTCCCAAGGGTTGGGCTGTTCGCCCATTAAAGCGGTACGCGAGCTGGGTTTAGAACGTCGTGAGACAGTTCGGTCCCTATCCGCTGTGCGCGTAGGAGTCTTGAGAAGGGCTGTCCCTAGTACGAGAGGACCGGGACGGACGAACCTCTGGTGTGCCAGTTGTTCTGCCAAGGGCATGGCTGGTTGGCTACGTTCGGGAGGGATAACCGCTGAAAGCATCTAAGCGGGAAGCCTGCTTCGAGATGAGGACTCCCACCCACTTGATGGGGTAAGGCTCCCAGTAGACGACTGGGTTGATAGGCCGGATCTGGAAGCACCGTAAGGTGTGGAGGTGACCGGTACTAATAGGCCGAGGGCTTGTC
>NZ_BNBC01000155.1 GCF_014654675.1 Streptomyces spiralis
GTTGGACTCCATGTCCAGCTGCTGGAGATAGGCGGTGAACTTCGACAGGTAGTGCGAGTAGGGCAGCACCGCGTGCGTCTGCGCGTCGTGGAAGTTGCCGTACCAGACGCCCAGCAGGCCCAGGATGAGCGGGGCGTTGGACTCGGCGGGGGCGTTGCGGAAGTGTTCGTCGACGATGCGGAAGCCGTCGAGCATCTCCCGGAACCGGTCCGGGCCGATGGCGATCATCAGGGAGAGGCCGATGGCCGAGTCGTAGGAGTAGCGGCCGCCGACCCAGTCCCAGAACTCGAACATGTTGTCGACATCGATGCCGAACGCGGCGACCTTCTCCGTGTTCGTCGACAGCGCCACGAAGTGCTTGGCGACCGCCTTCTCGTCGCCTCCCAGTCCCTTCAGGAGCCAGGAGCGCGCCGAGGTGGCGTTGGTGATCGTCTCGATGGTGGTGAAGGTCTTGGACGCGACGATGAACAGCGTCTCGGCGGGGTCCAGGTCGCGGGTGGCCTCGTGCAGGTCGGCGCCGTCGACGTTGGAGACGAACCGGACGGTCAGGTCGCGGTCGGTGTAGGGGCGCAGCACCTCGTACGCCATGGCCGGGCCGAGGTCGGAGCCGCCGATGCCGATGTTGACGACGTTGCGGATCCGCTTGCCGGTGTGTCCGGTCCACTCCCCGGAGCGGACCCGGTTCGCGAAGTCGCTCATCTTGTCGAGGACCGCGTGGA
>NZ_BNBC01000156.1 GCF_014654675.1 Streptomyces spiralis
GTTGGACTCCATGTCCAGCTGCTGGAGATAGGCGGTGAACTTCGACAGGTAGTGCGAGTAGGGCAGCACCGCGTGCGACTGGGCGTCGTGGAAGTCGCCGTACCAGACACCCAGCAGGCCCAGCAGCAGCGGCACATTGGACTCGGCGGGGGCGGTGCGGAAGTGGTCGTCGACGATACGGAAGCCGTCGAGCATCTCCCGGAACCGGTCCGGGCCGATGGCGATCATCAGGGAGAGGCCGATGGCCGAGTCGTAGGAGTAGCGGCCGCCGACCCAGTCCCAGAACTCGAACATGTTCGCCGTGTCGATGCCGAACGCGGCGACCTTCTCCGCGTTGGTCGACAGCGCCACGAAGTGCCGCGCGACGGCCTCCGGCCCCGCGCCCAGCTCCGCCAGCAGCCAGTCGCGGGCCGAGGTGGCGTTGGTGATCGTCTCGATGGTGGTGAAGGTCTTGGACGCGACGATGAACAGCGTCTCGGCGGGGTCCAGGTCGCGGGTGGCCTCGTGCAGGTCGGCGCCGTCGACGTTGGAGACGAACCGCACCGTCAGATCGCGGTCGGTATAGGCGCGCAGCACCTCGTACGCCATGGCCGGGCCGAGGTCGGAGCCGCCGATGCCGATGTTGACGACGTTGCGGATCCCCTTGCCGGTGTGTCCGGTCCACTCCCCGGAGCGGACCCGGTTCGCGAAGTCGCTCATCTTGTCGAGGACCGCGTGGA
>NZ_BNBC01000157.1 GCF_014654675.1 Streptomyces spiralis
CCGGTCGACTCCTACGCCGACTCCCGCCGCACCGGCTCGTTCATCCTGATCGACCCCTCCGACGGCACCACGCTGACGGCCGGCATGGTCGGCGAGTCCTTCGCCGCACCCGAACCGGTCAAGGACGCCTCGGAAGAGGACGGCTGGGACTTCTGACCATGAACTCCTCGGACTTCTACTCGATGTTCGCCAAGGAGGGCGGCCGGGTCGGCAGCGGCGCCCTCGGCAGCGGACAGGGCGGGGTGGGGCGATGTGTGCGCTGACGAACGCGCACTGTCCGTGTGCCCTCACCCCCCGCCGACGTAGACGAAGACCTGCCGATCTCCCGGCCACGACCTGAGAGACCGTGACCGCCGGGCCAACGAGAGGACTGCCTCCCGTGCCTGCCACCCGCTCATCCTTGTTCCGCCGCGGCCTCGCCGCGCTCGTCGCTCTTCCGCTCCTGACCCTGGCCGCCTGCGGCTACGGCTCGAAGGCCGCGGACGACACCGCCGAGCAGAAGATCGCCGCCGGCGCCAAGAAGATCGATGGGCTCGATTCCGTCACGATCGGCTACTTCGGCAACGTCACCCACGCGACCGCGCTCGTCGGCCACCAGCAGGGCTTCTTCCAGAAGGCGCTCGGGGCCACGAAGGCCACGTACCAGGTCTTCAACGCCGGCCCGTCCGAGATCGAAGCCCTCAACTCCGGCTCCATCGACATCGGCTGGATCGGCC
>NZ_BNBC01000158.1 GCF_014654675.1 Streptomyces spiralis
TGGCCGCGGCTGGCGGAGGCGCGTTCCACGGCCTCCAGCTGGTCGGCGAGGACCGACTTGGAGTCGTGCAGCAGGCGGCCCACGAGCGTGGACTTGCCGTCGTCGACGGACCCGGCGGTCGCGAACCGCAGCAGGGTGGTGGCCGACAGCTGCTCGACCGACAACGGCTCGGTCGGTTCGGTGGTGCTGGTCATGACTAGAAGTACCCCTCGCGCTTGCGGTCTTCCATCGCGGCCTCGGAGAGCTTGTCGTCGGCGCGGGTGGCGCCGCGCTCGGTGAGCCGGGAGGCGGCGATCTCGGTGATGACCTGCTCCAGCGTCACCGCGTCGGAGTCCACGGCACCGGTACAGGACATGTCGCCGACGGTGCGGTAGCGCACCTGCCGCTTCTCCACACTCTCGCCGTCCCTCGGGCCGCCCCACTCGCCGGCGGTCAGCCACATGCCGCCCCGCTGGAACACCTCGCGCTCGTGGGCGAAGTAGATCGCGGGCAGCTCGATGCCCTCCCGGGTGATGTACTGCCACACATCCAGCTCGGTCCAGTTGGACAGCGGGAACACCCGGACGTGCTCGCCGGGCGCGTGGCGGCCGTTGTACAGGTTCCACAGCTCCGGCCGCTGACGGCGCGGGTCCCACTGGGAGAACTCGTCCCGCAGACTGAACACCCGCTCCTTGGCGCGGGCCTTCTCCTCGTCCCG
>NZ_BNBC01000160.1 GCF_014654675.1 Streptomyces spiralis
TCCGACGCTCCCACGGCTTGTAGGCACACGGTTTCAGGTACTATTTCACTCCCCTCCCGGGGTACTTTTCACCATTCCCTCACGGTACTATCCGCTATCGGTCACCAGGGAATATTTAGGCTTAGCGGGTGGTCCCGCCAGATTCACACGGGATTTCTCGGGCCCCGTGCTACTTGGGTGTCTCTCAAGCAAGCCGCTGACATTTCGACTACGGGGGTCTTACCCTCTACGCCGGACCTTTCGCATGTCCTTCGCCTACATCAACGGTTTCTGACTCACCGACCAGCCGGCAGACTGATCAAGAGAGATCCCACAACCCCGTATACGCAACCCCTGCCGGGTCTCACACGCATACGGTTTGGCCTCATCCGGTTTCGCTCGCCACTACTCCCGGAATCACGGTTGTTTTCTCTTCCTGCGGGTACTGAGATGTTTCACTTCCCCGCGTTCCCTCCACACTGCCTATGTGTTCAGCAGTGGGTGACAGCCCATGACGACTGCCGGGTTTCCCCATTCGGAAACCCCCGGATCAAAGCCTGGTTGACGACTCCCCGGGGACTATCGCGGCCTCCCACGTCCTTCATCGGTTCCTGGTGCCAAGGCATCCACCGTGCGCCCTTAAAAACTTGGCCACAGATGCTCGCGTCCACTGTGCAGTTCTCAAACAACGACCAACCACCCATCACCCC
>NZ_BNBC01000161.1 GCF_014654675.1 Streptomyces spiralis
CGGCTGGCGGCGGCGTTGACGCCGGAGGTGGACGCGGTGCTGGCCCGGTATCCGCTGCGGGAGCTGGTCACCGCCTCCGATGCGATGCCGCTGCTGGTGGAGCGGGAGCGGGCCCTGTACGGCGCCTGGTACGAGTTCTTCCCCCGCTCCGAGGGCACCCCCGAGCAGCCCCACGGCACCTTCACCACCGCCGCCCGCCGTCTCCCGGCGATCGCCGCGATGGGCTTCGACGTGGTCTACCTGCCCCCGATCCACCCCATCGGCACCACCTTCCGCAAGGGCAGGAACAACACCCTCACCCCCGGCCCCGAGGACGTCGGCGTGCCCTGGGCGATCGGCTCCCCCGAGGGCGGCCACGACGCGATCCACCCCGCCCTGGGCACCCTGGAGGACTTCGACGCCTTCGTCGCCCAGGCCCGCGAGCTGGGCCTGGAGATCGCCCTGGACTTCGCCCTGCAGTGCTCCCCCGACCACCCTTGGGTGCACAAGCATCCCGAGTGGTTCCACCACCGCCCCGACGGCACGATCGCCTACGCCGAGAACCCGCCGAAGAAGTACCAGGACATCTACCCCGTCGCCTTCGACGCCGACATGGACGGCCTGGTCGCCGAGACCGTCCGCATCCTGCGGCACTGGATGGACCACGGGGTGCGGATCTTCCGGGTGGACAACCC
>NZ_BNBC01000162.1:0-320 GCF_014654675.1 Streptomyces spiralis
GTGGGCGGGGCCGGAAGCCTGCGGGACCACTTGACCTTGAGGTTGCCGACCTTGGCCACGTACACCGTGCCGTCGCTCTGCAGGCAGAAGGCGTTGGTGTTGAGACGGATCGACTGCCGGGCGTCCTTCTTCGACTTGTACCGGGGAGGGCCGGCCTTGCGGCCGGGCCGCTTGCCCTTGAGGCTGTCGAAGAAGTTCTTGTAGGCGGCATCCAGGTCCCGCAGGGACTGCTGCAGGACGACCGCCGACACCTCGGCGAGCCAGGCGCGTTCCTCGGTGCGTTTGGCCTGGGTGATGCGAAGCCGGGACAGCTCGGCCGA
>NZ_BNBC01000162.1:361-654 GCF_014654675.1 Streptomyces spiralis
CCCTGCCGCGTGCGCTTCCTTCCGGTCGCGCAGGCAGTCGTTCCACACCACGCGAGCGCACCCGAACGCCTTCGCCAGCGCACGACGCTGTGCGGCGTCCGGGTAGGCCCGGTAGTTGTAGCGGAGCTGCACACCCAACACCCTACCCATATGAATCTCATGGTGATCAAAACGACTACAGGCGGGGCAGGCACGTCATTTCTGCGATGCATGTGCACTTGGTCTTTGTGACGAAGTACCGGCGCGGGGTGTTCGACGACGAGATGCTGACACGCTGCGAAGAGATCATGCGC
>NZ_BNBC01000163.1 GCF_014654675.1 Streptomyces spiralis
GGTTCTGCTTGCGGATCTCGATCATGCGGCGGGTCCAGTGCAGCAGCGAGGACGGCGAGGACATGGAGGCCTCGACGTTGGTGACCTGGTAGCCGTAGACCGGGTCCATGATCGTGGGCAGGAAGAGGCGCCCGGGGTCGCTGGAGGAGAAGCCGGCGTTGCGGTCGGGGGTCCACTGCATGGGCGTGCGCACCGCGTCGCGGTCGCCGAGCCAGATGTTGTCGCCCATGCCGATCTCGTCGCCGTAGTACAGGATCGGGGAGCCGGGCAGGGACAGCAGCAGGGCGGTGAACAGCTCGATCTGGTTGCGGTCGTTGTCCAGCAGGGGGGCCAGCCGGCGGCGGATGCCGATGTTGGCGCGCATGCGGGGGTCTTTGGCGTATTCGGCCCACATGTAGTCGCGCTCCTCGTCGGTGACCATCTCCAGGGTCAGCTCGTCGTGGTTGCGCAGGAAGATGCCCCACTGGCAGCCCGAGGGGATCGCCGGGGTCTTGGCCAGGATCTCGGAGACGGGGTAGCGGGATTCGCGGCGGACGGCCATGAAGATGCGGGGCATGACCGGGAAGTGGAACGCCATGTGGCATTCGTCGCCGCCGGAGGTGTAGTCGCCGAAGTAGTCGACGACGTCCTCCGGCCACTGGTTCGCCTC
>NZ_BNBC01000164.1 GCF_014654675.1 Streptomyces spiralis
TGAGACCTGATGCCGAGCCGATTGTGGTGAAGTGGATGATCCTATGCTGTCGAGAAAAGCCTCTAGCGAGTTTCATGGCGGCCCGTACCCTAAACCGACTCAGGTGGTCAGGTAGAGAATACCGAGGCGTTCGGGTGAACTATGGTTAAGGAACTCGGCAAAATGCCCCCGTAACTTCGGGAGAAGGGGGGCCACGCCTGGTGATCGGATTTTCTCCGTGAGCTGGGGGTGGCCGCAGAGACCAGCGAGAAGCGACTGTTTACTAAAAACACAGGTCCGTGCGAAGCCGTAAGGCGATGTATACGGACTGACGCCTGCCCGGTGCTGGAACGTTAAGGGGACCGGTTAGCTTCACTTCGGTGGGGCGAAGCTGAGAACTTAAGCGCCAGTAAACGGCGGTGGTAACTATAACCATCCTAAGGTAGCGAAATTCCTTGTCGGGTAAGTTCCGACCTGCACGAATGGCGTAACGACTTCTCGACTGTCTCAACCATAGGCCCGGTGAAATTGCACTACGAGTAAAGATGCTCGTTTCGCGCAGCAGGACGGAAAGACCCCGGGACCTTTACTACAGTTTGATATTGGTGTTCGGTTCGGCTTGTGTAGGATAGCTGGGAGACTTTGAAG
>NZ_BNBC01000166.1 GCF_014654675.1 Streptomyces spiralis
CGGCCTACGAGCTGATCGGCAACTCCCGTGCCCGTACTCGCGCTTGGGCCCGTAGCTCCTTCAAGCGGCTGTGGAACGCGTTGTGGCTGTTCTGGTCGAGGTTCAGCGGGAGGTCGAGTTGGGAGATGAGCTGTGACTCCAGGGTCCACGGTTCGTTCTGCTCGATCCAGCAGACCCGCGCGTTGTCCGCCATCCACTGGCTCAAGGTGGCTTCGCCGGCCTTGCCGAAGGTCATCCGCTTGCCGCTGCCCACGCGGCGCAGCTCGAGTCCGAGCAGACATCCGAGGGTGAGCCGCAGCGTTGAGCCGGCCGCGTTGCCCCGGTAGTGGTAGCGCACCCGCTTGCGCAAGTTCTGCGTGCTGGTCCGGTTCGCCATGTACCGCGGGGCTATGCCGACGTAGAGCAGGCGCTCAGCGCTCAAGTCCGGGTGGGGCGGCTGCTCGAAGTGCCACCCGTAGACCCCTGCTGCCGCCGGGACAGGGCTCGGGCGCACCAAGACCTCCTGCGCCGACCACAACCGCTCGGGACTGACGAGAGCGATAGCTTCCACGAAGCCTCCAGGCATGCCACGGCTGATCGTCGCAGGCTACTGGTTGACGC
>NZ_BNBC01000167.1 GCF_014654675.1 Streptomyces spiralis
TGGCTGATCACCGGCTGCTCCAGCGGCCTGGGCCGTGCCCTGGCCGAGCACGCCCTCGAACGGGGTGACCGGGTGGCTGTCACCGCCCGCAACCGCGCATCGGTGGCTGATCTCGCCGCCCGGTACGGCGACCGCGCACTGCCTCTCCGGCTGGACGTCACCGACCCCGAGTCGGTGACCGCAGCCGTCCAGGCGTGCGAGGCGGTGTTCGGACGCATCGACGTGGTGGTCAACAACGCGGGATACGGCTACCTGGCCGCGATCGAAGAGGGAGAGGACGCAGCGGTCCGGGCCCTGTTCGACACCAACGTGCACGGCGTGGTGACCGTCCTCAAAGCAGTGCTGCCCGGCATGCGGGACCGCCGCTCGGGGAAGATCGTCAACATCTCCTCCTTCGGCGGCCTGGCCGCCTTCGCCGCGACCGGCTACTACCACGCCACGAAGTTCGCCCTGGAGGGCCTGTCGGAGTCGCTGGCCGCGGAACTCGCACCACTCGGCGTCACGGTGACCATCGCGGAGCCCGGCGGACTGCGCACCCAGTGGGCCGGGGCGTCGATGCAGCAGTCCCC
>NZ_BNBC01000168.1 GCF_014654675.1 Streptomyces spiralis
CCGATGCCGTCGCCGTTGCTGTCCTGGAAGGAGCGGACGAGGACCTCGTAGAAGACGGCACGTTTGAACCACTCCGGATCCCGGTCCCTGGCCGGGGCGTCCTCGAAGATGTCCGGGACGGGCTCATTGACAGTCATGGCGCGGGGGGCCCTCCGATCTGCGGCGAGGTGGACGATCGCTGGACATGGAGCACGTGCGCGGGACCGCGGCCGGGATCGAGTCGCACGTAGTTGGTCCTGCCCCAGTGGTAGGTCTCACCCGTCAGTTCGTCGAGCACCGGCATGGACGCGTGTCCGTCGAGGCCGAGGTGCGGCATGTCCAACGAGACCGTCGCCTCCTGGGTGTGGTGCGGGTCGAGATTGACGACCACGACGACGGTGTCCGAGCCGGTGCTCTTGCTGTAGACGAGCACGGCATCGTTGTCGGCGTGGTGGAAGCGCAGGTTGCGCAGTTGGTGCAGCGCGGGGTGCCGGCGGCGGATGTCGTTGAGTCGGGTGATGAGCGGGGCGATGCTGCGGCCCTCGCGTTCGGCCGCCGCCCAGTCACGGGGTTTGAGCTGGTACTTCTC
>NZ_BNBC01000169.1 GCF_014654675.1 Streptomyces spiralis
CCGATGCCGTCGCCGTTGCTGTCCTGGAAGGAGCGGACGAGGACCTCGTAGAAGACGGCACGTTTGAACCACTCCGGGTCGCGGTCCTTGGCGGGAGTGTCCTCGAAGGTGTCCGGAACGGGCTCATTGACGATCATGTTGTGGGTGACCCTCCGATCTGCGGGGTGGACGGTCGCAGGACGGTGAAGACATGAGCGGGCCTGTGGCCCGGCTCGAGTCGCACATAGTTGGCCCTGCCCCAGTGATAGGTCTCGCCGGTGAGCTCGTCGCGCACCGGCACCGACTCGTGCCATTCCAGGCCGAGTTGCGGCATGTCCAACGAGACCGTCGCCTCCTGGGTGTGGTGCGGATCGAGGTTGGCGACCACCAGAACCGTGTTCGAGCCGCTCCGTTTCGAGTAGGCGATCACCGCTTCCTGGTCGGCGTGGTGGAAGTGCAGGTCGCGCAGCTGCCGGAGGGCCGGGCTGCGGCGGCGGATGTCGTTGAGGCGGGTGATGAGCGGGGCGATGCTGCGGCCCTCGCGTTCGGCCGCCGCCCAGTCACGGGGTTTGAGCTGGTACTTCTC
>NZ_BNBC01000170.1 GCF_014654675.1 Streptomyces spiralis
CCGGTCGACTCCTACGCCGACTCCCGCCGCACCGGCTCGTTCATCCTGATCGACCCCTCCGACGGCACCACGCTGACCGCCGGCATGGTCGGCGCCTCCTTCGCCGCACCCGAACCGGCCGACAACGCCCCCGACGACCACGGCTGGGACTTCTGAGCATGGACCGCGTCCGATGACCGTGACCGCCGGGCCGACCGACGAGAGGAACCCCTCCCGTGCCTGACACCACCGCCGTGCGCCGCACCCTCGCGGCCCTGGCCGCCGCTCTGCTCCTGCTGCTCCTCGCCGGCTGCGGCTACGGGTCCCAGGCGAAGGACCGGGGCACGGCGAAGATCGCTCCCGGGGCGGAGAAAATCGACGGCCTGGACTCCGTCACGATCGGCTACTTCGGCAACCTCACCCACGCGACCGCGCTCGTCGGCCACCAGCAGGGCTTCTTCCAGAAGGCGCTCGGGGCCACGAAGGCCAAGTACCAGGTCTTCAACGCCGGCCCGTCCGAGATCGAAGCCCTCAACTCCGGCTCCATCGACATCGGCTG
Organism: Streptomyces spiralis; assembly: GCF_014654675.1. Classification (GTDB taxonomy): domain Bacteria; phylum Actinomycetota; class Actinomycetes; order Streptomycetales; family Streptomycetaceae; genus Streptomyces; species Streptomyces spiralis. The sequence continues at coordinate 539 of NZ_BNBC01000170.1, forward strand.
GATCGGCC
>NZ_BNBC01000171.1 GCF_014654675.1 Streptomyces spiralis
CCCGCCTTGTCCGACGCCCGGTACGTCAGGGTGTGCTGACCGACACTGCTCACCTTCACGGGGTCGGTGTACGTGGCGTAAGCCCCGCCGTCGAGCGCGTACTCGATCTTGTCCACCCCGGAACCGGAGTCCGAGGCCGACAGCGTGACCGTCGCACTGTCGACGTAGTTCCCCGAGGCATCCTTCGTCCCCGACACCGACGCCGACGTCTCCGGCGCCGTCGTGTCCTGCGGCGGAGCAGCCACCACCGCGAACGACACCGACTTCACCGCCGACGTATTACCCGCCTTGTCCGACGCCCGATACGCCAAGGTGTGCTGACCCACAGCACTCACCTTCACCGGGCCGGTGTACGTGGCATAAGCCCCGCCATCCAGCGCGTACTCGACCTTGTCCACCCCGGAACCCGAGTCCGAGGCCGACACCGTCACCGTCGCACTGTCGACGTAGTTCCCCGAGGCGTCCTTGGTACCCGACACCGTCGCCGACGTCTCCGGCGCCGTCGTGTCCTGCGGCGGAG
>NZ_BNBC01000172.1 GCF_014654675.1 Streptomyces spiralis
CGACTTCGTCATGAACCACACCAGCGACCAGCACCCGTGGTTCCAGGAGTCCCGCAAGGACCCCGACGGCCCCTACGCCGACTTCTACATGTGGGCCGACGACGACAAGGGCTACCCGGACGCGCGGATCATCTTCGTCGACACGGAGGTGTCCAACTGGACCTTCGATCCCGTGCGCGGCCAGTACTACTTCCACCGGTTCTTCTCCCACCAGCCGGACCTGAACTACGAGAGCCCCGCCGTCCAGGAGGAGATCCTGGCCGCCCTGCGCTTCTGGCTGGACCTGGGCATCGACGGGTTCCGGCTGGACGCGGTGCCGTACCTGTACGCGGAGGAGGGCACCAACTGCGAGAACCTGCCCGCCACCCATGAGTTCCTGAAGCGGGTGCGGCGCGAGATCGACAGGATGTACCCGGACACCGTGCTGCTGGCGGAGGCGAACCAGTGGCCGGAGGACGTCGTCGACTACTTCGGCGACTACACCTCCGGCGGCGACGAATGCCACATGGC
>NZ_BNBC01000173.1 GCF_014654675.1 Streptomyces spiralis
CGACTTCGTCATGAACCACACCAGCGACCAGCACCCGTGGTTCCAGGAGTCCCGCAAGGACCCCGACGGCCCCTACGGCGACTACTACGTGTGGGCCGACGACGACAAGCAGTACCAGGACGCCCGGATCATCTTCGTCGACACCGAGGCCTCCAACTGGACGTACGACCCGGTACGCAAGCAGTACTACTGGCACCGCTTCTTCTCGCACCAGCCGGACCTCAACTACGAGAACCCGGCGGTGCAGGAGGAGATGATCTCCGCGCTGAAGTTCTGGCTGGACCTCGGCATCGACGGGTTCCGGCTGGACGCGGTGCCGTACCTGTACCAGCAGGAGGGCACCAACTGCGAGAACCTGCCCGCCACCCACGAGTTCCTCAAGCGGGTGCGCAAGGAGATCGACACCCAGTACCCGGACAAGGTGCTCCTCGCCGAGGCGAACCAGTGGCCGGAGGACGTCGTCGACTACTTCGGCGACTACACCTCCGGCGGCGACGAATGCCACATGGC
>NZ_BNBC01000174.1 GCF_014654675.1 Streptomyces spiralis
CCGGGCGGCCGACGGCGTCGATCACGACATCGGCGCCGAAGCCTCCGGTCAGCTCCCGGATCGCCTCGACCGGATCGATCTCCCTGGAGTTGACCGTGTGGGTCGCACCCAGCTTCCGGGCCGCGGCCAGCTTGCGGTCGTCGACGTCGACCGCGATGATCCTCGCCGCGCCCGCCAGATGAGACCCGACGACGGCCGCGTCCCCGACGCCGCCGCAGCCGATGACGGCCACGCTGTCACCGCGGCCGACGTTCCCGGTGTTGATGGCCGCGCCGATGCCCGCCATCACACCGCAGCCCAGGAGACCGGCGGCCGCCGCCGAGGCGGCCCGGTCCACCTTCGTGCACTGTCCGGCCGCCACCAGCGTCTTCTCCGCGAAGGCGCCGATCCCGAGGGCCGGGGAGAGCTCCGTGCCGTCGGTGAGGGTCATCCTCTGCTTGGCATTGTGCGTGTTGAAGCAGTACCAGGGCCGCCCGCGCAGACAGGCCCGGCACTGCCCGCACACGGCA
>NZ_BNBC01000175.1 GCF_014654675.1 Streptomyces spiralis
CCGGGCGGCCGACGGCGTCGATCACGACATCGGCGCCGAAGCCTCCGGTCAGCTCCCGGATCGCCTCGACCGGATCGGTCTCCTTGGAGTTGACCGTGTGGGTCGCGCCCATGGTGCGGGCGGTGGAGAGCTTGCGGTCGTCGATGTCCACGGCGATGATCCTCGCCGCGCCCGCCAGGTACGCCCCGGCGATCGCGGCGTCACCGACGCCGCCGCAGCCGATGACGGCCACGCTGTCGCCGCGGCCGACGTTCCCGGTGTTGATGGCCGCGCCGATGCCCGCCATCACACCGCAGCCCAGCAGCCCGGCCACGGCCGGTGAGACGGCCGGGTCCACCTTGGTGCACTGGCCGGCCGCCACCAGCGTCTTCTCCGCGAAGGCGCCGATCCCGAGGGCAGGGGAGAGCTCCGTGCCGTCGGTGAGGGTCATCTTCTGCTTGGCATTGTGCGTGTTGAAGCAGTACCAGGGCCGCCCGCGCAGACAGGCCCGGCACTGCCCGCACACGGCA
>NZ_BNBC01000176.1 GCF_014654675.1 Streptomyces spiralis
CTAGGGGGTGTCCGCAAAGTCAGGTCAGCCAGAGTCGGAGGCAGGCGAGGGTGACCAGGGCTTGGTAGTGGCGGGCTCGTTTGTCGTAGCGGGTGGCCAGGGCTTTGTTGTGCTTGAGCCGGTTGAAGCAGCGTTCGACGACGTTGCGGCGACGGTAGGCCGGGCGGTTGAGCCGGCACCGGCTCTCGCCTCGCCGGATACGGCCGTTGATCTGGTCGATGCGTTCAGGGATCGCTGCCTTGATGCCCCGGCCGCGAAGGTAGGCGCGGATCTTCATGGATGAGTAGCCCTTGTCCGCGGCCACCAGTTCTGGCCGGGTGCGAGGGCGGCCCGGCCCGCACCGCTCGATGCGGATGCGGGCCATGACCTGCTCGAACTGGGTGCAGTCGTTGACATTGCCGGCAGTGAGAGTGAAGGCCAGGGGACGTCCCTGCCCGTCGCAGGCGAGGTGGATCTTCGTGGTCAGTCCTCCGCGGGACCGGCCGATCGCCTCGCCCGGCCAGGTCCCC